>CAYXMQ010000016.1:0-77234 GCA_964466195.1 uncultured Thiobacillus sp.
CTCCGCATTGACGAAGTTCAACGTCACCCGGCTTTGCGACCATGCCGGCGCGGCCAACAGCAGCAGCGCCAACAGCGCCAGGCGTTTGTATATCGATCCGTTCATGGCGCCACCTGTATGCCCAAATTCATTCTCGTACCCGCTCGCAAGACTTCCACGTTCACTCTCTCGCTTTTGATCAACTGTTCATATAGCCGCGCCACATCGCCCGGCCCGGATAAGGGTTTGCCATTGATGACGCTGACCACGTCGCCGACTTTCAGGCCCAGTTTGTCCGGCAGGCCGCCCGCCGGGCTGCGTTCGAGCACCGCACCGCCGCGCGGGTGCGGCGCGTAGCGGCCGAACAACGGCATCTGATCGCTGCGTTTCAACATCGCCAACAGTTCCGCCCGGGAAAAGCCATATTGCCCCGGTCCTAACGACCGTACGCTCATCAGCAAGCTGGGCGCGCTGCCAGCCGCCGAGCCGGGTCCGGGCATCGAGGGCGCGGCCATGCGCGCGATTTCGAGCTGTCCGCCGCGCAGGATTTCGACGCTGTCCGGATAAACCCGCTGCAAGCGCAGGCCGGCTGCGAATTCCTGGCCGAGCACGGCCGGCAGCGCTTTGCCGTCCACGACCAGCACGGCAAAACCGGAACGGCCGTCGCGTCCGGCATAGACGCCGCTGACGCCGATGGCGGACGCGGCGACCGGCGCCGCGTCCACCGCCGCGCCGATCGAGCCGGCGCCGCCGAACAGATGCACCGCCTTCTCCGCCCACACCTTGCTCAGCGCCGGTGCGGCCGCCGAAACGGAGTCAGCCGGCTGGCGAGGGGTCAGGAAAGTCCAAGTCCAATGCGCCAGCAACCAGGTCAGCAGCAGCAGCGCCGCCAACGCGGCCAACAAGGGCGAACGGGACGACAGGAAAGCGCGAATCAAAACCGACACCCGGGAGATCGAAGAGGGAAAAAACGAATAGAGAAAAACATGCCGCATTCCTGAAAACCATTCCCGAACGCGGTGCACGCCGATGCGCGCAGACTCACTCGGGGCAACCGATCAAAACGGCTAGCAGGGTAACTCATGCACATGACAATCGAAACGTGGGTGTGCTTGGTGCAGGCCGGTGCACTTCGCCCCGGCTCAGTGCGGGTTGAAGAACAGCACCCAGGTGCCGCCGGCATTCGGGCGGCCGAGGATGTCCAGCAGCGGGCGGTAGACCTTGCCGCTTGCGTCCGGCGGCGGCGTCAGGCGCAAAGTGCCTTGCGGCACCTGGCCGGGCAGGTATTCAGCATGACCGGTCATGGCCAACGGACCTTGCACTGTCAGTACGTCGACGCGAGCGCGGCGACCGTCCGGAGCGGACTTCAATTCAGCGCGGTAATCGCCCAACGGGGCGGCGACCATGCCGCTGCGCGCATTCCGCCAGTCGAGGCGGACGGCGCCGTGGATACGCTTGCGGGTGAGGAAAAGGTCCGCCACATCCAGCCCCAGCGTGCCCTGCGGCTGCAGCAGGCCGAGCGGACGCGAAGCGAATCCGAGCAGCGCGGCGTCAACCTGGCCCCGTACGTTATTCAGCGCCAGGCTGTTGCGGGCCAGCAGAACGACGCCGTTCAGCTGGTTGGCCGACTTTTTCAGTTCGAAATTGAAGCCGACGCGCCCGTTGAGCAGTTCGCCCGGCCGCCAGCGCCAGGCGAAACTGCCGACATCGATGCGGTCGACGTCGGCCTGCCAGATCACCTGACGTACGGCGCCCTGCCACGGCGTGCCGCTGGCCTGGCGCAGTTGCACGGGCCCATCGGCGGGCAGTCGGGCGATCAGCCAGGCGACCGGCATTTGCAGGATCAGGAAGAGCAGATAAAGCAGCACCCCGCCCAGTATCCAGGCCGCGCGCCCGCTTCGCGTGCGGGCCTGGACGGCAGGATTCAAGACGCCTTCCTCGCCAGGGTCGCCTTGACCCGCACCAGGCCGGGTGTCGGCAGCGCTTCGACCTTGCAGGCAGTGAGGCTGACGCCTTGCACGCCGAGCTCGCCCAGCCAGCGCATCCAGGCGTCGAATGCGACGCTATCCAGATTGAGCAGCAGGCGATCGTCGCCCTGTGCGGTCAGCGCAACTTGCAGGTCGGGCAGGCCGAAGCGGGCCGCCGCTTGGCGTGCGGCGGCGAGCAGCGTATCGCCGTTGCGTAACTGGGCGCTTATCGGCATTTGCGCGCGCAAGCGTTTGATTTCTGCGGCGTCGGCGCGCAATTGCGCCAGTTCGCTGCGCAGTTGTTCCACCCGGCTGGTCAAGCGCGCGCGTTCCGCATTGACCGGCTGCCAGATATACAGGTAGAAGCCGACCGGCAGCAGCACAACCAGGCCGATCGCGATCAACATGCGCTCGCGCGTGGCGAGGCCGTCCCAGAACGCATGCAAACGGGCAGACGGGTTCATGGCCGGCTCCTTTCCAGTGTGACTGACTGATTGCCGGCTTCCCCTGCGCTGGACATCCGATAGCCCTGGGCCGCCAGCGTGGTGCGTAATGCGTCGAGATCGGCGGCCAGCGGTTGCGCCAGCGTAAGGTGGTTGTTTTCGTAGCTCAGTTCCTTGACGCCGCCGACTTGTCCGGCGACAGCGCCGAGTGCATGCAGAAAATCGCCGCTCTCGACATAGCCGTGCGCGCGCCGCAGATCGGCCAGCTGGCGTTGCATCTGCAGCGACGGATCGACGATGGCCTGGGTCTGCGGAAACACCTCCTGGAATACCTGGCGCATCTCGGCGCGCAGTTGGCGATTTTCCTGCGATAGGCGCAGCCAATCGCCCAGTGTGCCGAGCACATGCACCGCCAGCGCAGCCGCGACGAGACCCGCCGCCAGCCGATAACGGCCAAACTGCCGGCTGCGGACGAACTCGGCGAGGTTGGCCGCCAGCCAGCCGCTGCTGCCGCGCCGGCGCGAGGCGTAAGGCCCTTGCAGCAGATTGAGGCCGGGCGCCTGCGGGTCGGCGTACAAAGCGTGCAATTTCAGCGGGCATTCGAGGCTGCGGCTCCAGGCGACGGCATCGACTGCGACCTCGGCCTCGACCATCAGCGCGTCCGGCGCGACGCCCTGCCGACGCGCTTCCGCGAGCGCCAGTTGCAGCGCCAGCGGCGGCGTCTGCGCGTTGCCGTCATCGAGCGCAAAGCCCGCATTGGGTCCCGAACGGACAAAGCCCTGATGGCCGCTCCAACGCACGCTCCACGTCTGCGCCGCGTCGCCGAGCCAGAGCAGCGCTTCGGAGGTCGCCCCGAACGGCTCGATGCCATGTCGCCGGCACAGCGCCAGCAGCTGTTCCAGCCAGGCGGTCTCGATCACCGCAACCGGATGTTCGTCGCCCGTCAACGGCTTGCCGATGGCGACATGGACCAGCGTCGGGTCGAGCATCAGCTTGTCCTCCAGCGCGTTGCCCAGGGCGCCGTTCAACTGGCGCAGAGCCCGCCGCGGCAGGGTCAGGCTGCTGAGCAGCACGCGGCCGGCGGGCAAGGCGAGCCAGATTTCATCGGCCTCGGGCAGGTCCGCCGCGCTGGCCGCCACGCCGGCATCCTGTCGGGTTGGCGGCTGCCCGGCGCCAAGCAGGCGCCAGGCGATGCCGTCCAGGCTTTCCGGCAGGGGGTCGGGAACAGAGATGAACAGGCGGGTCACGTCGGGCCTCGATAGGAAGGGAGGGAGCAGTGCATCAACGTTGTTGCATCCAGAGCAGTAGCGGCCAATTCTGCCCTCGGCGTTGATAAAGCGCCAAATATCGTTGCCGCACGCGGCCGAATTCAACGCTGAGATCAACCTGAAAGTGCTCGCTGGCGACACCGAGCAGGTTTTCCTGCAGCCCGAGCGTCTGCGCCGGGCTGAGTCTGCCGCGGAATTCGGCCAGCGACGGGCTGCCGTTGCCGCGCTCCGCGACCCATTTGCGGGCGTCGTCCAGGTTGAGGCCGGGAATCACCGCCGACAGGACTTCGGCACTGGCGGTGTTGACGTTGACCGTCGTCGGCGTCGGCAACACGCAGACCCAGGCGGCCAGCTTGTCGACGCTAGCCGGGTCGAAGCCGCGCACCAGCCGCAGTTCCGCCAGATCGACCAGACTCCGATTGGCCGGGTAGTACGGTTCCGGCAGGGCCAGGTAATAGGCCTCTTCGGCACCCTCCGCACCGGTCTGCAGGCTGTCGGCATCAAGCCAGTCGACCAGCGCATCGGCCAACGCCGCGGGCAATTCGAGCCGGGCCAGCAGGCGCTGAAACGCGGCGATATCGGCGGCGCTGGGCGAGCCGCCGCGCACCAGATTGTTCAGGTTGAAGCGCGCCTGCAGGTCGCTGATGTCGCCGGCCACGCGGCCGCGCTCAACCGGCAACTCGACATGCTGCGCCCACGCCTCGCCCAGATGATCGACCGGGTTCTTGCGCTGATCCTCGCTCAGGATCGCCCCCGCCCAATCCACCCCGGCGCGCGCGACCGCCGCCGCCTGCGAGGCGTCGCGCAGATTCTCCACCTGCCGCGTCCAGACCTGCTGCCGCCAGGCGACAAAGCTGGCGATCGTGGTGGCCAGCGCGACGATCAGGATGACCGTGATCAGCGCGATGCCGCGTTGGCGGCCTGTATGCGCAGCGCTAATACGCATACCAGCGGGTCAGCACTTCGCCCGACTCCAGTTTCAACAGCACTTTAACCGCCGTCGGATGGCCCGTATTCGCGCTGGGCGGCCAGCGCGCATTCCACAGGCCGGCGTTGTCGCGATAGGAAAACTCCAGCGTGGCGACCCGATCCAGCAACACGGCGACATCCGGCCGGCTGCGCGGGCCGCTGTCCAGCGCCGGCCAGCGCAGCCATTCCACCTTGCCCTCGCGCAGCCGGTAAGCCACCCGCTCGGGCGGCGCATTGCCGGCATCGAACGCGCCCAGGCGAGTCAGTTCGAGCTGCGCCGCATACTCGCCGCTGGCCGTCGGCTCACCGAGAAAAGCGGCTTGCGGTGCGCTGCCGCGCAGCCGCACCGGGCGTTCGATGAAGGCCGACAGATCGCGTTCCAGTCGGACCCAGAACAGCGCCACCGATCGCCACTGGCGATTCTCGTCGTCCAGGCGCGCGCGCGCCTTGAGCACTGCATCCAGGCCGGAATAGGCGGCCATGCCGAGCAACGCAAAGATGGTCACCGCGACCAGCACTTCCAGCAGCGTGAAGCCCGCGCAGGGCGGACGCCGCTTTCGTAAGGCGGCCGCGCCGCCAACGGCTCCGCTGTCCGCGCGGCGGGGGGAATGCCAGGTAGGCAAGCCGGCCATCAGCGATTCACCAGATAGCCGACCAGAATGGCCAGCGCATGTTCGCTGTCGGCCGCCGCAGTGACCCGGATTTCGACCCGCTCGACGTAGGGGTTGGGCGTATTGCTGACCTGGCTATGCCAGTGGAAACGGATGCCGGCCTGGACTTCCTCGCCGCGCGTTTCGCCGGTCGGCGGCAGTACGCGCAGCGCGCGCAGCTCGGCCAGGCGGTTGTCCGCGACCCAGCTGGCCAGCAGGCGCTGCTTGAGTTCGAAGGCGTTGTCGAGCGAACCGGACACCGCACGCTGCACGGCGGCCAGCGCAATGGCCAGGATGGCCAGCGCGACCAGCATTTCGATCAGCGTGAAGCCACCCTGGCGGCGGCGACGGCGTTCATTCATGGCTCATCCGCATCGTCTTCCACGCGCAGATTGCCGAGTGCATCGGACACCACGCGTACGCGCAGATCGCCCAGCGCGAGCAGGACCGAGAATGGCGGATGCATGCCGGCAGGCGAGAAGACCACGCGCTCGGGCGTTTTTTCCGAGCGCGCCAGCGGGCGTTGGCGGATGCGCACTTCGGCGATGCGAATGCCCTCCGGCATCTGACGCCCGGCAAACAATTCGTCGCCCGGACGCGTCCGCCAGCGTCCTTCTCGCGTCTGGGCTGGCGGACCGGAAGTGTCGTCGTCGCGCTGCCAGAACGCATAGCCCGTTTCGCTGAACGACACCGCCAGCGGCATGCCGCTGGTCACCGTTTCATCCGCCAGCGCGGTCAGCAAGGCTGCCAGCCGCTCGCCCTCGTTGCGCAGCCGGCGCGCGTCGTCGGAAAACAGATTGAGCTGGATCGAAGCCACCACCACGCCGATCACGACCAGCACCACCAGCAATTCAATCAGCGTGAAGCCCCCGCATGGGGGACGCCGGTTCATTAAGGCGGCAGGGGGCCCGCTTGCGGGCCGAGCCACGACTACAGGCTCCAGGAACCGATATCCGCGTCACCGCCTTCGCCACCGGATTCGCGGTCGGCGCCGAACGAGAACACGTCGATCTCGCCATGCACGCCCGGATTCAGGTACTGATACGGCGAACCCCAGGGATCTTTCGGCAGGCGCTCGAGATAGCCGCCGCCCTTCCAGTTCGGCGGCAGCGGTTCCGTCGTCGGCTTGCTGGTCAGGGCCTGCAGACCCTGCTCGGTGCTGGGATAACGGAAGTTGTCCAGGCGATAGAGCTTCAGCGCCTGCAACAGCGCGGCGATGTCTTGTTTGGCGGCGACCTGGCGGGCTTCATCCGGACGGCTCATGACCTTGGGCACGACCAGGGCGGCGAGAACGCCGAGGATCACCACGACGATCATGATTTCCAGCAGCGTGAAGCCTCCGCAAGGGGATCGCCGGTTCTGGATGGTGGCAAAGCCGCCGGCGCGGGAAGGAAGATGAGACATCGGGCGTGTTCCTGTCAAAAAAACAGCGTCGATTCTAGCCTGCAGATAAGGTGAATTCCTGCCGCCGCCCGATTCCAGGCATGCGGCCGACAAAGCGGCCTGGCGCGCAGAACTATAATCGTCCGTATCCACCCATCGCGAGGGAGTCGCCATGTCCAGAACCGTCCGCCTGGTTTTCCTGCTTGCCGCGGCGTTCAGCGTGTACGGCTGCGGCGCCGAAGTGGCCGGCACCGCCGCAATCGCCGCCAAGCAGAAGCAACAGGAACTCGAAGAAGCGCAAAAACTGAAGGACTCCGTGCTGCAGCAGATGGATGCCGCCCAGGCGCTCGAACAGCAGCGCCTGAAAGAGGCCGAGGGCCGCTGAGCGGCCTACTTCTTCTTCCGCCCGATAGCGCGCCAGCCGATGTCGCGGCGCATCTGGCGACCGGCGAAATCGATCCCCTCGGCGGCCTGATAGGCGTGTGTTTGCGCCATCTTTACCGTGTCGCCCAGCGCGGTGACGCACAGTACGCGACCGCCTGCGGTGACTACCTGATCGTCCTGCAAGGCGGTGCCGGCATGGAACACGTGGCAATCTTCGTCGCCGGTTTTGCTGCCCTCGCCCAGCCCGGTGATCGCATCGCCCTTGCGTGGATGCTCCGGGTAGCCGGCGGCGGCCATCACCACGCCGAGCGCGAAGCGGCGGTCCCATTCGGCTTCGACTTCGTCCAGGCGGCCATCTACGGCCGCCTCCAACAGCGTCACCAGGTCCGATTTCAATCGCATCATGATCGGCTGGGTTTCCGGGTCGCCCATGCGGCAATTGAATTCCAGCACCTTGATCTGGCCTTCCGGGCTGATCATCAGGCCGGCGTAGAGAAAACCGGTAAACGGCGTGCCTTCCGCCTTCATGCCGGCCACTACCGGACGAATCACTTCACGCAACGCTTTGGCGTGAATCTCCGGCGTCACGACCGGCGCCGGCGAGTAAGCGCCCATGCCGCCGGTGTTGGGGCCCAGGTCGCCGTCGAGCAAGCGTTTGTGGTCCTGGCTGGTTGCCAAGGGCAAGACATGTTCGCCATCCACCATGACGATGAAGCTGGCTTCTTCGCCGAACAGGCATTCCTCGATGACCACGCGCGCGCCGGCTGCGCCGAAGCTGCCGGGTTTGCCATCCTCGGTCAGCATCATGTCGACGGCGGCATGCGCTTCGGCCAGCGTTTCGGCGACCACCACGCCTTTGCCGGCGGCGAGGCCATCGGCCTTGATCACGATCGGCGCCCCCTGCGCGTCGAGGTAGGCATGCGCGGCCGCCGCTTCGGTGAAGGTGGCGAAGGCCGCGGTCGGAATCTGGTGCCGCGCCATGAACTGCTTGGCGAAGTCCTTCGAGCTTTCCAGTTGCGCGGCCGCCTGCACCGGCCCGAACACTTTCAGGCCCGCCGCGCGGAAGGCATCGACGACGCCGGCGGCAAGCGGCGCTTCCGGGCCGACCACGGTGAGTTGTATGCCTTCCTGTAGCGCAAAGGCGACCAGATCGGGGATGGCGTTGATGGCGACGTTTTCCAGTCCTTCCTCGCGCGCGGTGCCGCCGTTGCCGGGGGCCACGAAAACTTTCTGGACGCGGGGAGACTGCAGGAGACGCCAGGCCAGCGCGTGTTCGCGCCCGCCGGAACCGATAACGAGGAGTTTCATGGTGTATCTCTGTCCTGAATGAAACCGATGGAGCGGCCTGGTTTCTGTGATGGGGCCATCAGTTGACGCAAAGCGTCGAAAACGGCTTTGAACTGTTCGTCGTAATGCTGCTCCAGCTCATCCAGCCTGCGTGAAAGGTCCACATTCTCGGCCAGGATGCGACGCAGTCGGATGAAGGTGCGCATGATTTCGATATTGACCGATACCGCGCGTGCGCTTTTCAGCACGCTGGAGAGCATCGCCACGCCTTGCTCGGTAAAGGCGTAAGGTGGCGTGCGGCTACCGCCCCAACTTGAAATCACGTTTTGTGATTTCAAGTCCAGCCATTCGTCCCGGCTCAGTTGGAACATGAAGTCTTCGGGAAACCGCTCGCTATTGCGCTTGACCGCCTGCATCAACGCGCGCGGCTCGATCTCATAGAGGGCCGCGAGGTCGGCGCTGAGCATCACCCGTTGCTCACGCAGCTGGATGATGTGACCGAGCAGGTCTGTGGCAACAGGCAAGGCCATGCGGCAACTGCTTAATGCCGGAAATGCCGCACGCCGGTGAACACCATGGCGATGCCGTGTTCGTCGGCCGCGGCGATGACCTCCTCGTCGCGCATCGAGCCGCCGGGCTGGATCACCGCCACGATGCCGGCGGCGCCGGCCTGGTCGAGGCCGTCACGGAACGGGAAGAAGGCATCCGAGGCCATCACCGAGCCGGGCACCTTCAAGCCGGCCTGCTCGGCCTTGATCGCGGCGATGCGGGCGGAGTTGACCCGGCTCATCTGGCCGGCGCCGACGCCGATGGTCATGCCGTCGCGGCAATAGACGATGGCATTGGATTTGACGAACTTGGCGATGCGCCACGCGAACAGCAGGTCGGCCATTTCCGCTTCGGTCGGTGCGCGTTTGGTCACCACTTTCAATTCGCCGTGCAGCAGGATGTCGGCATCCTGCACCAGCAGGCCGCCGGCCACCCGTTTCATGTCCATCTGCGCCACGCTGCCGGCCCAGGCGCCGCATTCCAGCAGGCGCACGTTCTTCTTGGCGGCGACCGCTTCGGAGGCTTCCGGGCTGACTTCGGGCGCGATGATGACTTCGACGAACTGGCGCTCGACGATGGCCTTGGCGGTCTCGCCGTCCAGGCGCTGGTTGAACGCGATGATGCCGCCGAAGGCGGATTCCGGATCGGTCTGATAAGCGCGGTCGTAGGCCTGCATCAGGCTGGCGCCGTAGGCGACGCCGCAGGGGTTGGCATGCTTGACGATGACGCAGGCCGGACCATCGTCGAACTGCTTGATGCACTCCAGCGCCGCGTCGGTGTCGGCGATGTTGTTGTAGCTGAGTTCCTTGCCCTGGATTTGCTTCGCGCTGGCGATGGTGCCGGCGACGGCGTCGGCCTCGACGTAGAAGGCGCCGTTCTGGTGCGGGTTCTCGCCATAGCGGCAGGTCTGCGCGCGGCTGAACTGCAATGTCAGTTTGTCGCCGAACTGTTCCTTGTTTCCGTCCGCGTTCAGCGCGGTCAGGTAGTTGCTGATATGGCCGTCGTACTGGGCGGTATGGGTGAAGGCTTTTTTCGCCAGGTCGAAGCGGGTGGCATCCGTGAGCGCGCCCGCGTTGGCCTTCATTTCGTCGATCAAGCCGGCGTAGTCGGCTGGATCGGTGACGATGGCGACATGTTTGTAGTTTTTGGCCGAGGAACGCACCATGGCCGGGCCGCCGATGTCGATGTTCTCGATGGCGTCGTCCAGCGTGTGCGGCTTGGCAACGGTCTGCACGAAGGGGTAGAGGTTGACGCAGACCAGATCGATGTAGTCGAGGCCCTGCTGCTGCATGGCCTCGACGTGGGCGGGGAGGTCGCGCCGCGCCAGGATGCCGGCATGGACCTTGGGGTGCAGGGTTTTTACACGGCCGTCCAGCATCTCCGGGAAGCCGGTGAATTCGGAAACGTCTTTCACCGGGATGCCTGCATCGCGGATCGCCTTGGCGGTGCCGCCGGTGGAGAGGATGTCGACCCCCTGCTCGGCGAGGGCGCGAGCGAAGTCGATGAGGCCGGTTTTATCGGAGACGGAGAGCAGGGCGCGTTTCATTTTGGTGAGCGGTAAGGAGTTAGCGGGGAGCGGTAAGGAGTTAGCGGGGAGCAGTGGCGGGTTTCCGCTCACCGTTCACTGCTAACTATTTGATTCCATGCTGCTGCATTTTCTTGCGCAGCGTGTTGCGGTTGATGCTCAGCCAGTCGGCGGCGCGGCTCTGGTTGCTGCCGGCGCGGTCGAGGATGACTTCCAGCATCGGCTTTTCGACGCAGTTGAGCACCATTTCATAAATTCCGGCCGGCGGTTCGCCATCCAGATCCTTGAAATATTTATGCAGTTCACGGCGCACGCAGGCGGCGAGTTCGCTTTCGTCAATCATCGGGTAATCCATGGTTCCGGCGTCGGGATGCGTCAAGCGGCCGCGCGCTGGTCCGGCGCGGCATCAAGATAAATCAATCGGTTGGAGCGTTCGCGCGTGCGCCAGAAGAAATCGTTGACCGCCTCGAGCTGTGCATGCGTGCCTTCGAGCTGGTTCATGGCATGACGGAAACTGGCGGAATCGGCCAGGCCGCGCGTATACCAGGCGATATGCTTGCGCGCCATGCGGCAGCCGGAGAGTTCGCCGTAGAAGCGGTAGAGGTCGTCCAGATGCGCCAGCAGCACGGTGTGGATCTCGGCCACTTCCGGAGCGGGGAGCTTTTCGCCGTGTGCCAGGAAATGACTGATTTCGCGGAATAGCCAGGGCCGGCCCTGCGCTGCGCGGCCGATCATGATCGCATCGGCGCCGGTGCTTTCCAGCACGAACTTCGCCTTCTCCGGCGTCGTGATGTCGCCGTTGGCGATGATCGGAATGCGCGCTTCGGCCTTTACCACGGCGATGGTCTCGTATTCGGCATCGCCGCTGTAGCCGCAGGCGCGCGTGCGGCCGTGGATCGCCAAAGCCTGAATGCCGGACTCCTGCGCGATATGCAGAATCTGCAACGCGTTGCGGTGCGACTTGTCCCAGCCGGTGCGGATCTTCAGCGTCACCGGCGTATCCGGTACGGCCTGCACCACGGCTTCGAGGATGCGCGCCACCAGCGGTTCGTCCTGCAACAGCGCCGAGCCGGCCATCACATTGCACACCTTCTTGGCCGGGCAACCCATGTTGATGTCGATGATCGCGGCGCCGCGCTCGGCGTTGTAACGCGCCGCCTGCGCCATCATCGCCGGGTCGGCGCCGGCGATCTGCACGGACACCGGTTCCACCTCGCCGGCGTGATTGGCGCGCCGCTGCGTCTTCGCCGAGCCGTACAACAACGAATTCGAAGTCACCATTTCGCTGACCGCCATGCCGGCGCCCATCTGTTTGCACAATTGGCGGAACGGCCGATCCGTCACGCCGGCCATCGGCGCGACGATAAGATTGTTCTTCAGGCGATAGGGGCCGATCTGCATGGCGAGGAAGGGATTGGGCGCGGGGGAAGGCTGCGCATTTTATACGCAACGGGGGGCTGGCAAAAGCACGCATCGCGTGCGCTGGTAGCGCATGTCGCCCGCTCGGCTGGAATATCATGTCCGCATCGATCGCCATTGAAACGCCGCCGGCCGCATTGACTTCAGGCATGGCGGCGGCAGTTGGGAGTGTTCTTTACTTGCAAACAGTCACGGATTTTCCAGGGATTACCGTCATGTCAGATGTTTTCGCCCGCGAGCTGTCTTCTGCGCGCGTGCTGGTCGTGGAAGATTCACCGTCGCTGCGAGCGCTGATCCAGCAAGTCATCGCCGCGCGCGTGGCCGAAGTCCGCGTCGCCGCCGATGGCGCCGAAGGCTTGGCGCTCTGGCGCTCCTGGCAGCCCGATTTGGTGGTCACCGACGTCGTCATGCCGGTCATGGATGGTTTGGCCATGAGCCGCGCCATCCGCACGGAGGATCCCGACGCTCAGATCATCGTGGTCAGCGCTTCCTCCCAAAGCAGCCATTTGCACGAAGCGCTCGACATCGGCATCGATCGCTATGTATCGAAGCCGATCGACGCCCTGTTGCTCGACGATGCCGTCGTCAAATGCCTGCGCGACGCCTGGCGGCGGCGCGACCTGCGCTTGGCGCAACTGGCTTTCGAGTCGGCCAGCGAGGGCATGATGGTGACCGATGCGACGGGGCGCATTCTGGCGGTCAACCCGGCGTTCAGCGAGATCAGCGGCTATCGCGCCGATGAGGCGATCGGCAACACGCCGGCGATGTTCGCATCCGGCCAGCATGACGACGACTTCTTCCGCAACATGTGGGGTGTTTTGGCCAGCGCCGGGCGCTGGTCGGGCGAAGTGATCAACCGGCGCAAGTCCAACGACGTGTATGCCGGCTGGCTGTCCATCGTCGCGGTCAGCGAAGCCGGCGGCCGCGTCACCCGCTATGTCGGCCTGTTTTCGGACATTACCGAGCGCAAGCGCGAGGAAGAATACATACGCCGGCTGGCGCATTTCGATGCCCTCACCGGTTTGCCCAATCGCATCCTGTTCGGCGACCGCTTGCGCCGCATGATGGCGCTGCTGGAACGGAGCAACGGCAAGATGGCCTTGTTGTATCTCGATCTGGATCGTTTCAAGCCGGTCAACGATCGCTATGGCCATGCCTTCGGCGACAAGGTGCTGATCGAAGTCGCCAAGCGCATGGCGGCCTGTTTGCGCGACAGCGACACCTTGAGCCGGCGCGGCGGCGACGAGTTCGTCGCGCTGCTCTCCGGCGACGACTCCAATAGCTCCGCCGCACTGGTCAGCCGCAAATTGATCGACGCGGTGGCGCGGCCGATGCTGATCGATGGCCATAGCATCGAAGTCGGCGTCAGCATCGGCGTGGCGATCTATCCCGCCGACGGCGCCGACGCCGACGCCTTGCTGGAAGCCGCCGACACGGCGCTTTATGCCGCCAAGCAGGAAACGCGCGGGAATTTCCGCTTTTACCGCCATGAAGACCAATCCGTCGCGCAAGCCCGTATCTCGCTCGATGCCGCCTTGCTGCGCGGACGCGAAGACCAGCGCTTCACATTGTGTTATCTGCCGGAGATCGACTTGGCCAGCGGCCATGTCACGCGCGTCGAGATGTTGCTGCGCTTCCGGCACCCGGAGCTCGGGCTGCTCGACGCCAGACGTTTTTTCGAGCATGCCGAAAAACTCGGCTTGATGCCGCAGTTGGGTCTCGAATCGCTGCACGCTGCGGCGGCATTGCTGAGCCGCCTCAAGCGGCCGGCGCTCGGCCTGAGCATGAATCTTTCCGCCCGCCAGCTGGCTGCGCTCGCCGAGCCAGCCGCCCTATTGGCGATCTTGCGCGACAGCGGCCTGAGCCCGGGCGTGCTGACCCTGGAATACGCGGAAAGCGCCCTGACCGACAATGCCGCCGGACTGACCGGCTTGTATGCGCTTGCGCAGGCCGGGTTTGCCTGCGCGCTGGACGATTTTGGCGTCGGTTATTGCTCGTTTGCGCTGTTGCAGCAATTGCCGCTGTCCTCGATCAAGATCGATGTCAGCTTCATCGAAGAAACCGACCGCAACCCGCAGAGCCGCGAACTGGTCGCTGCGCTGTTGGCGTTCGCCAAACGGCTCGGTTTGCGCACCATCGCCGAAGGCGTCAGCAGCGCCGAGCAGCTGCGCTTCCTGCGCGACAACGGCTGTGACGCGGCGCAAGGTTTCCTGTTCGGCCCGCCGCTGGCAGCGGAAGAGCTCGATAGCTATATCAAGGCGGAAAGCTGGCGCCGGCATTTGTAGCCAGTGCAGCACCACAGTGCGCCCCGTTTGGCTGGCCTGCTAGGCCGCCTTCTTCAAGTGCTTTTGATACAGGAACTCCAGCACCTGCCCGCGCAGATGGTGGTAAGCCGGGTTCTCCGCCAGTTTCAGCCGATCGCGCGGACGCGGCAGATCCACCGTCAGCACTTCGCCGATGGTCGCCGCCGGGCCGTTGGTCATCATCACGATGCGGTCGGACAGCAACACGGCTTCATCGACGTCATGCGTCACCATCAACGTGGTGGCCCGGGTTTCCTTGACGATGCGCATCAGTTCGTCCTGCAAGCCGGCGCGGGTCAGCGCGTCGAGCGCGCCGAACGGCTCGTCCAGCAACAGCACTTTCGGTTCCATCGCAAGCGCGCGCGCGATGCCGACGCGCTGTTTCATGCCGCCCGAAATTTCGCCCGGATGCTTGTGCGTGGCGTGGCTCAAGCCGACCAGTTCCAGCGCCGCGTGCGTGCGCTCTTTCAGCCTGGCCTTGGATTCACTGGCGCCGAACACCCGCTCCACCGCCAGATGGACGTTGCCGAAGCAGCTCAGCCAGGGCAACAGGCTATGGTTCTGGAACACCACGCCGCGTTCCGGCCCGGGTCCCTTGATTTCCTTGTCCGACAGCAGCAACACGCCTTCGGTCGGCTCGGTCAGCCCGGCCACCAGATTCAACAGCGTGGATTTGCCGCAGCCGGAGTGGCCGATCAGCGCGATGAATTCGCCTTGTTCGACATCCAGGTTGATGTCGGTCAAGGCGGTGAATTTGCCCTTTTTGGTGTCGAACACCATCTTGGCGTTGTCGATGTGCAAGTAGCTGTGCATGGGGGTCTCCAGTGAGCGGTGAGCGGTGAGCGGTGAGGAGCGGTGAGCGGTGAGCGGGAGCAGTGAGCAGTGAGCAGTGAGCAGTGAGCAGTGAGCGGGGTTTGCCGCTTCCTGCTCACCGTTCCCCGCTTACTCATAGTTGAAGCGATTCGCGATCAACACCAGCGCCTGTTCCAGCAGCAGGCCGACGATGCCGACGACGAAGATGGCGATCAGGATGTGCGCGACGTTGAGGTTGTTCCATTCGTCCCACACCCAGAAGCCGAGGCCGGTGCCGCCGGTAAGCATTTCCGCGGCGACGATGACCAGCCAGGCCACGCCGATCGACAGCCGGATGCCGGTCATCATGTGCGGCAAGACCGACGGGAACAGGATGCGGGTGAAGATCTTCCACTCCGACAGATTCAGCACGCGCGCCACGTTGAGATAGTCCTGCGGCACGCGCGAAACGCCGGCGGCGGTATTCAGGATGATCGGCCAGATGCTGGAGATGAAGATCACCCACAGCGAAGCCGGCTCGGTTTCCTTGAACACATACAGGCCGATCGGCAGCCAGGCCAGTGGCGACACCGGGCGCAGCAGGCTGATGATCGGTGCGACCATGCCGGACAGGAACTGGAAGCGGCCGATCATGAAGCCGAGCGGGATGCCGACCAGCGCGGCCAGGCCGAAGCCGGCGCCGACGCGGTACAGCGAATGCAGGATGTTCCAGCCGATGCCCTTGTCGTTCGGGCCGTTGTCATAGAACGGGTCCGCAAACAGGATTTTTGCCGACTCCCAGGTTTTCGCCGGGCCGGGCAGGCCGCTGTCGCCGCCGCTGGCGGAAACGATCTGCCAGAGCAGGATGAACAGCGCGATGCCGAGGAACGGCGGCACCACGGCGCGGAAGAATTTGCCGATGGCCTCGGAGAACGCCAGGCCGCGCTCGGTTTGCAGGAAAGGGGTGGGACGCGGCGCGGTTTCGCTCACCGCGGCCGGCAAGGGGCTCGTGTCGGGCGAATTCATGATGTCTTTCAGACTGCTTTCGTTAAGGGTGACTGCGCTCATGACGGATTCCTCGAATGCGCGGGGTGCAGCGTCTACGCCGCACCCCGCATGGGGTTTAAGCCTTTATCTTGAAGCTGTCGGCATAGGCCTTCGCGTTCTTGCCGTCCCACACCACGCCGTCGATCAGCTTGGACGTGCGCATGTCGGACTTCGGCAGCGGCGTCTTGGTCATCGCGGCGGCTTCCTTATAGAGCGCGATCTGGTTCACCGATTTGGCCACCGCCAGGTAATCCGGGTGCTCCTTCAGCAAACCCCAGCGTTTGTGCTGGGTCAGGAACCACATGCCGTCCGACAGGTAGGGGAAGTTGACCTTGCCGTCGTTGAAGAACTTCATGTAATTGGCGTCCTGCCATTTCTTGCCGATGCCGTTGTCGTACTGGCCCAACATGCGGTCCTCGATGACGTCGAAATCGGTGTTGACGTAGGCCTTGCCGGCAATGATGCGGGCGGTCTCCGAGCGATTGCTCATCGTGTCGATGTACTTCGACGCATCCAGGATCGCCGCGATCAGCGCGCGTGCGGTGTTCGGGTATTTCTGCGCGAACTCCAGCGTCGTGCCGAGCACCTTTTCCGGATGGTCGGTCCAGATGTCCTGGCTGGTCGCGGCGGTGAAGCCGATCTTGTCGTGAATGGCGCGCGCGTTCCACGGTTCGCCGACGCAATAGCCATCCATCTTGTCGACCCGCATGTTGGCGACCATCTGCGGCGGCGGCACGGTGATCACCTTCACATCCTTGAACGGGTCGATGCCATAGGAGGCCATCCAGTAATACAGCCACATCGCATGCGTGCCGGTGGGGAAGGTCTGCGCAAAGGTCCATTCCTTCGGCTCGGCCTTGACCAGTTTGGCCAGGCCGGCGCCGTCGGTGACGCCCTTGGCCTTGATCTGATTGTTCAGCGTGATGGCCTGGCCGTTGTTGTTGAGCGACATCAGCACGGCCATGTCCTTCTTCGCGCCGCCGACGCCGAGTTGCAGGCCGTAGATCAGGCCGTACAGCACATGCGCCGCGTCGAGTTCGCCGTTGCTGAGTTTGTCGCGCACGCCGGCCCAGGAGGCCTCCTTGCTCGGGATGATCTTGATGCCGTACTTCTTGTCGAAGCCTTTCTCGGCGGCCATCACCACACTGGCGCAATCGGTCAGCGGAATGAAGCCGATCTTGATTTCGGTCTTTTCCGGTGCATCGGAACCGGCGGCCCAGGCGGCGCTGCGCACGCCGGGCGGGACAAGAGACATGATGGCGGCGGCGGCGGACATGGCGGCGGCTTTCTTCAAAAAATCACGTTTACCGTCGTTGACGACGATCAGATCGTTACTGGGCGGGGTGTGCGGCAATAGCGGCTTATCCATGGCATAGACTCCAAAAAAAAAACGGCATCCAACCCCGAAGGGAAGGACGCCGTTGTCCAGATTGAGCAGAAAAATTACGGAAGCAGCGAGCCTAGGAAAGGTCTCTGTGGCTGGCGCATCATTGCGCCGGTCATTTTCTTAAAAGCAAAGTCCATGCCATGTATGAAATGCGCATTCAATGCATTGAAATGAAATGGAATTCTGGTTTTCAAGTTATGCACGGCGGCGTCCGAAATCGGCTGTGTGCACTGTTGCTGTGCCTGGCCGGAGTAAAAGCACCCATTTCGGCGCATGGGTTAAGTCCGGCTTTGCGGCGCGTGCGCACGTTGAACCCGGGCGCAGCGGGGTCATCGCTTATTGCCGCGCGAAATCATCCAGCATGGCTTTCAATTCCGACCGCCAGGCCTTGATCATCAAATTCGCGGGCGGGTCCGGGAATTCCTTCAGCCAGAGATCGAAATCATCGCTGACCACGTTCAGGCGGTCTTGCCGCTGAATCAGCGTCAGGCGCAGCGGCAGCAGATTGAGTAAACGCGGCTCCGCCGCTTCCGCCCAGCGCACAGCCGACTCGCTGCCGATGAACAGGATGCGCAGGTTCGGGCTCTCGTAGCCGCGCTTGGCCAGCGCCGTGTCGATCGGTTGCATCTTGACCAGCACCAGATCGTAGTTGAGGGCGGCCAGCGTGATGTCATCGATTGCCTGCCGCATGTCGACCGCCTTGCTGACATTGAGCGGCTCGGCCTGCGCAGTCAGACTCAGGGTCAGCGTTAGCCATAGGGCGAGGCGCCTGGGCATGCAACCCCTGAATACGCCGTTGCTCATAGCGTCGCCTCCGCCAGGATCGCCAGGTAGTCCTGTTTCAGTTCCTGGCAGAGCGCCTGCAAAGCGGGCACGTCTTGCGATACCCAGGCCGGATTGATCGCGATCAGATCGACGCCATTCGGCGTTTCCACCAGCGTGACGCGGCAAGGCAGAATCTGCGCGGCGCGCAGATCCAGGCGCAGCGCCTGATCCATCTTGGCGAAATTGCAGAAATAGACCAGACGCACCGACTGCACTTCTTGCGCGTACGGCACCAGCCGGCTATCGATGGCCTGCTGTCGCACGAAGGTGTAATTGTGGTTGACGATGGCCTGGCTCAGCGCCGCCACTGCCTGATCCATATTCTTGCCCTGCGCGGTCGTGGTGAACAACATCGGCTCCGGCTCGGCGGCCTGGACCCACTGCACCAGGCCGAGCCAGGCGGTGAGTAGAAGCAAAACAATGAACTGGTTGCGCTGGGCCATGGCAACTCCTGTCTGGATCGGCATCAAAGCATACCGGGCATCATCCCACTATCCTGTGACAGCGTGGCATACGCCACGCGCTGCGACGGCGCTTGTAGGCGCGGTCGCTACAGGTTGGTTGTTTTGACCGTTTCCAGCAGCACTCGCGCCACATCGGCGATGCGCTTCCTGTGCACCATCGCCTCGCGGCGCAAGGCCTGGTAAGCGGCTTCTTCGGACAGGCCGTCCAGCTTCATCAAATGGCGCTTGGCCTGTTCGATCAGCTTGTGGTCCTGCAATTCCTGGCGTGCGCGCAGGGTGTCTTCTCGCATCGCCTGCCAGGCTTCGAAGCGCACCTGGGCGAGCTGCAGCAGCGGCTGAATGCGTTCGTGCTCCAGCCCGTTCACGACGTAGCAGGCGACCCCGGCCGACACCGCCCGGCGCATGGCGTCCTGCGACTCATCCTGACTGAACATGACGATCGGGCGCGGCGTGCGTTCGCTCATCAGCACGATCTGCTCCAGCGTGTCGCGGCTGGGTGATTCGGTATCCATGATGATCGCGTCGGGCGCCAGTTCTTCGACCCAGCGCGGCAGGTCGATGGCGCGGTCGAGGCGGCCGATCAGATGATGTTCCGGCGCATGTTCGGCCAGCGCGGTCATCAAGCTGTCCAGGCGTTTCTTGGACAAGCTGATCAGCAGAACCTTGAGCGTGGCGGGCATGGCGTGTTCAGCCCGGCTCGACGGTGCGGCGGCGCCTGCGGTCTTTGGCGAACATCGGCCTTCCCTTTTTAGCGTTGTCATCAGCCCGCCAGCAACAGATAGGCCAGCAGCAGATTGAGCACGATCGCCATCAGCGCGATGCCTTGCCAGAAACGCACCGGGTCGCGTTCGGCGACCGGAGTCGGCCGCGGCCGCAGCAGACGGTTGGCCTCGCCGCGTTCGAGCGCAATGCGGAATTCCTCGGCGGTTTCGAAGCGCGCCTGCGGGTTCTTCGCGCACGCTTTCAGCAGAACATTTTCCAGCCAGGGCGGAATATCCGGCCGATAGCGGCTGGGCGGCGCCGGCTCGCTGAAGCGCGGGTGCTGAAATGGCTCCACCTCGCCATACGGGTATTTCCGGGTTAACAGGTGGTACAGCGTAACGCCGGCCGCATAGAGATCGCTTTGCGGACTGGCGCGGCGGTCGGTGCGGTCAAACAATTCCGGCGCCAGATAGCTGGGCGTACCGGGCAGACTGTCGGCGCTTTCGGGCGGGCAGGCCGGGCAATGCGCGACGCCCAGATCGAGCAGGCGCAGCTTGCCTGCCGAATCCTGATGCAGATTGCCGGGCTTGATGTCGCGATGCAGGATGTCCAGGCGATGCAGCGCGCCAACGGCTTTCATCAGGCGGATGCCCAGACTGGCGACTTCGGCGGCGCTGAAGTGCTGGCCCGCATCCAGGCGTTGCTGCAACGAAACGCCTTCATGCCAGCTCTGCACGAAGTAAAGAAAATTGCGAGACGGCAGCGGCAACACCTCGCTGAAGTAATGCGAGCGCACCCGTTTGCCCAGCCATTCCTCCATCAGCAGATGTTCGGCTGCATCGAGATCGCCCGCCAGCACCGGTTGCAGCGTCTTCAGCACCCAGCTCTGGCCGCTGTCGGCATGGCGCACGCGGTATAGCAAGGTGGCGCGGGAGGTGTGCAGAACCGCTTCGACGATGAAGTCATCGAGGCGGGCGCCGGGGGTCAGCACGCCCGGCAAGGGCAGGTTGCGCAGGTCGACGGCGCGGTTCGCGTTCTCCGCGTTGTCGCCATCCGCCAACGCCTGCACGCGCACGACCAGCGCGCTGGCGTTGTCCTGGCCGCCGCGCTGATGCGCCGCGCGGACCAATGCGTTGGCGGAAAACTCCGCCTCCGCATGCAACTGCAGCAGACGATGCAGCTCCTGTTGTCCCAGCGGTTCCCAGACGCCGTCGCTGACCAGCAGGAAGCGGTCGCCGGCCTGCACTTCGCCGTCGCCGAAATCGGGCAAGACATGGGTATCCAGACCGAGCGCGCGTTTCAGTACATGCGACATGCCCGGCGTCTCCCAGACGTGGTCGCTGGTGAGCTGGTCGAGATGCTCGCCGCGCAGACGATACAGACGGCTGTCGCCGACATGGGCGTAGTGGTAACGGCGGCCGCGCAACACCAGCGCGGTCAACGTCGTGGCCATGCCGCCGGCGTCATGGCGCGACGCGACCTGCCCGTTCAGCCAGCGATTGATCGCGCCCAGCAGCGTGGCGAAGGCATGCGGAATCTCCCAGGTATCCGGCGTCGAGTAGTAATCGGCGAGCAGATTGCGCACCGCCGTCTCGGCCGCCTCGCGTCCATGCACGCCGCCGGAGACGCCGTCGGCCACTGCCGCCAGCACGCCCTTGGTCGCAGCCTGCGCGGCCTCCGGCGTGACGAAGCCGCCGAAGTCCTCGTTGTGGTCGCGCGGGCCGGCTGCGGAGGCGTAGCCGAATTCAAGCTGCAGAGTCATGCGGCGAAGACTAAGGTTCTAATCGCGTTGGGTGTTGAAAATGAAGATAGCGCGAGCGTGTTCCCACCCCTTTTGCATAGTGGGACGTCGCCAATGCCAACGCTCGCCATGAATTCAACGCCCAACGCGAACAGAGTCAAGGTTATACCTTGGCGCCGGCCACACCCACCGCGCCCCACGTGGTGCGCCAGCGCGTCTTCACCGCGGTCAGGCCGAGCAGGGCGACGATGCACAGCGCGGCGAAGATCAGAAAGCCGGCCTGGTAGTCGCCGGTCAGGCCCTTGGAGAAGCCCAGGCTGGAGGCCAGATAGAAGCCGCCGATGCCGCCGGCCATGCCGACCAGTCCGGTCATGACCCCGATTTCCTTGCGGAAGCGCTGCGGCACCAGCTGGAACACCGCGCCGTTGCCCATGCCCAGGCTGAGCATCGCGACGACGAAGGCGGCCAGCGCCAGCCATTGGCTGGGCAGGCCGAAGCTCACCGTGGCGAGGGACAGCGATGCGATCAGATACATCGCGGTCAGCGAACGCACGCCGCCGATGCGGTCCGCCACCACGCCGCCGATCGGCCGCACCAGGGAGCCGGCAAACACGCAGGCGGCGGTGAAATAACCGGCCACCACCGGCGGCAGGCCGTATTGGTCGTTGAAATAGATGGTCAGGCTGGAGGCCAGGCCGACGAAACCGCCGAAGGTGACCGAGTAGAAGAACATGAACCACCAGGCATCCTTGTCCTTCAGGATATGGGCGTATTCGGCAAAGGTCTTCGGCGGCGGGCAATCCGGCGCGTCCTTGGCGAACACCAGATAAATCACGAACACGATGGACAGCGGAATCAGCACCAGGCCGAACACGTTGCCCCAGCCGAAGGCCAGCGCCAGGCCGGGGGCGAACAGCGCCGCCAGCACCGTGCCGGAATTGCCGGCGCCGGCGATGCCCAGCGCCGCACCCTGATGCTGCGGCGGATACCAGCGCGAGGCCAGCGGCAGCGCCACCGCGAAGGCCGCCCCGGCGAAGCCGAGCACGACGCCCAGCAACAGCACCTGCTGAAAGCTGTGGATGCCGCCCAGCCAGGCGGTGGCCAGACCGGCCATGACGATGATCTGGCCGACGACGCCGGCCATCTTGGGCTTGATCTGGTCGACCAGCACGCCCATGACGATGCGCAGCAACGCGCCCGCCAGCACCGGCGTGGCCACCATCAGCCCCTTCTGCGCCGGCGTGAGTTGCAAGTCGGCGGCAATCTGCACGCCCATCGGCCCCAGCAACACCCAGACCATGAAGGCGATGTCGAAATAGAGAAAGGCGGACAACAACGTGGGGGGGTGGCCGGATTGCCAGAATGCTTTGTTCATCATGCGCTCCCGAGTGCGTCAAAAAGATGAGTGAATAAAGCAGGAGTCGTGCCATGCACCGAAAACGGCGCTGTGGCTGGGTTTTTACCGGGGCGTCGGGCCATGCATGCCTTGTTCGGGTGCGTGCGCCGCGATTTATGCACCCAAACGAGGCGGGCCGGCCCAAAACGGTGCCGCTCGGCCGGTTTTTCGGTGATTACCGGCGGGCCCGCGAGCGGGTACGGGCGTCAGGCCGTGGCCAGCAGTTTTTTCAGTTCCGGGATGCAGGAGCCGCAGTTGCTGCCCGCCTTCAGCTTGATGCCCAGCGCTTCGACCGAATCCGCGCCCTGGCCGATCGCCTGTTTCAGGTCGTTCTCGCCGACGCCGAAGCAGGCGCAGACGATGCGGCCGCAGTCCGGCACGGCTTGGCTGGGGTGGCCCATCAGCAGCGCGGCGCGCTCGGCGTCGTCGAGGGTGGTCTTTTCGAATAGCCCTTCCAGCCAGTGCCGCGGCGGCAAGGCGCTGACATTCCGGTCGAAGAAGGCCACCAGCTCGATGCGGCCTTCGTGCAGCTGCGCCATGCGGTAGCGGTTCTCGGCGCCGTCGCGCAGTTCGATCCAGTCGCCGCTGGGGCCGAACTGCTGTCGCAGTTGCCGGGGCCACAGGCAATCGCTCTCGGCGCCGGCCAGTTCATGCCGCCAGCAGGCTTTGCCGCGCACCTGCACCCAGTATTCGGCGGCCTGGCAGGCGATGCGCCGGCGCGCCAGCACGAAGCCGTGCCAGGTGGCCGCATAGGGTTCCACCGCCACCGGCGAGTGTTTGAACTCCGGTTGCCCGGAGATTTCATCGGTGACCGCATGGACCAGCGCATCGACGCGCGCCTTGGCGGCATTCTGGTTGCTCCAGTGGATCGGTGCGAACACCGAGCCGGGGCGTTGATCGGCGCTGTCCAGCACGCGCGCCAGCATGTCGCCGCGGCCGTTGCGCACGCGTGCGAGCCCGCCCGGCGTGAGCGCTGCGCGCAGCAGGTCGGCGGGGTGCATCTCGATATAGGGCTCGCCGATGTGGGCGAGCAGTTTGGCGGCCTTGCCGCTGCGGCTCATCGTGTGCCATTGGTCGCGGATGCGGCCGGTGTTGAAGATGAAGGGCTGGCTGGCGTTGACCGGCGTCGCCGGGCCGCGCGGCGGCCGCGCGATCAGGCGGGCCTTGTGGTGGCCGGTGAAAAAGCGGCCCTGCCCGAACAGACGCGGCGTGCCACGGCCGTCGGCGGCCACCGGCCATTGCACCGGAGCCAGCGCGTCATAGCCTGCCGGCGTCAGCCGGCTCAGGCCGGCGAGGTTGAAGTCGCGCGCGCCGTCGTTCTCGAACGCCGACAGCGCGGCGTGCTCGCGGAAGATTTCCGCCGGCCCGTTGAACGCGAAGGCTTGCGCGTGCCCCATGCGCCGCGCCACTTCATTGACGATCCACCAATCCGGTTGCGCCTCGCCGGGCAAGGGCAGGAAGCGGCGCTGGCGCGAAATGCGGCGCTCCGAATTGGTCACCGTGCCGTCCTTCTCGCCCCAGGCGGCGGCGGGCAGCAGCACCTGCGCGAGTTGCGCGGTATCGGTATGGCGGGTGGTATCGGACACGACGACGAATTTGCACTGTTTCAGCGCCGCCACTACCCGGTCCGCTTCCGGCAGACTGACCGCCGGATTGGTCGCCATGATCCAGATCGCCTTGATGCGTCCGCTGCGCACGGCGTCGAACAGCTCGACCGCCTTGAGGCCGGGGCGATGGGTGATGTTGGGCGCGTTCCAGAAACGGCCGACCCGTTCGATGCATTCCGGCACGATGTCCATGTGCGCCGCCAGCTGGTTGGCCAGGCCGCCGACTTCGCGCCCGCCCATGGCGTTGGGCTGGCCGGTGATCGAAAACGGCGAGGCGCCGGGTAGGCCGACCCGTCCGCTGGCCAGATGCACGTTGAGGATGGCGTTGACCTTGTCGACGCCGGAAGAGGATTGGTTGATGCCTTGGGAGAACACGGTCACGCTGCGCGGCGTTTGCGTGAACAGACGGTAGAACTCGGCCACATCGGCCACGGCCAGACCGCATTGCGCCGCGACCTTGGCAATGTCGAGGCCGCTGACTTCTTCCAGCGCGACGCCGAAACCCTCGACATGGTTTTCCAGATAGCTCCAGTCGATGCCGTCCTCTTTGCGCAAGTGGTTGAGCAGGCCGTTGAACAGCCAGGCGTCCGCACCCGGCTTGATCGCCAGATGCAGGTCCGCCAGGTCGCAGGTCGCGGTGCGGCGCGGGTCGATCACGACGATCTTCATGCCAGGACGCGCCTTCTTGGCGGCGACCAGACGCTGAAACACCACCGGATGCGCCCAGGCGGTGTTGGAACCGGCGAGCACGACCAGATCGGCGATGTCCAGGTCTTCGTAGCAGCCCGGTACGGTGTCGCTGCCGAAGGCGCGCTTGTGGCCGGCCACCGCGGACGACATGCACAGGCGCGAATTGGTGTCGATGTTGCCGCTGCCGATGTAACCCTTCATCAGCTTGTTGGCGACGTAATAGTCCTCGGTCAGCAACTGGCCGGAGACATAGAACGCGACGGCGTCGGGGCCGTGTTCGGCGATCACCTGCTGGAAGCGTTGCGCGACGGTATCGAGCGCGTCGTCCCAGGCCGCCCGGCGGCCGTCGATTTCCGGGTAGAGCAGGCGATCATCCAAACTCAGTGTTTCCGCGAGCGCCGCGCCCTTGGAGCAGAGGCGGCCCAGGTTGGCGGGATGCTCGGGGTCGCCGCGCACCGAGTACCCTTCGCCTTCGCAGCTGACCAGAATGCCGCAGCCGACGCCGCAATAGGGGCAGGTGGTGTGGGTCGTGAAGGCTGTCATGCCGAGAGGAATAGCAACTCCCGTGCCATGCAGCCGTGCACCGGGATGCGCCCTGGTCGGGAATTTCGTAGCGCCGGGGTTGAATCAGGAAAGGCTGTCGAATCAATGGCGTATAGCGCAATCCCGGCAGGTTTTCGGCTATGCGCGCGCCATCACGGGGCGCTATCGCACGGCGCCGTTGGCAAGCGGGCACCAGGCTAGTGCGGCGACGCACCAGGAAATCACGCAGCGTGCATGAAAAGCGGGCATCGGATGAGCCTGCCTGGAATGGAAATCCGCCTGCACCGAACCTGTCTCGGCGGCGAGGCGCTTCGACAGGCCGAGCCCGTCGAAGCGGTTACATCAGTGCCGCCTCAGACTTTCAGATTGAGCGTATCGGCCCAGATGTTCTTGCCCCAGGAATCCATGTACTTCATCTCCGCCTCGCTTTCCTCCTTGGAGACGCCCTTGTCGGGTAGCGTCTGGGAGACCATCTTGAAGTCCTGGTCGGCGCGGAACACCATGGCCACGTGCATGGCCGTGCTCGCCGAGGTGGCCGAGAAGCAGGTGTTGGTGATCACCGGGGCGATCACCAGCGGCCGGCCGTTCAGCAACTCCACCAGCGCGGCGGCGCACATCTTGCCGGTGTTGTTGGCCACTGCGCCCGCCTTGGGCATGTTCGACTCGGCGGAATCGCCCAGGATGTGCACATTCGGCACCGTCTTCGACTCGTAGCTGCGGAAATCCACCGGACACCAGGCCTGCTTGCCTTCGGCCGGGCGGGCGCCGGCCAGCTCGGTCAACTTGGCCGCGCGCATCGGCGGGATCACGTTGATGACGTCGCCCTTGATGTCGTCGAATTCCAGCGAGATGGTCTTGCTGGTGGCGTTGACCTTCAGCGCCTTGCTGCTGGGGTGGTAGTCGATCAGGCTTTCCGGCGTGCCGAAACCGTAATGCTTCTTCCAGGCGGCCATGAACAGGCCTTTCTTGGAAACGATATCGGCATTGGCGTCGAGCACGATGACCTTGGCACGGGGCTTGTTCTTCTTGAAGTAGTCGGCGACCAGACAGACCCGCTCGTAGGGTCCGGGCGGGCAGCGATACGGCGTCGGCGGCGTGGCGATGACGAAGACGCCGCCATCGGGCATGGCCTCCAGCTGCTTGCGCAGCGCGACGGTCTGCGGGCCGGCCTTCCAGCCGTGCATGACGGTCTTGCGCGCCTCGGCGTCGTAGCCTTCGATCTTGTCGTATTGCAGCTCGATGCCGCCCGACAGCACCAGACGGTCGTAGCTGAGGTTGCGTCCGGAGGCGGTGCGCAGCGTGCGCGCGTTGGCGTCGATGCCGACCACGGTGTCGTGGATGAAGTTGTCCACCAGCTTCTTCAGGCCATCGTAAGAGAAGGTCAGGTCATCGATGTTGCGGGCGCCGCCGATGACCAGATTGGACAACGGGCAGGACACGAACTTCTCGTTGCTCTCGATCAGCGTGACCTCGATGTTGGGGTCCCACAATTTGAGGTACTTGGCGCAGGTGGCGCCGCCGAAGCCGGCGCCGACCACCACCACTTTGGGTCGTGCGCCACCGATTGCGGTTCCTGCGCAGCCCGCGAGCGTGCTCAGGCCGGCTGCACCCGCAGCTCCGGCGGAAACTTTAAGAAAGTCACGGCGATTGAATGTCATGTTGGGTCTCCTTCAGGCACCGGTTATTTGTTATTGGCGAACCAGTCGCCCATCGCCTCGATCTCGGCATCGCTGTAGCCGGCGGCGATCTGATACATCACCGGGGAGGGCTGCGTACCGGCTTTCATCGCCTTCAAGGTGCCGACGAAGCGGGCCTTGTGCATGCCCGCCAGAGCGGGGATGGCGCTCGTACTCTTGCCGTCCGGGCCGTGGCAATAGGCGCAGTTGGCCGCCATGAAACGCACTGTTTTATCGATGCCGTGACCCGAGGCGGCGGCCCCGTGGGTGACAGCAAATAACCAGCAGAACAGCAGTACTTTTTTCATCAGCTCCTCCAAATTGTTAAAGCGAACCCAGCAGAGATGAGGATTTGGTTGTCCTCATGTGGGTATATTGCTTTAGGGGTTAACGCTGATCAACAAGCAATGGCTAATATGCCCGTTTGATGGGCGATTTCGGCAGAACGGCAGGCGTCCGGCGAAGCGGTGCGGCCGTCTGCTTGCGCCTCGCAAGGCGGGCGTTTTTTCTGGCGATACAGAGCCCGATATGCTCTATTTATATGGCAACGCCTTAGATAAAAGAATGCAGGAGGTGCCCCATGAAAACGCTCGTTGCGGTTCTATCTCTTGTGGCAGGATGCACGGCGCTTACTGCCCAAGCCGCCGATATTCGGTTCTTTGGCAATGCAGAGAACGGCCGCCGCCTCTACGATGAGAAATGCCTCGGCTGCCATGTGGCTAAAAGCGTCAGCCCCCAGATTGGAACGGCCATGGCCAAAAACCCGCTCATCAAAGGGCATTCCGATCTCTTGAAACAGGTGTTGTTCTGCAATCATTTGACCAAGACCGGTTTCACGGCGGAAGAGTCCGAGGATGTCAGCACCTATCTCAGCGCCAAGGTTTACAACCTGGATGAGCAGGTCAAGCAATTGAAACAGCGCATTCAGGAGCTTGAAGCGCAGAAGAAAGCGCGCGGGGCCGCTGGCGAGTAGTTGCCGCCCGAGGCCGCCCGCCCGGCCTTTTCCGGTGCCTCTTCCTGTCCGGTCATGGCATCAACGGCTTTCAGATGCGCCGATCAATGGCGGCCGTGCAGGTCGTGCGGGCTGAGTCGGCGCTGCGTCGGCCAGGACGATGCACAAGGCGGAAGATCGTGTCGGCCACTCGCCTATTACCAGGTCGGCGGTTTCACGATGCGGAAAGATGAGATAGCTATAAGACCCGTGCGGCATCAATCTGAGCGCCATAGCTTCGGCCGCGGCGGGGTTGTCGCCGCCCATCCACAGGAGCGGCTGCGGACCTGCATCGGTCGGTCTGCGCGCACTGACCAGCGCGGTTGCCATGTCCCGGCGATAGGTGCTGCCGGCAATGTGCAACGCCCCGTCATCCAACTGCGCTTCTGCGCGCAGCGCCGCCGCCATGGCTGGGAGAAAGCGGTTCTCCCAGCCAAGCAGCCAGACGGCACCTTGATCCGGAAGAGTCGCCAAGTCGATGTCTCGGACTCGCTGGATATGCGGGAAGCGCTGCATCAGGGCGGCAATGAGGCGGTTATGGCGCGCACTTGCCTGCGGCGACGCCGACGAAGCGGTGACGAGGGTCAGGCGCGCCGCCTCGAAGGCCTCGCCGATGGTGGCGGGAAACTCCTCCTCGGCCAGCCTGCGAAAGACGTCGAAGTCGGGGTCGATCTGCAACAGCAAGGGGCGTCCCGGCACCGTGAACGCAAAAGGTTGCTGCGCCTGGGCGGTTTCGATGATTGCGTGTAGAGGTTCGCCGCTCCCAGCGTAGGTGACCACGGCAGGCAGGCGTAGGAACCGATTTGCAACCGGAGCCGGTTCCTGGACGAGCACTCCGCTCACCCGGAAAGCGTTTCCTGCCGGCTGGACGGACACATTTTTCACGGCCAGGGATGGCGCTCCGGTCTGGCCAAGCCAGTGCGCAAAGAGAGGCCCGAGATCCTGTCCGCTCGCCTGTTGCATACTCAGGCGCAGATCCTCCCAGGCGGCGATCTTGAACCGCTTCCGGCTATAAAAATCCCGCAGGGCGCTCAGAAACTCGGCGTCGCCAAGCTGCCGTCGCAGGCTGTGAAAAAACATCAGCGCCTTGTGATAGCCGATCCCCTCGCTGATGCCGTCATGCCGCATGTGGAATTCCCGTAACGGCGGCTCACTGGCTTCGTCGACGGAATTCCGGTACTTCCAAAGCGCTTCGCGCCGGAATCGGCCGCCCTCGCCGCGTTGTTCGGCGAACAGGTGGTCGGAAAGGTAGGTCACCAGCCCTTCGCTCCAGTTGCCGGATTCGAAGTCCGGGTACACGCCGTTTCCGAACCAGTTGTGCAGAATCTCATGGGGATAGGCGCTGTCGACGAGATGCGGCAGGCGCAGTACGCGCGAACCGATCACTGTGAATGATGGCCTTGCATCGCCGCTTTGCCGGTCGCTCTCGATCAGCGCGAATTTCTCGTACGGGTAGGGGCCCAGCAGCCGCGAGTACATGGACAGGTAGCGTTCCGCTGCGCGCAGATAGCGATCGGCCAACTCGGGATCCGGCGTGCGCAGAAATGCGAACACGTCCGTTGCGTCCGTCTTGCGCCGGTACTCGTTGAAGCGGTCCGCAATCAGCCAGATCTGTTCCTGCGGCGTGTCGCTGCGCCATAGAACGGTAGTGCCGCCGTTGTCTTCGACACGGTGTTCGCTGCGAGACCCCTGGCTCACGGCGGTCCAGCCGGGCGGAAGGGTGACCTGAAGCGAAAAGGTCACCAGATCGTTGCCGATGACCGGATACCAGAAATCATCGCGGTTCAGGCTGATCCCCGCCGCTTCACCAGGCGCCGTCGGCAGCTTGCCGGCATAACTCAGCGAGAAGCCTTTAGCCTGGGGAGGGAGCGTGACATAGAAATGCCCAAACTCGCCCAAAGCGTCAAAAGGCTTGAGCGGCCTCAGCGTTCCATCGGCTTCGATGCAGGCGGGTTGCAATCGGGCGTCCAGCAGAAAGCTGACCGCTGTGGCATGCCCGGCGCGGTATTCGCCGGGCAGAGAAAGGCGGTCGTGTGCACGCAGTTGCCGGCTGCCAGGGTCAAGGACGATATGCAGGTCATGGCTGACCTGGCCGGCAACGGCATTGGCCGCCAGCAGCAAGCCGACAAGGGCGGCGTGGACCCAGCCGGCGTGACGCCTTCGCATCGAGCGCGTGATCGCAGTAGCCATCTTGGTTCCAGCCCTGCGCCGGCAAAGCAGGCATCAGGCTGGCCATCGTGCCTGGGGAATTTAAGTCTAGTCGGCCTGAACGCGTTCTTCAGTCTCGGCGCCGGGACTGAAAGCGAGGCGGCTTAGCCGGCAGCGATGGCGTCGGCCTCCCGCGTCAATGACAGGCTGACGCGTCCGTCCACGACCCGTACCGGGTAGCGCGCCGCGCAACCGACGTCGGGGGCGACGGCGAGGCCGCTGTCGAGGTTGATTTTCCAGTCGTGCAGCGGACAGGCCACTTTCCTGCCATGCACGATGCCTTGCGACAGCGGGCCGCCCTTGTGCGGGCATTTGTCGCGCAGCGCGAAGACGTCATCGTCCAGCGTGCGGAACACGGCGATGTCGCCGATAGCGGTCTTGACCACGCGCGCGCCCTGGCGGGGGATGTCTGCGAGCGGGGCGACTTCGATCCAGTCAGTCATGTTGATGTCCTTTGCCATTCGTTAAGCCACAACCCGGATCGGGATGAATTCAAGCTTCTTGGCGCCTGCGGTGCGCTCCTTCCACGGGTCCACCTGCGCCGGTTTCTGCGAGATCAGGAAGCGCTCGGCCAGCGCCTGGCGCGAAGCTGCGTCCTCCACCACTTTCGCCTTGATGTGTGCCAGGCCGACGCGCTCGACCCAGGGCGCGGTGCGTTCCAGGTAGTGCGCTTCTTCGCGGTAGAGCTGGGCGAAAGCGGCGGTGTACTGCATGACCTGCTCCTCGGTTTCAACCTTGGTCAGCAGGTCGGTGACGCGCACCTTGATGCCGCCGTTGCCGCCGACGTGCAGCTCGTAGCCGGAATCGACGCAGACCACGCCGAAGTCCTTGATCGTCGCTTCGGCGCAATTGCGCGGGCAGCCGGACACCGCCAGTTTGTACTTATGCGGCATCCAGGAACCCCAGGTCAGCTGCTCCAGCTTGACGCCGAGACCGGTGGAATCCTGCGTGCCGAAGCGGCACCACTGGCTGCCGACGCAGGTCTTCACGGTGCGCAGTGCCTTGCCGTAGGCGTGGCCGGAGACGAAGCCGGCGTCCGACAAATCCTTCCATACCGCCGGCAGGTCTTCCTTCTTGATGCCGAACAGGTCGATGCGCTGACCGCCGGTGACTTTCACCTGCGGCACGTTGAATTTCTCCGCCACATCGGCGATGGCACGCAGCTCCTTCGGATTGGTCAGGCCGCCCCACATGCGCGGCACCACCGAGAAGCTGCCGTCTTTCTGGATGTTGCCGTGCGCGCGCTCGTTGATGAAACGCGATTGCGCGTCGTCGACGTATTCGGTCGGCCAGGCGCAGAGCAGGTAATAGTTCAGCGCCGGGCGGCATTTGGTGCAGCCGTCCGGGGTTTTCCAGCCCAGACCCTGCATCGCCGCCGGCATCGTCTTGTAGCCCTGCTCGACGATGGCGGCGCGAATCTCGTCGTGGGTGTGGTCGGTGCAGTGGCACAGCGGCTTCTTCGACGGCGCCACCGAGTAGTCGCCGCCGACGGTCGCCGCCAAGATGGTTTCGACCAGGCCGGTGCAGGAGCCGCACGAGCCGGAGGCCTTGGTATGCGCGCGCACCTCGTCCAAGGTGAACAGCTTCTTCTCGCGCACGGCCTGGATGATGTCGCCCTTGCAGATGCCGTTGCAGCCGCAGATCTCGGTGCTGTCCGGCAGCGACATGACGCGCGACATTTCATCGCCCATGCCGCCGCCGGCGCCGGAGTCGCCGATGTGATGGCGGCCGAACAGCAGCTTGTCGCGGAAGTCGGACACGTCGGTGGCGTCGCGCATCAATTCGAAATACCAGGCGCCGTCGAGCGTGTCGCCGTACAGCACGGCGCCGGCCAGCTTGTTGTCCTTCAGCACCAGCTTCTTGTACGAACCGCGCCCGACGTCCTGGAACACGATTTCCTCCAGCCCGGCGCCGCCCATGAAATTGCCGGCCGAGAACAGGTCGATGCCGGTGACCTTGAGCTTGGTCGAGGTCATCGAACCTTGATATTGGGCGACGCCATGTTCGGCCAGATGATTGGCGCAGACCTTGGCCTGTTCGAACAGCGGCGCGACCAGCCCGTAGGCGATGCCGCGATGGTTGACGCATTCGCCGACCGCGTAGATGCGCGGGTCAAAGGTCTGCATGGTGTCGTTGACGACGATGCCGCGATTGCAGTGCAGGCCGGCGGATTCGGCCAGCGCGGTGTTGGGGCGGATGCCGACCGCCATCACCACCAGATCCGCGGCGACGCTGTCGCCATCCTTGAATTTGACGGCGCATAGTCTCCCTGACTCGCCGCGCACCAGTTCCGCCGTCTGTTTCTGCAACAGAAACTTCAGGCCCTTCGCCTCCAGATTCTTCTGCAGCAGTCGCGCCGCCGGCTCGTCCATCTGCCGTTCCAGCAGCCACGGCGCGATATGCACCACGGACACGTCCATGCCCCTCAGCTTCAAACCATTCGCCGCTTCCAGCCCGAGCAGGCCGCCGCCGATCACCACCGCATGCTTAAACTGGCCCGATGCGGCAATCATCGCATCGACGTCGGCGATGTCGCGGAAGCCGATCACGCCGGGCAGGTCCGCGCCGGGCACCGGCAGCATGAAGGACTTCGAGCCGGTCGCCAGCAGCAGGCGGTCGTATTCGGCGCGTGTTTTGCCGCCCTCGCCGTCGTCGGCTTCGACAAAACGCTGCTTGCGGTCGATTTTCGTGACGCGCTTGCCGGTATGCAGCGTGATGCCGTTTTCGGCATACCACTCGCGCGGATTCAGAATGATCTGTTCCACCGTCTGCTCGCCGGCCAGCACCGGCGACAGCATGATGCGGTTGTAATTGGGATGCGGCTCGTCGCCGAATACCGTGATGTCGTAAAGGTCGGGCGCCGCCTTGAGCAGCTCTTCCAGCGTGCGCATGCCGGCCATGCCGTTGCCCACAAGTACCAGTTTCATGCGTGACATATTCATTCCTGTACAGAAACCTTCTGGCGAAAAAAAAACGGCATCCGCCCTGATAGGGAGCGGACGCCGTTGTCCAAGATCGCTTAGGCAAGGAGCCTGTCAGCACATCAGCAATGTCTGTGCCAAGTGCGAAATGCCATGAAATCAGGGGCTTGCAAGGCAGTGGAAAGGTGGCGTGCACCGGAAGAGTGCGCTACGCACCGGGAATGCACCGGCACGGCCTGGAGAGCGGTCTTGCGGGCGCCGTTCAGCGCGGCAATTCGTTGGTGATGCACCAATACAGCTCGATCTGCTGCGCCACGTCCATGAAGTTTTCAAAATTCACCGGTTTGACGATGTAGGAATTGGCGCCCAGATCGTAGGCGGTGTTGATGTCGCGATCCTCTTTCGACGTAGTCAGGATCACCACCGGGATGCGATGCAGGGTCGGATGCTTTTTCAGTGCGTGCAACACCGTCAGGCCGTCGACGCGCGGCATGTTGAGATCGAGCAGAATCACCGCCGGCGGCGGCTCGCCGGCCTCCCAGCGCGGAATCCAGGCCAGCGCCTCTTCGCCGTCGCGCGCCACGACGATCGGGTTGACCAGCTTGCGGCGGCTGAAGGCGCGCAGCGTCAAGTCGACATCGACCGGGTTGTCTTCCACCAGCAGGATGGGGGGATGAAGGTTGCTCGTCTGCATGGGCTTACCTGCTTGGATCGGTGTGGTGATGGGGGCCGGGTTGCGGTGCATACGATAACAGGGGCGCTACGGCGATGTTGTTGCGCGGATATCCTGGCAGGGCAGCCAGAGATGGAATGCGGCGCCGGTTCCCGGCGCGCTTTCCGCCCAGACCCGCCCGCCCATGCGTTGCATGGCTTTTTTGACCAGGGCGAGGCCGATGCCGGTGCCGGGGTAGTCTTCCAGGCGGTGCAGGCGCTGGAAGATTTCGAAGATGCGGTCGTGGAATTTCATGTCGAAGCCGATGCCGTTGTCCCGGATGCACAGCATGACGCCGCCCTCTTGCTCGCAGGCGTCGATGTCGATCCGCGGCTGCGGCGATTGCGCGCTGAACTTGAGCGCGTTTTCCAGCAGGTTGCGCAGCACCAGGGCGAGGCCGTCGGCATCGCCGCGCACGCGCAGCGGCGGCAGGTCGGCGTGGACTGCGACCGCGTGCGCCGCGATCGCGTCGGCTCGTTCCGCGATCACGCTGTGCACCAGATTGGTCAGGTCCAGCGGTACGGCATCCAGCTTGCGCCGTTCCATGCGCGAATAGGCCAGCAGGTCGTCGATCAGTTCATTCATGCGCGCGATGCCGGTGCGGATGTTGGCGATGAACAAGCGCCCCTCGGCATCCAGTTGCTCGGCGTAGTCATGCTGCAAGAGCTGGCTGTAGCCTTCCACGCCGCGCAGCGGCGTTTTCAGGTCATGCGAGACGGAATAGACGAAGCTTTCCAAGGATTGATTCAGCGTTTCCAGCTCGGCGGTACGGAGTGCGACCCGCTCCTCCAAGGTGGCGTTGAGTTCGCGTAAGGCCGCTTCGGTCCGTTTGAGTTCGGTGATATCCAACGTCGTGCCGATGAATTTGACTATCCTGCCTTGGGCATCGCGCTCACAGTGCAACGTGGGGCTGAACCAGCGCAACGGCCCGCGCTCGGGATTGCTGCGGAATACCGCCGGCATTGGCGCTTCGCCGACGGCGAGGTGATTCAACACGGTCTGCACCACGGGACGGTCGTCCGGGTGCAGAGCGTCCAGGAATTCCGCGAAACTCGGCATGCCGGCGGCCGGGTCGCGCCGCATCAGTTCGTACATCTGCGTCGACCACCAGCCCTGGCCGCTGACGACTTCGTACTCCCAGCTGCCGAGATGGGCGTGCGCCTCGGCCTGTTGCAGGCGTGCAATCTGCAGCTCGATCTCGCGTTCCGCGTGTTTGCGCTCGGTGATGTCGCGCGAGACGACGATCACGCGCATGAGCCGGCCCTGGCTGTCCTTGATCACGCCGCCGCGCGATTCCATCTGGCGAATGCTGCCGTCGACGATGAGCATTCGATATTCGGCTTCGTGGCCGATGCCGGTGCGCACAGTGTCCTGAAAGAGCTGTTTGATGCGCTCGCGATCGTCCGGATGGATTTCGGCGAACGAGTCGCTGCCGCGCAGATCCCGCTCCGCGCCGAAAAAGCGCTGATAGGACGGGCTGTTGTAGAGGCGCCGCCCTTGCAGGTCGAGCACGGCGATGAAGTCGCCGATGTTTTCGGCAATCAGACGGAAGAAGGCTTCTTGTTCGCGCAGGGACGCCAACGCCACCTCGGCCTTCGCTCGCGCCTCATTGGCATCCTGCATCTGATTGAGCAACGCCAGCCTGACCTTGTCCTGCCGCGCCAGCTCCGCCTGCTGCTCCGCCAGGCGTGCCTGTTCCGCCTGCTTTTGCGCGCTGATGTCGCGCGCGACGCCGAACACGCCGATCACGCTGCCGGCGGCGTTGTGCAACGGCCCTTTGGTGATGAGGAAATACTGCCTGCCCGCCGGGGTGTCGAGCGCATTCTCCTGGGTCAGCGGGCGTTCCTGCCGCATCACTTCACGATCGAACGCGCGCAGGCTGTCCGCCTGCTCGGACGGGTACAGATCGTGGTCGTCGCGGCCCAGTACAGCCTCGACGGGGCGATCGATAAATCGGCTGGCGGCCCGGTTGAACAGCAGGTAGCGGCCGGCGCAGTCCTTGGCGAAGATGGCGTCCTCGGTGGCGTCGGCGATGGCGGCCAACATCTCCAGCGCCTGTTGCCGTTGTTCCAGCGAGCGGCGCGCCGCCGCCTGAGCCGCTTCGGCAAGCTGTTCGGCCTGGCGTATCTCGGTCAGGTCGATGAAGGCGGTCAGCAAGCCTTCCGGCATCCGCATGGCGTTGATGCGCACCCGGCGTTCGGCGCCATCCTTGCAGCGTATCCGGTATTCGCCGGTTTCGATGGCTTCCGGGTTGCTGCTGACGTTGGCTAGGGCGGACAGCCAACTGGCCTGCACCTGCTTGCGATAGGTCGGTTCCGGGTAGGCATGGAGCCACCAGGCTTCGATGTCGGGCAGGTCTTCCGAGGTGTAGCCGAAAACCTGCTCGAAACGGCAGTTCAGGGCCAGTATGGCGCCCTCCATGCTGGCCAGGCCCATGGCCACCGGAGCGTTCCGGAACAGGCGCTGGAAGCGCTCTTCCCGCGCACTCAGCGCATCCAGGTCATGCTGCCGTTGCAGACGTTCGACCAGCAGCAGACCCAGCGCCACGGTGATCAGCGGATGGATCAGCATCACCGGCAGGCTGATCTTCTCCAGCACGGCCCACGCCATTTCCCGGGGCAGCAGCAGCATCAGCGCCAGCATGGCCGCATGCACGATCAGCCCGAGCGGGTAGAGCTGGCGCCAGCTGATGGTTTCGATCGGCCGGCGCAAGGCCAGGCGCCAGGCCAGGCCGATAAGACCGGAGGCCAGAATCACCGCCACGCCGGCCCAGACCGCCGGGCCGCCGATGAAGCCGCGAAAGCTGGCGGCCATCGCCATCGCGATGACGGTAGGCACGGGACCGAGAAACAGGCCGCAGATGGCCAGCAGCACCGAGCGGGTATCGAAGATCACGCCGGGCATCAGCGTCGTGCTGACCTTGATCAACAGCATGGCGATGACCCCGACAATGACCCCGACTGCCCAGGACGGGCGAGACAGCCAGTTGACCCGACCCCGCGCCAGCGCCAGGTCGATGATCTGCACCAGACTGAGCAACAGCGCGGCATTGAGCAGCAGCGAAAAGACGAAATCGACCGGCAGTACCATGCTCATTCCGGTTCTCCGGAAAGGGAGGCCGGGTCGGCGCCGGCGGACGGATCCGGCGCGATGGCGGCGATATCGTAGGGCGCCGGGCGGCCCAATGCGGCAGCCAGTTGGTTGACCTCTCGCTTCAGCTCGATCATCTTCAGTTCGCGTCCTACCGCGGCGGCATTGAACTGCTCCAGTTCCGCGTTGCGTTGGCGCAAAGCCTGCTCAGCCTGTTTGATCGCGCTGATGTCGGTGATGACGGCCACCCGGCAGTCGCGGCCCTGGTATTGCAGATCGTGGGAATGGGCGACGATGTGGATCAGGTCGCCGGACTTTTTGCAGTGCTGCCATTCGCCCGCATAGGCATGGCCATGCAGGCTGGCGGCCAGCGCGACGATGGCGTCTCGCTGCGCCGGCGGATAGAGATCGGGCAGCGTGAGCGCTAGGGCTTCTTCTCGGCGATAGCCGTAATGGCGCTCGAACGCCTCGTTGACATCCTTCAGCCGCAGGCTGCCCCGCTGGTAGATCAGCATGGGAGCGGGGTTGTGCTCGAACAGATGGCGATAGTGGACTTCGCTCTGCGCGATCTGGTCGCGCAGCTGCTTTTCCGCACTGATGTCCAGGCAGGAGCCGATATAGCCGATGAAATCGCCGTCGGCGTCATAGCGCGGCTGGCCGATATCGATCAGCCAGCGGTAGACGCCGTCATGCCGGCGCAGCCGGTATTCCATGCTGAAGGGCTGGCGGGCGTCGAACGCGTCGGTGTAGGTGGCCAGACAGCGTGCGAGATCATCCGGATGCACGCCTTCGGTCCAGCCGTCGCCCAGTTCCTGCTGCAGGCTGCGGCCGGTGAAGTCCAGCCAGCGCTGGTTGAACCAGTCGCAGCCCCGGTCCAGGCCGGCGGACCAGAACAGGGCCGGGGAGGCATTGGCGATCATCTGCAAACGTTGCTCGTTCTCGCGCAAGGCGCGCGCGGCCTGATCGCGCGCGGTGATGTCATGCGCAATGCCGAGCACACCGATGAGACGCCCGGCCGCATCAAACATCGGCGTCTTGGTGGTTTCTAGAAACTCGCGATGGCCGTCGTCGGCATAGGTCACCCACTCTTCATTCAGCGTCGGCGTCTTGCTTTGCATGGCCTGCAGGTCGTGGGCGCGGAAGGCGTCGGCCAATTCCCGCGCGACGAAGTCGTAATCGGTGTTGCCCAGAATCTGCGCCGCGTCGGCGCCAAAAAAGCGTTCGAATCGGCTGTTGCAAGCCAGATAGATCCCGTCCGGGTCCTTCAGCCAGACCAGATCGGGGATGCTCGCCAGCAGTGTTTGCAGGCGCGCCCGCTCGAAGTTGAGTTCGCGATAGGGCGCCTGGATGCCGGCGACGAACAGCGCGCGATAGACCATCAGGTAGGCGATGGCCTTGTAGACATGGCCGAGCAGGTTGAACAGGTCGGTGACGTCGGCATAGAGCGTCAAGAACAATTCGGCCAGACCCTGCACCCAGGCGGCGGCGGCCAGCCAGGCCAGATCGTCGTTGCGCGCGCGCCGGCTCTTCAAATACAGCAGGACCGCTGCGATGCCGTAAAGCGCGGTCAGCAGATACTCGGCGCCGATTTTGAATCCGGTCAGCCCTTGGCCGGCGATGAAGGTGCGCGGAAACCAGTCGGCGCGGTAGAGGCCCAGCCAGTAAACCGCCGCAGCGAACGCGATCGCCGCCAGCACGGCGCCATGACAGGCTTTCGCCGACCAGTGCGCGATCGGCAGCAGGGCGACCGCCAGCAGCAGCGCCGCGGCGACGAAGCGGCCCGCCAGCCAGAAGTCGATTGCACGTTCCGTGTCGCCGGGCGCGATCAGGTCCGGCATGCCGGCATAGGTCAGCGTATGGCCGATATCGATCAGGCAGACTGCAAGAAAGCCGGCGCCGAGCAACATGCGATGGCTGTTGTCCGGCTGCCCGCGCAAATTCCAGGCCAACGCGAAAACCATCAACGACACGACGATGCTGATGGATTCGAGCCCGGCGTGGAACGGCAGATAGCCGGCCGGCGTTGTGAACAACGCGCCCGTCGGCAGGTAGTGGCTGAACCCGAGCAGCAGCGTCAGCGCGACGACCCAGCCGAACTGCGGCGCGAGTGTGGGCCAACCTGTTGACCAACCCGCCATCCGACCCGCCGCCGATGCCTTGGCCGGCGGCTGACGGCTCGCATCGGCGGTGCGGCGATTCATCGCGCGTGCTCCAGCGCGTCATGCCGCCTGCTGACCGGAAGCGGGGGGAGGCCGGTCCGCGCCGGGCGAGCGAACGGAAGAAGAAGCCAGAATCTCAAACGCGCATCTCCGGAAAACGCCCGAGGCCAAAGCCGTCACAGAGTCTGCGCTCGGCCTGAGCAGTGCGGCGTGATGGTGGTGCAAATCGTGCAGACGCCGCAGTGTACTGCAGCCTTTTTGTCTGGCGCGCATGCGGCGACAGGCGATCATCGAGTGCATCAAAAAAAGATCAGTAACGGAATCAATCGGATGCATGCCGGTCTGAAAAGACCATTCAAGTTTGCCGGTCATGGGTCGATACGACTACAGAATCGTCATCTTGGTATTCAGTCCCCTCGCCATGTCGGACAGCCTTTTTGCCACCCTCCTTATCGTCGATGATGCAGTCGAGAACCTGGCGTTGCTTGAGGCGTTGTTGCAGCCTTATTACCTGGTGCGCGCCGCGACCACGGGGGCGAAGGCCCTGCGCATCGCCGCCAGCGAACCGCGGCCGGATCTGATCCTGCTCGACGTGATGATGCCCGGCATGGATGGCTATGAAGTGTTTACACGCCTGCGCGCGGAACCCGCCACCTGCGATATTCCGGTCATCTTCGTCACTGCCATGGACAGCACCGAAGCGGAATTGCGCGGCCTGGACCTGGGCGCGGCGGACTACATCACCAAACCGCTGGTGCCGGCCATCGTGCTGGCGCGTATTCGTACCCAACTGGAGTTGAAGCTGGCACGCGACCGTCTGGCCGGGCAGAACGATTGGCTGGAAGCCGAAGTCGCCCGGCGTCTGGCGGAAAACGAACTGACCCAGACCGTCAGCATCCGGGCGCTCGCGCATTTGGCGGAGACGCGCGATCCGGAGACCGGCAACCATATTCTGCGCACCCAGGCTTATGTACAGCTGCTCGCCCAGCGTCTGCAAAGCCATCCGCGCTATGCCGCCGTCCTGACGGATCGCTATATCAAACTGCTGGCCCGTTCAGCGCCGCTGCACGACATCGGCAAGGTCGGCATTCCGGATGCCATCCTGCTGAAACCCGGGCCGCTCGACCCGCACGAATGGACGGTCATGCAAACCCACGCCTGGCTGGGCAGCGAAGCCATCGAAATGGCCGAGCGGGATGCCACCCAGGCGGTCGAATTTCTCGCCCTGGCCAAGGAAATCGCGCATTGGCACCATGAAAAATGGGATGGCGGCGGTTATCCGGACGGGTTGGCCGGTGAGGCCATCCCGGTCTCGGCGCGGCTGATGGCGATCGCCGACGTATTCGACGCGCTGATCTCCCGGCGCGTCTACAAAGCGCCGCTGTCCTTCGAACAGGCGCGCGAAATCATCGCGGCCGGACGCGGCAGCCATTTTGATCCCGACATCGCCGATGCCTTCCTGTCCGGCTTCGAGGAATTCACCGTCATCGCCGAGCGTTATCGGGACGCGCCGTGAGGCCGCATCGCGCGTAGCCATGTCCGTTTCCAGGAAGGTCGAATCCCGTCGTTTCGCTCGGAATGTTGCCTTGCTCTATGCGTTGCTGGCCGGCATCTGGGTGCTGGCCTCCGACCAGCTGGTCGGGTGGTTGACGCATGACCCGAGCCTGGTTGTTCTGCTCGGCACCTTCAAGGGCCTGGTTTTTGTGGCACTCACCGCGCTGGTCTTGTGGTGGCTGTTGCGGCGCGCAGGCGAGCCGGCGGCCGCAGCCGAAGCGGACCTGGCAGACGCCCCTGCCGCGCGGCTGCCGTGGTGGACCATCCTGGCGCTGGGGGTGGCGGTTCTGGCATTGACCGCCGCCGGCATCTTCCACGCGCTGCGCCAGCAGGAGGCGCAGGGCCTGGCCCAGTTGCACGCCATCGCCGACCTGAAGTCGCGCCAGCTCGCGGGCTGGCTGCAAGAGCGCCAGGACGATGCCAGTTTCATCGCCGCCTCGCATCCTCTCGGCGAGGCCGTTCAACGCTGGCGGGGTGAGCGGCAAGCGGCCAGCGGTGAACGGCTGCGTCGGTTGCTGCGCGAGTTCGTGCAATACACCAGCTTCCATGGCGCCAAGCTGTTCGATGCGCAGAGCAAGCAACTGCTCTGGGATTCGGAAGCCACGCCCGTTTCCTCCCAAATGTCGGCTGCCGTTGCGCAGGCCCGCGCGGAAGGCCAGCCGATGCGCATCGGCCCATACAGCGACGCCGGCGGCCGTTCGCACCTGGATTATGTCGTCGCCCTGCCGGCCGCCGGCCGCGGCGTGGTGCTGGTCTTGCATATCGATCCGACGCGGGAGTTGTTCCCGATGCTGCAAACCTGGCCGGAACCGAGTTCGAGCGGCGAAGTCGTCTGGTTTCGCCGCGCCGGCGACGACGTGCAGTTCCTCAACGCGCTGCGCCACCGCGCCGATGCGGCGGCCGGGCTGCGCTTTCACGTGGCGGGGAGCCGCACCCTGGCCGCGCAATGGCTGCGCGGCGAAGTGCGGCCGGGGCAGGCGGCGAATGGGCAGGATTACCGCGGCGTGCCGGTGTTCGGCGTAGCGGCGGCCCTGCCCGGCAACGACGGCTTTCTGCTGGCCAAGGTCGATGCGGCGGAGCTGTATGCCGAGGCCTATCACGAGGCGGCCTGGATCGTGCTGGCCGGCCTGCTGGCGCTGCTGGCGCTCGGCGTCGGCGCGCATCTGGCGCGGCAGCGGCGCGACCTGAGCGTCGCTGAGCAGGTGCGCCAGTCGCAGGCCGAGCGGCTGCGTGCATTGCGCTTGCTGGCCAGCATCGCCGACAGCTCCGCGGACGCGATTTTCGCCAAGGACTTGGCCGGCCGCTTCATCCTGTTCAATCGGGCCGCGCAGCGGCTGACCGGCAAAACCCAGGAGGCGGTGTTGGGGCTGGATGAAACCGTGCTGTTTGGCGCCGAGCAGGCGCAGCGGCAATTGGCGCACAACCGCGCGGTCATCGATGGCGACCAGACCCTGACCTTTCAGGAAGAAATCGACACGCTGGACGGGCAGCGCGTCTTTCTCACCACCAAGGGGCCGCTGCACGACCGCGACGGGCGCGTCATCGGCCTTTACGGCATCGCGCGCGACATTACCGAACGGGAGCAGGCGGAAGCCGCGCTGCGCAGGCAGTTGGAGCTGAACCAGCGTTATCTCGACACCGTGCAGACGATCATGCTCGCGCTCGATGGCGACGGCCGCATTACCATGATCAATCGCAAGGGCTGCGAACTGCTGGGCTATGCGGAAGACGCGTTGCTGGGACGGAACTGGTTCGAAGCCTGTCTGCCGCAGCCGGAGGGCATGGACACGCTCTACCCGCTGTACCAGCGCATTCTGGCCGGCGAGACGGCCGCGCTGGAGTATTTCGAGAACCCGATACGTTGCCGCGATGGTCGCCGACGACTGATCGCCTGGCACAACGCCTATTTCACCGATGCCCGGGGGCGCATCGTCGGCAGCCTGAGTTCCGGCGAGGACGTCACCGAGCGCCGTGACGACGAAACGGCTCTGCGCGTACGCAACGCGGAGCTGGAGCGCTTCAATCGCGCCACGGTGGGACGCGAACTGGACATGATCGAACTGAAAAAGCGCGTCAATGCACTGTCGCTCGAACTCGGCCGCGAGCCGCCTTATGCGCTGGCCTTTCTCGCCGCCTCCGAGCCCGGCTCCGCTGAACCCGCCGTCTCGGGCGAGACGCCATGATGCCCGACGCGCGCCCCGATCCAGTCGAGCCGGCGGACACGGGCATACCGCTGCAGCTCTTCCTGACCCGTCTGATCTGGCTGTGCGTGTTGCCCCTGATTTTGCTGGCGGGCTATCTCGCTGTCGATCAGGTGCAGGCCCGTCAGGCCGAGCGCGATGTCGCCGCCCGCAACCTGACGCAAAACTTTGCCACCGCGATCGACCAGACGCTGAAACTGCATATTGAGGGCCTGAACATCCTCGCCGTGTCGCCGCTGGTGGACGACGCCGCACGCTGGCCCGATCTCTACCAGGAAGCGCAGGATTACCAACAGACTTTCGGCAGCCATGTCGTTTTCGCCGACCCGAACGGACGCCTGCTGTTCGACACACGTGTACCCTACGGCGCTAAGTTGCCCGACCTGCCCCGGCTTAAGGGACAGGCGGCGCAGAATGCAGTGCAAGATGGCAAGCCGGCGGTCGGGAATCTCGTCGACACAGCGGTCGCCGGGGATTCCATGCTGACCATTGCCGTGCCGGTTCGGCGCCAGGGAATAACCACGCATCGGCTGCTCACCGACCTGACGATTGGCCCGTTTCAGGCGCGCATCGCACAGGTGGCGCTGCCGGCCGACTGGGCGCTCAGCCTGCTCGACGGAAATGGACAGGTGATCGCCCGCCGCGCGCCGGCGGGAATGGATGCCGCTCGGGATGTCGATGCCGCCGGACGCTTCGTGGTGCGCTTGCAGCAGTCGCCCTGGTCGGTGCGGCTGGAGATACCCCGCGATGCCTATCAGGCGCCGCTGTATTCGGCCGCCGCCGCGCTGGCGCTGGCGTTGCTGGTCGCCATCCTGATCGCCGTGCTGGGCGGGCGACTGGCCAGCCGCCGGCTCGGGCGGGCCGTGGCCTCGCTGACGAGCGACGCCTCGTCGGACGCGACGCGCCTGGACATTCGCGAAATCAATCAGGCGCGGCGCGCGCTTGCCCGTGCGAAGGAACAGCGCGATGCGGCCGACGTGGCCCGCTCGGTCAGTGAACAGCTGTTGGAATCCACCTTCGAGCAGGCGGCAACCGGCCTTGCACTGGTCTCTCCGGACGGCCGTTGGCTGCGGGTCAACCGGACGCTGTGCGACATACTCGGTTATGACCGGCAGGCGTTGTTGGCCGGAAGCTTTCAGGACATCACGCATCCGGACGACCTGGAGGCTAACCTGGCTTTCGTGCACCGCATGCTGCAGCGCGAAATCGACGCCTATTCGATGGAGACGCGCTGTATCCGCAAGGACGGCGGCGTGGTCTGGAGCAATCTGAGCGTTTCGCTGTGTTGGCGAGCGGACGGCGCACCGGACTACTTTATTGTGGTCATCGAGGACATCCAGCGTCGCAAGGCGGCCGAGCAGGCGTTGGAGGCGTCGCAGGCGGTCGCGCTGAGCGAGCAGTACCAAGCGCGGCTGGCGGCGCTCAACATGATGGAGGATGCCGTTACGGCGCGGCGCCAGGTCGAGGCGTCCACCGCCGCCTTGCGCGAAAGCGAAGCGCGCTTCCGGGTGGCGATGGACAACATGCGCGACGCGATCATCCTGATCGAAGGGGAAAAGGGCGTCGTCACGCTATGGAACAGCGCCGCCGAAACCATGTTCGGCTATACCCGGGACGAGGCGATCGGCCAGCCGCTGCACCGGCTCGTCACCCCGGGCCGACTGCAGGATAGGGCGGCGGCCGGCCTGACGCATTTCGCCCGCACCGGCGCGGGCGCAGCGGTGGGGCGCACGCTCGAACTGCCGGCAGTACGCCGCAATGGCGAGGAGTTCCAGGTGGAACTGGCCATTTCCGCGCTGCGACTTGACGGCTGTTGGCATGCGGTCGGCGTCGTGCGCGATATCAGCGAGCGCAAACTCGCCGAGGCGCAACTGCGCAAGCTGTCACAAGCCGTCGAGCAAAGCCCGGAGAGCATCGTCATCACCAACTTGGCGGCCGAGATCGAATATGTCAACGAGGCTTTCGTGCAGGCCACCGGCTACAGCCGCGAGGAAATCATCGGCCGCAATCCGCGCCTGCTGCAATCCGGCCGGACGCCGCCGGCAATCTATGGTGCGCTGTGGGACGCGCTCGCCAACGGCCGGGCGTGGAAAGGCGAACTGATCAATCGCCGCAAGGACGGCAGCGAGTACACCGAATTCGCCATCATCACCCCGTTGCGCCAGGCCGACGGCAGCATCAGCCACTATGTCGCGGTGAAGGAAGACGTTTCCGAGAAGAAGCGCATCGGCCTCGAACTCGACCAGCATCGCCACCATCTGGAAGAGCTGGTGGCCTTGCGCACCAGCGAGCTGGTGCTGGCGAAGACGCAGGCCGAGGCCGCCAGCCTGGCCAAGAGCGCGTTCCTGGCCAACATGAGCCACGAGATTCGCACGCCGATGAACGCCATCATCGGGCTCACGCACTTGTTGCAGCGGGACGGCGTCACGCCACGCCAGGCCGAGCGTCTGGACAAGATCGGCAGCGCCGCGAATCACCTGCTGTCGATCATCAATGACATTCTCGACCTGTCCAAGGTCGAAGCCGGCAAGCTGGAGCTGGAATCGGGTGACTTCAACCTGTCTGCCGTGCTCGACCATGTCGTCTCGCTGCTGGCCGATGCCGCCAAGGCGAAAGGCTTGAGCCTCTCGGTCGACACGGATGCGGTGCCGTTGTGGCTGCGCGGCGACGCCTTGCGCTTGCGCCAGGCGTTGCTCAACCTGGCCGGCAACGCGGTCAAGTTCACCGAACGCGGCGGCGTCACGCTGCGTGCACGCGTGCTGGAAGTGAGCGATGCCGGCTTGTTGCTGCGCTTCGAAGTCGAAGACAGCGGCATCGGCATTGCCGCGGATAAACTGAGCCGTTTGTTCCAGGCCTTTGAACAGGCCGATGCCTCCACCACCCGCAAATACGGCGGCACCGGTCTGGGGTTGGCGATCACCCGGAATCTGGCTGAATTGATGGGCGGCGAAGTCGGCGCCGAAAGCATGCCGGGCGTCGGCAGCCGATTCTGGTTCACGGTTCGTCTGGCGCGCGGCCGCGGCGTCATGCCGAGCGCGCCGACGCTGCCGGTTCAAGCCGAGGCGGAACTGCGTCGGCAGTATGCCGGCGCGCGCGTGCTGCTGGCGGAAGACAATGCGATCAACCGCGAAGTGGTGATGGAACTGCTGCATGCCGTGGGCCTGTCGCTCGATGTCGCGGCGGATGGGCGCGAAGCCGTAGTCAAGGCGAGCATGGGCGGTTATGACTTGATACTGATGGACGTGCAGATGCCGAACCTGAATGGCCTGGAAGCCACGCGTGCCATCCGTCGGTTGCCGTCCTGGCGCGACAAGCCGATTCTGGCGATGACCGCCAACGCCTTCGACGCTGACCGCCGTGCCTGCCTGGCGGCAGGCATGAACGATTTCGTCGCCAAGCCGGTCGAGCCAAACGCGCTTTACGCCAGCTTGCTGAAATGGCTGCCCGAGCGAGCGGCTGCGGCCGAGTCCGGACGCGACCCGTCGGCGGCCGACGGGGCCGCCGACGCCTTGCTGGCGTGCCTCAGCGCGCTGCCCGGCCTCGACACGCAGCGCGGGTTGACGAGCTTGCGCGGCAATGCCGAGAAGTTCGCCCATCTGCTGCATCAGTTCAGCGCTTCCCACACCGGCGACATGGCCCGGGTGACGGCCTACCTGGCGGTCGGCGACGCCAACGGCGCACGCCAGATCGCACACGGGCTCAAGGGCGTGGCAGCGACGTTGGGCATGCCGGGCTTGGCCGAGCGGGCGGCGCAACTGGAGACCGCGCTGCGCGCTAGCGGGCAGGCCGACCCGGCGCAGATCGACGCCATTGCCGGCGAACTGCGCGCATTGGGCGCCGGCATCGACGCCCTGCCCAAGACGCCGCCGCCGCCCGGCGACAGTGCAGTGGTGGACCCGGTGCAGTTGGCGCAGGTGTTGGCGGAGTTGAAAACCCGGCTGAATCGAAGCGATGCCAGCGCCACGTCCTGGGTGGAAGCGCACGCCGCCTTGTTGCGCGCCGCACTCGGTACGCGCTTCGAGACGCTGATCGGGCGGCTGGAGCAATTCGACTTCGATGCGGCGTTGGCAAGCCTGCAACTGCCGGCGCAGTCCCCGCCCGGGCGGCAGCCATAGTGCCGCCGAAGCGGCGCGGCCATTAGGCTCGGCAAAGCGCGAACGGCATGGGCCGCGTCCGTGGCCGAGCACGCATCAAGCAGCCGCTGCGTGCTCGGCTCGATATACTGCAGGAGGCGGTCTACTCGCTGACCTTGCCGCGTCCCGCCTTGATCGACGCACGCCGGGTCTTGCCATCCAGCCGCTTCGCGACCGATGACCTGGACGGCTTGGTCGGCCGGCGCGGCTTGGGCAGCACGGCGACGCCGGCAATCAGTTCTTCCAGGCGACGCAGGGCGGCGGCGCGATTTTTTTCCAGACTGCGGAATTCCTGCGCTTTGATGATCACGACACCCTCCTTGCTGATGCGCTGGTCGCCGAGTTTCAGCAGGCGGTCGCGGATCGCTTCCGGCAGTGAAGAGGCGGCGATGTCGAAGCGCAGATGCACGGCGTTGGACACTTTGTTGACGTTCTGGCCGCCCGTGCCTTGCGCGCGGATCGCGCTGATTTCGACCTCCTCGGGCGGAATGCTGAAGCGGGGGCGCATGGTTTTGGCCGGTAGTGAATTGAAATGAATTGTAGGGTTCGACCCGAAAGGTATTCGTCATGAATAACGCGCCCGATGCACATCCGACGATCAGTTGGAACGAGGCCGGCGCGCTGCGCTCGGCGCGCTGGCGTTCGGAAAGCGGCCAGTCGCCGCCGCGGCGAGTCGTGGTGGCCGACGATCAGACCCGCGCCGATGCCGCCTATCGGCTGGCCTGCGCCGGCACCGCGCTGTTGTGGCGCGGTGACTTTCAGAATGCACGCCAGTTGTTGCAGGCGCTGACCCGCCGGCTCGACCACAAAACCCGCCAATCGTCCGGAAAGACAGCGGCATGGGGCGCGACGGCCGCCTCGCCGGGCGCGGCGTTTGCGCGGCATCGCCAGGCGCAGGCGCGGCGGGCGCAGATATTGGGGATGCTCGTGTTGCCTCTTGCTGCCGACTACAGCGTGCCGCTGCGGCGGGCGCCCGATCTGCGCCCGGCCTGTACGGCCGCCTACGGCCCGGCTGACGCGGCCGGCGCGGAGTCGGTGGTCTCACTGCGCGAACTGCTCGGGCTGATCGGCGCCTACGAGTGGCGCAAGAAGGGCGTGGCGATAGCGGAACTGGGCGATCGCATCTATCCGCACTACGGCGTGTTCGCGCCGATTCGCAGCGAGTACGTCGGCCTGGTGGCGGCGGCGCCGTTGCCTGCCGCTACGCTGGCCTTCGATATCGGCACCGGCACCGGCGTGTTGGCGGCGCTGCTGGCCAAGCGCGGCGTTGCGCGCGTGCTGGCCACTGACCAGGACCCGCGCGCGCTGGCTTGTGCGCGCGAAAACCTGGCGCGGCTTGGCTTGTCCGAACGGGTTGAGGTGATTGCGGCGGATCTGTTCCCCGCCGGACGCGCGCCATTGGTGCTGTGCAATCCGCCGTGGTTGCCGGCGCAGCCCAGCGCGGCGGTCGAACAGGCGGTGTACGATCCTGGCAGCCGCATGTTGCTGGGTTTCCTCGACGGCCTGGCCGCGCACCTGATGCCGGGGGGCGAGGGCTGGCTGGTGTTGTCCGATCTGGCCGAACATCTGGGCCTGCGTTCGCGCGCCGAGTTGCTCGCCGCGATCGACGCGGCCGGCCTGAAAGTCATCGCGCGCAGCGATGTGCGCCCGCAGCATCCGCGTGCATCCGACGCCAGCGATCCGCTGCACCAGGCGCGCGCGGCGGAAGTGACGTCGCTGTGGCGGCTCGCGGCCGCTTAATCTGCGTTAGCGCGTGCGGCAGGCCGCGTTATTGCGGCTGCAGCGTCGCGTCTTCGAGCAGCACCTTGTAGGCATAGCCGCCGCCGAAATCCTTGTTGATGCGGACGATGCCTTTCACGCTGACCACATCCGCAACCTTGGCCAACTGCGCCGTCGTCACCAGGATGTCGTTGCTGCCGTCAGCGGCGGAGCCGGAACCATCGCGCAGATGCAGCCAGTTTTTCCCCATGATGCCGGCATTGACTTTGACCACCTTGCCGCGCACCAGCACCGGTTTGTCCTTCAGCGCGGCGCTTTGGCTGACGATTTCCGCCACCGTCTTGGCGTTCGCGCCGACCGCCTTGGCCACCGGGCTGTCCGCCGGTTCTTTCGGTTTGGCCGCCGCCGGCGGGATCGTCGCCATGTTCATGCTGCTCCAGCCGCCGCCGGCGTTGCTCAACGTGGCGAACAGTATCTTCGGAAAGGTCTTCTTCAACGATTTGCTCTCGAAGTCGTGCATGACCATGACGTTTTCCAGCGTGACCGTCTGGCCCAGTTTGACCGGCGCCCGGCTGACCGCCGCCCAGGTTTCACCCTGCTGAGTCTTGAGGCGGAGGTAGGTGTAGCTGCCGACATCCTGGGCCTCGAGCACGGCGCCCTTGACGGTGTCGGCAGAGTTGGCGGGGTTGGCGGCAAAAACAAGCGGCGCGGAAACGAACAGGCAGATCGCCAGAAGGGCACGCATGGTCAGGAATCTCCTTAGGAATTGAGAGGGCAGAATAACAGCAGCGCCCCGGCTTGGTGAACGCTGCTGCAAAAGAACGCCCGGGTTCAGGGCTGCGGCACCAGGATCGGCATGCCCAGCAGCGGCCACAGCACGGTGACTGCCACGCCCAATACCACCAGCAGGAAGACGCTGAGCAGCAAACCGTGGCGGAAGAATTCGCCGGGGGTGAACTGCTTGGAATCGTAGGCGATGGCGTTGGGGGCGGCGCCGATCAGCAGCACGAACGGCATGCCGGCGGTGACCAGGGAGGCATACATCACCACGTCCGGCGCCACGCCCAGGTACTTGGCGATGACCAGAGCCACCGGCAGCACGATGGCGATGGCCGCCACGTTCATGATGAAGTTGGTCAACACCAGTACGAAGGCGGCGATGCCCATGACGAACACGAACCAGTGGGCGTCCTTGAGCAGTGCCAGCCATTGCACCGCCATCCATTCCGCCGCGCCGGTCTGCCACAGGCAGAAACCGATGCTCATGGCGCCGGAGAACAGCAGAATGATGTTCCAGGGTATTTCCTCCAGGTCCTTGACCGTCAGGATGCCGATGATGAAAAACAGCAGCGTCGAGATCAGCATGATCGGCGCCCGGTCGATGGGTTTCAGCGCCGGCACCACGCCTTTAAGGGCCATCAACAGCACGATGCCGAAGACGATGAGCAGGACGGTCTTTTCCCGGGTGGTGAGCGGGCCTAAGCCGGCGGACAGGCGCTGGACCGTGTCCTTGAGGCCGGGGATGGTTTTCTTTTCCGGCTTCAGGAACACGATCAGGTAGAGCCAGATGCCCAGCACCATAAGCCAGCCGATCACCGCCATGTAGCTGGTCAGCTCGAAGAAGCCGATCTCGTTGCCGGTGAACTCCTTGTACATGCCCGCCGCCGCCGGGGCGCGCGCCGAACCGAGAAAGGTGATGATGCTGCCGGCGCCGGCGGCGTAGGCCATGCCGATGAACAGGCTCTTGCCGAAATTGGTCTGCTTGTCGCCCTCGCCGTAGAGGGCATAGATGGCCAGCAGTATGGGGAACATCGTCGCCGCCACGGCGGTATGGGCCATCAGGTGCGCCAGCGCGGCGGTGACTACCAGGCAGCCGAGCAGGATCATGTTGCTGTTCTCGCCCGCCACCGTGAGCATCTTGTAGGCCAGGCGCCGGGTGAGGCCGGACTTGGTGAAGGCCAGGCCGATGACGATGGAGCCGAAGATGAACATCACCGACGGGTCCATGAAATCGCGGAAGGCGTCCTTCGCCGGACGGATCAGGAACAGGGCCTGGAACACGCCGATGGCGATGGCGGTGACGCCGATCGGGATGACCTCGAAGATCCACCAGATGCCGGCCATCAGGAACAGGCCGATGGCCGCCTTGCCTTCCGGGCCGAGGGCGAAGCGCTTGCCGGCGGGGTCCACCGCGTCCGGCCAGGCGGGCATGAAGTAGACGGCCAGGAACACGCCCAGGCCGGCCAGCAGGATGAACAGCTTTTTCCAGTCGAATTCGGAATGCGCCGCCTGGAGATGGGGCGAGGCGTTTGACGTGGTGGATTCAGCCGCCATGGAGCACCTCCGCCGCGGCCTGGTTGAAGATGTCGACGATGCGCACCACGCCCACCACCTGTTCGCCTTCCAGCACCGGCAGCATATGCACATGGTGCGCGATCATCAGGTAGGCGGCGCAGGTGAGCGGCTTGTCGGCCTGCACGGTATGGCGTACTGCGGTCATGCAGGACGCCACGGCGATCTCGGACGCTTGCCGGCATTGCGCCGGGAACGATTCCTGCCAGAGCAGGCTGAGCGAGGCGTCGACCGAATGGGACGAGACGTGCTGCGGGGTCAGGGTCGCCTTGATGTAGTCCGGCATCAGCGCGCGCAGCATGTCTTGCAGGCTGAGCACGCCCACCACGGTATTGCCGGCGTCGAATACCAGGATGTGCCGGTAGCGCCAGCCGCCGGAGGTATGTTGCGTATGCAGCAACGCGAATGCATCGTGCAGCGTGGCGTCCTGCTGGATGCGGGGAAACTCCGCTATCGGAACGAGGATGTCTCTTATCTGGTTGGCGATCATGCCCGCTCTCCTGTCGATTGAAAAAACGCCGTGGGTGAGTGCGCTTAGGATATCGGCTTGCCGGCGCAGGCCGCGCGCGCCAAGCGGTCGTTGACCGCCCACCAGGCTTCGCTCGTCGGCGGCGCTTCGACCAGCAGGCGGTCGAAGCCGAAACGGTCGAGTTGGCGCAGACGGGCGTAGAGGCCGTGAGCATAGCCTTGCGGCCGGGCCGGCAGAAAAAACTGGGGCAGATGCGGCCGTTGGGGCGCTGCAATGCTGTGCAGTCCGGCATCCTGCTTGTGCGCTGGCGCGCGCTTCAGCCTCAGGTCTCGCCGCAGCACCGCCACCCGCAGGCCCTCGGCGAGCAACGCCTCGGCGCGAACGGCCAGGGCGTCCGGCGGCAGCACTTCCAGCGGCGTGGCGGGGGCGTAATGCGCCGGCAAAGCGCCGGGCACGCGCGGCGCCGAGGCCGCGCCCGGCGCGGCTTGGGATAGCGAGGTGGCGTCCGAACTGGTGTCTATCTGCGGGCCGATATCGACGCCTTCCGCACCGAGGACTTCGCGCAGGGCGGACAGCGCCAACGCGCCGGGACGCAGCACGCGCGGGCGTTCTTCGAGGAAGGATACGATGGTGGATTCCAGCCCGTAACGGCACGGGCCGCCGTCCAGCACCAGATCGACCCGGTCGCCGAGCGAGGCGCGGACATGCTCGGCCTCGGTCGGGCTGACGCCGCCGAAGGGGTTCGCCGACGGCGCCGCGAGTCCGCCGCCGAAGGCGCGCAGCACGGCCAGGGCGGTGGGATGGTTGGGCACGCGCAGCGCGACGCTGTCCTGTCCGCCGGTGACCACGCGCGGCACGTCGCCACGCGCCGGCAAGACCAAAGTCAGCGGGCCGGGCCAGAAACGCGCCATCAATTGCCGGGCCGCGGCCGGGATGTGCGCGGCCCAGGCATCGGCGGCGGCGGCGTCGGCTAGATGCACGATCAGGGGATGATCGGCGGGCCGCCCCTTGATGGCGAACACCCGTCGCACGGCCATTTCGTTGCGGGCGTCGGCGCCGAGGCCGTAGACGGTTTCGGTCGGGATGGCCACCACGCCGCCGGCGCGCAATATATCCACAGCCGAAGCGATGGCGTTGGCATCAGCCGGTGTTCGCCGCGCCGCTCGCGTGGTCATGGCTGCTGTGCCGGGCTAGTTCTGCAGCTCGACGGCACAGGTGAACATCAGCAGGCCGTAGTCGCGTTCATAACCTGTTTGCAACCGCTTGACGATGCTCGCGCACAATGCCGAGTCGCCGATGACCTCGATGCGGATGTTGCCGCCGGCGCTCCATTTGCCGGTTCGCAGGCCATGGGTGCCGCGTCCGCGCGCTTCGGAAATGGTGTAACCCTTGGCGCCAAGCGCCATGATTTCATCGATCAGGGTGTCTTCCAGCACCGCTTCGGACAGGATGGTCAGCAATAACATCGATTCCGCCGGCATGGGGTTCAGCCTCCAGTCGTGTGTATGAATTTGGCCATCCACAGGTAAAGCGGGATGCCCACGAAAATATTGAACGGAAAGGTCATGCCCAGCGATGCGCCGATGGAAAGCGCCGGATTCGCTTCCGGTACGGCGATACGCATGGCCGCCGGGGCGGCGATGTAGGAGGCGCTGGCATACAAAGTCGCGAGCAGGAAAGTGCCGCCCACCGAGAGGCCCAGCATCCATCCGGTGAGGGTGCCCAGCGTGGCGGACACGATCGGCATCACGACGGCGAAGGCGGCGAGGAAGGCGCCGTATTCGCGCAGCGCAGCGATGCGCGTCGAGGCCACCAGGCCCATCTCGAGCAGAAACAGCGCGAGCACGCCTTTGAACAGATCGAAGAACAGCTTGTCCAGCGGCTTGATGCCGTCGGAGCCGGCGACGAAGCCGATCAGCAGGCCGCCGGCCAGCAGATAGATGCTCTTGCCGAAGAACACCTCATGCAGCAGTTTTCCCCAGCGCACCTGGCCCTGGCCATGCCGCGCCAGGATGACCCCGATCATCAAGGCCGGAATTTCCAGCAAGACCAGATATACGATCAGGTAACCCTCGTAGTCGAGGAGCTCCTTGCCGAGCAGGGTGATGCCGACCGAAAAGGTGACGACGCTGACCGAGCCGTAGTGCGCCGCAATGGAGGCCGAATCGGCGCGGCTCATGCGGCCGAGGACGCGCAACACCGGGAAGGCGAGCAGCGGAATCACGGCACCGATGAGGACGATGATCAGGCCGTCGAGCAGCAGATCGCCAACCTGATGTTTGGCCAGTTCGACGCCGCCTTTGAGGCCGATCGCCAACAGGATGAAGATCGACAAGGCTTCATAGATGCTGCCGGGGATCTTCAGGTCGGAGCGCAGCAGGCCGGCGACCACGCCCAGTACGAAGAACAGTACGACGGGTTCAAAATTCATCTTTGGGCTCCTGGCGGTTAGTGCCTTGTGGGGCGCTTACTCGTCTTCGCCCAGCTCGGGATCCCAGCCGCGTTCGCGGCCGCGCTCGGTGGCCCAGGCATACAGCTCGGCATGGCGTTGGCGCAGATCGTCCGGCAGCCGGCTGGGCAGATTGCCGTACTGGTCCCAGAGCGCTTCGTTCTGATACATGAGTTTCTGCATGCGGGTCAGATCCCAGCCTTTGCAATCTTCTGTGTCGGGTATCAGGCCGAACAGCCGGGCGTCGAGCACGACGCGACCCAGCATGGTGATGCCATGCGTGTCTTCGTTGAACCCAATGTAAAGCATACTTTTATCTTTCATGCGGCTTCCGTCAGGAGGTGATTGGGTTGAGGGTCATCGCCTGCAGGCAGGCTAGGCGCGTTGGCGAAGGGCTAGTCCAACCACTTGCCCAGATAGGCGTTGATCACGTCGATTACGGCTTGCGATTTGATGACCAGGCCGAGGTCGATCATTTCCGAGCCCATGACCATGCCGTGGTTGTTGGCCGGCACCGGCATCGGCACCAGATGATTGGCTTCCTCGCGGAAAAACACCGCCGCCACCACGCCGGCGAAGAGAAACTTTTTGCCGGCGCTGTGGCCCGGCCGCATCGTGTCGGGTTGATAGACGAACACCGGGCTGCCGCTGGAGCCGGGGTAGACCGCGGCATCGATGAGGAATTCGGGGCGGCCTTCGAAATCAAGCGCCATCGGCGTTGCGGTGGTGCCGCGACGCAGGATGGGCATCAGGTTGACCTGGTCCCAGACGCCGCTGGGATAGCCGACGAACAAGATTTCCTCGAGGGCGTCGAGCGCGCGCGTCGTGGCGGCATCGGGCGCCAGACGGCTGTCGATGACGTGGTAGTAGAGCTCGATGCCCTGATCGCGCGCCGCCTGCTCCAGCGGGCGCATCGGGATGATGGCGAGATCGACCTCCGGGTCGGGATGCAGGAACCAGGCGTGCGGAAAATCCTCGATGTTGAGCTGGAAACGTTGCCCGAACGCCGGCTGGCCATTGCGCTTCTGGGTGAACACCAGGCCGCCGCGGCGCACGCCATCAACCAGATGCCGGTTGGTGACGATGAAGGTATGGCTGCCGCGCGCGTGCGCATGGCTGACCACGAAGGCGGTGCCGGAGCCTTCACTGCCGTCATCCAGCACGGTATCGACCCGGATGGTGTTGAACAGCAGCTTCTTGGTGATCGAGTTGATTTCCATGGAGGCGCTCATTTTCGTTCAGGTCGAGGCCGGTTTCACGACACAGAACAGATCTTCGTGGGCCGCGTCGCCCAGCCTTTCGTAAATGCCGGCGATGGCCTGGTTCTCGGTGGCGAAGATGTTTTTCTGCTCGACCAGTTCGAACAAGCCGGTCTGCCGCATCACGTCGAGGACCTGTTTTTTCAGGCCGGAGAACACCAGGGTGACGCCGGTCTCGCGCAGGCGCTCGACCAGGTGATGCACGACTTCTTCACCCGAAGCATCCATCTGGTTGATGCCGTCGCCGACGATCAGCACGTATTTCACTTTCGGGTGGTCCGCCAGCGCTTCGAGCACGGCGTCTTCAAAATACGACACGTTGGCGAAATACAGCGAACCGTCATAACGCATGACCATGATGTGTTCGCTGGTCGGCAGGTTAGGGTTGATCTTGATGTCGCGCAACGTGCCGTCGGAATAGCGGCCGAGCAGCGCCACGCGCGGCTTCATCGTACGCAGCAGGAACAGCACGATGGCCAGGCCGGCGCCGACCAGAATGCCGTTGTCCAGATGCGGCGCGAAGAAGATGGTGGCGGCGAAAGTCACCATGGCGGCTGCGCCGTCGTGCTTGTGCGCCTTCCAGGCGTGTTTGACCGCTTCGAGGTTCACCAGTCCGCCCACGGCCATGATGATGATGGCCGCCAGAACGGCCTGCGGCAGATGGTAGAGCAGCGGCGTCAGGAACAGCAAAGCGACCAGCACGATCAGCGCAGTGAACACCGAGGACAGCCCGGAACTGGCGCCCATGTTCATGTTCACCGCGGTGCGCGAGAACGAGCCGGAGGTGGGGTAGGCCTGCGAAAAGCTGCCGACCAGGTTGCCGAGGCCTTGGCCGATCAGCTCCTGGTTGGGATCAAGCCGCTGCTTGGTCCTGGCGGCCACCGCCTTGGCGATGGAGATTGCTTCCATGAAGCCGACTAGCGAGATCACCAGCGCAGCCGAGAGCAGGGCGCCCAGTTTGTCCATGTCTAGCTTGGGCAGGCTGAATTCCGGCAGGCCCTCAGGGATTGCGCCGACCACTTCGCCGCCGCCGGTTAGACGAATCTCGCCCTTGCCCGTGCGCGTGATGCGCCAGCTGACGCCATCGGTTTTTATGCCGGCGGGGACCGCCCCTTTCTGATGCAGCGCGCCAGGCTTGCCGTCCGCGCGCACTTCGCGCTCGAAGCGCAATTTGCGCAGTTCCTTCAGGCGCTTGGCGTTGACGACTTCCTGGGTGCTGGCCTGCGAGCGCAGCAAATCGGCCTGGTAGTGCAAGGACAGAATGAATGGTTCGTTGCGCGGCTCGATCTTTTCCAGTTTCTTGGCCTCCGCCTCGTTGGCCAGGACATCCGCCTGCAACTGGTCAAATTCTTTTGTCGCCGCTTCGTTTGCGAGCACCATCGCCGCGATTTGCGGATCGGCCAGTTCGTCGATGTGGATGGTCGCTTTCTTTTCGTAACCGATGGCGAAGGAAATCAGCGTGCTCAGCACCACGGCCACCAGAACGCCGGGCAGCTTGGGCGTGTATTTCTTCATCGCCCACATCAGCAGCATGGCGCCCAGACCCATGGTCAGAGTCGGCCAGTGGGAATCGCCGATCTGTCTGAAGACGCCGACGATGTCGTTGATGAAGGATTCGCTGCGCGGCATCGATACGCCCAGAATCTTGGAAACCTGCGAAAGCGCAATGATGATGGCAGCTGCGTTGGTAAAGCCGACGATGACCGGATGCGACAGGAAGTTGACCACCACCCCCAGTTTGAAAACGCCCAGCGCGATCTGAATCAACGCCACCAGAAAGGTGAGCATGATGGCTAGCGCGATGAAGTCGTCGCTGCCCGGGGTCGCCAGGGTGGCGATGGAGGACGCCGTCAGCAGCGAGACCACCGCGACCGGGCCGGTCGCGAGCTGGTTGGATGAACCCCACATCGCCGCCAGGGCAACCGGCAAAAATGCGGCATACAAGCCGTAATAAGCGGGCATGCCGGCCAACTGGGCGTAGGCCATGGACTGCGGAATGAGCACCAGTGCAACGGTCAGTCCAGCAAGAAAGTTGATCCTGGCATCGCTGGCGGTCAGCGGGAACCAGCGAAGAAATGGAAGAAAACGGGCAAGTTTTGCGTTCATTATTCGTATGGCCGGATCGCTCCAAACCATTCCATGGCTGTATCAGAAAAGCTTGATATTATAGCCGCGCCTCCACGTTCACGCTGCCCCTTTCCCTATGTTCTCCCACCGTGCCAGCATCGACAGCGCACTGCGCAGCTTTCGTCTCGACGGCCGCATGCTGTGCTACAACAGCTTCGTGCCCAAGTTGTACAACTGGTGTCTTTCGATGGGCTTTTCGCCCGGCAAAATCATGCCTTCGCGCGCGTTCTGTTCGGATGAAAGCCAGGGTTTCCCGATCATCCTGATCGCCAAGCATTTCGGTGCGTTCCCTTTCAATCACGGCCGCGTCGGCGGCATCGTGTCGCTCGAGCGGCACGGCCCGCATGCCGATCATGGCAAGGATCTGCTCCTGGTCCAGGCGAGCCACGTCGGCTACGACCCTATAAGGGGCGAATTCGGCAGTTATCGCCGGCTCCATACCGAGCACACGGGCAATACTTGCGCCTGCGGCAAGGTCGGACACACGTTGGCCTGGTACCGCGAGCAATACGCGTTTGCCTGCGAAAACATCCGTCTGATCCGTAGCGCCGGGCAGCCTGCCGTTCTGATCGACAACCAGCTGCTTACCTCGGCGCGCGCGCAGGGGTTGTTTCTGGTCCACGGCAATCTGATCCATGCCGCCACGGAGCATGAACTGCCGCAACCGCTCGAGGCGCGCAGTACCGGACTGCTCTATCGCGCTGCGGCCACCTTGGTCGATCGCCTTGGCATGGATGCCTGGCCTAGCGAGGGCAGCGTCACCATCGGAAACAGATTGGCCGCAGAGGATTTCTACTTTCAACGCGATCTGGGAAGCGCGAATTCCGACCAGAACCAACTCGAACGCAATCTGCTCGCGCCGATGCCGTGGATACTTACTGCGCCGCATCCGCTGCTTACCGCCGCCTGCGCCAACACCCTGGCAGAGTTCGACCGTACCTATCGTAGCCTGGCGCTGTCTCCCGCCATGCGCGGCAAGAACTTGCTGTTCCTAGCCGGGGTGAACATCGACATCTCGCCGCTTGAAGGCGAGGATTTTCCACTCACCAAATTCGCGCCCTGGGCCGCTTTCCTGCAGCGTGCCGACGGCACGCGGGAATTGCTGGAACAGGACGACGTGCTGGAACGTCTCGGTGCACACTCCGCCGACAACCCTGCGCAACTCGCGCTGGATCGCTCCATCGAGACGATGGCGCAGCGCAACGAGGTCAGCGTGCGCTTGTAGTCGGCGTGTTTTCTCACATGCCGTATTTTTTCAGCTTGCGCCACAGCGATACACGGTCGATGCCCAGCATGCGCGCCGCCTCGCTGCGGTTGCCCTGGGCCAACTCGAGGGCCTGCAGGATGTGCTCTTTTTCCTGCGCCTCCAGGGTAACTGGCGCGGCCGCCAGTGCCGGCGTGAATACTTTGACGGTCAGCTTGCCCAGATGCTGGGGCAGGTGCTCCTCGTCGAGCAGATCGCCTTCAGCCAGCGCCACCCCGCGCTCGATGAAGTTGGACAGCTCGCGAACATTGCCCGGATAGTCGTATTCGGTCAGGTGCCGCATCGCCTCGGCGGTGATTTCTCGAGCCGGGCGATCCATCGCGGCGGCGTATTTGCGCAGCAGATAGTAGGCCAACAGCGGAATATCGTCCCGCCGCTCGCGTAGCGGCGGTAATTCCAGCGTCACTACATTCAGGCGGAAATAGAGATCGTTGCGGAAGTGTCCGGCCTCGACCGCGTCTTTGAGATCGCGGTTGCTGGCAGCCAGTACGCGTACGTCGATCTTGAACGGTTCCACCGCACCGACGCGCAGCACCTCGCGCTCCTGCAACACGCGCAGCAATTTGATCTGGATCGAATGCGGCAGTTCGGCGACCTCGTCGAGAAACAACGTGCCGCCTTGGGCGGCCTCGAACAAGCCGATCTTGCGGCCTTGTGCGTTGGTAAAGGCGCCTTTTTCATGGCCAAACAGTTCGCTGGCGGCCAGGTCTTCGGACAGCGCGCCACAGTTGAACGCGACGAAGGCGCCCTGCGCGCGGCGGCTGCACTGATGGATGTAACGCGCCAGCAATTCCTTGCCGGTGCCCGATTCACCGTAGATGACCACGCTGCTGTCGGTGCTGGCGATGCGGCGGGCGGTTTCCAATAGGCGCTGCATGCCCAGGTCTTGCGTGATCAGCGTATGCGGGTTCTGCATCTGCTCGACGCGGAGTTTGAGTTCCCGGTTTTCCAGTTTGACGCGGCGCATCTCCAGCGCTCCGCGTACGACTTCGCGCGCCTCGGCGAGTCGGAACGGTTTGGCGAGGTAATGGTAGGCGCCCGCCTTCATCGCCTCGACCGCGGAATCGAGCGTGGCGTGGCCGGTGATCATGATCACGGGAACATCGGCATGGCTGGTGCGCACTTCGCGCAGGACTTCCATGCCATCGATGCCCGGCATTTTGATATCGCTCAGCACCAGATCGAACTCCGCTTTTTGCAGTGCGGCCAGCCCGGATTCGCCATCTCTGCAGGCGGTGACCCGGTAACCCTCGCGCTGGAGTACGTGGGTCAGGTTGGAGAGTGCGATCGCCTCGTCGTCGATCAGCAGAATATGCGTTTCGGTCATGCGGATTCCTCGTTAAGCGGTAGCCAGATGGAAAAGCGGGTGCCGGCGGCGGCGGGGCATTCGACGACGATGCAACCGCGGTGTTCGCTGACGATTTCCTCGACCAGATACAGGCCCAGGCCGGTACCCTCGCCGCCGGATCGCGTCGTCACGAAGGGTTCGAACAGGTGCTCGCGCACTTCAGGCGCGATGCCGGGGCCGTTGTCCGTGACGGTGATCCGCATGGCTCTGGACGACTGCGCGAGGATGGTCGGGTCACCCTCCAGATGCCCATCCTCGTTCAGGTCGGCATCCCAAACGGCGATCTCGGCGTTGACCGTGATATGCCCTGCGCCGGCATCGGCCGCATTCTTGATCAGGTTGATGAAGACCTGCTGCATGCGATCCCGGTCCACCTCGATCTCCAGCTCGGGGGCTGCGCCGGCACAGACCTGGACATTGCTCGGCAACTGTCGATTTACCAGGGCAAGCGACGATTGCACCAGGTCGGCGAGCGCCAGCCGCTGCAAATGCAGTTTCGGGTGCCGCACACTGTCCAGCAGCCGCCGCACGATGCGCCGGGCGCGCTCGGTTTCGCTGTCGATCTGGGATAACCACAAGGCGCGGGTTTCGGCATCCGCCGCCTCGTTCGCCGACGCCCCTTCCTCTTCCAGCAGCAGTTGTACCGATGTCGAGATGTTCGATAGGGGGTTATTGAGTTCATGCGCCACGCCAGACACCAGCACGCCGAGGGCCGCGGCCTTCTCGCTGCGTTTGACCTGGTCTTGTTGTTGGCGCATGTGTTTCAGCATGGCGTTGAACGCGACGACAAACGACTCGATTTCCTGGTCTCGGGATGGCTGCGCCAACTCGCGCGCGCGGCCTTCGTCGATGGCGCGCAGCCCGCTCTCCAAGCCGCGCAGCGGCCGCACCACCCGGTGGGCGAGAAACAAGCCGCTGGCCACGCCCAATACGACCACGCCGGCAAACGTCAGCAGCAGCGTGAGGCCGGCTCGGCGCGTGGCATCGGCGAGCAGACGCCGTTCGCTGAGTCGCAGATCGTGCGACGTTTCAGTCAGTTCATGGCCAAAACCGCGGATAGCCTGACGTGCGCCGGCCTGCTCGGAGTGTGCCAGCAGCGGATAGGCATCGAGAGTGTCGCGATACTGCCGCAACAACGCCATGAGGCGATGAAACTGTTGCTCTCCGCCGATCGCCAGGAAAGTCGCTTGCCCCTTGGTCAGGGCGGCATTGGCGGCATCGGCTTGATGCATCAGTTGATCCAGGCTGGACAGGTCGCGATAGAGAAACAGGTTTTTTTCGTCGCGCCGCATTTCCAGTACGGCTTCGCGAAAATCGGACACCGACTGTCCGGCCTCGATCTGGCGATGCAGATAATAGAGATCGACAAACACCACCGCGGCGAATAACAGCAACACCAGTTTGGAAAAGGCGTAGGTGCTGAGAATCTTGTTGCGCAGGCTGGGCATGGGCGTTGCGCTTTAGGGAGAGAGTGTTGCAGATGGTAACAACCGTGCAACATGCATCGCAACGTCCTGCAACGATCGCCTCGTATGATTTCTAAGCGATCAACGTAAGTCATTGATAAATAGAATATAAAAGGTGGCACGGGGTTTGCTTAGGTATGTTTATCGCAAATAGTCCACCTGGAGCACACCATGAAACTGACCCACGAAATCAAGCGTATGTTGTCCGCCATTGCCCAGTCCAACGCCGGTGAGAATCTGAGTCTTCGCCAGAAAGGCCGCTTGTTGGCGAACAACTCGGTGCCGGTCTGCAAGCCTGAAGTGGCGGTTGTGCAGGAAACGCGCCCTCAGGTTGGCCTCTACTTGGGCAGTGAGCTTGCCGACGACGTCATGCAGTATGTAATCCAAACCTGTGTCCGTCTCAAACACGGTTTGACCGTGCTGACCTTCCAACTGGAAGGCGACGTAGAGGCGTTGTTGCAGCCCTATCAAAGCGCATTGGCTGCGGCCGATATTGCGCTCCGCATCAACGTGCTGTCTGGAGAGCCGCCTGCAGCACTGGCGCAGGCGTTGCGTCGCCGGCCGGAAGTGGCTTTTCTGGTATGCAATGAAGGCGGCTTCCTCGGCCACGGTTTGATGAAAGGTTCGCAAGGCATGAACAGCATGCCGGTACCGGTCGTGCTGGTGGCCGCGAACGCCAGCGACCAGGCCTCCCGCCGGGAGCGCGCTTCGGCCGTTCAGCGCGCAGCCTGAGTCAGGCAAACGCTATACTCTTCCGCCTTACTTCTTACCCCATGCTAGGCATGGGGTTTTCTTGTTATGACACGCTTTTTCCCCTTCCTACGTTGGTTTCCTCTTCGGGCGGACGCACTGCGCGGCGATCTGATCGCAGGCGTCACCGTGGCGTTGATCCTGATCCCGCAATCGATGGCCTACGCCACGCTCGCCGGTCTGCCGGTGGTCTATGGCCTGTACGCTGCGTTCCTGCCGGTGATGATCGCCTCGATGTGGGGCGCTTCGCGTTTTCTGCACACCGGGCCGGTCGCTCTGCTATCGCTGATGTCCGCTGCGGCGATCGAGCCGCTGGCCAGTCGCGGCAGCGAGGAGTTCATTCTTTATTCGATGACGCTGGCGCTGATGGTCGGGGTCATGCGGTTGGGATTGGGTCTGTTCCGCATGGGTGTGCTGATCAACCTGGCCTCGCATCCGGTCATCAACGGCTTTACCAATGCGGCGGCACTGATCATCGGACTATCGCTGTTGAACAGCTTCATCAATGTGCCGATGCCGCGCTCCGACATGTTCTTGCGCGACCTCTGGCATGTGGTGATGCAATTCCCGCTGGCGCACTGGCCGACCATTGCATTCGGCGTCGGCACGCTGGCCGTGATGTCGCTGCTCAAGAAGGTGTCTCCCAAGCTGCCCGGGGTGCTGGTGGTGGTGGTCCTCGGGACGGTCATCAGTGCGGCGGTCGGCTTCGAGAAGACGGCACTGGTTGCGCCCGAGCAGATCGAAGACGCACAGGTGCGCGCGGTGTATGGGAAATATGCCGAACTGGAAGCCGCGCTGGTGCGCAACAAGCACCAGCAAGGACAGGTTCGCTCGAATATCGCCAATCTGGCCAAGTCCGAACTGCATGATTACACGCTGGAAGCCGAGTCGCTGCGCCTGGATGGCGAAGAGCGCAGTCTGAAGAAACAGCTCTACGGCCAGCGGGTGGCGGTCTATCGCTACGCCTTGACGCCGGTCGAGGGTCCGAAAGGAATTGTGCTCTATCGCACTCTGAGCGAAGCATCCTGGACCACGCCAAGCTGGCGTTTTTCCGGGGTCAAGGATGGCCAGTTTCGCATTTCCGGAGGCGGTCTGGTCGTCGGCAGCATTCCTGCCGGTCTGCCAGGCTTCGCCTTGCCGCCGATGGATTTCGGCTTGATGGCGGGATTGCTGGGCACCGCATTCATCATGGCGTTGATCGGTTTCATGGAAGCCACGTCGATTTCGCGTGCGTTGGCTGCTCAAAGCCGCGAAAAGCTAGACCCCAATCAGGAACTCATCGGCCAGGGTCTGGCCAATATTGTCGGCAGCCTGTTCCAGTCCTACGTCGTATCCGGTTCGTTCTCGCGATCGGCGGTGGCGGCGAAAGCGGGAGCGCGTACCGGCTTCTTCGCCATCATCAGTGCCATCGGGGTCGTGTTGGTGATGTTGTTCATGACCCATTACTTCTATCACTTGCCGCAGCCGGTGCTGGCGGCCATCGTCATGAGCGCCGTGTTCAGTCTGATCGACTTCAAGTCCCTGCGGCATTCCTGGAACGTGCGCAGAAGCGACGGTGTGGTCGGGCTGATCACTTTTGTCGCGACGCTGCTGATGGCGCCTCAGCTCGCCAGCGGCGTGCTGGTCGGCGTCGTGCTGACCATTCTGGTGTTCCTGCACGGCGTCATGCAGCCACGCAGCGAGGTGCTCGCGCGCACCAAGGACGGTACGCTGGTCGGCGCAGCCAATTACGACTTGCCGCCGATCAGCGAAAACTATGTGGTGCTGCGCTTCGATGCTTCGTTGGTGTTCATCAATTCGGCGTTTTTTGAACACGCCGTGATGAAGGCCATCAGCCAGTACCCGCAGGCCAAGGCCGTGCTGGTGATCGGCAACAGCATCAACCGGGTGGACGCCACGGGCGAGGAAAAATTGCGCACGCTGGCGACGGACTTGCGCGCGGCTGGGGTGACCCTGATGTTGGCCGGCCTGAAGAAACAGGTGCGCGAGGCGATCAATCGTGCCGGCCTGGATGAGTTCATCGGCAAGGACAACCTGTTCCCAAGCAAGGACATCGCGCTCAAAACGCTGGCACAACGTTACGATAAGGCTGCGCCGGTCGTTGCCAAGGAGGCGTCCGCAGTTGCTGCGCCGTCGGCGGCGGGGTAAAGCAGTAGGCGCCCGGGGTGACGGGCGCTAAGCGCGTTGAGCCCGCGTGTTGATGTTGTCGATGGCCTTGACCGCCGCGCGGGCGGCTTCTTCCGCCTCCGCCTCGGAGCCCATCATGGTCAGGCGACCGAAATTGCCGAATGGCTTCACGTCAACCAGGGTGATGTTGGCCGCCTTTTCCGCCTCGTTGGCGGCGTAAACCGCGTAGCCGGCGGGTTCAACTTCCAGGATGAACATGCTCTTGCCGGGCAGGATCATGGAGCCCTTGCGCAGCTGACGGTTGATCAGGGTGGTGTGGTCGGGCGTAATGCCGCGGATGATCTCGTTCCAGGCGATGCGGCAGGCCATGCGCGTATCCATGGAGGTGTTCAACTGGCGCAGGATGATATTGCCCGCTTCCATGACCTCGCTCTGGTTGCGGTAGTGGATCTCCATTGAGCCGAACGAACGCTCGACGACCTGCTCGCCCAAATGCACATTCGTTTCCTTCAGCGCGATGTCAGACAGCCGATGCACCGCCATGCCCGGCGCGACCTCGATCCACATGCAGGCATCGCCGGGCACCGGCAGAAAGCCTTGCGAGGATGTGGCCAGATAGGAAGCCAGCTGCGGCTGCAGTGAGTCGATGAAAACGAAAGTACGTAACGTGATGTCCATCGACGTATTCAGTATGTCAGGCCCATGGACCACATAGGCAATAGCGGGCTGCGGCCACCCGCTGGTGCGGGTCTAATGTTCGCCGCACTCACGTTAGCCTGCTGCGAGGGTGCCCTCTCCTTGGTCATCGCGTTAGCCCCATGTACAGCATCGGGAGCTTTTCCGGCAGCCGTTCAACCTGGTCGAGCACAGTGAAATTCTTCACGCCGAATATGCGTGAGACATACTGATCGGCATGCGGATCGAGCGACAGGGCATAGGTGGTGACGCCATCGCGCGTCAGTTCCTCCACTGCGCGCTTGGTGTCGTGGCGTAGATATTGCGGATCGCGCACATCGTTGTCCGCCGGTTCGCCGTCGGTGATGATGAACAGAATCTTCTTCTTCTTCGGTTGCTGCTTCAGCACCGAGCCGGCGTGTCGCAAGGCTGCACCCATGCGCGTCGAGTACGAGCCATGCATTGCGGCCAGGCGCGCCTTGACCAGGTCGTTGTAGGGCTGGTCGAACTCTTTAAAGCGGTAGTAATGCACGTCGTGGCGGCCATCCGAACAGAAGCCGTGCAGCGCAAACGGGTCGCCGATGCGGTCGAGCGCGCTGGAAAGCAGCACGGTGGCGGCGCGGGTAAGGTCCATCACGCTGTAGTCGCGGCCGCGCACCTTGTCGTTGGACGACTCCGACATGTCGAGCAATACCATGACCGCCAGATCGCGTTGGCTGCGCTTGTAACGCATCATGATGCGCGGGTCGGGCTGCTGCCCCATGCGGATGTCGATCATCGCGCGTACGGCGGCGTTGATGTCCAGCTCGTCGCCGTCTTCCAGGCGGCGTATGCGCTGCATGCCCTGCGGTATCATCGATTCGATGAGGAATTTCAGCCGCGCGATCACCGGTTTGTTGTCGTCGATGATCTTTTCGATGACTGCCAGCTCGCCCAGCTTGGGCCGGCGCTCCAGCACCGTCACCCAGCTCGGCCGCTCGAGCTGGATCTGATAATCCCACTCGTGGTAATGCACCGGATCGGCCACCGGCTCGCGGCCCTCCAGCTCGTTGATCGTGACGCCTTCCTGATCGAGGTAGAACGGTGTTTCCAGCACCCAGATTTCTTCGGAGTCGTCGCCGGCGAATTCGTTGTTGACCTCGTTGACCATCTCCATGAGGCTGACTTTTTTGCGCACCTGCTTGGGTTCCCAGGAGGCGAGCAGTGCCGCATCGGTATCGAACTCTTCCGACTCCCAGACCGTGCGGTTGTCGTCGCGGTAGATCGCGCGCAGCGTGTCGGTGCGCCAGTTGAATTCCGGCAACGGTATCTGGATCAGGGTATGCGCCAACGCGACGCCAATGTTCCAGCTGGCCTGGTTGGTCGACAGATCGGGTTCGGCCCGGAATAGCGCCACGCCTTCCTGCACCCAAGGGTGCGGGTCACTGGATTGCGGTTCGAGTAATGCGCGCGCCAATCGGTTGAGCAGATCGCCGACGCATTGCGGCGGATTCGTGTCGAGCGGCGGATGCAACGCCAGCCAGGCGGTGCGCATGTTGGGAAACTGGCGGCAGGCGAGTTCTTCGACGCGTGCATCCTCGATCATTTCGATGATCGCCATCTGCGTCGGGTTCAGCATCTGCATCGACAGCGGCGCGCCGGTGAACACCAGATGCGCAGCGCAATGATTGGCGGCCGCGCGGTAGATCTCCAGGCCTTGAATTACCGCTTCGGGCGGCGTGTCGTCGCCGTACGGCTTGTAGTCGTCGTAGGCGTCGGCGATATGGATCAGATAACGCTCGATGTAAGGTTTCAGACCTTCCCGGTTCTCATAATCGCCGGCGGTCGGACGCAGGAAGAAGTCGCGCCCCCACATGGCGCGAAGGTAGATGTTCAGGCGGCGTTGCACATCGACGAACAGCGTCCCCTTGCGTTCGGCCTGCAACACCGAGAGTGCGTCCGGACTGCGCAACGAGAAATACTGGGTCTGGCCTTCGAAGTCCGCCTTGTAAGCCTGCGCGCCAAACATCACCCATCGGCGTAGGCCGCCCAGCGTCAACTGGGAGAGCAGGCGGTCGAGGTTTTCCAGCATCGGGCGCATGCCGCGCGGGGCCTGTGCCAGCATGATTTGCAGCACATTGAGATAGGCGCGGAACAGGTTCTCGTCGCCCAGGCGTTCAGCGGCCAGCGGTGCGGTGGCGGCAATCAGCGTCAGCACCTGGCCGGATGTTTTCGACGCCATGCCGAGCAGAGAATTCACCACTTCCGGCAACACGTCCTCGCCAATGGCGCGCGCGACGGCAGGCATTTCCTGGACGTAGGTGACAACCAGATCATCGCCCCGCCCCAGATGGTGCAGTGCGACTGCGCCCTTCAGGTAGTTATCCAGTCCGCGCGAAGAAAACGCACGCGCGGCCTCGTTCCAGGACGCACGCAATACTTCCTGGGCGTCGTGGGGAAGGTCTTCGAGTATCTCTTGGTACTCTTCGAGATGGATGGCCATAAGCGTAGGCGGTGAGGCAGTGGCTAAGTAGGGCGGCGCCGAACATTGCGGCGCCCTGAGCGAACCAAACGCGGTTAGAAGTAGGTGGTGACGGCGGAGTCGAGGGCGTCACGCATGTCGGCGTCGTCGGTGATCGGACGGACCAACGCAACACGGCAAGCGGCGAGCGGCGCCACGCCCTTGGCGATCAGGGAGCCGGCATAGATCAGCATGCGCGTGGACAGGCCTTCATCAAGGCCATGCCCCTTGAGGTTGCGTGCGCGTTCGCCGATGTGCACCAGGTTTTTCGCCACTTCCAGGCTGACGCCGGATTCGTGTGCAACGATTTCAGCTTCGGTTTCGTGTTCGGGGTAGTTGAAGTCGAGCGCACCAAAACGCTGTTTGGTGGATTGTTTCAAATCCTTCATCAGCGACTGATAGCCCGGGTTGTATGAAATGACAATCTGGAAATCAGGATGCGCCTGGATCAGCTCGCCCTTTTTCTCCAACGGCAGCACGCGGCGCGCATCGGTCAGCGGATGGATCACCACGGTGGTGTCCTGGCGGGCTTCGACCACTTCGTCCAGGTAGCAGATGGCGCCATGGCGGGCGGCGACGGCGAGCGGGCCGTCCTGCCAGCGGGTGCCGCTGCTGTCGAGCAGAAAGCGGCCGACCAGATCGGAAGCGGTCATGTCTTCGTTGCACGCCACGGTGATCAGCGGTTTCTGCAGCTTCCAGGCCATGTATTCGACAAAACGCGTCTTGCCGCAGCCGGTCGGTCCCTTCAGCATCATCGGCATACGCACCGAATAAGCGGCTTCATAGAGTTCGATTTCGTCGGCGACGCCGCGATAGTACGGCTCGCGCGTGACCATGTAGGGCGCCAGCAGGTCGGCGGCCGAACCGGTGGAGGCGGGGCGAGCGGCGGCGGGCTGCACGGACGCGCTTTGCTGCATGGCGGCGCGCGCGATGGCTTCCTGGCGCGGTGAATAGGTTCGCATGAAGGGATCGTTTTGCATGGCAAATACCTGGTTGGTTGCTATCAGTCCGGCCAGACGCGCGAAGGAAACAACGCGCTGCCGCTATCTTGATTTCCGCTCGGCTGGTTTTTGCTGGCGGCGGGTTTCTTTGTTGCGGCCCGAGTCGGGGCAGGCTTGGGAGAGGGCGGCTTGCTGGCCGCAGGTTTTACCGCAGCTGGCTTGCTAGGCGCAGCTTTAGCCGCAACAGGCTTCTCGGTTTCGGGTTTGACAGCGGGTTGCTGGCTGGCCTTGGCCATGCGTACGCTGGCGGAGAGTTTGTCTTTCAGATTGGTCATGATCCGATCACCTCATTAATGATGGCTTCAATTTCATCCGCTGCCGAAGCGCCCCGGCTGCCCATTTGATATACCGAAACACCTTCCAGCGCGGCGCCGCGATAGGCGGCGCGGCGGCGCAAGGTGGCTACCAGGACCGGCATGCCGAACTCGGCCAAAGCTTCATGCATCGCCGCCGAGATGGCGCTCTTGGGCTCAAGCTGGTTGAGTACCAGATAAGCCTTCAAATTGGCGTTGACCTTTCTGGCTTCCTCGATTTCCTGCGGCAGGCGCAGACTCGCCCACAGGTCAATCGGCGATGGCAGCACCGGAATCAGTGCAACATCGCAAGCCCGCAACGCCTGTACGGAGGCATGGCTGTCTACCGAAGGGGGGCAATCCAGCACCATATGTCGGTACGCTCGGTAATTCTGATGCAAGGTGCGTGCGTCCCACTTGCCGCCGATCTGTTTCACCGTCGCTGGAAACGGTTTGCTGCCTGAACTGGCCCATTGCAATGAAGACCCCTGCGGATCGAGATCAATCACCACGGTCTCGCCACGGCGCGACAATCCTGCCGCCAGATTCATGGCCAGCGTCGTTTTACCTGCGCCGCCCTTCTGGTTGATGATTGCCGTGACATGCGTAGCCATGTCAGCTACCAGTCGGCTTGCTCAGCGCGTTGATGCGAGCGGCGAGCGCAAGCTCCTGTTCGCCTGGATCGTTGCCTTCCGCACCTTCCAGCGTGACATTGACATAAGTCGTGCCGAAATTGATGTTCTGCGGGTGCATTCCCGCTTCTTCCGACAGTGCGGCGAGCGCATCCAAAAAGGTCCGCGTCGCGCTGTAACGTTCGAACTCGAAACGTCGAAACAAAGCCAGCGGCTTTCCGCGCGCTTCCCAGCCTTCGGGCAGTTCAACCATGCTCTTCCTGCCTATTCATCATGCCGTCCAGTTCATGCACGTGGGCGAGTTCTTCGCCCAATATGCTATCCAATAGCGCGGCGGTATCGGGGTCGCGCATGCGCTGGGCATGTGCGCTCGCCTCTTGATAGAGGCGTACGGCATCGACTTCAAGCACACGATCAGCGGCCAGCAAATCCTGCACGCTGCGGCCCAGTCGGACCGGCGGCAGCGTTCCGGCTGAGGGGGCGACTCCGAGCAGGATCAGCCGTTCCATCAGGCGTTCGGCATGTTCCAGTTCTTCGCTGGCCTCGTTGCGCAGATGTTTAGCCAATGCCTCGTCTCCCCACAAGCGTGCCAGCACGCTTTGCGCAAGGTATTGCTGCACGGCGCTCATCTCGTGAGTGAGCGCCCGTGTCAACCAGCCCAAGGTGCGCGGATCGACGCTCATTGATCAGCTACTCAGCTGAGCGTTGAGGTGAGTTCAGCGTCGCGACCGCCGCCACTCGCTTCCGGTTTTGACGGCAGGATGCCTTCCACTTCGCTATGCACGCGGGCGATGATGTGTGCGGCGACCAGGCCGTCGCCAACACGTTCGCAAGCATCAGCACCCGCGCGCACGGCCGCGTTGACCGCACCGGTTTCGCCACGCACCAACACGGTGACGTAGCCGCCGCCGACAAATTGACGGCCAATCAGACGCACTTCGGCGGCTTTGGTCATCGCGTCGGCCGCTTCAATCGCGGGAACCAGACCACGGGTTTCAATCATGCCCAGGGCAATGCCGGTCACGTTAGCCATAAATATTCTCCATTACTCAAGTACGGATCGAGTCTCGTATCCAATTAGGCAGAAGGCGCGGACGGCAGGATGCCTTCCACTTCGCTGTGCACGCGGGCGATGATGTGCGCGGCAACCAGGCCGTCGCCAACACGTTCGCAAGCATCGGCGCCAGCGCGCACGGCTGCGTTGACCGCGCCGGTTTCGCCACGCACCAACACGGTGACATAACCGCCGCCGACGAATTGACGGCCAATCAGGCGCACTTCGGCAGCTTTGGTCATGGCGTCAGCCGCTTCAATCGCGGGAACCAGTCCGCGGGTTTCGATCATGCCAAGGGCGACACCAGTCATGTTAGCCATGTTAAAGCTCCTTAAAGTATTCGATTAAAACGGGATTTCAGAAAATCAGGCAGAAGGCGCGGACGGCAGGATGCCTTCCACTTCGCTGTGCACGCGGGCGATGATGTGCGCGGCAACCAGGCCGTCACCAACACGTTCGCAAGCATCGGCGCCAGCACGGACGGCTGCGTTGACTGCGCCGGTTTCGCCACGCACCAGCACGGTGACATAGCCGCCGCCGACGAATTGACGACCGATCAGGCGCACTTCGGCGGCTTTGGTCATGGCGTCAGCCGCTTCAATCGCAGGAACCAGTCCGCGGGTTTCGATCATGCCCAGAGCAACACCCATATATTCAGCCATTTTGATACTCCTTTTTCCAACAAGTTAAGAAACGAAATCCTTACTGCACCCACTCAAGGGCAATCGCGTCCAAGCACGTATTCCCTTGCCCACCCAACACCCGTATTCAAGTCTGTTGCATCTAAAACAAGTTACTCATCCCAGTTGTCGATGATCCCGCAGATGGTCAGGTCAGTCATGACCTTGACATCCGGCATCGCCAATCTGGCGGCGCTGCCCGTCGTGGTAAACACCCACTTGCCGATCGGTACGCCGACCGGGTCGGTGGCGACCAGCAACGCGCCTTTTTGACTTTCCAGCACGCGCAAAGACGTCGCTTTCAGTCCCGGGACGCGGCGAGTGCAGACCAGATCATCCTTGACGCGCATGATTTCCATCAGGCGCTGTCTCCTGTCCAATGGTCGATGATGCCGACGATGGTCAGATCGGACGGAAATTCCTTGCTGCCGGCTGCTTCCCGCGCGGCCGACGAGCCCACGCAAATCACCCAGTCACCCGGAATGCAACCCACTGCATCAACCGCCACGCTGCGCGCACCGCCGATCTTGTCCTGCACGACCAGCAGAGGACGGTGACCGAATGCGTCGATGCGGTTGGTCGATACCAAGGTTTTTTCAACTCTCACGATTCTCATCAAACTGCCTCAGCGAATCATCCTGTTCAATGTCCGGAATCCCGAACATCGTCTTCAATAAACTGACAGCGCTCGCTGCCTTCATGGTCGCTGATCGCCATCTGGCAATTCAGTAAACCTTGTTTGTGCAGATGCGCATACCGCGCCTCGATGGCTGCCTTGACGCGCTTGCAGCGCAGCAGGGCGCGCTCACGCGCACCCGGTACGCGGGAGGTGTAATGAAAATGCACCAGGACCGGTATCGCCAGACCGTGTTTGATATTCAGTCCGGTAAAAATGCGTATGCCGACATCCATGTCTGCTGCGCCTTCCTCGACCGTGTCGAGATGGGCGAAATAAAACTTGTTGCGCAACTGCAATTCGCTCATCGCTTCGCCGGCGCAGATGAAGCGCTCGTTATGGCCGATCACCGCATAGCGTCCGGCGTGATGCTGAATCACATACTCGATTTGCGACAGATTGGCTTCGAGCAGACGCAACACCAAGCGTCGTATGCCGGCCTCCATCGGGCCGCTGCCGAGGGCCCAGCCATCCGCATTTTCCGCCTTGGTTACCGCGGCTTCGATTTGGTCGCGCGCGGCCAGTGCGTTCATGCCCAGCGTTTCGCGGTACAGCGAGGCGCTTTCGACGAAACGGTAGGGACTGATTTCACCGTTTCCATCGGGTAGATGAATTCGGATCGCATCGACGTCCGTGTCCATGCCGACCAGAAGAATGTCCGGCGCCGCACCGCGGCCGTAGGTGTTGTCGATGGCGGCGCGCAATTCATTCAAGCGTACCAACGCCAACTCGGTCGCCTTGTGATCGTTGCTGCCGTGTGCCGCACAGCCTTGATCGCAGGGGTTCGACGTACTGTAGTGGTAAACCGCAACCTTCAGATACTTGCCGTCCTGGCACTCGGGAATGCCGCCAGTCAGGCGGGCCAACTCGCGTTGGGTCCAGTCGACGACATCCGCTTCGACATCGAACATCGCGCCGGCGTAGGCCTTGACGAAAATCGACGCATCCGGGGCCATGCGAAGCACGAACGGCAGCAGTCCTTGCAGTCGACCATCGGCGCAGGGACTGACATCCAGCGTGTGATAGCCGCATGCGCGGATGAACTCGGCATCCAGCGTCATATGCTGGCGCCAGGATTGCTGGTCGGTTTCGACCTGATCGATGCACTCCTTGAAGCTGCGGAAAATGCAGTAGGAATGCAGTGCACGCAGATTCAGTCCAGAAACCCAGGCTTCGCCCAGCAGCGAATCCGGCAATTCATAACCCAGCCGCTCCCTCGCTACGCGCTGGGCGCGCTCGACGAAATCGAGCTCGTGCTGTTCGGCGGAGAGCGCTTTCAAGGTGTCCACGATCGCAACGAAGCGGGCGCGGACGCGTTGCTCGTAGGCAGACAGGCTGCAATTCAATTGCGGGTCGACCAGCGAATGTTCGCAGGGCTGTCCCGGTGTGGCGACGCAGGCCGGATTGGCCAGTGTCGTCGTACCGGGGATTACGCCAGCCGTCTGCATCGCGGCGAGTCTTTTGCGCGTGTTCATGCTTCTTTCCTCAACCGCGTGCGCCGCCGGACAAGGTCACCATGGCGCCCTTGCTGGTACTGCCTGACGAACCCGTGATACGGCTTTCGGGTGCAACGGGATGCTCAACGACATCACGGAAGACCTGGGCGTTCATACCCATGCCGCGTGCATTGCCGCGCACTGTAGGGTTGCGCGACTGGCTCGAAGCACCTTCGGTGCCGCTCACTCGACTCATTGCGCTCCAGGCGTCGCCCGTCACTGGACGGCCATCCTGGTTGCCTTCGCCGGTGAGGCGTCGTGCTGCAGCGATGCCTTCCTGTTGACCAGGCATCACCGCGACGGTATCGCGGTGGCGAAATTCCGGGGTGCCGGTAATCAGGCCATTTGCCTTGTTGACCGGACCGGTGATGCGTTCGCTGCTATAAGCGGCACCGGTCACGTCATTGATCCGCTGCAGACTGGCCGTGCGCGCTGGCGAATTGATGCTGAAATCCATCGGTGCTGCTGGCCGTGCGGGTTCTGCCCAAGCGTTGCTACGCACGGCGAAACGGCCGCTGGTTGCGCATTGCGCAGCCGTATTGTCGGGGCCGATGTACGGCGTGCCGCTGACGACTTCGCAGACGCCGCGCTGATCGCCGGTCATTACGGAGCCGCCGGCGCCGGGACGGTCACCCGTTACGGCCAGGCTGGGGATGATCGCGCTGGTGCGAATACGCGCTTCCTGTGCCAGCAGAGCCGGCGATTCACAGAAGCTGTTGTACTGTCCGCGACCGATGTACGGCGTGCCGCTAATCGGCGCACAGCCGCCCGATTCGGCGCCGGTGACGCGCGACGATCGGCCGACATAGGCTCCGGTTACGGGTTGTCCGCGCCAGGTTTGATCAATTGCGACTTTGGCTACAGGCGCAACCGGGGTGCTGACGGCACAGACAGCTTGTTGCTGCGCAGCGCCGACATAATCTGTTCCGGTGACGGATTTGCACCCGCCCATCTCGTCACCGGTTACTTTTGGGGAGCTGCCGACCTCCGTACCGGTCAACGTGCGACCCGCCAAAGTCTGCATGCTTGCTACCTTTTTTGGTCCCGTGGTATCGCACAGCGCGCCAAAACTCGACGGCGTGAAATACTGGGAACCGGTGATGCTGCGGCACGAGCCCGGCTCATCGCCAGTCACTTTTTCCGAACGGCCGACTTCGGTGCCGGAAACGGTTTGGTTCGCACGCGACGACATCACGCTGACTTTGCGCGGTGCACTCGGCGCCTCGCTATTGCATTGCGTCTTGTACTGCTCTTGCGCCAGATACTCGGTGCCGGTGATGCCGCGGCATGCGCCGTACTCGTCGCCGGTAATTTTGCTGGTGTGGCCGACTGCCGTACCCGTCACGGACATGCCATGGCTGGTATGGGTCAGCACCACTTTTTCCGGAGCTTGTGCAACCTGCGCGGGCTGCGGGTAGCCGGTGCCGGTGATCGACCGGTCCGCACCTTGCTCGCCGCCGGTCACGCCCGATGGGCGATTCACCAACGTGCCGGTGATGGTTTTGCCTTTGGCCGTATCGGTGGCGCCGACCTTGGCCGGGGCGGGCGCAGGCCGACTGGCGCAGAACTGGTCGAAACGTTCTGCGGCCAGGTATTCCGTACCGGTGATGCCGCTGCAGGCGCCGACTTCATCGCCGGTGACATTGATCGCACGGCCGACTTCGGTGCCTGTCACTTTGTGATCGCGCACCGTCGTGCTAACGCCGACTTTGGCGGGGGCCGGGGTTGGGCGCGTGCTGCACATGGATTCGAACTGTTCGCTACCGATGTATTCGGTACCGGTAACGGGACGGCATGAACCGGGCTCGTTACCCGTCACCTTCTTGCTGCGCTCCAGCATCGTGCCGGTTACGCTTTGGCCGGAAAGCGTATGCCCTTCCTCGACCTTGGCGGGTGCCGGTACGTTGTTGCGAGCGCGCATACGGCCGGATGGACGCGTTGCTTTGTGGCTTGCTTCGGCGCGGCCAGCGAGCGACTGCACCAGGCGGTGCTGCATCGCTACCTGGCGGCCGGTGGCGCCTTTGGCAATGGCGGCTTGCCAATCTTGCTGCGGCATGGTCGCGGCGATTTTGGTTGCTTGTGCGACCCGCTTCAGCCCGGCCTTGCCATCCAGCGCCAGAGCCGCGCGGCGCGCTTGTGCAATCGCGCGGCCTTTCGGCAGCGCGGCGGGCTTGTTAACAGTGTTGTCGATTGAAACGGCACTGGCAGCCTGCACGCCATATGCAGTTGCATCGATATTAGTGCCGCCACAACCGCCTGCTGCACCGTTGCATCCGCATCCACATCCGCTCTGCGTCGCTGCGGATACCGGCATAGCCGGCACGATATTTTCGCGGCTGGGACGCACGCGGCCGGTCGGCCGAGTGGAGGTGGGCTGCAATGCGGCCTTGCCTGAATGGCTCAGCGCTTCACGGCGCGCACGGCTGGCATTGCGGCCGGCGGCGTTGGCTTGGTTTTGCGCCACCAGCGCCGCTACGGCAGCCGGCGATACGGTCGATGCGCTACGGATCATAACGTTCTGGTTGACGGGCGCGCTGGCTGGCATGTCTACGCGTGGTGCAGACTTCTGGCTTGCAAACGCAGTTTTCACTGCGCCTTTTTTGCCATGCAAGGCCATCGCTTGCCGTCGCTTCAAGGCCAATTCTCGACCCGAGAGGGTCGCTGTGGCCGTGCTATCAGTGGCTTGTGTCATCACTCACCTCGGACTTCTTGGGGGGATTGCTGAGGTTGCGAGCCTGCAGATCCGCAGCCTCAGCAATTGCTTTTCAGAACTGCTCAGATTGGGGGCCGGACAACGCGCACAACGGCGCGCCATCCGATACCTAACCCGCTATCAGCGATAAACCACGAACGACATACCCTGGCTTTGTGCGTAGTTGTCATACGCAACGAAGCGAACCAGGTGGTCGGGGAATTCGCGGTGGCAGGATTCGATTTCAGCCAGCACGGCGTCAATCGACTGCTCGCCAAACAGCGGCAGCTTCCACATGTACCAGTAGTTACTGGTCGCAGCGGTGCCTTTTTCGGTGTGCTCAACCGCCGGGTTCCAGCCCTGAGCGATGCAGTAGGCGATCTGGCGATGCACTTGATCAGCCGTCATCGCTGGCAGATACGAGAAGGTTTCGTATTTCTTGGAGGCTTTGTAAGCTTGAACAGCCATGTCTATTTCCTTTCAGATATTGAGGAGACAGGGGTTGTTGGCCAGAACTGCGCGGCTACCCTGCGCGTTGTTGTTGACCTTGAACCCTCCGCCTGAATCCTGATTACTTGTTCGCGATGTCCAGCTTGTCGACGGTGTCGAACTCGAACTTGATTTCTTTCCAGGTTTCCATGGCGATCTTCAGTTCGGGCGAGTGCGAGGCGGCGGTAGCAAGGATTTCCTTGCCTTCCTTCTCGAGTTGACGGCCTTCGTTACGCGCTTGCACGCAAGCTTCCAGCGCGACGCGGTTGGCGGCGGCGCCGGCGGCGTTGCCCCAGGGGTGGCCCAGCGTGCCGCCACCGAACTGCAGAACGGAGTCGTCACCGAAGATGGTGACCAGGGCGGGCATGTGCCAGACGTGGATGCCGCCGGAAGCGACGGCGAAGGCGCCGGGCATGGAACCCCAGTCCTGGTCGAAGAAGATGCCGCGGCTGCGGTCTTCCGGCACGAAGGATTCGCGCAGCAGGTCGATCCAGCCCAGGGTGGAGGCGCGGTCGCCTTCCAGCTTGCCGACAACGGTGCCGGTGTGCAGGTGGTCGCCACCGGACAGACGCAGAATCTTGGTCAGTACGCGGAAATGGATACCGTGGTGCGGGTTGCGGTCGATCACGGCGTGCATGGCGCGGTGAATGTGCAGCAGCATGCCGTTGTCACGACACCAGTTGGCCAGGCCCGTGTTGGCGCAGAAACCGCCGGTGATGTAGTCGTGCATGATGATCGGCGCGCCGATTTC
>CAYXMQ010000017.1:0-67552 GCA_964466195.1 uncultured Thiobacillus sp.
ACCAAGCTTGCTCAGGCTCGGTGGATCAGCACAGATGGGCGGGTTGGACGCTTACATTTGTTCCTCATCCGCGGGTGACTGGCGAACTGTACGGCTTCCGCACCGGCTTCCGGTTACCCCGATTTTCCGCCTTGCCGGCTGTTACGCCGTTCCAGCTCCCCGGCGATGTCGTTCAGCACCGGCCATTTGTGGCTGCACCATTCCGGCGCCAGCAGCAGCTTGGCTGGCGAGGTGCCGGTGACGCGGTGGTAGACGACTTCCCACGGCGTGCGCTCGATCATGTCGGCGGCGATGGCGACGTATTCGGCCTGGGTCAGCGGCGTGTATTCGCCGCGCCGCCATTCGTTGGCCAGTTGCGTGCCTTTCACAACATGCAGCGGATGCAGTTTCAGCCCGTCGGTGCCGATGTCGAGCACGATGTCGAGCGATTCCAGGCTGTGGCGGGCATCTTCGCCGGGCAGGCCGACGATCAGATGGGTGCAGACCGGGATGTTCAGCTGCCGCGCCGCTTTGGTGGTGTCGATGTATTCGCGCAGGCCGTGGCCGCGATTGACCCGTTCAAGGCTGGCATCGAAAGCCGATTGCAAACCCAGTTCCAGCCAGACTTCCATGCCTTGATCACGGTAGGCCGCCAGCAATTCCAGCACCGCGGTCGGTACGCAGTCCGGCCGCGTGCCGATCGACAGGCCGATCATGCCGTCCATCGCCAGCGCCGCGTCGTACTGCGCCTTCAGCTCGGCAACGTCGGCGTAGGTATTGGTATAGGCCTGGAAATAGGCCAGGTATTTGCGCGCCTTGGTGCAGCGGTCGATGCCGCGGCGGCCGGAAGCGAGCTGCGAGTCGAGCGCCGGCGTGTGGCGGGCCGGGCTGTTGCGTTCACTCGGGCTGAACGAGGCGTTGTTGCAGAAGGTGCAGCCGCCGATGCCTTTGGCGCCATCCCGGTTCGGGCAGGTGAAGCCGGCGTCGAGGGCGATCTTGTGGACGCGTTCGCCGTGTTTTTCGAGCAGGAATTGGCCGAAGGTGTGGACCCGTTCAGACAGCATTGGGTGGAGCGTTTTTGTCGCGCGTGTTGGTGTCGTGATACAGCCAGATCGCGAACACGATGCCGAACCAGACCAGCGCGGTCAAGGCCGGCATGCCGGAACATTTATAGCCGAACAGCGGCAAGCCGGCCGCGCTCAGAAACAGCAGCGCGCGGGCGCTGTTCCAGCGCGTGATCTTGGCGCGGTCTTCGGCATGGCGCGCCAGGCTGCGGCCGGCTTCGATCCACACCGGCGCAAGCTGGCTGGCGGCGCCGATGACCAGCGGCATCAAGAAACCGGGCAGGAAAATGCCCAGCGGGGCCAGGTCGTCTCGTGCCAGCGCTACGCCGGCGAGCACCCCGGCCAGCGCGCACGCGAAGCCGATCAAGGCCGCCGCCAGCACCGGTTCCGCGCCGTGCCAGGCCAGGATGCGGGCGCGATGCAGCCGCCACCAGGCTTTGCCCATACGGCCGACGACCCAGAACCAGAGCGCGCCGCCGAGCCAGGCCAGGGGCGGCCAGAAGGCCATGCCCAGCGCCAGGGCTAGGCTGCCGGCGACGGCCCATTTCAGGTCCTGCCGCAAGCGCAATGCGACGTCGGGATCGGCTTGGTTGGCGGCAGTGGGCATCAACACCTGCAAGGTGCCGATGGCGGTGAGGCCGACGAAGCCGTACAGGTTGATATGGATATGGAAGGCGCGCAGTTCGGCATGCCAGGCGGGAAAAAAAGGCATGGCCGCCGCGGCGATCAGGCCGAGGCCGAGACAGGCCATCGCCGCGACATACCAGGCCAGGCCGGGATGCGGCCGGCCCAGCGTGCGGCGCGCCTTGTGCCGCATCCAGGCCAGCATGCCGATGACGCCGGCCAGCGCCGGCAACGCCGCCGCCGCGATCCAGATGAAAGCGAGGCGGCCGGAAAACACCGCCAGCGCCAGCCCGCCCGCCGCCAGCATCAGCGCCGGCAAACGCGCCGTCCAGCGGCCGGGGCCGCGGCTGCGTGTCAGCACCGGCACGAAATGCTGCATCGCGGCGGTGATCAACGTCATCACCCCGACCGCCAGCACCAGATGCGCCCAGAACGCGGGCGCGGCGACCAGGGCTTTGGGCAAGGCCTGCCCGGCCAGGAAGGCGAGCAGGGTGGCGGCGATGAGCGCGATCAGCATGGCGGGCGTTTAGAGGCGGCCTCAGGCGGCTTTGACGATGAAATCGATCACCACGCCTTCCGCGTTCTGGTCCAGATACTGCACCTCCACCCGTTCGCCGTAGCGCGCCTGCATCTGTTGCAACAGCGGAATCGGGTTATGGTCGTTGACGAAGCGCATGCGCTCGCCCGGATTGAGCGCATCCAGTGCGCCGAAGATGGCGGCATGGCGGAAGCGTTTGGCGATGCCGCGCGCGTCGAACGGATAAATGGCCGACGGCGTGGTGTGGTCATGAATGGGGATGTTGATTTGCATGGTCGTTGTCGCTCAAAGTGAAGGGGGGCGAATACTTGGACAGATTTGTCGGACGGGCCTTGACCGATGTCAGGGCGCGGGGTCCGATGATACGGAATACGAGGAAGTCATGATGGCAACGATGGAAACAACAATTGCTGGTGCGCGGCTGGTTTTGCTCGGCTTCGGGCTGTTGTTTGCCGGCATCGCGCCGGCAGAACTGAAGGCGCCGCCGCTCGATGCACAGGGCCGCGCCGGTTTTGCCGAGTTTCAGCATGCCGAGCTGCATCGCGCCTTCGCCATCGCCCCGGGCGGCGCCTGGTCGTGGCGCGGCGAGATGCCGACGCCGCAGTTGGCGATGCAATCGGCGCTGGCGGATTGCCGAAACCAGGCGCGGCGGCCGTGCCAGGCCTATGCGCTGGACGACAAGATCGTGTTCGATGCGCAAGCCTGGGCGCAAACGTGGCGACCGTATTTGACCGACGCGCAGGCGAAACAGGCGCCGCCCGGCGTCAAGTCCGGCCAGCGCTTCCCGGATCTGGTCTATCGCGATGCCGGCGGACGCGAGCGCAAGTTGTCGGATCAACGCGGCCATGTCGTGCTGCTGCATTTCTGGGGCTCGTGGTGTCCGCCCTGCCAACGCGAAATGCCGGATCTGCACCAGCTGCATGCCCGGCTCAAGGCCGCGCCGAATCTGCGTTTCGTCTTCCTGCCGGTGCGCGAGCCTGCCGCCGCTTCGCGCGCCTGGCTGCGCAAGCAGGGTATCGCCGTGCCGCTGGCCGATGCCGGCGCACAGGCGGCCCAGACCGGCGTGTTCAAACTGGCCGACGGCGGCAGCCTGCGCGACCGCGACGTGGCGAAGGCGTTTCCCACCACCTACATCCTGGATCGCAACGGCATCGTCTTGTTCGCGCAGATCGGCCCGGTGAGCCATTGGCCGGCGCTGGAGCCGATGCTGCAGGATGCCGTCAGCGCCGGTTCGCGGCAGCCGTAAGCGCTGCTGCACAGGCGGCTGCGCTTGGCCATTTACATTTGCTGGAACAGGTGCGCGTAGCTGCGGCTGACGGCCAGGGTTTCCGGCCGTTCGCATTTCGCGGCCTTGATTTGATGCACGTTGTTCAGCGTGGCGCGATGCACCCGCCAGTGCGGCCTGCTCGAATGCGTCGACGGCGTGTTCCTCGTCGGCGGTGACTAACGCCACGCGGCAGCCGGAGGGGCGCCGAGCGCAAGGCGCGAAGCGCCGCCATAGCCCCGCTCTGGCGAGGATAGGCAACGCCGCGATCGGCGATGCCAGCCGCCTCGAATGCAGCAGGATTCATACCAGCAGTAATGCGCTTGGTCGTCGCCTGCCGAGACCGGCTTGCTTTATTCATGAAACGGCAACCTAACGGCCATCATCGCTTCATATCCCGAAACCATAGTCCGGAGCGGCTGCAATTCCGTGGCCAAAGTTACACAACCCGACGGGAGCCACTCTATGAAAAACATTGCAACACTGGCCATGGCGCTGGCCATGACCGCCATGGCGGCCTACGCCGCGATGGCCCACGCGGATCGCGACGGCCGCGCCTACGAAGCCCATGACGACAAGCGCGGCGACAGCGTGCAGCTCGGCCCGCGCCCGTTTTATCTGGTCGAGGGCATGGATGCCGGCAAACTCAAGGATCGCCTGATGCAGTGCCAGGACGGCCCGTTCTACCGCAGCGACTTCTCCATCGCCCATCGCGGCGCGGCCATGCAGTTCCCCGAGCATTCCGATGTGTCCTATCGCGCCGGTGCGCGCATGGGGGCGGGCATCGTCGAGTGCGACGTGAGCTTCACGCTGGACGGCGAACTGGTGTGCCGGCACAGCGAGTGCGATCTGCACACCACGACCAACATCGTCGCCACCGAACTGAACAACAAGTGCAGCGTGCCCTGGACCGGCCCGGGCCAGAATCCGAAGCCCCAGTGTTGTACCAGCGACCTGACCCTGGCCGAATTCAAGAGCCTGGAAGCCAAGATGGATGCCAGCAATCCCGCCGCCAGCACTGCGCAGGGTTATCTGGGCGGCACTGCCGCCTGGCGCACCGACCTGTATACCGGCCGCGCCAACGTGGTGTCGTTCAAGGAGAGCATCGCGATCAACCAGGCCAATGGCGTGAAACACACGCCCGAACTGAAGGGTGCTGCGCACCAGGACCGCATCGATGCCATCTTCGGCAGCCAAGAGGCCTACGCGCAGAAGTTCATCGACACCCTCAAGGAGGCCGGCGTGCGGCCCAAGGACGCCTATGTCCAGTCCTTCAACAAGGAAGACGTGCTGTACTGGATCAAGAACGAGCCGGCCTTCGGCAAGCAGGCCGTCTATCTGGACAGCATCGACCCGACCGCGAACCCCGCCATCCCGCGCCAGAGCCTGGATGAGCTGAAGCAGTTGAAGAAACAGGGCGTGCGCATCATCGCTCCGCCGATGTGGGCGCTGCTGGCCGTGAGCGATGCCGGCGAAGTGGTCGCGTCCGAGTACGCCATCGACATCAAGAAGGCGGGCCTGGACATCATCACCTGGACCTTCGAACGTTCCGACTTGCGCCAGGGCGCCGCCAAAGGCGGCTGGTATTACCTGTTCGATCCGCAGGGCAAGGCGATCAAGAAAGACAGCGACATGTACAAGGCGCTGGATGTGCTGGCCCGCAAGGTTGGCGTCCTCGGCGTCTTCTCCGACTGGCCCGCCACGGTGACCTACTACGCCAACTGCATGGGCCTCAAGTAAGCGCCAAGCGGAAATCTTTTTGGGGCGGCCTTCGGCGGGGGGCCGCCCTTTTTGTCGGGCGCGAGTGCGCTGCGTCGAGCCGCCTGCGACGAAAAGGCGGATGCGAACTCAGCCGATTTCCACCGGCGTGTATGGCGGCACCGCAGCGAACAGCTCAATCAGATCAGCGTTGCGCATGCGGATGCAGCCGTGCGAGCGCGGCGCTTGCTCGAAGGTTTCGTCCGGGGTGCCGTGGATGTAGATGTAGCGGCGCATCGTGTCGCAACGGCCGAGGCGGTTGAAGCCGGGTTCCCGGCCGGACAGCCAGAGGATGCGGGTCAGTATCCAGTCGCGTTGCGGCTGGGTTTTGCCGAGTTCGGGGGTGTAGATTTCGCCGGTCGGGCGGCGGCCGGCGAAGACCGTGTTGAGCGGCTGGCCGGCGCCGATCTTGGCGCGCACGATATGGCGGCCGCGCGGCGTGCAGTAGCTGCCGGCGGCCTCGCCGGCGCCGTTGGCGGCGGTGGAGACCGGGTATCGGCGCAATACCGCGCCGCGGTCGTCGCACAGTTCCAGTTCCTGCTCGGCCAGGCGGATGCGCAGCTTCATGGTTTGGCTCGCGCCCGGCGTGCGGCGAAGAAATTCGACAGCAGCGCGCCGCATTCTTCCGCCAACACGCCGCCCTGCGTTTTCGCGTGATGGTTGAGACGCGTCTGCGCAAACAGGTCGATGACGCTGCCGGCGGCGCCGGTCTTGGCGTCGCGCGCGCCGAACACGACGCGCGCGACGCGGGCATGCAGGATCGCGCCGCAACACATCACGCACGGTTCCAGCGTGACATAAAGCGCGCTGCCGGGCAGACGGTAATTGGCCAGGTGCAGCCCGGCATCGCGCAGCGCCATGACTTCGGCATGGGCGGTGGGGTCGCGGGCGGTAATCGGCTGGTTGTAGCCGCGCCCGACGATCTCGCCGTCAACTGTCAGCACGGCGCCTACCGGCACTTCGCCGGCGCTGCGCGCCAGTTCGGCCTGGGCGATGGCGGCGCGCATGAAGCGGAGATCGTCGTTTGAAGTCATGTCGTAAGATGGGGCGGAGTGGACATAGGGGCGCGGGTGGCAGGATTCTCGAAGAATAAGTTCCGTGCTGGGAGGAATTTCGTCGCACTATGAAACAAAAGTACCTTACTGATCAGCTCCACCATTCTTACAATCCGGCATCGGTTTTTTGCTCAGCACCGCTTTGTTGGTCTGAACTTCATTTCCTACCGACCCATCTTTTCACCCCAGCAGCATATTTGAGGAGATTTATATGATGCGATTTAGAGGCACTGGCTTTACTCGAGCACTGGTTGTTGCGGGCTTGGCCGTGGTTGTCGCCGCGCCGTCCGTCAGCCAGGCGGGATCCCATACCAAAAAGAAGGAAGTGCCGCTGGAAGTCGCACTTCCCGCTTCGGTTTCGCCCTGGGCCCGTTATTCCGACTGGAGCCAGACCGATTGGACCAAGTTCAACACCCTGAGCAATATGGCTTCGCCGGCCTACGCGCCGCCTCCCAAGCTGGACGGCCCCATCGTCGGCGACCCGAAGAAGGGTGAAAAGCTGGCCTATGACCGCGGTCGCGGCGGCAGCTGCCTGGCTTGCCATGCCCTCGGCCCGACGACTCAGTCGATGCCTGGCGCGGTCGGTCCCGATTTGTCCACCTACTCGCAGTGGGGCCGTGACGATCAGTGGATCTTCAATTACATCTATGACCCGCGCAGCGTGAATCCGAATTCCGTGATGCCGCCGTGGGGCACGCACGGCGTGTTCACCGTGGAAGAGATCAAGGACATGGTCGCCTTCCTGAAGACGCTGAACGGCGAACCGAAAATCTACAGCAGCTCGCTGGAAAATCCCGCCACGCGGCCGATACCGGTTGAAGATCGGGACAATCTGGACCCGTTCGTCAATAGCGCCATGGGTGCGGTCGAGCGCGCCGAAGCGGCCTGGAGCAAGGCCGGTTCCACCGGCAAGTCCTGCGCTTCCTGCCACAAGGATGCGAAGAAAGAGTTCAAGACCTGGGCGACCAGCATGCCCAAGTATGAACCCCGCCTGAAGAAGGTGATGGGCGTGCAGGAGTTCGTTACCCGCCATGCCCGCGCCACGACTGGCGACAACTGGCCGGTGCAGACCGCGGAAAACATGGATATGGGCATCTATCTGCATCACCTGGCCAATGGCTCGGCGTTCAATGTGGATACCAAGTCCAAGGAAGCCAAGGCGGCCATCGAGCGCGGCACCAAGCTGTTCGATCGCAAGATCGGCCAGCTCAACTTCGCCTGTCTGGATTGCCATTCGCCCGAGCGCGGCGCCAACAAGTGGATTCGCGGCCAGTATCTGGGCGAGCTGAAGGGTCAGGTTGACCACTTCCCCCTGTGGCGGACCAGCCGCAGCGAAGTCTGGGATATTCGCAAGCGTCTGCAATGGTGCAACGTCGCCGTGCGCGCCAACGAGCTGCCGCCGGAAGCCGCCGAGTATGGCGATCTCGAACTGGCGCTGACCGCGATGAGCAATGGCATGAAGCTCAGCGCACCGGGCATCCGCCACTAAGCGACAAGCCTCAGATGGCGTGAAGCGCCATCGACAACAAGGCCCGCCTCCGTGAGGAGCGCGGGCCTTGTTGTTTCCGGGCGAGGCTATGTGCGTGAATAGATTGTGTTTTCTCGATATTCTCGGCGCGATGCACGTACAATCCGCGTTCCCGCGCGCTTCACCAATCGACGCACGGCATCATTTTTCTCTCTGATCGTTCCGATCACTTATTCGTCTGCCTCGATTGGTGCCGTCCTGTACGGCAGGCCGTCGCAGGAGCTGTAATCCCTATGTCATCCCCCGTTGTCAGTACAGGCGCCCCCGTGCCTGGAAATCAAGCCAGCGCCGCCAGCGGCCTGCCCAAGTTCACCGAACTGGGCCTCGCCGAGCCCTTGCTGCGCGCCGTCGCCGAAACCGGCTACACGACGCCGACGCCGATTCAGGCCCAGGCCATTCCGCAGGTTCTGAAAGGCGGCGATCTGCTGGCCGCCGCCCAGACCGGCACCGGCAAGACCGCCGGCTTCACGTTGCCGATCCTGCATCGGCTGACCACCACCACCGCGGCTGTCAGCAAGCCCGGGCGGCCGCGCTGTCTGATTCTGGTGCCGACGCGCGAACTCGCGGCGCAGGTCGAAGAGTCGGTGCGCACCTACGGCAAGCACGTCACGATCAAGTCGATGGTCATGTTCGGCGGCGTCAACATCAATCCGCAGTACACCGCGCTGCGCGGCAAGGTCGATATCCTGGTGGCGACGCCGGGTCGTCTGCTCGACCACGTCGGCCAGAAGACGGTGGACCTGTCCGGCATCGAAATCCTGGTGCTCGACGAGGCCGACCGCATGCTCGACATGGGCTTCATCCGCGACATCAAGAAAGTCATCGCGCTGATCCCGAAACAGCGTCAGACCCTGTTGTTCTCGGCGACCTTCTCCGACGAGATCAAGCTGCTCGCCAACGGCTTGCTGAACAACCCCGGCACGATCGAAGTGGCGCGCCGCAATACCGCTTCCGAACTGGTCGAACAGTCCGTCCATATGGTGGCGCAGGCGCACAAGAAGGACTTGCTGTCGCACCTGATCCGGCATCACAACTGGCAGCAGGTGCTGGTGTTCACGCGCACCAAGCACGGCGCCAACAAGCTGGCCGAGAAGCTGCTGAAAGACAACATTCCCGCCGCCGCCATTCACGGCAACAAGAGTCAGGCCGCGCGCACGCGGGCGCTGGCCGATTTCAAGAGCAGCAAATTGCAGGTGCTGGTGGCGACCGACATCGCCGCGCGCGGCATCGACATCGACCAGTTGCCGCAAGTGGTCAACTTCGAACTGCCCAACGTGTCGGAAGACTATGTTCACCGCATCGGCCGTACCGGCCGCGCCGGCACTTCCGGTGCGGCGGTGTCGCTGGTGGATCGCGAGGAACTGGGCTATCTGAAAGACATCGAACGGCTGATCAAGCGGCAGATCGCGGTCGTGGTGGTGGAAGGCTTCGTGCCGCCGCCGCTGTCGGCCGCCGCGTTGAGCGGGCGCGATGACGATGAGCGTCCGCCGCGCCAGCCGGGTGCGGGCGGTCGCGGGCAGGGCCGCGGCCAGCCTGGCGCGGGGCGCAGCGATCAAAATCGCGGCCAACCCCGGACGGGCGGCAAACCCGGCGGTTACGGCGGCGGCAAACCCGCTGCGGGTGCACCGCGTTCCGCGGCTGGCGGGCCGAAACCGGCTTCAGGCCATCCGCGCAATCCGCCGCGTCCCGCCGCCGCCACCGGCGCGCCGACGCCGAATCGGCGCGAGTCGCACAATGCCGCGCACAACACGCGCCCGCAGGCCGCATTGCTCGGCGGCAAGCCGACCAAATCGGGCAGTTGATGCGTGCGTTTGTTTAACCCTTGACGGAAGCGCTTATGGAAACCGCCAAACCCCTGTTCTCCTATCGTCCGTACTGGGCCAAACGCTTCGGCGTGTCCCGCTTTCTGCCGATGTCGAAGCAGGAAATGGACGCGCTCGGCTGGGACAGTTGCGATGTCATCCTGGTCACCGGCGACGCCTATATCGACCATCCCAGCTTCGGCATGGCGCTGGTCGGGCGTTTGCTGGAGGCGCAGGGCTTTCGCGTCGGCATCATCAGCCAGCCGGACTGGAAGTCCGCCGACCCGTTCCGTGCGCTGGGCCGGCCCAATCTGTATTTCGGCGTCACCGCCGGCAACATGGATTCGATGGTCAACCGCTACACGTCGGAGCGAAAAATCCGTTCCGACGACGCCTACACGCCCGGCGGCGCGCCCGACCGGCGGCCGGATCGAGCCCTTACCGTCTACGCCCAGCGTTGCCGCGAAGCCTACAAGGACGTCAACGTGGTGATCGGCGGCATCGAAGGCTCGTTGCGCCGCATCGCGCATTACGACTACTGGTCGGACAAGGTGCGCCGCTCGGTGCTGCTCGACTCCAAGGCCGACATGCTGCTGTTCGGCAACGCCGAACGCGCACTGGTCGAACTCAGCCACCGTCTGGCGGCGGGCGAATCGATCAAGGACATCCGCGATCTGCGCGGCAGTGCGTTCATGGTCAGCCACGGCTGGAAGCCCGCGGACGAAAACGCAACCCCGTGGCATGAACTGGATTCGCTGGCGATGGATACGCCGGGCCGGGTGGACAGGCATCCCGACCCGTATGCGATGGCCGGCGCGGCCGCGGGGGCCGACAGTGCGCCGGAATCCGGCGCAGCGACGCCGCCATCCCAACCCGCAGCACAGCCCATCCGCTTCCTCAGCAAGGAAGCCCGCCTGGCCGCCATCCACAGCGCCCGCGCCCACACCGTCGTGCGTTTGCCGGCGTTCGAGCAGGTCGAGAAAAACCCGATTCTGTACGCCCACGCCTCGCGCGTGTTCCACCTGGAATCCAACCCCGGCAACGCCCGCGCGATGGTGCAGGCGCATGGCGACGGGGCCGGCTTGCGTGACGTCTGGCTGAACCCGCCGCCGATACCGCTGACCACGCCGGAAATGGATGCGGTGTTCGATGCGCCCTATGCCCGTGCGCCGCATCCCAGCTACGGCGAAGCAAAAATCCCGGCCTGGGAGATGATCCGCTTCTCGGTCAACATCATGCGCGGCTGCTTCGGCGGCTGCACCTTCTGCTCGATCACCGAGCACGAAGGCCGCATCATCCAGAGCCGTTCGGAAGAATCGATCCTGCACGAGATCGAAGCCATCCGCGACAAGACCCCCGGCTTCACCGGCGTCATTTCCGACCTCGGCGGCCCCACCGCCAACATGTACCGGCTGGCCTGCAAAGACCCCAAGATCGAATCCGCCTGCCGCCGCCTCTCCTGCGTGTTTCCGGACATCTGCGACAACCTGAATACCGACCACAGCCCGCTGATCCAGGTCTACCGCAAGGCGCGTGCGCTGCCCGGCATCAAGAAGATATTGATCAGCTCCGGCGTGCGTTACGACCTGGCGGTGAAATCGCCGGAATACGTCAAGGAACTGGTCACCCATCATGTCGGCGGCTATCTCAAGATCGCGCCCGAGCACACCGAGGACGGCCCGCTCAACCATATGATGAAGCCCGGCATGGGCGCCTACGACCGCTTCAAGCAGCTGTTCGAGAAATACTCGGCGGAAGCCGGCAAAGAGCAGTATCTGATCCCGTATTTCATCGCCGCCCACCCCGGCACGACCAACGAGGACATGCTCAATCTGGCGCTCTGGCTGAAGCGCAACAAGTTCCGCCTGGATCAGGTGCAGACCTTCCTGCCGACGCCGATGGCGATGGCCACGACGATGTACCACACCGAGCTCAACCCGCTGAAGAAGGTATTGCGCGGCGCGCACGGCGTCTCGGTCACCAAGCAGGGCCGCGTGCGCAAACTGCACAAGGCCTTCCTGCGCTACCACGACCCGGAAAACTGGCCGATGTTGCGCGAAGCCTTGAAGGAAATGGGCCGCGAAGACCTCATCGGCAACGGCAAGCATCATTTGATCCCCAGCTTCCAGCCGGCCGGCACCGGGCGTTGGTTTGAACCCAGCCCCGGCGCACGCAAGCCGGAAGGCGAGGAGAGGGCCTATATCCATTCGCCGCCGAGTCTGCGCTCAGCGCCGCGCGCGGGCGAAGGCAAGCCCAAGAGTCAGCCCGGCGGCAAAAGCGCACCGCGCCCGGACCGCACCAACCCCGCCGCACGCCAGACTGCGCAAGCCCGCGGCGCTCGCCCAACCGAAACGGATGCCCCGCCCCGGCGCGGCGCCGGCCGAGTGGCGAAACCCGGCGCGCGGCCGGACTACCCGCCGGCCGGCAACGGCCGTCGGCTGCGAGGCGATAGCAAGCCGAAAAAATAGGCTGGGCCGGCCTGTCGAGCAATGCATATCGCAAGGCGGCCGCCGGCCTGAATCTGTAGGATTCGGGCCGGAGACAAAATGCCTATGCGCCCGGAAGACCAAGCCAGAAAGACCCTCGACCGATTGCTGCAAGCGGCAGGCTGGCACGTCTGCGACGCCTCCGCCGCCAACATCCACGCCGCACGCGGCGTAGCCATCCGCGAATTCCCGCTGCCCGGCCACGGCTTCGCCGACTATCTGCTGTACGTGGACGGCAAAGCCGCCGGTGTGATCGAAGCCAAGAAAGAAGGCGTCACCCTCAGCGGCGTCGAAACCCAGTCCGACAAGTACACCCAGGGCCTGCCCGCCGGCCTGCCGCGCTGGGGCAATCCGCTGCCTTTCTCGTACCAATCCACCGGCGTGGAAACGCGCTTCACCAACGGCCTCGACCCCACGCCCCGCGCCCGGCCGGTCTTCGCTTTTCACAAACCGGAACAATTAGCCGACTGGCTGGAAAGCACGCAGAACAAAGTTGCCGAGCCTGCCGCCACCTATGGCGCTGATGGCAAAACCTTCCTCGCCCGCCTGCAACACATGCCGCCGCTCAAGGAAGAAGGCCTCTGGCCCGCCCAGATCACGGCCATCCACAACCTGGAAAAATCCCTCAAGGAAAACCGCCCGCGCGCCCTGATCCAGATGGCCACCGGCTCGGGCAAGACCTTCACCTCGATTTCCTTCATCTACCGCCTGATCAAGTTCGCCGGGGCGCGGCGCATCCTGTTCCTGGTCGACCGCGGCAACCTCGCCGACCAGACCCTCAAGGAATTCCAGCAATACGTCTCGCCCTACAACAACTTCAAGTTCAGCGAGGAATACATCGTCCAGCGCTTGCAGGGCAACCAGATCGACAGCACTGCCCGCGTCTGCATCTGCACTATCCAGCGCCTGTATTCCATGCTCAAGGGCCGCGACCTGCCGGCCGACCTGGAAGAAATGCCCGTCGACCAACTATTACTCCCCTCCCCCGCAAGCGGGGGAGGGGTCGGGGGAGAGGGGGCAAGCTTGTTCGCAAGCCCCGAGCCCATCGAATACAACCCCAGCATCCCCATCGAGACCTTCGACATCATCGTCACCGACGAAGCCCACCGCTCCATCTACAACCTGTGGGCGCAGGTGCTGGAATACTTCGACGCCTACCTCGTCGGCCTCACCGCCACGCCAGGCAAGCAGACCTTCGGCTTCTTCCACCAGAACCTGGTGATGGAATACAACCACGAAATGGCCGTGGCCGACGGCGTCAACGTCAACTACGACGTCTACCGCATCAAGACCGCCATCACCGAGCAGGGCAGCAAGGTTGAAGCCGGCTACTACGTGGAAAAGCAGGAACGCGACACCCGCAAGACCCGCTGGGAGGAACTCGACGACGACTTCGCCTACGACCCCAACCAGCTCGACCGCGACGTCGTCACCCCCGACCAGATCCGTACCATCGTGCGCACCTTTCGGGATAAATTATTCAGCGAAATCTTCCCCGGCCGCACCGAAGTGCCCAAGACCCTCATCTTCGCCAAGGACGACAACCACGCCGAAAACATCGTCGAAATCCTGCGCGAGGAATTCGGCAAGGGCAACGACTTCGCCCAGAAGATCACCTACCGCACCACCGGCGCCACGCCCAAGGAACTCATCAAAGCCTTCCGCAACAGCTACCACCCCCGCGTCGCCGTCACCGTCGACATGATCGCCACCGGCACCGACATCAAGCCGGTGGAAATCGTCTTCTTCATGCGTGCCGTCAAATCGCGCGGCTTCTTCGAGCAGATGAAAGGCCGCGGCGTACGCGTCATCAAGCCCGACGACCTCAAGGCCGTCACCCCCGACGCCAAGGCCAAGGACCACTTCGTCATCATCGATGCCGTGGGCGTGTGCGAGCAGGACAAAACCGACGCCCGCCCCATGGAGAAAAAACCCAGCGTCAGCTTCGAGCGCCTGCTGCAAGCCGTCGCCTTCGGTAACACCGAAGACGACGTCATCACCAGCATCGCCGGCCGCCTGGCCAGGATGGAACACCGCATCAGCGCCGAAGACGACGCCAGGATTCGGGTCGCCAGCGGCGGCCTCGGCCTGAAAGACCTCGCCCACCAACTGGTTCAGTCACTGGACCCCGACAGCTTTTCCCCCTCCCCCTTGAGGGGGGAGGGCCGGGGAGAGGGTGATTCCGCGCAGCATGCGCGGATAGAAGCCGCCAAGCCCCTCTGCGACCCCGCCCTGCGCCAGCTCATCCTCGACATCAAAGCCAAAAACGAACTCACCATCGACCACGTCAGCCAGGACTTGGTTCTGGAAGCCGGCTTCAGCCAGGCCGCCCTCGACCGCGCCAAAGGCCTCGTCCAATCCTTCGAGCAATTCATCGCCGACCACAAAGACGAAATCACCGCCCTGCAAATCCTCTACGCCAAACCCTACAAACAGCGCCTCACCTTCGAGGCCGTGAAAGAACTCGCCGACGCCATCGAAAAGCCGCCCTACCTGTGGAACGAATCCCAGCTCTGGCAGGCCTACGCCGCGCTGGAAGCGAGCAAGGTCAAAGGCGCCAGCGGCCGCCGCATCCTCACCGACCTGGTCTCGCTGGTGCGCTTCGCCATCCATCAGGACAACGAGCTTGTGCCCTTCCCCGAACGGGTCAACGCCAACTTCAAGGCCTGGCTGGCCCAACAAAACACCCGCTCCCCCTTAATGGGGGAGGGCTGGGGAGAGGGTGGACCCAAAGCCGGCGAACAAGAACCCCGCTTCACCCCCGAACAATTGAAATGGCTCGAAATGATCCGCGACCACATCGCCGCCAACCTCGGCATCGAGCCGGATGACTTCGAATACGCGCCATTCGTGCAAGAGGGTGGATTGGGCAAGGTGTATCAGCTTTTCGGCGAGGAATTGAACGCCCTCATCGAACAATTGAACGAAAGCTTGGCGGCATAAGGCCCAATAAAAAGACTAAAATAAAGAGCCAATTAAAGATTTAAGGGAATCCACATGGAACTGCTCTACACCAACGCCTCGGTCAGCATCAGCGAACTCAAGAAGAACCCGACCGCCGTCATCGACGAAGCGGACGGCTTCCCCGTCGCCGTGCTCAACCACAACAGGCCCGCCGCCTATCTGGTACCCGCTGCTGCCTTCGAGGCCATGATGGAAAAGCTCGACGACATCGACCTCACCAAGCTGGTCAAGGAGCGCGAGCACGAAGCCACGGTCAAGGTCGAGCCGAATGAGCTATAGCCTCGAATTCCGGGAAAGTGCCTGGAAGGAGTGGAACAAGCTCGACCGTCCGTTGCGCGAACAATTCAAGATCAAGCTGCTGGAGCGGCTGGAAAACCCCCGTGTCGAGTCCGCCCGGCTTTCCAGCCTGCCCGACTGCTACAAGATCAAACTACGCGCCGCCGGCTACCGGCTGGTCTACCAGGTCTTCGACGACCGGGTGGTCGTGGTCGTGGTGGCCGTGGGCAAGCGGGAGGACAGCGCGGTGTATCGCAAGGCGGGAAAACGGTTGAAATGATCCGCGACCACATCGCCGCCAACCTCGGCATCGAGCCGGACGATTTCGAATACGCCCCCTTCGCCCAGGCAGGCGGCTTGGGCAAGGTGTATCAGCTCTTCGGCGATGAATTGAACACGCTCATTGAGCAATTGAACGAGAGCCTGGCGGCATGAGCGACAAGCAGCGTCTATTCATCAGCTCCGTGCAAAAGGAATTTGCCGCCGAGCGCCGGGCGCTCAAGGACTTTGTGCAGGGCGATCCCTTGCTGAAGCGCTTTTTCGAGGTCTTCCTGTTCGAGGATATTCCCGCCGCCGGCCGCCGGGCCGACGAGGTCTACCTGGCCGAGGTCGACCGCTGCGCCGTCTATGTTGCCCTGCTCGGCAACGACTACGGCCATGAAGATGCCGACGGGGTTTCGCCCACCGAGCGCGAATTCGACCGCGCCACGGAGCAAGGCAAGGAACGCCTGGTCTACATCTCCGGCCAGGACGACAGCGCCCGCCAGCCCAAAATGCGCGCCCTCATCCGCAAGGCGGGCGATCAGCTCATACGCCGGCGCTTCGCCAGCATTCCGGAACTGATCGCCGCCCTCTACGCCAGCCTGGTCGAACACCTGGAGAACAGCGGCGCCCTGCGCACTGGCCCCTTCGACGCCGCCGCCTGTCCCGGCGCCACCCTGGACGACCTGTCGGATGAAAAGCTGGCCGATTTCCTGGGCCGCGCCCAACGCCAGCGCGGCTATGCGCTGGGCCCGGGCACCGCCATGGACCAGGCGCTCACCCACCTCAACCTGCTCGATCACGGCCGCCCCAGCCATGCCGCCGTGCTCCTGTTCGGCAAGGCCCCGCAACGCTTCCTACCCACCTCCGAGGTCAAGTGCATGCACTTCCACGGCACCGAGGTGCGCAAGCCCATCCCGTCCTACCAGGTCTACAAGGGCACGGTGTTCGATCTGGCAAACCAGGCCGTGGATTTCGTCCTGGCCAAGATCGCCCGCGCCGTCGGCACCCGCGCCGCCGGGCCCGCCGCCCCCGTGGACTACGAACTGCCCCGCGAAGCCGTCGCCGAGGCCATCGTCAACGCCCTTGCCCACCGCGACTACGCCTCCAATGCCTCGGTGCAGGTCATGCTCTTCGCCGACCGCCTGGAAATCTGGAACCCCGGCCAGCTGCCGGCCCCGCTCACCATCGAGAAGCTGAGCCGCCCGCACGCCTCCATCCCCCACAACCCCCTCATCGCCGAGCCGTTGTTCCTTGCCCGCTACATCGAAAAGGCCGGCACCGGCACCCTCGACATGATCGCCCTGTGCAAGGAAGCCGGCCTGCCCCCGCCCCAATTCCGCCAGGACGGTGGCCTGTTCAGCCAGACCCTGTGGCGCCCCAAAGGAGCGACGGCGCCTGTCGCCCCGACCATGGAAGGGACCAAGTCGGGACCAAGTCGGGACCAAGTCGAAATCCTTGTTAAAGCCCGCAATGGCGCGGCTTTGACGGACTTGATGGGCGTGGCCAACCGGACCAACCGGACCAAGTTCAGGGATCAAGTCATCAAGCCACTGATCGAACAAGGCTGGCTCGAAATGACCATCCCCGACAAGCCGCGCAGCAGCCAGCAGAAATACCGGCTCACGGCGAAGGGGGAGGAGTGGTTGAAGGCGAAGTCAGAGGACAAAGGCACATGAACCGCGACCACATCGCCGCCAACCTCGGCATCGAAACGGACGACTTTGAATATGCCCCCTTCGCCCAGGAAGGCGGTCTGGGCAAGGTGTATCAGCTATTCGGGGATGAACTGAACACGCTCATTGAGCAATTGAATGAGACGTTGGCTGCATGAGTGAAAAAAGCATTCCAGTTGAGCGGCAACCTTTGCCACTAGCCGATGTTGCAGAGATCGTATCCGGCTATGGCTTCCCGAAAGATATGCAAGGTAAGACTGTAGGAGAGTTGCCGTTCTTCAAGGTCGGGGATATTTCCGCAGCTTGGAACAGCGGGCAGAAGAAACTCATCCAAGCCCAGCACTACCTGGACAATGCTGAGGCGAGTGCTATCAAGGCAAAGCCATTTCCGAAGGGGACAGTTGTATTCGCGAAAATTGGCGAAGCGATCAAACTCAATAGACGCGCCATACTGGGGCAGCTCTCCATTGTCGATAACAACGTAATGGGCCTAATTCCCAAAGAGGGGGTAGTCGAACAGAACTATCTTTTCTATTGGACGTTGATGCTTCGACTCGGAGATATTTCGCAGGCCACGACCGTGCCCTCCGTCAGGAAATCTGACGTCGAACAGCTTTCGTTTCCTTGGGTTCCCCTGGACCAACAAAAACGCATCGTCGCGGAAATCGAAAAACAATTCTCCCGCCTCGACGAAGCCGTCGCCAACCTCAAGCGCGTCAAGGCCAACCTCAAGCGCTACAAAGCCGCCGTCCTCAAAGCCGCCGTCGAAGGCCGCCTCGTCGAAACCGAAGCCGAACGCGCCCGCCGCGAAGGCCGCAGCTACGAAACCGGCGCCCAACTCCTGCAACGCATCCTCGAAACCCGTCGCAGCCAGTGGCAAGGCAAGGGCAAATACAAAGATCCCGCCGCGCCCGACACCACCGACCTGCCCGAATTGCCGGAGGGGTGGGTGTGGGCCAGCGTCGAACAACTCACCAGTGATTCTCTGATTGGCCTGGATCGCGGGCGCGATCAGCAAAATGCAGATGGAATAGGCGTGCCTTACGTAAAAATGAACAACGTAACGATGGATGGTGAGGTTACTGGCGATGGCATAGTTTATGTTGATGCCTCTGACGAAGAGAAGCGACGTTTCAACCTCAAGATCGATGACTTGTTATTCAATACCCGTAACAGCAAGGAACTCGTGGGGAAGGTGGGTATCGTTCATACCCTCCCGAAAGAGGCGATATACAACAACAACCTTATGCGCTTGCGCATGATTGATGGAACTCACCCAAGCTTTATTTGCACACAAATGTGCTCTAGCGGGTTTCGTCGTCGAATGGAGCTAGTAAAAAAGGCAACGACGAATGTTGCGGCCGTTTACGCAAAAGACCTTTTCCCTTTACCGATTGCATTACCCCCCGTTACAGAACAACACCGCATCGTCTCCGAAGTCGACCGCCGCCTTTCCGTCTTGCGCGAAACCGAGGCCCAGGTGGACGTCAACCTTCAGCGCGCAGAGCGTCTGCGTCAATCGATATTGAGCAGTGCATTTGGAATGACACTCCAACCAAATTAATTATGGAACATCATGCCCATTGAGAAGATACGGATAAAAAACTTTCGCTCATTAAGGGAAGTGACAGCAGACGCGAAACCTCTCACGGTCTTTGTCGGTTGTAACGATGAAGGAAAATCCAACCTGCTTAGGGCGCTCGATCTTTTCTTCAATGGCGACCGGCCTGGTGGCTACGTACTGAACTGGCAGCGCGATTTTTGTGCAATTGCCAAAACCCCAAAGAACAAAGCTTCACAGATTGAGATACGGATTACGTTCCAACTTCCAACGTCCTTTAATCTTGCTGATAAAGTCGAGTGGACGCGTGTATGGCGTCAAGAAGGACTTCACCGCGATGAGATAAAGCTGATTGATGGCAAGGAAATTCCGAGCCGGTCGAAAGCGTATGCTTTCTTAAAGTCAATTCGTTATGAATACGTGCCCGCCATAAAGGGGCCCGAGTATTTTGAAAAGCTCTTGGCCTCCGTGCACGATATGCTCGATGCGACGGTTAGGTCAGAAATCCGCACAGCGGCAGCAAGTTTTACCACCGAAATCTGTAAACATACAACGGGGATATTGGCGGATCTCGAGAAACAACTGGGCCTCAAGTCGGATATTGAGCTGCCAAGTGACTTGCGCCGCCTGTTCTCTGACCTGGAATTCCGATCCGATGCAGGGTCGCACCGTGTGGCGCTCTCTCAACGTGGTGATGGTGTAAAGGTACGGCATATCCCCGTCATACTGCGTTGGCTAGCAGATCAAGCCAACCATCTCTCTGCCCCTGGTAAGCCACGTGTTGTCACTATTTGGGGATATGAGGAGCCAGAAAATAATCTAGAAATACGTCGCTGCTTCGAATTGGCTGAGTTTTTTATGAAAACGAGTCCTTCGATTCAGACTTTTCTTACCACACACTCACCCGTCTATTACTCAGTGTTCAATGGTGCCTCGACTTCATCTGAGATAAACCTAATTGAGGTTCAGCTAGACCAAGCAACTGGCACATCATTGACGCCAAGGTCTGCAGGCATGCCAAGTGATGTCGACGCCTTACATTCTTCAATTGGCTTTCTTGATCTACTTGAACCTCACGTCAGGGAATGGAAACTCAAAGTAGATCAGCTTGAGAGCCGTATCGCAGAGGGGGTTGATCTAAATCATCCGACCATCTTTGTTGAGGGTCCATCTGATAGGGTGATTCTGCAAGCTGCAATTAAGAAATACTTTCCTGCCAGCAAGGCCAAAGTCCTATGTTCGATTTCAAATGGCGGTGGCCATGGATGGGTAAAAGATAGCCTAATCGCCTGGCAGCATAGTAGGGGGCCATGTCGAGCCGTTGGTTTATTTGATAAAGATGCCGGGTCAGAAGAGTCGCTCGCAGAATTCAAGCGGATTGTTGAAGATCGGGCTAAAACCACAGCGCGTGCTGTCAAGTATCGTATGAAGCCCGCTGGCCCGGCATTGGAACTAGCAAAGCTGAAATTGTTGGTGCCTGTGGCGATTGAAGAGTTGTGCCCAAAAGAAGTCTGGATAAAAGCAAGAGATGAAGGATGGCTCGAACAACGCTCCAATATGACCACGCTTTATGGCTTTGCTGAGACTGAAGTCTCATTTAATGAATGGGTCAAAACGAAGGTGCCTGACGATGACTTACGTTTGATTGCAACGAATAGGGTTCAAGCAACGAAGAAAGATAAATTTTCAAACTATGTAGTCGGCCGTTTGAAAAGTGATGAGTGCACTTTTAACTTCGAACCCATTAAAGAGCTTGTAGAAGAGCTACTCAAAAAAATTGATGGACACAAGACATCAACATGAACACCAACGCAATCGTCAAAAAACACTGGAACTACTGCAACGTCCTGCGCGACGTCGGCATGAGTTACGGCGCCTACGTCGAGCAGCTCACCTATCGCCTGTTCCACAAGATCCGGTCTACCGAACGTATGCACCATTCGACTTTGGCGAATGCGTTTGCTGGAAAATTGATTTCAAATCACGCTGAACCAGTACAGGGCTGTGGTCGCAACTGTGAATCAAGCCCCCGATTATTGCGTTCTTGGAGTTTGTCTGCATGAGCCAATTCGAAAAGCCAGACTTAGGTATGGTTCCTAGGCCGGCGGTGACCGTGTCTTATTCGTTCTTTCAACGTACATTAACTAACCAAAACTGTCAGCACTACATCTTTCGAGATACTGGGGCAAAGAAATTACAGTTCACGGACTGTGATTTTTCATATTGTTTTTTTGAACGTGCATATTTTCACAATTGCACTTTTGTCAATTGCAAATTCGTTGGCGCGCGCTTTGTCGATTGCAACTTTCGCGGCGCCACCTTTGAAGGGTGCAGCTTTGAATACGCCACATTCCGGCAGACGCAAATAGCCCACAAGCAAATACTTGTTAATCTTCCGGCATGGCCGAATGTTAGGCGCGAGCTTGTGCGATCACTGCGTAAGAATGCAGAAGGCTTGGGCGATGCCGAGGCCGTCAAGGTGTTTGTTCGCGAGGAGCTCACGGCCGCGAGAGAGCACTTGAAGAAGGCGCGAGAGGGTAAGGAAAGCTACTACGCACAGAAGTACAAAGGACTAGCCAATAGAATTAGTGTCCGTTGGCAAAGCCTGTGGGTGTGGTTGGATTGGCACGTATGGGGGCACGGAGAATATCCGTGGAGGATTGTTAGAACGATCGCGCTTACTTTTAGCGGTGCTGTTGTGTGGCAGGTGATGGCTGATCCTACGACTTCAATGGCTATGCCTCTAAACGATCTGTCCAGCGCTGTCGTTGGACATTTAAAGGGCGTCATTTATTCATATTTAGGCCTCAAAGTGTCGTCGATGAGTGACGGCATGGCGGCTTTTCTCGGCCTAGCGAGGTACATATCACTTGGTCTATTTATCAGCGTCCTTTACAAGACGTTGTCACGTCGATGAATTGCCAGGGGCCCTATAGTCTTTACATATTTGGCTCTCGTAGTCGAGCAGAGCCAAATGCCTCAAGCGACACGGACATTCTTGTGCTTGTGCATTCTAGCCAAGACTTTGTCCGTGAGAGTGTGATATTTCCGACCTGTGCTAAGGACGCAGAAAGCACCATTGATCTTACGTACTACAGCGAAAGCCGCATTCGTGAAATGCATGCCGCCGGGCACTTATTTGTATGGCATCTCTATCTGGAAGCGAAGCTTATGAGCGGTAGTTATGACGTCCTTCAAGAATTGGGGCAACCCAATGATTACATATCATTCGAGGAGGATGTGTTGCCACTCGCGGAATTGCTGGAATCAAGTATTGAGGAGATAGACAAACATCCCGGCAACATTGCCTATGAAGCGGGCTTGGCTTTTGTATGCGCACGAAATATAGCAATGAGCGCATCCTATTACACCGAACAGGGGCTGACTTTTTCCCCCTACGCGCCGTTTCTCCGCGACTGGGGACGTAAGGAGTTTCCAATTTCCAGGCAGCGGTATGACGAATTGAGACTGGCTAGGCTTTCAACGACGCGAGGCGGCGTACCTCCGGCATTACAACAAGATGATTTGAAAGACGACATCGCCCGAATCAGACATTGGGCTTCTGCTGTAATAGAGCAGACAAAGGAGTTATGTTTATGATCAAAAGAGAATTCAAGGCGCGGGTCGGCATCGAACGGAAAGTCTTGGGACTGCTGAACGACGCATGCGGTGCCCCGTGTTTGACAGGCCTGTCTTTCAAAGCGTTGGACAGGTGGAAAAGCACTAACCCCACTGCGAGTCGAGACCTGGTTTCAGTGTTGGAGAAGATATCTCTACGGACACGGCTAGATGCAGATGGGAGTAGGGACGTCTTCGACCCAGAGGACGTGAAAAGCCTTGGTGCGATTGGCCACCTGGTAGAACAGCTTGATGCATGTCTGAGGGAGGCGTTAGTGGTAGGTACGCACATCGAGACGGAAATTAATAGATGAACACCTCCACAATCGTCCAGAAACTCTGGAACTACTGCAACGTCCTGCGCGACGCGGGTCCGTGCTTCCAGCCAACGCCAAAACGAGTGCTTTGCGATATGCATTTTAATAGGGGTGTTCGATGACCCGCCAGCATCCGCTACGCGGTCGCATCCCCGCATGGCGAGGCCCCTGCTCCACGCTTCGCGTCGCAACCATTCGCTACGGCGACTACGTCGAGCAGCCTGCCCTCACCCCAGCCCTCTCCCAGAGGGAGAGGGGGAAATGGGGAGAGATGGTCGACGAGCGCAGCCGGCCGCCCTATTTATCCCCGAATGGGGGCAACCAGAAGAGCCCGGTGCTCGCCGGCTATGACTGGCTACCCTCACCCCGGCCCTCTCCCAGAGGGAGAGGGGGATTTTCGTTTGACGGCGACGAGCTGTTCGACCACTACCGCCACACGCCGGAGGAACTGGGCAAGCAGAAAGGTTTTCAATGAATACCCTTCGTCTGTTTTCCCATGCGGGCATAACTGTGCCAGCCGCTACGTCGTGGTACCTCGCCGATCTGGGCGAGGCGCGCGGCAAGCAGGAGTTGTTCACTCGCCAGGCGCCGCAGCGTCTGAAAACGCTTCGCGAGCACGCGCTGATTGAAAGCGCTGTGTCGAGCAATCGCATCGAGGGCGTGACGGTGGATCGCAGCCGGTTGCGTGAGCTGATTCTCGGCCAGCCATTGCTGCGCGACCGCGACGAGGAGGAGGTGCGGGGCTACCGCGATGCGTTGACCCTGATCCACGAAAACGCCACAGGCCTGCAGGTCAGCAATGCGACGATCCAGAAGCTGCACCGGCTGACGCGGGGCGAGATTTGGGATGCCGGCAAGTACAAGGAAAAGGATGGCGACATCATCGAACGCTATCCGGACGGGCGCGAGCGGGTGCGGTTTCGCACCGTCACCGCGGCCGAGACGCCGGCGCACATGGCCGAGCTGGGGACGGATTGGCAGCGCTGCCTCGATGAACGCTGGATTCACCCGCTGATCGCGCTGGCGGCGTTCAACCTGGATTTCCTCTGCATTCATCCGTTCCGCGATGGCAACGGGCGCGTGTCGCGCCTGCTTTTGCTGCTCCAGTGTTATCAACTGGGCTACGAGGTGGGGCGCTACATCAGCCTGGAGCGGTTGATCGAGCAGAACAAGGCGCGTTACTACGAGACGCTGGAGCAAAGCTCGCAGGGCTGGCACGAGGGCAAGCACGACCCATGGCCGTACATCAATTATCTGCTGTTCATTCTCAAGACGGCGTACAAGGAATTCGCCGAGCGCGTGGGCGATATCAAGGCACCGCGCGGCGCCAAGACCGAGCAGATTCTTGCGGGCATCGGGCGCTTTGTCGGGGAATTCACGGTTAGCCAGTTGGAGCAGGCCTGCCCGGGCATCAGCCGGGACATGATCCGGCGTGTGTTGCGCGAGCAGCAGGCGGTTGGAGCCGTCGAGTGCCAGGGGCGCGGCCCGGCGGCCCGGTGGCGAAGGAAAGGGTAATTACGCTTGAGTAAGGGTAATAGAAAGGGTAATGGCAGTGACCTTTGCCGATGCTGGATGATCGGCTGGCGGGATGAATCCGAACGACGCCAATGTGCTGATGCTGGAATCGGTGATCGTTACCTGCGGTTGTTTGTTAGTTAACGGAATGAAGACCAGCACGCTGAAGCGGGAAGACCTGGACGAGTTCGTGCAGTGCTACCACCCGGCGAATCGGCATGACCGCAAGCCGACGTGGTCGGTCGATAATCCCGATGGCCGCTGGCGCGCCTACGACTACGAGGAGCTGATCAACCGCGACAAGGCCAGCCTGGACATCTTCTGGCTCAGGGATGAATCGCTGTCCGATTCCGACAACCTGCCCGCACCAGAGGTGATCGCGGCGGAGATCGTGGAGGACCTGGAGGCGGCGTTGGAACAGTTTAGGGAGATATTGGGGGATATGGGGCCGGAAGTCGGACCAGAAGGTTGTACTCAACCGGGTGGTGAAATGAATCAACCAGTGAACCACATGAGTCAGCTATGAAATTTCAGTTGCTTCCTTTGGGCGCCCGCTTTGAGTTCGAGGCCAAGGTCTATGTCAAAACCGGCCCGTTGACGGCGACGGACGCGGAAGGCGGGCAGCGCATGATTCCGCGTTTTGCCGTGCTCAAGGCGCTGGATGCGCCGGCGGCGCCTTCGCAGCCAGCCGCTCGCAAGCTGGATGAGGCGGCGGTGCTGGCGGCGTTTGATGCGGCTATGGCGGCGTTTCTCGCCGATTGCCTGCGATTGCGGTCTGACACGGGGCCGGATGCCGGGCAGACCTTGCGCGCGGAGTTGGCGACCGCGCGGGCGCGTTTTATGGCCGAGTTGGCGGAGCGCGCCGGCGGTGCATGAGCGGCTGCAGATCGATTCGGCGCCGGCTGCGCTGCCGGTCATTTTTCGCGATGACAGTCTGATCGCCATCCATAAGCCGGCCGGGCTGCTGGTTCATCGCAGCGCGCTGGACCGCCACGAAACCCGTTTTGCGTTGCAGATGCTGCGCGATCAGATCGGCCGGCCGGTTTTCCCGGTGCATCGGCTCGATAAGGGGACTTCCGGTGTGCTGTTGTTCGCGCTGGACCGCGAGGTGGGACGCAGCCTGAACAGCCAGTTCGAGCGCGGCGAGGTGGCGAAAAGCTATCTCGCGGTGGTGCGCGGCTATCCGCCGGAATCGGGCGAGATCGACCATGCCTTGGCGCGCATGGCGGACGAGCATGCCGGGATCAATGTCGACCCGGCTGCGGCGGCGCAGCCGGCGCGAACCCGCTATCGCCGGCTGGCGACAGTGGAATTGCCGTATCGGGTGGATCGCTATCCCAGCAGCCGCTACGCGTTGCTGGAACTGGAGCCGCTCACTGGGCGCTGGCATCAGTTGCGCCGACATATGAAGCACGTCGCGCATCCGATCATCGGCGATGCGACGCATGGCAAGGGGCGGCATAACCGGTTGTTCGAGCAGTTGTTCGGCTGTCGCCGCCTGTTGCTGGCGGCGACCGAGTTGCGCCTGACGCATCCGGTCAGCGGTCGCGCTCTGCGCTTGCAGGCCGGCTTGGCGGAGGATTTCGCCGCTTTGCTGCGGCAACTGGGCTGGGCGGAGGCGGCGAATGCGGCGAACCCCATTACAATGCCGGCCCCTGAACTCGTTCGTTGATCATGTCTGAAGCCGATGAAATCCTGCGCGCCAAGCTGAATGCCGAAACCGGCAAACTGCCCTGGAGTGAATTGGAACGCCATTTTGCGCGGGGCCTGGTGGTCAAGGTGGCGGGCGATCTGGATCTGATCGAGGTGGCGGTGGCGATGTCGCATGACGACAAGGCGGTTTTCGAGGCGTGGCTGATGCAAGGCCGGGTTGCGCGCGCTTCGACCGAGGACGCCCAACTCTGGCATGCGCAGCAAAGCCAGTTCTGGGTGGTGGTCGCGGCGCCCTGGGTCTTGATCCAGGAAGTGGCCGCGCGCCTGGATGCCTGATTCTTTTCCCTAACTGTCTCCCTTATGGCGATCAAAGCAACCATCTTCAAAGCCGATCTGCAGATTGCGGATATGGATCGCAATTACTACGCCGAACACAGTCTGACGCTGGCGCGGCATCCGTCCGAAACGGACGAGCGCATGATGGTGCGGCTGCTGGCTTTTGTGCTGTTTGCACATGAACACCTGGCTTTCGGCAAGGGGATGTGCGCGGATGATGAGCCGGATCTGTGGCGGAAGGATCTGACCGGGGCGATCGAGTTGTGGATCGACGTCGGTCTGCCGGATGAGAAATGGACGCGCAAGGCATGCGGCCGCGCCAAGCAGGTGGTGCTGCTCAGTTATGGCGGCCGCACGGCGGAGATGTGGTGGAGCGCAAATCGCGCCAAGTACCTGCGCCAGGAAAATCTGCGGGTGTTCAATCTGGCGCCGGAAGCCAGTCTGGCGCTGGCGGCGCTGGCGAATCGCAACATGCGTTTGCAATGCAGCATCCAGGACGGTCAGGTCTGGATCACCGATACGCTGGACACCGTGCATATCGAACCGTTGAAACTGCTTTAAGGACGCGCCATGACCGATACCGATTTCAAATTACGCGGTGAGTTCGTGCAGCTTTGCGATCTGCTCAAGCTGGCCGGCGTGGCGGACAGCGGCGGCCGCGGCAAGACTTTGGTCGCCGGCGGCGAAGTGCGCGTCGACGGGGTGACCGAGCATCGCAAGACGGCGAAGATTCGCGCCGGCCAGATCGTGGAATGCGGCGATGTACGGATCAGGGTGCAGGCTTGAACGCAGGCTTCAGTTGCTCTGCTGTTTTTGCCGCCGCATCGGATAGATCGTTTCAGCCATGACTCTTCGGTTACAGCTGCACGCCGCTTCGCGTTCGCGCAGCAGGACGTCGAGTTCGGCCAGATAGCGATCTCGCTCCGGGCCCGGCTTGAGTCGCGCCATTGTGGTTTCGAACTGGCTGCATTCATGTTCCATCATCAGCATGTGGCAAGTCGCTTCGGCCGGCACGGTTTCCGCAAGCGAAGGCGCAGTCAAACCGATTTGCACGACGATGAACGTGAGGCTGAGCAGCAGGTTGGACGGTAGGGTTTTCATGATGACTTCCTTGATGCTTGATTGATGCGAGTTTGGTTGAGTCGTTCGCAAGAACCATACCAAGTTAGTCGGGTTTTCTGCGCGTGCCATGGGCCGGCGGCAAGTCCGCGCCAGGCCTTGCTTTGAAGCGGCATTGGCACTGGCGGTGAAGATCAGGGCGGATATGCCGCAGCAGCGTATGCACCAGATATGGGCGTGCATGCCCTTGGTTGGTGCGGACAACGATGTCACGTTCGCTGTCCGGGCGACGTAAGATTGCGGCAGTGATCGTTTTCTTAGTCTGGAGAGCCAACATGCCCCATCCCCTTGCCGGCCAACTCGCACCCGCCGAAGTGCTGACCGATATTCCGGCGCTGCTTGCCGCGTATTTCAACCAGCCCGACCTGAGCCAACCGGCGCAGCGCGTCGCCTTCGGCACCAGCGGCCATCGCGGCAGCGCCAGCAACGGCAGTTTCAACGAGGCGCATATCCTCGCCATCACCCAAGCCGTGTGTGAATACCGCAGCGCGCAGGGCATCACCGGGCCGCTGTTTCTGGGCAAGGACACGCATGCGCTATCCGAGCCGGCGCAGTGCAGCGCGCTGGAGGTGCTGGCCGCCAACGGCGTGGAAATTCGCATGCAGGCGAATGGCGGTTACACCCCGACGCCGGTGATTTCACGCGCGATTCTGGTCTACAACCGCATCGACGAAGCGCCGCGCGCCGACGGCATCGTCATCACGCCGTCGCACAATCCGCCGCGCGACGGCGGCATCAAATACAACCCGCCGCACGGCGGTCCGGCCGATACCGATGCCACCGGCTGGATCGAACAACGCGCCAATGCCTTGATGGATGCCGGTAATCGTGATGTGAAGCGGGTGCCCTATGCACAGGCGCTGGCCGCTCCGACCACGTTGCAGGAGGATTTCGTGGCCGCCTATGTGGCCGACCTGGACGCGGTGATCGACATGGCGGCCATCCGCAAAGCCGGCTTGAAGATAGGCGTCGATCCGCTGGGCGGTGCGGCGGTGGCTTACTGGAAGCCGATCGCCGAAAAATACGGCTTGAATCTCGAAGTCGTGAATCCGAAAGTCGATCCGGCGTTTGCGTTTATGACGCTGGACCACGACGGCAAGATTCGCATGGATTGTTCCAGTCCTTATGCGATGGCCAGTCTGGTGAAGCTGAAAGATCGGTTCGACATCGCATGGGGCAATGATGCCGATGTCGATCGACACGGCATCGTGACGCCGTCGCTCGGCTTGCTCAACCCGAATCACTTTCTCGCGGTGGCCATCCACTATCTGCTGACGCATCGGCCGCTATGGCCCGAGACCGCCGCCGTCGGCAAGACCTTGGTGTCGAGCGGGCTGATCGACCGCGTGGTAAATGGGCTGGGCCGCACCTTCCTGGAAGTGCCGGTGGGGTTCAAATGGTTCTCCGGCGGTCTGCTCGATGGCCATTTCTGCTTTGGCGGCGAGGAAAGCGCCGGCGCCTCTTTCTTGCGCCTGGACGGCAGCGCCTGGACGACCGACAAGGACGGCATCATTCTCGGCCTGCTTGCGGCTGAAATCACCGCGGTTACCGGCAAAGACCCCGGCCGCTACTATCAGGAACTCGCCGCGCAATACGGTACGCCGTACTACGTGCGTATCGACGCGCCGGCGACGCCGGCGCAGAAAGCGGCGTTCAAACAACTTACCGGCGAGCGGGTCGCCGCCGCCACGCTGGCCGGTGAGCCGATCATCGCGAAGATGACGCGTGCGCCCGGCAACGATGCGCCCATCGGCGGCCTCAAGGTGGCGACGGAAAACGGCTGGTTTGCCGCGCGCCCGTCCGGCACGGAAGACATCTACAAGCTGTATGCGGAGAGCTTCAAGAGCGCCGAACACCTGCAGGAAATCGTGCGTGAAGCGCAAAGCATCGTGACCGAGGCGCTGGCGGGATAAAAAAACGGCCATGCGGAGCGTATCCGCATGGCCGTTCGGTGCGCCTGGCCTGATTACCGGGCGGGCGGGAACGGCATCGGGAAGCTGGGAAGCGACGGGAAACCGGTTTGCGCCGGCATGTTCGGGAAGACGAACGGCATGCTGGCGTAGGGATTGGCAGCAAATGGGTTGGCCGCGAAAGGATTAGCCATTTGCGGCATGGCCATAGGGTTGCTGAACTGTGCCGGCGCCATGCCGAACGATTGCGGTGTGGCTTGCAGGCCGCTAAACGGCACCATGCCCTGCGGAGCGGCAAAATTGGGTGCAGGCAATGGCATGTTGGGGGCGTACGGCATCATTGCCATCGGGTTGTTCATGACGGCCGGATTAAACATCGCGGCCGGATTGAATGGACCCTGCTGATTGTTCATCGGCGCCATGATGGGTACCAGCATGGCGCCCAGTGGCGTCATGATCGGCGCCAGCATGGTGAACGGGTTGAATGCTTCCATCCCGGCTTGTTGAGCCTGAGCGGGGAGGGCAGGTATTAACAGTGCGGCGAGTGCGAGGTGACGTAATTTCATATCTTCATCCTTGATGGGGTGTGTGAACACGGCTAATCGACGACCGTGAATAGCTTGCTGTTGCGCCAATCGATGCGCCGCTGTCCGGTCCGAGGAGAATCGTTGAAGCCTGCCCGGAGAGTTCGGGCCAAGGAAGGGAAGTGCCCACATCTGGGGCGAAACCAGTATAGCCCCGCGTTTCTTCCGAGTATTTTCTTATTCGCGTGCCGCTTAGAATGTCGATTAAATGGGCTTCTATGAATTAATCCCCCACAATCGGTGTGGGGCATGTTAGTCTGCGCGGCTAATTTTTCACTTATAACGAATGGCTAAAGTGCCCAACCCGGCTTTACGGGCGGTGCTACTGGAGCAAAACAACACATGGCAAAAGAAGAGCTGATTGAAATGGAAGGCGTGGTCAACGAGGTCTTGCCGGATACGCGTTTCAAGGTGACGTTGGATAACGGTATGGAAATCCAGGCTTACGCCTCCGGCAAAATGAAGAAGCATCGGATTCGCATCCTGGCGGGAGACAAAGTCACGCTGGAGCTTTCTCCCTACGACCTCAGCAAAGGCCGCATCAGCTTTCGCCATAAAGATGAACGCCCTGCTGGCGGCCCGCCGCCTTCGACCCAATTCCGTCGCCGCTGAGCAGTCAGCGGTGTTCTGGCGGTAGAGCGCACAGCGAGTAGGTATTGAAAGACAACAAAAAACGCGGCCGAAGCCGCGTTTTTTGTTGTTGCCTAAGGATGCTTAGATCGCTTGGATCTTGCTGGCCTGGAGGCCTTTCTTTCCCTGGGTCACTTCGAACTGCACGCGCTGGTTCTCGGCAAGGGTCTTGAAGCCGTTGCTCTGGATTTCGCTGAAGTGCGCGAAGAGATCTTCACCGCCTTGATCGGGGGTGATGAAGCCGAAGCCCTTGGAATCGTTGAACCATTTCACGGTGCCGGTTTGAGTGCTCATGTATCTTTCCTTTAAATGAAGCGGGCATATGCCCAATAAAAATGCCCAAGCTCAAGGAATGTAACCGAGGGAATTCGAACCGAAACAGCTTCAAACGAACAGAAACTGGACAGACCTGATACCACTTAGACAACCACTTGACGCAAGCGCCCACGCATCATACTCAGTTCTTGCCGCTGTGGGGGTATTTTTCACTAGTTGAATTTCAGGCTTTCTTTTGTTTGCCAAGCTTGCTGCTTTGCTTGGCTTGATGCGGACCGGATAATCGCCGGTCTTAGCTTGGCTTGGGTTTTTCCCGAATGGCAATGAACAAGAAAAAAATAGTATGGCCTGTACTGCTCCTGGCGCTGGGAATCGGCGGTTTCGCCGTACTCAAATCGACGCGGCCGAAGCCGCCCGTGGCGGCGGTCAAGGAGCCGGTCTGGCGGGTGCAGAGCGTGATTGCGCAGCCTGCGTCGCTCAGCCCGGTAACCAGCCTGAACGGCCGCGTGGAAAGTCCGGAGCAGACGCGCGCGGCCGCGCCGGGTGTCGGGCGCGTGCTGCACGTCCATGTGCGCGAGGGGCAAGCCATCCGTCCCGGCCAGCGCTTGCTGGAACTCGACCCGCGCGATTTCCAACCCAGGGTGGACCAGGCGCGCGGCGAAGTGGATGAATTGGCCGCTGCCGTCGCCAGTGAGGAGTTGCGCCACCTGGCCGACCTGGATCAACTCATGCAGGAGCGGAAGTTGCTCGAGTTCGCCGCCGCCGATGTCGGTCGTTTCGAACAACTGCGCCAGGAGAATTTCTATTCCCAGAGCGCCGTCGACCTGAGCCGCCAGAATCTGGCGCGTCAGCAGATCACCTTGCGCAGTCGTGAACTCGCCATCGCCGACCACAAGGCGCGCATGAGCCAGTTGCAGGCGCGTCTGAGCAAGGCGCGCGCCAATCTCGATCAGGCCGCATTGGCGTTGCAGCGCAGCCGCGTGGTGGCGTCTTTTGTCGGTTACGTGGCGAAAGTGGAGGTGGCGGTCGGCGATCAGGTCAACAGCGGCCAGAGCCTGATCAGCCTTTACCCGGCGGCCGGCCTGGAAGTGCGCGCCAAATTGCCGGCGACGCTGCAAAACGAGTTCGTCAGCGCACTGCATCGTGGTGAGCGCGCGAAAGCGACGGCGAACGTGGCCGGCGAAACCCTGGAATTCATGCTTGCGCGCAGCGCCGGTGCGGCCGATGCACGCGGCCTGGACGCCTTTTTCGTGGCGCGGCGGCCGTCAGCCAATCTGCGCGTGGGAGAGCTGCTCAGCCTGCAAGTCGCGCGTGCACCGGTCAGCGACGCGGTGGCCGTGCCCTATACCGCGCTATTCGGCGGACGCCAGGTTTATCGTATCGAAGCGGGCCGCCTGAAGGCGCTCGACGTGGATGTACTGGGCGATGTCGGCAATGCAGGCGGCCAGGGCGCCGCACGCCTGCTGGTGAAAAGCCCGGCGCTGAAACCGGGCGACGTCCTGCTCGCGACGCATTTGCCGAATGCGGTGAGCGGATTGAAGGTCGAGGTCATGCCGTGATCGCCCGATCATGAAACGCCAAGACCTGCTCGGCAGCTTTGTCCACCATCCGGTGGCGGCCAACCTGTTCATGTTGATTCTGATGTTGGCTGGGTTGTTTGCCGTCTCCAGGCTCAACGTGCAGTTCTTCCCCAATTTCAATCTGGATTTCGTCACCGTGCGCGTCGAATGGCGCGGCGCAGCGGCAGAGGACGTGGAAGAAGGGCTGACCACGCCGCTGGAGCAGAAGCTGAAGACGGTGGCCGGCGTCAAGCATCTGACCTCCACGTCCAGCCAGGGCGTCAGCTCGATTTCGATCGAATTCAAGGAAGGCGCCGATCCGGTTACCGCGGTCGATGAGGTCAAGCAGGCGGTGGAACAGTTCCGCAACCTGCCGCAGGACGCCGAAACGCCGAAAATCAGCCGCGTCATCCGCTACGAACCGATTGCTCGCGTGCTGCTGACCGGCGGCAGCCTGTCGGAGCTGCGCAGCCTTGCGCGCCAGTATGAGCGGGACCTGCTCGGGCGCGGTATCGACAAGGTCGACCTGCTCGGCCTGCCCGATGAGGAAATCGCGATTACCGTGCCGGGGCGGGAGCTGGAGCGTCTGGGCTTGACTCTGGATCAGGTCGCTGCGCGAGTCGGACTAACCAATCGCGATCTGCCTGCCGGCAAGGTCGGGGAAGGCGAAGTTCAGCGCGAAGTGCGCGGCATCAATTTGCGCCGCGACCCGCGCGATTACCACGACCTGCCGCTGGTCACCGAAGCCGGCAGCCGCATCGAACTGGGCCAGGTCGCCGAGATTTCACGCGGGCCGCGTGACGGCAGCCTGTTTCTGGAAGTGAACGGCAAGCCGGCCGTGGAGCTGCTGTTGAAGCGGGCAGAAGACGGCAACTCGTTGAAGGCGGCGAAGCTGATGCAGGGCTGGCTGGCCGACACCCGACCGAAACTGCCGCCCGGCATCCAGCTGCAGGTTTACGACGAGCAATGGAGCCTGATCGAGGATCGCATCGGACTGCTGCTGAGCAACGGCATCCAGGGTCTGGCCATCGTGGTGTTCATCCTGCTGCTGTTCCTCAACGGCCGCGTCACCATCTGGGTGGCGATGGGCATACCGACCGCGTTTCTCGCCACGCTGGCGGTGGTCTGGCTGGTGGGCGGTTCGATCAACATGATCAGCCTGTTCGCGCTGATCATGGCGCTCGGGGTCATCGTCGATGACGCCATCGTGGTCGGCGAGGACGCCTACGCGCACCACAGAGCCGGCGAGGATCCGATGTACGCCTCGGAAGGCGGCGCGCGCCGCATGTTCTGGCCGGTCATCGCCTCCAGCCTCACGACGGTGGCCGCCTTTCTGCCGCTGATGCTGGTGTCCGGGCCGATGGGCAAGATCCTCGGTGACATTCCGTTCATCATGATCTGCGTGCTGATCGCCTCGACCATCGAATGTTTCCTCATCCTGCCGGCGCACCTGCGCAACGCCTTCGTGCATGACACTGGCAAAAAAGCTTATCCAGCGCGTACCTGGCTGGAGAACGCCTTCGACCGTTTCCGCGACGGGCCCTTCCGGCGCGCGGTGACGGCGGCGATCGAGTACCGCTCCGTCACGGTGACCGCCGGTCTGGTCATCCTGATCCTGGCGGTCGGCCTGCTCGCCGGCGGGCGGGTCAAGTTCACCTTCTTTCCGACGCCGGAGCCGCAGATCGTCTATGCCAACGCCACTTTCGCCAGCGGCACGCCGCGCGCCAGCGTCGATGCGTTCCTGGAACATCTGCGTCTGAGCCTGAATGCCACCGAGAAAACCTACGGCGAAAAGGTGGTGCGGCATGCGCTGTTCCGCAGCGGCGCGCTTGCCGGCGACCAGAACCCGCGCCAGGGTGAGCAATTCGGCTCGATCACCGTCGAACTGACGCCGTCCGAACAGCGCGGCATTCGCACCGATGCCTTCATCAAGGATTGGCAGGCGCGCATCAACGTGCCGGCGGGCATCGAAAGCTTCGTCGTGGTGCCGCGCCGTCAGGGGCCGCCGGGCGGCGATCTGGTCGTGCGCCTGGGCGGGCAGGATGCCGCCGTGCTGAAACAGGCTGCGCTCGAACTGCAAGCCAGCCTGCGCCAGATCACCGGCGTCTACGGTATCGAGGATGACATGCCTTATGGCCGCGAGCAGGTCGTGTTCAACCTGACTCCGGCCGGCGAAGCCCTCGGCCTGACGCTGGACGATCTTTCCCGGCAACTGCGCGCCGGACTCGACGGCAAGCTGGTGCAGCTGTTCCAGGACGGGCCGGAGGAGGTCGAAGTGCGCGTGCGCCTGCCGGCTTCCGAGCGCGCCAGCCTGGGGTTGCTGGAGCGCTTCACGGTGCGCGCGCCGAATGGCGACTGGGTGCCGTTGAGTACGGTCGCCCACTGGACCACGCGCCAGGGTTTTGACGCGTTGCGGCATGCGGAAAGCCGTCTGGCGGTGGAAGTAAACGCCTCGGTGAACAGCGCGGCGGCCAACAGCAATGAAATCATCGCCGGACTCAGCGAAGTGACGATGCCGGCGCTGGAAGCCAAATACGGCATCGAATGGTCGTTCCAGGGCCGCGCCGCGGACCAGCGCGAGACCATGGCCGACATGAAGATGGGCATGCTGCTCGGCCTCAGCCTGATCTATATCGTGCTGGCCTGGGTGTTCGGCCATTACGGCTGGCCGATCATCATCATGCTGGCCATTCCCTTCGGCCTGGTCGGCGCCATCACCGGCCACTGGATCATGGGTCTTGATCTCACCATCCTGTCGATGTTCGGCCTGTTCGGCTTGTCCGGCATCGTCGTCAACGACTCCATCGTGCTGGTCGAGTTCTATACCCACCAGCGCGAGAAAGGCATGCCGGTCAAGGAGGCCTTGATCAACGCCGCCTGCCTGCGTTTGCGCGCGATCCTGCTGACCTCGCTGACCACCATCGGCGGCCTGTCCACGCTGATGGCGGAAAAGTCGCTGCAAGCCCAGTTCCTGATCCCGATGGCCACCAGCATCACCTTCGGCCTCGCCTTCACCACGATACTGGCTTTGCTCTGGCTGCCCGCCATGCTGTCGTTCTATGAATCGGGCCACGTGCGGCTGATGCGCTGGCTCGGACGTCCTGCTATCGTTTGACGCCATGATGTCGACCCATTCCGTACGTTTCTTCGATAGCCAGTTCCAGCGCCAGGTCAACAGCGGCGAGTTCGAGCTGAATCCATTCGAGCGCCTGGCATTGCCCTATCTCAGCGGCGAGGTGCTCGATCTCGGCTGCGGCCTCGGCAATCTCGCCGTGGAAGCGGCGCGTGCCGGTTGCCGCGTCACCGCGCTGGATGGCAGCCAGACCGGCATCGCCCGGCTGCGCGAGACGGCTGAGTGTCTTGCCTTGCCGATTGCGGCGCACGCCGCCGATCTGGCGCATTACCGCATCGAACGCCGCTACGACAGCATCGTCGCGATCGGCTTGTTGATGTTTTTTCCACGTCCGGCGGCCGAAGCGCTGTTGGCGCAGATGCTGGCTCAGGTCAAACCCGGCGGCGTCGTGGCGCTCAATGTGCTGACCGAGGGCACCACGTTTCTCGGCATGTTCGAAGCGGGGCATTACCATTTGTTTGCCAGCGGCGCTTTAGGCGCGGCGGTGGCGGGCTGGCAGGTGTTGGCCGAATCGCGCGATGTCTTTCCGGCGCCGAACAAGACCTTGAAGGCCTTCGACACCGTGATCGCGCGGCGGCCGCCTGGATAGTGCCGAATTACCACCGCGAGCGACCCCCGGTAACACCAGGCGGATAGCATGGCCTGCCGACGTCGGGCTTGCTGAATATTTCTCACCCACAACTGGAGTTGACCATGAATCGAATGAGCATCCTGCTCGCCGCCCTGATCGCAGCCGGCATCGTCCAAGCTGCCGATGTCCCTGCCGCCTCGCCGGCGACTCCGCCCGCCTTGGCCGACAAGATGCCGGACGCCGGCCAGAACGCCGCCGCGTTCAAGGATACGGCGGCGTTCCAGCCTTGGAGCCAGGCCATGATGAATCCGGCGGCCATGCAGAACTATCTGCAGTTCGTCGACCCGGCCATCGCCATGAAATGGCTGGGCGCCGGCATGGACCCCCGCTTCGCCAACGCATTGCTCAGCCAGGGCATCAATCCGAGCGCCTACCTGAACATGCTGGCGGCCCCGCTCAGCCCGCAGATGATGAACATGGCGCCGCAGATGCTGAACCCCGGCCTGTACGGCAACTGGATGGCCGCGCCGATGCACCCCGCGGCGATGAATGCGATGATGGCGCCGATGCAACCCAACATGTACATGAACTGGCTGGGCGCCGGCATCAACCCGAACGCCTATGCTGCCTGGGGCCCGATGATGACCCCGCCCGCCGGCCCGGTCGGCATCCTCATCGATCCCGCCGTGCTGCTGAAGCTGATGCAGATGCTGCCCGCTCCCGAGGTTCCCGCCGCCCCGGCCGTCGAGGCGCGGCCGGCCAAGTAAGGCGAGCCCTCCCGGTCTGGCAGGTTGACGCAGGTCTGTGCGCTTAGTCTGATCTGCCGCCGGGATTTTTTGTTTGCGCTCCGTTCGGGCGGGATTCTCAGATGAAAAGCGTATTGATCACAGGCTGTTCCAGCGGCATCGGCGCTACCGTCGCGCGCGGCCTCTCGGCGCGCGGTTGGCGGGTATTCGCCACGGCGCGCAATCCGGACGACGTGGCCCGCTTGCAGGCCGAAGGCATGGAAAGCTGCGTACTCGACCTGAACGATTCGGCGTCCATCCATGCCGCCGTCGATGCGGTGCTGGCGCGCACCGATGGCCGGCTGGATGCGCTGTTCAACAACGGCGGCTTCGGCCAGGTCGGCGCGGTGGAAGACCTCAGCCGCGACGCGCTGCGCGAACAGTTCGAAACCAATCTGTTCGGCTGGGTGGAACTGACCAACCGCCTCATCCCGGTCATGCGCCAACAAGGCCATGGCCGCATCGTCATGAACAGTTCGGTGCTGGGCTATGCCGCTTTCGCCTATCGCGGCGCTTACAACGCGGTGAAGTACGCGCTGGAGGGGCTGACCGATACGTTGCGCCACGAACTGCACGGCAGCGGCATCCAGGTCGCGCTGGTCGAGCCCGGCCCGATCATCTCGCGCTTCCGGGAAAACTGCCTGCCGCACTTCGAGAAACATATCGACTGGCGCAACAGCGTCCACCGCGCCCAATACGAAGCGCAGATGGCGCGCTTGAATCAGCCGGGACCGGCTGCGCCGTTCACGCTGCCGCCGGAAGCGGTGCTGGACAAGGTCGTGCATGCATTGGAAAGCCCGCTGGCCCGCCCGCGTTATCCGGTCACCGTGCCGGCCGTGGCCTTCTGGTGGCTGAAACGGTTGTTGCCGATACGGGCGATGGACTGGGTGTTGATGCGCGCTTCCGGCGGTGGCAAGCGCTGAAGCCGCCCTCAAACGCCGGCCGGCTTCGCCTTCTGCAGGTATTCCAGCAGACCGGCCGAGGCATGGCCATCAGCCGGCAGGCCGGCCGACTGCTGATAGGCGCGTATGGCCTGCCGGGTTTTCAAGCCGGGCACGCCATCGAGCTCACCGGGGTCGAAGCCGAACTGGGCGAGCAATTGCTGGATTTCGATCAACTGCTCGCGCGTCAGACGCCGATTGTCGGCGTCGCGTCCCAACTTCAATTCGGGCGCGCCGTTGAGACGGTCGGCCAAGTGGCCGATGGCCAACGCGTAGTTGATTGATCGGTTCCATTGCATGATGACATCGAAATTGCGGTAGACCAGAAATGCCGGCCCCGCGTGGCCTTGCGGCAGCACGATGGCGCTGCTGATCCTGCTTTTCGGCAGCGCTTTGCCGTCGGCGCGGCGTACGCCCAATGACGTCCAGGCTTGCACCGGGCGCTTGATGTCCAGGCGCGCACTTTCGAAGTCGAAGCCTTTCGGCAGCCTGACCTCGCGACCCCAGATTTCGCCGGCATGCCAACCGATTCGGTGCAGGTAGTTGGCGGCGGAATGAAATGCATCCGGCAATGAGCGCCAGATGTCCTTGTGGCCGTCGTCGTCGCCATCGACGGCATAACGCAGGAAGGTCGAGGGCATGAACTGCATCTGGCCCATCGCCCCCGCCCATGAGCCCTTCATGTCGGCGACCGGCACATGCCCCTGTTCGAGGATGCTGAGTGCATTCAGCAGCTCGGCGCGAAAGAACGCGCTGCGTCGATGGTCATAAGCCAGCGTGGCCAACGCGATCGGCACCGAAAAGCCGCCGGTCGTGGCGCCGTAATTGGTTTCCAGCCCCCAGAACGAAACCAGCAGTGCAGGCGGAAGTCCGTAGCGGGATTGCACCTTGTTGAGCAGTTTGCGGTGTTCATGCAGGCGTTCCTTGCCCAGCGCCAGGCGCCGCTCGTCGACGCGCCGGTCGAGGTAGTTCCAGAACGTATCGACGAACTCGGGCTGGCGCTGATCCAGTTCGATCACCCGTGCGAGCGGCTGGAAGTCGCCTAATGCCTGATCGAACGTCTGCTCGCTGATCCCGCTCGTCAACGCTTCTTGGCGCAGTTGTTCGCGCCAGACGGCGAGTTCGGCGGCCGCCGCCGGTTGGGCTGGCGGCGCCGAAAGATCGGCGGCGGCACAGGCGCCGCCGGCGATCAGCAACGCGGCGGCCAGGCAGGCCCGCAGAGGTCGGCAACGGAAGGCAGGCACGCGAACTAGCCCTTTTGCGAGATTTCGTAGAGTGACGGGGTGACCTGCGCCGAGGCCAGGTACTGGCGCAGGTTTTTTACATCCTGCCGCAGCAGTACATTGCTGTGGTGCGGGTGATGCAGGACGCCTTCGACGCCGTTCAGCACCACGCGCAGGCGCGCGCCATGGATGGACTCGACCGTGGCGCCCAGGTGGAGCAGCAGCGATTCGATTTCACGCCAGTGGATATTGCCGCTGACGGGATCCTGGAAGATGGAATGGATCAGGTGGGCGTGTTTGTGGCTCATGGCGATCTCCGCAGCGATGAACAATGCAGACAGAATACTTGAGGCGCCGCTTTCTGTGGATTGCGGGCCGCTGCTGAGCGTCGTCAAATAATCCGAAATCGGGCTGCATTGTTCGCTGCGCGTGCCGATAACCCCCATATCACACAAACTCGGAGGCCTGCCAGCATGGACATTTACCCCAACCCGAGCGACGCCAATCAGCCTGAGCGGCGCAAACACCTCAAGCTGCGCGATATCTTTCACGATGTCGTGGGTCTGGTCGAGCCGTATTTTCAACCCGCAGCGGGTTTGAATGGGCTTTCCACCGATTTCTGGGCCGCCAAGGCAATCCGCGACGCCTATGCGGATCTCAGCAACGAAGAGGTCCAGACGCTGACTGCCGCCGCCGCCCGCTACTGCCGCGAACAAGGCGTCGGCAAAGCGCCGGCTTGACGGCGTTCGGCCTGTTGCACGCCTTCCTGTCGGGCAGATGCGGGGGCGGGCCGTGATCAGCCCGGCATCCGCGCAGCCAGCGTTTCCCAGCGCATTTCGCGCAGGCTTTGCGCAAGACGGTGGACTTCGCCCGTTTCCACCAGGCGGCGGCGTTCGCGGCCTTCCTTGATGCCGTGATGGCGCAGCATCTCGCGCAGGGCTTCATTCTTCCGTTTTGCATCCGGTTGCAGCACGTCGCCGAGACGGGTGTGGAAAGCGTCTTCGCCAGTGGCGCAGACTGTGTTGAACACATTGAACTGGCGGCAGGCCATCGGCCGCAGCGGGTGGATGGCGCAGGCTTCGTCGACCAGAAACGGGCAGGCGTCGAGGTCGCGGTGGTGTTGCAGCTGGTGGCGCACGCGTGCGCGCACGTCGTCGCCCTTTTCGGTCGCCAGTCTTTCACTGACATACCAGGCGATGCCCATCAATTCGAGCGGGTAGACCGGGATGTCGGTGTGCGTGCGGCAACAACTGGCGCAACCGCGAGCGCAAGCCAGCTTGCGGCCGTCGGCCTGGATCGCGGCGGCGACGCCTTGATTGGTCAGGTGCTGGATTTCCAGTAACAGCGCCAGCCAGGGCTGGCGTTTTTCGTCTTCCGGAAAATGCAGACGGCCGGCGGCTTGAGCCTGCTTGAGCTTCATGATCGCCGCTCAGTCCCGCGCCGGTTCCATGACGGCGTCGAGATTGAGGTTGTCGCAATAGTCGAAGAAATCGCCGCGCAGCGTCGGCAGGTGCAGATCGGCGGGAATGCCGACGGTGATGTTGACCGAGAACATCGGCGTGCCGGTATGCGGCGCCGGGTAGGTCTCGGTGATCAATTCTTCGATGTTGATGCCCTGGCGGGCGAAGAAATCGGCCAGGTTATGCACGATGCCGGGGTGATCCATCGCGACGACGTTGACCCGGTAGGGCACCAGCGGCGTCTTGCGCTCGGCCGGGCGCGTGCGCTTGTGCATGATGCTCAGGCCCAGTTCTTCGCCGACCTGGCTGAGACGGTCTTCCAGTTTGCTCAGCGCATTCCAGGGTCCGGAGATCAGCATCAGGATGGCGAACTGGTTGCCCAGTACCGCCATGCGCGATTCTTCGATGTTGCAGCCGGCTTCGACGATGCGGCTGGTAAAGCGTTGCACCAGGCCGATCTGGTCTTCGCCGGAAGCGGTAATGGCTAGATAGTCGATATTGCTCATGGGTGTGCGGAAGGGTAGTTGCCGTGGGCGGATTGTAGCCGCAAGGGCTACGCCGGATTCGTAAGCCGCTGAAGCGGCAACGACGCCGCTGTAGCCGCAAGGGCTACGCCGGCATGCAGGCGGCTTGCGAGCTGGATCAGGCTGTTCGCGCCGCAGGCGAGGCTGCGATGTCGCCGGCGAGCGAGTGCTTGATCAGGGTGGAGATTTCCTCGATCGAGCGATGTGTCGAGTCGACGATCGGAATGCCTTCGCTGCGCATCAACAATTCCGCCTGCCGGAGTTCCTGCCTGCAGGTTTCGAGCGATGCGTAGGGGCTGTTGGGGCGCCGTTCGGAGCGTATCTGCGCCAGCCGTTCCGGCGCCAGCGTGAGGCCGCGCAGTTTGGCGCGGAAGGCTTGCAACGATTTGGGCAGGCCGGACTGTTCGAAGTTTTCCGGGGTCAACGGGTAGTTGGCGACGCACAGGCCGTATTGCATGGCCATGTACAGCGAGGTCGGCGTTTTGCCGCTGCGCGAGACGCCGACCAGGATCAGGTCGGCGCGCTGGTATTTCTCCAGGCCGAGGCCGTCGTCCGCCGCCAGCGCGAAATTCACTGCGTCGATGCGGCTGCGGTAGGAGTTGTCGTCGGACATGCCGTGGAAGCGGCCGCGCAACGGCTTCGGCGGATAACCGATTTCATCCACCATCATGCTCAGAAAGTGGCCATAGATGTCCATCACGACCGCGCCGCAAGCATCCAATGCTGCACGTGCACTAGGCTCGGTAAGCGTTGAAAACACGAGAGGTTTTACGTTTGAGAGCTGCCACGCGGCACAAACTTGCTGCGCTGCAAAATTTGCTTTTTCGAGTGAATCGACGAAGGGTAAACTCACTGGTGCGAACGCTTCGTCGGGGAATTGGGAGAGCAGGCTCTTGCCAATGATCTCGGCGGTGATGCCGGTGTGATCGGAGATGAAATAGACTGGTCGAGCAGGTGTCATGGCTGCGAGGTTAGGTGATGGAAGCGCCGCTTGATCAATCGTTCAAAGGACAGGCATATGGACTCCGCATTTGACTATATAGCGCGCTTCGAAACACTGTCCATGCACGATGTGGACAAGGTCGGCGGCAAGAACGCGTCCCTCGGCGAGATGATTCACAACCTGAGCGAGAAGGGGGTGCGCGTTCCCGGCGGATTCGCGACCACGGCGGATGCCTTCCGCGAGTATCTGTCGCATGATGGACTGGCCGATCGCATTGCCGCCAAGCTGATTGCGCTGAATGTCGACGATACGCAAGCGCTGGCCGAGGCCGGACGCGAGATTCGCGGCTGGATGATGGACACGCCGTTGCCGGCAGGGCTGGAAGCCGGCATCCGCCATAACCATCGCCTGATGTGCGCCGAAGCCGGCGAAGAGCTGCTCTTCGCGGTGCGCTCGTCGGCGACCGCCGAAGATCTGCCGGACGCCTCGTTCGCCGGCCAGCAGGAGACCTACCTGAATATCCAGGGCGCCGACAATCTGATCGATGCGGTGAAGCTGTGCTTTGCGTCGCTCTACAACGATCGCGCCATCTCCTACCGCGTACATAACCATTTCGAGCATGCCGTCGTGGCGCTGTCCGCCGGCATCCAGCGCATGGTGCGCTCCGATCTCGGCGTGGCCGGCGTGATGTTCACGATGGATACCGAATCCGGCTTTCGCGATGTGGTGTTCATCAACGCCGCTTACGGGCTCGGCGAGACCGTGGTGCAAGGTTCGGTGAACCCGGACGAGTACTACGTGCACAAGCCGATGCTGCGCGCAGGCAAGCGCGCCGTGGTGCGCAAGAAACTGGGCGACAAGGCCATCCGCATGGTGTTCGGGCATGAATCCAAGGCCGAGTGTTCGACCCTCGTGGAAGACGTGCCGCCGGGACTGCGCCACCGTTTCGCGCTCGACGACGACGAGGTGCTGGAACTGGCGCGTTACGCGTTGACCATCGAGGAACATTACGGCCGCCCGATGGACATCGAGTGGGGGCGCGACGGCGTCGACGGCAAGCTGTACATCCTGCAGGCCCGTCCGGAGACGGTGAAGTCACGCGACGGCAACGTGCAGACCCGCTACCGGATGCTGGAGAAAGGCCCGGTCGTCGTGGTCGGCCGCGCCATCGGCGGCAAGATCGGCCAAGGCCGCGCCCGCGTCATCGAAAGCATCGCCCAGATGCACGAGATCGAAGCCGGCGATGTGCTGATCGCCGACATGACCGACCCGGACTGGGAGCCGGTGATGAAGCGGGCGTCCGCCATCGTCACCAATCGCGGCGGACGCACCTGCCATGCCGCCATCGTCGCGCGCGAACTCGGCGTGCCGGCGGTGGTGGGCACCGGCAATGCGACCAAATTGATCCAGGAAGGCCAGGACGTCACGGTGTCCTGCGCCGAGGGCGAGGACGGCTACGTGTACGCGGGCCTGCTCGAATTCGAGAAGAGCGAGCGGCTGATCCAGACCATGCCGGCGATCCCGGTCAAGATCATGATGAATGTCGGCAATCCGGAACAGGCCTTCCATTTCGCCACCTTGCCGCACGAAGGCGTCGGCCTGGCGCGGCTCGAATTCATCATCGGCAACGCCATCGGCATCCACCCGAATGCGGCGCTGGAATACCGCAAGATGCCGGATGACGTGAAAGCCGCCATCGACGCCAAGATTCACGGCTATGGCGACCCGGTCAATTTTTATGTCGAAAAACTGGTCGAGGGCATCGCCACCATCGCCTGCGCGTTCTGGCCGAAGCGGGTCATCGTGCGCATGTCCGATTTCAAGTCGAATGAATACGCCAACCTGATCGGCGGGCTCCAGTTCGAGCCGCAGGAAGAAAACCCCATGCTCGGCTTCCGCGGCGCCGGCCGCTACGCCAGTCCGATGTTCCGACGCGCGTTCCAGCTCGAGTGCCGGGCGATCCGCCGCGTGCGCGACGACATGGGCTTGAGCAACGTCGAAATCATGCTGCCCTTTGTGCGTACGCTGTTCGACGCCGACGCCGCGCTCGCGGTATTGGCGGAAAACGGCCTGGAGCGCGGCCAGGATGGCCTCAAGGTGGTGATGATGTGCGAGATCCCGGCCAACGTACTGCTCGCCGACGAGTTCCTGCAACGCTTCGACGGCTTCTCGATCGGCTCCAACGATCTCACCCAGTTGACCTTGGGCGTCGATCGCGATTCCAGCCTGGTGGCGGCGTCATTCGACGAACGCAACCCGGCGGTGAAGAAATTGCTCAGCGAGGCCATCGCCGCCTGCAAGCGCAACGGCAAATATGTCGGCATCTGCGGCCAGGGGCCGTCTGATCATCCCGATCTGGCCGATTGGTTGATGGATCAGGGCATCGATTCGCTGTCGCTCAACCCGGATACCGTAGTGAGCACGTGGACGCGGCTGGCCAGCCGTAAATCGCCGGCCTGATTGCTTGCCGCTCGGCGCACTTATTGAGCGCGCCGGCTCATGCCTGGCATGAATTTTGTGTCTCAGGCTGGTATCTTCCGGCCGAGTTCCTCAGTCGGATGCTGCGCGTGTTCACTCTGCCCAATCTGCTTACCCTGTCGCGTCTCGTGTTGGCGCCGGTGGTCGCCTGGCGTTTGCTGGAACACGATGTCGCGGGGGCGTTCTGGCTGTTCGTCGTCGCAGCGATCACCGACCTGCTCGACGGCAATCTGGCGCGCTGGCTGAATCAGCGCAGCGTGCTCGGCGCCTGGCTCGACCCGATCGCCGACAAGGTGATGCTGCTGACCACGTTGAGCATGCTGGCGCTGACCGATTGGCTGCCGATGTGGTTGCTATACGTCGTGGTGGTGCGCGATCTGATCATCCTGGCCGGCGCGGAAGGGTATCGGCGCCTCACCGGCAAGCTGGACGTGCGGCCGACGCTGTCCGGCAAGGTGGCGACGTTCATGGAGTTCACGCTGGTGTCGTGGGTGCTGGCCGATGTCGCGCTGCAACTCGGCCTGGATGCGTCGATCGAGCCGCTGGCGCTGTTGACCGCGCTGGCCGTGGGCGGCTCCGGCGTGCGCTATGTCTGGTTGTGGACGCGCAAGACCCACGCCTTCCTGCATGAGCAGACGCGGGAATAAACCCTCCTCATCGACGCTTGCCGCGATAATGGCGACCCCGCGCCACTCTCGGCGCTATCCATTCCAAGCAACTATGTCAATTCAATGGTTTCCCGGCCACATGACGTCGGCCCGCAAGAAGGCCGCCGAAACCATGGCCAATATCGATGTCGTGATCGAAGTTCTCGATGCCCGTCTGCCGGAGGCGGGCAGCAATCCGCTGGTGCATGAACTGCGTCTGTTCCGCCAGCGGCCCTGCCTGAAGGTGCTGAACAAGGCTGATCTGGCCGATCCGGTGGTCACCAAGGCCTGGATCGATTATTTCAACGGCCAGAAGGGCGTCAAGGCGGTGGCGATGTCGGCCAAGAAGGTCGGCGAAGTCGCGCGCCTGCCCAGCCTTTGCCAAAGCCTTGCGCCCCACCGCGACGACAATTTCAAACCGCTGCGCATGATGATCATGGGCATACCCAACGTCGGCAAATCGACGCTGATGAACGCGCTGGTCAAACGCAAGGTCGCCGCGGTCGGCGATGAACCGGCGATCACCAAGTCGCAGCAGAGCATTACCTTGAGCCCGCGCCTGATCCTGATCGATACGCCGGGCTTGATGTGGCCGAAGATCGAGCATGACAGCGACGGCTATATGCTTGCCGCCAGCCATGCCATCGGCCGCAATGCCGTGTTGGAAGAGGAAGTCGCTACCTTTCTGGCCGGCATTCTGCTGGAGCGCTATGGCGATTTGCTGACTGCACGTTACGGCTTTTCCGTGCAAGGGCTCGATGCGCCCGGCGTGCTCGAAGCCGTTGCTCGCAAACGCGGTTGTCTGCTGAAAGGGCGCGGCGCGAAATTTGACAACGCGCTCGACCTGGACAAGGCCGCTATGCACCTGCTGACTGATTACCGCGCCGGCACGCTCGGTCGCATCAGCCTGGAAACGCCGGCATCGCGACGTGCCATGCTGGCTGCGGCGGCGGCCAAAGCCGCCGCGCTGCAGGCCGCCGCCAAAGCGGCGCTGCCGGATTCCTGAGCCGCGTCGCAGGCAACGGCTAGCTGACCCGGTCAGCCGATGCGGGCGCTTACGCGGCCCACGCCGGCAAACTCCACGCTCACGTCGGCCGGCAGAGCGACCGGGTGCATGCCGTTCCATGCGCCGGTGGTGATGATGTCGCCGGCCTGCGCGCCGCCGTGATGGCTTAACCACCAGGGCAGGCAATAAAACAGATCGTCGAGCGGCGGCCGGCCGATGCTTTCGGCCAGGTCCTTTCCGTTGGCCCGAACACGCACGGTCAGCGTGGAGAAATCCAGCTCGCGCCAGTTCCGGATCGCCGCACCGATCACCAGACCGCCGTTGAGCAGGCCATCGGCCAGGCGCCAGAGCGGGCCGGCGGCGTCGGGGTCGGCCAGGGCGGTATCGACCAGTTCCATTGCGACATGCAGGCTGGCGATGGCCGCGCGGATTTCTTCCGGGCGGTAAGGTTCGGCGCGGGCGGGCAGGTCGCGCCCGAAACACACGGCCATCTCGGCTTCGATGCCCAGCGTGCGGAAATCGTCGACAGCACAAACGGCCGGCCGCTCCGCGGCATCGGGTACGAGCCGGAACACCGCCGCCGCAGCGGCCTCGGTTTGCCGATTCGGCGCACCCACTTTCCAGGCGCTCGGACGCGCCGCACCGCATATCGCCTGCCATACCGCGCGTTGCACGGCATAGGCTTGGGCCACGTCGGCCGGGCCGGAATCGGGGCGGGCAACGAGCGCTTGGCGGCTCTTCCGGGCCTGGATCAGTTGCGCAGCGAGGTCGAGGGTGGCAGGCATGGCGGTGTCGAAGGTGGGAACGAAGGTGGGAACGGCCGGCAGCATACAATCCGCTTCCGTTTTTTTACCCATTCACCCGGAGCGCGCATGCCAGCCCAAGCCACGGAAGCCCGCATCGACGAACTCGAAGCCAAACTGAGTTTTGCGGAAGACCTGATCGACGAACTCAATAGCACGGTTTTTCGCCAGCAGGAGCAACTCGACCGCCTGCAGCAGCAGATCGTGCTGCTGCACCAGCAACTGCAGACGGTGATGCCAGAAGAAACGCGCAACCTGCGCGACGAACTGCCGCCGCATTACTGATCCGCCGCGCGATCAATCGCGCTCGCGTTCTCGCGCGTGCTTGTCATGTTTGTCATGGCCATAGGCATGGCCGGGGGGATGCGGTTTATTGTGTTTCTTGTGCTTGTCGCGCGATTTGTAGCGACGATCCTGGTATTCGTCGTCACCCCCGACGCGAACGACCACCGGCGCCGGCGTCGATTTGACCGGCCCGGCGCTGCGGCCGCCGGAGTTGGTATTCCGGCCATCCTCGCTCACGCTCTTGCCGATGCTGGCACCGGCCGCCGCGCCGACGCCGCTGCCGACGACCGCACCGCCGGCGCCGCCGACTTTCTGGCCGACGGCTGCACCGGTTGCCCCGCCTACCGCGCCGCCGACGACGGCGCCCGATTTGCCCTCGCCTCGGGTCGTGGCGGCCGCCCCGACCGCACCGCCGACGGCGCCGCCGATGACCGCCCCGCTCGCACCGCCGACGGATTGGCCGATCGCCGTTCCTGCGGCTGCACCAATACCGCTGCCGGCCGCGGTTTGCGCCGTATCGCCGGCCTGCGCGGCGAGCGCGCCGGTTGCGGCCAGCAGTGCCGCGATCAAACGTAATCTGTTGTGCATGTCGTATTCCTTGTTCGATGGGTTGGGAAGGGCATAAGCGTTCGAATAGCGCGAGCCGTTGACCGGCCGCTCGTCGTCAGCCGGATTGTGCTTGCGCAGCTTGTTTCTTGTCGCGCAGATAGATGCGTTTGTCGAGCGTGCGAATCTCGAACAGGCCGATGGCCTGGAACAGATCCTTCAGTTTGGCGTAGCCGTAATTGCGCGCATCGAACGACGCCTGTTTGGCGATATGTTGCCCGACCGCGCTGAGTCCGGCCCAGCCTTCATCGTCTGCCGCCGCCTCGACCGCCTTGCGCAGCAGGTTGACCAGACGGGTGTTGGCCTTGAGTTCCTTGCCGCTGACCTTGCTGACCGCCGCTTTGGCGACATTGGCCGGCGCGGCGAGGGGTTCCGGCGCCGGCGCGGCTTGCGCAGATCGGGGCTGAGCCTCAACCGGCGCCGGTTCGCCGAGATTCTCCAGATAGAGAAACTTGGAGCAGGCATTGACGAATGGTTCCGGCGTCTTCTTCTCGCCGAAGCCGAACACCTTCAGGCCGTTGGCGCGGATGCGCATCACCAGCGGCGTGAAATCGGAATCGCTCGACACGATGCAGAAGCCATCCAGGTCCTTGGTATAGAGCAGGTCCATCGCGTCGATGATCATCGCCGCATCGGTCGCGCCCTTGCCTTTGGTGTAGGCGAACTGCTGCATCGGCTGGATCGCGTAATCGTGCAATACCGCCTCCCAGCCCTTCAGGTGCGGGCTCTTCCAGTTGCCGAAAGCGCGCCGGATGTTGATGACGCCGTATTTGGCGAGCTCGTCGAGTATCTCCTCGATCTTGCCGGCCGGGCTGTTGTCGGCGTCGATCAGTAGCGCGATGCTGGTGTCGTGGGTCATGCCAAGTCTCCTTCGTCGGCTTGCTGTTCATTGTAGGGTGTGCCGGTCGGATTCAGGCGCCGGAGCTGTGGTGCTGCAGGGTGAATCAAAATTTCCCCAGGCCCGGTAAACTGCGACGCACAAAAATATCAGCGTAGATATGCCTTTCCGACCCGCCGCCCTCCGTCTGCTGGCTTGCTTCATGGGCCTCCTCGTCGCCAGCTTGCCGGCCATCGGCAAGGAAACCCTGCGCGTGCTGACCTGGCCGGGCTATGCGGATCGCGATCTGGTCCAGGCCTTCGAACAGCGCCACAACGTGCGGGTCGAGGTCACTTTGATCAGCACGGATGACGTCCTCTGGCAGAAGCTGAATGCCAACAACGCGGCAGACTTCGACGTCTTCGCGGCCAACACGGCGGAACTCAAACGTTATATCGACCGGGGCATCAGCGTCCCGCTGGATCTGGCAAACATCCCCAATGTCCGTAACCAACGGCCCCGCTTCCGTAACTTAGTCGCGATCCCCGGCATCTCCCGTGCGGGCCGGGTCCATGCCATCCCCTACACGTATTCCGAGATGGGCCTGATCTACAACCGCAAACTGGTCAAGGAGCCCCCAACCTCCATGGCTGCCATGTGGGATCCGCGTTACCGAGGGCGGGTTCTGGCTTATGACGGCGGCGCCCATAATTTCACGTTGGCCGCCCTGCTGCTGGGCAGCAAGACCCCGTTTCAGCTCTCGGAAGGCGACTACAAACGGGCGGTGGATAAGCTCATCGGCCTGCGCCGCAACGTGCTGACCTTCTACAGCCAGCCGGACGAGGCCGTGGAGCTGTTCCGCGACAATTCGGTGGCGCTGGTGTTTGCCAATTACGGCAGCCAGCAGGTTAAGCAGTTGCAGCAGGCCGGTGCGGACATCGGTTACATCCTCCCGGAGGAAGGCGCCCTGGCCTGGCTGGACTGCTGGGCGGTGACCCGGGGGGCGCGCAACCAGCGTCTGGCCGAGGCCTGGATCAATTACACCTTGGAGAAAGCGGTCAGCACGGCATTGAGTGAGCGCCAGGGTTTGGCCAACACCATTCAGGCGAATCCATCGGAACCACAGTCCAGCAAGATCATCTGGCTAGAACCGGTGGAATCCGCCTTGCGGCGTTCCGACCTGTGGAACCGTGTCGTATCCGGCGATCGGCCGGACAGGTTCTGATCCATGCATATCGGCCTTGGATTCAAGTTAGCTGTCCTCCTGGCCGTATTCGGCGTCCTGGCGACGGGCCTGACCGGCTATTACTCCTACACGACCAGCCGCGCCATGCTGGTCACGGCGGCCGAGCATGACCTGTCGACCTCCAGCCAGTTTCTGGCGCGGCGCTTTTCCATCGCCCTGGAGGAAGTCGCCGCCAATGTCCGGCTGCTCGCCGCGTTGCCGGCGACCGTCGCCGTCGGCCAAGCCCCGCTCCGCTCAGGCAGCAAACCGCACATCGACGTCCTCGCAAACGTGTTTACGGCCTTGCTGAAGGTCCATCCCGAGTATTTTCAGGTGCGTTTGATCAGTGCGGACCAGCACGGCCTGGAGTTGGTGCGGGTCGATCGCGATGCCGGCCGACTCACTCGCGTGAGCGGGCGTGATCTTCAGGAAAAGGGACATTTCTCTTACGTGTTCAATACGTTGCGGCTTGCGCGGGGCGAGGTGTTCCTGTCCAAGATCGGCATCAACCATGAACAGGGCGCCCATTCCGGTCTCGACAAGCCCACTCTGCGCGTGGCCACGCCGGTCTTGTCCGAGGTCGGCCAGGTGTTGGGCCTGGTGGTCGTCAACCTTGACCTGGATGGGCTGTTCGAGCTGTTGAAGACCGATCTGCCGGCGGATTACAGCCTCTATCTCAGCAATGAAGGAGGCGATTACCTCATTCATCCCGACCCGTCCCAGGCCTTCGGATTCGACCGCGGCCGGCGCGTCCTGCTACAGGACAGCTTCAGGGATGCCGCCGCCATTCTGGAGGGCAAGGCGGATACGGTGATCGAGCGGATCACGCCGCCGGGCGTCGATAGCGGCCTGGTCGCCGCGTTCCATAAATTGCCGTTCGGCGAGGCCGGGGCGCACCGGTTCGTGGTCGTCGGCTTGTCGATGCCGCTGGAGAAAGTGCTGAAGGAGACTCGTCAACTCGGCGCCAACACCGGCAGGATCGTGCTGGCCTTCAGCCTGCTCGCGGTATTCCTGGCGGTGCTGGCTTCACGCGTCCTCACCCGGCCGATCGGTGTGATGGTCCAGGCGGTCAAACGCTTTTCGCGTGAACACGTGATGGGTGAACTCCCGCTGGCGCGCAGCGATGAACTCGGCCAGCTCGCCCGCAGCTTCCATGACATGCAGGTCGAGATTCAGGCCCATCTGGCGGAATTGCACGACAGCCGCAACCAGCTCAACCACCTCGCCCGCCACGACGCCCTGACCGGCTTACCCAACCGCCTGCAGTTCTTCGATCGCCTGGAGCATGCCGTGGCCGGCGCGCGCCGCAGCGGCAAGCGACTGGCCGTGTTCTTCATTGATCTGGATCGCTTCAAGGAAATCAACGACAGCATGGGCCACGCCGCCGGCGATGAGATCCTGAAAGCGGTCTCCCAGCGGCTCAGGGGCATGGTGCGTGAGGTGGATACCGTGGCCCGTCTGGGCGGCGATGAATTCATCATCCTGTTCGATTGCCTGGACGATGTGCAGCCGCTGCACATCCTGGCCGCGAAGATCATCCACGGCCTGTCGCAGCCGATCGAAATCGAAGGCCGCCCATTGCAGGTCAGCGCCAGCGTCGGCGTCAGCCTGTTCCCGCAGGATTCCTCCAACGCCAGCGAACTGGTGCACAAAGCCGACGTCGCGATGTACCTGGCCAAGACGCGCGGCGAGAACAACGCCCATTTCTATGCCCAGGGGGAGGAACGGGAGCGCTGAGGCGCATAGGCCTGACCTCGCCATGATCCCCGGCTTGCTCGCTTAACGGCTGATCGGCTTGTACCGAATCCGCTTCGGCTTGGCGCCTTCCTCGCCCAGGCGGCGCTTCTTGTCGGCCTCGTATTCCTGGTAGTTGCCGGGGAAGAATTCCCAGTGGGAGTCACCTTCGCAGGCGAGGATGTGGGTGGCGATGCGGTCGAGGAACCAGCGGTCGTGGGAGATGACCAGGACGCAGCCGGCGAATTCGAGTAGGGCGTCTTCCAGCGCGCGCAGGGTTTCCACGTCGAGGTCGTTGGACGGCTCGTCGAGCAGCAGGACGTTGCCACCCTGAATCAGGGTCTTGGCCAGGTGTAGCCGCCCGCGTTCGCCGCCGGAGAGGTTGCCGACGATCTTGCCCTGGTCGCCGCCCTTGAAGTTGAAGCGGCCGAGGTAGGCGCGCGCCGGCATCTCGAAGCGACCGACGGTGAGGATGTCGGCGCCATCGGCGACGGCGTCGAACACGGTCTTGTCGTCGGGCAGGCCTTCGCGCGACTGGTCGACGGAAGCGACTTTCACGGTGGGGCCGATGTCGATGCTGCCGCCATCCGGTTGCTCGCGGCCCTGAATCATGCGGAACAGGGTGGATTTGCCGGCGCCGTTGGGGCCGATGATGCCGACGATGGCGCCGGGCGGTACCTGGAAGCTGAGGTTGTCGATCAGCAATCGGTCGCCGAAGGCTTTGGAGACATTGTTGAATTCGATCACCTTGTCACCCAGGCGCTCACCCGGCGGGATGAAGATTTCCTGGGTTTCGTTGCGCTTCTGGTATTCCACCGAGTTCATTTCTTCGAAGCGGGCGAGACGCGATTTGGACTTGGCCTGGCGCGCCTTGGGGTTCTGCCGCACCCATTCCAGTTCCTGCTTCATCGCCTTCATGTGGGCGTCGATCTGCTTCTGTTCGGTTTCCAGACGGGCTTCTTTCTGTTCCAGCCAGGCGGAATAGTTGCCTTTCCACGGTATGCCGTGGCCGCGGTCGAGTTCGAGGATCCACTCGGCGGCGTTGTCGAGGAAGTAGCGGTCGTGGGTGACGGCGACCACGGTGCCGGGGAAGCGGACCAGGAACTGTTCCAGCCATTCCACCGATTCGGCGTCGAGGTGGTTGGTCGGCTCGTCCAGCAGCAGCATGTCGGGCTTTTGCAGCAGCAGCTTGCACAGGGCGACGCGGCGTTTCTCGCCGCCGGAGAGGTTCTTGATCACCGCGTCCCAGGCGGGCAGGCCGAGGGCGTCGGCGGCGATCTCCATCTGGTGCTCGGCGTCGCTGCCGGAGGCGGCGATGATGGCCTCCAGGCGCGCCTGTTCCTCGGCCAGCTTGTCGAAGTCGGCATCCGGCTCGGCGTAGGCGGCGTACACCGCTTCCAGTTTCTGTTGTGCCTGCATGACTTCGCCCAGGCCGGCTTCGACCTCGTCGCGCACGGTCTTCTCGGGGTCGAGTTCCGGCTCCTGCGGCAGGTAGCCGATGGAGATGCCGGCCAGGCGCTGCACCTCGCCGTCGAACTCCTTGTCGACGCCGGCCATGATCTTCAACACGGTGGATTTGCCGGAGCCGTTGAGGCCCAACAGGCCGATTTTTGCGCCGGGGAAGAAGGACAGCGAGATGTCTTTGATGATCTGGCGTTTCGGGGGAACGATTTTGCTCACGCGGAGCATCGACATTACATATTGGGCCATGGGGTCAACGCAGTGCAGGAAATAGAAGGGCGGGATTGTGCAGGAAAAAACGCCGCCACACTGCCGAGCGTGCCTGGCCAGCCAGCGTACGGGAATCAATACGGGCGTGACGAATCGGCCTTGGGGCGGGCAGTTGGCCTGGCTTTGTGTGCGACAGTCGCCGGACGCTCGGGTCTGTCTCGAGTGGCTGAATCGCGCCGAAACCCTCGCTCTGTCTCCGGATGGCGCAGGGGTATGCCTGAAGGGGACGGCGCTTTTTAGCAGCCGGAGGCTTACCCAAATGCCGATAAAAATGCTGTATGTGATCCACGTACGGGCGCCCCGGATGCCTTGCCGCAGGGGTCAAGCGAAAATCCCGGTATATGACATCTCAGAAATTCGAAACATCGTTACCTCAAGAAGATGCCACCGTCGCCTGGGCGCGGCGCAAGGAAACCATACGGGGAACGCTGAAGCTGTTTCGCGTTGTGCTCGATGCGGTAAAACGCCACGCTGAATGGGTGGAAGCTCGTCACGGCATTGGCGGCGCGGAACTCTGGGCGCTGTGGGAGCTGGGACAGGCGCCCGGCATGCGTGCGGTGGATCTGGCCAAGAGCATGGCTATCCTTCGCCAGTCGGCGGATGCCCTGTTGCAGGGGTTGTTGGTCAAGGGGCTGGTCAAGACCGAAATGTCCGCCGAATCGCAATCCCCCACCTATTTCCTGACCCTTGACGGCCAACGCATTTCCGACGCTTCGCCCGAATTCGGCCAGGGCGTGCTGAAGTCCGCCTTGGAACGTTTGCCAGACGCCATGCTGGAGCAGGTGGTTGTTTCCATGCGAGCGGTCACCGAAAACCTGCCATTCCGCGAGGATCAGGCGGCATTGATACCCTTGGCCGACATCGTGCGACCGAATGGGCTGGAACCGGTTCGCTAACTGGACGCCGTCCGCCGCTAGGCCAATTTGGAGAATTCTATGGATATGCAAATCGAGTTGTTTCTGTCTTCGTTACAAGCTTTCTGGGGGCAGATTGCAGTGTTTTTGCCGAAATTGCTGGCCGCCTTTGTGCTGTTGCTGGCGGGTTGGTTGCTGGCGCGGGGCGTGCGGGCAGGCGTGAAGCGCGGTTTGGAGGCTCTGGGTTTCGGCAATATGGCGGAACGCTCGGGGCTGGAGGCGCTGTTGCGGCAAGGCGGCGTCGAGCTTTCACTGGCGGGGCTGATCGCCGGCGTGGCTTTCTGGCTGGTGCTGCTGATCGTGGCCGTCTCCGCCACCAACAGCCTGGGCCTAGATGCGGTGGCGGCGCTGGCCAACCGGGTCGTTTTGTATCTACCCAACGTGCTGGTGGCGATACTGGTGTTGGTGTTCGGTACGCTGTTGGCGCGCTTCATCAACCGGCTGCTATTCGTCTGGCTCAACAATCTCAAGTCGCCTGCCGCTCTTGCTATGAGCACGGGCGCTGAATATGCGGTGCAAATCTTCGCTCTGTTCATCGCGCTGGAGCAGTTGGATGTCGGTTCCGGCATGCTGACCATCGCCTTTGCGATCTCCTTTGGCGGCCTGGTGCTGGCGCTGGCGCTGGCGTTCGGCCTGGGCGGGCGCGATTGGGCGACCGAGCGGATCAAGGAATGGTCCGGCAAGAACTAGCCATCCTGGCGCCGCTGGCAAATTGAACGGCCCGGTATTCGTCTGATCGACTACCGGGCCGTTGCCTTTTCTGCTTGCCGATCGGGGCGCTCAGTACCCGAGCGCTTCCAGCTCCGCTTGCTGCTCCAACCATTCGCTTTCGAGTTGCTCCAGTTCTCTGGATAACGCGGCCTGCTCGAACAGATGCGCCTTGACGGCCTCTTTCTGGTCTTCGGCATAGATCGCCGGGTCGGCCAGCAGGCGTTCGATTTCCGTCTTGCGCGCGTTGCCCTTGGCCATCTGCTCTTCCAGTCGTTTGATGCGGGTCTCGATCGGCTTTTTCTGCGCCGAGACGCGTTGCCGCGTTTCGGCTTCCAGACGTTTCTGTTCTTTGCGTTCGGCGCTGCTTAAAACGGGCTCGTTGGCTGTTATCGCAACCTGTTCGATGCGGGCAGCCGGTTCCGGCTCGGCTTTGGCCGCTTTGCCGGCTTTGGCCGGTTTGGCTGGTCTGGCTGTCGCCAGTTTGGTCTTGAACAGCCAGTCGCGGTAATCGTCGAGATCACCGTCGAACGGTTGCAGGCTGCCGTCGGCGACGATCAGGAATTCTTCCGTCGTGGCGCGAAGCAAATGGCGATCGTGCGAGACCAGGACCAGCGTCCCTTCGAATTGCGCCAGCGCGACGGTAAGCGCTTCGCGCGTTTCCAGGTCGAGGTGGTTGGTCGGCTCGTCGAGCAGCAGCAGATTCGGGCGTTGCCAGACGATCAGCGCCAGCGCCAGACGCGCCTTTTCGCCGCCGGAGAACGGGGCGATCGGGCTGCTGACCATCGTGCCAGGGAAGTTGAAGCCGCCCAGGAAGTTGCGCAGTTCCTGTTCGCGCACGTTGGGCGCGATCTTGGCCAGATGCCAAAGCGGCGATTGATCATGGCGCAGCATTTCCACCTGATGTTGGGCGAAATAGCCGATGGCCAGGCCTTTGCCCCAGTGCGCTTCGCCGGAGAGCGGCGCCAGTTCGCCGGCGATGGTCTTGATCAGTGTCGATTTGCCGGCGCCGTTGACGCCGAGCAGGCCGATGCGCTGGCCGGCTTGCAGGTTGAGGTTGATGCGGCCGAGGATGGCTTTGTCGCCCTCGTCGGTGCGGTAGCCGGCCACCACGTCTTCCAGCACCAGCAGGGGGTTCGGAGCGCGTTCCGGTTCGCGGAATTCGAACTGGAAAGCGGCGGCGGCATGAATCGGCGCGAGTTCTTCCATCTTGGCCAGCATCTTCATCCGGCTTTGCGCTTGCTTGGCCTTGCTGGCCTTGGCCTTGAAGCGGTCGATGAAGGATTGCAGATGGTCGCGTTCACGCGACTGCTTGGCGAACGCGGCCTGGCTGAGCGACAGATTGATCGCGCGCTGGACTTCGAATTGGGAGTAGTTGCCGCCGTAACGTTTCAATTTGCGGTCGTCGAGGTGGGCGATGACGTTGACGACGCCGTCGAGAAAGTCGCGGTCGTGCGAGATGATGATCAGCGTGCCGGGATAGCGTTTGAGCCAGTCTTCGACCCAGAGAATCGCGTCGAGGTCGAGGTGGTTGGTCGGTTCATCGAGCAGCAGCAGATCGGACGGGCACATCAGGGCCTGCGCCAGATTCAGGCGCATGCGCCAGCCGCCGGAAAAACTGGCTACCGGCAGTTGCATCTGGTCATGCGAGAAGCCGAGTCCGGTGAGCAACTGCTCGGCGCGAGAGCGCACCGTGTAGGCGTCGGCATCGGCCAGCGCGGCGTGCAAGTCGCCGATGCGGTGGCCGTCATGGCGTGCTTCGGCTTCGCTCAACTCGGCTTCCAGTTTGCGCAGATGGGTGTCGCCGTCGACGGCATAGTCCAGAGCCGGTCGATCCAGCGCGGGGGTTTCCTGGGCGACATGCGCGACGCGCCACGAGGCGGGAAAAAAGGCATCGCCGGCATCGGGCTGCAATTCATTGCGCAGCAAGGCAAACAGGCTGGACTTGCCGGAGCCGTTGGCGCCGATCAGGCCGACTTTCTCGCCGGGGTTGATGGTCAGGTCGGCAGCCTGGAGAAGCGGCTTGGCGCCGCGAATGAGGGTGAGTGCAGTTAGGCGGATCATAGCCCGCGATTATCGCCTGCCGAGCCTGCGGGTTGACGAATTCCATGCATCCGCTCAGGCTTTGAAGCACTCGTCAGCTCATCGGCTCCTATGCGACGCCCTATCAGCCTGAAAATTTTCAGTATCACCACTGCGCTGCTGGCGTTGATGGTCCTGGTCGCCTGGTTGTCGGTATTCAATTTCCGCCTGCTCAACAATCAGGTGCATGCGCTGGCCGATTACTACCTGCCGCTGCAGCAGCAGGTCGCCAGCGTGGAAATCCTGGTGCGCCAGCAGATGGTGCATATGGAGCGGGTCATGGCCGGCATGGAGGCGGCCAGGCCGGACGCCGAGTTTCTGGCGCGGGAATCGGGCGATTTCGACAATCGCGGCGTCAATGCCGACCAGATCGTCGATTCGTCGCTGCGGCTGCTGGCCGAGGCGGAGGCGGCCAAGGATATTGAACTGGATCGCGTCACGCTGGCCGTGCTGGGCCGCCAGTTGCCGTCGATTCAGGCGGCGCGCCAACGTTTCCACGCCGCCTTCCGGATGTTCCAGATCGAGGCGGAAGAGGGCAACCGGCGCTCGGAGAAGATCGTGCGGGAAGCCTTGTTGCAGGAGAAGGACAACCTGGATGTTGAAATCCAGAAGGTCATCGATCTGCTCAACAAACTGACCCAGGACACCGCCCAACAGGCCAAGGCGGAGGAAGTGCGCGCCGTTCGCCTGAACTGGATCGTCACCGGCATCGCCACCGTGTTGGGGCTGATCTTCGCCTTCCTGGTGACGCGTTCTCTGGTCGAGCCGATCCGCCGCCTGATGGGCGGCACGCAGGCGGTGGAAAAGGGGGATCTGGGCGTGGAAATCCGGGTGCAGACCCGCGACGAGATCGCCGTGCTGGCGGATTCCTTCAACCACATGGTGCTGGGGCTGCGCGAGAAGGAGCACATCAGGGCGACTTTCGGCCAGTATGTCGACCCGCGCATCGTCCGCGGCCTGTTGGAAAACCGCCTGCCGGCGGAAGGCGGCCAGCGTCAGGTGATGTCAGTGTTCTTTTCCGATCTGGCCGATTTCACCCGCATGTGCGAAAGCCTGACGCCGGATGCGTCGGTGCGTTTTCTGAACCGCTATTTTTCGCTGATGGCCGAGATCATCCGGGCGCGGCAGGGCATCATCGACAAATTCATCGGCGATTCGGTGATGGCGTTCTGGGGCGCCCCCTTCAGCGAGGCCGCCGAGCATGCCGAACTGTGCTGCGCCGCCGCGCTCGACCAAATGGCCCGGCTGACGGCCTTCCGCGCCGATCTGCCGAATCTGCTGGGCGTGCGTTTCGGCCTGCCGAGCGTGGATATCCGCATGGGCATCGCCAGCGGCGAGGTCACGGTGGGCAATATCGGTTCGGAGACCGCGCGCGGCTACACGGTGATCGGCGATACCGTGAATCTGGCTTCGCGCCTGGAACAGGCCAACAAGTTTTACGGCACGCGCATTCTGGTCAGTGCGGAAACCCGCCATCTGGCCGGCGAAAGCCTGGTTTTCCGGGAAATCGACACCCTGCGCGTCGTCGGCAAGATCGAGCCGATCCGGGTTTACGAACTCGTCGCTTATCGCGCCGATCTGGCGGCCAAGCAAGCCGAACTGATTGCGCAGTTCGAAACCGGCCTGGCGCACTACCGCAAGCAGGACTGGGATGCCGCCGAGGCCGCCTTCAACGCCTGTCTGGCGCTTGCGCCGGACGACCGGCCGAGCGCCGTGTTGCTCGCCCGCGTGCAGGCATTCCGCCAGTCGCCGCCGGGTCAGGACTGGGACGGCGTCTGGATCGCGCTCAGCAAATAAGCCGGCGTGCGGATTCGGTTCGTTAAGCGTTTCAGTTCGTGCTATCCCAGTCGGAATGGCAGGTGCAGACCGGGCTGGTGGTGTTGTCGCAGCAAACGATCTTGCCCGCGCGGCAGCCGCAAACGCCTTTGTGACCCTTGCAACAATCGCTCTGGCTGATCTGGGCGAGGTCGATGCGCGGCCCGCTTTGTTCCGGGCAGGCTTGCAGGAATGGCGTTGCTTGCGGCAGCACGGACGCGACGGTCTGTGCGTTCTCGGCGAGCAGCGGCCCGGTTTGCATGACCGCGAATAGCGCAACCAGGCAAAGCAATAAATAGCGTTTCATGAGGCCTCCAACGTGGTTCGTTACTACAAAAACGATCGAAAGCACGGATCGGTGCACCGCTTCAGTATCTGCCTATTCGGCCGGACGCTCTATGAAGTCGTTTGCCGGGCCGTCGCAACAACGACATGGACCCCTCAGGGGGGGCCGGGCAATTATCCCGTGCCGGGGTGCGGCCAGCCCGGCTCAGTCCGATACGCGGCGATTGGTACCAACGAAGTGACTAAAGGCTCGATGCGGAAACCGAGTCCGAAAAGCCTGCGGACGCCTCGTCCTGATTCGACGCGCGGCCAAAGCGGGTCTCGCCGTCGCACCGATATTCTCGTCGAGCGGTTGGTACATCAGACCCATCACCTGATATCGGCGTGCCCAAAAAAACGGGTAAAGTTTTTTCCGCGCAGACCGATAATAGTTGCAATCAGTTAACGCTGACCTGCAAAGGGCAAACCCATCGAAAGATGGGGACGCAAAGTCACCGGTCTAACGGGCTCACGCCCCATGACAGCGGGATCGCCAGGTACCTGATGGAGCCTCCGGCTCCATCCTTCCTTGCCAGTCCCCCTTGTTTCATGCCCGACGGATTGCCCGGAAACGGGGCATTCCGGCCATTTCGGTTGCGGGAAGCGCGACTCGGGTCGCTCTGTGCGGCAAGGAAAGGATTATGCGAGATGTAGATCTACAGCGAATGCACGCCAGGCTTGCCGACCCTGCCAGCCAAGCGGCGTGGGCGGCTTTGCCGATGCCGTTGCGCGAGTTTGGCGAGATCGCCGGGCAGCGGCTGTCGCAAAGCCTGGCGGATGCGTTGCGCCATGCGGCGCAATTGCTTTTTTCCGATGGCGCCCAGGCGCTGACTGCGTATGAGCGCGAGGCCATGCTGGATGCGGCCGAATTCGGCCGGAAATACAAGGACCGGCTGGTCGCCGATTTTCTGAGCCACTTCGAGCAACGCTATGTCCGTGCATGCCAGTACAAGCCGACGCTGATGACGGCCTTCCGAATTGACTTCGATGCGCACGATCTTCAGATCGTCAATCACGACTTGCTGGATGACTCGCTGGAACCCGGTTTGCTGGCGCAGGACATCCAGAATTTATGCTGGGGTTCTTTGCATATTCTGACCCGCCATTTCGGCAAGCTGCTTGGCGCGGAAGCGATCGGTCCGAACGACATGCCTCTCAGTCCCCGGCTGATCGAAGCGGCCTTGTCCGATGCGGTGCGTTCGCAGACTTGGCGACATGACGCGAAATTTCGTCTGGTTCGCCGTCTGCGAAAGTATCTGCCGGAGCAGGTCGACAGGCTGTATTGCGATCTGGCCGAATTGATGGACCCTGCCGTTCAGCGCTGCGCTACCGAATTCGCCACATTTCCAGTGTTAGCCGCCGAGCCGGGCGGCCATGCGTCAGGCCGTGCCGGCCATGACCCGGGTGTGGAGAAACGCACGAATCAGCTCGTTGCCCCACCCGTTGATCCGCTTGCGGGCGCACTGGCCCTGGCGGCCGAACGCAAAATTGCAGCGCGCAGTCAGGGCGATGCCGCCGCCGGACTGGGGCGTCGCGTCGTCAGCGATGGCCATGTCGCTCCGCAGCGCACCAGGCTGCTTGCTGCCGCCGGCGCAAGCCAAGTTGAAGCCGGGCCAGTGCACGCTGCGCCTGGCGTGCAGGCTGAGTTGGCGAAATCCAAGCCGAAAGGCCAGGTCGTTAGCTCTTCCACACCGCGTTCGGCGGTATCGACCGCATTGCGGCAGGGTGTCGCCGCCCGTGCGGTCGCCCAGACCCAGGCCGCGTCGCCGGCCGAGCCGGTCCCGCCCGGCGACGCTCTGGCAGGGCTGAAGAGCGGCGCCTGGCTGGCGTTACGCAATGCAGCGGGCGGCTGGCAGGAGCTCAAACTGGCCTGGATCAGCCCGCACCGGAGCTTGTTCGTATTGACTAACCGCCGCGGCGAACGCGCGCTCTCGTTGGTGGCTGCGGACTTGGCCGCCGCGTTGCGGGAGGGCCGTGCGCGCATCGTCATGCCGCGCGAGGCCAATACATCCGATCCGGGCGGGCGGATCACCAAGAAAACCGCTTGATAAGGGAGCGCCATGATTTCATCGACCTTGCCGTCATCGAGTCTGCCTGTAGCCTTGTCCGACACCGAACGGGCCATCGGCGAGGCTGTTCGCCTGCCCCGATACATCACCCGCCAGCCCTTGCTGGATGCGGACTTTCGCATCCTCGGCTATGAACTCAAGATCAACGCGGCGAGCCCGCTGCCGGTTCTCCCCGGCGCGAACAGTCTGCAGCAAATCCAGGACGAAGCCTTGCTGGTCAGTATCGTCGATCTCGAATACCAACAGGCCTTGGGCCGCAAACTGACGCTGCTCAATCTCGATGCGCTCTCGCTGGACAATCCTTTGTTGGAAAAACTGCCGCACGAGAGCGCCGTGATCGCCCTGCAGCCGACCCTCCCCACGCCGTCACTGCTGGCGCGCTGCCAGGCGCTGGCCCGAAATGGTTACGCGCTGGCCCTCGACGAAGCCGCTCTGTCGGCCGGCATGATCCCGCTGGCTCTTTACAGCCGATATCTGCGCTTCGATGTCGGCGACAACGATTTGATGTCGCTGTGTGACCGGTTGGTGCGCATCCACGCCATCCAGGGTCCGCGCCTGATCGCCCACAACGTGGAAACCGAGGAGGCCTTCTCGGCTTGCAAGAAACTTTCCTTTGACGTGTACCAGGGCTATTTTTTCACCCAGGTCAGGCCCGCTGCCGCGCGCGATATCGACACCAGCCGCCTGCGCATCGTCAAACTGTTGAATCTGGTCGCCAGCCATGTGGAATTTCCGCTGATCGAGGCGGAATTCAAGCCGGATCCCGGATTGACCTACAAGTTGCTGCGCTTCATCAATTCCCCGGCAGTGGGGTTGCGCAGTCCGATCCGCTCGATCATCCATGCGCTGCTGATGCTCGGCCACGATCAACTCTATCGTTGGCTGACGCTGTTATTGTTCACCCACTGCGAAACCGACGGACGCAGCCGCGCTTTGCTGCGCACGGCGCTGATCCGAGCCCGCTTCGCGGAAAACCTGGGAGAAGGCCGACTGGGGGTGGAGGATCGCGGCGGGTTGTTCATTGTCGGCATCCTGTCCATGCTGGACGCGTTGCTCAATCTGGCGTTGGAACGGGCGCTCGCCGTCCTCAATCTGACGCAACCGGTCGTCGACGCCCTGTTGCATGATCGCGGCGTCTACGCACCCTATCTGCGCCTTGCCATCGCTTGTGAACGCGGCGATCGCCAGTCGATCGGCCAGATCGCGGATACATTGGGGCTGAGTCCCGAAGCCGTCAATCTCGCCCATATGAATGCGTTGATCTGGTCCGAAGGCATGGACCTGTAACCGTCAGCGCTTGATCACTTCTTTTTCGGCGGCAGCAGGTCGGTGATGGTGCCTTCCGCCATTTCAGCGGCGAAGCAGAGGGTTTCCGACAACGTCGGGTGCGCGTGGATGGTGAGGCCGATGTCCTCCGCCGTGGCGCCCATCTCGATCGCCAGTACGGCTTCGGCCAGCAGTTCGCCGGCATTGATGCCGACGATGCCGGCGCCGATGACGCGGCCGGAGGCCTTGTCCATGATCAGCTTGGTCAGGCCTTCGGTGCGGGCGATGGACAGCGCGCGACCGCTGGCCGCCCACGGGAAGGCGCCTTTTTCGATCTCGATGCCTTGCGCCTTGGCGTCTGTTTCCGTGATGCCGACCCAGGCGACTTCCGGGTCGGTGTAGGCGACCGACGGGATGGCCAGGGCCTGGAATTCCACTTTGTGGCCAGCGATGACCTCGGCCGCAACCTTGCCTTCGTGTGTGGCTTTGTGCGCCAGCATGGGCTGGCCGACGATGTCGCCGATCGCGAAGATGTGCGGCACGTTGCTGCGCATCTGCTTGTCGACCGGGATGAAACCCTGTTCGGTGACGCTGACGCCGGCGGCTTCCGCACCGATCAGCTTGCCGTTGGGGCGGCGGCCGATGGCGACCAGGACGCGGTCGTAGACCTGGATCTCTTCCTGGTCGCCGGCCATGAGGGTGACGTGGATGCCGTCCTTTTTCGCGGCCATGCCGGTGACGCCGGTATTGAGCAGTATCTTCTCGAAGCGCTTCGCCATGCGCTTGGCCAGAGGCTTGACCAAGTCGGCGTCGCAGCCGGGAATCAATGCGCCGCCGCGCTCGACGACGGTGACCTTGCTGCCGAGCGCGTCGTACACGGTGCCCATTTCCAGGCCGATGATGCCGCCGCCGATGACCAGCAAGCGTTTGGGGATATCGGCCAGAGCAAGCGCGCCGGTGGAGTCCATGACCCGCTCGTCGTCCGGTTGGAAAGGCAGCTTGATGGCCTGTGAGCCGGCCGCGATGATGGCGTGGTCGAACGACAGGGTTTGAATGCCGCCGTCGTCGCTGCGCACTTGTATTTGATGTGTGCCGGTGAATTGAGCCACGCCGTGCACAACACGGATATTGCGCTGCTTGGCCAGCTTGGTCAGGCCGCCGGTGAGCTTGGCGACGACGTCGTTGGCTTTCCACGTGCGCAGGCTTGCGAGGTCGACTTGCGGCGGACCGAAACGGACGCCGTGCGCGGCCATCTCTTCCGCTTCGGTGATCAAGCGGGCGGTATGCAGCAGAGCTTTCGACGGGATGCAGCCGACGTTGAGGCAGACGCCGCCGAGGTCGGGGTAGCGTTCCACCAACACCACCTGCAGGCCGAGGTCGGCGGCGCGGAAGGCGGCGGTATAGCCGCCGGGGCCGGCGCCGAGGACGAGGACCTGGGCATGGCTGTCGCTCGGGTGAGCAGGGGGCGGGGAGCTATCCGGTTGCTGACCCGGAGTCGATGGCGATTCCGTTGCAGCATCGGTTTTCCCGCTTTCCGCTTCCTGCTCACCGCTCACTGCTTTCAAGACCAGAATGGGCGTGCCTTCGGAAACCTTGTCGCCCACTTTCACCAGCAGTTTTTCCACTCTGCCGGCATGCGGGCAGGGGATGTCCATGGCCGCCTTGTCGGATTCGACGGTGATCAGGGCGGCGTCTTTGGCCAGACTGTCGCCGACGTTGACCAGGATTTCGATGACTTCGACGTCCTGGAAACCGCCGATATCGGGGACCTTGATTTCTATGGGTTGGTGCATGGTTTCGTGTTCAGTTAGATAGATCGGTCGGGGCTGCAACGCAGCCGCTCACAGCAGCAAACGCCGGACATCCGACAGCATCAAGCGCAAGTGGCTGGTGAAGCGCGCGCCGTCGGCGCCGTCGATGACGCGGTGGTCGTAGGACAGCGACAGCGGCAACATCAGGCGCGGCTCGAAACTCTTGCTGGCCTTGTTCCACACCGGCTTCATCTCGGCACGGGAGAGGCCGAGGATGGCGACTTCCGGGCAGTTGATGATCGGCGTGAAAGCGGTGCCGCCGATGCCGCCGAGGCTGGAAATGGTGAAACAGCCGCCCTGCATGGCGTCGATCTTGAGCTTGCGCTCGCGCGCCAGTTCGGACATCTCGGCCAGTTCGCGGGCGATATCCATGACGTCTTTCTTGTTGACGTCGCGGACCACTGGCACGACCAGGCCATCCGGCGTGTCGCAGGCAAAGCCGACATGGAAGTATTTCTTCAGCACCAGATTCTCGCCATCGGCGGCGAGCGAGGCATTGAAGCTGGGATAGGTGCGCAGCGCGTTGACCACCGCCTTCATCAGGAAGGCGAGCAGAGTGAGTTTGACGCCGCGCTTGGCTGCCTCGTCCAGCATCGACTTGCGGAAGTCTTCCAGGTCGGTGATGTCGGCTTCGTCGAACTGGGTGACGTGCGGCGCGCTGACCCAGTTGCGGTGCAGATTGGCGCCGGACAGTTTCTTGATGCGCGACAGCGGCTGCGTGTCGATCTCGCCGAACTTGCCGAAGTCGATGGCCGGCGCCGGCGGGAAGCCGAGACCGATGGCTTCGCCGGTGGGCTTGGCCAGTTCCGCCTTGACCCAGTTCTGCACGTCTTCCTTCAGGATGCGGCCGCGCGGGCCGCTGCCTTTGATGCGGCTAAGATCGGCGCCGCCGGGATGTATGCCCAACTCGCGCGCGAAACGGCGCACCGACGGGCTGGCGTGGGCCGGCTTGCCGCCGGCGAATTCGGCATGTGCAGCGACCGGGTCGGGGCGGTGCTTGGGCGCGATCTGGGCCGGCACTCCCGGCGCCGGGTGGGTCGGCGCCGGCACCGCCGCGACCGTGGTGGCGGCGGGCGGAGTGAACGACTTCACCACCGGCGACGCGCTCGCCGGGGCGTGCTTGTCGGCGCTCGCGCCGGCGGTATCCAGCAGCAGCACCAGCGTGCCGGCGGAGATCTTGTCGCCGATCTTGAGTTTGAGTTCGGTTACCGTGCCGCCGAACGGGGCGGGAATATCCATCGCCGCCTTGTCGGATTCGACGGTCATGATCGCATCGTCGGCGGCGAGGCTGTCGCCCGGGCCGACCATGATTTCAATGACTTCGACATCCTTGAAACCGCCGATATCGGGGACGTGAACTTCCTTGATGGTCATAGGTTTTCCTTACACGTTGACCGGGTTGGCCCGGTCGGCGTCGATGCCGTATTTCTTGATCGCTTCGGCGGCTTTCGCGGCCGGAATCACGCCGTCGTCGGCCAGGGCCTTGAGCGCAGCCAGTACGACGTAGTGGCGATCCACCTCGAAGAAGCGGCGCAGCGCTTCGCGCGAGTCGGAGCGGCCGAAGCCGTCGGTGCCCAGCGTCACGTAGCGGCGCGTTACGTAGGGGCGGATCTGGTCCGGGAAGGCGCGCATGTAGTCGCTGGAGGCGATGACCGGGCCTTCCGTGGTATCCAGGCATTGCTCGACATAGCTGGTTTTCTGCGGGGCATCGGGATGCAGCAGATTCCAGCGGTGCGTTTCCTGCGCCTCGCGGCGCAGTTCGTTGAAGCTGGTCGCGCTCCAGACATCGGCGGCCACGCCCCAGTCGCTTTCCAGCAGTTCGGCGGCGGCGATGACTTCGCGCAAAATCGTGCCGGAGCCCATGAGCTGGACGCGCGGCTTCTTGGCTTTGCCCTTCGGCTTGGCGGCTGCGCTCAAGCGATACAAGCCCTTCAGGATGCCGGTTTCGGCGCCCTTGGGCAGCGCCGGGTGGCTGTAGTTCTCGTTCATCACCGTCAGGTAATAGAACACGTCTTCCTGTTCCTGGAACATGCGGCGCATGCCGTCCTGCACGATCACCGCCAGCTCGTAATGGAAGGTCGGATCGTAGGAGATGCAGTTCGGGATCATCGCCGCCTGTAAATGGCTATGACCGTCCTCGTGTTGCAGGCCTTCGCCGTTCAGCGTGGTGCGGCCGGCGGTGCCGCCGAGCAGGAAGCCGCGTGCGCGCGAGTCGCCGGCCGCCCAGGCCAGGTCGCCGATGCGCTGGAAGCCGAACATCGAGTAGTAGATGTAGAACGGAATCATCTGCACGTTGTTGGTGCTGTACGACGTGGCGGCGGCCATCCAGGACGAGAACGCGCCGGCTTCGTTGATGCCTTCTTCCAGAATCTGGCCGCCCTTGTCCTCGCGGTAATACATGACCTGGTCGGAGTCGACCGGCTCATACAACTGACCAACCGAAGAGTAGATGCCGACGCTGCGGAACAGGCCTTCCATGCCGAAGGTGCGCGCTTCGTCCGGGATGATCGGAACGATATGGCGACCCAGCGTCTTGTCGCGCAGCAGGGCGGTCAGGATGCGCACGAAGGCCATCGTGGTGGAGATTTCGCGTTCGCCGGTGGCTTCCAGCATGGCCTGGAAAGTCGACAGCGGCGGCGCTTGCAACGCCGCCGCCTGGCTCAGGCGGGCCGGCACATAACCGCCCAGGGCGGCGCGGCGGGCGTGCAGGTATTTCATTTCCGGGCTGTCTTCCGCCGGCTTGTAGAACGGCAGGTTCTCCAGGTCGGCGTCGGCGATCGGGATGTCGAAACGGTCGCGGAAAGCGCGCAGCGACTCCAGGTCCATCTTCTTTTGCTGGTGGGTCGGGTTTTGCGCTTCGCCGGAAGCGCCCATGCCATAACCCTTGACGGTCTTGGCCAGAATCACCGTCGGCTGGCCGGTGTGCGCCACCGCCGCCGCGTAAGCCGCGTACACCTTGTGCGGGTCGTGGCCGCCGCGGTTCAGGCGCCAGATGTCGTTGTCGGACATGGCGGCGACCATTTCCTTCAGCTCCGGGTATTTGCCGAAGAAATGTTCGCGTGTGTAAGCGCCGCCCTTGGCCTTGAAGTTCTGGTACTCGCCGTCGACGCACTCTTCCATGCGCTGGCGCAGGATGCCGCTGCTGTCCATCGCCAGCAGCGGATCCCAGTACGAGCCCCAGATCACTTTCAGCACGTTCCAGCCGGCGCCGCGGAAGGCGGCTTCGAGTTCCTGGATGATCTTGCCGTTGCCGCGCACCGGGCCGTCCAGGCGCTGCAGGTTGCAGTTGACGACGAAG
>CAYXMQ010000018.1:0-62658 GCA_964466195.1 uncultured Thiobacillus sp.
CCAGGCCGGCGATGCGGCCGGCGTCCTTGGTGGCCTGGCGCTGGCTGTCGTTGAAGTAGGCCGGCACGGTAATGACCGCTTCGGTGACGTCTTCGCCCAGGTAGTCCTCGGCGGTCTTCTTCATCTTGCGCAGCACTTCGGCGGAAATCTGCGGCGGCGCGGTTTTCTTGTCGCGCACTTCCACCCAGGCGTCGCCGTTATCGGCCTTGATGATCTTGTAAGGCATCAGCGCGATGTCCTTCTGCACTTCTTTTTCTTCGAAGCGGCGGCCGATCAGACGCTTGATGGCATACAGCGTGTTCTTAGGATTGGTGACCGACTGACGCTTGGCGGGCGCGCCGGCCAGAATTTCGCCGTCGTCGGCGTACGCGATGATGGACGGCGTGGTGCGCGCGCCCTCGGAGTTTTCAATGACCTTGGGTTTGCCGTTTTCCATGATCGCCACGCAGGAATTGGTGGTGCCCAGGTCGATACCGATGATTTTGCCCATTTTCAGGTTCCTCAGAATGTATTAGGTGTGTTTGCCAAGTGGGATTGAGATAGCCGATTTCAAGCGTATGTCCCGCCCGTTTGTCTTGCTTAACTCGCTTTGATGACGGTGACCAGCGCCGGCCGTACCACGCGCTCATTCAGCGCGTAGCCCTTCTGCAGCACGCTGGCAACGCTGTTGGCTTCGCCTTCGCCGTCCACGGTCGCAATTGCCTGGTGATAATTTGGATCAAATTTATCACCCAATGGGTTGATTTCCTTGATGCTATTCTTCTCAAAAACGCCGGCCAACTGCTTTAAGGTCAGTTCGACGCCGCTTTTCAGGCTTTCGATGCTGGCGTTGTCGCCGGTCGCCAGCGCGGCCTCGAGGCTGTCTTTAACCGGCAGCAATTCGGCGGCGAATTTATCGAGCGCGTACTTGCGCGCCTTTTCGATCTCATCCAGTGCACGCCGCCGCGCGTTTTCTGCATCGGCCTTGGCGCGCAGCCAGGCGTCGTGATGCTCCTGAGCGTTCAGTTCGGCCTGGCGCAATTGGTCTTGCAGGCTGGGCATGGATTCGATTTCCGGCCCGCCCTGCTCTGCTTCGTTGTTCATTTCAGTGGTGGTCTGCTCTGACATGGCGCTTCCATTTCTAAAAAACCCGAGTGGTTCTGGGGACGATGTCGGCCAATTCAAGCCCTCGATTCATGCTCGCCTGCGCCGCAGCCCTGATTCCGTGATAATCGAAACCCGCGCCGTTGAATCATCAGGAGATTTCCCGTTGTCTGCAGAACATTTAATTGAAATCAAGGATTTGCACTTTGCCTACGGCGATCGCAAGGTGTTGAACGGCATCAACCTCGACATTCCACGCGGCCAGGTGGTCGCTATCCTGGGTTCCAGCGGCTGCGGAAAAACCACGCTGATGCGTTTGATCGGCGGCCAATTGCAGCCTGCCGGCGGCTACGTGAAGGTGGCGGATGAAATCGTGCACGAACTCGACAACGCCGCGCTCTATGCGCTGCGCCGCAAGATGGGCATGATGTTTCAGGCCGGCGGGTTGTTCAGCGATTTGTCGGTATTCGACAACGTCGCGTTTCCGATGCGCGAGCACACCGATCTGCCGGAAGCGATGATACGCGATCTGGTTTTGATGAAACTGGACGCGGTCGGGCTGCGCGGCGCCCATAAGTTGATGACCGGCGAACTTTCCGGCGGCATGCAACGGCGCGTCGCGCTGGCGCGCGCCGTCGCGCTGGACCCGATGCTGACCATGTACGACGAACCCTTTGCCGGCCTCGACCCCATCTCGCTCGGTGTCATCGCCAATATCATCCGCCGCCTCAGCGATGCCCTCGGGCTGACCTCCATCGTGGTCACCTACGACATCGCCGAGTCGCTGAAGATCGCCGATTACGCCTTTTTCATCGATAAAGGCATCGTCGTCGCCGAAGGCCCGGCCAAGGCAATGCAAAACTCGGACCACCCTTTCGTGCACCAATTCGTGCATGGCGAAGAAGACGGCCCGGTCAGCTTTCATTACCCGGCGCGCGACCTGGCCGTAGATTTGGGCTTGGCGAGGTAATCGGACGCCGTTTATAGCCGCGCCGCACGTCTCAATAAACGAAGCGCGGCTTCAATTCGTCCAGATTCAATTCCTGCAGGATGCTTTCCAGCCGTTCACGTGCATTGCCGCGCGGTGCGCCGTGGCGGCGAGCGATGATCAGTTCGTTTTTCATCGAGTGCTCCCAGCCGATCAGCTCGGTCACGGTGACCTGATAGCCGTGCGCTTCGAGCAGCAGGCAACGCATGACGTTGGTCAGGTGGCTGCCGAATTCGCGCGAGTGGATCGGGTGCCGCCAGAGTTCGGAGAGCGGCGTTTTCGAGAACGAGGCGTTCTTGTTCTTGCGCAGCACGGCGGCGACTTCGGCCTGGCAGCAAGGCACCAGCACGATGAACTGCGCCTGTTTTTGCAGGGCGAAGCGGATCGCGTCATCGGTGGCGGTATTGCAGGCGTGCAGCGCGGTGACGATGTCGATGCGTTCCGGCAACGCGGCTGAAGCCATCGATTCTTCAACCGTCAGGTTCAGAAACGACATGCGTTGGAATTCCAGCCGCTCGGCCAGCTGCTGCGATTTCTCGACCAGTTCCGGACGGGTTTCGATGCCGAACACCTGGCCGCTCTGGCGGTCTTTCAGAAACAGGTCGTACAGGATGAAGCCGAGGTAGGACTTGCCGGCGCCGTGGTCGGCCAGGGTCAGATCGCCGTTCGCGGCCATGACCTCCTGCAGCAGCGGTTCGATGAAATGGTAAAGGTGATAAACCTGCTTCAGCTTGCGACGGCTATCCTGATTCAGCTTGCCGTCGCGGGTCAGAATATGCAGTTCCTGCAGCAGCTCGACCGACTGGCCGGGTTTGATTTCCGGCGTCGCGGCGGCGACCGGAATGCTGCTTGCGGCACGATGAGCTTTCTTGTCGGCCATGCTTACCTCAAAAAAACGTTGCGCGTGTAGGGCCTGCTTCGGGGTACGCTCTAGCCTTCCTTCACACGCCCCTGGAACGGACCGCTCATGGCAAAACCCAACTACGCATTCGAAAAACGCCAGAAAGAACTGGCCAAGAAACAAAAGAAACAGGAAAAACTGGAGCAGCGCAAAGCCGGCCATGACTCCGACACCAGCCAGGAATCTGATCACAGCCCGGAGGATTCGACTGAATCAGCGGCAGCCCCGAGCACGGACGCAGACGCCTGATCATTTATCCGGCGGCGTCGCCAGGCCCAACGCGCGCCACCCCGCCAGCCCCAGCTTTTTCAGGGTTTCGATATTGCGTTCGAAGATGGCTTCCGCATTCGGAAACGCTTCCACCGCGCGCGCCAGGCTGTCTTCCCGGATCAGGTGCAACGTCGGGTACGGCGCCCGATTGGTGTAGTTGCCGATGTCGTCCGGATCGGTATCGGCAAACTGGAATTTCGGGTGAAAACTGGCCACCTGGAGGACGCCTTCCAGTCCGTGCTCTTCCACCGCCGACTCGGCGATGATGGTGAAATCGTTGAAATCAAGAAAATCCGGCAGCAAGGTCGGATGTATCAGTAACGTGGTGTCGATCTCAGCCGGATCAGCCTCGGCCAGCAGGTCGAGTTCCCGGTCCAGGTCTTCCAGAAAGCCGTCCAGATGTTTGGCATGGCTGACCACGAAACGCACTTGATTCTTGACATACACCGACTTTGCGAACGGGCAAAGATTCAGCCCGATTACCGCCTTTTCGACCCATTGCCGCATTGCGGCCAGTACTTCTTCATCTTGCATATTGATCATTCCTGAATTCTGAATGGGGTTGCAACCAGCCACTCCACCAAATGGAAGCTGCCCGGCATGAGGTGCCACAGAGCGTATTGGCGAGGCGACCCGGGAAGCATACCGGAGCATTCGTGATCGTGGATTTCCAACTCGCCGCCCAGCCAAAACCGGGCCAGCAGATCGTCCAACGGTTCTGACCGGGGCAAGGTGAGCTGAACAAAGCGGCTTGGCCGGCGAGCGGTAGAGGCGAGGTCGTGCCAGCTGGCCCATTCTCTGCCTTGCAATGCGGCTTGCAGCCCGCTCAGCCAGGCTGGTCGGTCATGCTCGACGCCTTGCCCGACCAGTTTCTGGCCAAGCAGGTTGCAGAACAGAAAGGCGGCGTCCGGATGGCATTTCGCCAGCATTGCGGGGCCGCCGTTCTGCGCCAACCAGGCTGCATCGGCAAATTCAAATTCGAAATCGGTGAAACGCTTGCGCAGCAGACGGCGCGCAAAGGCGTCCGGCTCCAGCACGGTAATGCGTTGAAAACGCGCCAGGAAGCGGGCATTCAGCGCATAACCGCCGCTGGGGCCGATCAGCACCAGTTCCGCTGCTTCAGGCTGCCAGGCCTCCAGCCAACGCGCGACTTCGCTATGAAACGGCAGCCAGCGCGTATGACTCCAGCGCCAGGCGCGCAGGTGGTAGATCAGGCCGCCGCTGGAGTGAAACAGCCGCATCAGGCGCCGAACACGAGCTTCGCCACATCCTTGTAGTGCTTGACGAAACTGACCGACAAGCCGGCCTTGACGTAATCCGGCAAGCGCTCGAAGTCGGGCTGGTTGGCGTTGGGCAGGATCAGTTCGTGTATGCCGACGCGTTTGGCGGCGATGACTTTTTCCCGAATGCCGCCGACCGGCAACACCTGGCCGGTCAGCGTCAGTTCGCCGGTCATCGCCAACGGCCGGCTGATCTGCTCGTTGCGCGCCAGCGACAGCAACGCGGTTGCCATGGTGATGCCGGCCGAGGGGCCGTCCTTCGGCGTCGCACCTTCCGGCACATGCAGATGCACGAACGCCTCGTCGAAGAATTTGGCGTCCGCCTGGTAGAACTTGAGGTGGCTGGAAATATAGCTGTAGGCGATCTCGGCCGATTCCTTCATGACCTCGCCCAATTTGCCGGTGAGCTTGAAGCCGCGGTTCAGCGTATGCACCTTGGTCGCTTCGATCGTCAACGTGGCGCCGCCCAGCGCCGTCCAGGCCAGGCCGGTGACGACGCCGATGCCGGCCATCGGCTTCTCGGGTATGTAAGGCGGCTCGTTGATGTAATCGGCCAGGTTGTCGGCGGTGACGCGAAGCTTCTCGGCCTCCTTGCGCACGATCTTGACCACGCCCTTGCGCACGACCTTGCCCAGATTCATTTCCAGTTGCCGCACGCCGGCTTCGCGCGCGTAGCCGTCGACGATCTGGCGCACGGCGGCTTCGCTGATCGAAACCTGGCCGCGTTTGAGGCCGGCTTTCTTGATCTGCTTGGGCCACAGATGATGCTTGGCGATGGCCAGCTTTTCTTCCATCAGATAGCCGGACAGGCGGATCACTTCCATGCGGTCGAGCAGCGGCGCGGGGATGGTGTCGAGCTGGTTGGCGGTGCAGATGAACAAGGTCTTCGACAGATCGAAGCGCACGTCGAGGTAATGGTCGAGGAATTCGGCGTTCTGTTCGGGGTCGAGGACTTCCAGCAAGGCGGATGCCGGATCGCCCTGATAACTGGCGCCGATCTTGTCGACCTCGTCGAGCATGATGACCGGGTTCTGCGATTCGACTTCCTTGATCGCCTGGACGAATTTGCCCGGCATGGCGCCGATGTAGGTGCGCCGGTGTCCCTTGATTTCGGCCTCGTCGCGCATGCCGCCGACCGAAAAGCGATAGAACTTGCGCCCCAACGCGCGCGCCACCGAGCGGCCGATGGAGGTCTTGCCGACGCCGGGCGGGCCGACCAGCAACAGGATGGAACCGGCCACCTCGCCCTTCAGGGTGCCGACAGCAAGGAACTCGATGATGCGCTCCTTGACGTCATCGAGGCCGTCATGATCGGCGTCGAGTATCTTGCGGGCGCGGACCAGGTCGAGCTTGTCCTTGGTGTACTTGCCCCAGGGCAGGTTGGTCAGCCAGTCCAGGTAGTTGCGCGTCACCGTGTATTCCGGCGAACCGTGTTCCAGGCCGGAGAGCTTGGCCATCTCCTCGCCGATCTTCTTTTCCGCATGCAACGGCAGCTTCAGTTTTTTGATGCGGCCCTGATAGAGGTCGAGATCGGCGGTGCGGTCGTCCTTGGCGATGCCGAGTTCTTTCTGGATCGCCTTCAACTGTTCGCGCAAAAAGAATTCCCGCTGCTGCTGGGTCATCTTTTCTTCGACCTTTTCCTGGATATGCGTTTGCAGCTTGGCGACTTCCAGTTCTTTCTTGATCAGCAACAGCACTTTCTGCATGCGCTTGCGCAGGTTCAGCGCTTCCAGCACCTCCTGCAATTTCTCTTTCGGCGCGGTGGTCAGGCTGGCGGCGAAGTCGGCCAGCAAGGCCGGCTCGTTCGGCGAAAAGCGGTTCAGAAAAAACTTCAATTCCTCGCTGTAGAGCGGATTCAGCGGCAGCAAGTCCTTGATCGAATTGATGATGGCCAGCGCGTAGGCCTTGATCTCTTCGCCGCTGGCGGTCTGGCTGGTCTCGGCGGGATATTCGACGCGGGCGTAGTACGGCGCCTTGGAAGACAACCACTCCGCCACCTTGAAGCGGGTCACGCCCTCGGCAATGAACTGGATCTTGCCGTCCGAGCGCAGCGGATGATGCATGCGCACCAGCGTGCCGGTGCCGTAGAAATCTTCCGGTCGCGCATCATCGGAAACATCGCCATGCACCAGGACCAGACCGACCAGATGGTGTCCGGCGTCGCCGATGCGCTTGACCGTCTCCATCCACGGCCCTTCGTTCATGATCAGCGGCAGCGTCTGCGCCGGAAAGAAGGGCTTCTCGGTCAGCGGTAGAATGTAGATCGTCGCCGGCAAGGTCTGCGCCGGCAGATTGGGCGTGGGCGTTGTTCCATCAAGGTCGCCAGGATTGACGATTTCACCTTCGAGGGTGTCGTTGTTTTCGTTCATTGCAAGAGTCCGTCAGCAGGTGTCCTACTTCGTGCGGCCAGGATGCGATTTTTCAAGCGCTGTCCCCGATTATGAAAAACCGCTTTGGTTATACTGCCAATCCCTTCTTGACGAGAGTTCCAGCATGCGACGCGCCCTCCTCCCCGTTCTGTGTAGCCTGGCTTTTTCCGTCTCCGCCGTGGCCGATGATCTCGACAATATCCATCAGCTGCAGCAGTCTGAATTCAAGAATCTGTCAAAGGATCTGACCGGCGCGCTCAGTTACAAAGCGGTGCAACCCGCCGAAGCGATGGGGATTACCGGCTTCGATATCGGCCTCGAACTGGGGGTGACCAAAATGAAGCACAGCAGCGTATGGGCGATTGCTAGCGGCAGCAGTGAAAACTGGTTGCCGGTGCCCAAGCTGCATATCAGCAAAGGCCTGCCGTTCGACATCAATGTCGGCGGCTTCTATACCCAGATTCCGGATAGCAACATCAAGCTGTGGGGCGCCGAAGCCAGCTACGCGATTCTCGCCGGCGGCACACTGAGCCCGGCGCTGGCCGTGCGCGGCGCCTATACGAAACTGTCCGGGGTTTCCCAACTCGACTTTGCAACCAAGAGCATCGATGTCTCGCTTTCGAAGGGGTTCGCGATGCTGACGCCGTTTGTCGGCGTCGGCCATGTCTGGGCCGACAGCACGCCGAATGTCGCAGGTCTGACTTCAGAGCGCATCAAGGCGGCGAAAATCTTCGCCGGTCTGAATTTCAATATCGCGCTGGGCAATCTGGCTGTCGAAGCCGACAAAACCGGTGACAACATGACTTACAGCGCGAAACTGGGGCTGCGTTTCTAAGCGCTGCGCAGGCAATAATGGCGGCCATCAGGCCGCCATTTTCATCGTCAGGCCACGTTCAACCGTAATACAGGCCCATCGCCTCGCGCACATCGCGCATGGTTTCGCGTGCCAGATCACGCGCCTTCTCGTTGCCATCGGCGATGATGTTTTTCACGGTATCGGGTTCTTCGGTATAGGCGCGGGCGCGTTCCTGTATCGGCGCCAGTTCCTTCAGCACCGCGTCGATCACCGGTTGCTTGCACTCGATGCAGCCGATGCCGGCGCTGGTGCAGCCTTGCACCACCCAGTTCCTGACATCGTCGCCGCTATAGACCTGGTGCAGCTGCCAGACCGGGCATTTGTCCGGCGAGCCGACATCGGTGCGGCGCACGCGGGCGGGGTCGGTGGGCATGGTGCGAATCTTCTTGGACACCGCCTCGGGCTCTTCGCGCAAGGAAAGGGTGTTGTGGTAGGACTTGGACATTTTCTGGCCGTCCAGGCCGGGCATCTTGGATGCGGCGGTCAGCAGCGCTTGCGGTTCGGTCAGGATCATCTTGCCGCCGCCTTCCAGGTAGCCGTACAGGCGTTCCTTGTCGCCCAACGACAGGTTCTGGGTTTCGCCCAGCAATGCGCGCGCGGAGGCCAGGGCTTCGTCGTCGCCTTCCTGCTGATATCGCGTGCGCAGTTCCTGGTACAAGCTGCCCTTCTTGCCGCCCAGCTTCTTGACCGCCGCCTCGGCTTTCTCTTCGTAGCCCAACTCCTTGCCGTACAAATGGTTGAAGCGGCGCGCGATCTCGCGTGAGAACTCGATATGCGGCACCTGGTCTTCGCCCACCGGCACCTGGTTGGCGCGGTAGATCAGGATGTCGGCGCTTTGCAGCAAGGGATAGCCGAGGAAACCATAGGTCGAGAGATCCTTCTCGCTCAGCTTTTCCTGCTGGTCCTTGTACGTCGGCACCCGCTCCAGCCAGCCCAGCGGCGTCATCATCGACAGCAACAGATGCAGTTCGGCATGTTCGATCACCTGCGACTGGATGAACAGCGTGGCCTTGGACGGATCGACGCCGGCGGCCAGCCAGTCGATGACCATTTCCCAGGTTGCCTGCTCGATGCCGAGCGGGTTGTCGTAATGCGTGGTCAATGCGTGCCAGTCGGCGACGAAGAACAGGCATTCGTACTCGTGCTGCAGCGTGATCCAGTTTTTCAGAACGCCGTGATAGTGGCCAAGATGCAGGCTGCCGGTGGGGCGCATGCCGGAGAGAACGCGATCTGCGTACATGATGGGTTCCGTCAGTTCAAAACGATTTGGATAAGGGCGAGGAGTTCGACCGGCCGGATATCGAAGATAAAGGCGGCGAGTTGAATCAGAGACTGGATCAGCGGCCACATGAAGACGCCGAGCAGACCCATGAACATCAGACCGAGCAGGATGAAGATGCCATAGGGTTCGATGCGCGCAAGGTTGTAGGCCAGGCGCGGCGGCAGCAGGCTGACCGCGATGCGACCGCCGTCGAGCGGCGGCAGCGGGATCAAATTGAGCGCCATCAACACCGCGTTGATGAAGATGCCGGCCGCGCCCATCAGCGCCAGCGGCATCGCGAAGCCGCTGCCCGGCATGGCCAGCGCCAGTTTGATCAAGCCGGCCCAGATCAGCGCCATCAGCAGGTTGGCGCCCGGCCCGGCGGCGGCGACCCAGAGCATGTCCTGTTTGGGTCGACGCAAGTTGTTGAAGTTGACCGGCACCGGCTTCGCCCAGCCGAACAGGATGCCGGCGCCGCCGGTCAGTTTCGAGATCACCAGAATGGTCAGCGGCACCAACAGGGTGCCGACCAGATCGAAATGGCGTATCGGATTGAGCGTGATGCGACCCAGCATTTGGGCGGTGCGGTCGCCAAACCGCAACGCGGCATAGCCGTGTGCGGCTTCATGCAGCGTGATCGCGAAGATGACCGGCAAGGCGAACACCGATATCTTCTGTATTAGATTAAGTTCCAATTGTTACTCATTGTATTGATTACTTTTAAAACCCGAGTCGGCTTACATCTCCGGTTCCGCGCCGCAGCAATTCCGGTGCGCCGCCGGTCAGGTCGACCACCGTGGTCGGCTCGATACCGCAAAATCCGTTGTCGAGCATGACATCGATGCGGCTGCCGATGCGTTCCACAATCTCTTCCGGATCGTTGAGCGGATAGTCGTCGCCCGGCAAGTGCAGCGTCATCGATAGAATCGGCTCGTCCAGTTCGGCCAGCAACGAGGCGACGACGGCATGTTCCGGCACGCGCAAGCCGATCGTGCTGCGCTTGGGATGCTGCAAACGGCGCGGCACTTCCTTGGTCGCCCCGAGTATGAAGGTATAGCCGCCGGGCGTGGCCGCCTTGAGCATGCGGTACTGCTTGTTGTCGACCAGGGCGAAGCGCGCGATTTCCGACAAATCGCGACAGACCAATGTGAACATATGTTTGTCGTCGACGCCGCGCAGCACACGAATGCGTTCCATGCCTTCCTTGTTGCCGATCATGCAGCCGATGGCGTAGCAGGAATCAGTGGGGTAAACCATGACGCCGCCGGAACGGAGCAGTTTGACCGCCTCGCGGATCAGGCGCGGTTGCGGATTGTCGGGATGTAAATGGAAATGTTGGCTCATGTGGGTTCAGTGATTCAATTCCAGGCTTGCCAGATCGGCCGGCACCGCTCCGGCAACGCAGTCAAACGGCCCAATTCGCGGCCGCCTTCGCCGGGGGCGTGAAAATCCGATCCGATCGACGCCATCAGGTCGAACTCCAGTGCCAGATCGGCAAACAGCGGCACCTGGTCTTGGGTATGGCTGCCGGTGACCACTTCGATACCGCTGCCGCCGAAATGCTTGAATTCGCTCAGCAACAGACGCATTTTTTCACTGCCGATCTGATATCGCCCGGGATGCGCCAGCACGGCGACGCCGCCGGCCGCATGGATCCAGGTCAATGCATCTTTCAGGCTGGCCCATTCGTGCGAAACATAGCCCGGCTTGCCTTTGATCAGATATTTCTTGAACACGCCCTTCATGTTCTTGGCGACGCCGCGCTCGATCAGAAAGCGGGCGAAATGCGTGCGGCTGATGAGTTCCTTGTTCTCCGCCAATGCGCTGGCGCCTTCGAATGCGCCGGCAATGCCGATACGCGCCAACTCTTCGCCGATGCGGCGCGCCCGTTCGCTGCGGCCGCCGCGATTGCGCGCCAAGCCGTGTAGCAGCACCGGATCGAGAGGATCGACGTTCAAGCCGACGATATGCAGCGTCACCTGGCCCCAGGTCACTGAAATCTCCACGCCGTTGATCAGTTGCAGCCCGACTTCGCGCGCAACCTCGCCGGCCTCGGCCTGGCCGCTCAGTTCGTCATGATCGGTCAGCGCCAGCACATGCACGCCCTTTTCGGCGGCGCGCCGTACCAGTTCGCTCGGCGAAAGTAGGCCGTCGGAGGCGGTCGAGTGGCAGTGCAGATCGTAAATGGTCATCTAGCGGAGTTCACCCGGGTGGTTGTTAAGCATAATAATTCGATTGCACTGAGGCCTGCCCGCTAGGGGTTGGCCGGATAGACAAGCGCTGCTGCGCCGGCAACCCCGCTCCCCCGGTTGAGCCCAAGCCAAGAATCATAGCAAAATGCCCGCCGCCCTTCCCTTCCGGAGGCCGTTTGCCACGGCGTCGCAGTGAAAATTCTTTTCGACCTGTTTCCCATCATTCTGTTTTTCGTCGCCTACCAGTACGGCGCGTCGCATCCGGACAACGCCACCGACTGGCTGGCGGCGCTTGGAATCGTTCTGGATAGCGGCGCCAAGCCCGGCGTGTTCCTGGCCACCGTCGTCGCGATCGGTGCGACCTTCATCCAGATCGCCTGGGTTTGGATCAAACACCGCAAAGTGGACACCATGCTCTGGGTGTCGTTGGGCTTGATCGTGGTTTTCGGTGGCGCGACCTTGTTTTTGCACGATGAGGCCTTCATTAAGTGGAAGCCGACCGTGTTGTATTGGCTGTTCGCCTTATCGCTGGGGTTGGCGCCGATGCTGTTCGAACGCAATCTGATTCGCCTGATGATGGAAAAGAATGTGGCCCTGCCCGATGCGATCTGGACCCGGTTGAATCTTGCCTGGGCCGCGTTTTTCACGCTGATGGGCGTGGCCAATCTCTGGGTGGCGATGAACTACTCCACCGACATCTGGGTCAACTTCAAAATGTTCGGCACGCTGGGTTTGATGGTGCTGTTCATCATCGGACAGACGTTCTATCTATCGCGCCATATCAAGGAAGAACCATGAACCTGTTTTACGCCATCATCGGCGAAGATGTGCCGAATAGCCTGGATACGCGCTTGTCGGCGCGGCCGGCGCACCTGGCGCGCCTGCAGCAGTTGCAGGATGAAGGCCGCTTGCTTCTGGCCGGCCCGTTCCCCGCGATCGACAGTCCGGACCCCGGCCCTGCCGGCTTCAGCGGCAGCCTCATCGTGGCCGCTTTCGACAGCCTCAGCGCTGCGCAAGCTTGGGCCGAAGCCGATCCCTATGTCGCCGCCGGGGTTTACGCCCGCGTCAGCGTACGACCTTTCAAGAAAGTCCTGCCATGAGCTTGCCTAATGCCAACACCAACGCCGACACCCTCGCCGAAATCAAAACCCGGCTGGCCGTATTGACGCCGCAGCATGTTGAAATCATTGACGAGTCCGCCTTGCATGCGGGCCACGCCGGCGCCAAGTCCGGCGGCGGCCATTACCAGCTGACCATCATCTCGCCCGCCTTCAGCGGCCAGAATATCGTCGCCCGCCACCGCGCCATTTATCAGGCTCTGGGCGACTTGATGAGCACGCGCGTACACGCCTTATCGATCATCGCCTATTCTCCCGAAGAGCTTTGAGCGCTTTTCGTACGGGCGCAACGTCGATCTCCGCTCGTGCTACTTGCTTCTGCCTTCACTTTGCCCCTGCCACCACATGGAACCGCAATGAAACTGAAATTACTGATTGCCGCCCTCTCCACCGGCTTGCTGGTGTCCGCCCAAGCCGCCTCCGCCGAACCTGCTGGTGCGGCTGCCGCCAAAGCTGCCGAACCCGGCAAAACGCTGGCGGTAGTCAATGGCGTCGCCTTGCCGCAGATATACGCCAACTTCGTACGCCAGAGCCGCATGAACCGCGGCGGCGCACCGGATACCTTGACCGACGAAGCGGTGCGGGATGCCGTCATCATCGCCGAGCTTCTGTCGCAAGAAGCTGTGCGCAAAGGCCTGGACAAGGGGCCGACGCTGCTCGCCGCGATGGAATTTCAAAAGAAAGAATTGCTGAGCCAGGCATTGATCGAAGACTATTTACGCAGCCACCCGCTCGCCGACGAGGCGATCAAAGCCGAATACGACAAAGCCAAAGCCAAAGCCGGCGATAGCGAATACCGCGCCCGCCATATCTTGGTCAACAGCGAGAAAGAAGCAAAAGACATCATCGCCAAGCTCATGACCGGCAAGAAGGCCAAGTTTGAAGATCTGGCCAAGAAACTCTCGAAAGACAGTTCCGCCGGCAATGGCGGCGATCTGGGTTGGACGCTGCCGGCCAACCTGGTGCCGGAATTCGCCGAGGCCATGGTCAAGATGAAAGCGGGCGAAGTCAGCAAAGACCCGGTGCAGACCAAGTTCGGTTGGCATGTCATTCGCCTGGAAGAAACCCGGAAAATGGATTTCCCCGAGTTCGACAAGCTGAAAAACCGCATCGCCAGCCAGATGCAGCAGCAGAATCTGCGCAAATACGTGCAGGAACTGCGCGCGGGCTCCAAGATCGAGTAAGTCGCCGCCTTACCGATCAAGCACCCGGTTCAGTGCGAACCGGGTGCTTTTTTTACGTCCGTGCGTCAGGGCAACCAGGCTTTGGCCCAGACATCCAGGTTGTCTTCCAGTATCCAGTTGGCGTTGATGTAGTCGCGCAGGACATCGCCGCGGCGGGCCAGTGCGTCGCGCTCGGCGACGTGCGAACGGATCGCATCCACCCAGTCCTTGAAACGATTCGTCACGCGCGTCACCGGATAGTCGCCGCGATACGGGGTGATATCGGTGCAGATCACCGGATAGCCGAGAACGCCGTATTCCAGCAGGCGCAAATGGCTCTTGCCATGGTTGAACGGCACATCCTCCAGCGGCGCGACCGCCAGATCGAGCTCCAGGCTGGCCAGCTTGGCCGGGTACTCCTCCAGGTTCACGCCCTTGTGGAATTCCGCCACATACGGGCGGATGGCATCCGGGCACATGCCCAGGAACACCCAGTCCACTTCCTTCTGCGTGGCCTTCACGACATCGAAGATGACGGCCAGATCGCCGTCGTGGGTGACGCTGCCGGCCCAGCCCACGCGCGGCTTGGCGCCTTGCCGGCGGGCCGGCTTCAGATCGCCCCAGCGGCCGCGTTCCAGGTAGTTGGGCACGACCACGATGTCATCGATATAGCCCCGGTACTGCTCGGCCAGAAAGTCGGTGGAAACGATGAAGCGGTGACAAAGTGAAATCCCCTTGCGGAAGCGCTTGTGCAGGTCTTTCTGCTCGACGAAATGCTTTTTTCGGATGCTCTTGATCGGGATGTTGGTGATCAGGTCGTCAATTTCGTAGATGCGGAAGGCCTGGCTATGGCGGATGTAACGCTCAACCAGTTCGAGCTGGTGCGGATCCACCTGGCGCTGCAGCAGAATGACATCGGGCTCCATGCGGAACAGTTCCGGCGGCGACAGATAGTTGCCGGTTTCCCAGCCCATGATGCGGCCGGCATCATTCAGCGCGCGCATTGGCGCGATGACGCGGTATTCGCCGCAGCCGAAGCGGTCGGCCGGATGCGCCAGGATGCGCGGCCGCGGCCGCCATTCGGGCTCCCAGGCCAAAGCCGGGGAGATTTCGATCAGGAAATCGCGGCCGTGCGTCGAGAGATTGCGGTTGTAAGCCGGATCGAAGGCCACGTCATGGCGCCAAGCGTCGAAAAAGCGGTTCTGCTCGACCGCGAAGCGCGCCGCTTTGGTGGCATGGCTGCGCGCTTCGACCGCGCCGGTCTGGCTCACCGAACCCTCGTGCAGCAGGTACGCATGCGGCGTGAAAATATTCCGGTAGCCCTTGTGGCGCAGGCGCTGGCAAAAGTCCACATCATTGAACGACACCTGGAAATGCTGCTCGTCCAGCCCGCCCAGTTCGAGATAGAGCGATCGCTTCACCAGCATGCAGGCCGCGGTGACGGCGGAGTATTCCTGGGCCAGCTTGAGGCGCCCGAAATAACCGTCCTCGTCGGCGCCATGGTCGATGAAGGGATGATCCGCCGGTGCGTCGTTCAGGCCCAGGATCACGCCGGCATGCTGAATCTTGCCGTTGGGATAAAACAGCTTGGCGCCGACCGCGCCGACATCGGGCTGTTGTGCGATGCCCAGCATCTCGTCCAGCCATTCCTCGTGCATAACGGCGGTGTCGTTGTTGAGCAGCACCAGATACTCGCCCGTCGCCTCACGCGCGGCGCGATTGTTCATCGCGGAGAAATTGAACGGGCCGGCGCAGTCCAGCACCCGAAGGCGCGGCGAGGCGAGCGCTTTCAGTTCGCCCAGATAGGCCACGGCTGCAGGCTCGTCGCTGCCGTTGTCGAGCACCAGGATTTCGCAATTGGAATAGCCGGTGCCGTCGATCAGCGAGGTCAGGCAGCGCTTGAGGAATTCGGTCTGGTTCTTGCTCGGGATCAGGATGGACACCAACGGATTGCCATGCACCGCATAGCGCACGTGCACGGCGCCGGGCAGCATACCGTCGCGCAGCTCGGCAGCCAGGCCGCAACGCCGCAAATGCTGTGCCAGCGCATGCCGGTGCGCAGTGGCGACCTCCTCGCCGCTGCGCCGGCCATGCCCGCCTTCGGTGTGGCGATGGTAAAGCACGTCGGCGATATGGCCGATGCCGGCATGGCCAACTTTCTCCCAGGCGCGCAAGGTCAGGTCGAAGGCTTCCACGCCTTCCATTGCCGGATCGAAACCGTCCAGGTCGATGAACAGATCTCGCCGCAGCAGCATCAGCCCGCCGACCACGAAGGGCGCGGCGCGCAGCATTTCCAGGTTGAAATCGGTCTTGAAGAACGGCGTGCTATGTACGTCTTCGGCGTCGACCCGGTCTTCATCGCTATACAGCACCTGCCAATCCGGATGCCGTTCCACCATGTCGGTAAAGCTGAACAAGGCATGCGGCGCCAGCTTGTCGCCGGCTTCCCACATGCCTACCCAGTCGGCTTCGCTCTCCATCAGCGCGCGATTGGCCGCCGCCAGCTGCAATTCGAGCGGCGTTTCGATCCAGCGGATGGCGGCGGAATCGATCAAGGCGGCATGCACCGGTTCGGCCGAGATGAGGGTGAGCGTCCAGTCCGGATAGAACTGGTGGCCGAGCGCCTTGATGTTGTTGCTCAGACGCTCGGCGCCATCAGTCGGGAGGATCGCCACGAGGTGGTAGCGGGGTCTGTACGACAGGCGCTCCATGCGCTCGGCGATCCACAGCGCATCACGTTTGAGATAGGAATGGCCAAGCTGCCAGAGTTGATAGAAATCCTGTTGCGGCTGCTCCGCCGCCTCGCCTTGCTTGAGCGGCCTGGCCAGGAACATGATCTGCAGAGCCTTGAGATCCTCGAACTCTTCGTCGCCGACGTCCTTCAGCACGATTTTTTCGGTTTCCACCGTCGTGCTGCCTTGCGGTCGCGTCAGATCCTGCAGGCCGGCGGTGGCCGTGCGTCCGCTTTTCAGCACGCGATAGCCGGTTTCGCGCAACATCTTTTCCATCTCCGCACGCGTGAACCAGCGAATATGGGTGATGTCGAGCAAGCCTTCCGCGGCATACGGGAAACGCCCGCTGGCCAGTTCGTTGAGCAGCCAGAGATTGCGCGCATTGGGCAGGCTGACCAGCACCTGGGCGTCCTCGCTGAGCAGCGGGCGTATGCGCAGCAGCGCATCCCAGGGGTCGTAGAGATGCTCCAGCACGTCGGCCAGGAGCACGGTGTCGATGGAGCCGGGCGCGATGCCTTCGGCGGTGAAGTCGATGTCCTCCAGCTTCTCGCCCAGCACCTGGTCAATGCGCTCCGCCGCGCGCGCGGCCGCCGCACGGTTGAGTTCGATGCCGATGACGTGAGCCTGCGGCCAGGCTGTTTTGATCAGTTCCCCGGTGGCGCCGGTGGCGCAGCCGACATCCAGCACGCGGCGCGGCGGCCGTTCCATCAAAGCGAGCAATTCTTTGCGCGCATGGTCGTGATAAGCGCCCTTCAGGTCGGCATCCTCCTGTTTGGAGAGTTGCTCCCAGACGTAGCCGCCTTCCGGGCGCAGCGTCGGCGATTGGGCTCGGCTCGCCATGTCGGACATGAGTTTCGCTACCCGCCCGGCGGCGGAGCCATCGACGGCAACGTTGTAATGCGCGGCCTTGTGCGACATCAGTTCGAGCACGCCGCTGCGCAGATCGGCATCGTTCAGCACGAAATCAAGCAGGCCGGCCAACTCGTCCGGCGCCGCTTCGAGGATGCCGGACTCGGCATCGAAACTGGGCCCCATGCGCAGGCCCAGTTCGTTCATCAGGTTGATCGCCGGCGTACCGGCCAGCATGGCTTCGACGGATAGGTTGGAGTCGACCGACACCACGACGTCGGCCGCGGTCACCAGCAGGCTGGTGTCTTCATGGCTGTAGACGTAATCCCCGGCGGCCAGCCCCGATTCCGCTGCCAAGCGCTCGACAGCTTCTAGACCGTAGGCCGCATTGGATGGCCGGTCCTTGATGACGATGTTGATTTCCTGGCCGGACTCGATCAGCGCACGGCAGGCCAGGAGAAAAGTCGACAGGGTTTCCTCATAAATGCCGGCGTAGGAGCCGGCATTCAGCAACGCCGCCCAAGTGGTGCCAAACACCAGCAGGGGAGCGTGCCGTTTCAGCTCGTATTTCTTGTCGATCGCCTCGCGCACCCGGGCTTTGGCCTGCTTCAGGCCGGAATAGATATCCCACGCCGGGTTGCCGGTGATGCACAACCGCTCTGGTGCGATGCCGATATCCCGGTAACCGTCGCCGCCGCGTTCGCCGAACACCGCCAAGCGATCGGCATTGAGCGCAGCATGGACGGTAAAGGGCGTGACCAGGGCGAGGGCATGCGCCAGATGCAGGCTGGGTACGTGATGCACGCGCGCCCACTCGACCGCCGTACGCTCAAGGCGCTGCAGATCCTCATTGAGTACGATCAATTCGATGTCGAATTTCAACTCGGCCGCGTCCAACGCTTCCACCATGAACAGGGTTTGCTCCAGCCGCGCCGCCAACTCGTTGGCCAATACCGCATTGAAGCCTTGCGCTTCCAGACCGAGCTGTTCGCAAAAAGTCTGCCAGGCCGGCCCGCTTTGCAGTTCAGCGAATTGAGCGACCTTGGTCGCGGCCAGTTCCAATAGGGCGGTGCGACGTTCCGCCGGCAATAGATCGTCCAATGCCTGCAGGCGGCTGCCCGCCTCTTCCACGGCGCGGCGCAGTTCATCCGTACAGGCGCAGGACGGCGTCAGCACCACGCGCGGCCGGCCCTCCAGATACAACGGAAGGACTTGCAGGTTCTTGTCCCAAAGCAGGTAGATCAGGGCGGTCTGTTTCATGGCTGGTTTGCTGGAGTGACAAGAAAAGCAAGCAGATCACGCGTCAGTTCGTATTCCAAGCCGCCCATCAGCGGCACGCCGCGGTGGCTGAATATTGCAGCGACCTCGGGCTGCCTGCTCAGACTGTGCAAAGTGCCGCTGACCACCTGATCGAGTGCATCCTGGTGTTGCCAGGTGAGCAACGTGCGGGCATGGCGCGGATCGAGAAACGCAGCCAGATCGAGTCGATCGGGCCAGTCTCGCCAGGCCGAAAGCAGGAAGTGCAGCAGAACGCGATTGCGCGGGTGATCCAGACGCTGATTCAAGCGCTGACGCCAGTCCGAGTCGAAGGCAGGGATCCGAGCGGCGAAGTCGGCATCTATCCCCTTTGCCATGGCGGTATTGAGCTGCTCGTTGCGCTGCAACCAGAGCAGATTGCCTGCGCTATCGGGTAGCTTGTCGAGTACGACCATCATGCGGCCGGTTACGCGGGTAGTGAGATGGGCGAAGACGTCCTGTTCGAGGAACTGCGCGAACGCCAACAAGGCCGGGTCCGAGATCAGCCAGGACAGAAGGCGGTCATATCGCGTGCCGTCCGCCAGGGTGTTTTTCAGCCAGAGGTTGACATTGCCGCCTGCAAAAATCCCGGCGTAGGGCACGACGGCTGCAATGCGCAGGCCGAGCTGATTAGCCGTGTCTACCAATTCGGCGACGCGAATTCGACTCATATAGCCGAGGTAATCCGCGTCTGCGCCTTCCGGGCGCGGCGGCAGACCTTTGGCCGCACAGGCGGCCTCTTCATGGTCCTGGGAATGAATGTCGAACAGGATGCGCCCTCCCGGGCGCACGACCCGGCGCCACTCGGCGAGAATTTCCCGCCAGTTGGGAAAGTGCACCAACACATTGAGCGACATAACGCTGTCAAAAGCGCCGTCGGCGAACTTCAGATCGCCCAGATCGCCCTGCTGTAATCGAATGGGGGTGTCGCCGGCCAGCTTGCGGGTCTGCTCCAGCATCGCCTGGGAACTGTCCACTCCGGTTACCTCGAGCCCTGCCCGCGCCAGGGGCAGGGAGCCTCGACCCGTGCCGATACCCACATCAAGCAGTCTGGGCCCGACCGCATAGCGACTGCACAGATCGACCTCGACCCGATTCTTCAATCTGCTGGTACCCCGGTTCTCCACCATGCGCTGGTGATACCAGGCCACCATGTCGGGGCTTTTCCAGGCGTCGGTCTTCCAGTTGATCAAGTCTTGTTGCATGGCGTTTTCTTTCGTATGAACGGTGTTCAGCGTGCGCTCTTGCGCAGCAGAACATGCACTTCGGAACTGCCGTTGGCGGCGTCCAGGGTTTGTTGCAGGGCATCGACGTGACACCCGAAACTCGCGGCAATCCGTTCACCCAGCGCCGCTGTTTCGGCGCTCTGCGCCAAGGTGACGTAAAGGCTGCGAAAAAGATCGGTCAGATCGAGGCCGAACCACCATTCCGCCACCGGCTCAAACCCGAATTCGGCGGAAAAATGCCGGATCGAACGTTCCGAATACAAATGCGTGTGAGCGCCGCCCAGATGCCGATTGAAGATCGCGGGGAATGCCGCTTCGATGGCGACCGATGTGCTGTACAAGGGCAGCGACAGATACAGGTATTCAACCTGCCGGTTGGCGGCGATGGCGGCGAGCGCCGCGCGCGGCGACTGCACATGTTCCAACACGCCGATCAGGGAAACCACCCTGGCTTGCAGCTCGGCTAATGTCTGCTCGGTCGCGTCCGCGGCGAACTGGTGCAGCGGGTGGCCAGCCAGCATGCGGTTGCCGAGCGCAACCTGATCCGCCGACACCTCGTATCCCGTCGCCCGGGGGAAGCCCTGCTGCTGCAACGCGGCGACGAAATAGCCCGATCCGGCGCCCATGTCGGCCACCGAGCAGGTGCGGAAATCAATCCCCTCGCCAGCCAGTGCTTCGGCCAGAAACGCCGCCTTGGGCAGGTAGATGTCCTGCACGCGCGTCTGGAACTGCGCGGCATCCTGCGCCGTATAGGCCTGAGCGTAAGCCTTGCCGTCGTCACCGGTATAAAGGAAATGGCAGAACGCGGCGGTTTCTTCATGCGCCCCGTTGAGATGGCCGCAGGTCGGACATTCGACATAGCCGATGCCGTGGCTGACAAAAGTCGCTGCGGCGGCCAGCGGCATTGCGCAATTCTTGCACTGCGTTCGCGGCGGCTGGCGCAGATAGACCGCAGCGATGTCGTTATTACGCTGGGCGAGCTGGTCGTTCGCCGCGTACATGGCGGTCTTGTGCTTGAGTAGGCCCTGGCTGGACTTGCCGTGGCGGATCAGCTTAGCGCCCATCGCTGACGAGCCGGCCGTATATCAGGGAGTCGTGCCAGCCGCCTTCGCTCCAGTGGCTTTCGCGGTAGCGCGCTTCAAGCTGAAATTCCAAGCTTTCGAACAGCGCCTGCTTGGCTTGATCGAAAGCATAGATTTCGCTCCACAACCGATGCAGGCCAAGCTCGTCAAAGCCGTAGCGCATCAGTACGCGCGCGGCATCCGGCGCCAATCGGGCGTCGATATAGAGGTCGTCGGCGCCGAGATAGATTGAGAAGTCGGCATTGCGGTCCACCCAGTTGATGTAGCACAGGCCGCAGGCGCCGAGCAGCCGGCCGCCGGCGCGTTCGACAATGCTGAACATGCGCGTCGCCGGGTCCTTCAGCACCACGTTTTCGTACCAGGCATTCTGTTGGTCACCGCCGAGTTCGCGGTATTCACGGAAGTAACGTCGCATCTCGGGTCGGTTGCGCCAGGCGAGCAGTTGCGCCAGATCGGCCCGCTCGATGGCGCGTAGCGCGACGAATTCTCCGTTCAACATGACAGGCCTTCCAGATCGGTGGCGTATAAGGCCTCGCCGGCCTGCATGTCGCGCGTCAGACACGCGCCGATCAATGCGGACTGTCGATGCGGCTCCAGTGCGCCGGCCGGGGCCGGGCGCAAGGCTTCCAGGTCGTTTTCGCTCAACACGTCGCCGCGGCTCAAATCACGCGCCAGACGCAGACAGCGGCGCTGCAAAACCACGGTTTCGCGTTCGTTCGCCTCAACCCGTTTGACGCCGTCGCCCAATGCCGTCTCCAACTCGCGGCCGCGCTCGACCATCTCGCGCCAAGTGGCCGGCGTCATTGAAAAGGCGTGATCCGGGCCGACGCGCGCAGTGTCGTCGGTGAAGTGCTTTTCGATGATGCGCGCGCCCAGCGCAATCGCGCCGAGCGCGGCGGCATGCCCCGGCGTATGGTCGGATAGGCCAAGCACCATGCCCGGGTAATGCAGGGCATAGGCGGCAAGCACACGCAGATTGACGTGGCGGAAATTCTCCAGCGAGCCGGTGTAATTGGTATTGCACTGAAGCAGCGCAAATTGCCTCGTCTCAGCCAGCGCTGCGTCGACTGCGCGTTCCACATCGAGCATGTCGGCCGCGCCGGTGGCCAGTATCACCGGTTTGCCGCGCCGCGCGATGTAGGCAAGAAACGCAGTCCAGGTGATATCGCCGGAACCGATCTTGTAAGCCGGCACATGGGCGTCGAGCATTTCCACGGCTTCCACGTCATACGGCGTGGTCATGAAGTCGATTCCCGCGTCGCGCGCGGTTTCAGCCAGCGCCAGATTCCAGTCGCGGTTGCATTCGTACTGACGATAGATTTCGAACACCGGCTTGTTCCACGTCGCCTGATGCCCGAGTTGGCCGCCGAGGTCGCGAAAACCCCGATCGCTCACGATCTTGTCGGCCTTGAAGTGCTGGAATTTGACTGCGTCCGCGCCGGCGTCGCGCGCACGATGTATCAGATCCTTGGCACGGTTCAGATCGCCATCATGATTGGCGGCAATGTCGGCGATGAAGTAAGTCGGCGCAGAAATCGAGATTTCGCGCGCACCTATGTGCAGGACGCTGTCGTAACGCATGATTTCCCTTCGTTGTATTCGCGGATCAACTCCGCGATGTTAGCCGACAGTCCAGGCATGCTGCGGCCCAGCATCGTCTCTGCTCGCTGCACGTCCAGGCCCAGACTGTCCGCCCGGCGTACGCCCGGCTGGTCTGCGACTTTGCCGGGGCGGCAGGCGGCGGTGTCCAGGCCGGCCGCGCGCGCTAACGCTTCGACAAACGACTGTTTGCTGACTGCTTCCCGCGCTGCCAGGTTGAGCAAGCCGGTCGGCCGCTGCGGCAGCGCGTCCAATAGCAGATCGGCGAACAACCGTACGCTGATGCTGGAGGTGTAGTAGTCGGAAAACAGCGTCATCGGCAGTTTTCGGGCCAGACCGGCAAGCGCCCATTCGACGAAAGTCGGCTGCGCGGGATCATGTCGAAAACCGACAAGATTGGTGCGTAATACCCAGGCCTCAGGCGCCGTCAACGCAAACGCCTCGCCAGCATATTTGCTGCGGGCATATTCGTTGAGCAGTTGCACCGGGGCGGTTTCGTCATGCAGCGAAGCGCCGTCGCCGGCAAAAAAATGGTCGCTGGATATCTGCACCAGATGGAAACCCTGTTCGCGCGCCAGGACGGCCAACAGCGCAGGCAGACGCGCATTGATGCGGTAGGCCGCGCCGGGATCCGCCTCGCACGCGGCTAAATCAACCATCGCGGCGGCGTTGATCACCACGTCCGGCCGGATGTTCAAGATCGCCTGCGTCAACGCCGCATCGTCGCAACTGTCCAGTTGCAGATCGACCAGTGCATGCGGTCGGCGGGCGATGCCGATGGCCTCCAGTCCCCGCTGCCGGTACGCCTGTATCAGCGCTTGGCCGAGCATGCCGGACGCGCCAAGTATCAGCAGACGGTCGCCGGTCGCCACCCTTATTGCCCCAATTCTTTTTGCCGGATGTGCTGGTTGATCCGCATCCAGTCGGGATGCAAGGCGAACTGCGCCAGTATGTCGTCCAGCGTGAATTCAGGCTTGACCGGATACAGCGCGCCGAGGAGGCGTTCGATCAGGTCGAAATCCTCCGCGGTATCGACCGTCCAGCGGTGCTGGCCGAGATCGCGACCGGAAGCGACGTTGCCGATGGCATAGCGTTCGGGATGCTGGTACAGAAACGGCGTAACGTGCTCGCGTTCATACGGCAAGCGGCCTTCCTGCCAGGCTTCGGTCAGCGCGCGCAGCGAGAAAACCTCGGTGTCCATGCCGCGCGGAAATGTGCGTTCGCGCGTGTTGGCGATGTAGTCATGGTCGCTCGCCAGATAGGCCGCGATAACCTGATCGACAATGGCCGGGTCGATCAGCGGACAGTCGGAGGTGACACGCACCACCACATCGGTGGCATGCGCCTTTGCGGCCTGATAGTAGCGGTCCAGCACATCGAGCTCATCGCCGCGATAGACGCTGACTCCCAGCTCTCGACACAGCGTGACGATGGGATCATCCGAGGTATTTAGCGTGGTGGCGACGACAATTTCATCCACCCGCTTCGCCCGCCGCAGTCGTTCCAGCTGATAGGCCAACAGAGGTTTGCCCAACACCGGCAGGAGGATCTTGCCAGGCAGCCGGGTTGAGGTCATCCGCGCCTGATTGATGAGGACGATGTGCATGCGGTTCAGGCATCAGCCTGGTTCATGGCCACAATTTCGTCCCGATTCAGGAAATGCACGTTGCTGCCCGAGTTGTACTCGAAGCCTTGCGCCACAGTCCTGCCCTCTTCGCCTAGTGCGTTGATGCGGTAGTCCATGTCCTGGCCGTGGAAACGTATCGAAGGCTGGATTACGAAGTGATCGGCGAACTCCAGCGTGAGATGCGAATCGTCGGCAGGACACATGATTTCGTGCAGTTTCTCGCCGGGACGGATGCCGACCACATGCGTGGCCAGCGTGGGCGCCATGGCGGCGGCCAGATCGGTGATGCGCACCGAGGGGATACGCGGTACGAAGATTTCACCGCCGCGCATGCGCTGGAAGTTTTTCAGCACGAAATCGACGCCCTCCTGCAGGGTGATCCAGAAACGCGTCATGCGCGGATCGGTGATGGGCAGGCTTGCGGCCCCCTCGGCGACGAGTTTGGCAAAAAACGGCACGACCGAGCCGCGCGATCCGACCACATTGCCGTAACGCACCACGGCAAACCGCGTACGCGAGCTGCCGACCATGTTGTTGGCGGCGACAAACAGCTTGTCGGAGGCAAGTTTGGTGGCGCCGTACAGATTGATCGGGTTGGCGGCCTTGTCGGTGGAAAGGGCGATGACCTTGTCGACATTGTTGGCCAGGGCCGCCTTGATGACATTCTCGGCGCCATGGATGTTGGTCTTGATACATTCCATCGGGTTGTATTCGGCCGCCGGAACCTGCTTCAACGCCGCCGCATGGATGACGAAGTCGACGCCGTTCATGGCCTGCGTCAAGCGTTCGCCGTCACGTACGTCACCGATGAAATAACGCATGCAGGACGCATTGAATACCTGCTGCATCTCGAACTGCTTGAGCTCGTCGCGCGAGTAAACGATGAGTCGGCGCGGTTTGAAGCGCGCCAGCAGAGTCTGGATGTAGAGCTTGCCGAATGACCCTGTCCCGCCGGTCACCAAGATGGATTTGTCGTTGAACATGGCCGCCTGAATCCGCGTAACTGAAGCGGTCGGATTATGCTGCGGATGGAGCTTGATTTCGCAGCAATGAATAGGGTTTATCCGCCCTCGCCGCGCAGACCTGCGGATACATTGAGATTGATGCTGATCAGGATATCGAGCTTTTCCGGCGCCGGGAAGGCCAGCGTTTCAAAGGTGCGGCGATCGACAAACAAGCTCAACGCCAACAAGTTGCGCTTGATGTCTGCAGGCAGCGGGTTGTCTTCCATGGTCAGTTCAGCCTGAAAAAAAGACCAGACCTTCTGGTTGTAATTCAGTGCAGCTTCAAGTTCAGCATCGTGATCCGCATGCGTCCAGTTTTCTTTACTGGCTTGCAATTGCATAGCCGCTTTACTGAGTACGGTGGCCTCCATATCGCGTTGTGACAAGGTGGCCCTCTCAACATTGCGATAGGCATCAAGCGGATTGGCGGGCATTACTGACTAACTCCTGTTCATAGCGGATCAATTCCCGCGCGATCTTCAGCGCCTGGTAATACTGGCCATTGAGGATGGCGTCGCTGAGTTTGTCGACAAACTCAGTCGTGCTGGGGGCCACCGCAATCACTGCGCGCACCTGCTCCCAGTAAAATTGGTGGTAGCGCGCCAGATTGGGCGCATCCATGTACATCAGCTGAACCGCGAGATAGATACGCTTGCAAGGCGTATCGGCATCTTCTTCTCTGAGGATGTCTTTTTCACGCAGTACCGGCACATCGTTCAGAACAGCCAATTGACAGCGGCTGTCGCCATTAACAATAACGGCCCCGGCGAGAAACAGCTTCTCGTGGGGCCGCAAATCTAGTTTAAGAGGCATTACAGCCTGTCACTTTTAAATTAACGCGATTCGACGGCTTGCACGAGTTGATTGGCATTTCGGCCTATGCCGGTTTGTTCTAAACCGACTTGAGCTTCGCCACTCATACCCTTTGCGTTCCGGTCCGCACTCAGATCTGCCAGTTGATTGCGCACTTCAGCACTGCCATTCTCGGCGGCCGAAGGTTCAACCTGCTTCACAAAGCTGATCACATCTTTCCACATACCGGCCTGTAGATCCTCCAGCACCGATTTCATGGCTTTGACCTGATCGAGCGACTTCGCCACCTCTGCATCGCTGGCTGCCAAGGGATCGGGTGTGGGGATATCCAACATCGGCTCCTTGACCAGTGAGGCAACTTTTTCCGTCTCGCTTACGCTATCGGCGTTTCCACTGACCTGGCTGCCCAGCAGGCGTCCCACGGCCTTTAAAGTGTCTTCAGGCGGAAACGTCAGAGCTTCGATCTGCTTACGTAAACCACCAAAATTGTTCAATAGTTGGACACGTTCCGGACTGTCGACCGGGTATGGCGGATACATCTTAACCACCGCACCCAGATCGCCTTCCATCTTGTCCAACAACTGCCCCGCTTTATCAGCCGTGCTACTGACTTCACGCACTACGGATGCCGCACTGCTAAGAATTTCCTGGCGATTCCGAAACTGCGCATAAGCCCCTGCCACCTGTGCGGCCGATGTCGTTTGTTTGTCGCGTGAAACCTCGCCTACAGTCTCCTGAACCGCTGCACCCGCTTTGGACGGGCGCAAGGATTCCGCGCTACGCGCCGACAATGCCGCGCCAGATTGAGCAACCACCGAGTGACTATTACCAGCCCCTGAAATTTCAGTGACCATTTTCACCCCCCCCCGCATGCGCCCTAGGGCGCATGCGGATCAAGTTACCGAGCATCCCTAGAATTAGAACAGTCTCAAGATCGACTGTTCAGCCTGCGAGGAAATACTCAGTGCGGTGGTTCCCAACTGCTGCTTGGTTTGCAGCGAGAGCAAGTTGGCGCCTTCTTCGTTGGTATCAGCCTCAGTCAACTTGGTTGACCCCGTCACTAGCGTGTTGACCATGTCTGTAATGAAGGTCTGACGCGTGGACAGCGTACTGAGATTGGCCGCCAACTCGGAGGCCTTGGTCTGCAAGGTGGCGATGGCCGTATTCAGCGCCTTCTCCACCGCATCGAGCTCGGCGCCGGTATCCAGATCAGCGGAAGTAATGTTGCCGGTCGTGCCGGCAACCGTCAGCGTACTGCCGCCACCCGAAATACCCAGGCCGCTGGCTCCGGAGTTGAAGCCGGACATCACGATCTTGGTCGTAGCGTTTTCATTGAAGTTCACCGTCAATGTAACGCTGCCACTGGTCAGGAAGTTGGTGCCTTTGTAACTCGAGTCGGTGACCAGGTTATTCAACTGCTCGACGAGCCGGTTGTACTGACCGGTCAGGCCACTCGCGCCGCCGGTGGCGGAACCGCCCAGGGTGGTCGCACTATTAACCGTGTCGTTGATCGCGGAACGCGCCTGGGTCACAACGCCACGCAACGCTTCGATCGTAGTTAATACACCTTTGATACCGGAATCCGCCGACTTGACGGTTTGAATCGCTTCGCTGATGCCATCCTTGAGGCCGGTCAACTGATTGGCGCGTGAGGTATGGCCTTGCGCCGCAAAAAAGTTGGCAGGGTTGTCAACAGCGGTGTTGACGCGCTTGCCAGATGCAAGACGTTCCTCGGTTTGCCCTAACAGCCGTGCAGTACTCTGCAAGCTGATCAGGTTGGAACGCATGGAAGAACTTAGTCCGATTTCGCCGATTGCCATGATGAAACTCCTTTTCTAGGGTCGTTTGGTGAAGGTCTTCTGCCTTCAGAACAAGGCGTATGTGCTTTGCTCAAGCCTATTTTCGGCTCCAACAAAAAAAACTTTAGGTTTTTTTTGGAATTTTTTTCAGCTCAGAAAATTCATCCGAGCCCAGATTGTAACCTGAACCCATTTCCGGAATTTCAACACGCCAGCCCATCTTTTCGTGCAGCATCGCGCCAAATCCCAGTGCGGTTTCCGCTTCGCCATGCACGACAAACGTGCGCGTCGGCGGGCGTTTGAAATGGGATAGCCACTTTAATAACGCATCGCGATCTGCGTGCGCCGAAAGACCGCCCAACGTGTAAAGGTCGGCGCGCACGGGCACCGTTTCCCGGAACAATCGCACCGTTCTCGCACCGTCCACCAGGCGTCGGCCGAGGGTGCCTTCCGCCTGGAAGCCGGAGATGATGACTGAACATTCCGCACGCGGCAGGTTGAACTTGAGATGGTGTTTGATGCGTCCGGCGTCGCACATGCCCGAGGCGGACAGGATCACCGCGCCTTGGCGTATCTTGTTCAGCGCCATGGAGTCTTCCACGTCTTCGGTGACACGAAGATAGGGGGCTTCCGGGCTGCTGCGAAACCACTGCAGCAATTCGCGCGATTCTTCATCCATCAGGTTGCTGTGGTTCAGCGTGATGGCGGTAGCGGCGCCGGCCATCGGCGAATCGACAAAGATCGCCAGATTCCTCGGCAGGCGTCCCTGGCGCACCAAATCCATCAGCAGATAGAGCAGCTCCTGGGTGCGCCCGACTGCGAAGGCCGGAATGATGACGTTGCCTCGCTTGCGCCCCAACGTATCGGTCACCGCATACGCCAGTTCATCGACGGTTTCGGCAAGACTCTTGTGCAGACGATTGCCGTAAGTGGATTCCACCAGCAGGATATCGGCCTCCGCAATCGGCGTCGGGTCATTCAGAATCGGCCGGCCTTGCATGCCCAGATCGCCGGAAAAGACCAGCTTGCGCGTTGCGCCCTCCTCCTCCAACCAGACTTCCACGATGGCCGAACCCAGAATATGTCCGGCATCCTGAAAACGTACGCGCACACGCGGATGCGGCCGGATTTCCTTGTCGTATTCCACCTTGTGCAGGCGTTTCAGCATTTCCTGGGCCTGGGTGACGGTATATAGCGGCGCCAAGTCGCTCGGGTGTTTTTTGCGCGTTTTGCGGTTGGCATAGTTCGCCCATTCCGCTTCCTTCTCCTGAATGTAGGCCGAGTCGGGCAGCAATACGCCGAGCAGATCCGCAGTGGCGCGGGTGCAATGCACCAAGCCGCGATAACCCAGTGCCGTCAGCCGCGGCAACAATCCCGAATGGTCGATATGCGCATGCGTGAGCAGCACAAAATCCAGCCCTTCCGGATCGAAGGCGGGGAAACGGCGATTCCGCTCGTCCGCCGCCCGTCCGCCCTGAAACATGCCGCAATCGACGATAAAACGCAGCGTCCCGCTCTCCACCAGATAGCAGGAGCCGGTCACTTCACGCGAGGCGCCATGAAAAGTGAGCTTCATACGTCAAGCATAGGTTTCCCCGCCGATTTGGCAGCAACCATAATGACTGGCCGTTTGGTAAAACCTTGCAGACTTGAAGCTCTCGTCGACCGATGAAACGTCTCGCCCTGCCCTACCTTCCCTGGCGACCGCCGCGGCTGGAACGCGGCCCAGTCCGCCTGGCCGCGCGCCGGCTCTACATTTTGCCGACCCGCGCCGGTTTGGTGTTCGCCTTGTTGCTGCTGGGTTTGCTGATCGGCGCGATCAATTACGGTCTCAGCCTGGCCTATCTGTTCACGTTCTGGTTTGCCGGACTGGGGATCACGGGCATGCTGCATACGCAGCGCAATCTATCCGGTCTGGTCCTGCATGCCAAAGCGTCGGCTCCGGTCTTCACGGGCGAACGCGCCAGCCTTCTGCTGCAAGTGCAAAACCCGAGCAAGTTGCCGCGCTACCGCATCGGATTGACCCATCCTTCCGGCGTCGGCGAGGAAAGCGACGTGCCTGCAGGAGGCCAGGCGGAGCTGGTATTGAGGCCGCTGCAAAGCCGGCGCGGCTGGCAGCCGTTGGGGCGTTTTTCTGTATTTTCGAGCCACCCGCTCGGCCTGTTTCGCTGCTGGACGGTGCTGGAGTTGAGCGGCCCCGATGCCCTGCCTTTCGGTGTGCTGGTCTACCCCGCCCCGGCACAGGACAGCCTGCCTTTTCCGGCATCCGATGGCGCGCAGCAGGACGCGGCCGAGGACCGCAGCGAGGGCGATGATTTCACCGGCTTGCGCGCATACCAGGCGGGCGACCCGCCGCGCCGCATTGCCTGGAAAGCCGCCGCACGCAGCCAGCACCTGCTGACCAAGCAATTCACCGGACAGCGAGGCAGCAGCCTGCGTCTGGATTGGTCACGTACGCCGGAAAAGGAAACCGAGGCCCGCCTTGCACGCTTGGCGCGCTGGGTGCTCGACGCCCATGCCGCCGGCCTGCCGTTCGAACTCGCGCTGCCCGGCCGCAGCATCGGCCTGGGCAGCGGCGAAGCCCATCTGCGACATTGCCTGGAAGCGTTGGCGCGATATGGCCAGGATTAAGCTCGATCGCCCCCAGCTCTGGCTGATTCTGCCGCTGGCGCTGGTCTTGGCGCCGCACGCTGTTGAACTGCCGCTGTGGATCAGCCTGAGCTGGCTGGTGTTTGCGCTAGTCAGCCTGCAATCCGTAGGTCGGAAAAGCGCAGCGCCTTCCGACACTCCTACGTGGGTAGGTCCGGCGGAAGACGCTGCGCTTTTCCGCCCTACACGATGGCATCAGGTTCTGAAGATGGTGTTGGCCCTGGCCGGCGTGGTGGGCGTACTGCTGCAGTACGGCACCGTCATCGGGCCGCAGGGCGGCGTCGCGCTGCTGGTGTTCCTCTCGGGTGCGAAACTGCTTGAAACGCAGACCGCACGCGACCGTCTCGGCTTGCTGTTCGTCGGCTGTTTCCTGCTGGTCGCGTACTTTCTGAATTCGCAAAGCCTGGCCATGGCCGGCTATATGGTTTTCGCCGTCGCGGCATTGGTCGCCGCGATGATCGCCAACACGCAACCCGCCCCCGAATTGCGCGCCACGCTCGGCCTGGCTGGCCGCCTGCTGCTGCAGGCCTTGCCTTTGGCATTGCTGTTGTTCCTGCTGTTCCCGCGTCTGCAAGGCCCGCTTTGGGGGTTGCCGCAGCAAGGCGCCGCCCGGACCGGCTTGTCCGACCGGATGAGCCCGGGCGATTTCGGCCAGCTGACCCTATCCGACGAGATCGCTTTCCGGGTCGAATTCGACGCCGCGCCGCCGCTGCTCAGCGCGCTTTACTGGCGCGGGCCGGTGTTGTGGGATTTCGACGGTCGCACCTGGCAAACCCGCCAGTCGATTCCGCCCGAACCGGTCCGCGGCGCCGGGCGCAGCAACCCGGTGAGTTACGCGATCACGCTGGAACCGCACCGACAGCGCTGGTTGTTTCTGCTTGGTTTGCCGCGCCGGCTGCCGGCGCTGCCGGCGACGCTCGGCCCCGATCTGCAATGGCTGGCGAAAGACCCGATCAACCAGCGCGTGCGCTACCAAATCGACGCCGATCTCGATTTTCGGCTCGACCCGGATGGGCTCAGCACCGCCACGCGCGCGCGTACATTGGCCTTGCCGGCGGGCAATCCGCGCGCGGTCACGCTGGCCCGGCAATGGGCCGTCGAGTCAAAGGACGATCGCGCCATTGTCAGGCAAGCCCTCGCCCACTTTCGCGAACAGCCGTTCTTCTACACGCTGAAGCCGCCGCGGCTCGGTGAGCACAGCGTCGATGACTTCCTGTTCGTCAGCCGGCGCGGCTTCTGCGAGCACTATGCCAGCGCCTTCGTGTTCCTGATGCGCGCCGCCGGCCTGCCGGCGCGTGTGGTCACCGGCTACCAGGGGGGCGAACTCAATCCGCTCGGCGATTACTGGATCGTGCGCCAGCGCGATGCGCACGCCTGGGCCGAAGTCTGGCTGGGCGGCCAGAACGGCGGCTGGTCGCGCATCGACCCGACCGCCGCGGTCGCCCCCAATCGGATAGAACGCGGCCTGGACGCCGCCTTGGCCGGACTGCCGGCGACCGAGCGCCGCTCCGGATCGATGGCGTGGCATGCCAACTGGCTGATGCCGCTGCGTTTGGGCTGGGATGTGCTCAACAACCGCTGGAATCAATGGGTGCTGGGCTACGACCAGGACCGCCAACGCGAATTTCTGGCGCGTCTGAACCCGTTTCTGGCGACCTGGCAAGGCATGGCCTGGGGACTGGCGGCGGTTGGCGGGACTCTGCTGTTGTTGATGGCGATCCTGGCGATGCCGCGCCTGGTGCACCCGAAAGGCGATCCAGCCAGTCAGCTCTATGCGCGTTTTTGCCGGCGTTTACAGCGCTGCGGCTGCATGCGCGGGGGCAATGAAGGCGCCGCCGATTTCGCGCGTCGGGCCGAAGCGCTGCGCCCTGATCTGGCCGAACCCATCGGGCGGATTACGCAGCTATATCTGGGCTTGCGCTATGGCCGCAGCAAGGCCGGCGAACTGGCCGAATTGAAACGTTCAGTCCATGCGTTCAGGCCGTCGCGCCGAATCCCCGCAGCCGGCAGGCGAGATCACCGGGAGGCTTGACGGGCCGCGCTACTGCCGCTCGCCCTTGTTGTTCAGCCGGCGTCGATACGGATGCCCGACCTTGCCGGCGGCATCCTGGCGTTTCGTTTCGGGCCGCTTGGTTTCCGGCCGCTTCGTGTCGCCCGAGGCGTCCGTTTTTCGCTGTTCGGCCGCGCTCTTCGCCATGCCGCACCAGCGCAACAAGGCTTCGACTTCCTCTTCCGGCAATTCCTCCTTCATGCCGCGCTTGAGTCGCGACGGCATCGCGATGGGGCCGAAACGGACCCGGATCAAGCGGCTGACGGTGAGGCCGAGATGTTCCATCAGGCGGCGCACTTCGCGGTTGCGGCCTTCCTTGATGATCAGGTGATACCACTGATTGACGCCCTCGCCACCGGCGGGAACGATCTGATCCACCTTGGCGAGGCCGTCATCCAGTTCGACGCCGTTCAGCAGCGCATTCATTTGCGCGGCATCGAGCGCGCCGATCAGGCGCACGGCGTATTCGCGCTCGACTTCATAGCGCGGATGGGTCAGGTGATTGGCGAGTTCGCCATCCGTGGTAAAGATCAACAGGCCTTCGGTATTGAAATCGAGCCGGCCGATGCTGATCCAGCGGCCGCTGCGCACCTGCGGCAGATTGTCGAACACGGAAGGCCGGCCTTCCGGGTCGTCGCGCGACACGATTTCGCCTTCCTGCTTGTGATAGATCAGCACGCGCGGCGTCTGTTTCTTCCAGCCCAGGCGTATCACCTTGCCGTTGACCTTGACCAGATCGCCGGCTTTGACGCGATCACCCACTTTGGCGACCTGGCCGTTCAGCGTGACGCGGCCATCCGCGATCAGTTGCTCCATTTCGCGGCGCGAGCCCATGCCGGCGCTGGCCAGGGCTTTGTGCAGCTTCTCGCTTTGGTCTTCGAGTTCTTCCGGACGCGCCTTCAACGGGCGTCCCATATAGGAATAGCGGGGCATCTTGTTCTCTCTATGTTTAATGATTCAAGCCTGAATCCGGATGGCATTATCCCGGATTGCAGAAATATTACTCAGTCGGCGGCGGCGCATCGAACAACGCCGCGGCCTGCAGGTCTTTCGCCAATTCCGGCAACGGCGGCAATTCCGACAACGCGCGCAACCCGAGATCGGATAAAAACTGCTTGGTGGTGCTGAACAAGGCCGGCCGGCCCGGCACTTCCTTGTGTCCGACCACCTCGATCCAGCCGCGTTCCTCCAGGGTTCTGACAATCTGGGTATTGACCGCGACGCCGCGTATCTCTTCCACATCGCCGCGCGTCACCGGCTGGCGATAGGCGATGACGGCCAGCGTTTCCAGCGTGGCGCGGGAATAACGCGGCGGCTTTTCCGGATTCAGGCGATCCAGATAGTGCTGATATTCCGGCCGGGTCTGGAAACGCCAGCCCTCCGCCAGTTGCACCAGCTCCACGCCCCTGCCCTGCCAGTCGGCGCCCAAGTCCGCCAGCGCGCGGCGCAGAAAATCGTTGGAAAGTTCCACCTCGAACACCCGCTTCAGTTCGGCCAGCGTCATCGGACCGGCATTGGCCAGCAAAACGGCTTCCAGGATGCGTTTGATCTCGGGCAGTGCGAAGTCGTCAGTCGCCATGTGCGGCCTCGCTGGTTGCGTGCAAGCTGGCGATCTCGGCATGAATGGGCGCAAACGGTTCGTTCTGGACGATGTCCACCAGCCGTTCCCGCACCAGTTCGAGCAGTGCGAGGAAGGTCACCACCAGCGCGGAACGACCGTCCTGCGGATCGAACAACTCGCTGAACAGCGTACGGCCGGCGCTGTGCAGATGTTTCAGGATACGGCTCATGTGTTCGCGCACCGAAAGCTCCTGCCGGCCGATGCGGTGATGCTTGTGCAGCGAGGCGCGCTTCAGAATCGCGCGCCAGGCATCGAGCAGGTCTTCACCGCCGACCGATGGCAAGCGCTTGACCGCCAACTGTGAAACATAGACGGTGATCGCTTGAAAATCGCGCCCTAGTTGCGGCGCCGCATCCAGATTGCGCGCCGCCAGCTTCATCTGCTCGTATTCGAGCAGCCGCCGCACCAGCTCGGCGCGCGGGTCGTGTTCGGCGTCCGCCTCCGCCACGTCCTTGCGCGGCAGCAACATGCGCGATTTGATCTCGATCAGCATCGCCGCCATGACCAGGTATTCCGCCGCCAGTTCCAAGCGTTTCCTGCGCATGACATCGACATACGCCATGTACTGCTTGGTCAGCGCCGCCATGTTGATGTCGAGCACGTTGAGATTGTTGCGGCGGATCAGCCAGAGCAGCAGATCGAGCGGGCCTTCGAAGGCTTCCAGAATGACTTCCAGCGCATCCGGCGGGATATACAGATCGGTCGGCAGATCCGTCCACAGTTCGCCCTGCACCTTGGCCAGATGGCGAACCTCTTCCTCGGCTCGTTCGATGCCGTCGGCAGCCTCGATAGTGGTCGCCAGGCTCACGCCGCCGCCCTTTCCCGCTCCCGGCTGCTTTTCAGCGCGACCGCATAGCCGACGTCAACACGGCCGAACTCCGCCAGCGCGGCGAACAGTTCGTCGCTCAGCCGCAAGCGCCAGGTCGAGCCCAGCTGCAGATCGCATTCGGCCTGCGGGTTGCGGTAATGCAGCGTGACCGGACAGCCGCTGCCTTCCCGGTAGCCGGTCAACAGGTCGATCAAACGCCGTACGTCGACGGTTTCGTTCAAGTCGAGCTTCAAACCGGTGGCGAAGCGGGTGCGCGCCGTGTCGATGTCCATGACTTCTTCGGCGGTGACGCGCATGCCGCCGGAATAACTATCCTCGCGCACATTGCCGGCGACAATCAGCAACGCATCTTCCTTCAACAACTGGCGGTTGGCGTCAAACAGTTCATTGAATACGGCGATTTCGATCTGCGCGCTGCAATCGTCGAGCATGATGCTGGCCATCTTGCCGCGCCGCGTCATTTGGGTACGCACGCCGGCGATGGTGCCGGCCATCAGTTGCAGGCCGGGCTGCGGTTTGATGTCTTTCAGCGCCCGATCGACCAGGCCCTTCAAAGCCGCGCGGTCGGCATCGAACGGATGGCCGGAGAGATACAGGCCGAGCGCGGCTTTTTCCTGGATCAGCCGTTCCTTCAGCGACCATTCCGCCGCGTTGACCAGATCCGGCGGGGTTTGCGCGTCGATGTCGCCGAATAGCGAGTTCTGCGCCGCATTGGCGTGCTGGGTTTCGGCCCATTCCATCGCCAGGCCGACGCTCATCAACGCGGCATTGCGGTTCGGGTGCTGTGCATCGAAGCCGCCGGCGCGCACCAGCGCCTCGATCACGCGCCGATTGACGACGCGGCGATCGACCCGGCGGCAGAAATCGAACAGATCGGTGAACGCGCCGCCGGATTCGCGTGCGGCCAAGATGCAGTTGATCGCGCCCTCGCCAGTGCCTTTCACCGCGCCCAGCCCGTAGCGCACCTGCTTGCGATCGACCGGCACGAAGCGGAAGCCGGATTGGTTCACGTCCGGCGGCAGGATGCTGAGGCCGTTCTTGATGGCATCGTCGACGAAGGTCTTGACGCTGTCGGTGTCATCCATGTCGGCCGACAAGGTGCCGGCCATGTACGCCGCCGTGTGGTGCTTCTTGAGCCAGGCGGTCTGGTAGGAGACGACGGCGTAGGCGGCGGTATGCGATTTGTTGAAACCGTATTCGGCGAACTTCTCCATCAGATCGAACAGCTTCATCGCAAGCTGCGGGTCGTAGCCCTTCTTCGCCGCACCCTCGGCCATGATGCTGCGGTGCTTGGCCATTTCCTCGGCCTTTTTCTTGCCCATCGCACGACGCAGCAAATCGGCGCCGCCCAGCGTGTAGCCGCCGATGATCTGGGAAATCTGCATCACCTGTTCCTGATAGACGATGACGCCGTAGGTCGGCTCCAGGCATTCCTTTAGATCGGGGTGGAAATAATCGATGCTCTGCTTGCCCTTCTTGCGCAGGATGAAGTCGTCGACCATGCCGGATCCCAACGGACCCGGCCGGTACAACGCCAGCACGGCGATGATGTCTTCGAAGCGATCCGGTTCCAGTTTGGTCAGCAGTTTCTTCATGCCGTCCGATTCCAGCTGGAAGATCGCCGTGGTATTGGCCTTCTTGAGAATCTCGTAAGCCCCCTTGTCGTCCAGCGGCAAGGTTTCCAGGTTCACATCCCAGTTCGGGTCGAGTTGTTTGATGTAGCGCACCGCCCAATCGATGATGGTCAGGTTGCGCAAACCCAGAAAGTCGAACTTGACCAGGCCCACCTTTTCGACGTCGTCCTTGTCGAACTGCGACACCACCGAATCGGAGCCTTCAACATTGTATAGCGGGCAGAAATCGGTCAGCTTGCCCGGCGCGATCAGCACGCCGCCGGCATGAGTGCCGACGTTGCGCGACAAGCCTTCCAGCTTGCGCGCCAGATCGAACAGTTCCTTGACCTCTTCTTCCTGCTGGTAGCGCGCCTTCAATTCCGGCACCTGCTCCAGCGCCTCGTCCAGCGACACGTTCTTGCCCGGCTGATTCGGAATCATCTTGGAAAGCTGGTCGCAGAACATATACGACAAGTCCAGTACACGGCCGACGTCGCGCAACACCGCACGCGCCGCCATGGTGCCGAAGGTGGCGATCTGCGACACCGCATCGGCGCCGTATTTTTCGCGCACGTATTCGATCACCCGGCCGCGTCCGTCCTGGCAGAAGTCGACGTCGAAGTCGGGCATGGAAACCCGTTCAGGGTTAAGGAATCGCTCGAACAACAGCGCGTAAGCCAATGGATCCAAATCGGTAATGCCGATCGAGAACGCCACCAGCGAACCCGCCCCGGAACCCCGTCCCGGCCCTACCGGCACGCCGTTGTGCTTACCCCAGTTGATGAAGTCCGCGACGATCAAGAAGTAGCCGGGGAAGCCCATCTGGATGATGGTGTCGAGCTCCAGTTCGAGGCGGGCCTGGTATTCCGCCAGCCGTTCCGCACGCACACTCTCGTCCGGGAACAACACCCGCATGCGCTGGGCCAGCCCCTCACGCGCAAACTGGCGCAGGTAGTCATCCAGCGGCATGCCGTTCGGCGTCGGGAAGTCGGGCAACTTGCTGTTGCCGAGTTCCAGCACCAGATTGCAACGGCGAGCGATTTCGACGCTGTTTTCCAGCGCCTCCGGCAAGTCGGCGAATAACTCGGCCATCTCGGCCTGGGTCTTGAAGTAATCGTCCTCGGTAAAGGTTTTCGGCCGCCGCTGGTCGGACAGTACATAGCCTTCCGAAATACAGACCCGCGCCTCGTGCGCCATGTAGTCGTCGCGCTGCATGAACTCCACCGGGTGCGTCGCCACCACCGGCAAGCCCAGCTCCTCCGCCAGCGCCACCGCATGAGCGACGTGTGGCTCGCATTCCGGGCGGCCGTCACGCTGCAGTTCCAGGTAATAGCGATCCGGAAAACGCGCCGCCCAGTCTTGCGCCAGACGGCGCGCGGTATCCAGCGATTCGTTCATCAACGCCACACCGACATCGCCCTGATGGCCGCCGGACAGCGCGATCAAACCGGCCGTGCTGGCGGCATCGAACCAGGCCGGCTGCAGCACGGCGCGGCCGCGATGCATGTTGCTGCGATAGGCGCGGGTCAGCAGTTCACACAGATTGCGCCAGCCCTGCGTGTCCTGCACCAGCAGCAAAAGCCGCGTCGGCTTGTCGACAGACTCCGGCGGCGCCAGCCAGACATCGCAGCCGGCAATCGGCTTGAGACCCTTCTTGCGCGCAGCGGAATAAAACTTGACCAGGCCGAACACGTTGCCCAGGTCGGTCAACGCCAGCGCCGGCATCGTATCGGCCTTGGCCAGCCGGATCGCATCATCGACGCGCAGTATGCTGTCCTGGATCGAATATTCGCTGTGCAGACGCAGGTGGACGAAGCGGGGGGAAGTTGGAATAGGCAAGGGCTCAGACATGGGGACGAATTCTAATCGGCCGGATGCCTTCGATGCCGGGTGGCAGGGAAATCAGTAAAACCAGAATGGATAACCAAGCCTTGCAGAACGCGCTAACTGGAGCCTGAGCCGGCCAGCCAATCCTCGACCCGCAAATCCGGCACCCTGAGGAACTCGTCGACATTGTTTGTTACCACAATCGCGTTCAAAGCCAGGGCATGTGCAGCGATAAGTGTGTCCAGAGGGCCAATCGGCATGCCTCTGGATTTGAGAAAGGCTCGAACTACCCCATAACGACGCGATGCATCATCGTTGAAGGGGGGCGCCTCGAACGCTGCCAGAAAACGTTCCAGTCTGAGCATGTTGCGCTCGACCTGCGCGCTCGCCGCCACGCCGTAATGCAATTCCGCCGTCGAGATGGACGAGATCAACACCTCGCCATACGCCAAGCCATCCATGCGTTTCAGAATGCGTTCGTAACCCGATCGCTGGTTGATCAGGCAGATACAGACATTGGTATCGAGCAGATACACACTCAGGCGAAGTCGCGTTCTTCGACCTGATCAGGCTGTTCACGAATCAGGTCCATCGGGCCGATGTCCTGCAACATCGCCTTGAGGTCGTCGAATGCATAACGTTTGGGGATCAGCAGGATGGTATGCCCAACGCGCTTGATGACGACTTCCTCCTCTTCGAACCTGAATTCCTTGGGCAGGCGCACGGCCTGACTGTTGCCGTTCATGAACACGCGTGCCGTTTGCATGGCAATGCCCCCGTTTTTCGATAAATGTACACACTGAGTATATATGGCGGCCAATAAGGGAAACAACACCTCGTTGTTTGCGCTTCGTCCACGCAAATCTCAGCCACCTACAGCCCCCGGAAAAACTCCAGCGCCTCGGCCAGACTTGCCACCCCCACCACGTCCATGCCGGCGATCTTGCCTTTTGGCAGATTGGCTTTCGGGCATAACGCCTGTGTGAAGCCCAGCTTGGCGGCTTCTTTCAAGCGTTCCTGGCCGCGTTGCACGGGGCGAATCTCGCCGGTCAGACCGATTTCGCCGAATACCGCCAGCTTGTGCGGGATCGGCTTGCTGCGCAGCGACGACACCACTGCCATCGCGACGGCCAGATCGACCGCAGGCTCGGTGATCTTGACGCCGCCGACCGCGTTGACGAACACATCCTGGTCATAACAGGGGATGCCGCCATGCCGATGCAGCACGGCCAGCAACATCGCCAGCCGGTTGCCGTCCAGGCCGACGGTCAGGCGGCGCGGATTCGGCGCATGCGCCGCATCGACCAGAGCCTGGATTTCGACCAGCAACGGCCGCGTGCCTTCTTGCGCGACCACCACGCAGGAGCCCGGCGCTTCGCGATCATCACGATTGAGGAACAGCGCCGAGGGATTGGACACGCCTTTCAATCCCTTGTCGGTCATCGCGAACACGCCGAGTTCGTTGACCGCGCCGTAGCGATTCTTGAATGCGCGCACCAGCCGGAAGCTGGAGCTGGTGTCGCCTTCGAAGTACAGCACGGTATCGACGATGTGCTCCAGCACGCGCGGCCCGGCCAGCGTGCCCTCCTTGGTGACATGGCCGACCAGCAGGATGGTGATGCCGGACTGTTTGGCATGGCGGGTCAATTCCTGTGCGCATTCGCGTACTTGCGCGACGCTGCCCGGCGCCGATTGCAGCTGATCGGTATAGACGGTCTGGATCGAATCGATCACCGCCACTTCCGGGCGCTCCGTCTTGAGGGTGGCAAAAATGGCTTCCAGGCGGATTTCGGTCAGCAGCGGGATGTCCGCATTCAACCCCAGGCGGCGGGCGCGCAATGCGATCTGGGCGGCGGATTCTTCGCCACTGACATACAGCGTGCGCGTGCGGGCGCTGAGTTCGGCCAGCGCCTGCAGCAACAGCGTCGATTTGCCGATGCCGGGGTCGCCGCCGATCAGCACGACGCCGCCGCCGACCAGACCGCCGCCCAGCACCCGGTCGAATTCGGCCAGACCGGTCGCCAGTCGCGGCGTATCCAGCGCCTGCACAGCGGACAAGCGGACGACCTCGCCGTTCGCCGCCAGCGCCTGGAAGCGGCTGGGTTTGGCTTCCTTTACCGATTCGGTCAGCGTATTCCAGGCCATGCAATGCGGACACTGGCCTTGCCATTTACTGGTTTGCCCGCCGCAAGCGGAGCAGATGTAGAGCGTGTTTGTCTTTGCCATGCGGCCTTATAGCGATCCGCCCTCCCCCCGGCAAGGCCGCAAAGCCGTTGGCGCTTCAGCGCTTACGGATTCGGGGTACCACTCTTGCGCAACTGCGGCGGCTGGCTGGGCCTGCGCAGAACGCTTATCATCACGCCTATCAATTTTCCGCTCACCCCGCCGGCTTTCCCCATCGCTAGACCTTGCCAATATAGCCGGCGCTTCAAGATCCAGGATCAACATGAAATGCGTGGATGATTTCCGCTTCCGCTTAGGCCGGCACGAACTGGTGCCCATCATGATCGGCGGCATGGGGGTTGATATTTCAACCGTCGAACTCGCTCTGGAAGCTGCACGCCTCGGCGGCGTCGGCCATATTTCCGATGCCATGGTGCCCACCGTCATTGACCGCCATTTCAAGACTCGCTTCGTCAAGGACAAACTCAAGCTGTACAAGTCCAATGTGACCAATCTGGCCGACAAATCGCTGGTCAAGTTCCATTTGGGCGAACTGGAAGAGGCCACGCGCATGCATGTGCGCCGGGCGATGGACGCGAAACAGGGTGCGGGCATGGTGTTCATCAACTGCATGGAAAAGTTGACCATGAATGCGCCCAAGGAAACGTTGAAGGTGCGTTTGAACGCCGCGCTCGATGCTGGCATCGACGGCATCACGTTGGCGGCCGGCCTGCACCTGGGTTCGTTCGGGCTGATGGAAGAGCATCCCAGGTTCCGCGACGCCAAGATCGGCATCATCGTCTCCAGCCTGCGTGCGTTGCAGTTGTTCATCCGCAAGAACGCCCGCACCGGCCGCCTGCCCGATTACGTCGTGGTGGAAGGCCCGCTGGCCGGCGGCCACCTGGGTTTCGGCATGGACTGGGCGCAATACGATCTGGCGACCATCGTCGGCGAGATTCAGGCCTGGCTGCAGGCCGAGCAACTTGCTATTCCGTTGATCCCGGCCGGCGGCATCTTCACCGGCAGCGACGCCGCCGCGTATCTGGAAAAAGGCGCCGCCGCCGTGCAGGTCGCCACCCGCTTCACGGTGACCCATGAATGCGGCCTGCCCGACCCGATCAAGCAGGAGTATTACAAAGCCGACGAGGACGACATCGAAGTCAACGGCATATCCCCCACCGGCTACCCGATGCGCATGATCAAAAGCAGCCCGGCCATCGGCGCCGGCACGCACCCCAATTGCGAATCCTTCGGCTACCTGCTCGACGCCAATGGCCGCTGCGCCTATATCGATGCCTACAACCGGGCCGTCGCCGCCTTGGCGGCCGATCCCACGGGCGGGAAAAAGGTGCGGGTATGGGATAAGACCTGTTTGTGCACCCACATGCGCGACTTCGACCTGTGGACCTGCGGCCACTACACCTATCGCCTGAAGGACACCACAGTCCGCCAGGCGGACGGCAGCTACGCGCTGCTCAGCGCCGAGCACGTCTTCCACGATTACCAGTTCAGCAAAGACGGCAAGATCGCGCTGCCGGCGGCCTGACAGCCAAGTCTGACGTTTCAGACCCGCTCGGCCAGCTCGGCGCACAACACGGCCAACGGCTGTGCGCTGGCGAAGTGATGGCCCTGGCCGTAATCCACGCCTAGCGCCTGCAGCGCATCGGCAGTCGCCTGGTCTTCGACGAATTCCGCTACGGTGCGGATGCCCATGATGCGCGCCACCTTGGCGATGGCTTCCACCATGGCGGCATCGACCGGGTCGCGCACCATGTCGCGCACGAAGGCGCCGTCGATCTTGAGGTAATCCACCGCCAGGTTGTGCAGATAGGCGAACGAGGACAGTCCGCTGCCGAAATCGTCCAACGCAAAGCGGCAGCCCAGCGTCTTCAGGTCTTCGATCAAGGCTTGCACGCTTTCCAGATTGGAAATGACGGCGGTTTCGGTGATTTCGAAACAGAATTGCGCCGCAATCGCCGCGTTTTCCTGCATGGCCGCGCGGATAAAAGCCTGGAATTGGGCATTGCTCAGTGAAGCCCCCGATAAGTTGATGCCGATGATCGCGTGCTTGGCCCTGGATGACTGGAAGCTGTCGGCACATTGTTCCAGGGCGTGTTCGATCACCCAGCGGTCTATCATCGGCATGATCTGGTAGCGCTCGGCGGCCGGAATGAAGGCCATGGGCATGACCGGGAATTCCTCGTCATGCAAGCGCAGCAGCAACTCGTAGTGCGTTTCGTCGGCCATCGCGCCGGCGACTTCGGTTGCCGCATCCGCCAGACGCACGATGGGCTGGTAATAGAGCCGGAAATGACCGGCCTGCATCGCCCGCGTCAGGCGTCCGACCCAAGCCATCTCGCCGCGTCGTCGCTCGACTTCCTCATCGCCGCGCCGATATAGCCGCACCATGTTGCGGCCGGCATCCTTGGCGGCGTAGCAGGCGGCGTCGGCCGCGCTCATCAGATGGGCGGTATCCGGCCAGTCCTGATCCAGTTCGACCAGGCCGATGCTCGCCCCGACCTGATAGATGCGGCCATGCCAGGAAAAGCGGAATTCGCCGATCATGTGGCGCAGTTTTTCACCCAGTTGCGCGCCAACCGTCGCGTCGCAGTCGGTCAGCAAGACGCCGAACTCGTCGCCACCCAGGCGCGCCACCACGTCGCTGCCGCGCAAAGCCCGCCGCATGGCTGCCGCCAGCTGGCGCAACAATTCGTCGCCGGCCTGGTGTCCGCTGGTGTCATTCACCAACTTGAACTGGTCCAGGTCCAGGTACAGCAAGCAGTGCTGCACGCCGTTCTGGCGGACGGAGTCCCACGCCTTATGCAATTCGGCATCGAAGCCCTGGCGATTCAGCAGGCCGGTCAGCGGATCGTGGTTCGCCTGCCAGGAAAGCTTGGCGGTGGCGGCGCGGATTTTTTCCTGCAGCGTGTCGTAGGACGTTTTCAGTTCGGCCGTCATCCGGTTGACGCCCTGCTCGAGCAGCGCGAACTCGCCGCCGGTATCGATCTGAACGCGCGCATTGAGGTCGCCGGCTGCGATTTTCTCCACCGCCTGCGTCAACACGCCGATCGGCCGCACGATGTCACGCCCCAGACGCCAGGCCAGCAAGCTGGCCAGCAGCAGGCCGAGCGCCGTAATCGACAGGCCGGTCAGCAAAATGGTCTGTTGCCGCGCCCGGGTCGCCTGACGGGAAACTTCCAGCGCCACATAACCCAGCGACGGAGCGGTGGCCGCGCCATCGCTTGCGGCGAGATCGTCGATTTCCAGCGCCTGTTGCAACACCGGCGCGATGACCAGAATCGCGTCATCGTTGCGCGCGGTCAGCCCGGTCGTACCGCCTTGCCTATACGAGGCCAACTTGGCGGAGCCGTATTCCAGGATCGCGCGCCCCTGTCGGTCGACGATAGTGACGGACTGGATGCCGCTATCTTCTCCCATGGATCTGGCCAGTCGCGCCAACTCGGTGCGGTTCTCCGAGAACAGCGAAAACTCGCATGCTTTTGCCAGTTGCTGGGCTCGTTCCAGCGTGCGCTGTTCGAGCGAGACTTCCATTTCCGAAAAAGCCGCGGCGATGAAATACCAGGACAACCCGGTCGCCACCAACAGCACAGGCAATAGCGCCAGCATCAACACCCGTTCACGGATGCCTCGATTGCTCATCCAAAGCCTATTCACCTCGTGTCCCCAGTTTTCGGCGGATGTCGGTCTCGTTCTGCAAGACGACGCCGAGCGAGCGCGCCACATGCTGATTGAACGAAATCGAAAATTCGTTGGCATGCTGCTGCGGCGGCAACTCGCCGCCGTCAAACAGCCGGTTGGCGAACTGCGCACCTTGCAGGCCGATTTGTTCAGGCGACGAGTACACGCTGGCTACCGCGCCGGCCTTCGACAAGCCCTGTGAAAATCCGACCACCGGCGTCCTGAAGCGATAGGTGGTCAACAAGATGTTCTGGGCGTTGCCGGCGTTGATGGCAATCGCATCCGGCACCAGCAGCAACACGTCGCTGTCCGCCAGCACGCGGCGCAATGCGGGAGAGACGGCATCGGCGGAATTCACGACTTCCACATTCAAGCTCAGGCCGTGGCGCGGTGATTCCTGCACCAGCAGCTTGGCTACCGCCGCATTCTCCGGCGAGATCACCAGCCCCACCCGGCGCGCTGTCGGGAACGCCGCCGCCACCAAGGCGAGCGAACGGCTGGGCGGCTGGTCGATGAATACCGCAGAGACTTTCTTGCGCGGCAGATTCGCCGGCCAGGACAGCTTCTCACTGGCCGCACGCGGAATCATCAGCATCAGCACCGGCGCCCGGCCGGAGTGGTGCTCGGAGACAAAGCGGGCTGCCTTGACGCCGACCGGGGCGACCAGATCGCTTGCGCGCGTCAGCGTTTGCACTTGGCCGGCATCAAGATCGGCCATAGACCAGACCTTGACGCTGGCATTCCTGCTGCCGGTTCGAAAAGCATCGGCCACTTCCTGATAGGCGTCACCGCTGCCGCTCAGAATCAAATGGACGACGTCGTCCGCCCGGGCAGGCGAAAAAACCAGCCCGATCAGGCAGAGAAGAAAAAACCTTGGCAGCATCAATCCAGTGAGGCGGAAGGGTTCAGAAGTCCAGTTGGAAATGGACATGCGTCCGGCTGTCGAAAAGGTTGGCCGGATGGCTGTCGGAAAATTCGAGGTAGTCGCCGGACAGGTTCTCCCAGCTCAGCGCGACTTTGCCGCGCAAGCCTTCCCATTTGAAATTCTTCGCCAAACGCGCATCGAAACGCTTATAGGCCGGCAGGTCGCCCTGCCCGATCGGTTTGAAGGCGGACACCCAGTAATGCGACAAAGTCATCTCCACGCTCCCTGGAAACCGGTGCATCCAATGCACACCGGAAATATGTGACGGCGAATATCGCTGTTCATCGAACTCGCTGTCTATATGCAAAAAGGCATAGTTTGCGAAGAATTGCGTTTCCGACGCGGTCTGCCATTTGATCTGGGTTTCGAAACCTTGCTGGCTGGCGCCGCCGACATTGACGAAATCGCGCGCCGCGAGCGGAAGCGCTCCCTTGCATGCATTCTTATTGGCTGCCGTACATTCTGCGCTGATGTAATCGTCGATGCGTTCGTGAAACAGCCTCAGATCGAGCGAAGTCCCCCATTCCGGCCATTGGCCCAAATACCCGATTTCATGGCTGAGCAGCTTCTCCGGTCGGACCGCGCCCGAGGCCAGAATCATCGGGCTGGGAATCGGCAACGGCAGCACCGTGCCGGCGGCTGAATAGACCTTGAGGCGCCAGTCGGCGTCGGTTTCGAATTGCACCGGATTGCGATAAGCGCGCGAAACGCCGATGCGCAAGCTATGGAATTGAGACGGCTGCCAATGCAGCGTCACTCTCGGCGACCAGCGCTGGCCGACCGACTCGTAGTCTTCCAGGAAGGCGCCGGCATTCAGCAACCAGTGCGGATCGAGACGCCATTCGAGATGCCCGAATGCACCCCACGAATCGTTGCTCAGTTTGTCGGCCGTATTCCAGTAATGCGCCGACTGGACTTCATCACGCCGAACATACAGGCCCAGCGTGCTGCGCCGCCCTGGCGCGTGTTCGGTGTCGAGTTGGAATTCACCATGCCAGCGCCGGCTGAGCAGATTCAACTGCAAATAACTACCTGCCGGAATAAAGAATGGCGGCGGTAGGTTGGCAAAAACGGGGATGTTTTCGCGCGTCTGCAAGCGATCGAGCGACGCCTTGAATTGCAGGGTCTGCGCCACCGAAAGCGGCCGCCTGTAGTCGGCCTGCAATGAGTAGGCCGCCACCTCCTGATCGCGCAAGCCGTCGAAGCTGTAAGTGGGGCCAGCCGCTTCGCCCGCGCCACGAGTTCCGTTCAGCAAGCCCAATTGCAGGCTCAAAGCCTGCTGGCCGGCAAAGAAATAATCGCCGCGATAGCTGAGCATATTCGTGCGCTCATCATCACTCTGATAGGTAAACCCGCCGTCTTCGCGCCGCCCCAGCGTCAACCGGTGGCTGCTTTCCCCGGCGTCGCCCGCCCAACGGAACCAGGCTTCGCGGCGCCCATGATCGCCGCCGATCAGATGCAGCATGCGCCCCGCCACGTCGGCCGGGTGGCGGGTAATGATGTTGATGACGCCGGTAAACGCATTGGCGCCGAAACTGGCGGCATTGGCTCCGCGCACGACTTCGATACGCTCGATATCGTCCACCGCAATCGGCAGGGCATCCCAACGTACGCCGCCGAAACTGGGCAAGTAGGCGGAGCGGCCGTCGACCAGAACCTGCATGCGGCGGGAAAACGAATCGGCGAAGGTGCGCGAGACGGTATGAAACCAGCCCTTTTCGCGTCCGACGTACATCCCCGGCACCCAGCGAAACAAATCGGACAGGGTGTGATAACCCGAGGCCTCGATCAGCTTGCGATCGATCACCGTGATTGAACTCGGCGCATCCATCAACGGCTGTTCCAGGCGGCTGGCGGTCAGTACGGTAGGCAGTTCGGCCAGATAGTGCACCTCACTCAATTCCTGTACTGCGTTGGCAGGCTGGATGGCGGGCAATAGACACGCCAGCAGCAAAGCCCATCTCACCATATCGGCCCCTCGCCGCTGTCCTTGCCCAGCGCTTGCAGATAGGCGGCATGCAGCGCCAACTCGGCGGCGCTGGCGCGTTGAATCTTGAGCATGCTGGTCACGCCAGGTTGGCGGCGCCTTACTGCCCCCGTCGCCAGAACCGGCTGGCTGATCTCGATACCGAGGCTTTCCTGACCGCGCGTCATCGCCAGATACACCTCGGCCAACAATTGCGCGTCGAGCAAAGCGCCGTGGAAGCTGCGCCCGGTGTTGTCGACGAAATAGCGCCGGCACAGGGCATCCAGGTTGTTCTTCTGGCCCGGGTGCAATTGCTTGGCCAGCTTGAGCGTATCCAGCACCTCGCAATAGCGCTTCATCGGGCCGTCATCCAGCCGCACCAGCTCAGAATTCAGAAAGCCGATATCGAACGGAGCGTTATGGATGACCAACTCGGCATCGCGCACGAAGTCGAGGAATTCGGCGGCCACATCGGCGAAACGCGGTTTGTCGGACAGAAACTCGCGGCTGAGGCCGTGCACCGACAAGGCGCCGGCGTCGATGTCGCGCTCCGGGTTCAGATACACGTGAAAGGTCGCGCCGGTGATGCGGCGATTGAGGATCTCCAGCGCGCCGATCTCGATGACGCGATGGCCTTGCGCCGGGTCGAGGCCGGTGGTTTCGGTATCGAGCACGATCTGGCGGCTCATGCTTTTCTCACTCCTTCATTGGCCAGCGCATCGGCGATCTCATTCTCGGCATGGCCGGCATGGCCGCGCACCCAGAACCATTCGACCTGGTGCCGCGCGGCCTGCTCGGCCAGTGCGCGCCATAAGTCCTGATTCTTCACGGCGCCGCCGGAGGCTGTTTTCCAGCCCCGCCGCACCCAGTTCGGCAGCCATTCGGAAATGCCTTTTTGCACATATTGCGAGTCGGTATGCACGCGCACCCGGCACGCCCGATTGAGCGATTTCAAGCCTTCGATCACCGCCATCAATTCCATCCGGTTATTGGTGGTATCGCGGGCGCCGCCGCACAGGCGCTTCTCGACCTCGCCGTAGCGCATCAGGACACCCCAGCCACCGAGGCCGGGATTACCCTTGCAGGCGCCGTCGGTATACAGGTCGACCGGTTTGGCGTCATTCACTTCTATGGTTTCGTTCATAACTGTTCTTTTGAGCTGAGGTTCTTGTTGATTGCGCCCAGGCCGGGCTCGCCAGCCAGCCGCTTTCCCGCTTTGGCGCGATGACACGCATGCCGTGCACGCGCTTGACGGCATGGATCAGATAAACCCCGCCAACCAGTGTCCACCAGCGATCGCCTGCCGCTTCGAGAAAACCGAAACGCGTCAGCCAGGCTGCGCGGTCCAGCGGCGGCGCATAACAAGCCATGCGGCCGCCTGCCAGTTCGAACCCCATCAAGGCAAGCCAGTCCTTGATGCGGGTCAGGTGGATAAAGCGGCCATGCCAGGGATGTGGAGCCGGGTCGCAGCCTGCCAATCCGGCTACGACCCGCCGCAAGCCCCAAAGGCTCATCGGGTTGAAGCCGCTGATCAGCAGGCGCCCTTCCGGCCGCAACACGCGCTCGGCCTCGCGCAAGACCTGATGCGGATGCGGCGAAAACTCGAGCACATGCGGCAGCGCCAGCAAATCCAGGCTCTGGCTGGCGATCGGCAACATTTCCGGGGCCGCGCGCAACGGTCCGGCATCGATACCGGCGCAAAAACGATGCGGCATGCGGTTGGCGCTGAGGAAGTCGGTGTCGCACTCGCCCATCTGCATGGCGTGAAAGCCGAACAGATCACAGCTGACCGCATTAAACCAGTCCAGCTCGCGGGCCAATGCATAGCGGCCAAGATCCGTTTCATACCAGCGCAGCATGGTTGACGCCCGCAGGCTTCCTCGCGTAAACAATGAACAATGATTATCGAAGCTATCCCCATCCTGCAGGACAACTACGTCTGGGCCGTACACAACGGTCGCTCGGCGATTTTGATCGACCCCGGTGAAGCAGCGCCGATTCTATCTTGGCTGAACGGCCGGGACATGGACGTACAAGCGATCCTGCTGACTCACCATCATTACGACCACGTCGGCGGCATAGCGGGCTTGCTTGAACGCGCTGAAATACCGGTCTACGGGCCTGCTCGCGGCGCGGCCCAAAGCCGCCCAGTTATCGAAGGTGAAACATTAGATTTCGAAGATATTGGTTTGAATGTAAAGGTAATTGAAACACCTGGACACACTTTGGATCATGTCTGTTACCTGGCCAGCGAGGTGCAGAACGGCGCCTTGCATCTGTTTTGCGGCGATACCCTGTTCTCCTGCGGCTGCGGTCGGCTGTTCGAAGGCACGCCTGGCGAAATGTATGCCTCGCTGACCCGGCTGGCGAAGCTGCCGGCCAGCACCCAGATTTACTGCGCCCACGAATACACGCTGGCCAATATTGCATTCGCGCTGGAAGTCGAACCCGATAACCCGGCGCTGCTCGCCCGGCATGCCGAAGCCTTGGCTTTGCGCAAGCAGGGAAAGGCCACTTTGCCGGTGACAATCGGCACGGAATGCAACACCAATCCGTTTCTACGCTGCGACTTGCCCGGCCCCGTTGTGGCTGCCTCGCAACACTTCAAAACCGCGCTGAGGCCAGGCGCAGACACGTTTGCCGCCATCCGGGCCTGGAAAGATGAGTCGTAAGCAGGCACCTAATTCCGGGCAAAGCCATTGCTTGGCTTGAGGTCAACCCGGGTCATGCAATAGAATTCGCAGCCACATCAATATGTTGCGATCTTTTCTTGAGATCCTACCCAATCTGATGACTACTGTTTTCCGCTCTACCCTGCGCGCTGCCGCCGTCCTGCTCAGTCTCTCCTTGACCCTGTCGTCGGCCTATGGCGCGTCTTCCGGTGGCGTCTTCAGCGGCAACGAGACCGCGCTCAAGATCAGCTACTCCATCGCGGCCCTGCCTCAGAAGCAATTAGAGCCTGGACCTGACCTGTGGGCGCGCATCCGCAGCGGCTTCAAGTTGCCGGAGTCCGATCCGAGCCTGACCCAGCTTCACGAGCGCAGCTTTAGCAGAAATGCGGCTTCTATCGAGCGCATCGCGGAACGCAGCCGCCCGTATTTGTTTTACATCGTCGAAGAAGTCGAACGGCGCGGCATGCCGATGGAAATCGCACTGCTGCCGATGATTGAATCCGCATTCAATCCGCAGGCGCTGTCGCCGATGCAAGCCTCCGGGATCTGGCAATTCATTCCGTCAACCGGCAAGGTTTACGGCCTTGAGCAAAACGCCTGGTACGACGGCCGCCGCGACATTCTGCAGGCGACCAACGCCGCGTTGGACCACTTGCAGGTTCTCTACGGCATGTTCGGCGACTGGGAACTGGCGCTGGCAGCCTACAACTGCGGCGAGGGTTGTGTCGGTCGGGCGCAGTCCCGCAGTGTCGGCAACAGTTACACCTCGATCAAGTTGCCCAACGAGACGCGCAACTACGTGCCCAAGCTGATCGCCGTGCGCAACATCATTCTCGAACCGCAACGCTTCGGCGTTAACCTGGAAACACTGCCCAACGAGCCCTATTTCCTGCAAGTCAAGTTGAAGCACCCGATGGAAGCGCGACAGGTGGCGCGCATGGCTGAAATGGATCTGGAGGACTTTCTCTCGCTCAACCCGGCTTTCAAGCGCCGGGTTATTTTTACCGAGACCCAGAATGTCCTGCTTCTGCCAGTCGACAAGATTGAAACCTTCCAATTCAATCTGCATCAACAAGGCAGCCGGCATCGACTGCAGAACTACGCCGCTAAGCGTGGTGAAAATGCACACGGCATAGCCAGCAAGTTCGGGGTGACCCTGGCCTGGCTGAAAGAAAACAATCCTCTCAAGCTGTTCAATGGCAAGGTCGCGCAGCCGCAAACTCTGGTTGTGCCGATGGCCAAAACAGCCGCTGTCGCAGCGCCGGCAGCCGCCATCGCTAAAGCGACACGCCTCGACGAGGCCGCGGCGAAACGTCCCGCCGTACGCATACATACGGTGCGCAAGGGCGACACGCTGGCGCGCGTGGCCAAACGCTACAACGTCAAGATCGCCGATATCCGCGAATGGAATGAGAACGCCGAGCCGCTGCGCTTGGGCAGCAAGCTCACCATCCCGCTGGCAAGCTGATCTGCTGCTTAACTACACGTAGTTTTAGCGCCCTCTGTTAACGCCCTCTGTTAGCGGGCTCGTCCGGGCGCCGAATCCAGCAACAGCCGGGTGTACGCGTTTTCCGGCCGGGTCAGCAGGATTTCCGCCTCGCCCTCTTCCACGATCTTGCCGCCCTGCATGACCGCGACCCGGTGCGCCAGATAGCTCACTACCGACAGGTTGTGGGTGATGAACAGATAAGCCAGACCATGCTTTTGCTGCAACTCGGCCAGCAGGTTGAGGATTTGCGCCTGCACCGAGACGTCCAATGCACTGGTGGGTTCATCCAGAATCAATAGCTTAGGCCCCACCGCCAGCGCGCGGGCGATGGCGATGCGCTGGCGCTGGCCGCCGGAAAACTCGTGCGGATAGCGCTTGGCGGCATCCTCGGGCAAGCCGACCTGAGTCAGCAAATCGGCAATGTGTTCGGAATGCATCAGCGCAGGCGCCAATGACAGCGCCGCCATGCCTTCGGACAGGATGTCGCCGACCTTCATGCGCGGGTTCAGTGAAGAAAACGGGTCCTGAAACACGATCTGCATTTCCGCGCGCTTACGCCGCAAGGCCTCGCCGGCAAGCCCGGCCAGCGGCTCGCCGAGCAGGCTGACCCGGCCCGCCGTGGGCTCGATCAAGCAGAGAATCGCGCGCGCCAACGTGGTCTTGCCGCACCCCGACTCGCCCACCAGCGCCAGGGTTTCACCGCCGGCCACGTGCAGACTGACGCCATCTACCGCTTTGACATGGCCAACGGTGCGTTTCAGCAAGCCCTTGCGAATCGGAAAATGCACCGCCAAATCGCGAACCTCGAGCACATGACCCGTTTGCCGCCCGGATGCGGCAGGCTCGCTATCCGCTCGGGCGGCAGCCGCAGCGTGTGTTTGCCGAGGCGGGGAAGGGACTGGCGGCCTTTCCGCCGCCCGCGTTTCCGCCAGATGGCAGCGTGAGAAATGCCCCGGCGTCGCCTCATGAAAGGCCGGCGTTTCATCTTGGCAGCGGGCAAACACCGATGGACAGCGATCGGCGAAGCGGCAGCCCTTGAACACGGTATCCGGCCCGGGCACGCGGCCCGGCAAGCTATCCAGGCGTTCGCCGCGCCGATCCAGGCGCGGCAGCACGGCAAACAGTTTTTGCGTATATGGGTGCCTCGGCGCGGCATAGAGCGCATCGCTGCGCGCCCATTCGACGATCTGGCCGGCGTACATCACCGCGACGCGATCGGTCGGCTGGCTGGTCATCTCGCGCGCCACGTCGAGATCATGCGTGATCAGCAACAGCCCCATGCCGCGCTGCTGCTGCAAGTCTTTCAGCAAGCGCAGGATTTGCGCCTGCACGGTGACATCCAACGCGGTGGTCGGCTCGTCGGCGATCAGCACCTCGGGTTCGCCGGCCAGCATCATCGCAATCAGTGCACGCTGGCGTTGTCCGCCGGAGAGCTGGAAGGGATAGGCGGTCAGTTTTTCGCCGCCCAGGCCGACCGCCTGCAACAAGCGCAGGGCTTCCTCGGCCGCCGCATCACCGCTCAAGCCGCGATGCGCAGCCAGCGCCTCGTTGATCTGCTCGGCAACCGTCATGACCGGATTCAGGCTGGTTTGCGGTTCCTGAAAAATCATCGCCAGGCGTCCGCCGCGCACCTCGCCCATTTCAGCTTCGGTCATCGCAAACAGATCGGCGTCGGCCAGACGCACGCTGCCGGCAGCGACGCGGCCGCCGTCGGGCAACAGGCGCATCAGCGCCAGTGCGGTAAGCGATTTGCCGCAACCGGATTCGCCCAGCAGTGCGACGCACTCATTGGCGCCAATCGCGAAGCTGACGCCATCGACAGGCTTCAATAGCCGGTTGCCGGCGACAATTTCGACACGCAGGTTTTCCACCACCAGATCGCTGCGGCGCGCCGCCAAGCCGCCCTCGGGCGGGTGAGTCCCCGGCTTGCGGGGTGGCGATGCCGTCGTCATTGTCGTCCCTGCGATTTCGGATCAAGCGCATCGCGCACCTGATCGGCGAACAGATTGGCGGCCAGCACCAGCACGAACATGAACACGAAAGCCGCCGCCAGTTGCCACCACACCACCGGCTCGCGCGCCAACTCCAGACGGGCGCCGTTGATCATGTTGCCGAAGCTGGTCATGGCCGGATCGACGCCGACGCCGACGTAGGACAGCACCGCCTCGGCCAGCACCAGGCCGGAGAAATCGATCACCACGGTGATCAGCACCAGATGCATGACGTTGGGCAGCAGATGGCGCAGCAGGATGCGCATGTCGGTGACGCCGAAGGCGCGCGCCGCCTGCACGAATTCGAGTTCACGCAGTTTCAGCGCCTCGGCGCGCAGCAGGCGCGCCAGCCCGGTCCATCCGGTCACGCCGAGAATCGCGCACAACGCCAGCAAGCGCACGTCGGAGCGGGCGGCGGCGGTTTCGAAAAACTCGGCATGGGCTTCGATCTGAACCTGCACCACCAGGACGGCGGCCGCGATGAGCAGCACGCCGGGAATCGAGTTCAGCGTGGTGTAGAGATACTGGATGGCATCGTCGATGCGGCCGCCGAAATAACCGGCGGCGATGCCGAGGCCGAGCGCAAACGGCAGCATGATCAACGTGGTCAGGCTGCCGATCAGCAGGCCGGTGCGGATGGATTTGAGCGCAAGGTAAAGCACGTCCTGGCCAACCTTGTCGGTGCCGAGAACGTGGTAATGCGGCGCCAGCGCGATGAGCAGGCCGACGCTGAGCAGGATGGCCAGCAAAGTGGCGTAACGGCGCGGCGGCTCATCAAGCTTGCAAGCGCCGCCCGGCAAACCAAAGCGCACGCGGCTGTTCTGGCAACCGAACCACGAACGCCATAACAGCCAGACGACCCAGCCGCCCAGCAACCCCAGTCCGGCGCGTTCGGAAACATCTCGCCAGAAATCCTTGTCCGGATCGGCCAGATGCGCGCCGCCGTATTTCAGGCGCGGGTAGTCGCGGATCTCGCGGCCATCCGCGCCCTGCATCGTTTCCTTGGCGTAAAGATGGGTCGCAAACGGCGCCGAATAGGTTTTCTCGACGTTCTCGCGCAACGGCGTCAGCAACGCATCCAGCGCCGAGCGCACCTCGCCGCTGTATTGCGCCGGCTGGCCGGCCTGAGACGGCAAGCGCTCGACGTAATGCAGCGAATCGAGCAGCCCGATCGCGCCGTATACGGCCAGGATCAACGCCGTCGCCGCGCCCATGCGGCTGGCCATGACCTGACGCCACGGCGCGCGGAAGGTATCGTTGTGGCGCGCCAGCCAGACCAAGGCCGCCACGCCGGCCAGCAGCAGCAGGATCAACGCATCGGACCAGAGCAATACCGGCTTGATCATTCCAACCTCACGCGCGGGTCCGCCCAGGTATAGGAAATATCGGTCAGCACCAGACCGACGATGTACAGCAGCGAGCCGAGGAACACCATCGAGCGGACGATGGCGAAATCCTGCGCCTGGATGGCGTCGATGGTGTAGCTGCCGAGGCCGGGAATGCCGAAGAACGATTCGATGATCAGGCTGCCCATGAACAGGCGCGGGATCACCACGACGACGCCGGTCAGAATCGGAATCATCGCGTTGCCGAGCACGTGTTTGAACAGCACGCGCAGATCGGATAGCCCCTTGGCGCGGGCGGTGCGCACATAGTCCTTGCCGATTTCCTCGATGAACAAGGCGCGGTAGAAGCGGCTGGAGTCGCCGATGCCGCCGATCAGGCTGACCAGCACCGGCATGATCATGAACTTCCAGGCATCCAGCCCGGGCTGGTAGCCGGAAATGGGAAACCAGTGCCACAGCTTGCCCATCAGGTATTGGCCGCCGATGACATAGAACAGGCCGGAAATCGACATCAGCGCCACGCATAGAATGACGCCGCCGGTATCCAACGCCGTGCCGCGAAAGAACACCAGCAACAACGCGAAACTGAGATAGGCCAGCAAGCCGACCAGGAAAGTCGGCAACGCGATCGCCAGACTGGGCCACATGCGCTGGCCGATTTCACGCGCGATATCGCGGCCGTCATCCGCGGCGCCGAAGTCGAGCACGAACAGCTTGAGCGACTTTTCGACGAACAAGGTATCGGTCGCCTGTTCAACGCCGCTCGCTGCCGGGTTGAAGAACAACGGTTTGTCGTAACCGTGCTCGCTTTTCCAGCGTGCAATCGCCTCCGCCGTCACATGCTTGGCGCCCAAATGGATGCGCGCCATGTCGTCCGGCGTATTGACCATGAAGAACAACGCGAAGGTGAGCAGATTCACCCCGAGCAGAATCGGAATGGCGTACAGCACGCGGCGCAGGATGTAGTTCAGCATGGCCGCAATCCGCTCATCCGCCCGCCAACACCACCAGCAGCCCGATCAGCAGCAGCAACACTGCGTAAGGAAACGCCACCGTCGGCCGCAACGCGTTGGCGCCGTATTCGGCCAGCAGGCCAAATATCCCGCGACGCGAGGCCAGCCACTCGGAATGCAGTTGAAAGGCCATGCCCTCTTCGCCGGCTTTGATGGCCTGCTCCAGGCGCACGATGCGCGCGCCCAAACGCGCCTGTGAAGTCCGATATATCCCTTCCTGCAGCCACAAGACCAACAGCAGCAAGCTGATCATGGCTTCATGCAGCGCCAGCATAAAACCCGCCGCGCACAGCACGACGGCCAGCAGCTTGATGCTCAGCGCCCCCTTTTCGTACTGCTCGAAACTATTCTGCAGCGCGACCCACTCCTGCCCGAGAGCATTTGCATCCTGCTGCGGCATGGTCAGGCAAACCGCGTCTGCAAATACTGGATGATCTGGGTCGACTCATACATCCATTCGCTATGGCCCTGCGCATCGGTGATTTTCAGGCAGGGCACCACGGCCTTGCCGCCGCCGCGAATCAAATCCGCCCGAACCGGCCCGTCGGGCTGGGCATCGAGCAGCGGGATGTTGAGCGACAAACGCCGCATCTCGCGCCGCACCTTGACGCAAAACGGGCAGGTCCTGAACTGATACAGCGCCAGGTTGCGGCATTCCGCGTCGACCAGGCTTTGCAGTTCCGGCGCGCGCAGCACGCCTTTTGGCGTGGTGACGAACTCCCAAAGCAGGATCAGCGGGGCGATGACGACGCGCAGCGTCTTGAAAAACAATCTGACAACAAACTTCATGGGTACGGGCTTTGCAATGGAAACTGGCCCCGGACTATGGCGATGGCCTGAATTCAGGTCAAGGCTGCAAAGCATGAATTCTGCTGAAACCCGGTTGTCGTGCCGTCCTTGAATCGGCCGGATGCACTACGGGAAAAGAACCAGACTAGCGGTCTGCATCCGTGCCGCGCTCGCCGTGCGAACCTTGCCGAGGCGTTCGTGCCGCAGTCGGAATAAAGACCCGCGCTAATCAAGACTGTGTGTGCAGCTCAGTTCGTAAGGTTTTTGTTCTTTTCGCGCATCAGCGCACGCAGAAAGTCGGCGTCTTCCTTCGTCGTCGCCCCGGCCAGTAATTTATCGCGCAGCTGGTGCGAGATGGGTACGTCGAATCCGATCAAGGTGGTCAAGTCCCACGAGTAACTGGTGCCGCGAGAAATGTGCGAAAGGGCCTTATCAAGTGCGTCCATGTCAGCCTCCATATCAATGAGCGGTCCCCTGTGTCGACTGGATGACCGCGCTGATTAGTGATTGACAAATGCCTGAATCACTTGCCAGGAAACATGCATATACCATGCCAGACTAGCTAAGAAGCGTTTACGCAAAGCCGTTTGGTTAACCGCAATGTTCGGCTCTCCCCAAGTACAGCCTGGCGCGGCGGCCTTTGCTCACGCCCGCGACAGCCTGCGCAAGGCCGCCATCGGCCAAAACAGGGAGCGAGTAATGCAGCCTGAAGCGCGCGGCATGTAAAGAGTTTCGACAGATAACCGTCCTCGGCGGCAATGGGCGGACAGCGCGCAGGGCGCGCTTGGACAGAGAAAACCTGGCTGTCACTGCAAATTGCCGCATTAAACTTGCAACCTGCGTTTAGCCGCAAAACACGACGCCTACCTCGCCAGAAACGAGCAAGCCGCCAACAAGGAATACACCGCATGGCCGCACCCAACCCGTATTTCACCTATCTCACCGAACTGCTCAAGAACATGCTGGAAAAAGGCGCGTCGGACTTGTTCATCACCGTCGCCTCGCCGCCGGCGATGAAAATCAACGGCGAACTGACCCCGCTCAACGCCAAGCCGATCAGCCGCGAACAGGCGGAAGAGATCCTGCGTTCGGCGATGAATGAAAAACAGCAGGCCGAATTCCGCGATACCCGCGAATGCAACTTTGCCCTCTCGCTCGACGGCATCGGCCGCTTTCGCGTCAACGCCTTCGTGCAGCGCGGCTCGGTCGGGCTGGTCGCGCGCCATATCAACACCGATGTACCGACCTTGCATACGCTCGGCCTGCCGCCGATTCTCGGCCAGCTGGCGCTGGAGAAGCGCGGCCTGATCCTGATGGTCGGCGCCACCGGTTCCGGCAAATCGACCAGCCTGGCGGCGCTGGTGAATCACCGCAACGAAAACTCGCGCGGCCACATCATCACCATCGAAGACCCGATCGAGTTCATGCACCCGCACAAGAAGTGCCTGATCATGCAGCGCGAAGTCGGCGTGGATACCGACAACTGGTTCACCGCGTTGAAGAACACGTTGCGGCAAGCGCCGGACGTGATCTTGATCGGCGAAATCCGCGACCGCGAGACCATGGAATACGCCATCGCCTTCGCCGAAACCGGCCATCTTTGCCTGGCCACGCTGCATGCCAACAACTCGAATCAGGCGCTGGATCGCATCATCAACTTCTTCGCGATGGATCGCCGGCCGCAACTGCTGATGGACCTTTCGCTCAACCTGCGCGGCATCATTTCGCAGCGTCTGATCCCTGATCTCGCCGGCGGACGCGTGCCGGCCATCGAAATCATGTTGAGCAGCCCGCTGGTGTCCGACCTGATCCACAAGGGCGATGTGCATGAAATCAAGGCGATCATGGCCAAATCGCGCGATCTCGGCATGTGCACTTTCGATCAGGCGCTGTACAAGCTCTGCGAGGCCGGGCGCATCGCGCCGGAAACCGCGCTCCGCTTCGCCGACTCGCAAAACGAACTGCGTTTGATGCTGAAGTCGCTGGTGCGCCGCCCAGCGGTCAGCGACGACGACGCAGGCGACAACAACGGCTTGTCCATTGTTTAACGCAACCGGCTGAAACATGTATTTAGGGATTGATTTTGGCACTTCCGGTGCACGCGCCTGCGTCATCGCGCCCGCCAGGGATACGCCGGATGCGTCCGCGCTAAAGCGCTACGACACCGCTGCCCCCAGCGAGCAGATTGAAGACATGGCGCGCATCGATTTCGGCCCTCTGCCCGAGCACGAAGCCGCCGCCACCTGGCGCGAAGCGCTGTATGCCCTGATTGCGCAGATTCCGATCGGCATGCGCAAACGCCTGGCAGGCCTGGCCATCGACGGCACGTCCGCAACCGTGCTGGCCTGCGACGAAGCCCTCAACCCCACCTACCCGCCGCTGCCGTACAACGACGCGCGCGCAGTCGAAGAAGCCGCGACCATCGGCCGCACGATCGGAGAAAAACATCCGGCGGCCAGCGCCACGTCCGGCCTGGCCAAAGTGCTGTGGCTGAAAAAGCACCTCGGCTTGCAGCGCGCCCGCCTCTATCTGAATCAGGCCGACTGGCTCTCCGCCTTGTTGTCCGGCCAGCCGGTGAGCGACTACCACAACGCCCTCAAGATGGGCGTCGACCTGGAAACCGGGCAATGGCCGGCCTGGGTCGATTACCTGGCCGACATCAACTATCTCCCGGTCCTGGTCAAACCCGGCCAGGCGCTCGGCCTGCTCAACCGCACGCGCGCACGCGAATTCGGCATCAACCCGGATTGCCTGGTGCGCGCCGGCACCACCGACAGTATCGCCGCCTTCCTGGCCGCCGGCGTCAACCAAGCCGGCGTGGCGGTCTCCTCGCTGGGCAGCACACTGGTCCTGAAACTGCTGTCGGAAACCCGCGTCGATGCCGGCGAGTACGGCATCTACTCGCACTGGTTCGGCTCCCAATGGCTGGCCGGCGGCGCATCCAACGCCGGCGGCGCGGTACTGCGCCAGCATTTCAGCGATGACGAACTGCGCTCGCTATCCGGCCAGATCAACCCGGAGCGATCGAGCGGCCTCGATTACTACCCGCTGCCCGGCAAGGGCGAACGCTTTCCCTACAACGATCCTGAACGCCTGCCGCGGCTGGAGCCGCGCCCGCAAGATCGCAGCGAATTCCTGCATGGAATACTGGAAGGCCTGGCGAAGATCGAAGCAGGCGGCTACGCCCGGCTCGCCGAACTGGGCGCGACGCCGCTGCAAGCCGTGGTCAGCGCCGGCGGCGGCGCCGCCAACCCCGTCTATAGCCGGATTCGCGCACGCCTGCTGAACGTTCCGGTCACCCAGGCGGCGGAGCACGAAGCCTGCTATGGCAGCGCCCGCCTCGCCTGCCACGGCGTCAACCTCTTTTCCGGAGCACGTGATGATTGAAGGCCTGAGCTGCGAAATTTTCATGCCCCTGGCTTGGCGCGCCGAGCCCCTGCCCGCGCAAGCCCGACTCAGCCATATGCGCGAAGCCGCCCACCTGCTCGCCGCCCTGAACCAGATTGAAAGCATGCACGAGCAGGAAGCCGGCAGCCCGGAAAACCGCCGCCTCGACCGCATCGAAGCCAAACTCGACCTCACGCTGCACCTGCTTGCACGGACGCTGGAAATCCGCACGCCGGAAACCAGCGCCGCACCGGCCGCCCGCAACGTCCTGCTGACGCCCAGCGAAGCGCAATGGCCCGATCCGTCCCCGCCGGCACAGGGAACCCCGCTGATCGTCGAATTCCGCCCCTCCGAAGCCCTCCCCATCAGCCTGGAATTGCCGGCCATCGCACTGGAACCCCAAGCGGGTACCGCACGCGCCCGTTTTGACGAGCTGACCGAAGCACTCGATGAAGCGCTCTATCAATTCGTATTTCGCCGGCATCGGCAAGCGATACGCGCCCGCACGATTTAACCCAGATTGTTCGGCGCTATCGCGGCAGGCAGTCGGAGCGCGGCCATTTTGGGCGTTTGCTCGTCGGCCCTAGCCAGAGGCTCCCAACCGCCCATACTGCTTTGCCTTCCCATACGCCCTAATGAACAGAGCAGCGTCGCTGCGTTTGGCGTAGGCAAACATCAACAGCGTTTAGAGTGATATGCACCGCGAAAGACGCCAGAAACCCGCCCTGCCGCATGTTGAACCCCGAGCGGACTCAAATCATTCAGAGCTTCCTTATCGGATAGCGCATGCGCCGCACATCACCCGAACGCTCATGTCAGGTCTTGTAATACGGCTTGAATTCGGAATTCGGTTCACGATCGGAATAAATGTAGAGCGACACTCCATTGGGATCTTGAACCGCAAAGCCGCGATCCCCCCAGGGATGGTCTTCGAGCGGCATGACAAGCGGGAGCCCGGCAGACATCAACAGGTTGTATTCAGCATCAACATCGGCGACAGAAAAGTTGTAACCCAGCCCTGCCGTACTGCATACCGGCTGTCCAGGTTGAGGCGCCATGAATTGCAGGCTGGATGATTCCGTGCCGAACTGCAGGTTGACGTACCAGCCGCAATCGAATGTCACCGTGGCGCCGAAGTGCTTCACGTAGAAATCGCGGGACTCTTCAACCTTGGTCGTAGTGATGCAGGGAGAAATCGAGTTTGCAAACATGGTAGGACTCCTGAAAAAAAGCGCGGCGGTGGAAAAATCTCGTTTAACAGATGTCTTCGTTTCGTGCGTTTCCATGCAGTGGCTTGCTTCGCGAAGCCGCCCTACGCGGGCTTTATTGGGTTTTTATACGGCGTCAACGAAAAAGTAACCTGCGCCGCACGAGGCGGGTTGAGATCAAGACACGCTGCTTATTCGGCGTCAGGTTGACTGCCGGGTTGGGAGGTTTTTGCTGTTTATATGCTTCAGCCCGCAAAATAATTCTATCCGCATCGCATTTATTTTGTTATCCAACGGTTAGGACCACATTTCCCTTTTTGTGTCCTTCGTCAACATACCGGTGCGCTTCTACAATCTCTTCCAATGGGTATCGCCTATCAATGACCGATTTTAGCTTTCCGGCTTCAATAAGCTCTTTCAGGAAAACCAAATCGGCAACATTTAGTTTCGTGCTGCCGCCCGAGTCGGTAAGAACGTTAAGATACTTCCCGGTTTTCTTCAGATTTTTCTTAATCTTTGAATTGGCAAGCTTGCCTACCGCATCAAAGATAACATCATAAGTTTTACCATTCAGGCTAAACCCCGGTGCCGTGTAATCAATGACTTCATCAGCTCCCAGTGATTTGACCATTTCCAGGTTCTTGGCACTGCATACGCCAGTAACCTCCGCCCCAAAGTTCTTGGCAATCTGCACTGCAAAGGTGCCTACGCTCCCGGATGCTCCATAGATAAGAACTTTCTGTCCATTTTGGATATTCGCTTTTTTAAGAACGTGCAATGCGGTTATTCCCCCATTAGGAACCGGCGCGGCTTCTTCATGGGTCATATTGACTGGTTTTGTTGCTATCGCCCAGCTTTCCGGCAGGCATATATATTCAGCATAGGCGCCGAATCTCATCTCTGTACCTGCGAAAACCTGGTCACCCTTCTTAAACAAAGTTACATCTTTGCCAATTGCTTCGATCTCGCCTGACAGTTCCATCCCTAATATTTTTCTTCTAGGTCCTGTAAAGCCAATAGCTATCCACATTATGGGTTTTACCAATAGGTCGAGCATAAATCCCATACCAGGCTTGAAACGGCGGATTTTGGTATCCCCTATATGTACTGTTGTCGCGTGGATTTTTATCAGGACTTCATTGTCCTTCGGAGTCGGCTTTTCAACCTCTTCGAGATGAAGAACTTCCGGCGGCCCATATTTTGTGCAAACAATGGCTTTCATGAAATCTCAATCGGATTCGTATAACTTGCACAACATAGAAGTCACCGGACCTGCGCGGCTTTATCGCTCAGCGCCCAGCGACCGAAGGGAGCGAGGTCGACCGCCGGGTTGGGCATAGCGCCTCCATTACCCGAGAGCCGCTGGGTTGAGCCGCCACAGCGAAGCGGTCAAAGCGGTGGCAAAGCTTACCCAGGCAAGATAAGGCACGAGCAGGAGCGCCGCTAGCCTATGCAAACGCCAAAACGCCAAGATGGTGCAGGCGATGAGCAACCACAGAACGACGATCTCAGCCAAAGACAGCGCACCCTGGTGCCAGACAAAGAAAATCCAGGTCCAAAGCGCGTTTGCGAACAACTGGGCGACGAACAACTTCAGAGCGGTGGGGGCACCACGAAAGCCGTGTTCTCGCCAGACCAGCCAGGCTGCGATGCCCATGAGGAAATATAGCGCCGACCACACCGGGCCAAAGAGCCAAGCAGGCGGCGCCCAAGACGGCTGAGAGAGTTCGCCATAGAACGAGGCAGCACTGGCAGAGGCGATGGCTCCAATACCGCCAGTGGCGAAGGTGGAGGCAAGCCAGCCAGCGAGGCCGAGCGCTTGTTTTCTTGAAACGGAATGCGTCATGGATATCGTGACGCCCAACGACGCTGTAGAAAAACCCCATTCCGCGCCACCCCACCGCCCGTAGCCG
>CAYXMQ010000019.1:0-61599 GCA_964466195.1 uncultured Thiobacillus sp.
ACCTTCTCGACCTTCTCGACCTTCTCGACCTTCTCGACCTTCTCGACCTTCTCGATTTTCTCGACTTTCTCGGGCTTCTCGACCTTCTCGACTTTCTCGGGCTTCTCGGGCTTCTCGACCTTCTCGACCTTCTCGACCTTCTCGACCTTCTCGACCCGTTCGATCTCGATTCTCTCAACTTCGACCTTGCTGACCTCAGGCTTTTCGATCTTCTCACTCGCGACTTTCTCAACCCGCTCAAGCCCGGCCTTCTCGGCTTTCTCAACCGCCTCGATTTTCCCGGCTGCCTCGATGTCAGGTTGTTTCGACGCCTCGCGCATGCGTGCGACGCTTTCCGAAGATTTTTCGCCCGCCGCAGACTCATCGCGTTGGCGCTGTGAACGACTGCCGGAAGCATTGCCAGGCTCCTGCCGCAAGGCCGGCCGATCGATCGTCACGGCTTTGACGCCGACACCGCCACCCGCCAGCGGCTTGGCCTCGATGCGCACCCATTGCCCTTGCGCCTTGCTCAACGCAGCCGCAGCGGCGGGCGACGCGGATTGAATACGGGTGTAACCGAGCGAGAGCCCGCCCTGGGCATCGGCCTGCAGCATGCCCTGCAACACCAGGCGATCGACTTTTTCGGCGAATTTGACTGCCGGATCGATCTCGACCCGCTGCGCCCGCAGCACGCCCGCCCGCTCCAGCCCAACCACGCGCACCTGCGCACCGGCGGCCACATCGCCCAAGCCCAGCACCGACAAAGCGCCGATACGCCCGACGCCCCTGGCCGCAACATCGAGACGGCCGGTGACGCTGGCCGGTGTATCCGCCTGCACGCGTTCGATATGGCTTGCCCGCACAACTCCAGAGGCATCGCGCAATCCGCTGACCCGCAGCCTGTCGCCGAGACGCGGCCTTACGCCGAGCAAGCCTTGGGTCGGCATGCCATCAGCCGCCAACCGCACCAGTTGCCCGAGCGCCATGAAGGCGTTGCCATCCGGCGCAACCCACGATACGCGGCCGACCACGGCCGAATTGATAAAGATATTCCGCGCGCGCAACACGCCCCCCTGGCCTTCCGCCTCGACGGAAACCAGTTGGCCGATGGCCAGCTGACCGGCTGCAGCCGGTTGGCCATCAACGCTGACCGGCGTGGCGCCGTCGTAATTGATTTCGACCCCATTCACGCAAATGCTGGCAAAGCCGGTGATCAGGCCCACGATGCCGGTGCCGCCGATGCCGGAATCCGCTTTCTGTTCACGGCCGCCCAGGCCGGCGCCCGCGTGGCCGGTGCCGCCGATACCCGAATCGTCCCGGCTGCCGGTACCGCCGGCGCCGCTACCATCGATGCCGGTTCCCCCTATGCCGGAACCGTCCGACCAGCTGGCATTGCCGGGAAGCGTACACGGATTGGCCCAGACCGAGCCGGCCAGCCCCAGGCAAAGCCAGAACCCGAGCCATACGGCCGCGCGAACCCGCTTCACGGCAGCCGGCCTCCGCCGGTACGCGTCGATTCATCGTAGAAGTAGACGCCGAATGTCATGCGTTGATCGGCATTTTCGCGCTCGCTATCCTGCTGTTGCAGCGTCATGGCTTGACGGTTGATTTCCTGCAGCGCCCCCACCGCCAATTCACGCGACAACAGCCGCAGTTTCTCGATCGACGCATCGCTCAGACCGTCGTAGTAAACGCAACGCTCCAGATAGGCCGGCTTGCCGTCGAGCAGGTTATGGGTCGCGGCAGCCAGATGGTCATGCAGATTCTTGCCGAAGAAAAACGCCTTCTCTTCAACCCCGTTGGCGGGAACGAACGCCGCCTCGGCCAGATGCACACAGTCCGCCTCATCCAGCGTCGCCACGCCCAGCCGCAGCCATTCGTCCAGCACCGCACGCGGACGGATGTCCTTGCTGACGCTTTCCACCAGGCGCTCGAAGGAAGCCTCGCCGCCCTGGCCAGATAATCGCGGCAACGGCTTCGGCCGCCGCTGCGCATCGAGATAAAGCGACTCCGCGCACCAGCGCGCAACAATCTGCGCCCCCATCGAGACCGATTGCGGCGTTTGATGCAGCGGCGTTTCGGCGCGCAATCGCTTGACCTCGCGGCGATGCACGCCGGACAGAAGACAAACCCGGCTATCGCTCAGCCCGCTGCCGTCATCGGGAAAGTCGCGCGCCGCCACATCGACGAACACCCACTTGGCCAGTTCGGAAAACGCCGGGAAATGGATGCCGTGCGCCATCAGTAACCGGGCCAGCGGTCGCAGTATTCGACGCACGGCCACCAGCAGGGCAGGCGGCGGCGCAAGAGAGACGCGAGTTTTAGTCAGCATTTGCCGGCGACTTTACCATATGAGCATATTTCACACACATTCCGGCAAGGTTGCAGTATCTGCCGGCAGGCTGCCTCGACTGCCCTGCGAGCACTCGCCGCCCCCCTCTCGCAGATCGCTCCAGGCCCGGAAAAATGCGGCCGGATTCGGCGTGCGTATGCATCTGCCGCCGTAAAAGCCGACAGATCCGGGCACAGGCGACGCATTCGCCAATTTCGATAAATTGTGTAATTTACTCACACATATTTCGAACAAATCCATGCCGCCGGCATTGAGCTTCGAAGCGCCATTTCGCTCTTCGTGGCCATGGGCTGCCATGACAGGCTAAGCGCGCATCCGTTGGCTTGCGGCGCTGCGCTTCCTGGCGCAGCCGGCGCCAGGCGTGGGCGAGAAAGTGCGGCGAGAACACGGCGTCCGCCCGGTCGCAGCGCCAACAAGACAAGCAAGCACCGCTCAGGGCGGGTTCGTCCGATGGGGCTTCCTGCGCATTCGAGCGTCAAACTTCGCCGCCCCGGCGCCACACCATATCGTGTCCACATGAAGCATGGTTTTTGCAATGCGCCCACCCTATCCAAATTAAAAGCAAGCAAGATGAATTCATCACCCACCCATTGCGTGTAAATTTTTTACTCGTATACTGGCGCCACCCGTGTTCGCCATGGGAATCTGGCTCGCCGATAGGGCGAGCCGGAATAAACAACCATCTTGCGAGGTAAACATATGGCTATCCAAAACACCGTGCGCGCGGCTTCGGCCTGCTTCGCGCTCCTCATCATGGCGGCATCCGCCCAGGCCGAACCGGGGCGTCTGCTGGCTTCCCAGTGCGCCCAGTGCCACGGTACCAACGGCGCCGGTCCGGGCTTCGACGAAATCGCCGGAAAAAGCGCGCGCGAGCTCTACAACGAGCTGCGCGAAATGAAGTACCGCCGCATCGAAGGCATCATGGATCGTCAGGCGCGCGGCTACACCGACGCCCAGCTGGACCTGATTTCCACCTATCTGTCCACGTTGCCTGGCAACGGCGACGACTGACCCCGGGAGAAATACGATGAACACCCTGAACAGAAGACAGTTTCTCAAGCTGACCGCCGCCCTGTCCGCCCTTGCGGCCATGCCCCGTGCGGTCGGCGCGGCCACGCCGGCGCCGCGCGTGGTCGTGGTCGGCGGCGGCTTCGGCGGCGCCACGCTGGCCAAGTATCTGCGCATGTGGGGCGGCAACGTCCAGGTCACCCTGGTGGATGCCAATCCCAGCCATATTTCCTGCATCCTCTCCAACCTGGTGGTCACCGGCGCGCTGCCGATGAGCCGGATCACGCTGGGTTTCGACGCCCTGAAGAGCAACCACGGCGTCATCGTGATGCAAGGCCGCGCCATCGACATCGATGCCGCCGGCAACAGCCTCACGGTCAGCACGGCCAGCGGCAACAAGGTGCTGCCTTACGATCATCTGGTGCTGTCGCCGGGCATCGATTTCGTGCCCGCCGCCGGCGTCTGGAACCCCGATCTGACCCCGCACGCCTGGCAGGCCGGCGCCCAGACCACGCTGCTGAAAAACCAGCTGGCCGCGATGCGCAACTACGACACGTTTGTCATGACCGTACCGAAAGCGCCCTACCGCTGCCCGCCCGGCCCCTACGAGCGCGCCTGCGTGGTCGCCGACTACCTGAAGCGCAAAGGTCGCATCGGCGCGAAAGTCGTCGTGCTGGACGCCAACGCCGGCATCACGGCGGAGCCCGAAGCCTTCGGCCATGCTTTCAATGTGACCCATGCCGGCGTGATCGAGTACTACCCGAATGCGAGCGTGCAATCGGTCGACTCCAACACGCGCTCCATCGTGACCAGCGCCAAGACCGTCAACCAAGCCAAGGTGCTGAACTACATCCCGAACCAGCGCGCCGGCGCCATCGCCGCAGGTTTGCCCGTCAACGCCAGCGGCTTCGTACCGGTCAACCCGTTGACCTACGGCACCGCCAGTTATCCCAATATCCACGTCATCGGCGACGCCTGCGCGGTGCCGGCGTCCGATGGCAAGGCCGTGCCGAAGTCCGGGCATATGGCCAACTCGGAAGCCAAGGTCTGCGCCGACGCGATCCTGCGCGTCTTCAACGGCGAAATGCCGGATACCGACATCGCCACCAGTTCAGCCTGCTTCAGCCCGATCACCAACAAGACCGCGTCCTGGCTGTCCACCAACTTCATCTACGGTGACATCTTCGACGCCAGCGGCAACGTCAAAGGCAAGGGCATGCACCGGGTCGACATCGGCGAAGCGCCGCCGAATAGTGTCGATGGCGACAGCTATCAGGACATGTTCACCTGGGCGGAGAGCATCTTCGCGGACAGTTACATCTGATCGCCCCCGGCGCAGGCCGGGATACAAACGACGCGGCCAGCCGGGCGACCGGACTGGCCGTTTTTGCGTCCGCCCGCTCAGCGCGCCGGCAACGGTTCAGGCGGCGGGCAATTCGCCACGCATTTCTGCTCGGGAATCTTGCTGCCGCCGCAATTCAGATAACAGGCGTCGTATTGGACGTGGCAGCCGCAATCATCCTTGCATTGCGACTTCAGCAGCTCGGCCCGGGCGCGCTCGCGGCTGGGCTGCGCGGGCAGCGCGTAAGGCAGATGAGGCCGATGATAAGACCAGGGCCAGGGGTGGCTGTACCAGAGGCCGCTGTGAGGGTATCCCCAGCTTTGCCAGAGATCCCATTCGTAGAGCTCCAGGCTGCGGCGGTAGCGATTCAACTCCAGTTCATAATTCTTCAACGCCTCGACATAGCGGGCTTCCACCTGCGGCTCGACGCGGGCCGCGCAGGCCTGCCAATCCGCCTGGCAGGTGGATTGGCAACGGCTCAGCGCCTGCTCGCAGCCCTGCACGCAATGCTGCCCTGCCGCGCTCGCCGGCGGCTGGTAGCGGTAGGCGGTCTGATAGCGCGGGCTGGCGCATCCGGCCAGGGCGGCCAGAATCAATACGAAGGCGGCGTGACGTGAGAACTCGAGCATGGCTGCCAGCGCGCCGCAGCGCGCTCTCCAACGGTGATCTCCAATCTTCAACATAGCTCACTGCGCTAGAGATTCCGCGCCGGCAACGCAAACGCGCCGTGGCTCGGACTAAACCGCCATCCGTACGGCGTCTTCCACGTCCACCGCCACCGGCCGCGATACGCCGGGTTCCGGCATGGTGACGCCGACCAGGTTGTGCGCCATTTCCATCGTGATGCGGTTGTGCGTGATGAACAGGAACTGCGTCTCGGCCGACATCTTTTTGACCAGCGCGCAATAACGTTCGGTATTGCTGTCGTCCAACGGCGCATCGACTTCGTCGAGCAGGCAGAACGGCGCTGGATTGAGACGGAAGAAGGCGAACACCAGCGACAACGCGGTGAGCGCTTTTTCACCGCCGGAAAGCAGATGGATCGAGCTGTTCTTCTTGCCCGGCGGTTGCGCCAGCACGGTCAGGCCGGCATCAAGAATCTCCTCGCCGGTCAAGCTCAGTTGCGCTTCGCCGCCGCCGAACAGTTCAGTGAACAGGCTCTTGAATTCGCGGCTGACGCGGTCATAGGTGTCTTTCAGCCGGGTGCGGGTTTCCGCGTCGATGCGGCGTATGGCTTCTTCCAGCGTGGCGGCGGCGGTTTCCAGATCGAGCGATTGGTCGTCCAGATACTGTTTGCGCTCCTGCGCCGCCTTGAGTTCGTCGAGCGCTGCCATGTTGACCGGGCCGAGTGCGTTGATGTCGCTTTCCAGCCGGCTCAGTTCGCTCTTCAGCCAGCTTTCGCTGCGGCCGCTCAGCGCCGCCGCTTGCGCGTGCGTTTCCAGTTCAACTTCGTCGACCGTTTCCAGCTCTTCGCCATAGCGCGCCTCGTTGAGCTGGGCTTCCTGCAATTTCAGCTCAAAGCCGACTGCGCGTTCCTTCAACGGCTCCAAGCCGCGCTCGCAACTCAGGCGCGCCGCATCCAGTTCGCGCAGTGCGGCGTTGGCGCCCTCCAGCGCATCGCGCACGGCGGTCAGTTCCGTTTCCGCCTGCTGACGCTTGCCCAGCGCCGCATCGAGCGCGGCCAGCGCGGGGCTTTCCTGCGCCTGGTCGAGTTCGCTCTGCAAACGCTCATGGTTGCGGACCAGATCGGCCAACGCCGCCTCGGCCCGTTCGCCGCGGCCGGCCAGATCCTGCAAGCGGGAGGCCAGCGAGCGCGCCTGGAATGCGGCTTCCTGCGCTTCGCGCTCTACCCGGCGGTGCAACTCGCGCAGGGTCTGCAATTTCAGGTCGGCCTCGCGGCGGACTTCGCGAGCTTCGTCAAAGCGCTCACGCGCGAAGTCGATTTCCAGCACGGCGGTGCGGTTGCGCTCGCTGGCTTCGTTCCAGGTTTCCTCTTCGACGCCGAGCTGGGCGTAGATCTCGTGCAACTCGGCCTCGATCTGGCCGCGCCGGTCGGCGACCCGGCGCGCGGCTTCCTGTACGCGCACCAGGCTGACCTGGAGTTGATGAATTTGCGCCTGCGCCTGGCTGAGCTGGCTCTGCAAGGCCTCGCCCTGGCGGCGCGCGGTTTGCTGGGCGGCTTCGGCCTGCGCCACCTCCTCGCTGATTTCTTCGACGCTGGCCTGGGCCAGATCGCTGTCGACCTGCAGACGCTCGATCTCACGGGCCCGCGCCAGCAAGCCCTGATGCGCTTTTTCCGGGGCGTTGAAGACCAGGCTGTCGCGGCTGACGCGGTGGCCGTCGCGGGTGGCGATGAAGCCGCCCGGCGGCAGCTTGGCGCGGTGCTGCAGCGCATGCTGCAGTGTGTCGGTGGCATAGGCCAACGCCAGCCTGTCGGCGAGAAAACGTGCAATCAGCGGGTTATCGCTATGGATCAGATCGGCCAGCGGGTTCAGATCGGATTCGCCGCTGGCAGGGGGCGTCATGATCGCCGGCGGCAGGCCCGCCCCAGCCTCGCTCTCGGCGCCCTCGCTGGCGGCAGGAATAGCGGGCAGCAGCAATTCGAAGCGGGCCGCCGGCGGCGTCTGCGTCCAGGCCGGCTCCGCTTCCACCGCCAGCGCTGCCATCGCTTCGCCCAGCGCGGCCTCGACGGCGGTATCCCAGCCCGCCTCGACGCGGATCTGCTGCCACAGGCGCGCGGCATGCTCCAAACCCGACGCCGCCAGCCAGGCCGCCCCCAGGCTTTCCGATTTCTGTACGCCGGCTTGCAACTTGCTCAGCGCCGCGGTTTCCGCTTCCAACCGGTGCTGTTCGCGCTTGGCGGCATCCAGCGCCTGCCGCGCCTGGCGCAGACGCGCCTCATGTTGCGGCAGTTCGGCGCGCGCGGCTTCGAGATAATCGGCCAGCCGCTCGGCGCGTTCCTGTTCGGTTTCCAGCGCAATCTGCTGTTGTTCGAGCGCGGCTTCGTCGCTCTCGCTCAGATGTTCCTGCTCCTGCAGCAAACGCCGTTCGCGCGCTTTCAGTTGCTCGATGGCCTTCTCGGCATGGGCGCGATTGGCGTCTTCCAGTTGCGCGGTTTGTTCGCACAGGCTCATCTCGCGCTGCTGTGCGGCGACTGCCGTCTGCGCTTCGCGCATCGCGTTTTCCGCATCCGGCAGGGCCTCGCCGGCCTGGGCGGCGCGCTCGGCGAGCACCTCCGCCTGCTCCTCGGCGCGTTCCAGTTCGAGCTGGCTTTGCTCGCCCTGGGTCTGCGCCGCCAGCTGCTCGGCCCGGGTTTGCATCTGGCGCTCCTGGTTCAGGCCGAGTTCGTTGGCCAGACGCTCGCGCGTGGCGTGCAGATGGCGCAGCTCCTGCTCCACCCGCGCCACTTCGCCGCTTTCGGCATAGAAGCGGGCCTGCGCCTGGTTCAGGTTCTCGGTGGCCTCGAACTGGGCCAGACGCTGGCTTTCCAGCTCGGCTTCAAGGCGGCGCAACTCGGCGGTCTTGGCCTCGATGTCGGTGCGCGCGGCGTCCATCTGGCGCGCCAGTTCGGCTTGCCGGGCCTGCGCTTCGCGCTTGCGAGTCAAGGCCAGCCATTGCGTCTTCAGCGTGCGATCCGCATCGAGCAGGAAAAAACGCCGCGCCACTTCGGCCTGCACGCCGAGCTTGTCCAGCTGGCGGCCGAGTTCCTCGCGGATGTCGAACACCCGCTCCAGGTTTTCGCGCGTATCGCGCAAGCGGCTTTCCGTTTCCTTGCGGCGTTCCTTGTATTTGGAAACGCCCGCCGCCTCTTCCAGAAAACCGCGCAATTCTTCCGGCTTGGCCTCGATGATGCGCGAGATCATGCCTTGTTCGATGATCGCGTACGCGTCGCCGCCGAGGCCGGTGCCGAGGAACAGATCGGCCATGTCGCGCTTGCGGACCTGGACGTTGTTGATGTGGTAACTGGAGTCGCCGGTGCGCGTCAGCACCCGCTTGACCGCGATTTCGGCATATTGCGACCACTGCCCGGCCGCGCGGCCGGCGCTGTTGTCGAACAGCAACTCCACCGACGCGCGCGACGCCGGTTTGCGCCCGCTGGAACCGTTGAAGATCACATCCTGCATGCTGGCGCCGCGCAGCTCGCGCGCCTTCGACTCGCCCAGCACCCAGCGCACCGCATCGATGACATTGGACTTGCCGCAGCCGTTGGGGCCGACGATGCCGGTGAGCTGGGCGCTGGCCGGCAGCGTGACCGGATCGACGAACGACTTGAAGCCGGCGATATGGATATGTTTGAGACGCAAGGAGGCGGAGCAGCGTGGTTTCGGGGAGGACGATTCAGGGGCGTTTATACTTCGCGCCGCGGATTTTACGTCCCCCTCTCACTTTTAAGCGCCATCCCATGCCCAGCCAACCTGCCAAAAACCTGGAAACCTTCGACAACCCGTGCTCGCACCGGGATTACCACATCCATATGGAGATTCCCGAGTTCACCTGTTTGTGCCCGAAAACCGGCCAGCCCGACTTCGCCACGCTGTATCTGGACTACATCGCCGACCAGCGCTGCGTCGAACTGAAAAGCCTCAAGCTGTACATCTGGTCGTTCCGCGAGGAAGGCCATTTTCACGAGGACGTCGCCAATCGCATCCTCGACGACCTGGTGCTCGCCACCGAGCCGCGCTTCATGCGTCTGACCGCCAAGTTCTATGTGCGCGGCGGCATTTTCACCAACGTCGTCGCCGAGCACCGCAAAGCCGGCTGGGAACCCGCTCCGCGCGTGGAACTGAGCCAGTTCGCCGGCAATTCGAATACCCGCGGCTGAACCTGTCGCACGCGATGCGCCATCTGGCACGGCTCCTGACTCTGAGCTTGGGCTTGGGCTTGGGCGGCTGCGGCCTGCTGCCCAAGGTCGGCCCCGACTATCGCGCGGCGGTCCCGCCTGCACCGCAGGCCTGGCAGGCCATGCAGCCGCACGCCGCGGATGCCGCCGCGCTGACGGACTGGTGGCGGCAATGGGACGAGCCGCTGCTGGCCGTGCTGATCGACGCCGTCGAAGCCAACAGCCCGACATTGCCGCTTGCTTGGGCGACTATTCAGCAGGCGCGCGCTGAACAGGTCGCCGCCGGCGTTGCGGAGCGGCCCTCGCTCGACGCCGGAGCCAATCTCTCGCGTGCCGAAGTGGCCTTCATCGGCCCGGTGATGAGCCAGACCAGCCGCCAGGCCAGCCTGATGTCGAACTGGGAAATCGACCTGTTCGGCGGCATCGCCCGGCGGCAGGAAGCGGCCGCGGCGAACTACAGCGCCAGCCGCAACCGCTGGCACGAGGCGCGCGTATCGCTGGCGGCGGAAACCGCGCAGGCGTTGTTTCAGATTCGTTATCTCGAACGGCGTCTGGCCCTGGCGGCGGCCGACCTCGACTCCCGCCGCACCAGTGCGCAACTGACGCGCAAGCTTGCCGAGGCGGGCCTGCAATCGGATGAAGCCGCCAGCCTCACCGCGGCCGGCGCGGCCGACGCGGCCGCCGGCCTGATCGGCCTGCGCGCCGACTACGACCGGCTGATCAAGGCGCTGGTCGCCCTGAGCGGCTGGAGCGAAAGCGATCTGCGCACACAACTGGCCGCGCACCGCGGACGATTCCCGCCGCCGGCGCAATTCCGCATCGCCAGCCTGCCCGCCGCCGTGCTGGCGCAGCGCCCGGACATCGCCGCCGCCGAGCGCGATGTCGCCGCCGCCAGCGCCGCCATCGGCCGCGCCGAAGCGGCGCGCTATCCGCGTCTGCAGTTGACCGGCAGCCTCACGCCGCTGCGTCTGACCACCGACGGCAGCACGGTGAGCGCCACCGCCTGGTCGATCGGCGCCGGATTGAGCATGCCGCTGGTCGACGGCGGCCGCATCGACGCCAATGTCGACGCCGCCACGGCCCAATACGCCGCTGCCGCCGCACAGTTTCGGCAAAAAGCGCGCGACGCGGTGCGCGAAGTCGAGCAGGCGCTGACCCAACTCGACGCCGCCGCCCGCCGCGAAGCCGAACTGCGCCGCGCCGAAGCCGGCTATCGCAGCGGCCTCGCCGCCGTGCGCCAACGCCATCAGGCCGGCCTGGCCGGGGCGCTGGAACTGGAAGAAGCCAGCCGCCTGGCGCTGGCCGCCGAAATCAATCTGGCCGCCTGGCAATACGAACAAGCCGTCGCCTGGGTGCAACTGTATCGCGCCGCCGGCGGCGGCTGGACGACCGACGCTGAGAATCCCACCGGAAACCGCTCATGACTCTGCTCTCCCCGCCCTTACGCAAGACCGCGCTGGCGCTCGCCGCTCTGGCTGCCGTAGCCGTTAGCGGCTGGTATCTGAAGCAAGCCGCAGCCGACAACGGCCAAACCGTTCCGGCTGCGGCCAAGCCCAGCCTGGCGGTGGTCGCCGTGCAGCCGAGCCGGCAAATGCTGCCGTATCGGCTTGAGGCCAACGGCAATATCGCCGCCTGGCAGGAAGCCAGTATCGGCGCCGAGACCGGCGATCTGCGCCTGGCCGAGGTGCGCGCCGAGGCGGGCGACACCGTGAAGCGCGGCCAGGTGCTGGCGCTATTCGCCAGCGAAATCCCGCAGGCCGAACTCGCCCAGGCCCGCGCCGTGCTGGCGGAAGCCGAAGCCGCCGCCAAGGAGGCCGCCGCCAACGCAGCGCGCGCGCGCTCGGTGCAAGCCAGCGGCGCGCTCAGCGCGCAGCAGATCGGCCAATATCTGAGCGCCGAGGCCGCCGCGCAGGCGCGCGTGCAATCCGCGCAGGCCAATCTGGCGCTGGCCGAATTGCGCCTGCGCCACACCCAGGTGCTGGCCAGCGACGACGGCGTGATTTCGCTGCGCAATCCGCAGATCACGCTCGGCGCGGTGGTGCCGCAAGGCCAGGAACTGTTCCGGCTGATCCGCCGCAACCGCCTGGAATGGCGCGCCGAGGTCACCGCCGAAGAACTGTCGCGTCTGCGCCCCGGACTCGCCGCGACGGTCAAATCGGCCAGCGGCGCGGAAGTCCAGGGCCGCGTGCGGCGGATCGCACCGACCGTCGATGCGCAAACCCGCAACGCGCTGATCTACGTCGATCTGCCCGCCGGCAAGGAGGGCGGCTTCAAGCCCGGCATGTTTGCGCGCGGCGAGTTTGCGCTCGGCAGCCGCTCGGTAATGACCGTGCCGCGCCAGGCGCTGGTGGTGCGTGACGGCTTCAGCTATGTGTTTCTGATCGACGCCGATCACTCCGTGCGCCAAACCAAAGTGGCGGTCGGCGCGCAGTTCGGCGATGTCGTCGAAATCCGCGCCGGCCTCGCCGTCGACGCCCGCCTGGCCGGCAGCGGCGCGGGCTTTCTCAATGACGGCGACCGGGTCAGACTGGTTAGCGCCGCGGCGGCGGGTTCAAACCGGTAGCAATCTGCGATTGCCGCTGCCCGGCAGCGTGGCCAGCGATTTCTCCAGGCTGGCCGTGTAGCTGGCCGTTTTCACGCTGCTGACGAAATGCCAGTCGGCGCGCGCCTGCGTCGGCGTCAGCGTGACCACGCTATAGCCGCGCCGCGCGGTGTCGGCGTATTTCAGCGTCGGTATCAGCTGCAGCAAGCCCGCGCTCAATTCGGCCGGCGGCATGCCCGGCAGATAGTCCTCCAGACCCGGCGAGGAGACGCTGCAGCAGGCGAACTCGACGCCGACCGGGTTGCCGGACAAGTCGCGCAAGTCGTTGGCCCAGGCGTTGTGGGTATCGCCGGACAGCACGACGAGGTTCTTGTCCAGCGCGCGCGCCATACCGAATACGGTTTCCCGCGCCGCAGCGTAACCGTCCCAGGCATCCAGGTTATAGGGAATGCTGGGCGCAGCGATGATGGCCTGCTTGGCCGGGTCGTTGACGATGGCCAGTTGTGCGGCGGTCATGCCGGCGGCGAGCAAATTCGTCGCGTTGACCGTTTGGCCGGCGGCGGCCAGTTGCGCCGCGAGGGTCCGATAGGTGATGAACGCGGTGGCGATGACGCCGTATTCGGCGAAGCTCACCGTCGGATTGGTCGGGCTCGGGGTCAGCAGCGGAGACGGCAGATACATTTTCCCAATCAGGATCTGCTGCCCGAGCAGCTGCCAGGTGGCGCTTGAATTCTGCAACCGGGTCTGCAGCCATTGGGTTTGCGCCAGGCCGAGCAGTTGCCGGTTGGGATCGCTCATGTCACGGCTGAAGCGCGCGGCGTCGAAGGCGCCGCTGGCTGCGTCGATATAGTCGGCATAGTCGAGTGGCTGATCGCGCCCGATATGGCGGGTGTCGAGCATGTGCAGCGAGAGCAGGTCGCCGAAATCGAAGGAGCGATAAATTCGTAGCGGATTGCCCGCTTCCTGCTCGCGCACCGGCAACCACTCGTACCAGGCGGTCACCGCCGCCGCGCGGCGCAGCGCGTAGTCGCCTTCGGCCGGCGCGGTATGGTTTTCCGCCCCGGTAAGGTAGGCGTCGTTGGCGACCTCATGGTCGTCCCAGACGCAGATGAACGGGTAGCGCGCATGCAAGGCGCGCAAATCCGGGTCGCTACGATTTTGCGCATAGCGCGCGCGGTAATCCGCCAGGCTCACCGTTTCATGCGCCGGTTGCGGCACGCGATTGAGCGCGGCGGCATCGGCGGTGGCGTAGCCGCCCATGCCGTATTCGTAGATGTAGTCGCCCAGATGCACGACGGCGAACAGATCGTTGCGCTTGGCCGCTTCGGCATAGACGTGGAAATACCCGGCCGGGTAATTGGAGCAGGAGAAGACGCCCAACTTGACTTCACTCACCGCGCCGGTCGGCAGCGTGCGCGTGCGGCCGGTGGCGGAATAGACGTCCGCATGCCGAAAGCGGTAGTAATACTCCCGCCCGGGCAGCAGGCCGCCGGCATCGACCTTGACGGTGTAATCGCGCGTTGAGCTGGTGACCAGCTTGCCGCTGCCGACGCGGCTCATGAACCCGGCGTCGGTGGCGATTTCCCAGTGAATTTCCAGGCTGGCGTCGGTCGACGGCGTGGCGCGCGTCCACAGCATGACGCGATCGGCCAGCGGGTCGCCGCTGGCCACGCCGTGCGTGAACGCCACCGTCACGTCGTCGTCGTCGCAACCGCCCAGCCCGGCGGCGGTAACGGCGACGCCGGCGCCGATGGCCAGTTGATTGAGGAATCTGCGGCGGGCGGGGGAGCTCTGGGACATGGGTATTCTCCGGTAGGCAATGACCGGCGAGCGTATAGGGCGATTGCGACAACGGCGTGACGGCGGCGCAGGCAAGGCCGATGGGCTTGCCGACAAGGTTGCCGACGGGGTGCCTTTCCCTGTAATACGCACGCAACCTGTCCCGGCTACGGTAGCCCCACTTCAAGCAATCCGAGGGACATCATGATGATTCGCAATCTGCTGGTTCTGGGTACGAGCGCGCTTCTGCTGACGGGATGTCTGGGCGATTCCGACGCGCCCCTCAATACCGGCGTCCTGCTCGATTCGCTGGTGGACGGCGTGGCGTACAGCGGCAGCCTGGGCACCGCCGGCATCACTTCGGATGGCGGCCAGTACCGCTACGCCGATGGTGAAACCCTGACCTTCAAGATCGGCAACATGACGCTGGGCCGCGCAACCGGCGCCGCCATGCTGACGCCGGCCGATTTCGCCGGCTCCGATGGCGTCGTGACCGAACACGCCAAGCGGGTGCTGCGCGTGCTGCAAAGCCTGGATGTCGACGACGACGCATCCAACGGCATCGCCATCACGGCGGCGATGCGCACGGCGATGACCCAGTCGGTCGATCTGGCCAGCGCCGATGACGCGGCCATTCTGGCTGCGCTGCGGCAGGCTCGGCCGGCGCTGACCGGCCTGGTGACCGAAGCGCGCGCGCTCGGCCATTTCGCGCAAACCCTGGTGGATCGCAATCTGACTCTGAAGCCGCCTGCACCCGCGGCCGGCACGGCGGCGACGCTGACGCTGCTGCACACCAACGACACCCACTCGCGGCTGGAAAGCTTTACCGACACGATTCTGCAAGGCGGCGTGGCGCGGCGGAAGACATTGGTCGAGCAAGTCCGCGCCGAAGCGGGCCGCGACAAGACGCTGCTGGTCGATGCCGGCGATTACTTTCAGGGCACGACCTTCTTCAATGCCTGGGAAGGCAGCGAGTCGATCATGGCGATGAACGACATGAACTATGACGCCGCCACACTGGGCAACCACGAGTTCGACCTCGGCCCGGCCAAGCTGGCGCGCGCCCTGAAAGGCGAAAACATCAGCATCGCCGGCGCCAGCTACGCCACCGAAATGCCCGCCTTCCCGCTGGTCGCCACCAATCTGGACATCCAGGCCGAGCCCGCACTGAAGGGTCTGCTGCGCAAGTATGCGATCGTCGAAAAAGGCGGCCAGAAATACGGCGTGCTGGGCATCGTCACCAGCGACCTGCCGGTGATCTCCAGCCTGGGCGGCAAGGCGAAAGTGCTGGATTACGTCAACAGCGTGAACGCCGCCAGCGCATTGCTGAAGTCGCTCGGCGTCAACAAGATCATTCTGCTGTCGCATTACGGTTACGGCATCGACATCGCCAAGGCGAATCAGCTCTCCGGCGTCGACGTCATCGTCAGCGGCCATGATCACGCCTTGCTGGGCGATGCCGGCTACATCAACAGCCGCACGGCCGATGCCGGCAAGGGCTACGCCGGCCAGGGCAGCCTCAGCCTCGGCGCCTATCCGAACCCGCGCAGCAACAAGGAAGGCGATCCGTTGCTGGTCGTCTCCGCCTACGAGTGGGGCCGCTGGCTGGGCCGCCTGGAAATCAACTTCGACGCGCAGGGCAAGGTGCTCAGCGGCGTCAACAAGTCGCTCTTCGTCGATGGCCGCACGGTCGCCGAAGACGCCGTGCTGGCCGCCAAGGTGGCGACCTACAAGGCGCCGGTGGCGGCTTTTTCGAACGTGCTGATCGGGTCCAGCGCAATGCCGTTCTCGGCGGCGCGCGGCACGGCCACGCCGTTTGTCGCCGGCGTGCGCAGCGGCGAAACCGTGCTCGGCAATCTGATCATGGATCTGATGCAAAGCGCCGCCCAGGTCAGCGACAACGCGGTCGCCGCATTCAGCAACGGCGGCGGCCTGCGCGCCGATATCGCGGCCGGTGACGTGACCTTCGGCCAGGCGTTGACGGTGCTGCCGTTCGGCAACACCTTGTTCGCCCTCGATCTGACCGGACAGGAGGTCATCGATCTGATGGAAGCCAGCGTCGGCAAAGTCGGCGGCGGCGGCTTTTTGCAGCACTCGCGCGACCTGCGCATGACTTACTGCGCCGAGGCCGCCGGCTGCGTGAATCCGCTCAAGGCCGGCGGCAGGGTGACGTCGATCCGGATCGCCGGCCAGCCGGTGGACGCGAACAAGACCTATCGCCTGGCCACCAACAACTTCACCGCCGCCGGCGGCGACGGTTACGACGTGTTGAAGGCCGCCTGCCAGCGTCCCGGCAACTACTGTCGCGACACCGGCATCGTGCTGCTCGATCTGCTGGTTGCGCGACTCAAGAACGGCACGCCCTTGAGCGCCAGCCTGGACGGTCGCATCACGCGGCAATAAACGCCTGCCGCGTCGGCGGCGCGGGGGTGGATGGAAGGGCACGCGGCGGTTCGCGGCGGCATTCGTGCAGAAAAGCAGCGGGCTGCAAGATTTTTTGCCCACGCGGCGGCCTATCCAAAGAGAATGCCGGCATGAACTTTTCCGCCCTCTCCATCCGCCATCCGATTCCGGCCGTGTTGCTGTTCATCCTGCTGACGCTGGCCGGACTGATCGCCTTCAAAGGCAGCGGCATTCAGGATTTCCCCGATATCGAACTGCCGGTCATCGTCGTCAATGCCAATCTACCCGGGGCGGCGCCGGGTACGCTGGAAACCGAGGTGGCGCGCAAGCTGGAGAACAGCATCGCGACGCTGGCGCAGATCAAGAAGATGTACACCACGATCCTCGACGGCGAGGTCACGCTGGCGATCGAGTTCGAGTTGGAAAAGAACGCCAACGAAGCGGAGACCGAAGTGCGCGCCGCGGTCTCCCGGGTGCGCGCCGACTTGCCGGCCGATGTGCGCGATCCGGTGGTGTCCAAGGTGTCCACCTCGGGCCGGCCGCTGGCGGCTTGGGTGGTGGCGTCCGCTCGTCTCGATGAGGAAGCGCTGAGCTGGCTGGTCGACGACGCGGTCACCAAACGGCTGCTGGCGGTGAAGGGCGTCGGCGGCGTACGCCGCGTCGGCGGCCTCAGCCGTGAAGTCAAAATCGAGCTGGACGCAGGCCGCATGGCCGCGCTGGGCGTCAGCGCGGCCGAAGTTTCGCGCCAGTTGCGCCGCGCCCAGACCGAAATGCCGAGCGGACGCGGCGACATCGGCGGCGGCGAGCAGGCGGTGCGCACCATCGCCACAGTCGCCAGCGTCGCCGAACTGGCGCAGATGCGCATTCCACTCGGCGACGGCCGCAGCGCACGCCTCGACGAGCTCGCCCGCGTCAGCGACGCGACCGCCGAACGCCGCGCGCTGACGTTGTTCAACGGCAAGCCGGTGGTGGCGTTCGAAATCTCGCGCAGCAAGGGCGCCAGCGAAGTCACCGTCGCGGCGGCGGTCGAACAGGCCATGACGGCGCTGCGCGCCGAGCATCCCGGCGTCGTGTTCAGCAAAGCCTACGACAACGTGCCGCCGGTGCAGGAGGGCTTCGACGGTTCCATGCACCTGCTCTATGAGGGCGCGCTGCTGGCGGTGCTGGTGGTGTGGTGGTTCCTGCGCGATTGGCGCGCGACGTTCATCGCCGCCGTCGCGCTGCCGTTGTCGGTGATTCCCACCTTTCTCGGCATGGCCTGGTTCGGTTTCAGCCTGAACACGGTGACGCTGCTGTCGCTGGCGCTGGTGGTCGGCATCCTGGTCGATGACGCCATCGTCGAAATCGAGAACATCAGCCGCCATCTGCGCATGGGCAAGCGTCCGTTCGACGCGGCGCTGCAGGCCGCCGACGAAATCGGCCTGGCGGTCATCGCCACCACCTTCGCACTGGTCGCGGTATTCCTGCCCACCGCCTTCATGGCCGGCGTGCCCGGCATGTTCTTCAAGCAGTTCGGCTGGACCGCGGTGCTGGCCATCCTGGCCTCATTGGTGGTGGCGCGGCTGGTCACGCCGATGATGGCGGCCTACATGATGCGGCCGGCCACGCAATTGAACCCGCCGGAAAGCGCCACGATGCGCCGCTACCTGGCCGTCATGCAGTGGGGCCTGCGGCACCGCCTGGTCACGCTGCTGGCCGCGACCGCGTTCTTCATCGGCTCGTTGCTGCTGATTCCGCTGTTGCCGACCGGCTTCGTACCGCCGGCCGATCGCGCCCAGACCCTGGTCAACATCGAATTGCCGCCCGGCAGCACGTTGAGCGAGACCTGGGCCGCGGCCGAACGCGCCCGCAGCGCCCTTGGCGGCATGCCGGATGTGAAGAGCGTGCTCAGTTCGGTCGGCGGCGGCGCCGGCGGCGACGCCTTTGCACCCGGCGTAGCCGCCGAGGTGCGCCGCGCCGTGCTCAATGTGACGCTCAGCCACCGCACCGAGCGCAGCCGCGACCAGCAGGCGGTGGAAAGCGAAATCCGCCAGCGCCTGAGCGAGCAGCCCGGCGTGCGCATCACGGTCGGCCCGGCCGACAGCGGCGTCAAAATGATGCTGGTGCTGAAAAGCGATGATCCCGCCGCGCTGGCGCAAGCCGCGCAGAAAGCCGAACGCGACCTGCGCAGCCTCGCCGGCATCGGCAACGTCACCTCCAGCGCCAGTCTGGTGCGGCCGGAGCTGATCGTGCGGCCCGACTTCGCGCGCGCCGCCGACCTCGGCGTCACCGCCGAAGCCATCGCCGACACCGTGCGCGTCGCCACCGCCGGCGACTACGACGTCAATCTCGCCAAGCTCAACCTGGCGCAGCGGCAGATTCCGATCCGCGTCAAGCTGAGCAACGATGTCCGCGCCGACCTCGCCGCGCTCGAACGCCTGACCGTGCCCGGCACGCATGGCCCGGTACGGCTCGCCCATGTCGCCGACATCCGCATCGAAAGCGGCCCCGCCCAGGTCAATCGCCTGGATCGCAGCCGCAATGTGCTACTGGAAGTGGAACTCAACGGCCGCGAACTCGGCGCGGTCTATGCCGAGGCTTTGGCCCTGCCGGCGCTGAAAACCCTGCCGCCGGGCGTCAGCCTGGCCGATAGCGGCGACGCCGAAATGATGCGCGAACTGTTCGACAGCTTCGGCCTGGCGATGGGCATCGGCGTGCTGTGCATCTACATCGTGCTGGTGCTGCTGTTCCAGAACTTCACCCAACCGGTGACCATCCTGGCCGCCCTGCCCTTGTCGATGGGCGGCGCATTCGTCGCGTTGCTGCTGACCCAGAGCAGCTTCTCGATGCCGTCGCTGATCGGCTTGTTGATGCTGATGGGCATCGTCACCAAGAACTCGATACTGCTGGTGGAATACGCGATCAAGGCGCGCCGCGGCCATGACGGCATCCCGCCGATGCCGCGCTTCGAAGCGCTGGTCGATGCCTGCCGCAAGCGCGCCCGGCCGATCCTGATGACGTCGTTGGCGATGGGCGCGGGCATGCTGCCGGTGGCGATGGGCATCGGCGTCGATCCCAGCTTTCGCGCGCCGATGGCCATCGCGGTGGTCGGCGGCCTGGTCACCTCGACGCTGTTGAGCCTGCTGGTGATTCCGGCGGTGTATACCTATGTCGACGATTTCGAGAACGGGCTCGCCGGCCTGGCGAAACGCCTGGGCTGGGCAACCCGCTCGCCGGACGCCGCAGCCGCCGCGCCCGGCAAGCGGGCTTGAACGCCCCCCGCCAGCCTGCATTCGGTTTGCCGCCCGGCCGGCCTTGCGGCCTACAATCCCGCCGCCAAATTTTCGAGGGTTCGATGTGTCTGACCGATTAGCCGTGCTGCCGCAATATCTGTTGCCGAAACAAGCCCTGACCGCCCTCGCCGGCCGTTTCGCCGGCGCCCGGCTGGGCGGCCTCACCACCTGGGCGATCCGGCGCTTCGTCGCGCGCTACCGGGTCGACATGGCCGAGGCGGCGAATCCGGATATCGCCGCTTACCCGACGTTCAACGAATTCTTCACGCGTGCGCTCAAACCCGGCGCCCGGCCGTTGCGCCAGGCGGCGCTGATCTGCCCGGTAGACGGCGCGATCAGCCAGTTCGGCGCGATCGAGCAGGACCAGATATTCCAGGCCAAGGGCCATCATTACACCACCACGGCGCTGGTGGGCGGCGATGCCGAGCTGGCGGCGCAGTTCCAGGACGGCCATTTCGCCACCCTCTACCTGAGCCCGCGCGACTATCACCGCATCCATATGCCGGCGGCCGCACGCCTGACCCGCATGATCCATGTGCCGGGGGAGCTGTTCTCGGTCAACCCGACCACCGCGCGCGGCGTGCCCGGCCTGTTTGCGCGCAACGAGCGCGTGGTCTGCGTGTTCGACAGCGCCGCCGGCCCGTTTGTGCTGGCCCTGGTCGGCGCCACCATCGTCGGCTCGGTCGCCACCGTCTGGCATGGCGTGGTCACTCCGCCGCGCTCGGGCGCGCTGCGCGAATGGCGCTACGACAAGGAACGCATCGAACTGGCCCAGGGCGAAGAAATGGGCCGCTTCCTGCTCGGTTCGACCGTCGTGCTGCTGTTTCCCAATGGGCCGCTGGCGTTCAACCCGGACTGGCACGCCGGCGCCTCGGTGCGCCTGGGCGAGGTCATGGCCAACGCGTAAACGGCAGGCATGTGACGGCTACGGTCGGCAGCATGGGTAGAGCAAGAGCGAAACCCACACCGCCTTTGAATTCATGATCGCCGCCGATCCGGGGCGAACCGCGACTTGTATTCCGTGGGCTTTGGCTTGTCGACCTGAGCCTGCCGCTGACCGACGTACTTGGATATGTCTCCAATGTCGGCTTACCGGCGTCTACCCTAACGAACGCTCCCGGCCAGTTGCCGTCATTCGCTGAGCCGTAAAAATGCGTTACTGGTTGGCCGGTGTACTTCAGAAAGCTGCCGGTCATAGGGATTGGCATGATCGGGAAAGTCAGCGGCCTGTGCGGACGGCCAAAGTTCATGCATGCTGCATGCGTGATTGCAAGACCTGACCCCCACTCCTGACCCCTGGCCCCCGCTCCTGACCCCCGCTCCTCTGCTGGTGCGCATCGGTCTGGCGGTATTCCTCCAGGGGTGATTGCACCCGGCCATTTACTCCGTCATCTCCACTCCTTCGCCCCCTTGGCGATAATCGTAGACCGAATATTGCTGCGGTAATGCGCAGGGGTGAATTCCAATCGATAGAACTTGTCGTTGACCCGCTCGAAGGTATTCGTATCCTCTATCGCCCCCCAGCTCCAGAACAGGCACTCAAAGGTTGAATCCGGGGTGGGGGTGAATGGAGATGCCAATACCACCGCGTGGTGGCCCAATGGCGCACTGGAAAAGAATTCAATGGGCCCTGTAAGGATCACTTCAGTATCTTCAAGGCGAATGTCCTTGACCAGATCGAAATCGGCACCCTTGTCCTTTACTTCGGCATAGAGTTCGGTGTCAGCGAAGAATTCCTCGATATCACCACCGAGCACGACGGGGGCGGCGGAATAGTCATCGGGACTATCAATGTCGAAAATCGAATGCGCTTCCTGAATGGTCAACAGCAACAGGTAGTCCGCCACGTTCACTCTCAGGTTTTTGTTTTTGATGTATTGCTTGAGGTCAGAAGACCTCAAGCCGGTGGTCATCTCTATCGACAGCTCACCGATTTGGCCTGCGCCCCGTTCAAAAATATTCAACCCGAACTGGGCCATTTTCCCTGGATAGCGGCGTAGCAGTGGGTAAAGGCATGCAGCAGGCTGGCAAAAGCCCGTATTGCCCTGAAAGAGCAAATGAGGTCGCGCAATCAGTTCGGCCAAGCGCGCACAGTATTCCTGCTTCTCGATGTGCAGCCAGCATTTTTGCTTGCCGGGATCATTGAACCAAGCGTCCACCCGCTGCACCGCAGCGCGACGCTCTGCATCCAGTGCATCGGTAATCTCCCGCGTCAGCAACGCCGATGCGATCGCTTGAGCTACGGCCAAGATAGCCCCTGTCATGCTCATGTTGTCACTCCTTCCTATGCATTTATGCCGCCACGCTCCACTGGCTGACCTCTTTTCATTTCGGGGTCGGCGCCATCTTTGTATGCCTGCTTTTCTCGGCCGTCGGCCTCCTGTCCTGCTGTGTCTTAGCACGGGCAAGCAGCGCCGTTTCGCGTGCGCGCTCACTCTCACGCTCCATCTCCGCTACCGTTACTCGCAGGCGTGCAGCGGATGCCCGCACCAATTCCAGCGGTTGCGTGCGCGGCTTGCGGAACCGCTCACGTGCCATGCCCAGTCTCTCCTTGCGCATCTTGGCCGGCGCAACCCACGCCTTGCCCTTGATTCGCTTCGGTTTGAAACGCTCGGGGTCCAGGTGGCCGGGAAATGGGATCGTTTTGCCCGGGACGTTTACGTTAATCGAAGCGGGTTCCTGGACGATGAAACTCACGACCTGCTCGACTCGCCGGGCGCCATCAACGACCGCCACCAGCAGTGTGTTGAAACCCTCTTCCACTAGTGAAAGTGGTAGTTCCGTTTGCAAGAAAACTCCGCTGGACGTCTTTTCCCTGGGACGCGTGAGCGGCGGCCGTTTGCCCGGTTTGACCGCTGGCAACAGGAAATCTTCCCTCCTTTTTGCACTGCCGCCTCTGCGGTTCACGAAGGAGGCGGTAGCCGATTTATTGCGCACTCGGGCGGCCTTGTCACCGCGGTCATCGGGGTGTTCCCGGTGAGGCTCCAGATAGCCGCCGCGTAGCGGGACGTTCGTTTCTCTTTCATAAGCGACTCCCGCCGGTGCGCTCTCGCTGATTCTCATATCTCGCAAATCCAGCGGCACGCCGTTCAGCGCCATCAGCACATGCGGCACTTCGTCTGCCTCCAGGCCGAGAAAAGAGCGTGGAACATGTTCCAAAAAGACGTCAATGGGGACACTGAATTCGTACATACCGGCCGCAACAGGCTCGCTGATTTCGATGCCCCTCGGTCGAGCGAGATTGTCCCGCACCAGCGCGTCGTGCCGGTCTCGCTCGGCCGACAGCACATCTTTCGTCCGCTCCAGCGCATTGGCCTGCATCTCCTTCAGGAACGACTGATAAAGATTGGCCGACATATCAACCAAGGCGTTCCGGAAGTGCGTCAACTGCGAGAGAAGATTGCGCACAAGACCAAAGAACTCGCTGAAAGGCAGGGATACATGACCGAGCGAGACATATTGCGTGGCCGTTTTCCAGGTGGTTGTCACCCGGCCGAGGGGATAGTTGGCGGACGGCTCATGATAGGTCGCTTCAGGGTAGCTCCAACTCACGGAGAAGCCTACGTCGAAGCCGGGGTTGCCTCCCAGCAGCTGCAGCAAGTGGCTTTCGATTCGGTCGAGAATGAGATCTGCAATTTCCGTGGACATGTCCGCATTGGGATCGATGGCCCGGATGTCTTCAATGAGGCCAGCGCTGTCCTCAGCTACCGCCGCAATCGCCTGGAAGATGGGGTCGAGAACCGGAAGGTTGATGGCGCCGGCGATCGTATTGCGCAACCCTCTGCGCGCATCGCTTTTGACATCCGCGGGTAGCATTTTGTAGACAGGATTATCGAACAGCAGGGGCGTGGCGGCGGCAACCCAGCGGTCGGCGAGGGTCGTTGCCATCGCCTGACGGCTGCTCGGGCTTCCAAGCGCGGCGAGCCCGACAAGCAGCTCGTCCACGGCCTGGGCCAACAGTGCCGTCGCCTCCTGGATCAGCCGGCTGATCTCGCTGATCAACTGAACAATCTGTTGTCGCAGTTCCTCAAGGGCCTGCTGAATTTCATTTATCCAGTCTTCCACCTGCTTGCGCATGTCCTCAAGCAGTTCCTCGAACTCCCGCAGGAGCAGTTCGCCCAGACCACTGAGCAGGCGTTCGACGAATTCCAAAAAGCTCTGAACAGCCAGTTTGGTCAGCTCACCGGCAGCGCTGATCACCACATCGGCGTTGGGGACGAACAAGTCGTCCCGCAACTGGCTCAACAAATTCTCGGGCGCCTGGCTTGGAACCGGATCAATGATCTGGTACAGCAGAGCCCGTATCTGCTGCCGCTTCGCGTCCGGCGGTGGTTTCAGAACATCGGCGCCGATTTCGAGCACCAGCTTCAGCAGCTCGACCACTTCTTCCCGGTCCACCTTTACGGCTGGATTGCGGGCAATCACTTCGGCGGGCCCGCCAGCATCGTTCACATGGGCTGCCACCTCCAGCAGCACCGAGCGCATTTCACGCTGCACGGTGAACAGGAGCAAATCGCCCGTCAGCACAACTGTCCGGCCCATGGTCTTCATCAACACGCCGGACAAGGCCTCGAGCAGCACCTCCTTGCTGGTGCGGCCAGTGTGCCAGTTCACGAGTTCGTCAAAACACACGTTGTTCATCAGCCGCAGGGACGGCACCAGTACTTCGTCGAAGGCCAGCAGGATTTCCGTGTCGTTCGGCATGTGCGAGCGAATGATCGGGGCCAGTTGGCTTTCGATTTTCTCGGCCGAAAAAGCCTTGAGGCCCTGGACCAGGGCCTGCAGGGTTGCCTGGTCGTCGAAATTGCCGTTGGCGTCGGGTAGAATGGATCCGGCACTGACCAGCAGCAGACGTGCGATGTCCTGCTGGGACGCGGCCATCGTCCCCTGGAAGATATCCAGGTACTCATCGACCTCAGGGCAGGCTTGCCGCAGGTAATCCACCATTCCGGCATGAGCAACGAACAATAGCAGGTGGTCGAGAGTGAGGCCGCTTGCGGGTACGGCCGTTCCGGCGGCTGCGAGTTCGGCGCGGATGGTGTCGCCGATGAGACTCACTGGCTGAAAGGACAGCGCTCCCTCGAAGGATGTTCGCGCCGTTCCCGGCGGCAGGCCGATCACGCTGATGCTGGCCTCTAGCCGAACCAGCCGTTTGGTTGCGACGAAAAACAACTGCGCGGCGGACCACATCAGCGCGAGGCCCTTCTTCATGTCATCGTCGATCTGGCCGACGTCGGAGAAGGCAACAGCCGTGTTGACGCATTCACTCGCCAGGTCATGCCAATAGTCAAGCACCTGCGGCCGCGTGGTGTCGAAGGGATCAGCCGGCATCCGATACAACTTGTCAGCCAGCTTTCGGCGTTGCGCAAACAGCTGATCCCACTTGCCGTCGCTGACGCTACGAATCCGATCCTTAAGATAGCTCTCGATGGTGCGCAACCCGGCTTCGATCATCTTGCTCAAAAGGTAGCGCTGGCTTTCTTCCAGAATGACCTGGATGCAGCGCAGCGCCAGCTTCTGGGCGCCCTGCGTGTCCTGAGGGACGTTGTTGCCGGCTATATAGTCCCCTGCCTCATAGGCGATGCGGAAAGCGATCTTGGTGGGCGTGCGTGCGCCATCAATCAGTAGGTGGGTGAGCAGTTCTTCCGGCGGCACGCGCTCGGCGACCTGGTCGTAACTGTTGTCCACCAGCAGATCCACCGTGCGCGCGACGAAGCGGCTGGTGTTGCGCAGGCCCAGCGTGCCGAAGACGCGATAGCCGGCGCCGCCCTTCAGTCCGGCACCGAAGCCGCCCAGCACGGTAAAGCCCGGGTTGATATTGCGGGCTGTGTCCTTGATGAAGCTCCCGCTGATGATCAGGTTGGCATACGCCTGAGCCGTAAAGGCCGCTTTTGCGTAAACGCCGACACCGATGTCGATTTCCTCCATAAAGATGCGAAACAGTCGAGTCTGGAATCCGCGGAAGTCCAGCTCCTCTTCCACCAGTTGGATAAAATCGCCGATGTTGAGCCCGATCGATGCCTGAACAGCGGCGGCAATTTCAGCGATGGCCTGCAGCCGTATTGCCAAGCCAACCTCGCTGAACAGATTCATCGGTACCTGCACTTGGCCAAGCAGCTTGGCCTGCGCCTGCACCTGGCCGGTAATCTGCGCGGCGAGGTATTTCTGCAAACGGGCGTCCACTTGGGCCAGCCCCTCAATACCGAGTTCGATGGAGATTCCGCGCTTGAGCTGCGCCGACAACGGCACGTCAACCAAGGCGTTCCCGCCGACGCTGCCCCAATCCGTGGCCGCTCCGCCACCCGCCTGGAAAAGGGGTTGGCTGAAATTGATGCCCGGCATGTTCACTCCTCCTGCTGTACTTGATGTTCTCGGCGCGCGCGGGCAGGCCGCGCTTTCTGTTAACTATAGGAAAGGAGCCGCCGGTTTGGCAAAAGCACGAATCTGCCGCGTAGCGCCGAAAGCATGATGCTCGCCATAGGCCGAATCGCATTGGAGATGCAGACCACTAATGGCGAAACAGCCGCGCCTGCCGAACTAATTGATGCGGAAAGAGTTGTCGAAATAGTCCATGAAGCTATGGGATGCTTGAGCTTGACGTGAGCACAATCCTTACTACCGTACTATTGATCCCTGCCCGTAGGAGACGGGGGCGCGTTCTCGAAGAGAAATTCTTCCATCGTGCATTCCAGGAGTTTTTCGCGAGACGTGCAAGCAACGCTGAACAATTGTGCCCACTGCGAATACATGTATGCGATCAAACAATGGCTTGCGGAGCTACAGGCCCCCATGGCGCGAGCCTGAAGCCAGACGTTGACTGTCTTCCTTGGCCGATAAGCTGAAGATCATGGCAAGCTGGTGAATAGCGGATCACCCTCAGGTAGCTGACGGATAGGGCGCCGAAGGGTGGACGCCGCTTGTGGGTCGGGTACGGAAGTTCGCTGGGATGAAAAGCTGACGTTCAAAATCGCCTGCCTCAGGTGGTTGGCCACTGTCCTTTGAGACCGATTACCCGGCATGGCGATAGTTTTGCGAATGGCCGCCGTCCGGGGTGCTGCTGACGTTATTTCCGGAAGACGATCTATCGGGCTGTCCACGCTGATCCGACCGTGCGCTTCAGCCCACTTCCAGCAACTGATCCCATTGCGTCGTGTAGGCCGGCGACATGCGTTCCCGCTTCATGCGCCAACCTTGCTGCATGCCTTCCGCCGCCGAGCGCAGCGTGCCGCTGCCGTAGGTGGCGTTGATGCGGTCCATCACCTGCATCAGCGCGCTGCGGTTCTCGTGGGTGGAGAACAGGCTCGTTTGCGCCTGCGCGCGCGGGCGCAGGTCGAGCAACGCGATGCCCGCTTTCTGATAGGCGTAGCCGGGCTTGTAGATCTTGCGCAAACCCCACTGCGCAGCGCGGATCAGGCGGCCGGTGTCGTCGCTCGCGTCCGGCAGCGGCATGGTCAGGCTGCGCTGGTATTGCGGCGCGTTGTTCTTGAACGGATTGGTGCGGATAGAGACCTGCACCATGCCTGCCAGCGAGCCTTGCCGGCGCAATTTCTCGGCCGCCCGCGCCATGTAGCTGGCCACCGCTTCGGCGAGGCCGGCCAGGTCATGCACGTAAGCGCCGAACGAGCGCGACGATATGATCTGCTGCTTGTTCGGGGCGACCGCTTCCAGGCTCAGGCAGGAGAGGCCGTTGAGCTCGCGCACGGTGCGTTCCAGCACCACTGAGAAGGCCTGGCGCAGCGTTTCCGGGTCGGACCGGCGCAGGTCTTCCACGCTGTGGATGCCGCGCTGGTTGAGCTGTTCGGTCAGACGGCGGCCGACGCCCCAGACTTCGTTGACCGGCAGTTCGGCGAAGAGGCGGGCGCGTTGCGGCGCGTCGAGCCGGGTCAGGTCGCAGACGCCGTCCTGGCCGGCCAGATTCTTCTTGGCGCAGTGGTTGGCCAGTTTGGCCAGGGTCTTGGTTTCGCCGATGCCGACGCAGACCGGAATGCCGACCCACTGCCGCACCTGGCGGCGCATGCGCTGGGCGTAGGCGGTCAGATCGCGCTGGGCAAAGCCGGCCAGCCCGAGAAAGCATTCGTCGATGGAATACACCTCCTGCTCCGGCGAATAGGCGGCCAGCACGTTCATCATGCGGCTGCTCATGTCGGCATACAGGCTGTAGTTGCTGGAAAACGCGCGAATGCCGTGTTTTTCGGCCAGTTCGCGAACCTGGTACCAGGGCGCGCCCATCTTGACGCCGAGCGCCTTGACTTCATTGCTGCGCGCCACCACGCAACCGTCATTGTTGGACAGCACCAGCACCGGCATCTCCGCCAAGCCGGGGTTGAACACCCGCTCGCAGGAAACATAGAAATTATTGCCGTCGATGAGTGCGAACATGCGCTGTCCAGCCTTGTAGAGAAACACGCCGGTCAGGCTGCCAGCGGCCTATGACTACGGTTTCACGTGATACCATGCGCCCATTCTGCGCGGAAATGGAAGACGCAGGAAGACGCAGGAAACAAACGAAAGAGCTGAAATGAAAGCAGAGCTGAAATGAAAAAAGCCGACTTTTTCAAGCCGGCTTTTTTGTTTAACTTGGTGCCCAGGAGAGGACTCGAACCTCCACGCCCTTGCAAGCGCTAGGACCTGAACCTAGTGCGTCTACCAATTCCGCCACCTGGGCCAAGAAGGCGCGCATCTTAACGATCTGAATGAACACATGTCAACGAAAAAAACCCCTGTAGAGAAAAACACCTCGATTGAGGCCGCTCCCCTCCCGACGAAATCCGGCGCCCCGCGCCGCGGCCAGAAGGCGCTGCGCTGGCAGGACCCGCATCTGGACCGCGAGCGCGCCAAGTATGGCCATGCCATGCCGAGCCGCGAATTCATTCTGCAACTGGTCACCGAAGCGGACGGGCCGGTCGATAGCGAAGCATTCGCTACCCGGCTGGGCATCGAAGCGGATGAGATGGATGCGTTCTCGATCCGCCTGCGCGCCATGCAACGCGACGGCCAGATCGTCATCAACCGGCGCGGCGCGCTGTGCCTGCCGGACAAGATCGACGTCAAGAACGGGCATGTCGAAGGCCATCAGGATGGCTTCGGCTTCTTCGTGCCGGACGACAAGTCCGGCGACATGTTCATCCATGAGAAGGAAATGCGCGGCGTGCTGCATGGCGACCGCGTCATGGTGCGCGAGCATGGCGTCGACCGCCGCGGCCGCAAGGAAGGCAAGATCGTCGAGGTGCTGGAGCGGGTCAATAAAACCCTGGTCGGCCGGCTCTACCGCGAACGCGGCTACCAGTGGGTGGTGGCGGAAAACCGCCGCATCAGCCAGGACATCCTGATCCCCGACCATGCCGATCTGGGCGCCTCCAACGGCCAGGTGGTGATGACGGAAATCGTCGAGCAGCCGACCAAGCATGCGCCGCCGGTCGGCCGCGTGACCAAGATTCTGGGCAGCTATGCCGATCCGGGCATGGAAATCGAGATCGCGCTGCGCAAGCACAATTTGCCCAACGAGTTCCCGCCGGACGTGCTGGCCGTGGCCAAGAAATTGCCGAAAACCGTGACCAAGAAGGATTTGGGCGACGGCCGCGAGGACATCCGCGATTTACCCTTGGTCACCATCGACGGCGAAGACGCGCGCGACTTCGACGATGCCGTGTACTGCCAGCCGGAAGGACGCGGCTTCCGGCTGTGGGTCGCGATCGCCGACGTGTCGTATTACGTGCAACCCGGCTCGCCGCTCGACAAGGAAGGCTACGAGCGCGGCAACTCGGTGTATTTCCCGCGCCGGGTGATTCCGATGCTGCCGGAAGAAATCTCCAACGGGCTGTGCTCGCTGAATCCGGAAGTCGATCGCCTGTGCATGGTCTGCGAGATGGAAATTTCCAGTTTCGGCAACATCAAGAAACACCGTTTCTACCCTGCGGTCATGCATTCCAAGGCGCGTCTGACCTACAACCAGGTCTGGGACTGGCTCGCCGCCAATGAAGCGCCGCAAGACAAGGGCTGGGTGCTGCCGCATCTGCAGAACCTGCACAAACTGTTCAAGGTGTTGTTGAAGGCGCGTAGCAAACGCGGCGCGATCGACTTTGAAACCCTGGAAACCAAGATGCTGTTCGATGAGCACGACAAGATCGAACGCATCGTGCCGTCCAGCCGCAACGAAGCGCACAAGTTGATCGAGGAATGCATGCTGGCGGCCAACGTCTGCGCCTCCGAATTCCTGCAGAAACGCAAACATGCCGCGCTGTATCGCGTGCATGAAGGGCCGACGCCGGAAAAACTGAAGGCGCTGCACGAGTTCCTCGGCGAGTTCGGCTTCTTCCTGACCGGCGGCGAGGATCCGCATGCCAAGGACTACGCCGAGCTGCTGGCCAAGATCAAAGGCCGCCCGGACGAGCAACTGTTGCAAACCGTGATGCTGCGATCGCTCCGGCAAGCCGTCTACACGCCGGAGAACGCCGGCCATTTCGGCCTCGCCTACGACGCCTATACCCACTTCACCTCGCCGATCCGGCGTTATCCGGACTTGCTGGTGCATCGCGCCATCAAGGCCTGCCTGAAGAGCGAAACCTACAACCCGGGCAGCTGGGAAAGCATCGGCACGCACTGTTCGATGACCGAACGCCGCGCCGACGATGCCACCCGCGACGTGGTGGCCTGGCTGAAGTGCTTCTACATGCAGGACAAGATCAACGAGGAATTCGACGGCGTCATTTCCGCGGTGGTCAGCTTCGGCGTGTTCGTGGCGCTGAACGAGGTGTTTGTCGAAGGCCTGGTGCATGTCACCGAACTCGGCCAGGATTATTTCCATTTCGACGCCGCACGCCACCAGATGATGGGCGAGCGCTCCGGCCGCCGCTTCCGTCTGGGCGACAAGGTGCGCATCCGCGTCGTACAGGTCGATATCGAATCGTCCCGCATCGACTTCGCGCTGGTCGACGAGTCGGCGCCGGCCGCTTCGAAAACCAAAGCCGCCTCTGCCAAACCGTCCGCAAAACCGTCCGCAAAGCCGGCCGGCAAACCCGCTGCAAAAGCCGCTGCCAAACCCGCCGCGGCTAAGGGCAAATCCGGCGGCAAAGGGACTTCGGGCGGAGCGCGCAAATGAGCCAGCGCATGCTGATCCACGGCTTCCACGCCATCATCGCCCGCTTGCGCCACCATCCGGAAAGCATCCAGGCCATCTATCTCGATCAGGCCCGGCGCGACAAACGCGCCAAGGACCTGATCAAGGTCGCGGCCGAGCGCAATGTACGCGTGGTGCTGGCCGACGGCGCCCGGGTCGAGGAAATGGCGCGCGGCAAGTCGCAAGGCGTGGTCGCTTCCGCCGACCCGATTCAACTGGCGCGCGATGTCGACGAAGTGCTGGAAGACCTCAACGAACCGGCTCTGTTGCTGGTTCTGGATGGCGTCACCGATCCGCACAATCTGGGCGCCTGCCTGCGCAGCGCCGATGCTTTCGGCGTGCATGCCGTGATTGCGCCGAAAGACCGCGCCGCCGGCTTGAGCGCGGTGGCCATGAAAGCCGCCAGCGGCGCGGCGGAGTCGGTGCCGTACATCACCGTCACCAACCTCGCCCGCACGCTGCGCGAGCTGAAAGACCGGAACATCCTGATCATCGGCACCGACGACGAAGCGCCCGGCACGCTGATGGATGCCGATTTCTCCGGCCCGGCCGCACTGATACTGGGCGCCGAGGGCGCCGGCATGCGCCGTCTGACGCGGGAGCATTGCGATCTGCTGGTGCGCATCCCGATGTACGGCCAGGTCGAAAGCCTCAACGTTTCGGTCTCCGCCGGCGTCTGCCTATACGAGGCGCGGCGGCAACGTACTCTGGCGGGCTGAGATGGACGCCGCCCCGCTCACCGCCAAGCATGCCTGGGCTCTGTTCAACGAGGCCGAACTGCTGCATGGCGCGACCGAGATCGAACTCACGCTGGATCACCTCGCCAGCCGGATTTCCGATGCCATGGCCGAGTCTTTTCCCATTGCGCTCTGCGTGATGGGCGGCGCGGTCGTGTTCGCCGGCAAACTGCTGCCGCGCCTGGGGTTTCCGCTCGAATTCGATTACCTGCACGCCAGCCGCTACCGCAACGGCACCCGCGGCGGCGAAATCGAGTGGAGCGTGCTGCCGCGCAAGAACCTGCAAGGCCGCGTGGTGTTGTTGCTGGACGACATCCTCGACGAAGGCCACACGCTGGCCGCCGCCAAGAAGCGCCTGCTCGAACTCGGCGCGGCCGAAGTCAAGATCGCCGTGCTGGCCGACAAGCATATCGGCCGCCCGAAGCCGATCAGCGCCGATTTCGTCGGCCTGCACCTGCCCGACCGCTACGTCTTCGGCATGGGCATGGACGCCTATGGCCTCTGGCGCAACCTGCCGGCCATCTACGCTCTCAAGGAGAACGCATGTTAGGCATCATTGGCGGCTCCGGCCTGACCAAACTCCCCGGCCTGTCCATCACCCACCGGCAAGTCATTCGCACGCCGTTCGGCGAGCCGTCCGGCCCGCTTACCTTCGGCGATCTCGACGGCCATCCGGTGGTATTCATGGCGCGCCACGGCTACGGCCATACCATCCCGCCGCATCTGGTCAATTACCGCGCCAACCTGTGGGCGCTGCACGAGCAGAAAGTCAGCCATGTCGTCTCGGTCGCCACGGTCGGCGGCATCCATCCCGACCTGAAGCCGGGCGATATCTGCGTGCCGGATCAGATCATCGACTACACGCATGGCCGCGAAACCACCTTCACCGAGTACAACGGCAAGCCGGTCACGCATCTGGACTTCACCTGGCCGTATTGCGAAGACATGCGCCAACGCTGCATGCAAGCCCTGCAGCACGCCGGCGAAGCCTTCATGGCCGGCGGCGTGTACGGCGCCGTGCAAGGCCCGCGCCTGGAAACCAAAGCGGAAATCGACCGTCTGGCGCGCGATTTCGTCGATATGGTCGGCATGACCGGCATGCCGGAAGCCTATCTGGCGCGCGAAATCGGCCTTTGTTACGCCGCCATCGCGGTCTCGGTGAACTGGGCGGCGGGACGCGGCGACAGCGCGGCGGGCATTTCCTCGGAAGCCATCGAAAAAACGCTGAACGAGGTCGTCGGACGCATGCGCGGCGTGCTGAAGAATCTGGCCTGCATGGATTACGGCGCGGCTCGCAGCAGCAACGCGAATGGAGCCTGTGCGCTCTGACGCGCGCTAGCTCGGCCCCGGGTCAAGCGCCTCAGCCGATCGCCCGGCTCTGCTGCCGCCGCCGATAAGCAGCCAGCGCCGGCCAGATCAGCGCTGCGAGCAGCAGCAGCGTCACCCCGAGCGGCCACCATACCGGCCGATTCCATTCAGCCTGATAGGCGCCGCGTGCGGCGGCGTCGATGCGGCGGTACTTGAGCAGGTTGTGCGCCATCAGGTTGGGCTTGGCGTTCTTCACCCAGCCGTGGCGCAGGCCGAAGCTTTTGGGATGAAAGGCATAGACCCAGGGCGCATCCTCGCGCGCCAATTGGACCATCTGGTCGATCACCGCCTGGCGTTGCGGGCCGTTGTCCATGTCCTTCATGCGCTCGAACAGGCGGTCGAATTCAGGATTCTGGTAGTTGGCCGCGTTCTCGCCGCCGCCGCCGCCCGCCCCCGCGACCTTCCTGTTGGGGCCGTAGAGCAGGAACAGGAAGTTTTCCGGGTCGGGGTAATCGGCGTTCCAGCCCCATTCGAAAATCTGCGCGCTGCCCTTGCTCATCTTGTCCTGAAAACGGTTGTAGTCGGTGGCGCGGATGACCAACTGGATGTCCAGCTTGGCGAACTGCTTGCGAAACCAGTCCATGCGGCTTTTGGCTTCCGGTCCGCTCGCGGCGGTGTCGAAATACAACGTCAACGGCTGCCCACTGGCGGCATCGCGCCCGTTGGGATAGCCGGCCGCGGCAAGCAGCTGGCGGGCCTCGGCCAATGTCCGCCGCTGCACCTTGCCGTCGCGCCACTGGAACACCTGCGGATTGATCCCCGCCTCGCCTTCGCGATAACCGAAGATGCCCGGCGGCAACGGCCCCTGCCCGATCAGGCCGCGGCCGTTCAGGAATATGGAAATGAATTCGTCATAGTCGATCGCAATCGACAGGGCCTGGCGCAGTTTGCGCGCCCGCGGCGACAAGCCGCCCACCACCGGGTCGAGCATGTTGAAGCCCATGTAGCTCAGCGACGGCCGCGCCGCCGTGGACAGCTGGATGCCGCGCCGGCGCATGTCCGGGGTCAAATCCGGCTCGCCGTCGGCATTCATCCGGATAGCCTGATCGAAACTGTCGGAACTCACGCCGGAGGCGTCGTAATAGCCCTGCAGGAACTTGTTCCAGTACGGCACATCCTCCTTTTCCAGCGAGTAAATCACCGTGTCCACCAGCGGCAAACGCTGGCCGGCATCGCGCAGCAGGCCGGCTTCGGCGTCGCCGGGATCGCCTTCGGACGGGTAGAAATCGTCGCGGTAATGCGGATTCTTCTGCAAGCGCATGACGCGGTTGGGATCGTTCTCGGCCAGATAGAAAGCGCCCGTCCCCACCGGCTGCCAATCGAGCGTGAAATTCCGCTCCGCCATACCCGGCTGGCGATAGAAGCGTTCCGCCTCTTCCGGCACCGGCGCGAAGAACGGCATGCCCAGCCAGTACGTGAACTGCGGATATTTGCCCTTGATGCGGATGCGGTAGGTGGTGGCGTCGACGACATACGCGCCGGGAAAGTCGAATTTTGCGATATCGAGGTAGGCGTCTTTCGGCTGTTCCTTGGCCGCCTTGGCCAAACTCTGGGCCAAATCCTTCAGGCCGACGATGTAGTCCGCCATCAAGCCGAGGATCGGCGACTGCACGCGCGGATGCGCCAGGCGGCGGATCTGATAGACGTAATCGGCGGCAGTCAGCTCGCGCGTGCCGGTCTCGGTGAAATCCTCGAAGCGGTCGATGCGGTCCAGCTCGTCCTGCCGAATCGGCACGTAACGCGGCTTGCCCTGGGCATCTTTGGCGAAACTCGGGTGCGGCTGATAGCGTATCCCCGGCTTGATGCGTATCTCGTATTCGGACAGCGCGATCTTCGCCGCCGCGGCGTCGGCCGGCAGCTCACGCCCCTGGGCGTCGAAATAGCGCACCGTCGGCATTGCAGCGGCGGTCTGCGGCTCCAGCTGATAGGGCCGCTTCAGATAGTGGTACTGCAACGGCGGCTCGTAGATGTTGCCGAGAAAGACGTACTCGTTCTCGCTGTACGAGCGCGCCGGATCAAGATGCTTCGGACGCTCGCCAAATGCGGAATAGAGTATGGCTTTGCCGGCATTCGCCTCGCCATCCGGATAAGGACTGTTGAGCGGCTGCGAACAGCCGGCGAACAGCGCACCGACCATTGGCAGCCAGAGCAGGATCGACAAACGCCGAACGGTACGGGCTATCAACATGGCCGCAACATGGCCGTTGTGAGGACCGCCGCGTCGCCGATTCCGGCATGCCCGCTGTTGCCGGTCACCGGTTCGGCCGGAGCCGGCGTATTGGCGCTGGACATCAGGCCAGGCCGCAGCAGTCGCAACGCTTAAACATCCCCACTCCGGGCTGACGCGGCCTTACTCGAACGGATGCCGGCGCACGATGGTTTCGGAGCGGTCCGGGCCGGTGGAGATGATGTCGGCGGGAACGCCGCACAGCTCTTCCATGCGCTTCAGATAGGACTGGGCGTTGGCGGGCAGTTGCTCGAAGGTCTTCACGCCGACCGTGGTTTGCGTCCAGCCGGGATGGTCTTCGTAGATCGGTTCGCAATCGGCGAGCATTTCGCTGCCTACCGGCAGGATGTCGCAGACTTCGCCTTCCAGCTTGTAGCCGGTGCAGATGCGGATGGTGTCCATGCCGTCGAGCACGTCGAGCTTGGTGACGCACATGCCGGTGAGGCCGTTGATCTGGATCGAGCGCTTCAGCGCGGCCGCGTCGAACCAGCCGCAGCGGCGGGCGCGGCCGGTGGTGGCGCCGACTTCGTGGCCCTTCTCGGCGAGCCAGCGGCCGTTGTCGTCGAACAGCTCGGTGGGGAACGGGCCGGAACCGACGCGGGTGGTGTAGGCCTTGGTGATGCCGAGGATGTAGTGCATCGCGGACGGGCCCATGCCGGAACCGGTGGAGGCGCCGCCGGCCGTGCAGTTGCTGGAGGTGACGAACGGGTAGGTGCCGTGGTCGATGTCCAGCAGCGTGCCCTGTGCGCCTTCGAACAGCAGGTTTTCACCGCGCTTGTTGGCATCGTAGAGCTGGCGCGGCACGTCGCCGATCATCGGCTTGATGCGCTCGGCCAACTCCATCGCCTGGTCGAGCGATTTGGCGAAATCGACGGTTTCCCATTTGAAGTAATGCTTCAGCACGTAGTTGTGATAGTCGAGCACTTCGCCCAGCTTGGCGGCGAAGCGTTCGCGGTGCAGCAGATCCTGCACGCGGATGGCGCGGCGGGCGATCTTGTCTTCGTAGGCCGGGCCGATGCCGCGGCCGGTGGTGCCGATCTTGCCGGCGCCTTTGGCGGCTTCGCGCGCCTGGTCGAGCGCGATATGGTGCGGCAGGATCAACGGGCAGGCTTCGGAAATGGTCATCCGGCTGGCGACGTCGATGCCGTTGCGCTCCAGCATTTCGACTTCTTCCATCAACGCTTCCGGCGAGACGACGACGCCGTTGCCGATGTAGCAACGCACGTTGTCGCGCAGGATGCCGGACGGAATCAAATGCAGCACGGTCTTCTTGCCTTCGATCACCAAAGTATGGCCGGCGTTATGGCCGCCCTGGAAACGCACCACGCCCTGGGCGCGGTCGGTCAGCCAATCGACGATCTTGCCCTTGCCTTCATCACCCCACTGGGTGCCGATTACCACGACGTTCTTGCTCATGTTCGATCCCTTGAAAGATAACCAAAGCAGGCCGGTTCCAGCGCCTGGGTGCGCCGTCGCCCGACCCGCAAAAACCTATTGCACGATCCAGTCCGTTCCCGCCTTCACCAACAACCGGTCGCAGCCCTGTTCCTGACCCTGCGCAGCCGTCCCGGGCAATTCGACGACGACCCGTTCGCCGGCCGCGCGCAGTTCGGCGATCCGGGCGCGCAAGGCCGCATCGTCCGCGCGGGGGGCCAAAATGCCGCCGCGTGCAGCAGGCGCGGCCAAACAATCGAGAATCTGACGCAAGTCGAGCGAAAAGCCGGTCGCCGGACGACTGCGCCCGAATACGCTGCCGGCGCCGTCGTAACGACCGCCTAGAGCGACCGCGCTGGCCTGGCCGCCGGCGTAGGCGGCGAAGGTGGCGCCATTGTGGTAGCCATCACCGCGCAAATCGGAGAGATCGACCGCAACACTGATACGGCCGAAGGCCATGCCGCTGCTGAGCAGCTGTTCGAGTTCGGCCAGGGCCTTGGCGATATCGGGTTGCGCGGGCAACACAGCGCGCGCACGTGCGAGTGCGGAGGCATCGCCGTACAAGCCGGGCAGTTGCCGGAACGCCGCTTGCCAGGGCGCGGCGAGATCGGCGCTGAGCGCTTCGACTTCCGGCACGTCCTTGCCGCGCAGCGCGGCATAGAGGGCGGCGGCCCGCTCTTCATTCAATTGGGCGCCGGCTGCCAACGCGTGGAACAGACCGGCGTGCCCCAGGCTCAGGCGCGCATCGGGAACGCCGGCGCTCGCCAGGGCGGCCAACAAAAGCTCCTGGATTTCCAGATCGGCTTCGATGCCGGCATGGCCGAACAGTTCGGCGCCAAGCTGGAAGGGTTCGCGGCTGGACAGGTAATCGCCCGGCTTGGTGCGCAGCACCGGACCGGCATAGCACAATCGAGTGGCGCCCTCATGGTTGATCAGGTGCGCGTCGATGCGTGCGGCCTGCGGCGTCATGTCGGCGCGTATGCCGAGCATGCGGCCGGACAGGCCGTCGACGACCTTGTAGGTTTTCAGGTCGAGATCGCGCGCGGCGCCGGTGAGCAGGGAATCGAGGTATTCCACCAGCGGCGGATAGACCAGGTCGTAGCCATAGCTGTCGAACAGGTCGAGCAAACGGCGACGCAAAGCTTCGGCCTGCCGGGCATAGGGTGGCAGGATGTCTTCGACGTATTCAGGGAGGAGCCAGGCGGGAGGCATTGGTAATCTATTGAGTCAGAAACAAAAGCAGCAAGCCGGCCAGCATGGAAGCCAGGCCCATGAAACGCAACTGGCCGTCGCTGAACTGGATCATGCGGGTAAAGGCTTCACGCCAGGCCGCCGGCGACAGAAAAGGCAGCACGCCTTCCATGACCAACATCAGCGCCAACGCGGGCAAGAAGAGGTCGCCCAGACTCACGTCAGCTCGCCCAGCATGTTTGCCGTGTTATTTGCCGCTACGAGGATTGCCACCCCCGGGCGATTTCATGTAACGGAAGAACTCGGAATTCGGTTGCAGCACCATGACGTCGTTCTTGTTCGAGAAGCTTTGTTTGTAGGCTTCCATGCTGCGATAGAACGCATAGAACTCCGGATTCCTGCCGAAGGCTTCGCTATAGATCGCGGCGGCGCGGCCATCGCCCTCACCCTTGGTGCGCTGGGCGTCGCGATAGGCCTCGGCGATGATCACTTCGCGTTGCTTGTCGGCATCGGCGCGGATCTTTTCCGCTTCCGCCGAACCGGTCGAGCGCAACTCGTTGGCGACCCGTTTGCGTTCGGCTTCCATACGGCGATACACCGATTCGCTCACTTCCGTGGGCAGGTCGACGCGCTTGATGCGCACGTCCATCACTTCGACACCATAACGGCGGGCATCGAGATCGGCCGACTTGCGCAAGGTCTCCATGACGTCGTCACGTTGGCCGGAAACCACGTCGTGCACGGTGCGCTTGCCGAATTCGGCGCGCATGCCGTCGTTGACGGTCTGCGCCAGACGATTCTCCGCGCGCCGCTCGTCGCCGCTGAAACTGACGTAGTACTTCTCGATATCCTTGATGCGCCATTTGACGTAGTAGTCGACCAGGACGTTCTTCTTTTCAGAAGTAATGAAACGCTCCGGATCGACCGGATCCAGCGTCACGATGCGGGTCTCGAAGTAGCGGATGTTCTGCACCAGCGGCAGCTTCATATACAGCCCGGGCTCTTTCTTGATCGAAACGACCTCACCCAACTGAAACACCAGCGCCGCCTGACGTTGATCGACCGTAAACAGCGACAATGACAGGAACAGCAGGGCGGCCACCAGGCCGACCACGATAACGGCGGGATTTTTCATTATCGGGCCTCCCGATCACGGCTGCGGAAGGCGTCACGCGAGCGAGACAAATCCTCGGCCCGGGCCGGAGTTGCGCTGTCCTGACGTTGTTGCGTCTGTTCGATGTGCTGCGGACTGGCCTGTGCAGGCGCTCCGCTCTGGGTCATGTTCATGAGTTTATCCAACGGCAGATAAAGCAAATTACCCCCCTGCTTGTCATCCACCATCACCTTGGTGGTATTCGAAAGAACCTGCTGCATGGTGTCCTGATACAGACGTTCACGCGTCACCTGCGGCGACTTGGCGTATTCGACCAGCACCTGTTTGAAGCGGGAGGCCTCGCCCTCGGACTGCGCCACCACACGTTGCTTGTAGCCTTGCGCCTCTTCCAGCAGGCGGGAAGCGACGCCGCGCGCCTTCGGAATGACATCGTTGGCGTAAGACTGGCCTTCGTTCTTGAAGCGCTCGCGGTCTTGTCCGGCCTTCACGGCATCGTCGAAGGCGGCCTGAACCTGCTCGGGCGGCTGCGCATTCTGCATGTTCAACTTGCTGATCTGAATGCCGGTCTTGTAGCGATCCAGGATGTCTTGCATCAGCTTGGTGGCGCGCACGGCGATGTCGGCGCGGCCCTCGTACAAGACGTAATCCATCTTGCTCTTGCCGACGATTTCACGCATCGCGGTTTCGGCTGCGTGCTTGACCGCTTCGTCCGGATCGCGATTGGTAAACAGGTAATCTTCCGGGTCCTTCAGCAGGAATTGCACCGAAAACTGAAGGTCGACGATGTTTTCATCATCGGTCAGCATCAGCGCTTCGCTCAACACCTTGGATTTGACGTTGTTCTTGTAGCCCACTTCCACCGTGCGCACCTGTTCGACATTGACCACTTCCACCGTCTCGAACGGATACGGCAAATGCCAGCGCGGGCCCGGCATCGTCGTCTCGACGAACTTGCCGAAACGCAGCACCACGCCCCGCTCGCCGGCGTCAATGATGTAGAAGCCGGAGGCCAGCCAAACCACGACGGCAATGCCGATCAGCAGGCCGGCGCCGCCGGGAATATGAAAGTCGCCCTGAAAACCGCCGCCGACACGGGGCGGCCCGCCATCGCCGTCGCCGCCCGACTTCTTGCCGAACATCGCGTTCAGGCGACGATTGAAGTTCTTCCAAAGTTCGTCGAGATCGGGCGGGCCGCCGGCATTCTTGTTGCCGCCACCCTGATTGCCCCATTGCGGGTCATTCCAGGCCATCCTGAGAGGTTTCCACATAGCTTTGAGAAAGTTCGACATTCTGGGTTGCCAGTATTTGAGTTTCATGTTGATGATCACGGGCAAACTCCGCGAGGGCTTCCCGAAGCAATTCCACGCCTGAGCCGGTCTTGGCGGAAAGCCAAACGGCGTCGATCTTACCATACTCATCCCGCGCCACTTGCGGCTCGGCGTCGGTCAGATCGACCTTGTTCATGACTCGAATCTGCGGCACTTGTTCCGCGCCGATTTCCTTTAATACCTTGTCCACCTCTTCCATCTGGCGGTCGCGATTCGGGCTCGCCGAATCCACCACATGCAGCAACAAATCGGCATGTGCGGTTTCTTCCAGCGTCGCTTCGAAAGCGGCCACCAGGGTATGCGGCAAGCGCGTAATGAAGCCGACCGTATCCGACAGTACGATCTGCTGCCCTGCCTGCGGCAACCAGAGCTTGCGCGAGGTCGTATCGAGCGTGGCGAACAGTTGATCGGCGGCATAGGCGCCGGCATGGGTCAGGGTATTGAACAGCGTCGACTTGCCGGCATTGGTGTAGCCCACCAGCGAAATCGAAAACACGCCGCCGCGTTGCCGGCTGCGACGTTGTACCGCGCGGCTGCGGGACAGCTTGTCGAGCTTGGTTTCGATGGTCTTGATTTTGTTCAACAGCATGCGCCGGTCCAGCTCCAACTGGCTTTCACCCGGACCGCCACGCATGCCGATACCGCCCTTTTGCCGCTCCAGATGCGTCCAGCCGCGGACCAGACGCGTCGAGTAATGCCGCAACTGGGCGAGTTCGACCTGCAGCTTGCCCTCGTTGCTGCGCGCGCGCAAAGCGAAGATATCGAGGATCAGCGCAGTCCGGTCGAGTACCCGACATTGCAGGCGGCGCTCCAGATTGCGCTCTTGTACCGGCGAGAGTTCGTGATTGAAGATGACCAGAGTAGCGCCGGCATCGCGTGCGATCAGGCCGATTTCATCGGCCTTGCCGGAACCGGCGAACAGGCTGGCATCCGGTTTCGAACGTTTGCCCTCGACCAGGCCGACGACATGCAAGCCGGCGCTGGTAGCCAGCAGATTCAGTTCATTCAGGCTTTCTTCATAATCGGCATGGCCGAAATCGAGCGATACGAGAACGACGGCCTCGCCCCGTTCCGGGCGTTCAAACATCAATTTGCATTAGTTATCGCCGCTGCCGTGTTGCACGGTGACCGGCCGGGCGGGAACGATGGTCGAAATGGCGTGCTTGTAAACCATCTGGGTGACGGCGTTCTTGAGCAACACGACATATTGATCAAAGCTTTCGATATGGCCCTGCAACTTGATGCCGTTGACCAGATAGACGGAAACCTGAACTTGCTCCTGACGCAGCACGTTGAGGAACGGGTCTTGTAGCAACTGCCCTTTGCTCATGATTTATCCTTTGGTGAGACTTTTATTGGGGGGCGGATTTTAACCGTGTTGTCATCAAAAAAACGGGAAGGCAATGGTCGGCAATAAATTTTCAGCCGCTTGTTTCAATTTCCGGACGCCCGAAATGCCAGCCTTGCCCCAGATCGATGCCCATATCGCGCAGAATTCGGGCGGTATCGGCATCCTCGATGCATTCGGCGATGGTGATGATGCCTTCGCTGCGCGCGAACCGGGCCAGACTTTCGACAATGGCGGCGATCTTGCGTTCCTTGCGGATGTTGGCGACCAACCAGCCTTCGATCTTGAGGAAGCTGATCGGCAGTCGCGCCAGATACAAAAACGAAGAATAACCGCTGCCGAAATCGTCCAGCGCCAGGCGAAAACCGAAATCGAGCAGCGGTTTCAAATCGGCTTCCAACGTATCGAGATTGCGCAGGAACTGGCGTTCGGTGATTTCGAACACGATCGGTTTGACCGGACCGAAGGTGACGCCGCAGGTCTGACAATAGTCCATCGCATTGGCCAGCATTTCCTCGACCAGGTCGCGGCGCGCGAGAAACTGCGGCGACAGATTCACGAAATGGGCAAAGTCCTGCGCGACCTCGCCGCCGCTCAACTTGCCGGCACAGCGCTGCATGGACTTTCGGGTCATGATGCGGTCGATCTCCACCATCAGCCCCAAGCCTTCCGCCGCTTCGATAAACTCTCCGGCGGCGAGTAATTTGCCGTCGGGCAGCCGGACACGCGCCAAGGCTTCGTCGGCAACCGCCTGGCCGGTCCCCAGATCGACGATGATCTGGGTGGCCATGTGAACCCGATTCTCACGCAGGGCCTGCTTGATGATCTGCGCCGGCCACAACACCGAGACGCTGCCTTCTTGCACTTCGATCTGGTCGCGGCCGTTCGCCTTGGCCTGGTAAAGACAGGCATCGGCCATTTCGATCGCATTGCGACAGTCCGCGTCAGTCGCCCCTGGACAGCCAATACCGGCGGACAAGGTGATTCGGACGTTGCCGGCGCGAGTCGGAATCGGCGCCGCTTTCACGCCCGCGGCCAAACGCCCGACAATGGAAACCGCCTCGCGCGCATCGGCTTGGCGCAAAAAGACCAGAAATTCTTCGCCACCCCAGCGCGCTACCCAATCCTCTTCACGCAAGCCAGCCAGAATGCGCGCCGCCGCCGCCTGAAGCACCTCGTCGCCGACGGCGTGGCCGTAACGATCGTTGACCGCCTTGAAATGATCGAGATCCAGCAATGCCAGTGAGAAACTCTCGCCGTGCCGTTTCGAGCGCGCCATTTCCTCATTCAGGCGCGCCTCCGCTGCGCGCCGATTCAACATGCCGGTGAGCTGATCGGTCATCGCATGGCGCTCTAGCAGGACGCGTTGCTGCGACTGCGACAGGTGATAGCCCAACCACCCGGCCACCAGCTCCATATAGGCGATGTCCGCTTCCTTGAAGCCTTCCGGCACCGGGCTGCGACGCAAAAACGCCAACACGGCCCACAATTCTTCGCCGGCCCAGATCGGTATGCTGGCATAGGCGCGCATGCCGCCCTGCACGACCAGACGATGGCTCTGAAAGATTGGATGCCGGCTCAGATCGGCGACGAACAGCGGCTCACGCGCCTTGATCACATGCTGGCAAAACGTATCGTTGATCGGCAGTACGCTGCCTTCCGGCAGCAAATCCAACGTGTCGTACACATAGCGCACGGTGTATTGGTCGGAAAACTCGCCGACCACGGCCAGCTCCATGTCCAGCGCCTGGCAGGCCAGTTTCAGCATGGCATGGAAGCGCTGTTCCTCGCTGAGATCGCGCTGCGTCACCAGCTTCCAGAGCACTGTCAAGCGCTCGGCCTGGGGCGATGAAAGCGTGTCTACACTTGCTTGATCTGGCGGCAGGAAGGTCATGGCGATGCGGCGCAAACCTACTCGGCGGCCCAGTGCGGCGTCGCGATCCCGCTGCCCAGATCGGCCTCCACCAGGCGCCGGCGGACTTCCAGCAACTGCTCGATCAAGGCCGGCTCAGCACGGCCGTAGGCCGCTGCATCCGGCGTGCGTTTGACCACCACGCCAAGCAGTTCGGTGATGGCGTTGCCGATCGAGTTTTGGCTGATGGTGACGATCAGCTTGCCGGCGTCGTTGCGGTAGATCAGTTGTTTGAACGCCGGCTGCCAGCGGATCGAGTTGGCATATTTGGCATCCTTGATGCAGCGGTCGCGCACCATTTTTGCGGTCTTCAGCAGGTCATTGTTGAACTGCAGCTTGTTCTCCACCAGCGCGGGGAAATAGATATCGCGCGGCAGCGGCGCATTGCGGGTGGAGACCTGGCCGAAGAAGGTGCGGTAGAAGTCGATGAAGCCTTTCAGGATGGTGTCGTACTCCTTCCAGAAGCGCACTTCCTTGAGCGATTCGGCGCCGCCGGAAATCTCCCAGCTCGGCAGGCCCTGCGGATAACCGGTCAGCGCGATTTTGCAGGAGCCGGACTGGCAGGGGCGCAGGATTTGCAGATCCAGTCCGTCGAAAAACTCCTGATACACATTGCGCATATAGGCCTGGAACAACGAGTGCTGGCCGCCGTCGGTCAGATTCGGGTTATGGGCGTCGGCGATCGGTGCGGCGCGCAACTCGGCCTTGTTGAACACGATGAAATGGTTGTGCAGCATGCGTATGCTCGGCACGCCGGGCGAAGTCATCGGCCAGGTCGCATCCAGGCTCGCCTCGCCGGCCAGCACCAGGGTTTCGTCGGGGTCGGGGTAGCGCTCCAGCATGTACGCGCAGATGACCTGATTCATCCGGTTCCAGACGTTCTTGACCTGCTCCGGCACCTGCGTGCGCCGCACCGGCCGGCCGAGCGGATCGAGTATGCTCTGCGAGGTGTTGTAGATGATCGAAGCGTCGAACTCGTTGCTGTGGCCGAGCGCCTTGCGGTACAGCAACAGGCCTTCCGGGTTTTGCAACAGGCCGTTGTTGTGGGCCAGATCGTTCAGGTTCTCGGTGCTGTTGAAAAATTCGTTCGGCTTCATGCCCTCCGGCACATCGAGCGGAATCTGGCGAAACGGCGTGACGATTTCTCTGGGACCTGACTGCATACGGCATGACCTCGAAATGACCGATTAAAAAAGCATGAAGACGGCATCCAGACCGGGATAGCCAAGGCGTCGCATCATAGTCGAAGGGGCCGAACAGGGAAAACGGGATGGGAAACGCCACCGGAAAACGCCCGGCGACGACTTACTGCTCTGGACGGCCAGCCTCGTCCGTTGCGCTCGCCGAAGTAATGGCGTGCTTCTTCATTTTTTCCCATAGATTCTTGCGGCTGATGCCGAGCAGGCTGGCCGTCTCCTGAATCTGCCAGCGGCGCGCATCCAGCGCGCGCAGGATATAGGCGCGTTCCCGCTGCGCCATGTGGTAACCCAGCGTCGCGGCCGGGAAAACTTCACTATCGGCGGCGGCGTCGCCGAACAACAGCTCGGGCGTCAGCAAGGGCCCCTCGGCCAGCACGCAAGCGCGCTCCAGCAGATGCTTCAACTCGCGTATGTTGCCGGGCCAGGCGTAATCGAGCAGTGCACGTTCCGCCGCCGGGGAAAGGGATTTGCGGCGGCCGTCGCTGGACGGGCAGGCCTGGTCGAGAAACCGCGCAGCCAGCCAGAGTATGTCTTCCCGCCGCGCGCGCAAGGGCGGCACCCGTATCTGGATGACATTGACGCGGTAATACAGGTCTTCGCGGAACGCGCCTTGCTCGACGCGCGACTTCAAATCCATATGGGTCGCCGCCATCAGGCGAAAATCCACCGGGATGGCGGTCTCGCCGCCGACCCGCACGATGCGACGCTCCTGGATGGCGCGCAACACCTTGACCTGCATGGCCAGCGGCATATCGCCGATTTCGTCGAGCAACAGCGTGCCGCCGCAGGCCTGTTCGAACAGGCCTTTCTTGGCCTTGATCGCGCCGGTGAAGGCGCCCTTTTCATGGCCGAACAATTCCGCTTCCAGCAAGCCTTCGCCGAATGCGCCGCAGTTGGCGGCGACGAAGGGCTGCTCGCCGCCGCGCAAACGATGCAGCTTGGCGGCGACCACCTCCTTGCCGACGCCGGACTCGCCGATGATCAGCACGGAAGCCTGGCTTTGCGCCAGGCGCAACAGCAGTTCATCGAGGCTGCGCATGGCTGGAGAGACGCCCAATACCGCGTTCTCCGACACCTCCTCGCTCTCATGGCCTGCGATGAGTTCGCGCAGCTTGCCGAGCAGCAGATCGGGCTCGAACGGCTTCAGCAGATAATCCACTGCCCCCAGTTTGAGCAGGCGCACCGCCTGGTCGACCGAGCCGTGGCCGGTCATGAAAATGAACGGCGGCAGCCTGCCGCCGGTTTCCCGCAGCGCGCCATACAACGCTTCGCCGGTCAAATCGGGCAGCAGAATGTCGCTGACCACTGCGCTGTAACGGAACTTGGACAAGGCCGCGAGGGCGGACTTTCCGGTCTTGTGCCAATCACAGTCGAATCCTTCCAGCTCGAAGCGCATGCTCAACGCATCGCCCATGATGTCGTCGTCTTCGATCAGACAGATGGCGGCCATATCGCTTCTCCCAAGGGCAAGGTCACACAGAAGCGCGTCTGCCCGTTTTCACTGTTGACGATGATGTCGCCTTGCAACTGCTCGACGATCTGATAGGTGATCCAGAGGCCCAAACCCTGGCCGGTCTCGTTCTCGCCGCTGAACGGTTCGAACAGATGTTCCATCAATTCGGGCGAAATGCCGACGCCATTGTTTTTCACTTCCAGGGCGAGATGGCCTTCGGCCAGCGCCACCCTGACGCTGACATGGCCGCCGACGTTGCCACCGCTTCCCGCCGCCTGCAGCGCATTCAGCGCCAGATTGATCAGCACCTGCCGCACCAGCGTCGCCGGCAGCGGCACATCACCGCTGACGGCGTTCAGCCAGGTCCACTGCACGCCGCGCTTCTTCGCCTCCTCCGCCAGCAACGTATGCACATCCTCGATGTCCTGGCCGCTCAGCGCGCGGCCCTTGGCCTTGGCCTCGACCATGAGAGCGCCGACGATGTCCTTGATCTGAATGAGGCCGCGCTCCAGCAGGGGCAGCACGCGCGTCAGCACCGGGTCGGGCGCGGCATGGCGCTTGACGGTATCGACCGCGGTCAGCAGACCGCCCAACGGATTGTTGATTTCATGCGCAATGCTGGCGGTCAGCCGCCCCAGCGACGCCAGCCGTTCCGACTTCATGATCTGGCGCTGCATGGCATCCTTCTCGACCAGTTCCTGCTGCATCTGGTCGTAAACCTGAAACAGCCGCCCCAACTCATCGTTGTGCGGATAGACCCGATCAGGCAGAGGCGCCGGCAGTTTCTTGCCGAGATCGCCCATGTTGCGCGCCAGCAAAGTCAACGGCGCGGCCATGCGACGGCCCCAGTACCAACTGATCGGCAGCAGGATCAGCAGCACCGCCAGCGTGGTCCAGGCCGTACGCGCCAGAAAACGGTCGAAGCTGGCGCGGTAGTAGTCGGCCGGATGCACCAGCACCAGCGTGCCGAGCATCACGCCGTCTGCAACCAGCGGAATGCCCAGCAAGATCTTCTCGGACTCCACGATCACCATGAACCTGTCGTTCTGCGCCAGACGTTGCTGCAATTGCTTGAATGCCAAACCCATGCCGCTCAGCGCGGTCAATATGGGGTACTGCTTCGGCGCGGTTGAAATGAAGACCCGGTGCTCGGCATCCAGCACCACGAAGTCTTCCAGTTGAAAACTGGGCTTGCGCGCTTCGGCGCGCATCGGGGAGTTGATGATTTCATAGGCGCGCCAGACATCGTCCTGCGACAGCGCCGAGTACAGTGTCTTGGTCAGCGAACGGCCCAGCGCCTCGGAGCGCACCAGCATGTTCTTCTTGATCTCATCCCGCGTCTGCAGCAAGTTGCTGCCGGAAATCGCGACCGCCGTCGCGATGATCAGCAAACCGCCCCAGAGCGGCAGCTTGCTGTGCAGGCTCAGATCGAACAATCCCATGTCAGGGCTGTTTCATGAAACGCACGACAGTGCTGACAGGGCGATACAGCTCGGGTTGCGGCATAACGAATCCATTCAAATTCATTTTTTCAAGCACCGCACGGCCATCCGCCTCCGCAGACATCTCGAACAGCGCCTGCTGCAGACGGCGAAAATCGCCGGCTGAAAACGCGCGGTCCGCAACAAAGGGGGGAAAGCCGAATTCTTCCGAACGCGCCGCAATGCGGGTTCTGCCGGTCAGCACCGGCGCTTGCAGATGCATCGTCTCCCAGATGTAGCTGTTGACCGAAGCGGCGTCGGCAACCCCGACCGCCACGGCTTCGATCGACTTGCGCTGCGAGCGGGTAAAGAAAGTACGCCGAAAAAAAAGGTCAGGCTCGATGCCGGACTGCTTCAGTTCATAGCGCGGAAACAGGTAACCGACATTGGAGTAAGGATCGGTATAGGCGAAAACCGTGTTCTTCAAATCAAACACGGTGCGCGTCGTCTGATCCTCTTCCGGCACGATCAGATAAGCGCGGTAAAACGGACGCCCCTGGAACAACGGCGTCGCCATCAAGCGAAATTCCGGGTTGTCGGTGACATGCGGACAGTCACACAGCCAGGCCACATCAAGCCGCCGCTGATGCAACATTTCCAGGGTTTCCTGATAACTGTCGCGCAGCACGAAAACCACCGGCTGCTTCAGCTTGCGCTCCAGATACGCCCGCCAATCGGCCATCAGCGCATGACGCTCATTGAGGAAGGTGGGCGTCAGCCCGATGCGTATCGGCTCGGCCGCCGCTGCGGGCAAGATCAGCGCGACCAACACGCCGATCATCAATACCAGTTGCCGCAGCCGAATACGCACGCCTCCACCTCATTTTTTTGCCGCGTTACCGCAGTGTAACGCCAATACTTAGTCTAAAGAGACTACGTTACCCATCTGTAACTCAGGCAAAGGCTTAATTCAATTCCAAGTCACTGATTCATTTGAGTCTCGTCAATTCCGACCCCCCGGCCTGATTACCAAACGGTGACATCGGGCCGGCATCAGCGCTGCCGAAGCCGGCCCATCCTCCTTGTCGGACAAAACACTTTCCATTCAATATCAACAGCTTACAATGAAGTCGGAAGGCGGATTCACGGATGGCACGGTTCCTGCGAGTGAAGATTCACAGTCAACTTGGCGCACAACCATGAACCTCCTACCCATCACGTCCAGCCAGATCCAGGACACGATGTCGCGACTGAGCTACTTCGAAGGCTGGAGCAAGGATCAATTGACGCGGCTGTCCATTGGAGCAAAGCAGATCTCGCTGGCCAAAAAGGAAAGCCTGACCGGCAAAGGCGAGCGCCTTGCCTCGCTGTATGTCGTGGTCAGCGGCCAGATGCGGCTGTTCATCCCGTTATCCAATGGCGCCGAACGGGTGGTCGCCCTGGTCGGGCAAGGTGAAAGCTACGGCGAACCCTGTCTGATCCAAGAGGAGCCCTGCCCCTACGACGCGGTAGCCGGAAAAGACACGTATGTCCTGGCGATCGACGGCCAGGTCTATCGCCGCGAGCTGCGCCAGAGCCCTCTTCTGGCCGAACGCACGCTGAGCCTGATTTCCAAGCGCCTGTTGCACACGCTGCGCGACATCGAAATCTGCGCGCAGCCTTCCAGCCTGCAACGCGTGGCGCATTACCTGATGCACTTGCAGCCCAGCATTCCAGTCCCCGAGCAGGAGTTCCGTCTGCCCGCACTGAAGCGCGATATCGCCGCCAAAATCGGACTCAGCCAGGAAACCTTTTCACGCATGCTGGCCTTCATGGCGCAGCAGGGATTCATCCAGTTCAGCGGCAGTCAGGTTCGCATCGACGACTGGACGCGTCTGCGCAGCTTGGCCACCGCGGGCTGCCCGATGGAAGTTCCCGCCAAGAATTGATCACCATCAAACCGAATGTGCGGTTCTTGCCCTGGTCCAGGGCGATTCGCAGGACTCTTGCTCGCGTAGTTTATTCGTACCCATAAAACGGCCTGATCGTACTCAGGCGATTCAACAAAAAACGTTGCCATGGAGGAGACGCCATGCAGAAAAAGTCGTGCTTTGCACCTATCGCCCGCCTGAAACCGGGCGCCTCGACCGTGCCTACCGCCGCCGGCTTCGCCAAGTTCATCGGCCTGACCAACGAGGCGCAGCACAGGCAAGAAGTCCGAGTCCGCCATGGGCCGGCTGAATAACGAAACATCAAGGCGAATGCGTTCGCCGGACTCCCCCAAGTACCACGGCCATCCAACGATGGCCTTATCGCAGTGCCGGAACTGAGTCGGCGTCCCCGTCGTTCATTTGGCTAAAGGAGAAATAACATGAAGCGTGCACGGTGTTTTTCAAAAACAGGATGGGGACTGGCGGCATTGCTAGCCATCGGACTATCCGGTTGCGGCGGCGGCGGCAGCGACGCGGTTGTCGACACCGCCCCGACCGCTCCGGCCGGCGTTGCGTCTGCGGTCACCACGGCGGCGGCAGTCCCCGGCAACGACACGGCGAGCAATTCGTCTGCCGCATTTGCGGTGCTGCAAGATGCAGGCCTGCCGGTGGCGACCGTCAACAGTCCGCCGAAGATCAACTTCACGGTGTTCTCCGACGGCGCAGTAAAAACCGGTCTGACCTCCGCCAACGTCAGCGTCGCCATCGCCAAACTGGTGCCCGGCGCCAACGGCGCTCCTGACCAGTGGGTCAACTATATCTATCGCACCGAAAGCACGGCTACCGCTCCCAACAATGTGGGTAGCGGCACCGCCGGCGCCCCCGCCCTGGCGAGCGCGCTGCAGGCGACGACCGATGCCAAGCCGACCGGAGCTGCTGCGATACCAAACCAGCTTGCCTACAACGCGGAAGGCAAGTACTACACCTACACCTTCTCGACCGATATCCGCGACCCCGCCTTCGTCGGCCCCACCGGCCTGCGGACCAACGGCGTCGTGTTTGAGCCGTCCCGCACCCATCGCATCGCACTGCAGTTGAGCTATACCAATGCAGCCGGCGCCACCGTGCTGGTCAATCCGTACTACGACGTCAAGTTCGTCGCCGACGGCACCGGCTACAAGGCGGTCGCCTTGACCACCGCCGCGACCGAGACGCGCGTGATGGCCGACATCAAGAGTTGCAACACCTGCCATAACAAGCTGGCATTGCATGGCGGCGGCCGCGTCGATGTGCAGTACTGCGTGATGTGCCACAACCCCGGCACAGTCGACGCAAACAGCGGCAACGTGCTGACCATGAGCACCATGGTGCACAAGATCCATGCCGGCCACATGTTGAAGAACGGGTATTCCATCTGGGGCTTCGGCAGCACCAAACACGATTACTCGCATGTCGGCTTCCCGCAGGACGTGCGCAATTGCACCAAGTGCCACAGCAGCACCCCGGCCGAGGGCAATCCCAATCAAACCGCGCAGGGTGACAACTGGAAGTCCGTACCCAGCCGGGCCGCCTGCGGCGGTTGCCATGACGGCATCGACTTCGCGAAACCGTTTGCCTTGGGCAATGGCACGACGTTGAACCCGAACAATCCGTGGGCCAACTACGGCCACGTGGGCGGCATTCAGACCGACGACAGCAAGTGCGCTTCCTGCCATAGCGCCGCGGCCATCGCCGGCGTCAACCATCTGCCGATCACGGCGGCAACGAATGCGACGACGGGCGTGACGACCTACTACGCCGCCAATGACAACCGCCTGCCCACCGGCGCGAAGACGGTCGACTATGACATCCAGAGCGTCTCGCTGAATGGCAGCCGCAATCCGGTCATGGTGTTCCGCATCCTGCAGAACAACGCACGCATGGACTTGAGAACCGCATCGAGCACGACGGATCGGGCGATCTGGGCCAACTTCGACAATGCACCCTCGGTCTACTTCGCCTATTCCGTTCCGCAGGATGGCGAAACGACGCCGGCTGACTTCAACGTCTACGTCAGCGCCTCACTGCTGGGCATCTGGAACGGCTCTGCGACCGGCACCAGCGCAGGCACTCTGACCGGGCCGGATGCCAACGGCTACTACACCGTGACCCTGACCGGCCGGAGCATTCCCGCCGGCGCCAGCCTGCTGACCGGCGCGCTGGGGTACGCGGCCATGTTGCAGACGGACGTGGCGGGTTACGCCAGGACCTGTTCCACCACGGTGACCACCAACTGTGTCGCCGGCCTCAACGTGACGGCGCAGGATGAATCGAAGACGGGCACCGGCTTCACCGCACGGCGCATCACCACCGAAGCCGCACGTTGCAACAACTGCCACGGCAAGCTGGGCCTCTTTACCGAGACCACCTTCCATAGCGGCCAGCGCAACGATCCGAAGATGTGTGCGATGTGCCATAACCCGAACCGCAGCAGTTCCGGCTGGTCGGCGGACTCGACGGCCTTCGTGCATGCCACCCACGCCGGCACCAAAACGACGGAGCACCCGAATCGCATGCGCACCGTGCCGTACAACTGGCATAAGGACGCAGCATTCGATGCGACGATCATCGGCTTCCCGGGCGACAAGACGAACCTGAAAAACTGTCTGAACTGCCACGCTGCAGGCGGCTATGACTTCAGCGCCGGCGCCAGCCAAGTCGCCGACCGGCTGTATCGGGTGGTCGCACACGGTACCTACAACAGTACCGATGCGAACTTCAACATTTCCTACAGCCCGTACATCACCGCACTGGTGAATGCCAACGGCGGAACCTACAGCGCAGGCACCAACTACAGCAATTCCGATGCCGCCGCCACGACGCCGTCAGCCACCACGACCGGTGCGACGCTGGTGAATTCACCGATCGCCAACGCCTGCTTCGGCTGCCACGACGGCAACATGGTTTCGTCGCCGGGAACCTCGGTCAAGGATCATATCGAGCAGATGGGTTTAGGTTCCATCTACCGGGCGCGTGGCATCGTGAATGCGGATGGTTCCAAGACCGGCGCTCTCGGCAAATCCGAGCAGTGTCTGCTCTGCCACGGTTCGACCAGCAACATCGCGCCAATCAAGGCGGCGCACGGCCTGTGATCTGAAGGCCGGCTGACCACCGGCTCCCCTGGGGCACGCAGTCTCGTGCCCCGGGAACAGGGGGCCGCAGTTCAGCAAAGACAACTCGGATGCGCTGGAGTCGGGCGCATCCCTTTTTTCGTTAAGGAGGCCTTTTCGGCAGAGGCCGCGCCGCGGCGACGGTCTCTACCGAAAGCGTTTTTCAACCCGGCAGGTTCGGGTCCGACCGACACAGGAGGAATGGTACATGTCAAACCGCATCACCCAGGCGCGCTTAGCCGTGCTGTCAACTTTCGCACTGTCCGTTTTCGTCATGACCGGTACAGCGCATGCCTACCAGCCGCAATCCGAAGCGGCCGCCAAGCCGGCCACCCGCGCCGCCGCCACCCTGCAGGGCGGCCAGAACAAGGCCCTGCAAGCGGTGGACATCAACAGCGCCAGCAAAGCCGAGCTGAAAACGTTAACCGGCGTAGACGACGCGCTGGCCGCCAAAATCATTGCCGGACGCCCCTATCTGAGCAAAGCGAACCTGGTCACGCACAACATCATGCCGGCGGGCCTGTATATGGCACTCAAACAGCGGATCATCGCCAAACAGAAATGAAATCCCCATCCGGTTTCGTGGCTGGCCTTCGATCAAACGAATCGAGCCGCTGGATGAAGCCGGATGCCTGCGTAGCGGATGACGAGTAGCGGAACAGCGGAGATGACTATGAATTTGCGCAATATGGCCCCGGTCCTGATGGCGCTGTTGCTGGGCGCGCTGGCGGGTTGCGGCGGCGGCGGCGGGGATGGCGGCGTGGTAACGCCGAACTCGAACATGGCGGGCGGCACGATTACCGGGATCACGGTCAACAGTCCGCCGGTCGTGAGTTTCGTCGTCAACGACGCGGCCGGAAAACCCATCTCCGGCCTGAGATTGAGCGATCCGAGCGGCACGCTGCCGGCCGACCCGGCTTGCAACAATGCCAATGTCACGTTCGCCATCGCCAAATTCGATGGCGCCAACTGGCAAAGCCTGATTTCACGCCAGCGCTATGCGGTTTCCGCGCCGGGCCAGAATGCGGTCATCGAAGGCGCGACCGATCCCAAACCCGCCGCCGGCGGTTACACCAATCCCGCCAACGCCGCCGCCGACCCCAATGTCCGCATCGTCGGCATCCTGGAAGAAGCCAACGGCGTTTATACCTACCGCTTTGCGACCGATGTCAGCACGCCGTTGCTGATGGCCAATGCCATCGACAGGAAGAACGTGGCGCTCGGCAAGGTCGCCAACAACGGCCATCTGGCCGTCAAGGATGGCAAGACCCTGCATCGCGTCGCGCTGCAGTTGTGCTTTGTCGATTCGGTCACGCAGGCGACGATGAAGCTCAATCCCTACATGGACTTCACGCTCGGCGCGGATGGCCGCGGCACGCCCTACCTGGATGGACAGGGAAATCTGACGCCGGCGCATAAAGTCGTGGAACGTGCCGCGTGCAACGAATGCCACCAGAATTTCGCCCAGCACGGCGGCAATCGCGTCGAACCGAATTATTGCGTGATGTGCCATAACCCCGGCAGCAGCGACTTTGAAACCGGAAATGCCATCGACTTCAAGTTGATGGTGCACAAGTTCCATATGGGCAAGCGGCTGACCCAGGACTATGCCGTGCGCGCGGCCGTGGCCAGAAAGGACACGGCCGGCGTGATCACCGGCGTGCTGTATCCGCAGGACCAGAGAAACTGCGTCAAATGCCATGACGGCTCGCCGACTGCGCCCAACAAGACCGCGCAAGGCGACAACTGGAAGACCAAGGCCAGCAAGCATGCCTGCCTGGCTTGTCATGACAACTACAAGGCCGCGGGTTCAAAATGGCAGCTCGCCCATACGCCCTACGCGTCGCTGTTCATCCCCAGTGTCGCCAATCCGGACGCCACGTCCGACGCGGTCTGCCAATCCTGCCATAACGATGCGGGCGGCGGCGTCGCCAAAACCACCGCCAAGGCGCATGAGATTCCGGAATGGGTGCTGAGCGGCAATTACCAGCTCAACCTGTGGAGCATCAGCAAGAACGCCGACAACTCCTTGAGCGTGGAATATTCGGTGCGCAATCCGAACACCGGTGCGGATTACGACCTGCTCGACGCCGCTTTGGCATCGCGTTTTTCCAGCCTGAGCCTGCTGTTCGGCTGGAATACGACCGACTACGCCAACAATGCCGGCAATGTTCGCGGCCAGCCCTACTCGTCTCTGGCGGCAACGGATGCTTCCGTGCAAAGGGTGGGCGTCGGCAACCGATTCAGGCTGACCTCGAAGGTTCTGCCCGATGCGGCAAACGGCACCGTGGCGGTGGCCTTCCAGGGCCGGATCAACGAGGCGGGTCTGCGCGTGCCGGTGCAGAATGTGGTCAAGTATTTTGCGATGAACGGCAATCCGGTCGAGCGGCGTCAAATTGTTTCGGCCGACAAATGCAACGCCTGCCACGGCCGCTTCATCGGCTATGCCAGCTTGACCGGCTTCAATCCGGGCCTGGGCGCACACGGCGCCAACCGGAACGAGCCGCAGGTCTGCGTGATCTGCCACAACGGCAACACCCCCTTGAATGGCAGCGTGGTCACCGGCGGCGTGGTGACCCAGTATGCCGAATCGGCCGACTTCAAGCGGATGATCCACAAGATGCATGCCGCACAGGGGGGCAACTACCCGGTCTGGCCCAAGGTGAATAAGACGACCCGTCTGGGTTCCGTGATTTACGACGGCTTGAAAAACTGCACGTCGTGCCACGTCGGCGACTCCTACAAACAGAGCGCAAGCGTGCTGGGCACATCGGTGACGTATGCGGTCGACACCAGTATCGACAGCAGCAACGCCGCCGTCACCGACAACGACATCGGCGACAATCTGGTGATCTCCCCGCAAGCGTCGGCCTGCTCCAGTTGCCACAGCTCGCTGGGCGCCATGGCGCACATGGCCAACGACGGCGGCGCAGCATTCGGGACGGTGACCCAGAATGCCCTCACCTCCGGCAGCGCCGTGAATGAAACCTGCCATGGCTGCCATGCACCCGGCGGCATCAAGCCGGTGGACAAGGCGCACCTTGGCAACTGACAGACTTACTTGCACTGAAATGACCGGGAGGGCGCCGGACGCGCCCTCCCCCTTTTAGCCACACATTGGATGGATTCATGAGCCCGAACTCAAAACTGGTGTTCCTTGTCGCCGCATTCAGCCTGTCGCTGTCCGCCTGCGACGGGAAAAAGACCGAAACCGCCGTCGATTCAAAGCCGGCCGTGAAGATCAACGGCCAGTCCGTACTCGAAGTTGAAATTCAGACCAAGTCGGCCCACGGCGGCGCCGACGGCAAGACCAAGCCCGTGTCCGAGCAGAGCATGGAAAGCCTGGTCAACATGGAACTGATGCGGCAGGCGGCCGTGCAATCGAAACTGGATCGCGATCCGGCCATCCAGGCAAAGCTGGCCAACTCGGCGCGCTCGATTCTGGCCATGGCCTATATGGAACAGCAGCTGGCCGCAGCGGCTAAGCCGAGCGATGCCGACATCCTGGCCTATTACACCCAGCACCCGGAGCGCTACGCGCAACGCAAGCAGTACGCGGTGCAGGAATTCCAGATCGACGCCGCACCCGAGGTCAGGGCCGAAATCAAACAACAACTCGAGCAGTTGAAAACCCGCGACCGGTTCGAGCCCTGGTTGAAGGAAAGAAACATCCCGCACCAGAGCCTTGCGCTTTCCGTGACCAGCGATCAGATGTCGGACGAAGTGCTGCCGAAGTTGACGAAAACGCCGCTCGGCGGCCATGTAGTTCTGGACGGCCAAGCACCGCTGCTGGTCATTTTCGTCCTGTCCGAGCAGCTGCAGCCGATGCCCCTGGAACAGGCTGGCCCGCAGATCGGCAACACGCTGTTGGAGCAGCGGCGCAAGGCGGCGCTGGACAATGCGCTGAAGCAGCTGCGCGACAAGGCCAAGATCGAATATGTGGCGCCCTACACGGCGAAGGGCCTGCAAGTGAGCGACAAGAGGAATTGACGCTGTGCGGCCGGGCCGGGATCGGGTCACCATGCCACACGACCGCCACGTGTGGCCGCCGCGTTTGAACGAGTTCAACCAAGTAAATGAGATCGGGACACAGCCTATGTGGAAAACTATCGTGCAACCCCGGGCGAAATGGTTCGCCTTGATCCTCGGCATGAGCCTGCTGTTGCCGGTCCATGCCGCCGACAAGGATGACAAGAAAGAGCAGAAGTCCGCGCCCGCGGCGGCGTTGACTGACGCGGAGAAAGAGGCGAAGGTGGCGTTGATCGCCAAGGCGAAATTCAAAGACACCGACACCTGCGTCAGTTGCCATGACGCCGAGAACGAATACCCGGTTTTTCCCCTCTTCAAGACCAAGCATGCGGTTAAGGCGGACCCGCGCAGCCCGATGGGAAATCAGGGCTGCGAGAGTTGCCACGGAGCCGGCACTGTCCACGCCAAGGCGAAAAAGAGCGATAAACGGGGCGGTTCGATCATCAACTTCGGCAAAAACGTCTGGACCCCGGTCAAGGACCAGAATGAAAAGTGCCTGACCTGCCATCAAACCCATCAACGCATCGAATGGAAAGGCAGCAGCCACGAATTCAGCCAGGTGGCCTGCGCCTCATGCCACACGATCCACGTAACCAAGGACCCGGTCCTGGAGCGACACAGCCAGGCTGGCGTCTGTTTCAACTGCCATGCCAAGGAACGGGCCAAGTTCCAGCAGGCCTCGCATCATCCGGTTCGTGAAGGCAAGATGGCCTGTACCGAGTGCCACGACGTGCATGGCGAAAAAGGCACCGGTGCGCTGGTGAAGGCCAGCGCACGCGAGAAATGCACCTCCTGCCATGCCGAGAAGCGCGGCCCGTTCCTGTGGGAGCACGCGCCTGCCGCCGAAGACTGCAATTTGTGCCATACGCCGCACGGCTCCAATCAGGCCGCCCTGCTGAAAAAGCGCGCGCCGCAGTTATGCCAGCAATGCCACTCGCGCACCGGCCATTCGAGCGGCAGCTACGATGGCGGCACGCTGGCCGGCAGTGTTTTCCTGGGGGTGAAGGGCTGCGTCAATTGCCATACGCAAATCCATGGCTCGAACCACCCCTCCGGCGCGCTGCCGTTGCGTTGAACATCGCCAGGCGAACGTCTTCCCGAATGCAGACCAAGGGTGAATGACATGAAAGACACCAGACAGCCCATGCGCTACGCCCTGCTGGCGGCGGCGCTGATGCAACTCTCCCCGGCCATCGCGGAAACGCCGCAAAAGGACGCGGCAGCCAAGAAGGAGCCGGCGGAAACCGCCAAGGTGTGCGACGACTGCCCCGACCCCAGCGGCAAGTCCGGCTGGATCGACGCCGGCATCGGCCTGCAGAGTGATGAGGCCTACCGCTTCGGCCGCTACACCGGCTACGAGAATGACGGTGCGCATCTCAATGCCAGCGGCGAATACCGCTATCGCGGCAAGGCCAACGCAGATTACCTGGACATCCGGGCGGAAGACCTGGGCCTGGAATCGCGCCGCCTGACGATAGATGGCGGCCGACAGGGCCAATACGGCATCGCGCTCGAGTACGACCAGATTCCGAACTTCCGCGAGTCGAACACCCGTAGCCCTTTCAGCCCGCAAGGCGACGGGCTGCTGGCTTTGCCAGCCGGCTGGATACCCGCCGGCACGACGACGGCGATGCCGACGCTGGCCGGCGATCTGGCGCGCACGCCGTTGCAGACCGAACGCGATCGGCTGGGCGTCAGATTCTCGCTGACACCGGGCCGCAATTGGGAACTCAACGGCCATTTCCGGCGCGAGGAAAAGGACGGCACGCTGGACAAGGGAGCGACCTTCGCCTTCAATCAGACCGCCATCCTGCCGGTACCGGTCAACTACCAGACCGATGATTTCGGCCTTGCCGTGGGCTACCAGGGCGAGCGCATGCAGGCCAAGCTGGCCTATGCAGGCTCGCTGTTCGAGAACGGTTACCGGCGCATCGCCTGGGACAATCCTTACGCGTCCTTCCCATCCTTGCCCGATAGAGGCCAGATGGCCGAGGCGCCGGACAACCAGTTTCACCAGATCAGCGCGGTACTCGGCTACCAGTGGTCCGAAACGACCCGCCTGGCGGCCCGGCTCGCACGCGGGCGGATGACGCAAGACCAGGCGTTTTTGCCCTACACGATCAATCCGGCCGTCCCGATCGGCGCACCGCCGGTCGACAGCCTGAACGGCCAGGTCGACACCACATTGGTCAAGGTCGACATCTATACCCGACCCAGCGGCAAGCTGCGTCTCGATGCCAGCTACACCTACAGCGATCGCGACAACAAGACCGCCATCAACACCTACGAACACGTGGTAACCGACAGCTTTCTGCACGGCACGCATACCAACCAGCCGTTCAGCTTCGAACAGAATCTGCTGCGGGCCAAGGCCGCCTACCGCCTGCCGGCGGACGCCGATCTTTCCTTCGGCTTCGACCACGACAAGATGAGCCGGACCTACCAGCAGGTCGAGGAAACCCAGGACCAGACCGTATGGGCCAAGCTGCGCATGCGTCCTGGTGAAACGGTCGAGACCACGCTGAAACTGTCGCACGCCAATCGCGACGCCTCGCCCTATACGCCGAACCTGAACGAACATAGCCTGATGCGGGCGCATAACCTGGCCGACCGCGAGCGCGGCCTGGTCGGCATCGAGGCCACGCTGACCCCGACTGAAAAACTGTCCCTCGGCGTTGATTTCGAATACCTCAAGGACGACTACAACGCCATGTATCTCGGCCTGCGCGAGGCCAGCGGCATGAACAGCAACATCAACCTGGCCTACACCTTCAGCGATCGGCTCTCGGCAACGGCCTACTACGACCGCGAGCAGTTGAACTCGGAACAGGCCGGCAGCGCCTGGATCATCGAGCCCGGCACGCCATGGCTGGCATCCGACAAGAATCTGACCCAGACCGTCGGCTTCGGCGTCAAATGGGTGGCGATCCCCAAGAAGCTGGATGTCGGCGTCGACATCTTCTATGCGGATTACACGGGCGAGATCCGTTATGCCGGCGCGCCGGCGCTGCCCGACCTGGGCGCCACGCTGACCGGGGTCGGCGCGCATGCGGTCTACACGCTGAAGGACAACCTCTCTTTGCGCGTGGGCTATCGCTATGAGCGCTACAAAGAATCCGACTGGGCCAAGAACGCCGCCGTCGATAGCCTGCCTACGCTGCTGTCGCTGGGTGCGGCGCCACAGAATTACGATACCCACCTGGTCACGTTGTCCGTCCGCTATGAGTTCAAGTAAACGAACCCGCCGCTGCGTTCATCCCCACGCAGCGTACGCAGCATTTTGAGGAGACATGTCATGACAACATTCTTCCGCCTTGGCTTCATGGCCGTGCTGGTTTCCGCGGCGGGCTTCCTGCAGGCGCACGCGGATTCGGAAATCACGCCGGATTCCATCCATATTCAGCGCTGCAGCGCCTGCCATTACGTCGATGGCCGCAGCGCCGGCCCCGAGTTTCCGAATATCGCCGGGCAATATGAACTCTACCTGCGCAAGGCGCTGACCCTGTTCAAGGAAAACCAGCGCGACAGCGAAGCGATGGAATTGATCACCTCGCTGCACAAGCAGCAGGAACTGGTCATCCTCGCCAACTACTATTCGAAACAGAAACCGGCCGAAGTCCCGCCGATCGCTTCGCCCGATCAAACCCAATGGGCCAGAGGGAAACATATCTTTACCGCGGAACGCGTCTACGGCATCGCCTGTGCCGACTGCCACGGCGCGGATGCCAAGGGCTATGTGCGCAAAAGCCCGCGCAGCAGAAATGCCCGCGCCATTCCGAGCCTCGCCGGCCAGCAACCCGGCTACCTGAAAGCCACGCTGCAAAAATACACACGCAACGGAGACGCGGCCGCGCAGTCCGGCATGTGCGCCATGCGCAAGGCCGGCAAGACCCTCAGCGGCACCGACATCAATGCCCTGGTCGAATACCTTTCCAGCAAATAGCCCGCGTTGTCGGCTTGCCTGATTGCTGCCTGCAGCAAGGGAAGGATGGCAGCCGCGCGAGCCTTAGAAGGCCGCCCGACCGACTGGCCAGCGCTGGGCAAGACGGCTTGCCTCGACGGCCAAGATGCGATCGGCATGCCTGCCTGTGCGGGTTAAAGTATCGTTCAGCGCGGTCTGTGTTTCCGCGCATCCTTTCCCATCACTCTTTTTGCCAGCCCGATTGATACGTATCGCCTTGCCCTTCCGTTTGCCTTCCCGCCTGTCCTTGCTTGCCGCGTTGGTCGCGCTGCTGCTGTTGAGCGCGGTGGTTTTCTATTGGGCCCGGATTTTTCTGGCGCCGCGTCCGCCGGCCAAGCCTGCTGCGGCGGCCGCACCGGCGTTGGGCAAGGTGTGGGCGGAGAAGGCGGTGCATCTGTTCGGCGGCGCCGGCTCGATCGGCGCGGCGGTGGACGCGGCGCCGGTCGCCGCGTCCGCCATCGGCGTCAGCGGCGTCTATGCCGGACGCGACGGCCGTTCCGGTTTTGCCGTGCTGGTCGTGGACGGCAAAGCGCTGCCGGCCGTGCTCGGCCAGGAATTCGCAGCCGGCCTGCGCTTGCAGCGGGTTTATCCGGACAGCGTCGAAATCCTGCGCGGCGGACAGCTCGAAATCGCGCGCATGGCCGCAGCCCCGCTTCCCCCGCCGGCTCCGACACCATCGGCAGCGAAGCCCGGTGCGACGACGGCCGCAATGCAGATGGCCGTGCAGCCGATCGGAGCGAATCAATATGTTTTGTCGCGCGCAGCGCTGTTGACGACCCTGCAGCGCCCGGATCAGATACCCCTGCTTGGCCGCTACACGCCGAATCCTGTCGGCGGCGCTTTGCTCGAGCACAGTCCGGCCGGCGGCCTGCCGGACAAACTGGGCCTGAAAGTCGGCGACGTGGTCACCCGGATCAATGGACACGCGCTGTCCGGCCCCAATGAGGTGGCGCGCATTTACGAACTGATGACGAAAAGCGAAGGGATCAGCATGGATGTCTTGCGGGCGGGTGCAAAAATCAATATCGGGATACAGGTAGAGCCATGAAGGTAGAGCCATGATCGAACCCGGTTTCAGGCGGCGCGTGAGGGCGCGCCTTTCGGCGGCGACTCTGGTCATTGCACTCGCGGCCGCGCCGGCATGGTCGCAAAGCCGGGTGACGTTGAACTTCGTCAATGCGGAG
>CAYXMQ010000020.1:0-58641 GCA_964466195.1 uncultured Thiobacillus sp.
TCAGCCTGCCGACGCCGCGCCGCAGCGCCGTGCCGGCGCCGGTGCGCGCCATGCAACTCCGTACCGGACAAGTCGGGCAGAGTGCGCGAAGCGTGCCGGCGTCCAGCGCCAAAACAGAGGCGGAGGATGAGTGGGAGGAGTTTTGACGACCGCAGTTATTTCGCCGATAAGGCAACCGCCCAAGGCAACCGCCCAAGGCAACCGCCCAAGGCAACCGCCCAAGGCAACAACCCGCCCAACAGCCCGTCGCTGCGGGGAAAATGCAGAACGAAAACGTCCGCTTTTTCCGCCATCCGCGGCCATAACTTATTGATTACCTGGACAAGCCATGGCAGCAGCCCCATCACCCCAACGTGAGTTTGCGTTCTCCACGCGCGACTTCGAAGAAGTCCGCAAGATGATTTACGACCATGCCGGCATCGCTCTCAACGACGCCAAGGAAGACATGGTCTACAGCCGACTGGCGCGACGACTGCGCGCCACCGGCAAACGCAGTTTTCCCGAGTATCTGGCCTTGATACGCTCCGGCGACAAGGCCGAGTGGGAAGCCTTCGTCAATTCGCTGACCACCAATCTGACCGATTTTTTCCGCGAAGCGCACCATTTCCATATCCTGAAAGAGTTTCTGAAAAGCCGCCGCGAGCGCCCGATCACGCTGTGGAGTTCCGCCTCCAGCACCGGCGAGGAGCCCTATTCCATGGCGATAACGGCGCTGGAGGCGCTGGGCGCCAATGCGCAGGTGCAGATACTCGCGTCGGATCTGGACACCAATGTATTGAAGAAGGCGGAGGAAGGCGTTTATCCGATCGAGCGCCTGAACAAGCTCAGCCCCGACCAGCAACGCCAGTATTTCCTCAAGGGCACGTCGGAGAACGCCGGCATGGCGCGCGCCAAACCGGAACTGCGCGCCATGCTGAAATGCTTCCGGCTGAATCTGCTCGATCAGATCTGGTCGATCCGCCAGCCGCTGGATGCGATCTTCTGCCGCAACGTGATGATTTATTTCGACAAACCCACGCAGTACGCGATTTTGAAGAAGATGAAGCCGCTGCTGAAGCCGGATGGCCTGCTGTTCGTCGGCCATTCCGAGGCGCTGTATCACGCCACCGATCTGTTCCGCTTGCGCGGCCAGACCGTCTATCAACATGCCGAATACGCCGCAGGCGCTTCATCGCCGACGGAAGCGATCTCCCGCTTGCGCGCCCGGGAGGCCAAGTGACGCAGCACGGTTTCGAGGAAGTCCAGGCGCCGAATCATTATTTCGACCGTAACTTCGACATCGAAGCGGCGAAAATTCTGCCCGGCGAATACTACGTCTCGGCGCGCGACATGTTGCTGGTCACGGTGCTGGGTTCCTGTGTGGCGGCGTGCATTCGCGACCCGGTGCTCGGCATCGGCGGCATGAACCATTTCATGCTGCCGGAAGGCGGCGGCGATCGGCACAATCTGCTGTCGAACTCGGCGCGCTACGGCGGCTACGCCATGGAAGTGTTGATCAACCAACTGGTCAAGCTGGGCGCCAACCGCCACCGCCTGGAAGCCAAGGTGTTCGGCGGCGCGGCGGTCATGCGCGGCTTTACCACGGTGCAGGTGGGCGAAATGAACAGCCAGTTCGTGCTCGACTATTTGCACACCGAGCGCATCCGCGTGGTCGCGGAAGACCTGCTCGACGTCTATCCGCGCAAAGTCTATTTTTTTCCCGCCAGCGGCCGCGTCATGGTGCGCAAGCTGAAGGCGGTGCACAACAACACCATCATCGAACGTGAGCGCGATTACGGCCAGCGCCTCAAGAGCACGGAACTGTCCGGTGATGTGGAGCTGTTTTCATGAGCAAGATCAAAGTCCTGATCATCGATGACTCTGCGTTGATGCGCAGCGTACTGACCAAAATCATCAACAGTCAGCCGGACCTGGAAGTGGTCGGCCAGGCGCCCGACCCGATCAGCGCGCGCGAGCTGATCAAGCAGCTCAATCCGGACGTGTTGACGCTGGATGTCGAAATGCCGCGCATGAACGGGCTCGAATTCCTGGAAAAACTGATGAGCCTGCGGCCGATGCCGGTGGTGATGGTGTCCTCCCTGACCGAGCGGGGCAACGAGGTCACGCTGCGGGCGCTGGAGCTCGGCGCAGTGGATTTCATTACCAAACCGCGGCTCGGTCTCGTCGATGGCCTGAACGACATGGTCGAGGAGATCGGCGACAAGATCCGCGCCGCCGCGCGCGCCCGCGTTCACCGCCACGCCCTCGGCAGCGTGCCGGCCAGAGTGCCGCAGCCGCTGGCCGGCCACTTCAGCAGCGGCGCGACCAAGCTGATTTTTGTCGGCTCCTCCACCGGCGGCACCGAGGCGCTGAAGGAAGTGCTCACCCGCATGCCCGCGACCGCGCCGGCCATGCTGATTACCCAACACATGCCGGAATCGTTCACACAGTCCTTCGCGCAGCGGCTGAACGGGCTTTCCGCGATGACCGTTACGGAAGCCGGCAACAACGAGTGCATCCTGCCCGGCCACGCCTACATCGCCCCCGGCCATTCGCATCTGCTGGTGAAGAAGAACGGCACCCAGTACTACACCGAGCTGTCGAAGGCGGACCCGGTCAACCGCCACCGCCCCTCGGTGGACGTGCTGTTCAACAGCGCCGCCGAAGTCGCCGGCCCGAATGCCTTGGGCGTGATCTTGACCGGCATGGGCAAGGACGGCGCTCAAGGCCTGCTGGCGATGCGCCAGGCCAAGGCTTACACGATTGCGCAGGACGAGGCCTCTTGCGTCGTTTTCGGCATGCCGAAAGCGGCGATCGATATCGGCGCTGCGATGGACGTGGCGGCTCTGAACGACATTCCCCGGCGCGTACTGGAACATCTGGGCATGCGCACGGCGTAGTCGGCGCCTCTGCGCGGGTCGGCTGAGCGCAACGCCCGCCGACCCGCGCCATCAATCCACGCGCAACTCGGCCAACGCCTGCTCGATCACGGCCGCCGTCAGGCCCTCGTAATCCGCTCGGCTGCTGACGCTGAATGCGCCCGCCATTTCGCTCCAGGCGAAGCCCGGACTCCAGGCCTGCAACGCGATCTGGCCCTGAGGCGCGCGCGGAATGACGCTGACGCCGGCCGCACCGTACACCAGGTTGTAAGGCGTACCGGCGGCATGCAGCGCGTCGATCTGGAACCAGGCGTCGGTCGCCGCGCCGAAGCTGTACACCGGCAACGGATAAGCGGCCGCATCAAGCCGCTGCAGCGGCAACGGCTGTGCGCGCACAAAAGTCTGGAAATGCAGATGGTTGACCGATGCATACGCGCCATAGCTGTTGTAGGCGAGGCCAAAACCGGCGATGGCCGCGCCGGCCTGCTGCGCCACCTGCCAGGCCCAGCCGTGCATTTCCGGGGTCAGGAATTGCGGCCGCTGCCGTTCGGGTTCCGGCGCCAGCAGGCCATGCAGCGGCGCGAAGGGAAACTTGTTGTACAGCAGGCGGGCCGCTTTACCGGCGAGTTCGCCTTGCCAGAGCACTTCCTTGGCCAGAAAGGGCTTGTTGAAATGGAAGCCGCCGGCATCGAACGGACGCATCACGCCCTCCACGCGCACTTCGCTCATGCGCGCCGGCCGCAGCGCACGCAACGGATTGAACTGCACTTCCCAGGGGCCGAGCCGGCGCGGCGGGCTGACTTGCAGTTGCGCGTATTCGTCGGCGTTCAGATCCAGCGCCATCAGCTTCAGGAACACCATCAGATCGTCCGCCGGCGTATCCAGCTTCGCGCCCTGCCGCAAGGCTTGCCTGATCGCAGCGGCGAGGTCGTGATGCCGGCGCAGCAGCTTGTCGCGCAAGGACTGCCATAAAGCCGGGTCTTGCGCGGCATTTGCCAGCACCAAAATGTAGATGCCGAGCCCGTCGCCGCGCTCAGCCCGGCATGGCTGATCCAGCATGGCATCGAGCCCGGCCACGAAACGCTGACGCAGCGCGTCCGGACTGGCAAAGGGCTGATTCAGGCGGCTGACTTCGGCACAGGTCAAACCGAGGCCCTATTCCGGCAGCGCGCGCATCGTGCGCTTCCACAAAGGCAAGCTCCAATCGGCCAGGTCGAGCGCGGCGTCAAGCACGTCGAGGCGACGAATCCAGGCGTGCGGCAGCGCTTCCAAACCATGTTGCGCGCCGAACAACTCGCCGGCGAGACTGGCTGTGGAATCGGAATCGCCGCCGTGATTGGCGGCGATCGTCATGACTTCTTGAAAAGACTGGCTGCGGCTGGCGGCGTAGACCGCGATGGCCAGGGCCTGTTCGCCCACCCAGCCCTGGCCGAGCGCCTCCGGCAAGGTGCCGGTGAACGGCTGCACGGTCAGATCGATCGCGCTGTGCAGCTGGTCAAGCGCCTCCTCGTGCCCGGGCCATTCGCGCGCCAGGCTGGCGGCCTGCATCAAGGCCAGATGCAAGGGCAGATCTTCGAGCAAACCACGCACGCTGGCCGCCATCAAGCCGGCCGACAAATAGCCGCTGGGATGCCCGTGCGTGAGGGCGGCGATGCGCGCACCAATGCGAAACGCGCGCGCCGGCGGCATGTTCGGCATCACGCCGACGATGCCGACGCGCATGATGCCGCCGCTGCCTTTGCTGTTGTTGATCGGCCGCTCCGGCGTGCCGCTGGCGCCCTGGCTCAACGCGCTCAAGCTGGTCTTGCCCGGGGCGCGCTGGGCATGCATGGCGGCATGCTTGAGCAATCGGGACGACTGGTTGCTGCCCTGCGCGCGCGGATCCTGCGTCGCCAGCCAGTCGAGATAGGCGAGCCGCACCTGCTCGACCAGGACCGGGTCGCTGGGATCGCCGTCCAGCATGGCTCGGGTCAGCCCTTCCAGCGTGAACAGACTCATCTGGGTATCGTCGGAGACGACAAGTTCGCCGCCGCGGAAATAGGGTTCGCGCAGGCCGCCGGGGCCGTGCAGCTTGTGGATATTGGCCAGGCTGTCGAACTCCACCGCATAGCCGAAGCCATCGCCGAGCGCACCGCCCAGCAGGCAGGCCAGACGGCGCGCGACCGTTTCATCCTGGGCCGGCGGAATGCGGCGGACGGCCTGGACGTGATGTTCCTGTTCACTGGTTTGGATCGCTCCGGGACGCGCCTTGCGCACCTGGCTGATCGCCTCGCTGGGCGGCACGCCGAGTTCGGCCATCAAGCGCGCGGCCACGGTGCCGGAACGCCCCAGTCCGACCCGGCAATGGATCACCACTTTGCCGCCGCGCCGCAGCAGGCGCCGCAAGCGTACGCCGGCGTAGACCCAGCGTCGCTCGAATTGCCAGCCCGGGGCGGCCATGTCGGGGATCGGCAGGTGATACCAGTCGAGGCCGGCTGATTCGGCCGTTTCGCCCAGGCTGCGCACGTTCAGCAGATCGAATTCATCGTCAGACAGCAACGTGACCAAGGCCTGCGCGCCCCAGGCGCGCACGCTGCCGAGATCGATCGGCAGATCGCGCGACATGAAGCCGTCGCTGGCCATCGGGTCGCTCTTGCCGGGACAGAACGTCACACCCAGCACGCCCATGCCGTCCTTGCCGAAAGCCAGCGGGATCGTGGCGATGGGCAGCGGGCTGGGCGGAGCTTTGTTCATGCGTGACCTCTCTGCCAAATCGAATGGTTCAAGCGTTGTAAGCCAGGTTGGGCGCCAACCACCTTTCCGCCGTGGCCAGATCCCAACCCTTGCGCCTGGCGTAATCGGCGACCTGATCGCGATCGATCTTGGCAACCGCGAAATAGCGCGCATCCGGATGGCTGAAATAGTAGCCGGATACTGAGGCGGCCGGCCACATGGCATAACTTTCAGTCAGGCTGACGCCGGTCGCCGCGGTGGCATCGAGCAAGTCGAACAAGGCGCCCTTCTCGGAATGTTCCGGACAGGCAGGATAACCGGGGGCCGGGCGGATGCCGCGATATTTTTCCTCGACCAGGTCGGCGACGCTGAGCGCCTCGTCTGCGGCATACCCCCAGAACTCGCGTCGCACGCGCTGGTGCATGCGTTCGGCGAAGGCTTCCGCCAGACGGTCGCACAGGGCTTTGAACAGGATGGCGCTGTAATCGTCGTGCGCGGCTTCGAATGCCTTGGCGCGCGCGTCCTCGTTGATGCCGGCGGTGACGACGAAGCCGCCCAGATAGTCCGCTACGCCGGATTGCTTCGGTGCGATGAAGTCGGCCAGACACCAGTTCGGCTGCCCGGCCGGTTTGGCCATCTGCTGGCGCAACTGGTGCGCGGTCATCAAGACCTTGTCGCGCGCTTCGTCGGCATAGATTTCGATGTCGTCGTCATCCACCGAATTGGCCGCGAACAGGCCGACCACGGCGCGCGCTTCAACCCAGTTTTCCGCAATCATCTGCTGCAGCATGGCTTGCGCATCGGCAAACAGCTTGCGCGCCTCTTCGCCGACGACTTCATCGTCCAGGATGCGCGGATAGCGGCCGTGCAACTCCCAGGACTGGAAGAACGGCGTCCAGTCGATGTATTGCGCGAGTTCGGCGAGATCGTAGGCGATGAAGGTCTGCACGCCCAACTGCCTGGGCGTGGGCGGTGCCAGCTGAGTCCAGTCGGTCTTGAACTTGTTCGCGCGCGCATCCAGAAGCGTCACGCGTTTGCTTTCGCCGCGCTGGGCCAGATGGCGTTCGCGCACGTCGGCGTAGTCGGTCTTCAGCTTGGCGGCATAGTCGACGCTCAAGTCGTCGGACAGCAGGTTGGAACACACGCCGACCGCGCGCGAGGCGTCTTTGACGTAGACCGTGGTGCCCTGGTAATGCGGTGCGATCTTGACCGCCGTATGCGCCAGCGAAGTGGTGGCGCCGCCGATCAGCAACGGTTGCGTCATGCCCAGACGCTGCATTTCCTTGGCGATGTGGCTCATCTCTTCCAGCGACGGCGTGATCAGGCCGGACAGGCCGATGATGTCGACGTTCTGTTCGCGCGCGGTGGCCAGGATCTTGTCGGCCGGACACATCACGCCGAGGTCGATGACCTCGTAATTGTTGCAGCCGAGCACGACGCCGACGATGTTCTTGCCGATGTCATGCACATCGCCCTTCACGGTCGCCATCAATATCTTGCCCTTGGCGCGCGAACCTTCCGATTTGGTCGCCTCGATGAACGGCAGCAGATGCGCCACCGCCTGCTTCATCACGCGCGCCGATTTCACGACTTGCGGCAGGAACATCTTGCCGGCGCCGAACAGGTCGCCGACCACGTTCATGCCGGCCATCAGCGGGCCTTCGATGACTTTCACCGGATGGTCGAATTGCAGGCGCGCTTCTTCGGTGTCCTCGACGATGTACTGGGTGATGCCTTTCACCAGCGCGTGGGTCAGCCGCGCCTGCACCGGTTCGCCGCGCCAGGCCTGCTCTTCGACGGCATCCTTGACCTTGCCCTTGACCGTTTCGGCAAAGGTCACCAGCGCGTCGGCCGCATCGGGCTGGCGGTTCAGCACGACGTCTTCGACCAGCCTGCGCAACTCGGCGGGAATTTCGTCATACACGCCCAACTGGCCGGCGTTGACGATGCCCATGTCCATGCCGGCCTGAATGGCGTGGTAGAGGAACACGGTATGAATGGCCTCGCGCACCGGTTCGTTGCCGCGGAACGAAAACGACACATTGGAGACGCCGCCGGAAACATGCGTGTGCGGCAAGTTCTGACGCAGCCAGCGCGTCGCTTCGATGAAGTCGACCGCGTAATTGGCGTGCTCCTCGATGCCGGTGGCGATGGCGAAGATGTTCGGGTCGAAGATGATGTCTTCCGGCGGGAAGCCGACCTGTTCAGTCAGCAATTTGTAGGCGCGCGCGCTGATTTCCGTCTTGCGCGCAAATGTGTCGGCCTGGCCGGCCTCGTCGAACGCCATGACGATGACCGCCGCGCCGTAACGGCGCGCGAGCTTGGCGCGTTCGAGGAATTCGGCCTCGCCTTCCTTCATCGAGATCGAGTTGATCACCGCCTTGCCCTGCACGCACTTGAGGCCGGCTTCGATGATCGACCATTTCGACGAGTCGATCATCAGCGGCACGCGCGCGATGTCCGGCTCGCTGGCGACCAGATTGAGGAAGCGCACCATCGCCGCTTCGCCATCCAGCATGCCCTCGTCCATGTTGATGTCGATGATCTGCGCGCCGGCTTCGACCTGCTGGCGCGCGATGACCAGCGCTTCGTCGTAATTGCCGTCGATGATCAAACGCTTGAACTTGGCCGAGCCGGTGACGTTGGTGCGCTCGCCGACGTTGACGAACAGACTGTCGCGGCCGACGTTGAACGGCTCCAGACCGGACAGGCGCAGCGCCGGTTCGATCTCCGGGATGGCGCGCGGCGCGCAGTCGGCGACCGCTTCGGCGATCGCCTGGATATGTTGCGGCGACGTCCCGCAACAGCCGCCGACGATGTTGAGCAGGCCGGAGCGCGCCCATTCGCGAATCTGGGTAGCCATCTGTTGCGGCGTTTCGTCGTAGCCGCCGAACGCATTCGGCAAGCCGGCGTTGGGATGGGCGGAAACCAGGCAATCGGCTTTCTGCGCGAGTTCGTCGACGTGCGCCCGCAATTCGTGCGCGCCCAGCGCACAGTTGAAGCCGAACGAGAAACAGTCGGCGTGGCGCAGCGAATTCCAGAAGGCTTCCACGGTCTGGCCGGACAGCGTGCGGCCGGAGGCATCGGTAATCGTGCCGGAAATCATCACCGGCCAGGTTTGGCCGGCGTCATCGAAATACTGCTTCACCGCGAACACCGCTGCCTTGGCGTTCAACGTATCGAACACGGTCTCGATCAGCAGCAGATCGGCGCCGCCCTTGACCAGGCCGTCGGTGGCTTCGTAATAGGTGGCCACCAGCTGGTCGAAGCTGACATTGCGGAAACCGGGGTCATTGACGTCGGGCGACAGTGTGGCGGTACGCGAAGTGGGCCCGAGCACACCGGCGACGAAGCGGGGCTTTTCAGGCGTAGAGTAGGCGTCCGCCGCCTCTCGCGCCAGCTTCGCGCCGGCATGGTTGATCTCCCAGACCAGCGCTTCCATGCCGTAATCGGCCATCGAAATGCTGTTGGCGTTGAAGGTGCAGGTTTCCAGAATATCCGCCCCGGCGGCGAGATACTGGCTGTGGATTTCACGGATGACTTCCGGCTTGGTCAGCACCAGCAGATCGTTGTTGCCCTTGACGTCGCTCGGCCAGTCGGCGAAACGCGTGCCGCGATAATCGGCTTCGTCCAGCCCGTAGCGCTGGATCATGGTTCCCATCGCGCCATCCAGTATCAGGATGCGTTGACGGGCCAAAGCGAGGAGTTCAGCAGTACGATCTGACATGAGGGAGACAGCCAGCAAAAAGGGCGGCCATTATACGAAAGCCCGTACGAAAGTTCCCCAAGAAAAATCAGTCACTTACGCGAGGAGACCAACATGAAGCACTTGACCCCGAAAGAAGCTTTTGAGTTTGTGGAAAAACAGGCCGATGCCGTCCTGATCGATTGCCGTTCGGAATTTGAGTTCCTCTTCGTCGGCCATCCGGTCGGCGCGATCCTGATCGCCTGGTACGAAGGGATCAACTGGGACCTGAATCCGCACTTCCTCGGCCAGGTGCGCATGGCCGCGTCGCACCATCGGCCGGTGATCCTGATCTGCCGCTCCGGCAACCGCTCGAAGGAGGCCGGCGAGTATCTGGAGCAGAACGGCTTTTCCGACGTCTACAACGTGCTGTACGGCTTCGAGGGCGAGCTCGACGAGCACCACCGGCGCTCCACACGCAATGGCTGGCGCTTTGATGGCCTGCCGTGGGAACAGTGCTAGGGCAACAGCGCGGCAACCTGCTTGGCCAATTCCGCGCGCTTGCCGGTTTCGCCGCCGCCGACTGCGAAGCCGTTGAGCGTGCCGTTCGGGCTGAGATGCAGTGCACGGAGGCCAACAGGTGAGGTTTCCATCCGCCACTCCCCCTCTGCATTCAACGCCGGCGGCAGCACCGCCAGCGGGTAGGCGGGCGTTTTCACCATGACTGGCATGGCGGGGTAACTCACCGCCGCGACTGCACTCGCCTTCTCGCCGCCCATTTCGCCTGCCATTTCGCCTGCCAATATGCCGGCCAGCGCGCGCACCTGGATCAACAGCGGCTGCACGAAAGGCAAGACATGGCCTTCGACTTCGGCGCAATCACCGATCGCATAGATGCCGGGCAGACTGGTTTGCAAATGTCGATTGACCACGATGCCGCGCTTGGTCGTACAGCCGGCGGCCTGCGCAAGTTGCGTGCGCGGGCGCAGGCCGATCGCAGAGAGCACCAGATCGGCTTCAATCTGGCTGCCATCGTCCAGCATCAACCGGTAGCCGGCCGCACTGCGCTCGACCTGCTTCGCGCTGCGGCCGAAATGCCAGGCCACGCCGTGCTTTTCCAACGCGTGCGTAAGCGCATCGCCGACGGCTTGCGGGATCAATCTTTCCAGCGGCCAGGGGCCGAGATGCACCACGCTGACGGCATGATCGGTTGCCGCCAGATCATTGGCGAATTCGCAGCCGATCAGGCCGCCACCGAGAATTGCAACATGCCGTTTGCCGGCCAGGGCGGCGCGGAAGCGACTGTAATCGACGAGATCATTGACGCTGAGCACGTCCGCCGCACCGCTGCCGCTCAGACCGTGCGCGAACGGATCAGCGCCCAGCGCGAGCACCAGACGGTCGTATTCAACCGGGCCTGCATCGGTCTGCACCTGCTTGGCCGCCGGGTCGATCGCACTGACGCGGGTCTGCGTCAGGATGCGCGCGTTGAATTTCACCGCCGCCTGCTCGGCGCTGTCGGTTGCCAACTGTTCCGGCGCGCGGCCTTGCGCCAACGCGTTGGATAGATTCGGCTTGCTGTAGACGCGGCCATCGTCGGCCGTGATCAGCGTGACCGGGGTGTTCGGGTCGCGCTTGCGAAATTCGCGCAGCAGGCCGTAACCGGCCAGGCCGCTTCCAAGAATGACGAGGGGGTTCATGCTGGCTCCAGATCAGGTGCGCCTTCCCCGGCCGGGGAAGGCGGCAAGACAGTCAGATTCAGATTTCCCGCATTTCGAAATCCGCCTTGGCGACTCCGCAATCCGGACAGGCCCAGTCCGCCGACACGTCTTCCCAGCGAGTGCCGGCGGCAATGCCGTGCTCGGGGTCGCCTTGGGCTTCGTCATAGACATAACCACATACGATGCATTCATAAACTTTCATGATTTTTCCTTTGCTTTCAATTAATTGAGTAAGTTTGAGTTCACGCGGCGACTTTTTCGAGCTGCGCACGGTAATGGTTGGCGTGCTTTTCTTCCACCCGAGCCAGCGCGGCAAAGCGCTTGGATGCCTTGGCCAGCACGGCCTGGAAGCGTTCCGCATGTTCCTTGGATTCGGCGATCTGCTCGTCGATTTCCTTGACCGCATCGCTGCGGCCTTCCTGCTCGGCTTCGTGACGGAACTTGGGGTACATCTCGGTGTACTCATAGGTTTCGCCGTCGATGGCGTATTGCAGACACTTGGCCGGCGTCATCGTCTCGCTGGAGAACAACAGTTCGGCATGTCCGAAGGCATGCTGCACTTCTTGCGCAGCGGTTTCTTCGAACACGCGGGCGCTGGCTTCATCGCCGGCGGCGCGGCACTGCTTGGCGAACCACATGTATTTGATGTGGGCCATGGACTCGCCGGCGAAGGCGGCTTCGAGGTTCTTGATGGTGGCTGACGAGGTAGCTTGCATGACGATCTCCTGAGGGTTGAGGGGCGTGTTGCTGAACACGGACGGCATGCTACCGACGCGTCATGTTCTGCTCCAATGAATAGTCCAGATCAAGTCGATCTACGAAATAGATAGGCCAACCCTTAGAGATATGGTTTCTTGTATGCCGTCAACGGCCGCTCGCATCGCCTCGCTCGTAGCGAGCTCAGTAAATCAGGCGAGGCTGGCGCAGCACAAACGAAAAAGGCCACTTGGAAAAGTGGCCTGACTATCTGATTTTGTTTGGAGGCGCGTGCCGGAGTCGAACCGACCTACACGGATTTGCAATCCGGTGCATAACCGCTTTGCTAACGCGCCGCGATGAAATCGCTGATCTGGAACGAAAAGGGGAAAGCGGTTTTGCTTTCCCCTCGTAAAGAGGGCGCCAAGTCGGCAAGTGCTAAAGCACTACACCAAATTGCTGCCCCTGATAATTCTGGAGCGGGAAACGAGACTCGAACTCGCGACATCTACCTTGGCAAGGTAGTGCTCTACCAACTGAGCTATTCCCGCATCGAAGTGGAGGCGCATTATAAAGATGGAACTCGGCCTGTCAACCCGCGGGTTCGTTTTTTAACGCTTTCCAGGCCATGTGCAGGTAATGGAACATCGACCAGAGGGTGAGAAAGGCGGCGATATCCAACAGCCAGCGCCCCAGCCACTGGGTGTTCAAGTTGAGCAGGGGGTCGTGGTAGAGCAACAGCAGAATAGCGCCCATCTGCGCGGTGGTCTTCAGTTTGCCGATGAACGACACCGCGACCTTGCCCGAACGACCGAGTTTGGCCATCCATTCGCGCAGCGCGCTGATGGCGATTTCGCGGCCGATGATGATCAGCGAGGCGGCGATACCGGCGCGGTCGAGATCCACCAGCACGAGCAGCGCGGCGGCGACCATCAGCTTGTCGGCGACCGGGTCGAGAAAGGCGCCGAAGGCCGACATCTGATTCAGGCGGCGGGCGAGCCAGCCGTCGAGCCAGTCGGTAATCGCGGCGAGGGCGAAGATCAGCGTGGCGGTAAGGTTGATGGCATGCTTGGGCAGCCAGCCGTCGGGCAGGTAGAACACGGCGACAAACAGCGGTATCAGCAGTATGCGCAACCAAGTCAGCGTGTTGGGCAAATTGAACGGCATGGGTGGGCGCCTTAATGCAACTCTCGATAAATTCGTTCGGCCAGTTCCCGGCTGATGCCTTCGACCTGGGCCAGTTCTTCCACTCCGGCATCGACCACGCCTCGCAGCCCGCCAAAGGTTTGCAGCAACTTCTGACGCCGTTTCGCACCGACGCCGGCGATGTCTTGCAGGCTCGACTGGGTGCGCGCCTTGCCGCGCTTCGCCCGATGGCCGGTAATGGCGAAACGATGCGCTTCGTCGCGGACCTGCTGGATCAGATGCAGGGCGGGGTGATCCGATGCCAAGCGCAGCGGCTCCACTTCGCCGGGCAGAAACAACTGCTCCATGCCCGCCTTGCGTTCTACGCCCTTCGCCACGCCGACCATCGGCAAGTTGCCCAGACCCAGTTCGGTCAGCACATCCACCGCCATGTGCAACTGTCCCTTGCCGCCATCGATCAACAACAAATCCGGTAGTTTGCCTTCCCCGGCTGCAATCTTTCCGTAACGGCGCGAAATGGCGTCGCGCATCGCGGCATAGTCGTCGCCGGGGGTGATGCCGCTGACATTGTAGCGGCGATACTGCGCCGACTGCATTGCGCCCTGGTCGAAGACCACGCAGGAGACGACCGTGGCTTCGCCCATCGTGTGGCTGACGTCGAAGCACTCGATGCGGGCGATACCTTCCTCGCCCAGCGCATCGTTGAGCGCCTGCAGCCGATTCGACTGGTTCTCGCGCAGGCCCTCGCGCGTGGCCAGCGCCAGCTCGGCGTTCTTGTGCGCCATCTCCAGCCAGATGCGGCGTTCTTCCTGCGGATGCGTGACGATGTTGATGCGACGGCCGGCTTGTTCGGACAGCCATTCCGACAGGCCGTCGACTTCGCAATCCAGCACCAGCGTGGCTGGAATCGGCCGGCCGACATAATGCTGGCCGGCAAAGGCGTCCAATACCGCCGCCAGATCGGCCTCCTCGACATGCGTCGGAAAGAACGCGCGGCCGCCCAGACTGCGGCCGCCGCGCACCATGCTGAGATAGACGCAGGCGACGCCATTTCTGATCACCCCGGCGATGATGTCGGCATCCTGCTGCGAACGGCTTTCGACGAACTGGCGCGCACGCACGGCCGACAACGCCTGGATCTGATCGCGCAGCGCCGCCGCCTGCTCGAAGCGCAAATCGGCGGCCGCGGCTTGCATGCGCGTCGAGATTTCGCTGATCACCTCGTTGTCCTTGCCGTTCAGGAACATCTCGGCCAGCGCGGCATCGCGGGCGTAATCGGCGTCGCTGATCTGGCCGACGCAGGGGGCGCTGCAACGCCGGATCTGATACAGCAGGCAGGGCCGCGAGCGGTTGCTGAACACGCTGTCTTCGCAGGTGCGCAGGCGGAAAACCTTTTGCAGTATCTGGATGCTTTCGCGCACCGCCAGCGAATTCGGAAACGGGCCGAACGTTCGGTGCTTCTTGTCCGGCGTGCCGCGAAAGAAAGCCAGGCGCGGGTGGGCATGGCCGGACAGCTGTAAATAGGGGTAGGACTTGTCGTCCCGAAACAGGATGTTGTACTTCGGCGCCAGGCCCTTGATCAGGTTGTTTTCCAGCAGCAGCGCTTCCGCCTCGGTGCGCGTGACTGTGGTCTGGATATCCTGGATGCGCGCCACCATATGGGCGATGCGCGGGCTCAGATCGGTCTTCTGAAAGTAGCTGGAGACGCGCTTTTTCAGGTCGCGCGCCTTGCCGACGTAAAGTACCGCGCCGGCTTCGCCCAGCATGCGATACACGCCCGGCAGGCCAGGCAGGCCTGCAAGAAAGGCCTTGTAGTCGAAGCGAGGGTTATCGGCAGCCTTGTCCACAGTCCGTAATCAGTCTTCCTCGTCGAGCAGCTGGCCGGCGATGGCCCAGTTCTCATCCGGCAGCTCTTCGAACGCGATGTAGGTGTAGCGCTTCGGCTTCAACGCATGCCGTTCCAGCGTGTCGGTGATTTCCTCGGCGATACGTTTCTTCTGCTCGCGGCTCAAGGTGCCGGCAAGCTTGATGGTGACGACGGGCATGCTTACTCCTGTTGGTCGGTAGCAATCTGGGTGAACACCGCGCGGAACATTTCCGGCGTCAGCCGCCGCGTCTGCGTGTTGTAGCGGCTGCAATGGTAAGAGTCGTAAAGGCGCCGCCCGTCGGGCAAGGCATGCCGGGCGGCGTGCCCGAAGCGGTAGTCCTTGGCCTTCAACCCGAACGCCCGCAGCACGGCGGCATGCGCGATCTGCCCGAGCGCCAGGATCGCGCATGCGGCCGAAAAGGCGGCGAGCTCCTGCTGCAGATAAGCGTTACAGCGCACGATCTCGGCGGTCTCCGGCTTGTTCTCCGGCGGCACGCATTTGACCGCGTTGGTGATGCGGCAGCCGGTCAGTTGCAAGCCGTCATCGGCGGCGACGGAAACCGGCCGGCTGGCATAGCCGAAAGCATGCAGGGTTTCATACAGCAGGATGCCGGCATGGTCGCCGGTAAACGGGCGGCCGCTTTTGTTGGCGCCGTGAAAGCCGGGCGCCAGCCCGACGATCAGCAGGCGCGCTCGCGCATCACCAAACGGGGGGACCGGGCGGCAATAGTAGTCCGGGTGTTTCGCCCGACCGGCGGCGAGAAACGCGGCCAGACGCGGACAGGCGCGGCATTCCGGCGTGAAGGTCATTGCGGCGCTGGCCTAGTGCAATTGCGCCGGCGGCGCATCCTGCATCTCTTCCGGCAGTTCGGCGTGCACGTTTTCGCCTTCCGGGCTGGGGAACAGCGGCGCACCGCAGTCGTCGCAATACTCCACCGGCATGCGCGTATTCAGGATTTGCACTTCGCCGATACCGGTGCTTTTCAACAAGGCTTCGATTTCCGCGCCGAGGTCGGCGTTTTCGTCGTCATTGCCGAGCAGCGGCCAGGTGACGCCGTGCACGACGTCATCGGAGCCGGCCCGCAAGAAGCTGATGCGCCATTCTTCCAGGTCATGTTCGAAGTACGGCGCCGCAATGGCGCGAATCCGGTTGGCGGGCAAATTGAACAGGGTTTGCAGATAGGCCACGGCCGCTTTCAGCGCGAACGGACGGGTGGCCATATCGGCCTGCCGCCAGGCGGCGAAATACGCATCCGGCGTCAGCACCTCATAGCTGCAGCCGGTGAGCAGGCTCTGGAAATTCGGCCCGCCCTGTTCACGCCAGTTCTCCAGTGCCGCGGCGCGGCCGCCGTCGACTTCGTTCCAGCGGAACAGCGGCCGGCCGGTTGGCACTTGCACGACCGCGATCAGGTAGCGCACGTCGGAGACGAACATCTGGCTTTCCGGCAGCACCCGCGCATCGATTTTCAGATCCTGCTTGGCCGCGGCGACGGTCCACAAAAACTCGGCAAACGCCCAGGTATCGGCATAGCCTTGCGGCAACTGGTCCGGACTGAACAGGTAGTCGGCAAAATTCACCTGTGCATCGGCGCTGAGAATATGGGCGGACAACTGTGCGCGCAGCGCATCCAGCACCGTCTTGGGCACGTTGCGCGTTGGAATGGCATAACGCGACCACGCCAGTACCGGCAAGGCGATGAGCAGGCGGGAGTATTCGCCGTCCTGGCGGATCTCGCAGGCCGCCTCGATCAGGTCGGCCAGTTCATCATAAGCGCGGCTATTGGTCTCGCGCAGGCGGTCGAGCGCCTGGTTGAGGGCATCCTCATCGCCGGCCTTGAGCTGTTTCGCGATCAGCTCGCTCATTTCCGCTTCCAGCCAGACGTCTTCCAGGCGGCTGCCGGAATCGGCCAACCCTTGCGCCAACCAGGCCAGGCGTTCGGCGTCGCGGGAGAGGCGGTGGCGGCCATAGAGGCGACGGCGTTTCATAGGAGTTCCTTGAAAAATTAAAGCATATGTAAAGGGTACGCCGGATTCTTCAGCGCGGGCGCGCCGGCGACACCGCCTGCGCCCGTTCGGGCTGCAGCGTGATGTGGCGTATGCCGTGGCCTCGGTCGAGGCGCGCGCGCGCGACCTGCAGCACGCGCTCCCACTCTTCGAAGCTGTCCAGCACCAGATGTGCGGACAGCGCGATCTGGCCGGAAGACAGGGTCCAGACATGTAAATCGTGCACCTGCCGCACGCCGGGAATCTCAGCCAGATCGAGTGCGACGTTATCCAGGCTGACCTGTCCCGGCACGCCTTCCATCAGCACGTGCACGCTTTCCGCCAGCAGTCGCCAGGCGGAGACCAGGATCAGGCCGGCGACCAGCAACGACAGAATCGGGTCGATCGACATATACCCGGTCAGCCAGATCACGGCGCCGGCGACCAGCGCCGCCACCGAGCCGAGCAGATCGCCCATGACATGCATGAAGGCGGCGCGCAGGTTGAGGCTGTCGCCGTGGCGCAGCAGCCAGGCGACCGCCAGATTGACCAGCAGTCCGATGAACGCCACCAGCATGACCGCACCGCCCATCACCGGCTGCGGATCGGCCAGGCGGTCGATGGCTTCGATGACGATGAACACGATCAAGCCCAACATCAACAGGCTGTTGAACAGCGCGGCGAGTATTTCCAGCCGAACCAGGCCGTAGGTATGCCGGCTGGACGGCGGCTTGCGCGCCAGCCAGGCCGCCAGTGCGGCCAGCCCCAAGGCGGTCGAGTCGGTCAGCATATGGCCGGCGTCGGACAGCAGCGCCAGCGAGCCGGACCAGAAACTGGCGATCACTTCGACGAGCGCGAACGCAAGCGTGAAGAACAGCGCCTTGAACAAGGCATCACCGTCGTGATGGTGATGCTGCTGCGCAGGCGCGCCGCCCGACGACCGGGTGTCGGACAGGTGCGAGGCGGACGCGATCGCCGCTTTGCCGGGCGAGTTCATCCGCTCAGCCCGCAGGTGTTGGTCGGGTCGGCCAGCGCAAACTCGGCATCCACCTGGCCGACGCCGCCCAGACGCCGCAGCGCGTCGACATAGCGCTGGCTCTCCAGCAGTGCGACGCGCGAGGGCGGATGCGGGCGGCCGTGCATGCGGGCGAGGCGGATCAGCGAGGTCGGCGGCAGCGGCCATTTCAGCTTCGGCAGCAATTCGTCGACCAGATCGGGGCGATTGCACACCAGCACCATGTCGCAGCCGGCCTGCAAGGCCGCCACTGCGCGCTGGCGGATGTCACCGGCGACGCTGGCGCCTTCCATGACCAGATCGTCGCTGAAGATGACGCCTTCAAAGCCCAGCTGCCGGCGCAGAATCTCGCTCAGCCATTTGTGCGAAAAACCGGCCGGCTGGGCATCGACGCGCGGATAAATCACATGCGCTGGCATCACCCCGGCCAGGCCCATATCCACCATCTGCCGGAACGGCAACAGGTCGGCGAATTCGAGATCGGACAGACTGCGTTCATCGACCGGAATGGCCAGATGCGAATCCGCCGCAACGAAGCCGTGGCCGGGAAAATGCTTGCCCACTGCGCTGACCCCCGCCTCATGCAGGCCCAACGCCAGGGCATGCGCCAGATCGGTGACTGCCTGCGGGTTGCGATGAAAGGCGCGATCGCCGATCACGCCGCTGCGGCCATAGTCCAGGTCGAGCACCGGCGCAAAGCTGAAATCCACGCCGACCGCGCGCAGTTCGGCGCCGATGATGTAACCGGCGTCGCGCGCCAGCCGCCGCGCCTGTTGCGGATGCGCCTCCCAGCCCTGGCCGATGGCGCGCATCGGCGGAATCGCCGTAAAACCTGCGCGGAAGCGCTGCACGCGGCCGCCTTCATGGTCGACGCCGATGAGCAGATGCGGACTGCGCAGCGCATGGATATCCCGACACAGCGCGGCAAGCTGCTGCGCATCCTGATAATTGCGCTGAAACAGAATCACGCCGCCGACGTTAGGGTGCAGCAGGCGCGCACGCTCCGCGTCGGTCAGGCTGAAGCCGGCCACATCGGCCATGACCGGTCCGAGCGGCAGATGGTTGATAGCAATCATGAGTTCGACTCCATGCGTTCTGCGACCACAAAAGCGACGACATATTCCCGCTCGTCGGACAGACTCAGATGCAACGATGCGATGCCGCGCGCTTGCAGCCAGGCGCCCAGTTCCGGGGCGCACTGGAAGTCGGGTTTACCTTGGCCGTCATGCACCACGCTGATCGCGACGAACGCAACCGGAGTGCGCATGCCGGTGCCGACGGCCTTCGCAAACGCTTCCTTGGCGGCGAAGCGCTTGGCCAGGAAGTGTTCCTTGCGCTTCGACAGCGCGTAGTCGCTCCATTCCGCCGGCGCCAGCAAACGTTCCGCCAGCTTGCCGCCATAGCGGGCGTGTAGATCGTGGATACGCTGCACCGCGACGATATCGGTGCCGATGCCATAGATCATGTCGCTTGCTCCCGCCGCGACTGCGCCAGCTTGTCGAGGCCATAGTGGGTGAAGGCCAGACCCATGTAGATCGGCGCGAAAAAGTTGAGCAGCGGCACGAAATACAACAAGCCCAACACGGCCGCCAGCAAATACAACGGCCAGCCGCCTTCACGGCGCAACTGGCTCAATTCCGCCGCCGAAGCGTGCTCGGATAGCGCGTCGTAAACGAACAGGCGCTGATTCAACCAGGCATTCAACAATACCGAAATCGCCGCGCCGAACGGCCCCAACAACCAGAACGGCAACGTAAGCAGCCACAGCAGCAGATAGACGAACAACGCATACAGGCCGTTGCCGACACTGCCGGCGAAGCTGCCGCCCTGCCGGCGCGCCAGATCCGGGTAATGCCGCTGCGCAACGAGGTTGACCAGCATGGGCATGAACAGCAGCGAAGTGATCAACAACGCGGTGATATAAATCGCCGGCAACAGCAACGCCGCCAGCAGCACGAAACTGGCGAAGCCAAGCAACCATTCGGTCAGCGACACCCCCATCCAGTCCGGCATCGGCGCGCTCGCGACAAAACCATCCAGCCCCGCCAGCCAGGCCGCGCCGAACCACCAGGTCAAACCGCCCCAGAGCGCGAGTGCGCCCAGCATCGGCAAGAACATCACCGAAAGCACGCGCGGCTGCAGCAAATCAGTAGCGGCGCGGCGAAGAATTTCAAACAGGGAAGCCATACGGGAAGGGGGCAAGCGATGCGACGACGCGTAATGCTAAGCGCCCTCCCGCAGGGAATAAAGGCGTAATTCCGCCGGCCTGCCGCCCGGCGCGGCAACGTCGCACCGCTCGGGCCGTCCCGAGAGATAATCCGCCGCATGCAAAATCATCAACTTGAACTCCTCGCGCCGGCGCGCGACGCCGATATCGGCATGGAAGCAATTCAGCACGGCGCCGACGCGGTCTATATCGGCGGACCGTCATTCGGCGCACGCAGCGGCGCGGACAATTCGGTGGCGGAGATTGCGCGTCTGGTACGGCACGCCCATCGCTTCAATGCACGCATCTTCACGACCCTCAACACCATCCTACGCGACGACGAGCTGGAGCCGGCGCGAAAGCTGATCTGGCAGTTGTACGACGCCGGCGTCGACGCCTTGATCATTCAGGACATGGGTTTGCTGGAACTCGACCTGCCGCCGATCCAGCTGCACGCGAGTACGCAGACCGACATCCGCACGCCGCAGAAAGCGCGATTTCTGCAAGACGTCGGCCTGTCGCAACTGGTGCTGGCGCGCGAATTGACGCTGGCGCAGATCGCCGCCATTCGGGCCGATACCCACGCCATCCTGGAATTCTTCATTCACGGCGCGCTGTGCGTCGCCTACAGCGGCCACTGCTACCTCAGCCACGCCCATACCGGTCGCAGCGCCAACCGCGGCGATTGCAGCCAGGCTTGCCGCCTGCCGTATCAGGTCGCCGACGCCCAGGGCCGCATCGTGGCGCATGACAAACATGTGCTGTCGCTGAAAGACAACAACCAGAGCGACAACCTGGCCGCGCTGATCGACGCCGGCATCCGCAGCTTCAAGATCGAAGGTCGTTACAAGGACATGGGTTATGTGAAAAACATCACCGCCCATTACCGCAAGCTGCTCGACGACATTCTGGAGCAGCGGCCAGAGCTGGCGCGCGCGTCCAGCGGACAGTGCCATTTCAGCTTCACGCCGGACCCGAATCTCAATTTCAACCGCGGCGCCACCGATTATTTCGTACAGGGCCGCAAGCAGGACATCGGCGCATTCGACAGCCCGAAGAACCCCGGCCAGCCGATCGGCTGGGTCACCCAGGTCGGACCGGACTGGGTCGAAATCGAAACGGACGCCAAACTCAACAATGGCGACGGCCTCTGTTATTACGATCTTCAAAAGGAGCTGGTCGGCCTGGCCATCAACACGGCGGAAGCGATCGCTGACAAGCGCTGGCGGGTGCAGCCGAAAGATCCCGTCGCGGAACTGAAAGACCTGCGCGGCGGCGTCGAAATCAACCGCAACCGCGACATGAGCTGGCAGCGCACGCTGGACAAGAAATCGAGCGAGCGCCGCATCGGCATCTGGCTGAATCTGGCTGAAACCGCCGAAGGGCTGGCGCTGACCTTGACCGACGAAGACGGCCACAGCGCCCGCGTCGAAACCGTCATCGCCAAAGAAGCCGCCAAGGACGCGGAGCGCGCCGCCGCCGGCTGGCGCGACAACCTGGCCAAACTGGGCGCGACGATCTTTCAGCCGATCGAGATCAGCCTCAATCTGTCGCAACCCTGGTTTGTGCCCGCCTCCGCGATCAACGCTCTGCGCCGGGAAGCGGTGGAAGCACTGGAAGCCGCGCGCCGCAACGCCTTCGAGCGCCTGCCGCGAGCGACGCCGACCGCCGCCAGCTACCCGGAAGACAGCCTCAGCTACCTGGGCAACGTGTTCAACAGCCGAGCGCGTGATTTCTACGCCAAGCATGGCGTCAAACTGATCGCCGCCGCCTTTGAAAGCCACGAAGAAGAGGGCGACGTGTCGTTGATGATCACCAAGCACTGCGTACGCTATTCGCTCAGCCTGTGTCCGAAGCAGACCATCGGCATCACCGGCGTGCACGGCACCGTACGCGCCGAGCCGATGAGTCTGATCAACGGCAGTGAAAAACTGACGCTGCGCTTCGACTGCAAAGCCTGCGAAATGCATGTCGTCGGCAAGCTCAAACGCGGCGTCATCAATCAACGGGCGCAGGAAGCCAAAACGCTGCCGCTGACGTTCTATCGCACGCGACACTGACGCCGCGCCATTGCCCGCCGCCACGACATTCGGTTTCTATTTCCATGCCCAGCGATTACGCTAGGCGCCGTTTGACACAAAAATAACTGGATACACAGCATGAATCAGAAAAACAGCAGCCTAAAACCTCTGCGCGCCAGCAAACCCACACCGGAACTGTATGAAATGCCGCGGCTGGGCATGGATTCGGACGCCCTGGCGCTGGATATTCGCCGCTATTTCGGCAATTTCCTCGGTCGCGACAAGTATTGCCGTTCGTCTCACTATCCATATCAGGCGCTTTCGCTGGCCATGCGCGACCGCCTCATGGAGCGTTGGAAACGGACCCGCTACGCCGCCGAAGAACAGGACACCAAGCACGCCTATTACCTGTCACTCGAATTCCTGATGGGGCGCACGCTCAATAACGCGTTGCTCAACCTGGGCCTGGATGGCGTCATCGAGCCGACCTTGCACCGGCTGGGCCTCAATCTGGAAGAAATGATCGACGTCGAAAGCGACGCCGGCCTCGGCAACGGCGGCCTCGGCCGACTGGCCGCCTGCTTTCTCGATAGCTGCGCCAGTCTGCAGTTGCCGGTGACCGGCTACGGCATCCGCTACGAGTACGGCATGTTCCGCCAGCATATCGAGAACTGCCGCCAGATCGAAGAGCCGGATCACTGGCTGCGCGACGGCAACCCGTGGGAAATGGAGCGGCCGGAGCATACCCGCCGGGTGCAGTATTACGGTCGCATCGAACATTTCCATGATGCCGATGGCCGTCAGCACACGCGCTGGGTCGACACCCACGATGTGCTCGCCGTGCCGTATGACACGCCGATTCCCGGCTACCGGAACGAGACCGTCAACGTGTTGCGCCTGTGGAGCGCCTCGGCCACCGACGAATTCGATCTGGGCGAATTCAACGCCGGCTCCTATACGGAATCGGTCGCGGCCAAGAACGCCGCCGAGAACATCACCATGGTGCTCTACCCCAACGATACCAGCGAGAACGGCAAAGCCCTGCGCCTGCGCCAGCAGTACTTCCTCGCCTCGGCCAGCCTGCAGGATGTGCTGGAAGGCTGGGAGCGCCGGCATGGCCGCGACTTCAGCCGGAGTTTGGCCAAATTCGCCGACAAGAACTGCTTCCAGTTGAACGACACCCACCCGACCTGCGCCGTGCCGGAACTGATGCGCCTGTTGATGGACGAATACGGCCTGGAGTGGAACGAAGCCTGGGACATCACCCGCCGCACCATGGCTTACACCAATCACACGCTGTTGCCGGAGGCGCTGGAGAAATGGTCGGTGCGCTTGTTCGGCCAGCTCTTGCCGCGCCTGCTTGAAATCATCTACGAGATCAACGCCCGCTTCCTGACCGAAGTGGCGCAGCGCTGGCCCGGCGATACCGACAGGCTGGCGCGCATGTCATTAGTCGAGGAAGGTCCGGAGCCGCAGTTGCGCATGGCCTACCTGGCCATCGTCGGCAGTTATTCGGTCAACGGCGTCGCCGAACTGCACTCGGAATTGCTGCAGCAAGGCCTGTTCCGCGACTTCTTCGAGTTATGGCCGCAGAAATTCAACAACAAGACCAACGGCGTGACGCAACGCCGCTGGATCGCCGCCGCCAACCCGGGCTTGTCGAAGCTGATCAGCGAAACCCTGGGCGACGATGGCTGGATAAGTCAGCTCGACCGACTGCAAGGCCTGGCCAAACACGCCGACAATAGCGCCTTCCGCGCGCGCTGGCATGACGTCAAATACGCCAACAAGGTGCGTCTGGCCGAACTGGTGCGGCGAGATTGCGGCGTCAGCTTCGATCCGAATGCCTTGTTCGACGTACAGGTCAAACGCATCCATGAATACAAGCGCCAACTGCTCAACGTCCTGCATGTCATCCATCTCTACGCCCGCCTGAAGAATGGCGAGGATGCCGACTGGACGCCGCGTTGCGTGCTGATCGGCGGCAAAGCCGCGCCGGGTTACTTCATGGCCAAGCGGATCATCACGCTGATCTGCAAGGTGGCCGAAATGGTCAACGGCGACTCGGCAATCGGCGGCCGTCTCAAGCTGGCCTTCCTGCCCAATTACCGCGTTTCCGCAATGGAAATCATCGCTCCGGGCAGCGACCTGTCCGAACAGATTTCCACCGCCGGCAAGGAAGCCTCCGGCACCGGCAACATGAAATTCATGATGAACGGCGCGGTCACCATCGGCACCCTCGACGGCGCCAACATCGAAATTCGCGAAGAAGTAAGCAAACTCGACGGCGCGCACAACTTCTTCCTGTTCGGACTCACCGCCGCCGAAGTCGAAGAAACGCGCGGCCATTACGACCCGAATGCGCTGATCGAGGCCGACGCCGACCTTAAACGCGTGTTGCACCTGCTCGAATCCGGCCACTTCAACCATTTCGAACCCGGCCTGTTCGAGCCGATCATCCATGCCATCCGCAGTCCGCACGATCCGTGGCTGGTCGCGGCCGATTTCCGCGCCTTCATCGACGCGCAGGCGCAGGTCGCCACTGCTTACCGCGACCGCGAGCGTTGGGTGCGCATGAGCATCGTCAACACCGCCGCGAGCGGCAAGTTCTCCACCGATCGCACGATGGCGGAATACAACGCCGAAATCTGGCAACTGACGCCGGTGAAGCCCGGGCGCTGAGCGCGACACGGAGACGTGTTGTACGTATTGCCCTTACGCGCAAGCGCGAATGTTTTCTGCCTTCGACAAGCCGAGAATTCAACGCGTCCCTTGAGCAGGACACCGCTGCCCAGATTGCGATAGCAGCTTTTTTCAGGCGACCTTGGTCGCCTGTTTTTTTTTTGCCTGCCGCATTCCAGCGGTTTCGCCCGATCCGACCGCGGCTTCAGCATCCCGCCAAGCCTTGCTTGAAATGCCGCCCGGGCGCAGCCCAAACCAAAGCGTCACATCCTCCGGCCCGATTCGGCCTTGCACATCGAGTCTGTTCGCCTGCTGCGGCTTGCCGTCCACGGCCTAACCGCCGGTTCGGCCATGCCCGCTAACGCGCCGTTCGCCATACCGGCGCGCCCGGCCCGGGCTGTTGCAAAAGCCATGCCTTCCAACCGAGAAATCCGACTTATTGCAATTTTCACTGCCGTGGAAATTCCATTTATTTCTAAGCACATGATTTTAAATGTGTTTTTTGTTGGCATGCTATCTGCTTATCGAAACCAGTCAGGAAATGCACATGGGGACGGTCCTTGGGATTGATCGATCTGTTCTTTGACCGGCGCAAGAAGGTAGGCGGCCGCGTGGCGCGCGAGGTCGATATCCCGGGCCTCGGCAGGCTGGTATTGGTGCGCTCGGTCGATTGCGTCGGCGCCATGTGCCCGCGACCGCAACTCCTGACCATGAAGGTGCTGGGCGAGGTTCGGGGCGGCGATGTGATCGAAGTGTTGTCGGACAACCCGAGCGCGGTCGAAGGGTTTCCCGCCCTGGCTCAGGCATTGAATTGCACGCATCTGAAAACGGTGCGCGAGCCTGGCCTATGGCGCATGTATTTGCGCAAGTAGTGGGTGCGCACGAATTGGCTTGGATGGCGATATCTGATTTTGGAGAAAGAAGATGGACAAGGTAATGGAAGGTGCGGGGTTCATATTGCAGAAAGGCAGCCTGAAAGCGATAGGCATTTTTCTGTTTGTGATCGCCGGCTCGTTGTGGGCGCTGTCGATTGATACGCGCTTTTTGTACTTGCTGGTCTACGTCTGGTTTGGCGTGATCTATGGCATGCTGCTGCAATACGGGCGCTTCTGCATGGCTTCGGCCGTACGCGATTTGTTTGCCGTGAAGGTGCCGCGCATGGCGGTCGGCATGATGATCGCGGTCGCGCTGTATTCCCTGGTCGCCGCCATGGTGACGTTGAGCGGCTTCAGCACCTTCCATCCCAATGTCATCGGCTGGCACATCATTGTCGGCGGCGCGATTTTCGGCTTCGGCATCGTGTTCACCGGCGGTTGCGCGTCCGGCTCGCTGTACAAGGCCGGCGAAGGCAACATGAACTCGATGCTGGTGATCCTGGCGATCTCGTTTTCGCAGGCCATCTTTGTCGCCGCGAGCGGCTGGTGGGACAGCCTGGTGCCGCAATCCTGGCTGGCATCCGCCGCCGCCAAGGACATGCCGACTGAATTGAGCGTGACCAAGGGCTGGTTCGATGTGTTCACCGCCGGCTACATCTGGGATCTAAAAGGCATGACCACTGCCGACGCGCTGGGCATGGGCGGCACCACCGCCGGCGTCATTCTGGCCAACACGCTGCTCACCGCCATTCTGCCGGTGGCAGTCATCCTGGTCGCACTCTATGTCTTCTACTACCGTAAAGGCCACCTGCGCCGCTCAGGCAAGGCGGCGCTGAGCATGCAAGACGAAATGGGCGGCATGTGGGCGATGTGCACGTCCTCGAAGAACACCGCCCTGGCCGGCATCGGCCTGGGTATCTTTGCCGGCCTGCATATGTATGTCACCGGCGCCCTGCGCGAGTACTACGCCATCTTCAACTTCGGCGAACTGCTGGTGGCGATGGGTTATCACAACGGCCTCTCGATTCAGGAAACCGTATTCGATCCGGGCTACTGGTACATCACCACCCAGGAAGCGCAGTGGGGCGGTTGGGTGCTGAACCAGTTGGGCGTGGACAACATGAGCAGCATCTACTTCGGCCTCGATAACGGCTTGCCTAATCCGCTGCTGAATGCACCCGGCTTCATGTCGATCGGCATCATCCTCGGCGCCGCCGTGATGGCCTTGTCACGGCGCGAATTCAAATGGAAGGTGCCGAATCTGGAGTCGGCCGCCTTCGCGATCATCGGCGGCATCCTGATGGGCATCGGTGCGCGCATCGCCATGGGCTGCAACATCGGCGCGTTCTTCGCCACCGTCACCAACGGCGATCCCAGCGGCTGGATCTTCCTGTTCGGCATGGTGCTGGGCGCTTATCTCGGCGTGAAGGCCTTCACCTGGTGGATGGACTGGAGCGCGGCGCGAAATTCAACCGGATGCGACCTGTAACGGATCGCCCGACCAAGCAAACCCACTTACAAGGAGCCAATCATGGCCATGAGCTTCAACAAGACCGCCGAAGGCGAATGGACCCTGGATGTCTGCGGCTATACCTGCCCGCATCCGCAGATGTACACCAAGAAAGCGCTGCAGAAGATGGCGAGCGGCGATGTGCTGACGCTGGTCTTCGACAACCCCTCATCGGGCGAGTCGATCATGGCGATGTGCGATGCCGACGGCAACGATCTGATCGACCGCCATGAGGGCAGCGGCTCCTTCACCTGGAAGATCCGGAAGGCCTGAGCCATGCGCATAGGCATCGTGGTGACCGATGAAGGCTTTCTCCCGCACGCACTCGGCCTGCTCGACGCCGCCGCGGCGCGCGATTGGGACAGCCAGTGTTTTCTGACCGACACCGGCGTCAATCTGCTCGCTGCGGCAGCCTTTGTCGAACGCGCCCGGGCGCACCCGAACAGCGTTTCAATCTGTGAACACAGCGTCGAGCGCTATGCCGCCGGCCGTTTCGACGTGCAAGCGCTGGCGGACGTGGTGGTGATCGGCGGCCAGTACCAGGACGCCGAACTGGTGCGCAAGTGCGATCGGGTTCTGGTGTTGTAAAGCGGCGAAAGGACAAACCGATGGCAGAGCAAAAACGAATTCTGATGCTGGCGCTGGACAAACGCGTCGAGGCGCTGCGCATGGCGAGCGGCCTCACCTTGCTGGATGACCGCATCCATATCGCGGCCTGGGGAAAGTTGCCCGAGAACGCCGAAGTGGCCGAACAAATGGAGGCGCTGGAGTTTTCCGAAGTGCCGCTGGCCGAACTGAACCCTGCCGATGCCGCCAGTTACGCGGCGCTGGCAGCCGAAATCCTGGATAGCGACGTGGTGTATTGCGTATGAGCGAAGCAAAACGAGTGCTGTTGATCGACCCCCAGGGCGGCGCCGCGAGCATGCCGGAATTGGCCGCCGCTTTGCGTGCGGCCGGCGCCGAAGTGCGCGAGCTCCGTCTGGCGGGAAATTACGACGCAGTGTTGGATGCATTGGAGCAGGCATTCATGCCTGTCGTGCTGAAAGCGCCGACCTGATCTTGGGTCGGACTGTTCAAGAGTATGTCTGCCGCACCGAATGCTAGTGCGGCAGTGGGGGTTGCGCGAGGTTGGCCGCGCCGGTTGTCCCGGCGTCCCGGCTTCGATCAGCCGTAATTGGGGTACTGGTCTGCCCGCCTAGGGCCGGCCGGCACGGGCGTGCGACTGGATGGAGGATTTTCGATGAACAACGTTATCAAGATGGGTTGGCCCGGCTTGGCCGCACTGGCTTTGGCGATGAGCCTGCAAGGGTGCGGCGGCGGCGGCCAGGATACCAGCGCCACGGCGAGCACTATTACGGTCAATACGCCGGCGATGATCGCGCAAGCCTCGGCAGATAATTACGAGGACAACGTCAACGGCCTGATCACCGCCGCCACGCTGAAACGCTGGAAGGACGACTGGGCCAACCAGCGGCCCGCCGGCGTGACCGGCAAACTGATCATTCTTCAGACCACGGCCGGACCGGCGGGGGCCGAATACATCAAACCGAACGGCAGCAACGTGTTCACCTATCTGTCGCCCACGGCGGACTGGATTCAGACCCGCACCAACGGCGTGATCGAAACCATCAGCGTGGTGCCGGACGGCACCGCGATGGATGCGCTGTTGAAGAAATTCAACATCGATCCCAGCAGGGACATGGTGGTGGCGGCAATGGGCACCGGTTCGAACGCGAATGCGATGACGCAGGGACGCATCTGGTACGCGTTGCGTTACTGGGGCATGGACAAGAAAAATCTGGCCATCCTCAACGGCGGCAATCAGTGGATCAACACCAACGGCATGACGGCGGCGGACTTTCAGGCCACCGCCAGCGTCGCGCCAAATAACGGCACCCAGTCGGTCAAGAATCTGCTGGTCGACAACACGCAGTTGCAAGCCACGGTGGAAGACATGCTCAGGATCCTGCCGGCCGCCGACGTCAACGTGAAGAACGATGGCGTCCTGATCTGGGATGCACGCAGCCTTGCGCAGTTCAGCGCCGGTGAAAGTGTGGAATACGGCGAGGACACCAACTCCGATCTAGCCGGCACCCAGGCCTGTGCCACCGCGTTCTGCGCGCCGGTCAACCCGAACAACTACATGTGGACCTTCCAGAACGGCGGTTCCCGCCAGGGCCATCCGTGGGGCACGCTGCAACTGCAGTACACCCATATGCTGGATGCGACCAAGGGCTATGCCTACCGTCCCAAAGCCGAACTGGCCGCGATGCTGGCCGGCGGCACCAATGCGCTCGGCGTCGGCTTCGTCGATGGCAGCTATGGGCTGGTCGGCAGCGGCAATGCCTATCAGGAAGGCGACACCATTTACGCTTATTGCGAAACGACCTTCCGCGCCATGATCACCGGCGTCGCCAGCGCCGTGGTGCTGGGCAAGCCGACGCGCTTCTACGATGGCGCCATGGTGGAATGGAATTCGCTGTCCTACCTGACCGACAAGAACGGCAATTACATCCTGCCGAGCAATTCGCCCTGGCGTACCGACGTGAAATCGTTCTACCGGCCGGCAACCAGCAATACCTTGGTCAATGAACGCACCATCACCAATCCGTATGCGTCCGCGACCAATGCGGTGATCAACGCCGACAAGGCCTACAAAACCGGCGAAATCATCCAGACCGGCGGCACCAGCGGCGGCGGCGGCGCACCGGCCAATCCTTGCGGCGGCTGATGTCCGGCTGAGCTTGCGGCATACTCCCCGGCCCACGCGCTTTTCGTGGGCCGTTTTTTATCCTAGAAACCTCAGTTGGACGTGTCCGAGTGTGCGCTTTTCGAGTCGACTGGCAAGGCGAGACGACGCCGCGGGCCGGGGCCCGCAAGGAGGAGCAACGCAGCCAGACGGCTCGAAAAGCGTGCAATCGGGCACGTAGCGGCGTCACCCGATTGGTGAGCGCCATCGAAGGCGCTCATGTCAGCATCCAGCGGCATTCCAAAGGATAAGAAGCGGTCAACTGAGTTTTCTAGGTTTATGGTGGATGGCATGGACTTCTGCGTATTTCGGATTGGGCTGCTGGCCTTCAGCGCCGTGCTGCTCACCGGCTGTGACGGCGACGCACCTACGCCGCCGCCGGCGCAGGACTTCCTGGCGCGCCACTGGGTCGACCCGCTGCCGCCTCAGGGCATGCCGCCGAAATCGTTCTCGCCGCTCGAAGCCTCCCTTTCGCCGAGCGCATGCGGCGAATGCCACGCCGAGCAATACCAGGACTGGCGCACCAGCCTGCACAGCCGGGCGGTCGGCCCCGGCCTGTTGTGGCAGCTCAAACTGATGGACCAGGAGCAGGCTAACCGCTGCCTGCGCTGCCACGCGCCGCTGGCCGAACAGAAAGCCCTGCTCGCGCTGGAACATGGCTGGCCGGGCGCCCCCAGCCAACCGCCGCCCGCTTACGTCGACGCCGGGCTGGGCCACGCCGGTCTGGTCTGCGCCGCGTGCCATCTGCGCGCGCATCGCCATTTCGGCCCGCCGGCACGCGGCAGAAAAGAACGCGGCGGCGTGGCCAGTGATGGATCGCAGAGCAGCTCCATGCCTTCGCCGGCCGCAGCGGTCGGCGGCGACCGCTCAACCACCAGTCTCTACGCTCCGCATGGAGGCTTCGTCACCTCCACGGCATTCTCGGACAGTCGCTTTTGCGCCCACTGCCATCAATTTCCCGATGACGGGCCGCGCATCAACGGGAAATTGCAGGAAGACACCTATCGCCAGTGGCAAGCCAGCCCGCAGGCCCGAGAAAAGAACTGCCAATCCTGCCATATGCCGGATCGCAAGCATCTGTGGCGAGGCATTCACGACCCGGAAATGACGCGCCGTGCGTTGGAGATTTCCCTACGCCTGTCCGATCTGGGCGCAGGCCGCTATGCCGCGCAGGCACATGTGCGCAATGTCGGCGCGGGTCACCATTTCCCGACCTACATGGTGCCGAAGGTGGATCTGATCTTCATGCGGCATGACGCGGCAGGGCGTGCGCAGGAAGTGGGCAGACAGGTGATCGGCTGGACGGTCGATACCGGCATTACGCGGGAAATCGCCGACACGCGAATACCGGCCGGCGAAAGTCGTGAATTCATTCAGCCCTTCAGCGCACCGCCCGGCACGAACTGGCGGCTCGAACTGGTCGTGCGCGTGCGGCCGGGGGAGCATTATGAGCGCGTATTCATGCATAGCCTGACGCAAGCCGAGGCTTTGCCGGCCGCTGCGCTGCCGCAACTCAAGCTCGCACTGAGCCGCGTACGCGCAGCCGAATACGAGTTGTTGCGCGTTTCGGCCAGGCCCGGGCTAAGCGGCACATTCAACGCTGAAACCAGGCCGTGAGTCCGAACTGGCGGCGTTCGGGCGAAATTGCAAATTGAAAGATTGCCGCTGGAAAACAACGGCATGCAATTTGCGCGGTTGTGGTCGGTTTTTCTAACCGATTGATAAATAGATGGATTTTTATTGGCACGCGACATGCTTTAGCCAACTGTCTACATGACGAATGCAAAGTGCGCTCCCGATGAAATCGCCCTCTGTTTTATTGCTGATCACGCTCGGCCTGTCGCTTAGCGTTACCGGCTTGCAGGCGGCGGATGACCCGCAGCCTCGCCTCAAGTACCGCAGCATGGGGCCCGTGTGCTCCTGTTCTTCGGGGCTGGACGAGGAGGCGATCCGCAAGGCTTGGGAAGCGCGTTTCGCGCAACCGGACGATGCTCGCCCCGTGCAGGCGGATGGGCACCCTGAAACTCGTGAGCAGCAAAAGGAGAAGACTAGATGAAGCACAACCCGGTAACAGGTGGTTTGTTGAGAAAAATCTGGCGCGGCGGCGTTCTGCTGTCGGTTTGCGCAGTAGGCATGGTGCTGTTGTCCGGGCTGGTGGGCAAGTCGGCCGACGACACCGCGAAACAGGCTGCAGCGGGCTGGGGGAGCGAGACGGCGGTGGTCATCGCGGAAGGCGTGACGCGCTTTTCACCCATCGCGCTGGCCAATGCCTGCGGTCTCGGCGCGTCGAGCTGCTTCAAATGTCACAACGGCACGCGTGCGGCCGCACCCAATATGGATCAGAAAAAAGCGCCCTGGCATGCCCAGCACAGCAAGGTGAACAACTCCTGCGTCGGCTGCCACAAAGGTAATTCTCGAATCATGAAAGAGGAAATGGCGCACGCCAAAATGATCGCCAAACCGCGCGACGACTCGACGAAATCCTGTTCCGGCTGCCATTCCGCCGATCTGGCCAAAGTACAGGGTGCTTATAACGCTACCGCTGGAGCAAAGTGACATGAATAAAATCTCATCCATCTGTCTCGTTGGCGTTGCTGCCAGCCTTTTCCCCCTTGCCGCAACGGCCGGCCCGACGATCAAGTTCGGTGAGCAGGGTTCGCTCACGTTTACCTATGCGCTCCAGGGCTGGCTGCAACAGAAAGGCTATACCTCCGCCACCGATTCCGGCTCGTCCACCGATGCCTTCCTGCGCCGTAATCGCCTCACCTTCTCGGGCCAGTACAACGATTTCGTGGGTTTCTACGCCCAGATCGAGGCGGGCAACGACAGCAAGCTCGGCAGCGACAACAAGAGCGTCTATTACCGCGACGCCTATGTGACGCTGGATTACCGCGACGACCTGCGTTTCATTGTCGGCCGCTTCAAGAACACGTTCTCGCGCGAAAACCTGGAAGCGTGCCTCGAGCCGTTGACGATGGATCGCGCAGAAACGCTGTCCTACACGCCTTTCGGCGGCAGCCGAGACACCGGCGTCGCGGTCTGGGGCAATCTGCTCGATGCCAAGTTCCAATACCGTTTCATGCTGGCGGACGGCCGCGAAGGCAACTATGTCGCGAAAGACAACCCCCGCCTGACCGCTCGCGTGCATTACAGCTTCTGGGAACCCGAATTCAACTACGGCTACCTGGGCACCTACCTGGGCACGCAAAAGGTTCTGACCATCGGCGCCGCCTACGACAAGCAGGACGGCGTCGCCTACGGCAACTACCCGACCCGCAGCAACATCCAGGATTACAAGGCCTATACCGTCGATGCGTTCATGGAGTTGCCGACCCAAAGCGGCGTCTATACGGTTTCGGCCGCCACCTTCAAGTACGACACCGGTGATGCCTTCAACATGACGCCGGACCCCGATCTGGCGGTCAACACGGACTTGAAGGGCTATTACGTCAAGGCCGGTTACATGCTGCCGGGCAAGGTCGGCAGCGGCCGCTTGCAGTTCTTCGCGCGGCATGAAAAATCGGACTACGGCGCGAAGACCGGCAACATCGAGTACTACGACCAGAAATGGAATGGCATCGGCGCCAACTATTACCTGGACGGCCAGAATCTGAAGGTCAGCCTGGAGTTTGCAAAGGTTTCCTTCGACAACGAGCATCCCACCAATCCGGCCTTGCAGGATTACAATCAGTCGACCCTGGGCTTGCAGCTTGTCTTTTGATCGGGTGACGGCGTCCTGGCGGCGCGGTCGAATTCGTCGCAATGAGGTGCCGGTATTAATTTAATGTCGATCTTGGGGGCGTCCAAACGGACCGCCCCCAATTTCATTCCGCTCCCGGGCAAGCTCGTTTTGCTCGCCGTCGTCGTGCTCAGCGGCCTGACCTACACGTTGATCGGCGTTTATTGGCATCAACGCGGCGCCCTCTGGATATCCAGCGCCTTGCTGGTCGGCTACCTGGTCTACCTGTTCGTGCGCCTGCTGGCTGAACTCGCCGCGCTCAGGCGCCTGGAACAGGGCATACACAATGCGCGCGAGGGGCTGCTCGAACCGACTCCGGTGCAGCCTTATGGCTGGACCTACGTCGGCCGTTTGATTCCGGAATACAACACCACGATCTCGACGCTGCGTTTGATGTTCCAGACCGTCGAGGAATGCCAGGTGCGCTTTCTCAACGAGCGCAATCGCAGCAACACCATCCTGCAGAGCCTGCCCGGCGCGCTGCTGAGCCTGGCCGACGACCTGCGCGTGACGATCGCCAATCGCCAGGCCGAAGTGTTGTTCGACGCAGAGAATGAGCAGCTGATCGGCGCCAACCTGTTCGATCTGTTGCGTCTGAACGAGCGCGACCGGGAAGTGCTGCGCGATGCATTCCTGTACAAATTCGCCGTTCGCAACCAGGAAATCACGCTCGCCGTGGCGGGAAAGAATCGCTACTTCTCGCTCAATCTGGAGTTTTACAGCGACGAGGAAAATGATTTGGGCGGCGTGCTGATCCTGCAGGACATCACCGATTACCGCGAGCTGATGGAAAGCGTGGCGATGCGCGAAAAACTGGTCGCAATGGGCCAATTGGCGGCCGGCGTGGCGCACGAGTTGAACACGCCGCTGGGCAACATCCTCGGATATGCGCAATTGCTTGAGCGCGGCGCGGTGGATTCGCCCAAGCTGTCCGGCTACGCCCACATCATTACCGAAGAGATTCAACGCTGCTCGCGGGTGGTGCAGGATCTGCTCAATTTCGCCCGCAAGGACCAGTGCCACGGCGAGGTCTGCGACCTCAACCAACTCGCGCACGAACTGATCGAAACCTTCATCAACTGCCGCCTCAAGCGTTACCGGATCGAAGTCAGCATGGACTTGGCGCCCGGCCGACTGGTGGTCGAGGGCGCCTGCGGCCAGCTCGATATCGTGCTGACCAATCTGCTGATCAACGCGATCCACGCATTGGACAAAGTGGAGAATCCGGCAATCGTGATCCAGACTCGTTTCGAAGCGCCCTACGCGGTGATCAGCGTCGCCGACAACGGCCCGGGCGTTCCGGCCGACATCCGCAACCGCCTGTTCGATCCGTTCTTCTCCACCAAGGCGGTGGGTCTGGGTAGCGGCCTGGGGCTGTCGATCAGCAATGCGATCGTCGCCAAGCACGGCGGCTTCATCTCGTACGACAGCGAATACAGCGCCGGCGCACGCTTCGTCATCAAATTGCCGGCGGTTGATTTGAACCGAACCCAACCATGAAACCTGAAGCCGCCACCGATCCCGCCCCCGCGCGCGCCGCGTCCGGCCCGACCATCCTGGTGACCGAGGATGACAAGAACATGCGCGACCTGATCGTCGCCGTGCTGGCCGAATCGGACATGGATTTCACCGTGGCGACCGCCGAGAACGCGCACGAAGCCATGGACTTCCTGGAAAACAATGACGCGGCCGTCGTGCTGACCGACCTGCGCATGCCCGGCGCGGACGGGCTGGATTTGCTCAAATTCGTCAAATCGCGCGACGCGCAGATCCAGGTCGTGCTGATCACCGGTTACGCCACGGTGGAATCGGCGGTCATGGCGCTCAAGGAAGGCGCTTACGATTATGTGCAGAAGCCGTTCGACACGGTCAAACTGCGTAGCGTGGTGGAAAAAGCGTTGAGCTTCTTCCTGCTCTCCACCGAAAACCAGCGCTTGCGCTCGCAACGCAGAGCCTTCGAGGAAGGCGGCGAGATCATCGGCCAGTCGCAGGCGAAAGAGCGCGTCGACCGATTGATCGCCGCCGCCGCCGCCTACGATTCCAGCGTGCTGATCTTCGGCGAAAGCGGCTGCGGCAAGGAACTGGTGGCGCGCCAGATCCATCTGCGCGGCAAACGCCGCGACAAGCAGTTCGTCGCCATCAATTGCGCGGCCATCCCGGAAAACCTGATCGAGAGCGAGCTGTTCGGCTACCGCAAGGGTGCCTTCACCGGCGCCGAGCGCAACAAGCTGGGCCTGTTCGAGATCGCGGATGGCGGCACGCTGTTCCTCGACGAGATCAACAACGCGCCGATGGCGCTGCAGGCCAAGCTGTTGCGCGTCGCGCAGGATGGCGGCTTCTATCCGATGGGCGCCACCGAACCGATCAGCGTCGATGTGCGCGTGATCGCCGCCAGCAACCGTCCGATTCCGGACATGGTTGAAAAAGGCTTGTTCCGCGAAGACCTGTTCTATCGGCTGTCGGTCATGGAAATCACCGTGCCGCCGCTGCGCGAACGGCGCGAAGACATCGCGCTGCTGACCTATTACTTTCTCAACAAACATACGCTGCGGCTGGAAAAGCACATCGCCGGCGTCAGCACCGCCGTACTGGGCACGCTGATGCGCTATGACTGGCCGGGCAACGTGCGCGAGCTGGAAAACGTGGTTCAGCGCATGATCATCCTGGCCGAATCGGATCATATCGACGCCGACCTGCTGCCGGCGCGCCTGACCGAACACAAGGACGTGCGCGGGCGGGCCCTGGATTATCTGCCGCCGCAAAGTCTGGATGAAGTCGAGGCCTACTTCATCCGCAAGACGCTGCGCGAAACGCACGGCGACCGCGCGCTGGCGGCGGAAATACTCGGCATCGACAAATCGACGCTGTGGCGCAAGGTCAAACGCTACGGTATCGAGGGCTGAACGCACTCAATAGCGTTTCCTGCTCAGATCGCTCAGGATGCCTTCGCCCCATTGCGGCGAGAACGGCGGCACACGACCAACCAGGCTTTCCAACAGAATCAATTCCGCGTCGCTGTGATTGATGAGCGCGGCCGCTTCCATATGGTCGCGATAAATCCAGCGCGGCGATTCGTGGTGCGTGGTGTGCAGGCGTTCCAGTACATGCGGCGCGGCAAGCGGGCCGATATCGGCCGTGCCGTAGCACAAACAAAGATAGGACCGTTCAGCCTCGCTTTCCAGGTAGAGGCCGGTGCCGCGTATGCCGGCGACGGCGGTGGTCGTGGTCATACGGCGCTTACCCGGCGCGAACACCGACAGAAGCTTGCCGGCCAGCAGCGTTATGTCGGCGACGCGGCTGGATGCCTGGCCGCCGGAGCCGGTCAGGATCAGATGGCTGTTCGCACGCAGCAGATAGGCGTCGGCGCCGAGCACGAACACCAGCAGGCTGTTCGGCCCGGTGACCACCGTCAGCGGCAGACTGAGCGCTTCGCCGACCTTGCGAGTCCGGCCATTGAAGGTGACCTCGCCTTCCAGCCGGTAGATGCCCTGCTGGCGCTGCGGGCTGCCGCCGGCGGCAAGCGCCTGGCGGATCAGAGCGGGCCAACCGGCGCCGACCAGCGCGCCGGCGGCGAGCGATTTGAATAGGCTGCGGCGCAGTGCGCGCGTGGCGGGGTGAAGTTCAAGCATGCTGGCGGCCTCGAAGACGGTTTCCGGCTGCAGTTTGCCGCAATCCGGCAGCGCTCGGCTGGCCTACAATTCCGCCGCTGCTCGAAAGAACGTCAACCAACTCGGGGCGGCGACGGCGCGGCGCAACGCGTCGGCGCATCCGCCGCCCCTCTCGCGGGGCTTGAGGCTATGGAATTGAAACGGATCGTATTGGGCGTCACCGGCGGCGTCGCCGCCTACAAGGCCGCTGAACTGGCGCGCCTGCTGGTGAAAAGCGGCATCGACGTGCAGGTGGTGTGTACCCGCGCGGCGCAGCATTTCGTCGGGCCGGCGACTTTCCAGGCGCTGACCGGGCATCCGGTGTTCACTGATCTGTGGGACGAGCGTGTCGATAACGGCATGGCGCACATCGATCTCAGCCGCGGCGCGGATGCCATCGTGGTCGCCCCCGCTTCCGCCGACTTTCTCGCCAAACTGGCGCAGGGCCGCGCCGACGATCTGCTTTCGACGCTTTGTCTGGCGCGCGATTGCCCGCTGATCGTGGCGCCGGCGATGAACCGGCAGATGTGGGAGAACCCGGCCACCGAACGCAATCTGGTGCAATTGCTGGCCGACGAGGTGACCGTGCTGGGACCCGACAGCGGCGAGCAGGCCTGCGGCGAGACCGGGTTCGGCCGCATGCTGGAGCCGGATGAACTGGTCGAGGCCATCGTCGCCCGTTTCCAGCCCAAACGCCTGAACGGGTTGAACGTACTGATCACCGCCGGACCGACCTTCGAAGCCATCGACGCGGTGCGCGGCATCACCAATGCCAGTTCCGGCAAGATGGGCTACGCCGTGGCGCGGGCGGCGCTGGAAGCGGGCGCCGAGGTCACGCTGGTTTCCGGGCCGACCTGTCTGTCGCCGCCGCGCGGCGCCAAGCTGATCGGCGTGCAGGGCGCGCAGCAGATGCTGGCGGCGGTGGAAAAAGCGGCGGACAGCGCCGACATATTCATCAGCGTCGCGGCGGTGGCCGACTATTACGTGCTCAACCCGAGCGAACAGAAAATCAAGAAGGACGCCCATATCCTGACGCTCGAACTGGCGCCCAACCCGGATATTCTGGCCAACATCAGCAGCCGACCGAAGCCGCCGTTCTGCGTCGGTTTCGCCGCCGAAAGCGAGAACATCGAGGAATACGCCGAACTGAAACGCCGCCGCAAACACCTGCCCCTGATCGTCGCCAACGACGTGAAACAGGCGGTCGGCGCGGATGAAGTGCAACTGGTGCTGCTCGACGAAGCCGGCCGCCATGTGCTGGCCAAAGCCGACAAACAAATCCAGGCGCGCAAGCTGATCGCGCATATCGCCGCGCTCTACAACACGCATTACCAATAACTTTTCCCGGACATCCCATGCAAGTCGATCTGAAAATTCTGGACCCGCGCGTCCGTGCGCAATTGCCCCACTACGCCACCAGCGGCAGCGCCGGGCTGGATCTGCGCGCCTGCCTGGACGCCGCCGTGGTGCTCCAGCCCGGCGAAACGCAGCTGATTCCCACCGGCCTGGCGATCCATCTGGCCGATGCCGGCTACGCCGCGATGCTTTTGCCGCGATCCGGCCTGGGCCATAAGCATGGCGTGGTGCTGGGCAATCTGGTCGGTTTGATCGACTCCGATTACCAGGGGCAATTGATGGTCTCGCTGTGGAACCGGGGCCGGCAGGCGTTCACGATCCAGCCGTTCGAACGCATTGCACAGATGGTCATCGTGCCGGTGGTGCAGGCGCAGTTCAACCTGGTCGACGAGTTCGACGCCAGCCATCGCGGCGAGGGCGGCTTCGGCAGCACCGGCAAGCACTGAGACGCGGCCGGCGCCGGCGTCAGGACAGAATGAACGTGCCATGAAGCCTGGCTACCTGAACAAACTGTTCCGCTATTACAGCCTGTACACCGGCGCGTTCGTGCTGTTTTTGTTCGCGCTGGCGGTGGCGGAATACATGGGCGCGCCGGAACGCTGGATCGGCTGGATATTCATGGCCGCGACGGTGGGGCTGTATGCCGCCATCGGTTTTTTCAGCCGCACTTCGAATGTCGACGAGTATTACGTCGCCGGACGGCGCGTGCCGGCGGTCTACAACGGCATGGCGACCGGGGCGGACTGGATGAGCGCAGCGTCGTTCATCGGCCTGGCCGGCACGCTGTATCAAAAGGGCTATGACGGCCTGGCTTTCGTCATGGGCTGGACCGGCGGCTACGTGCTGGTGGCGTTGCTGCTGGCGCCTTATCTGCGCAAATTCGGCCAGTTCACCATTCCGGACTACATCGCCGCCCGTTACGGCACAAACGGCAGCGGCAACCTGGCGCGCGGCATTGCGGTGTTCGGCGTGATCCTGGCGTCGTTCACCTATGTCACCGCGCAGATCTTCGGCGTCGGCATCATTACCAGCCGCTTCCTCGGCATCAGCTTCGAAACCGGCGTCTTCGTCGGCCTGGCCGGCATATTGGTGTGTTCGTTCCTCGGCGGCATGCGCGCGGTGACCTGGACGCAGGTCGCGCAGTACATCGTGCTGATCATCGCCTACCTGGTGCCGGTGGTGTTTCTGTCCTACAAGATGACCAGCGTGCCGCTGCCGCAGGTCGTCTACGGCGAGGTGCTGCAGAAACTGGAACTGCGCGAACGGGAACTGCTGGCCGACCCGGCCCAGCAAAAGGTGCGCGACGCTTATGCCGCGCGCGCGCAAGCGCTGCAGCTGCGTCTGCAACAGAATACGGCGGCGCCCGCCGGCGAGCGCGAACGCTGGCAGCGCGAGTTGCAGCACGCCCGCATCAGCGCACAACCGCCGTTCCCGCATGCCGAGGCGTTTCCCGGTGCGGACGCCGCCCAGCGCAATTCGGCGCGCTTGAACTTCATGGCGCTGACCTTGTGCCTGATGGTGGGAACCGCCGCGTTGCCGCACATCCTGATGCGCTTCTACACCACGCCTTCGGTGCGCGAGGCGCGCACCTCGGTGTTCTGGTCGCTGTTCTTCATTTCGTTGCTGTACATCACCGCACCGGCGTATGCGGTATTCGCCAAATACGAGGTCTACAGCAACGTCATCGGCACGGCGATCGCCGAACTGCCGGCCTGGGTGGCATCGTGGGCCAAGGTCGGCATGGTGGCGGTGGAGGACATCAACGGCGACGGCATTCTGCAACTGGCGGAGCTGACCCTGAACCCGGATGTGATCGTGCTGGCGACACCGGAAATCGCCGGCCTGCCCTATGTCGTGGCCGGCCTGGTTGCCGCGGGCGGCCTGGCGGCGGCGCTCTCGACCGCCGACGGCCTGTTGCTGACCATCGCCAATGCGCTGTCGCACGACATTTACTACCAGATGATCAATCCTGCCGCCTCCAGCAGCCGGCGCATCGCGATCTCGAAAGCGCTGCTGCTGTTCGTCGCGGCGGCGGCGGCCTGGGTCGCCTCGCTGCGGCCGGATACCATCCTTTCGATGGTCGCCTGGGCCTTTTCCATCGCCGGCGCGTGCTTCTTTCCGGCCCTGGTATTGGGCATATTCTGGCGTCGCGCCAGTCGCGCCGGGGCCGTCGCCGGCATGCTGACCGGCCTGGGATTGACCCTGTATTACCTGTTGGGCGTGAAGTATTTCGGTATGGAAAAGTGGTTTGGCATCAGCGACCTTTCCGCCGGCGTGTTCGGACTGGCGGCCGGCTTTCTGGTGATCATTCTGGTCAGCCTGGTGACGCGCCGGCCGGATGCGCAGACCTGCGCCCTGATCGAGGAGGTCCGTTATCCTGCGCGCAGACCCCTCCGGTAGAATGCACTAGTCCATCTATCGAGCCCATCATGTCCGCCCTCAAGAACGATACCTTTCTTCGCGCCCTGCTCCGCCAGCCGACCGACTACACGCCGACCTGGCTGATGCGCCAGGCCGGCCGTTATCTGCCCGAGTACTGCGCCACCCGGGCGCGCGCCGGCAGCTTCCTGAATCTGTGCAAATCGCCGACGCTGGCGACGGAAGTCACGCTGCAGCCGTTGGCCCGCTACGACCTGGATGCGGCGATCCTGTTTTCCGACATCCTCACCGTGCCGGATGCGATGGGACTCGGCCTGTATTTCGCAGAGGGCGAGGGCCCCAAGTTTGAACGGCCGCTGCGCGAGGAATGGGCGATACGCAATCTGCAGGCGCCGGACCCGCATAACCAGCTGCGCTATGTGATCGACGCGGTGGCGGAGATCCGCCGCGCGCTGGACGGCTCGGTGCCGCTGATCGGCTTTTCCGGCAGCCCGTTCACGCTGTCCTGCTACATGATCGAGGGCCAGGGCAGCGACAGCTATACCCAGGTCAAGAAGATGATGTATGGCCGTCCCGACCTGATGCATCACATTCTCGAAGTGACCACGCGCGCGGTCATCGATTACCTGAACGCGCAGATCGAAGCCGGCGCGCAAGCCGTCATGGTGTTCGATTCCTGGGGCGGCATGCTGTCGCAGGCGGCGTATCTGGAATTCTCCCTGCCCTACATGGCCCGCATCATGGCCGAGCTGACGCGTGAGCGCGACGGCCGCAAGGTGCCGCGCATCGTGTTCACCAAGGGCGGCGGCTTATGGCTGGAACAGATCGCCGCTTGCGGCGCCGATGCGGTCGGTCTGGACTGGAGCATCGACATCGGCGATGCCCGTCGCCGCGTCGGTGACAAAGTGGCGCTGCAAGGCAATATGGATCCGAGCATTCTGCTGACCACGCCGGAAGCGGTGGCGAAGGAAGCCGAGGCGGTACTGGCCAGCTTCGGTCACGGCAGCGGCCACGTCTTCAACCTCGGGCATGGCATTTCGCAGTTCACGCCGCCGGAAAATGTCTCGGTGCTGGTCGAGACGGTGCGCGAGAAGAGCCGGGCGTTTCACGCCGCTTAGCGCGCGGAAGGGGGTGCGTTTGCCTGCCCTATCCTGCTCCGCTTGATTCGCATTAACGCCTTTCCCGTCGCGCAAGGCGCGATTTCGGAGAGTTTCCACTCATCGCCGCCCGGAGCCTCTGGTGCAGCATCTGTTCCGCCCGGTTCGCCTGTTGTTGACCCAATTCCACCATCCCTGGGTGGTGGCCGCTTGCGGCCTGCTGATCGGCGGCCTGCTGATCGGCTTGGCCGACGAGGTCTTTGGCCGCATTCGCAGCCAGATTGACGCCAATCAGCGCGAAGTCGTCGGCCTCGACAACGCGGCGCACATCCGCGCGGTGCTGCAACCTTTACAGGCGCATCGCGGTCTCGACCGCGCCATCCCGCTCGGCGACACCGATCTGGAGACGCAGCGCAAGGCCAGCTCCGCGCAAGTGGATGCCGCCTTCGCTGCGCTGCTGGCGCAGCCGGCGCTGTCACCCGTACACGCCGGCGAAGCGGCCGCCGCGCGCGCCGACTGGCACGCGCTGAAGCAGGGCACGAACGCCCTGGACCGCTACGCGCAACACAGCGCACTGATCGACCGTCTGCTGGAACTGGCGCGCCGGAATATCGACGACAGCGGCTTGACCCTCGAAGCCGATGCCGGCACCTACCATCTGGTCGGCATACTCGATGTCATGCTGAGCGTCACACTGGAGCGCGCGGCCCAATTGCGCGGCCTCTATGCCGCCATGCTGGCCAGCAGCGGCGCGGATGCCAGCCTGCGCGGCGAATTGATCATGTGCGCCAGCGTGCTGGATGACGAACGCAAGCTGATCAGCCATCACATCGCCGCCATATTGCGTTACCGGCCCGACCTGGCGGCGGATCTCGGCGACCTGCCGGCGCAGCTCGAGCAAACGACCCGCACCTTGCACCAGTTGGTGCGCGACCACGCCGTCGCGCCGGGTTCGGAACTGGCGACCGAAATCTTTTTCGAGCGGGCCAGCGCGGCGATCGGCGGCAATTACGCCCTGTTCGACCGCACCCTGGCGCTGGCCGAACGCTCCCTGCGCCTCCAGCAACAACAGCTGCAGCGGCAACTCGGCTGGTACGTCGCCGGCATGCTGGCGCTGACGTTGGCCATCCTCTACCTGTTCGTCGGCATCGTGCTGGGCGTGCGCGCCTCGCGCCGCGCAACGGATGAACTTGCCGCAAGCGAAGCGTTGTTCAAGAACGTGCTCGACACGCTGCCGGTGGGGGTGGCCATCACCGACGCCCAGGGCCGGATCCTGTCGATCAACCCCGCCGGCGAAAGGATCTGGGGCGAGGTTCGCCTGCTGACGGCGGATCGCTACCACGAGTACAAAGCCTGGTGGCCGCAGACCGGCGAACGCGTCGCCGCGCACGAATGGCCGCTGGCGCAGGCGCTCAGCCGCGACGAGCCGGTGCTGAACCAGGTCATCGACATCGAGAGCTTTAGCGGCCAACGCAAGCACATTCTGTTCTCCGCGGCGCCGACCCACGATCATCATGGCGCCATCAATGGCGGCCTGGTGGTCAACGAAGACATCACCCAGCTCATGAGCATGCAGCGCGCGTTGCGTGCAGAGCACGACTTCATCGACGCGGTGCTGGACACGGTGGGCGCCATCGTCCTGGTCCTGGACCGTAGCGGCCGCGTGGTGCGTTTCAACCGCGCCTGCGAGCAGGTCAGCGGCTACAGCGCCGAGGAGGTGGTCGGCACCTTCTTCTGGGACAAGCTGATTCCGCACGACGAGGCCGAGCGGGTCAGCCAGGTGTTCAAGACCCTCACGGCGGGCCATTTCCCCAATCGCCACGAGAATCAGTGGCGCACCCGCGACGACGCACGTCGCTTGATCGCCTGGTCCAACACCTGCATCGTCGATGCCCAGGGCGCGGTGCAGCATGTCATCGCCACCGGCATCGATGTCACCGAGGCGCGCGCGCAAGAAGAGGAACTGCGCCTGGCGGCGCGCGTGTTCGAGCATGCCGGCGAGGCGATTCTGGTCACCGATGCCGACAACCGCATCGTCAAGGTCAATCCCGCCTTCTCCGCCATCACCGGCTACGCGGCCGCCGAGGTGCTGGGCCAGACCCCGGCCAAGTTCAAGTCCGGCCGCCACGACACCGCGTTCTACCAGGCCATGTGGCGCAGCCTGCAGGAAACCGATGCCTGGGAAGGTGAAATCTGGGACCGGCACCGGAACGGCGCCTGCTATCCCAAGTGGCTCACCATCAGCGCCATGCGCGATCCTCAGGGTGCACTCCGCCACTACGTGGCCTTGTTCACCGACATCAGCGAACGCAAGAGCAGCGAAGAGCGCATCCGCCATATGGCGGAACACGACAGCCTCACCGGCCTGCCCAACCGTTCCCTGTTGCAGGATCGTCTACACCAGGCCATCACCCGCGCCGAGCGCGAACGCACCCGCTTGGCGCTGTTGTATGTGGATCTGGACCGCTTCAAGCTGGTCAACGACAGTCTCGGGCATGCCGTCGGCGATGCGCTGCTGGTGGAAGTCGCACATCGCCTCCTGGGCACGGTGCGCGCCTCCGATACCGTCAGCCGCCAGGGCGGCGACGAATTTCTGGTGCTGTTGGCGGACATCGAGCAGAACGAGGATGCCGGGCGAGTAGCGCAGAAGATGCTGGAAAGCCTCTCCGAACCGTGCCAGTTGGCCGGACACGCGCTGTGCATCACGCCCTCCATCGGCATCAGCCTGTATCCCGACGACAGCACGGACATGGAGAAGCTGATCAAGAGCGCGGACATCGCCATGTACCAGGCCAAGTTAAACGGCCGCAGCGCCTTTCAGTTCTATACCGGCGACATGAACGAGCGCGCCGCGGAACGCCTGGCCATGGAAGTCGGGCTGCGCCGCGCGCTGGAACGCAGCGAACTGCTGTTGCATTACCAGCCGCAGATTGAATTGGCGAGCGGGCGCATCATCGGGCTGGAAGCCTTGTTGCGCTGGCAGCACCCGGAACAGGGCCTGATCTCGCCCGCCCGTTTCATTCCCATCGCCGAAGACAGCGGCCTGATCGTGTCCATCGGCGAGGGTGTGCTGCATGAGGCCGCCCGCCAGAGTTTGGCCTGGCAGGCGGCCGGGCTGGACGCCGTGCCGATCGCGGTCAATCTGTCCTCGGTGCAATTCCGCAAGCCCGGACTGGAAACCCTGTTGCGCGACATCCTGGCCGCCACCGGATTGCCGCCGCATCTGCTGGAACTGGAGCTGACCGAAAGCATCGTCATGAGTCAGGCCGAGGAAACCGTGGCCATCCTCGGCCGCCTGCACACGCTGGGCGTGCGCCTGTCCATCGACGACTTCGGCACCGGCTATTCCAGCCTGTCCTATCTCAAGCGCTTTCCGGTCCAGACGCTCAAGATCGATCGCTCCTTCATCCACGACGTGGCGAGCGAGGCCAACGATGCGGCCATCGTGCGCGGCATCATCGGCCTGGCGCACAGCCTGGGCCTGAATGTGATCGCGGAAGGGGTGGAAACACGTGCGCAACTGGATTTCCTGCACGAACTCGGCTGCGAACAGGCGCAGGGCTACTACTTCTGCCGGCCGCTGCCGCCCGACGAAATCGAACAGATATTGCGTTTGGGCCGCTTCAACCTAGAAACCCCGGTTGGACGTGTCTGAGCGTGCATTATCGAAGGCGCCAACGCCTGCACTCACGCGTCCTCGCGCAGGACAAGAAACCGTCAGCTGCGGTTACTAGGTTCAATCCGCCGCGGCCTTGAACGACCGGACCCCGGCGCGGCTTGAATTACGGGTCGATCGCCGCGTGAAACTGCATCCGATGCAAACGCGCATAGGCGCCTGACCGGGCGAGCAGTTCGGCATGGCTGCCGATTTCGACAATGCGGCCGTGTTCCATGACCACGATGCGGTCGGCGCGCTCAATGGTGGACAGCCGATGGGCGATGACCAGCGTGGTACGGCCCTGCATCAGATTCTCCAGCGCGGCCTGGACGAAACGTTCGGACTCGGTATCCAGCGCCGAAGTGGCCTCATCCAGGATCAGGATCGGCGCGTCCTTCAACAAGGCGCGCGCAATCGCCAGGCGCTGGCGTTGGCCGCCGGACAGCTTGACGCCGTTTTCGCCGACCAGAGTGTCGAATCCTTGCGGCATGGCTTCGATGAATTCCAGCGCGTGCGCCGCCTCGGCGGCGCGACGTATGGCCGCTGGCGTGGCGCTGGCCAGGCGGCCGTAGGCGATATTGGCGGCGACGCTGTCGTTGAACAGCGTGACATCCTGTGAAACCAGGGCGATATTGGCGCGCAGGTCGGCCAGTTTGATGTCGTCGAGCGGAATACCATCGAGCAGAATGCGGCCGGCGGTCGGACTGTAGAAACGCGGCAGCAGGTTGACCAGACTGGTCTTGCCGCTGCCGGAAGCGCCGACCAGGGCCAGCGTCTCGCCGGCCTGAATCAGCAGATCGACCTCCGCGACTGCCGGCTTGGGCTTGCCCGCGTAAGCCAGCGTCACATGCTCGTAGCGGACTTCGCCGCGCGCCCGCGCCAGCCGGACCTGGCCGTTATCCGGCTCGCTGTCCTGATCGAGCAACTGAAACACCGCTTCGGCCGCCGCCAAGCCGCGTTGTATCTGCGGCAACACGCTGGACAAGCGTTTCATCGGCGCCGACAGCATCAGCATCGCCACCATGTAGGAAACAAAGCCGCCCACCGTGGTTTCGTTCGATGAGGCCTGCTGGGTGGCGATGTAGACGATCGCCGCCAGCGCCAGCGCCGCCAGCAATTGCAGGATGGGGCCATGCGCATTGGCCGCGACGGTCTGTTTCATCGCGAACTGACGCGCGCGCTGGATGGCCTGGCCGAAACGTGCGCTTTCGTAATGGGCGCCGTCGAATACCTTGACCAGCTTGTGCGCGCCGACACTTTCTTCCAGCACATGTGTGATGTCGCCGACATTCTTCTGCATCTCGCGGCTGGTATAGCGCAGGCGCCGGCTGGCCAGCTTGAACACCCAGACCGAAACCGGAACGATGGCCAGGGTGACCAAAGTCAGTTTCCAGTTCAGCCATAACAGCCAGCCCATCAGTCCGACGATGGCGAGCGAGTCGCGCACCAGGGAAGTGACCACGCTAGTCGCCGCTTCAGTGACCTGCGTGACATTGAATGCCACCGTCGCCACCAGCCGCCCCTTGGCCTGGTCATCGAAGTAGACCGTAGGTTGAGTCAGCAATTTGTCGAACATCGCGGCGCGCAGGTCCATGACCAAGCGCTGGCCGACATAGGCCATAGCGTAACCGGACGCGAACATCAGGATGCCGCGCACGGCGAACAGCGCCACCAGCGCGATCGGCACCCAGCGAATCACCGCCGCATCCTTCTCGACGAAGCTGCCGTCGAGCATCGGCTTCATCAAGGCCGGCAGAATCGGCTCGGTCGCGGCCAACAGCACCATCGTGACGATGGCGACGCTGAATATGCGCCAGTGCGGGCGCACATAGCCTAACAAGCGCAGGTAGAGGGTGCGACTATCCATGATGAAAGGCCCGTTCTGAGAGATGGCAGCCGAATGCCGTGTTGACTCGGCAAAATGCCGCCAATTATAGTGCGGGCATGCAAGCCGAACTTGATGCTCTCGAAACCAAGCTCGCTCTGATGTTGGAGCGGTACCTCGCAATGCGCGATGAAACACTCAAGTTACGCCAACAGGTGGTCACGCTGGAGAGTCATAACAAGCACTTGAGCGACAAACTTGAAAGCGCCCGCGCCCGCACTGAAGCGCTTTTCAACAAGATTCCCGACTGATTTCATTGCCCCGAGGTTGATTGCATGGCCAATAACGTAAGCCTTGATGTCGCCATCATGGGCAGGGAATTCCGGGTTGCCTGCCCGGAAGAAGAGCGAGACGGCCTGCTGCAGGCAGTTTCTTACCTTGACCGCAAGATGCGCGAGATTCGCGACAGCGGCAAGGTCATCGGCCTGGAACGCATCGCAATCATGGCCGCCATCAACATCACGCACGATTACCTGGGCTCGAAGCCGATCGAACCCGATACGCGCGAACATCGCCAGCGTATCGAGCAGATGACGAAGCTGCTTGATCAGGCCCTGTCTTCTCAAGATAATCTGTTCTGACTCTCCGCTTTGTAGAGTCATCAATCTCCCTGCTGCGTTCGCGAGGTCCGTAAATTCTTTGAACCGATAAGCTTTTGCTTAAGGTCGCGGTTTTCGCCCGCTGGTGTGCGCGTGGCTTCATTGTCCATGTACCCGACGCGGTCGTGCTGTGGCCGAACTTGGACCCCTGGGTTCAAGATCGCGGTCCGGACGGCGTAAGCGGGGAGACCCCCCTTCATGCACCCCCTTTCCGACATTCCTGCTGAGGCTTTGCTCGATAAAGCCGCCTTGCGCAAACAATTGCGTGCACGGCGTGCTGCGCTGACCGTGGCTGAGCGCCAAGCCGCCGGCCGTCAGCTGGTTCGCCTGGCCTTGCGGCATCGCTTGCTGGCGGGGCGTCGCCGCATCGGTTTTTATATGCCGTCGAAGTTCGAAATCGACGTCGTGCCGCTGCTGAAAACCGCGTTGCGCATGGGCGTGGCCTGTTACCTGCCGGTCGTACCGAGACGGGCATTGGCCAGCGCAGGTCGCCGCAAGATGTGGTTCACCCGTCTGATCGGCGTCGACAACCCGCTGCAGCGACCGCACTCCGCCTGGGTCGACAACCGATACGGCATACCGGAATATCTGCCGCGCGCCGTACGCCACGTGCGTTCGCGGCAACTGGACGTGCTGTTCGTGCCGCTGCTCGGATTCGATCGGCAGGGCTGGCGCATCGGCATGGGCGGCGGCTACTACGATGCCAGCCTGGCGCATCTCAAGCGTCGCCGGCACTGGCGACGGCCGCATCTGATCGGCGTCGCGTTTTCGGTGCAGGAAGTCGCCTGCGCGCCCAACGACCCCTGGGACGTGCCATTGGACGGCATGCTCACGGAACAGACATACCGCACCGCATCGAGGCCTCGCTCATGACCCTGCAGGAACTGCGTTATCTGGTCGCCCTCGCCGACAGCGGCCATTTCGGCCAGGCGGCGGAAGCCTGTTTCGTCAGTCAATCCACGCTGTCCACCGGGCTGAAGAAGCTGGAGGATTTTCTTGGCGTGATCGTGTTCGACCGCTCGTTGAAGCGAGTCACGCCGACCCCGATCGGTCGCGAGATCGTCGAATCGGCGCGGCGCATCGTCGAAGAAACTGCGCGCATCCGCGCGTTGGCCAGCTACGCCCAGGACCCGATGGACCGCACCCTGCATCTCGGCGTGATCCCGACCCTGGGGCCGTATTACCTGCCGCACGTGCTGACCCGGGTGCGCACGGCGTACCCCAAGCTGCGCTTGCTGCTGCGCGAGGAAATGACGCCGCATCTGCTCGCCCATCTGGCCGAAGGCAAGCTGGACGCCGCTCTGCTGGCCTTGCCGATCGACGACCCCGGCCTGGAAATCGCGCCTTTGTTCGTGGAGCCGTTTCTGGCTGCCGTGCCTAGCGGGCACCCGCTCGCCGCGGCCGCATCGGTCGACATCGACGAACTCGCCGCCGCCGGCCTGATGCTGCTCGAAGAAGGGCACTGCCTGCGCGACCAGGCGCTGGCGGCCTGCCATCTGCAAGGACTCAAAAGCGAGGAAATCCGCGCCACCAGCCTGGAAACCCTGCGTCAGATGGTCGCCATGGGGCTCGGGGTGACTTTGATCCCGACGCTGGCGGGCGCCGGCGTCAATGCCTGCGGCGAACAGGTGGTGCTGAAGCCGATCAGCAAGCCCGGCGCGGCGCGCAGCATCGGCCTGGTCTGGCGGCGGCGCTCGGCGATGGCGGCCAGCATCGAACGGCTTGCCGAAACGCTGGCGGCCCAGCTGCCGCCGGGAGTATCGGCGCTTTAGGCGGCGCCGGCCGCGCCACCCGATCTATTCCTGCACCGCCTGATTCATCCGCACCAACCGTTGCGCCAGTGCAGCGATGATGCGGCGCGACAGCGGTGCGGAATAGCGCATCAGCTCTTCCAGCATGGCGGGCGGCAGCACCAGGGCGGTGACTTCGGTTTCCGCACGCACGCTGGCGGTACGCGGCTCGTTTAAAAGATAGGCCATCTCGCCGAGCAAACTGCCTTCATTCAATTCGATCAAACGCTTTTCACTGTCGGCGAACTGCTTGTAGACGGCGGCCTGGCCAGCATAGAGAAAGTACGCCTCGCGCGAAGTGTCGCCTTCCCTGATCAGCATTTCGCCTGCGGCGTAATGGCGGCCGTATTTGGCCAGCAGACGGTTGGCGCGCGCGAACACCAAGGATTCCAGTTTGTTGGCGCCGCTGCCCGCGCCGCCGAGAAACAGCTTTTCCAGCGCGGCGACATCCACCTTGGTCAGGGCATAAAGAAATTGCGCCCAGAAATAAAAGGCCATGCAAGCGAAGTACGCACCGATCAGAATGAACACGACGCCGCCGAGAGCGCCATACACCGCCTGGTATTTCTCGACCTGGAAGAACGCCCCGAAACCGTAGAACAGCGCCGCCCAGGTCAACGTAGCCAATGCACTCACCAGCATGGTCGGCCGTGGCGGCGGTCGGTGCAGCGGCAGACGGCGCAAGGCTGTGTAGAACAAGCCCCATACCGCCAGCAAAGCGAGCAACAGATTGAGCGCCTTCAGGAAATCGCTGCGCGCTGCCCCGAGCAGCTCGACGTCGGCAAAAAAAGTCAGGCTGGCCTGAACCGCTACCGCCACCATCACCAGGCCGATGACCAGCGGAATGATCACCAGCGGCAACACCCAGTTCAGCACGAAGGGGCGCTTCGACTCATCGGGAAAAATGACGCGAAACGCACTTTGCACCGCATTGACCAACCCGCGCGAGGACAGCACCAGTGTCAACAGGCCCACGCCGCCGGCGGCGACTTGCGCCTTCTGCGGAATGAGGCCCAAGGCGGAAAGCTCATCCAGACGGAATTGCTGATACAGCGCCGCCAGCAGCATCACCGCCGGCGTCGAAGTCTCGGCCAGCACCGCCAGGTACTGAGCCGCATAAGTCAGCAGCAGGACCAGCGGCGCGGTTGAAAGCAGGAAGTAAAAGGCCGTCGCCGCGGCATGGTTCTGCAGTTCGTTCTTGATGAACAAACGCCAGGCCGTCAACGTCGACTGCAGCAATCCGTCGAGACTGTTGCGCTGCATTTCGTCGAGTTTAGGCAACCTGCGCGGGTGAAGTGAAGGCGGCATGGTTCAGGTGAACATAAGCGATAAGCGCGGCAACGAAAGGCGGTCGATGCCGCATCGTATCGCCTGCGAGGCAAAATCGAAAACCCGGCGCGCCGACCCGAGCCCGAGTTGGCGTCGTTGGCGCTACCGCATTTACATATCGGCGCCCCCCATGCGGGGACAGCGGCGTCGTTGGCGCTGCCGCATTTACATATCGGCGTCCCCCCTTGCGGGGACAGCGGCGTCGTTGGCGCTTCAGCGCCTACGAATCCGGCGTCCCCCTTGCGGGGATAGAATTCAGCCTTCCCGAAAACTGGAAGTTCATCATGTCCCTGATTCGCCCATTCCCCGCCTTGCGTCCCGCCCCGGGCCGCGCTCCGGAAGTCATTGCACCGCCCTATGACGTGCTCAATACCGCCGAAGCGCGCGTCTTGGCGGAAGGAAGCCCGTGGAGTTTTCTACATATTTCGAAACCGGAAATCGACCTGCCGCCGGACACCGATCCGTACGCGCCCGAGGTCTACGCCAAGGCCGCCGAAAACCTGCAAAAGATGATCGCCGCCGGCGTGTTGCAGCAGGATGCACAGCCTTGCTATTACGCCTATCGCCTGATCATGGGCGAACACGTCCAGGTCGGCCTGGTCGCCGCCGCCAGCGTCGCCGATTACGACACCAATCGCATCCGCAAACATGAATTCACCCGGCCGGACAAGGAAGACGATCGCGTTCGCCAGATCGAAGCCCTGAACGCCCAGACCGGTCCGGTATTGCTGGCCTACCCGCAGCAAACCGAAGTGGATGCCATCCTGGCCGCCGCCACGCAAGCCACGCCGGATGCCGATGCGGTCGCCGAAGCCGTACACGGCGGCGGCGTGCGCCACACGCTGTGGGTGATCCGCGACGCCGCCTCGTTGGCGCGGCTGACCGAACTGTTCGATGCGATGCCGGCGCTGTACATCGCCGACGGCCATCACCGTTCCGCCTCCGCCAGCCGCATCTGCGCCGCCCGCCGCGCCGCCAATCCAGCTCACACGGGCGACGAAGCTTACAACTACTTCCTGTCGGTGATCTTCCCGCATCACCAGATGCGCATCCTGGATTACAACCGCGTGATCAAGGACATGAACGGTTTATCGGAAGCGGAGTTCATGGCGCAGGTGGCTGAAAGTTTCATGATCGAGATGGCCGACAAAGCCGTCAAACCTGGCCGTCCCGGCGAATTCGGCCTCTACCTGAATGGCCGCTGGATGAAGCTGACCATCCGCGCCGATCTGATTCCGCATGACCCGGTCGGCCGCCTCGATGTCAGCCTGCTGCAGAACAACCTGATCGCCCCGATTCTGGGCATCGCCGATCCGCGCCGCGACAAGCGCATCGACTTCGTCGGCGGCATCCGCGGCCTGGGCGAACTGGTAAAGCGCGTCGATTCCGGCGAGATGGCGCTGGCGCTGGCCTTGCATCCGACCCGCATGGAAGACCTGATGGCAGTGGCTGACGCCAATGAAGTGATGCCGCCCAAATCAACCTGGTTCGAACCCAAGCTGGCCGATGGCCTGGCCTCACACAAGCTTGAATAAGTGAGGCCTGTCGCGCGCCGAGCCGCCGTAGCCGGGAGCCGCCCCCCGGCAGCCTGTCGACGACAAGGCTTCGGGGCGTCGCTATTGCCTGGCCGGGTCGCTGCGGCAGACCTGGTTGCGACCGCTGCGCTTGGCCTCATACAGGGCCTGGTCGGCCGCAGCCACCAGGCAGCTCTTGTCCATATCCCCCTGCAGGGCGGCCAGACCGGCGCTGAAGCTGCAGTTGAAATCGTCAGCGCCGCTGGTCTGGCGCAGCAGCGCAAACTGCTCGCGCAACGCGTTCAGCACCTCTTCCGCGGCGTCGAGCGTGGTATCCGGCATCAGGATGGAGAATTCCTCGCCGCCGTAACGGCCGACGATGTCGTACTTGCGCAAGCGCTTGCGCAGCAGCTGCGCCAGACTCTTGATGACCCGATCGCCGACCGGATGGCCGTAGCTGTCGTTGACGCGCTTGAAATGATCGATGTCGAGCATGGCCAGCGCCAGAGGCGCCTCGCTTCGGCCGGCCCGATCGATCTCCGCCTCGGCCTGCAGATCGAATGCAATGCGGTTGAGCAGTCCGGTCAAGCTGTCCTGCCGGATCAGCGCGGTCAGCGCGCGAAAGCGCGCGACCCTGAGGCCGACCGCGGTCACCAGATCGGCGTCGTGGATCGGCTTGGACAGAAAATCGTCCGCTCCCGTCTGCATCGCCGCGAATTGCTGCTGGCGGCCGGATTCGGTGGACAGGAAGACGATGGGCACGCCGGTGTAACGCTCGTCCTGCCGGATGATGCGCGCCGCCTCGATGCCGCTGCAGCCGGGCATGTAGAGGTCGGTCAGCACCAGTTCCGGCTGCACGGCGTCCAGGCTGTCGAGCAGCCGCTGCGGCTCGCTGATGGCCACGGCGCGCATGCCGGCGGCATTGAGCACCTCGGCATAATGCTCGGCGAGCAACGCCGTATCGTCGAGGATCAGGACGCGGTAGGGATCCTCGCTCGGCTTGCGGGTCAAGCGCTCGACCCGTTCAACCAGGATGTTGAAGTCGAGGGGTTTGACCAGATAAGCGTCGCTGCCGGCGCGGGCGGCGGCCAAGCGGCTTTCCCAATCCCGGCTGGCGGAAAGGACGATAAAGGGTATGTCCGCCGCCACTTGCCGCGCCGGCTGGATGAACTCGATGCCGGCGAGCCGCCCCTCGGGCAGCGTTGCGTCGACGATGACCGCCTCCGGCCGCTTAAGCTCCAGCGCCTGCAAGGCCGCGGTCAATTCGCCATAGCAACAGACCTGCCAGCCGAAGGTGCGCAGTTGCGAGGCGATTTCCTCGGCCAACTGGGCATCGTCCTCGATCAGGAACAGGCATTGCGGCTTCTTCTCAGCACTCGCCGGCTGGACGTCGGCCTGCACGGCGGGCGCATTCCCGCCCGTCTCAGGCGGCAGCGGCGCGACCAGCTGCGTCAGGCGGAGGCTGATCGCTGCGGCCAGGTCGGCTGGCACCGCCGCGTCGCCGGCGGCCAGGCCGGCAAGCAGTTCCTCGATCTGCCTGGCCTGGTGCGTGAGCTCCGGCAACCCGAAGCTGCCAGCCGCGCCCGCCAGGCTATGTACCAAACGACGAAACTCCTTGCGGCTTTCTTCCCGTTGCACGCCTTCGAGGGCGCCTGACCAGGCCGCCCGCATCTCGTCGAAGCGGTCCGGCAACTGGGCGCGAAAGCTGGCATGCAAACGCCGCAGTTTGTCCAGGCGGCTGGCATCAGCCATGGCCATGCTGCGCCCATAGCGAGCGAACCTGCTCAGACAGGGTCATCGGGTCGAACGGTTTGGCGATCACGCCGACGGCCCCCGCCGCCTTCAATGCCGTCACCTCCTGCGGCTGCACCTTGGCGGTGATGAAGGCCACCGGCGTCTGCTCGAAGCCAGGCAGCAGACGTAACGCCTGCAGGGTGGAAGGGCCGTCCATGCCCGGCATCATCACATCGAGCAGGATCAAATCGGGGCGGAACTCGGCGACCCGCGCGAGCGCCTCGCTACCCGAGGCGCACAACGCGATTTCGAAATCGTCTTCGAGGGCGAATTCGACGATGGTGCGAATATCGGCCTCATCGTCCACATACATCAGGCGCAGCGTATCAGGCATCGGGTTCCCCCTTTCTGTTGAGTATCTGGCGGATGGTCGTCAGCAACTGTTCGTTGCTGGCCCTGGATTTGGTCAGCGCGGCCGCGACCCGCTCGGTGACGCTGGGCCCGGGCTCCTGGCCGGAGAAGACCAGCACCGGTATCCGCCCCTTGAGCTCGTCGAGCAGCTCCAGACCGCATCCGTCCGGCAAGGTCAGATCAAGCAGGATCAGGTCGGCTTCGTGCTGCGCGAGCCAGGCGCGCGCCTCCGCCAGGCTGGAAACGTAGGCATAGTTGCCGAGCCCCTCCACCAGAATCTGGGTCACCTGGATGATGTCCGTATCGTCCTCGACATGCAGGATGAGCGGCATACGCCCCTGTCGCAGGGCCTGGGCGAGGGCGCTGGCCAGGCGGGCCTGATCGACCGGCTTCTGCAGCCAGTCGAGCACCTGCAGGCCGCTTCCAGCCTGGCTGCGGCCCTCCTCGGCGCGTCCCGACACCACGATGACCGGCAATGCCTGCGTCGCCGGCCGTTCGCGCAACTCGCGCAGCAGCGCCAGCCCGTCCGCGTCGGGCAGGCTCAGATCCAGCAGCAGCAGCTGGTAACTGTTTTTTTCCAGCAATTCCCGCGCCGCGGCAGCCGTGGCGGCGATATCGCTGCGTTGGCCTTCATCCTCCAGCAAAGCGGCAAGAATTTCGGCCACGTCGGCGTTGTCCTCGCAGATCAGCACGCTGGCTGGCTGGCTGGAAACCGCTTCGCACGGCGGGCTGGCGCGCTGCGCCGCCAGGTCGAAAAAGAATTCGCTGCCGGCGCCGATTTCCGTCGTGTAATCGAGGCTGCCGCCATGTTTCTCGATGATGGCCTTGGTGATCGACAGCCCCAGGCCGGTGCCGCCTTTCTCGCGCGTGTCGGAGCTGTCGGCCTGGGCGAAGCGCTGGAAGATGCGGCTCCTGAATTCATCCGGTATGCCCGAGCCGTAGTCGCGCACGGCGACGCGAAAACCGCCGGCATGAGGCAGCACCGAGACCCACACCTCGCCGTCCTTGGGCGAGTACTTCACGGCATTGGAGATCAGATTGGCCAAGACCTGCAGCAAACGGTGTTCGTCGCCATACACGGCCGCCTCGCGCACGTCGGTCAGCAGACGCAGGTGCACGTCGTGGCGGCGGGCATAGCCTTCGTTGTCGTCCAGCGCACGTCGCACCAGCGCCAGCAGATCCGCCGGCTTGAACTCGAAATCCAGCCGTCCCGACTCGATTTTTTCCAGATCCAGAATGTCGTTGATCAGCAGGGTCAGCCGTTCGCTGTTGCGCTCGGCCATCGCCAGCATATGGCGCGCCTTCTCCGGCAGCGCTTCGGCATAGCGTCCCATCACCAGGCCGAGGGCGCCGCGGATGGACGTGAGCGGCGTGCGCAGTTCATGGCTGACCGTGGACACGAATTCGCTCTTGATGCGTTCCAGGCGTTTGCGTTCGGAAATGTCGCGCACGATGCCGGTGAACATGCGCTCGTCGCCGACCAGCATTTCGCTGACCGCCAGCTCCATCGGGAAGGTGCTGCCATCCTTGCGTCGGCCGATCACCTCGCGGCCGATGCCGATGATCTTCTTCTTGCCGGTGGACAGGTAGTTGTGCAGGTAGCCGTCATGGGCGCTGTGGTAGGGATCGGGCATCAGCATGTTGACGTTGCGGCCCTGCATTTCCTCACGGCGGTAGCCGAATAACCGTTCCGCCGCCGGGTTGGCGGTCTGAATGCTGCCGTGGGCGTCGATGCTGATGATGCCGTCCACCACCGTATCGACGACTGCGCGGATGCGCGCCTCGCTGGACTTCAACTCCGCCTCGATACGCTTGCGCTCGGTGATGTCGCGCACGATGCCGGTAAACATGCGCTCGCCGGCGACCTGCATTTCGCTGACCGCCAACTCCATCGGGAAGGTGCTGCCGTCCTTGCGGCGACCGGTCACCTCGCGGCCGATGCCGATGATCTTCTTGTTGCCGGTGGACAGGTAGTTGTGCAGATAGCCGTCGTGGGCGCTGTGGTAGGGATCGGGCATCAGCATGTTGACGTTGCGGCCCTGCATTTCCTCGCGGCGGTAGCCGAATATCCGTTCCGCCTCCGGGTTGGCGGTTTGAATGCTGCCGTGGGCGTCGATGCTGATGATGCCGTCCACCACCGTGTCGACGATCGCCCGGATGCGGCTCTCGCTGGTGCGCCGGTCCGCTTCCGCCTGCTTGCGTTCGCTGATGTCGCGCACGATGTTGACGAAGCGCGGCGGCTCGCCAACCGGCGCTACGTATTGCAGGAACACTTCCACCGGTATCAGGTGGCCGTCCCGGTGGCGATGTACGGTCTCCAGGGTCACGCTGTCCTGTTCGCCGCGCAGCATGGGGTCGAGGACGGCGCGGAACCTCGCCTCATCGAATTCCGGCTTGAGATCCAGCGGCGTCATGCCCAGCAACGCTTCGGCGCTGTACCCTAGCTGCAGCAGGGCGCCGTGATTGGCGTAGAAGAAGCGCAGCGTATCCGGCCGGAACATGAACACGCCGTCTCGGGTGCGGTCCAGCGTGGTCTTGAACTGCGCGAGCGATTCTTCGCCATGCTTGCGCTCGGTGATGTCCATCCACACGCCGACGATCTCCGTCGGCTGGCCAGTCTCGTCGCGCACCAGCTGCTGCTTGTCGTACAGCCAGCGATAGCGGCCATCGACGTGGCGAAAGCGGTATTCATGTGCGTGATGCCCCGTTTCGAGCAGGCCCTTGAAACGATCGAACACCGGATTCCGATCATCGGGATGGAGATGGCGCTGCCAGAACCCGGCATCTTCGACGAACGCCTGCGCCGGGAAACCAAGCAGGTCATGCACACGCTCGCTGACGAAGGTCATGCCGAAGTCACCCGATGCCTTGCAGGCATAGATCACCCCGGGGCTGACCTGAATGAGGTGTTGCAGTTGCCGTTCTTTTTTTACCAGCTCGGCTTGGTTCCGAAGCAGATGCGTGCGCTGCAACTCCGCCTCCACCGCATCGGCGAGGTCACGCAGGACGGAGAGCTCGGCGGCGGAAAACTGCCGCGCCTGGTCGTCGATGATGCACAGCGTGCCAACCCGGCTCCCATCCGGCGCATGCAGCGGCGCCCCGGCGTAGAAACGGATTTTGAGTCCGTCGGTGACCAGCGGATTGTCGGCGAAACGCGGATCGTCCAGGGCATTGGGAATGTGAAAGATGTCGTCCGCCAGCACGGCATGGCCGCAGAAGGAGATGTCGCGCCCCGTCTCACAGGCGTCCAGGCCCTGCTTCGACTTGAACCACTGGCGCTCGGCATCAACCAGACTGACCAGGGCGATGGGCACTTGAAAGTGGCGTTGCGCGACTCGGGTGAGCCGGTCGAAACGCGGCTCGGGCGGGGTGTCGAGCACGTCGAGATGGCGCAGTGCATCCAGGCGGCGGGCTTCATCGAGGGGGATACGGGGCGTTTGCATGGCAATGGGCGATCTTGAAATGAAGCAGGCAGTCGTGGAAAGGGTGCGGAGCCTCTCGAAAGCACTCACGGCTGCACAGCTTGCCGGAATTCGAAAGGTTGTCTCGGCGTGGCTCGATTGCCGTCACCGCTGCTTGCGCGCATCAGGTTCTCTTGTCTGCGCGCGCGCTGGCGAAGGGGCAACATCATTCAGTCAATGCTCTCCAATCTGCAAAAAGTCGACCGCGCCGAACGGGTATCGGGAAAAGCAGGTATCGGCCGCAGCATCGCATTCTTGAGCCCTAACAGGCTGGTGAGAAACTCGCCGCCCCTTGCTGGCAGCGGGAATTCGGGCA
>CAYXMQ010000021.1:0-56944 GCA_964466195.1 uncultured Thiobacillus sp.
GCGCGCTTCCCGCTATCCACGAAATCTCGCCGCGTTTTTACACAGCCTCCGGCCTTCGCGGCCTCGATAACTGTCTGTGTAATTGATTCGGCGTTTTGCTCCATCAGCGCCATGAGCATCGTAGTCGCTCGATGTCGCGTTCCTCTTGGTTTACCGGCTACGTTGCCTGATTCGCCTTTTTTCCACGCCATTGCATTCCCCTTGAATTATCAGTGTGGTTACTGTGTAACCGTCTCGCCAACATATTCACGATACGCATCGCCTTCCAGGTTGGCGGTTAGTGAAAGAGTGAAACGGCGCTTGGCTTCTTGCCAGGTGCTAGCCAGCGTTTGAACGTCAGGCCTGGCGGTATGCTGGCGAAGTTTGGGGCGCGCGCCAATTTCCTTTCCCCAACAGTGGAACAGAATGACGGTAAGGAACTGGTAACTTCATTGTTTCCGTACGCCGGAACAGTGGAACCATCAAAAACAACCTTTTTCGTTCCGTACGCCGGAACAGTGAGCGTGCTTGCTGTACCGCGTACCGGAACAGTGCTGTTCCGTACGCCGGAACTCGCCTCGCGTTTTTTCCGAGTGTTTGGCGGCGGTGCTGTGCGCTTGCTCATGACGGGTAGTGGGTCAGCAAAGCGCCATGCACCAGGCGCGTAACTGCCTGGCCTGATGTCCAGATTACTGAAGTCGGTAATGGCTAACCAAGTCAGTGCCCAGCGGTCAGGACCGATGTTCAGCCCCCCTTTTTTGGTCATCAGTGCCAAGCCACGCTCCACCAACTCCGCTTTCGCTTTTTGGATTGCATCCACCGATTTCCATCCGCGCTTTTTCAGCCAGCCGACGGCAAGCTGAAGTTGACCGTTGTTGCGCCCGGAATGCTGGCGCATCAGCTCAAGCATCATGCACTTGCAGCGGTCGCTAGCGCCCATAAACGCGGTCGAATCGAGTAGCGCGTGCGGTAGCGGCGTGTAGCTGCCGGCAACGGCTTCTGTAGGCTGCTTGCGCTTCATCGTGCCCCCCGGATTGCACGCCGACTAAGCCAGTGGTTCAGCTTCCGGCGGTCAGCAGGCGTCAGGCTGTACACGCCCGGTCGACAAGGTTGGCCGTCGCGGTCGAGTGCTTCAATTCGTGTGCATGGCGCATCGAGACCACGCCGGCGCAGTTCGGCAACCAGGTCAGGCGCGTTCGAGCATCCGGCGATGCGGTCGAGGGTCTGACGCGGTTGCGGCCCCTTCATCAATGCGCCCAGTGCGCGCAGGTGTCGCGGATTTTCCGTTCCATCGAAGCGGGTGCTATGATTTGCCGGCTTTTCCGCACGGTCGCCAGCCCCTCCAAGGATTTCGGCGGCCGTTCTCATTTCAGTGCCTCGCCAGATGCAAGACGCTCAATTTCTGCGGCGTTCCACTTCAAAAAGCGATTGGCGGATTTAACCGGCCTGGCACCCATGTATGAGCCAACGCGACAGACGGCAGCCCTCATAGATTGCGGCTTGATTTTCAGCCTGGCGGCAGCTTCTTCGGTGCTGTAGCGGGTTTGTGTCGCTTGCGTGTTCATCGTGATTTCTCCGTCTGGTTAATGACGGTTTCACGATATTTATCCGCGTTTCATGGCGAAAACATGGCGGAAAAGTGGCGTAAAAATGGCGACTTATTGGCGGTTTCGCGCCTCAGTCGCCTTGTTTCGTGGCGGAAAAGTGGCGGTTAGTCGTAATCGCCGGTTAGCAGGTTCTTGGAGTCAATTGAGCGGTCGGGCAGGTTGTTTGCCAGCTTGCGAATGCACTTCTTCCAATCCCAATTATCCGGGCCGGTGGTAAGCCACCAGCGCGCGGCCTTGTACGGGTTGAACAATCCGCGCTCCGTTCTCGCCGCGTCCCTTAATCTATTGCGTGCGGCTCGTTCGGCGTAAACAGGCCATTTCTCATCGGGGAACATGGCTTCCAGTTCCACGAGTTTCACCGGGTCAAACAGCGCGGCAAGGTCGCTATCATCATCGGCGGCGGTCTCCGGCATGTTCGCCAGTTCGCCAGTGTCGGTTGCCGGTACCGGTGCCGGTGACGCTCCATGTACAGCTTCAATCGCTTCAATATGCGCCAGCACAAATAGCGCGGACTTTTTGGAAGGTGCATTTTGGAAAGTCGCATCACTGCTCTGCTCGATAGACCACTTGGTAGCTCCTGCCGTGGGGTGAATATCCAGCAGACTCGATTCCTTAATCCGCTCGCTGATGAAACCGTCCACATCGCCAAGCGATTGCCATCTCTCCCTCAGCGCCAGCCCGGTGATATACCGACTCAATGGCTGAAAGGCGGCTATGTCCTCGGCCCGGAACCAGCAACTTCGGAGCGGCCTTAGGTAGTCATTGCCGTGGTCTTCCCAGTCGAAATGAAATCGTGGCGGCTCATCGAATTCATTGCCATTGGTATAGGCTGCAAGCCCTTCCAGTGGCAAACACGGCCAATAGTGGAATGTGCACAACTGGTCTTCCATCGCGGGGACTGAATCCTTGATGCGGCAGGATTTCGCCATCGGTACTGGCCCCATGGAGACCCAGGCAGCGATTTCCTCGGCGCTCGCACCGAGCCGGCTCGCCAGGTGTTTCTTTGCTTTCGTGTAGGGAATGAATCGGCTCATTGCCCAACCACCAACCTGTCCGCCAGCGGCTGCGGCGGCGGAGTCTTTAAAGTCAGTCATAAACGTTCCTTCAAACGTGCCTTCAATCAGGTGCCCACCCCAGGCCGGCGAAGGTTTCCGGCTTTTCTCTCCGTCGAGATAGGGGGCGGGCTTACTCGGTCAGACAGTTGCCAGCCGTTCCACGGTGTCGGGGTAGCGTTCCACCAAACGAATCAGCAAAGCGGCTTGAGCATTCGGGCGGGCGCGGCCCTGTTCCCAATTCTCCAAGGTGCGCGGGTTGGTGCGCAGGTAGCGTGCCAATACCGGGCGTGACAGGTGAAGCCGCTCACGCAATGCAATGAGTTCGGCGGCGGTCACTTCCGGCGCGGCTTTTTCTTCAATCTCATGAGTGCGCAAGGTGCGCTTGCCAGTGCGCTCTTCAGCAAGTGCGTCAAAGCCTTCGGAAATTTCGGCAAACAGGTTTCGCTTTTTCATCGTCTCGCATCCAATTCACGTTTCAGCATGTCCTTGAGCAAGCCTTTTTCCTTGGCGCTCAGGTCTTCCATTTCGTTCTTGTCGTACAGGGTGAACAGCCAGAATTGCCGCCCGGCTTCCCACCAGAAATAAATCAGCCGCAATCCGCCCCGTTTACCTTTACCGCGCTTGGGGTCAGGCCGGCGCAACTTGCGCAAGCCGCCTGTTCCCTCGATAACGTCGCCTTTCTCGGGCTGTTCCATCAACTCGTTTTGCAGAGCGCGGAAACCTTCGTCATTCAAGTAATCCGAGCGGTGCCGGGTGAAAGCGGGCAGTTCAACGAACAAGGATTTCATGGGATAAATATACGCAAGTTGCGTTTATATTGATAGTCAGACTTTTACCAGCCGCAAGCCAGCCTGTTCTTCCTTCGGTTGTTCGATGCCGGCCTGTTCCAGCATCCAGGCTTCAATCTTGACGTGCCACATGCGCAGCAGGTCGAGCGGACGGCGACGGTAGTGCTTTTCGGCGATGGCACTCGGCTTGTGGCCCATGATTTGTGCCACCACGCCTACAGGTGTTTCTGTCCATTCAGCCAGGGTGCCGAATGAGCGGCGCAAGCCATGCAGCGATACATGCGGCAAGCCGGCTGCGGTCAATGCTGCAACGTGCTGTTTGCGCGGTTCCTGAAGCCTGCCGCTGTCGGCGGTCGGGCTGCTGAATACCCAAGGCAGGGGCTTGCCGTCCTTGTCCTTGCGGCGGGGTAGGGTGGACAGCAATGATGCGACGTATGGCGTCAGAGGAATGACGCGCTGGCCTTCCACCTTGTCGTGAATCGTCATGCTGTTCCATGCGAAGTCGAGACCATCCCAGGTCAGGCCGGCAAGTTCCTCGCGGCGCGCACCAGTCAGCAACAGGGTTTGCAGATAGGCGGCAATCACATTGTTCTGAATCCGGCGAACGGCGGCGAACCATGAGGAAAGCTGTTCCTTCTGCAGCACGTCATCCTTCGGCTTCACCTTGGGAACCATCTCCCGCACTACCTTGGATGCACAGGCTTCGGCGTTCGCTGCCACCTTGTAGTCGTCATGTTCGGCGCACCAGCCAATGAAGGTCCGGAAGATGCGGAATGCCTGTTCTGCTTGCGATGGGCCGCGCTCGATTGCATCGGACAGCCAGGTCTTGACCGTGTTGCTGTCAATGTCGGCAAGGCGCATCGGCAGCAGTGAGCGAAGCGGGCCGGGTCTGGTGGTTTCCGCTTCGCCAGGGTGACGTCCACTTTTCCGCTTCACTCCGCCTTCTTGGGCAAGCGTCAGGTGGTTCTGAAGATGGCGGGGGCTCCACCTTGGCTTTCTGGCCTCAATGTAGGCGTCCCATGCTTCCCCCACGGTCACACTCTGGCGGCGCAAATCTTCCTTCTTGGTCTCGATAGCGGCCAGACGCTCACGCTTTTGTTCGCGCGGGTCGATGCCTTGGTCAGTCAGGGTTTGCAGGCGGTTGGCTTCTTGGCGGGCGGCATCCAGCTTCCAGGCTCGCACATCGCCAATGGTGATTCGGACAGTTTGCCGGTTCAGCTTGGCCTCGAAGATGAAGCTCTTGGCGCCCGCTGTGGCACGTACAGCCAGCCGGGGTGATTCCGTGTCCCAGAAAAACGATTGCTTGGCATCGGGTGGACAGGTGAAGAGTCGGATGCGGTCAGGGGTCAGTCGTTCGCGTTTCATGGTGCTCTCTCTTGGCTACACGTGTAGCTGCAGTGTAGCCAAATTCGGGCAATATGCTTCAATTTTAATCAACACCGATTTTCACTAAACAGGCCATAAAGCCTTGTAGATACTGGGTTCTTTTGGGTTTTCAGCGTTGATTGAAATTGATGGAAAACCGTAAAACTCGCCTACTCCTAAGGGGAGGGTCACACGTTCGATTCGTGTCGGGGGCACCAGTTGTGTATGAATGTGGGCACCGTAAACACGGTGCCCACTTTTATTTCAGCGACCGCTTTTTCAAGTCGTGCACGCTGCCGTGCGGCGTCATCTGTCCCAGTGAGGTTCCCTTGGTTTTTCGTCTTCCAACGGGTGGGTTTCATGCTACGAGTTATTCCCTCTGTTGAGCACGATTCCACACCATCAAGGTTTGCAACGGGGAAATCGGTACTGGTATCAGCGCAGTCCACTGCCCACTATCCTCTTGTTAGGCGCAGCAGCGAATTCAATCTGTTGCAAATAACCGGATAAAGCGCGGCGTATCAGATATCGACGCTTTCGGACCAGATCAAGGCGTTGACGTGGGCGAGGTTGACGGCTTCCGCGTCGAGGCCGATCTGGGCGGCGCTGGCGGCAATGGCGTCCTGGTCGAAGTGTTCGCAGGCGAGTGCAAGATTGAGGTAAGGGGCATAGAGGCCGCTGCGCTTGAGCAGAGCGTCGACCACCGGCTGCGGCAGGTGCAGGCCGGCCAGGGCTTGCTGCATGGGAATGTTGAGCAGGGCGTCGAGCAGGGAAAAGATGCCGACGATGAACAGGCCGTCGCGCTCGTTTGGTTTCAGCCTGTCCTGTCCCAGGCTTTCGGCGAAACGGGCGCGTACCAGGGCGTTGCGCAGCAGAGACTGGCTGCGCGGGTCGACTTCGCCGCCGGTAAACAGCAGCAGCGTCAGCCAGCGATAAGTCTGGTCGTGGCCGAGCAGAACCAGGGCGTGGCCGATGGATTCGATGGTGCGGCGCAGGCCGATCGCGGGCGAGTTGATGTAACGCAGCAGGCGATACGACAGCGCCGGGTCGAGTTTGAAGGTTTTCTCGATTTGTGCGACATCGGCTTGATTGCGCACCAGATTGAGCAGTTCCATGACCCGCATGCTGCTGCTGTCCAACTGGTGTGCGGCGGTGCTCGACGGGAAGATGTAGTAATAGCCCTGGAACAGGTTGAACGACAGTTTGCGGCAGGCCGCGTAAACCTCCGGCGTATCGACCTGGGTGGCGATCAACTGCGGCTTCCTATGGCTGCCGGTATCCAGGCTGCGTACGACTTGCGTGGCCAATGCCATCGCGTCGTAGCGCGTGGCGTCGAGACGGATATAGCGACAGTAGGCGGCGAGATCCTGATTCTGCGCCGGGTCGTCGAGCGCGAGTTGCAGCCCGTCATGCGCCAGTTGTTCGGCGCGGGCGATCAATGCGGACGGGCTGTGTTCGGGATGGATCGCAACCACCACCTTGTCCTTCGGCAGCTGCAGCATCAGCGGGCTGTGCAGCGTTTCGGCGGCCACGCCGAGAAAGGTGAGCTTGTCGCCCAAAGCGCGCTGGAAGGCCAGGTCGATGGCGCTGGCCAGCAGCCATTCGTCTTCCCTCTGCTGCGGTGAAGCGGCGCCGGGCAGGGCGTTGCTGGCGGCCGCAGCAGGGCCGCGTCGTTTCAGCTCATAGCCGACGATGCCGTGTTCGCCATTCAGGATCGGCTGCCGGGTCAGAAAGCGTTGCAGGCTGGCGACGCCGTCGACCGGCCCCGGCGAACCGGCGGATAGCTCACTCATGGCTTAGACGCCCCTCTGAAAATGCTGGAATACGTTGTTGACGGCGCGGTCGATCAGCGACACGTTGTCGATGATCTGGGCGTAGCCTTCGCGGAATTTTGCCGCCAGGCCCTGGGCGTTGATCGAGACCGCACGCTGGCCGAGTCGATTGGTGAACAGATACGTGCCCTGCAACGGGCTGATCCAGGCCAGCTTGGCGCGCAGATTGGAGCCGTCGTCCTGTCTGAATTCGATCCAGATGCCGCGCTTGAGCTCTTTCACCAGATTGTCGAAATGGCTGTTTTGCGGCTCGTCCCAGACGGCGCCGCGCACGCCGCCGATGGTGATTTCCTCGACATCGTTGGCGGCATCCTGCGCGGCGGCGATCTCCTGCAGCAAGGCGTCATCGGGAATGATGGCCTCGGTAAGGGTGGGAATGTCCTCAAAATCTTGCGGACCTGAAATCGGCGCTGGCGGCGGTGTCAGGTCGTCCGGCTGGATGCCGGCGGCGATCTCCTCGGCCGCGGCCTCGCCCTGTTCGCCGCGGAAGCCGGCCTTCACGGCGGCCGCATGGCATTTCACCAGATCAGAGAAAAAGGTGTCGCGCACTTTCTTGTCCAGGCCCAATGCCTCGATGCTGGCGTCCAAGCGCTTGAGCAGACGCGGCAGCAATTCGATCAGCTTGCGGCGTTCATCCTTGTCGGTTTTCGGCGCCAGACTCCAGAGCAGGTCGTTCATGGTCGCCAGGGCCTCATTCCATTCCGAACTGCCTTCGCCTTTCTCCAAATACAGTCTGGTGAGGCTGTCTTCCCAGTGGCCGAGCAGAAACGCGCGAATCGGCGCTGGCGTCGGCTGGTCGAGCAGGATGGCCATGATCGCGTCATGCGCGACGACGCGGGCAAGGTCGAGCTGTTCTCGGTTGCGCAGGTATTGTGCGCTGCGGCTGGTAAGCTGGTCGCTGGCCTGCTTCTCTTCCGCCAAGTAGGTTTGAAACTCGTCCAGCGCGTCGCTGAAGACATCCAGGCTGTCCTCGAACTGGCTAAGGATGCGCTGCACGATCTGTTCGATTTTTTGATACAGGCTGCTGTCATGGCCTTCCGCCGGATCCCAGCCGAGTGCGGCTTCGGCCAGCATGTCGAGCAGACGCCGCGCAGGATGCGTCTTTTGCGAGAAGAAGGACTTGTCCAGCATGGTGACCTTCAAGACCGGAATCTGCAGGCGGCCGATCAGCGCCTTCATGGCATCCGGTACGCGGTTGTCGCCGAGGATGTAGTCGAATACCAGAACCACGATATCCAGCGTCATGGTTTCCATCTGGCCCATCATGCCGGCCGTTTGTGAATTCTTCAGTTCGCGCAGCACATTGATATGGCCGTCGGCGATCAGATCGGCACTCAGCCGGCCCACGTCGAGGCCATCGAGACGGCCGTGCTGGAGTTGCGTCAGCGCGTGCATCACCGCCGGATTGATGCTGGCTGCGTAGGACGGGCCGGACGCGACGTCGAGCTCCAGGTTGCCGGCCAGGGCAGGCGGCATGGCCAGGCCGGGCAAGACCGGGCTGGCCGGCCCGGCGCGTCCGAAAGTCATCAGCTGCTGCAACATGGCGAACAGGTTTTGCCCGCTGCCGTCGACGGCAGCGGCCGCGCTGCCCTGATGGGCGGCGGCAGGCTCAGCGGTGGCAGGTTGGGTGGAGGAGGGCAGGACGGAGGCGGGGCGGGTCACGCCGCCGCCGACACGGATGGTGGGCAGGACGTTGCGCTCGATTAGATGCCGGTTGATGTCCTGATAGGCGCTGCGCACCTTGGCCGGGAAATGTTTATTGATGCGTGAGACCAGCATCAGCTTGATCTTGACGGCGGCATTCTGGTCTTTCAGCGCATCGAGCAGCGCGGCGCCGATGACCTCCGGCCCGAGCGGAATCTGCTCGGTTTTCAGGTCGGGTTCGTTGAGCAGTACGCCCATGCGCTTGCTGATGCCGAACAACTCCTCGCCGCAGGTGTTGGCGATGGCGTTGGCGATGGTATTGGCGGCCAGCGAGGCTTCCAGGTCGTCCGGTTCAACCAGACTCAGGCTGGAAAGGTCCAGGCTGGCGTGTTCGCGGCCGCCGGCTTCATTGCGCGCCCGACGCTTTTCGGTATTGAAACGGTTGAAAAAATGCTTCTTGAAGGCCGCAGTCAACAAGGCGCTCTTGTCGCGCGCCAGTTCCATGCTGTCCATGTACAGGCTATACATTTCCTGCGAAGGCATCTTGCCGGCCGATTCGGCCAGTTCGTCGACCACGCGCGCCAAGGTTTGCGCAAGGTCTTCCGATAGCCGCGCGGCGATCTGGTCGCGGCAACTATCCAATATGGCATTTTCCGACATCAATTCTTCTCCTGGCAGGACGCCGCACTCAACGCGCAGTCATCTTCCTCCTGGTACAGACCTGATTTTCCAGTAAAAAGTGCGTTCATGACAGTGAAGCCTCTATTGCTCTCGCAACAAGGACGCCGGTTCCGTCGGCGGCAAAACGGCAATGGCTTCGCTGCACCAGTGCTTGGCACGCCGGTTCCGTAAGGCGGCCGAGCCGCCAACGGCTCCGCTGCACCAGTGCTTGGCGCGCCGGTTCCGTAAGGCGGCCGAGCCGCCAACGGCTCCGCTGCATTGTCAAGCCTTGTACGCCGCCGCCGCATGGCCCATCCTCGCACCCCTTTGCCGCTTGCATTCTTCTTGATTTTCGCCATGACTTTCGCCTTGACCCAGCCTATCGAAAACCGCATCGCCCAGGAACTCCATGTCCACCCGAGCCAGGTTGCCGCCGCGGTGGCCTTGTTCGATGACGGCGCCACCGTGCCGTTCGTCGCACGCTACCGCAAGGAGGCGACCGGCGGCCTCGACGACACCCAGTTGCGGCATTTGGAAGAACGTCTCGGCTATCTGCGCGAATTGACCGAGCGGCGCGCAGCGGTGCTCGCCAGCATTGCCGAGCAAGGCAAACTGACGCCGGAATTGCAGGCCGAGATCGATGCCGCCGAAACCAAGCAACGCCTGGAAGACCTGTATCTGCCGTACAAGCCGAAACGCCGCAGCAAGGCGCAGATCGCCCGCGAGGCCGGTTTGGCGCCGCTGGCGGCATTGTTGTTGGCAAACCCGATGCTGACGCCGGAAGCGGAGGCCGCGGCCTTCGTCAATGCCGATCTTGGCGTCGCCGATGTGAAAGCCGCGCTCGACGGCGCACGCCAGATTCTGATGGAACAGTTCTCGGAAGAGGCTGCGCTGATCGAGCGGTTGCGCACGTATTTGCAGACCAACGGCCGCGTCGTCTCGCGCCTGATCGAAGGCAAGGAAGCCGAAGGCCAGAAATTCCGCGACTGGTTCGCGTTCGACGAGCCCTGGTCAGCCATGCCGTCGCACCGTGCGCTGGCGTTGTTCCGGGGGCGCAACGAAGGCGTGCTGTCGGTGGCCGTCAAATTGCCGGAGGAGCTGGCAGGCACGCCATCCAGCCCATGCGAGGGCCACATTGCCGCCCATTTCGGCCTGCGCGATCAGGGCCGGCCCGGCGACAAATGGCTGCTCGACACGGTGCGCTGGGCCTGGAAAGTGAAGTTGTCGCTGCATCTGGAGCTGGATCTGATGAATGCGCTGTTCGAGCGCGCCGAAACCGAAGCCATTCGCGTCTTCGCCAGCAACCTGAAAGACCTGTTGCTGGCCGCACCCGCCGGGCCGAAGGCGGTGATCGGGCTCGACCCCGGCATCCGCACCGGCGTAAAGGTGGCGGTGGTGGACCGCACCGGCAAAGTGCTGGATACCGCCGTGATCTACCCGCATGAGCCGCGCAACGACTGGAACGGCTCGCTTGCCACGCTCTCGAAGCTGGCCGGCCGGCACGGCGCCGAACTGATCAGCATCGGCAACGGCACCGCCAGCCGCGAAACCGACAAGCTGGCCGCCGATCTGATGCGTTTGCAACCCGAACTGGGCCTGAGCAAAGTCACGGTCAGCGAAGCCGGTGCATCGGTCTACTCCGCCTCGGACCTGGCTGCGCGCGAATTTCCCGATATGGACGTGACCTTGCGCGGCGCCGTCTCCATCGCCCGCCGCCTGCAAGACCCGCTGGCGGAACTGGTCAAGATCGAACCCAAGGCCATCGGCGTCGGCCAGTATCAGCACGACCTCGGCCAGGCCAAGCTGGGCCAGGCGCTGGAAGCGGTGGTGGAGGATTGCGTCAATGCCGTCGGCGTCGATGTGAATACCGCTTCCGCCGCGTTGCTGACCCGCGTTTCCGGCCTCAACACCACGCTGGCCAATCAAATCGTCGCGCACCGCGACAGCCATGGCCCGTTCGCCAATCGCGATGCGCTGAAGCAGGTGCCGCGTCTGGGCCCGAAAACCTTCGAACTGGCCGCCGGCTTCTTGCGCGTGCCGGGCGGCGACAATCCGCTCGATGCCTCCTCCGTCCATCCGGAAGCGTATCCCGTGGTGCAGCGCATCCTGGCCGACCTGAGGCTGGACATGAAGAGCGTCATCGGCAATACCGATGTGCTGAAGCGGCTCGATGCCGGCCAGTACGTCGATGACCGCTTCGGCCTGCCCACCGTGCGCGATATCCTGAAAGAGTTGGAAAAACCCGGCCGTGACCCGCGCCCGGCATTCAAGACCGCCACCTTCCAGGACGGCGTCAACGACTTGAAAGATCTGCAACCCGGCATGCAGCTGGAAGGCGTGGTCACCAACGTCACCAACTTCGGCGCCTTCATCGACATCGGCGTGCATCAGGATGGCCTGGTGCATATCTCCGCGCTGTCGAACAAGTTCGTCAAGGACCCGCGTGAAGTGGTCAAGGCAGGCGATATCGTCAAGGTCAAAGTGCTGGAAGTGGACGTGGCGCGCAAACGCGTTGCATTGACCCTGCGCATGCAGGACGAAGCCCGTCCGAGCAAGCCGGCCGCTGCACCGGCGGCGCGCGGGCGTCAGCCGCAAAGCAAGCCGCCGGAAGCAGCCGGCGCGTTGGCCGATGCGCTGAAGCGCGCCATCAAGCGAACCTAACTGCGTGCAGGGGCGACGCGCGCGCCGCTAAGAGGCCTGCGCGCCGAACATCATTTTGCGGGCGAACAGGGTCTTCAGCGGCGGCGCCAGGTCGAGCGCGGCCAGCGTGGCGCCGCGCGCGTGTTTGAGCAGGAAGCGGTCATTCGAGAAGGCCTCGACCAGAATGTCGGTCATCAGGCTGCCGCCGGCGATATCGAAATGGCGTGTTTTCTCATAACGCTGCGCAAAGCTGCTTTCGCCCAACTGGCCGCGCGGCGTGTCGAGTATCGCTGCGGCCAGCTTCCAGGCATCGCGCACGCCCAGGTTGAAGCCTTGCCCGGCCACCGGGTGCAGAGTATGCGCGGCATTGCCGATGCGCAGGATGCGCGGCGAGGGCGAGGCGGCGGCAAGCCGCAGCTTGAGCGGGAAGGCGGCGCGGCTGCCGGCGGCGAGGAAACGGCCCTGGCGGTCGCCGAAGGCGTGCTGCAATTGAGCCAGAAACGCCGCGTCGGACAGCGCCAGTCGGGCGTCCAGCTGATCATTCGGCGTGGTCCAGACCAACGCGTAATCGTCGCCTAGCGGCAAAAGCGCAAGCGGGCCTTCCGGCGTGAAGCGCTCGTAGGCGCGGTGGCCGTGCGCGCGCTCGGTTTTGACCGTGCAGACGACGGCGGACTGGCCGTAATCCTTGTCCTGGCGCATGGCCGCCGGCAGGCTTTTGCCGCCTTCGGAGAGCACCACCAGATTGGCGGTGAGCAGGCGATCGGCGCCGGCGTGCTGGTAGCGCAGCATGCCGTAGCCGGCGGTGGCCTGCACGGCGGTGACGCGCGCGCCGGTCAACAGGGTGGCGCCGCAGGTCGCCATGCGCGCCGCCAGGGCGGCGTATAGGTCGCCGTATTCGGCGACGTAGCCGAGTGCAGGCGCGCCGACGTCCTGTGCGGTGAGCACGGCGCGGCCGAGCCCGCCGCGCTGCGAAACGTGGATGCTCTCGATGGCGGTGGCGTGGGCGGACAGCGCATCCCAGGCGCCGAGCCGGTGCAGGATCAGATAAGCGCCTTGCGACAAAGCCAGTGCGCGCGGATCGCGGGCGGGCGGCGGGGACAATCCGCTTGCCGGCGCACCGGCCGGCGGATTGGCCTGCGCTTCCAGGATCGCGACGGACAGGCCGGATTCTTGCAGGCCGGCCGCCAGCGCCGCGCCTACCGGACCGCCGCCGACGATGGCGATGTCGACGTGTTCAATCGCAACCTGATCCATGCCGCATGACCTCTTCAATGTCGGTGATGCTCTTCGGAGCTGCCGAAGTCAGCACATCGCAACCCTCGGCGGTCACCGCGACATCGTCTTCGATGCGGATGCCGATGTTCCAGAAGGCCGGCGGCACGTCATCCGACGGCCGAATGTACAAGCCGGGCTCGACGGTCAGCGTCATGCCGGCTTGCAGCGGGCGCCATTCGGCCTGTCCCCCGGCGCCGATGAGCTTGTACTCGCCCACGTCGTGCACGTCGCGGCCCAGCCAGTGGCCGGTCTTGTGCATATAGAACGGCCGGTAGGCTTCCTGTTCGATCAGGCCATCGAGTTCGCCGGCGAGCAGCTTCAGGTCGCGCATGCCCTGGGTGAGCACGCGCAGGGCGGTGTCATGCGGCGTGTTCCAGGTGTTGCCCGGCTTGACGGCGGCGATGGCGGCGAGCTGGGCGGCCAGCACGATTTCATACAGATCGCGCTGCGCGGCGCTGAAGCGGCCGTTGACCGGGAAGGTGCGGGTGATGTCGGCGGCGTAGCCATGGTATTCGCCGGCCGCGTCGATCAACAGCAGGTCGCCGTCGCGCAGCGGCTGATCGTTGTTGACGTAATGCAGCACGCAGGCATTCGGACCGCCGGCGACGATGGATGTGTAGGCGGGCGCCTGGCAACCGCCCTTGCGGAAATGGTAGAGCAGCTCCGCTTCGATTTCCCATTCGCCTTTGCCGGGGGCGCAGGCGAGCAGGGCGGCGCGATGGCCGGCGGCCGATATGTCGGCGGCGCGCTGCATCAGTGCGAGTTCGTGCGCATCCTTGAACAGCCGCATCTCATCGATGATCGCGCGCGCATCGAACAGCGCGGTCGGCGCGGTAATACCGCTGCGCGCCTTGCCGCGCACGTCGTTCAGCCAGCCCAGCATGCGCGCGTCCCAGGCGGCGTCTAAGCCGATGGCGTAGTGCAGGGCGGGCTGGTTCTCCATCAGTCTGGGCAGTTCCTGGTCCAGCGTGTCATAAGCGAAGGTGGCGTCGAACTGGAAGGTTTCCCGGGCGGCTTCGGGGCCGAAGCGGAAGCCGTCCCAGATTTCCCGTTCGATGTCCTTTTCACGACAGAACAGGATTTGGCGCGACCCTTCAGCACCGCCTGCGATCAATACCAGTACGGCTTCCGGTTCCGGGAAGGCGCTCAGGTAATGGAAATGGCTGTCGTAGCGGTACGGGTAATGCGCGTCGCGATTGCGCACGGCTTCCGGCGCAGTGGCGAGGATCAGCACGCCGGCGCCCATTTTTTCCAGGACGCGGTCGCGGCGGGCGCGGTGTAGGGCGATGTCAGGTTGCATGGCATTGTCTCAATTCGGCATCCAGAGCGTTCAGGCGGGCCGGGGTTCCCACGTCTTCCCAGCGGCCGGGGAAATATTCGCCGCTGACCCGGCCGGCGGGCATGCCGGCTTTCAGCAAGGGCGCCAGCTTGGCTTTGCTGCCGGCGGCAATGCCGGCGAACAGCGTCGGGCGATAGCAGCCGATGCCGGAAAAGGTCAGTCGGGGGATGTCTTGGTGGCTTTCGCTTACGCGGCCGTCGCGCAGCGAGAAATCGCCTTGCGGGTGGTGCGGCGGGTTGTCGACCAGAACCAGATGTGCGAGACGCTGGGGGTCGCGCGCCATGTCGGCCAGCACGGGCAGCAGGCGGGCATAGTCGAACGCGGCATAAACATCGCCGTTGGTGACCAGAAACGGCGCGTCGCCCAGCAAGTCACGGGCGCAGACGATGCCGCCGGCGGATTCCAGCGGTTGCGGCTCGCGCGAGTAGCGGATACGCACGCCGAACGCGGCGCCGTCGCCGAGAGAGTCCTCGATCTGTTGGCCCAGATGGGCATGGTTGATGACCAGGTCGAGGAAACCCGCGGCGCGCAGGCGTTCGATCTGCCAGACGATGAGCGCCTTGCCGCCGGCCTGCAGCATCGGCTTGGGCGTGTGATCGGTAAGCGGCCGCATGCGTTCGCCCAGGCCGGCGGCCAGGATCATGGCTTTGTAGGGGGCGGACGGCGACATCAGAAGGTATAGCCGACGCCGGCTTGCCTGCCTTCGATGTCGTCCAGCAGGCGGAGGAAATCGCCGAGGCCGTTGTAGCGGGCGCAGGCTTTGCGCAGATAGTCCAGCACGCGCGGCATGTCCTTCAGGTAAGCGGTCTTGCCGTCGCGATAGCACAAACGCGCGAAGATGCCCAACACCTTGATATGGCGCTGTACGCCCATCCATTCGAAATCGCGATAGAACTCGCCGAAATCGGCGTTCACCGGCAGGCCGGCTTGGCGTGCGGCTTCCCAATAACGCACCAGCCAGTCGAGGATGCGGTCTTCCTCCCAGCGGATGTAGGCGTCTTTATAGATCGAGGCCAGATCGTAGGTGATCGGGCCGTAGACGGCGTCCTGGAAGTCGAGCACGCCGGGGTTTTCGCCGGTTTGCCCGGATTCGATCACCATCAGATTGCGCGAGTGCCAGTCGCGATGCACGTAAACCTGGGGCTGCGCCAGATTGTTCGCCAGGATGCGATCGAATGTCTGTTCCAGCGTGGTTCGCTGCGCCGCATCGAGCCGGATATTGAGGTGTCGGGCCAGATACCAGTCCGGAAACAAGCGCATTTCGCGCAGCAGCAATTCGGCGTCATAGGCCGGCAGTTCACCCGGCCGGCTGGCGCCTTGTATCTTGATCAACGCGCTGTTGGCGTCGCGATAGAGGCGATCGGCGCGGGTGTCGTCGAGGGCGGCCAGATAGGTGGTGTCGCCGAAGTCGGATAGCAGCAAGAAGCCTTCCGCCAGATTCTCCGCCAGGATTTGCGGCGTATTGGCGCCGGCGGCGCGAAACAGGCGCGCGACATGGACGAAGGGGCGGCAGTCTTCATGGCTGGGCGGCGCGTCCATCACGATGCAACTGCCCGCCTCGGTACGGGCGCGGAAATAGCGGCGAAAACTGGCGTCGGCGGAAGCCGGCTGCAAATCGATCAACGGGGCGGAGAGAACCGTGCGTGTCCAGGCGGTCAGGCGTTCGAAGCGTTCCAAAGCTATAATCCGTCGCTCAAAAAATTCTACCAATTCTAACATTCCCGATATGCCGCCCGCCGCGCCTCGCGCTGTTCCTCCTTATGCGCGTCTGTTACTGCCTTTGTGCCTGTCGGCGGCTTGCATGGAGGCGTTCGCGGACACTTCTTCCCCTTCTTCCGCCTCGCTCAAAAGCAGCGCCAGCTTGTCGTCCGCCAGCCCAGTCGGCATCGCGTCGCCCGGTCCCACCCATATCGAGGCGGACCAGATTAGCGGCTACGATCAACGCGAACTGGTGGCTGACGGCCAGGTGGTCATGCGCAATCTGCGCGAGCAACTGGAAGCCGATTGGCTGCGTTACGACCCGGCCTCGGATATGGCCGAGGCGCGCGGCAACGTGACGTTCATGCGCGGTCGCGATCGTCTCGAAGGCAGCGCGTTGAAACTGAAGCTGGAAGCGCGCCTGGGTGACATGCAACAGGTGCGTTTTCGGTTTGTCGGCCAGGATGGCATGCCGGTGCGCGGCGGCGCGCAGAACCTGGCTTTCGTCGGTCCGGACAAGTATCAGATGGAGCAGGCTTCCTACACGTCCTGCCCGCCCGGCAATCAGGACTGGGCTTTGAAGATAGACGATCTCAATCTCGATTACGTCGGCAGTCTGGGCACGGCGCGGCGGGTGCGCGTGGAATTCATGGACGTGCCGATTCTGTATACGCCCTGGATGGATTTCGCGCTTGACGACCGACGCAAAAGCGGTTTCCTGACGCCGACCTATGGCGCCTCGGATGCGCGCGGCCTCGAATTGATGACACCCTGGTATTGGAACATTGCGCCGAACCGCGACGCCACCATCACGCCGCGCGTGATGACCAAGCGAGGCGTGCAGCTTGGCGGTGAATTCCGTTACCTGGAGCCGGTATACAACGGTGCGTTGAGCGGCGAATTCCTGCCCAACGACCAGAACGGCGACGGCCATCGCTATCGCCTGCAATTGCGCCATCGGCAACAATTCGGCGCGCAATGGTCGGGCGGCCTGGATTACGAGAAGGTCTCCGACGATCGTTACTTTGCCGATCTTTCCAGCCAGGTGAAGCAGACCTCGCAAGTCAATCTGCTGCGTCAAGCCAACGCGCATTACAACGGCGGCTGGTGGCAGGCGAGTGCGTTGGCGCAGAGCTTCCAGACCTTGCAGGACCCCGCCGCGTTGCTTGACCCGAGCAAGCGCATCGTCGAGCCCTACAGCCGGTTGCCGCAAGTCGTGCTGACGGCGTCGCGCGATCAGCATTGGGGCGACAGCGCCGTCGTCACTGCCGCGACCCGTTTCGACTTCAACAGCGAACTCGTCTATTTCGACCATCCCGGCGGCAGCCGGGTGCAGGGTGCGCGTCTGCATGCCAATCCCAGCCTGAGTTTTCCGCTGCAAACGCCGTATTCGGTGGTGACGCCGCGCCTGGGGTGGTACCTCAGCCACTATGCGCTGGATGATTCCAGCCGCACCTTGTCGGACAGTCTGGCGTTGCCGGCGAGCGGCCGCTTTGCCGATACCACGCGCAGCCTGCCCATGCTCAGTCTCGATTCGAGCCTGTTCCTGGAGCGGGAATTCGATTTTCGCGGCGCGCGTTATACCCAGACCCTGGAGCCGCGCGCGTATTACGTCTATATCCCGTACCGCGACCAGACCCGTATTCCCGTGTTCGACAGTAGCCGGCGCGATCTTTCGCTCGATCAATTGTTTTCCGAAAACCAGTATGTCGGCGTCGACCGCATCAACGACGCCAATCAACTCACGCTGGCGGTGACCTCGCGTTTTCTCGAGCCGGGTAGCGGCGTCGAGCGTCTGCAAACCACGCTCGCGCAACGTTTTTATTTCAGCGGCCAGCGCGTCACGCTGCCGGGCCTGGCCGCGCGTTCCGGCAACTCCACCGAGCTGCTCGCGCACGCCAGCGGTCAGATCACGCCTAGACTGCGACTGAATACCGGCATTCAGTACGATACCGGCGAGGGCAGCCTGACCAAGGCCAACTTCGGCGGCGCCTGGCGCGGCGGCCCCGGACGCTTGATCAATGCCGACTACCGTTATACCCAGACTTCGCTGGCGCAAGCCGGGCTGAACCAGATCGATGTCTCCCTGCAATGGCCGCTGACGCCGAAATGGTACGGGTTGGGCCGTCTCAACTACTCGCTCAAGGACACTCGCATGGTGGAAGGCCTGGCGGGGTTCGAATACAACGCCGGTTGCTGGTCTCTCCGCGGTGTCATGCAGCAGATCGCCACCGCTGAAACCACGGCCACCACGGCCTTCTTCCTGCAACTCGAATTGCGCGGTCTGACCAAACTCGGCCCCAATCCGCTCGATGTCCTGAAACGGAGCATTACCGGTTATGCCCAAAGTAGCGAATTCTCTGAATAAGTCCCGAGTGCTTGAAGCGGGAAAGTCCCGGGTGGTTGAAGCGCGCGCGCTGCTTGCGTTGCTGTGCGCCTTGGCCCTGCCCGCCAGCGCCGCGCCGATTGAAATCGACCGCATCGTCGCGGTGGTGAACAACAGCGTGTTGACCGAGTATGAGTTGAACGGCCGGGTTGAACAGGCCATGCGCCAGCTTGCCGCGCAGAGCGCCGGCAAGGGCGGCGCTCTGCCGCCGCGCCGGCTGATAGAAAAACAGCTGCTCGAACGCATGATCACCGAGAAGGTGCTGATGCAGATCGCCGAAGACACCAACGTGCGCTTCGAAGGCCTTGCCCTCGATCGCGCCATCGCCCGCATCGCGCAGGGCAACAACATGAGCCCGGAAGCCTTTCGCAAGGCGGTGGAAGCCGAAGGCACCGACTTCAACGCGTTTCGCGAGCAGATCCGCGCCGAGATGACCCTCTCCCGGCTGAAGGAGCGCGAGGTCGACAACAAACTGGTGGTCACCGATGCGGAAATCGACAATTTCCTCGCCAACGCCTCCCAGATCAGCAATCAGCAGGATGAGTTCAAACTGGCCCATATCCTGGTGTTGACGCCGGAAGGCGCCAGTCCGGAAAAACTGGCCGCACTCAAGGGCAAGGCGGAAAAAGCGCTGGCCGAACTCAAATCCGGCGGCGATTTCGTACAGGTTTCCGCGGCCTATTCCGATACCCAGAATGCCGTGCAGGGCGGCCTGCTCGGATGGCGTAGCGAAGCGCAACTGCCGAGCCTGTATGCCGCTGTGCTGCGCGACATGAAAGCGGGCGATCTGTCGCCGATACTGAAGAGCGGCAACGGTTTCCACATCGTCAAGCTGCTCGACAAGCGCGGCAAGAACGTGCAGACCGTAATCAAGCAAACTCGCGCGCGCCACATTCTGGTCAAGACCAACGAAGTGGTGAACGACAGCGATGCGCGCACCCGGCTGCTGATGCTGAAGGAGCGGATCGAAAACGGCGCCAACTTCGCCGAGTTGGCCAAGCTGCATTCCGACGATCTCTCCGCCAGCCGCGGCGGCGACCTGAACTGGCTCAATCCGGGCGACACCGTGCCGGAGTTCGAACGCGTGATGGATAGCCTGAAGCCGAATGAAGTCTCCACGCCGGTGCAGTCGCCGTTTGGCTGGCATCTGATCCAGGTCCTGGAGCGGCGCGATCAGGACATCACCGAAGAACGCAAGCGCCTGGATGCGCGCCGCGCCCTGCGCGAGCGCAAATCGGAAGAGGCGTTTGAGGACTGGGTGCGGCAAGTACGCGACCGCGCCTATGTCGAGTACCGCCTAGAAGACTGATGGCGATCGAGGCCAGCCTGGTCTGGCAAAGCGAGCAGGCAAGCCACTGCGATCGTTTGCTGCTCGCCGACAGCGCCTGCCTCGCCGACGGGCGCTGGCTGCGGGCGGCGGAGCAGGCGCGCCGGGGCGGCGAAGCGGAACTCGCCGCCGCGCCCTGGCTGCAACCGGCTGGCCTGGCCGTCGCCGAGCTTGCTGTAAGCCAGTTTCGTTTGCCGACACAGCCGGTATCCGGCCGCTTTTATCCGCACATGGCGTTCGCCAGCCTGGGGCGTAATCCGCGCGACATGCGGCCGGCGCGGGTGCTGGATGCCGCCGATGGCCGCATGCGGGTCGATCCCAACCATCCGCTGGCCGGCAGGGACGCGAAACTGATTCTGCGCGAACTGGCGCAAGAACCGACGCGTGGCGTGCGCATGGTCGAACTGTTCGCGGGACCCGGCATGCAGGCGCCGTCGCCGAACGCCGGCGTGACCTACTTTCAGCCGGCCGGCCTGCGCCGCCAGGATGCCGCCGCCGACGCGCAGTTTTATGCCCGCGCGCGGCTGACGCATCATCTCGACGCGGCCTGCCGTGCTGAAATCAGCGCGCTTCATGGTCGCTTGATCAAACCCGCATTGCCGGTTGTGCGCGTACTCGATCTGATGAGCAGCTGGGTAACGCATCTGCCGGCGGATACGCCGGCGGTCGTTCAGGTTGCCGGTCTGGGTATGAACCGGGAAGAACTGGCCGCCAATCCGCTTTTGTCCGAGCGGGTGGTGCAAGACCTCAATGCGCACGCCGAACTGCCCTGGCCGGATGCCGCATTCGACGCCGTGATCTGCACGGCCTCAATCGAATACCTGCTCGACCCGGCGGCGGTCGCGGCGCAAGTAAGGCGCGTGCTGAAGCCGGGCGGCGCCTTCATCGTAACCTTCTCCGACCGCTGGTTCCCGAGCAAAGCCATTCAGGTCTGGAGCGACCTACATCCCTACGAGCGCCTCGGCCTGGTGCTCGCGCTGCTGCGAGACGCCGGCTTCAACGATCTGCACAGCGAAACCCGGCGTGGACTGCAACGGCCGCAAGACGATCCATACATCGAGCAGCGGTTGTATTCCGACCCGTTGTTCGCCGCCTGGGGCGCGGCCTGAAACCATCCGCAGGTATGTCCGCCTGCGCCGCTACGGTCGGGCCAGGTGCTCCGTTTCCAGCGGCGGCAGCGGCCAGCGCAGATAGCGCAACCGTGTCGCCCCGTCGTCGCCGCGCTCGATCCAGGCCAGATGCAGATTGCCGGCGGCATCCAGCGCGATGGCCGGATCGCTTTGCCGGCCGGGGCCGGAAGCGGCCGGCAGCGTGAAGTTTTCGCCGTAGCCGGCAGCGCCGAGCCGGCTCAGCCAGATGTCCGCGGTGCCGTCGCGTTCGTCATCCCAGGCGATCACCAGGTCGCCGCGCCGATTGCCCGCCGCCGCCGCATGCCATTGCGCGAGGGCGTCGCCGAAACTGTCCTGCACCTTGCGGTCCTTGGCGAAGCGCAGGGCGTCGGCGTTTGCGCCGGTCAGCGCGGCGTACACGTCGTAGCCGGACAGGAAGTCGCGCTTGTCCAGCCAGACCGCCGCGAAGCGCTCGCCGAAACCGGCCAGCGCCGGCCGCATCGCGCCGCTGCCGCGGCCGAGGTCGCCGGCCGCCTTGCCGGTTGGATTGGCGCTGACGCGGGCGGGAGGCGTCCAGGTTTCGGCATCCGGCGTCGCGCTGCTGAAAATCACGCTGTGGCCCAGCCGCCGATCCTCCCAGGCCAGCATCAGACCGTGCGGGCCGGCGGCCAGCGCGGGAAAGGTCTGGTCGTCGCTGGCGGCGGCCGCATCGGCCGGCTGTACCGCGGTCGCCCGCAGCCGTTTGCCGTCGACTTGCAGCAACGCGCGCCAGACCCGCCGCCAGCGGCCGTCCGGCGCGCTCCAGGCGGCATGGACGCCGAGCCGCGGATGCCAGGCGATACTGCCCTGGCCGCCTGCATCCGCCAGTCGCGTCGCCGGCCCGACGCCGCCGGCATCGGACAGGGCGGCGTTGACGCCGCCGGCGTCTTCCCAGATCAGCAGGAAGCGGCCGGCATCGAAGGCGGCGACAGCCGGTTCGAAACACTCGCCCCGGCCGAAGGGAAATGGTTGGAATGCCGCGTCGGCGCCCGTTTTCACGGCCAGATAGCAGCCCGGCGCACCGCTGCGGTTGTCTTCCCAGGCCAAGGCGACGGCGTCGCCGGATACGGCCAGGCTGTTGCGGCCGGCGGCATCGAGATGATGAAACACGCCGGCCTGCGCGGCGGCGATTTCAGTCACCGCCGGCGCGCTGCCAGCGGGCCCTGCCACGCTGATCAGGATGCCGGCCAGCCATGCGCGTGCGACCTTCACGGTGCGTTGCCGAGAAATTCGAGCAAGGTCTGGCGCTGATAATGGCCGCCGCGGACGTAGCGGTCGTAATCCTTGAAATCGGCCACCGTTTTGAAGCCGGGGATCTTGGCGATCTGTTTGCCTTGCGCGGTCATGAATACGAACAGCGGCGTCGCGAATGCACCCAGACGCGCACCCAGCTCGCCTTCGCTCAAGCGTTCGCCGGTGGGCAGGCGCAGGCGTTTGCCGCCCTCCGCATCGACATAGATCAGCACGTAGCTGTCCGTGAAAATCTGCTTCAGGCCCGGGTCGGCAAAGGTCTTGCGGTTGACCAGATCGCACCAGGCGCAGCCGTAGCGGCCGAAATAGAGCAGGATGGGTTTGTTCTCGACCTGGGCGCGCGCCAGACCGGCGTCGAAGCCGACGAAGGGGTAATCCGGCGGCGGATCGGCCCTGGCGGCGGTGATGCAGAAGGCGAATGCAAGCAGGTAGCGGAATACGCTGTGGAACAGGGGCTGAATCAAAGGCATCGGTCGTCTCCAGGCTTATTGCGCGATATTCTTCCCGACTCTGCCAGAAAGGAACTACACGCATGTACCAACCCGCCCGCATCGGCATCGTTTCCATCAGCGACCGCGCCAGCACCGGCGTCTACGAAGACCAAGGCTTGCCGGCGCTACAGGCATGGCTGCTTGCCGCTTTGCATAATCCGCTCGAATTCGTCGCCCGCCTGATTCCCGATGAGCAGCCGCTGATCGAGCAAACCTTGATCGAACTGGCCGCACAGTGTTGTCTGGTGCTGACCACCGGCGGCACCGGGCCGGCGCCGCGCGACGTGACGCCGGAAGCGACGCTGGCGGTGGCCGACAAGGTGTTGCCCGGGTTCGGCGAGGCGATGCGTGCGGTCAGCCTGAACTATGTGCCGACCGCCCTGCTGTCGCGTCAGGTTGGCGTCACCCGCGGCGCCTGTCTGATACTCAATCTGCCCGGCCAGCCCAAGGCGATCAAGGAAACGCTGGACGGCGTTTTCGCCGCCGTGCCGTATGGCATTGATTTGATCGGCGGCCCGTATCTGGAAACGCGGGAAGATATCGTGAAGGCGTTTCGGCCCAAATCCGCGCAACGCTGATGGCTTCCGCCGCGGTGGCCGCGACGGCTTGGCTGACCGGCGCTTTGTGCCTGCTAAGCGGCACGCTGGCTTATGTCCTGGTAGGGTCGAATCTGGCGCCGGCCATATTCTGGCCGCCGGCCGGAATCGCGCTGGCGGCCGTGCTGCTCTGGGGCGTTGCGATGGCGCCCGCCGCGTTGCTGGGCAGCGGGCTGGCCGCGTTGCTGCATGGGCAGGCCTGGACCAGCGCCGGATTGATCGGCCTGGCCGTTGCGGTGCAGGCGCTTGTCGGCAGTCTGCTGCTGCGCCGGATCGGCTTTTCCAAGACCTTGGAACTGGACGATCTGTTTCGGCTGGCGTTGCTCGGCGGGCTGTTGGCGGGGGCGCTGGCGGCGCCGGCCACCTGGTTGGCCTTGCATTCGGAAGACTGGTTCTGGGAAGCGCACTGGCTGCAGGCCGCACTGGCCGCCGTGTCCGCACATCTGGCCGCCGGCCTGGTGTTTGCGCCCGTCCTGTTGTGCTGGCGGCAGGGGGGCTGCCTTGGCTATCCAGCCCATCGCCTGGAAATGGGTCTGGCCTTGGGGGGCTTGGCATTGACTTCGCTGGTGTTGGCCCATCCCGCGCTGTTCGGGTTGCCGGAAAGCGTTTTCAGGCCCTATCCGTTGTTGCCTTTTCTGCTTTGGCTGGCCTTGCGCGCGGATATCCGCTCCGCCGCGCTCGGCTTGGCCTGGTTCTACGGCGTGCTGGCCTCTACGTTGGGTTGGGGACAGGGCAACCTGTCCGCGCTGTTGTCCGACGTGTTTCTGTTGCCGATACACGGCCTCGTCGTCGTCATTGCGCTGTCGATTCTGCTGCTGGCGGTGTTGATGGCGTCCCGGATGCGGGTGGAAGCCGCCCTGCGCGCCAGTATCGAAGCGCGCGAATTGGCCGAGCAGGCCCGCTTTGAACAGGCCATCGCGCATAAGGACGCGCTGATACGCGAGGTGCATCACCGCATCAAGAACAATCTGCAGACCGTGGTCGGCCTGCTGCGGCGCGAGGCAGGCAAGCATCCAGAAGTAAAAGCATCCATCGAGACAGCCATCACGCAGGTGCAGTCGGTTGCGGTCGTGCATGGGCTGCATGGCCGGGTGAACCAGCACAGCATCATGTTGTGCGAATTGTTGCCCGCCATCGTCGGCTGCGTGTCCGATCTCAGCGGCGTGGCTTTTCGGCGCGAGGGCCTGCCCGAGGGAGCCGGCGAGTTGCGCATCAAGGAGAGCGAAACGGTCGCCGTGGCGCTGATACTCAACGAACTGGCGACCAATGCGGTCAAACACTCGAACTGCGACGCAGACCGCGATGCCAGGCCGCCGCAGGTGAGTCTGGTCAAGGAAGGCCGGGCCGGCCTGATCGTCATCACGAATAGCGGCCGTTTGCCGCCTGATTTTGATTTCGACGGCGGCCGCGGGCTCGGCGCCGGCCTCGGCCTGGTGCGGGCGTTGGCGCCGTCGCCCGGCGTGCGCATCCGCTTTCGCCAGGCCGACGATCGCGTGGAGGTCAGTGTGCGGATCGAAGCGCCATGCCTGCAGTCGGCGCATGGCACCGCGTCTCCCATGCCGTTGTAAGCACACCGTCCTAAAGTTTTGTTTATCATGGCCGTAGTTGGCACAATCGACATGACATAGCGAACGCTTGGCTTTATCGCCGCCGATTCGCCGCCGCGCCTCCAACTACCCGAGGCCGGCTACGCTTCAGGGCCCAATCCCCGCCCGTAAATACTAATTACCAACGGCTCGCTCGTGCGGCGTTCACGCGTTCCCGAGCGGCATTACGGAGGAGGGAAACATGCGTTTGAACATGCCTGTGATTCAGAACGAGTACATCTTGCCCGACGGGATGGCGATCATTTCCAAAACCGACGCCAAGGGCCGCATCACCCATGTCAACCAGGATTTCCTGGATTCCTCCGGCTTCGAGGTCAGCGAACTGCTCGGCCAGCCGCACAACATCCTGCGCCATCCCGATATGCCAGAGGAAGCCTTCCGCGATCTCTGGCACACGGTCAAATCCGGCCGCGCCTGGAACGGGGTGGTGAAGAACCGGCGCAAAAACGGCGAGCATTACTGGGTGCGCGCCAGCGTCACGCCGACGCTCGATGGCGGCTACATGTCGGTGCGCCAGAAACCGGAGCGGGACGAGGTGCAGCAGGCTGAAAACCTTTACCGCGACATGCGCGAGGGGCGCAGCAAGGCGAAACTGCACCGCGGCGCGGTGCATGCCGGTGCGCTCGGACTGGCTGCGGCCAAGTTCTTCGGTGACATGAGCATCAGCCGGAAGCTTTGGGCGATGGCGGCCTTCGCCGTGCTGTTGCTGGTCCTGATCGGGGGAAGCGGGGTGCACGTGGTCGAGCAGGACATGGCCAGCCTGAAAACGGTGTACGAGGATCGCGCCGTGCCGTTGCGCGATCTGGCCAAAATGCAGGATCTGCTGCATGAAAACGCTGCGGAAGTGCTGCGCGGCTACCAGCATGCGCCGGGGTCGCCGGCGGCGAACCTGCACACCCATTCGGCCAGCGTGCATCTCGACCGTATCGATCAGAACCGGCGGGCCATCGATGCGCTTTGGCAGAGCTACATGGCCACCACGCTGACCAGCGAGGAGCGCAAGCTGGCCGAGGCATTCGCCGAAAAACGCAAGGAATACGTCAAGTCGTATCTGATGCCGGCGGCCGAGCAGATTCGCAGCGGGCAGTATGAGCTGGCGCCGCTGAATGCCTTCCTGCAGTCGGATCAGGGCGTCGGCGCCGAGGTCAGACAGTTGTTGGAAAAGCTGCTGGCCTTGCAGGCGAATGAAGCCAAGACCGAGTATGACGGGGCGGTGCAGCGCTACCATTTTGTGTATAACCTGACCGTGGGCAGCGTCCTATTCGCGGCCCTGTTCTTGTTGTTTTTCGCCTGGCTGCAGGTGCGCGCCATTACCCGGCCCTTGCACGCCGCCAGCCAGGCCGCTCAGGCGATCGCCTCGGGCGATATCAAGGCCGCCATGCCGGCCGGGCGCGGCGACGAGATCGGCCATTTGCTGGTGCAGCTCACCCGCATGCGCGACAACCTGTTTGAAATGGTCTACTCCATCCGCACCAAGGCGGAGTCGCTCGGCGTGGCCGCAAGCGAGCTCAATCAGTCGGCCGGCATCGCCGCCAGTTCCGCTGGACAGCAGTCCGAAGCGGCATCGGGCATGGCCGCGGCGGTGGAGCAGTTGTCGGTCTCGATCGATCAGGTCGGCGAACACGCGCGCGAAGCGCTGGGCATTTCGCAACAATCGGGCGAGTCTGCGAGCCTGGGCGGCGGCGTCATCCTGCAGGCGGCGGATCGCATGCGGACGATCGCCGCAACGGTGACCTCCTCGGCCGCGACGATCCGCGATCTGGAGGGCTATTCCAGCGAAATTTCCGTCATTGTCGGGGTCATCAAGGACATCGCCGACCAGACCAATCTGCTGGCGCTCAATGCGGCCATCGAAGCGGCGCGGGCGGGCGAGCAGGGGCGCGGCTTTGCGGTCGTCGCCGACGAAGTGCGCAAGCTGGCCGAGCGTACCAGCAGCTCCACGCAGCAGATCAGCAGCATGGTGGATCGCATTCAGCTCGGCGCCCGCAAGGCCGTGGCCGAGATGGAAACCGGCGTAGCCCAGGTCGGCGAGGGGGTGGGCACGGCGGAGCAGGCGGGCGCTTCCATCGTCGGCATTCAGGACGGCACGCGGCAGGTCGTGTCGTCGGTCAACGACATCGCACTGGCGCTGAAGGAACAGAGCATCGCTACGCAGGACATTGCCCAGAACGTGGAGAAGATCGCCCAGATCTGCGAGGAAAACAGCGCCGTCGCGCAACAAACCGCCGCCTCCGCCCAGTGCATGACCGACATGGCCGAGGCGCTGCGCAAAGACGCCGGACGCTTCCGGATATAAGCCGGCTTGACGTGAAGGGCTAGATGGAAGGACGAGAAGACGTGGGCGACGCCATGAAAAAACTACTGCTTGTTGATGACGACAGGGTCATCCTCAACCTCCTCGCGGAAGGGCTGCGCGATCTGGGCTATGCGACGTCGATTGCGGCTTCCGGGGCGGAGGCGCTGCAACTGGCGGCGCAGCAGGAATACGATCTTGTCGTGTTGGACATGCGCATGCCGGATATGTCGGGTTTGGACGTGGCCAGGCAATTGCAGGCCGCCGGCCGCTTCTGCTTCGTGTTTCTATCCGCCTTCGGCGATGAGTCCATCGTGCGCGACGCAGCCGAGGTGGGCGCTCTGGGTTATCTGGTCAAGCCGGTGGATATTCCGCAACTGATCCCTTTCATCGAGGCGGCCATGGCGCGCGGCAAGGAAATCGGCCGCCTGCGCATCACCGCCGAGCAGCTCGATCAAGCGTTGCGCGTCGAGCAGAAGACCCGCACCGCGGTGGGCATCATCATGGCGCGCAAGGGCCTGGATCGGCAGGCCGCCTTCGATCTGCTGCGGACCAGCGCCCGCTCGAGACGCCGTAAAATCGGCGAGCTTGCTGAGGCGGTGATCAGCGCCGAGGAAGACTTGAACGAGGCTTTGCGCGCCCTGCCGAACGATGACTGGGAATACGCGAAGTGACATGCATAACACTGCCGATGGCGACGAGGGTCGGCAGCGCTGGCATGGCGTGCACGGGTAATGACACTCGCAATAGGGCGTTTGTTGCAAGTTAACCGGGAGTGAAGAATGGCCACGGAGACGGGTCCCTTGTCGCAGTCCGACAACCATGAAATTTTTGACGAAGAGGGGGCGCGTCTCGTCTGCGACGAAATCTGTCTGCAGTTGCAATTGTTGGAAATGGTGTTTCAGAGCAATTCCACGGCGATCATGATCACCGATTGCAACAATCGGATCATGGCGGTGAACAAGAGCTTCACCCAGCTCACCGGTTATCAGTCCGATGAAGTCATCGGCAAGTCGCCGGCGATGTTCAAATCCGGCCGCCACGATGCCGGGTTCTACCGCAGCATGTGGCAAACCCTGCAGGCTCAGGGCGAGTGGTCGGGCGAAATATGGGATCGCCGCAAGGACGGCAGCCACTATCCGAAATGGCTGAAAATCAATGTGGTGCGTACCAATCCATATAGTCAAACGGTCAACTATGTGGCTTCGTTCACCGATCTGTCGGAGAGTAAAGTTGCCGAGGAGCGCATCCGTCTGCTGGCCTATCAGGATCCGCTCACCGGCCTGCCCAACCGGCTGCTGCTGAAGGACCGCCTGGAACACGCGCTGGCTTCCGCGCGGCGGCAGCAAGATGGCTATCTGGCGGTGATGTTCATCGATCTGGACCATTTCAAGAATGTCAACGATTCGCTCGGCCACGCCGCCGGGGACCAGCTGTTGAAGGAAATCGCCTGTCGCTTGAATACTTGCGTGCGGGAAGAGGATACGGTGGCTCGCCTGGGCGGCGACGAGTTTGTGATCGTGCTGGAAAGCCTGCAAAACGAAGACGATGCCATCGCCATCGTCAGCAAGATCCAGGCGGCGCTGGAGCGAACCGTCAAGGTGGAGGGTACCGCACCCGGCTTCGCACTCTGGTCTGGGTTCCCCGCCGAGGGCGGCAATTCGCCGTCGGAACCCGCCAGTGAACGCTTCGGCCGCAAGCTGCATGTTTCGGCCAGCATTGGCATCGCGCTCTACCCGAACGATGGCGATAGCGCCGAAGTTCTGATGCAGAACGCCGATACCGCGATGTATCAGGCCAAGTCATCCGGCCGTAACCATTATCAGTTTTTCGCGCCTTTCATGAATGCCCATGTGCGTGAGCGCCTGGATCTGGAAAACATGCTGCGCCTGGCGTTGGAACAGGATGAATTCGAGCTTTACTACCAGCCTATCGTCGATTTGCCCAGCAAGCGCATCGTCTGCGCCGAGGCGCTGATCCGTTGGCATCGGCCGGAACACGGCCTGGAGTCGCCTGACAGGTTCATTCCCGTTGCCGAGGAAACCGGCCTCATCGTGCAGATCGGCGACTGGGTGCTGGCCCAGGCCTGCCGCGATCTGACGGCATGGCGCGAACGGAATATTCGCCTGCCCAGGCTGGCGCTGAATCTCTCGCCGCGCCAGTTTCGTCAGCCTGGCCTGGCAGAGCGCATGCGTCTGTGTCTGCTTGAACATGGCGTCGAGGCTGGCCAGTTCGAACTGGAAGTCACCGAAAGCGCGTTGATGGATCGCCCTGACGTGGCCGTGAATATTCTGTCCGAACTGAAGGACATGGGTTTCGGCATCGGCATCGACGATTTTGGTACGGGCTATTCCTCGCTGGCCTACCTGAAGACGTTTCCGATCGACAAGCTGAAGATCGACCGCTCTTTCGTGTCCGACATCCTGACCGACAACAGCGACCGCGAGATCACGCTGGCGGTGATCGCGCTGTCGCACAACCTGGGTTTGAAGGTGGTGGCCGAAGGCGTGGAGCTCGGCGAGCAACTGGCGTTTCTGGAACGCCACGGCTGCGACTGCGCGCAAGGCTATTTATTCAGCAAGCCGATGCCGGCGGCGGCCTTTCTCGACTATTTCACAGGTTATGCCGGGGTCTCCAGCAACTGCTTGACCACGGCGCCGGCCAGCATCAGCCCGAACAGCGGCGGCATATAGGAAATCGTGCCGTTCACGGCGCGGGCGCGGCCGTGGCTGACTTCCTCCGGTGGACGCGGCGGCGCGCCGGGTTCGTCGGTCCAGGCGCACAGCACGCCTGTTTCGATGCCGCGACGCTTCAGGCGTTTACGCACCAGCCGCGCCAACGGATCGACTTGCGTTTTGCTGATGTCGGACACCCGTACCCGCGTCACATCCAGCTTGTTGCCGGCGCCCATGCTGGCGGCGACGGGCAGGCCGCGTTCGCGCGCGATGACGATCAGGGCGACCTTGCAGTTCAGCGAGTCGATGCAGTCGATGACGTAGTCCGCATCCGCCGGCAGCAGCGCGGGAATGTTGTCCGGGGTCAGGAAATCGGTCAGCACGCTCAGACGACAAGTCGGGTTGATATCGCGGATGCGCGCCGCCATGACGTCCGCCTTGCGCTGGCCGATGGTCGACAGCAGCGCCGGCAGTTGGCGGTTGATGTTGGACGCGGCGACCACATCCATATCCACTAGCGTCAGCCGGCCGATGCCGGCGCGTGCCAGCATTTCCGCGCACCAGGAGCCGACGCCGCCCAGGCCGGCGAGAAAGACATGCTTGCCGGCGAGTTTTTCCAGCCCGGTCGCGCCGATCAGGATTTCGGCGCGTTCAAACTGCGCGCCCGGGTTCATCGCCACAGCGGCAGCAGGCTGGCGGCCATGCCGGCGAAGACGGCGGCGCCAAACCAGTTGTTGTGCAGAAAGGCCTTGAAACAGCGCGCCGGGTCGCGCGCTCTGATCAACGTGTAATGGTAAGCCGCCACGCCGGCCGCCGCGGCCAGTCCCAGGTAGTAGGGCCAGCCCAGAGACACTTCCCGCCCGACGACGGCGAGCAGCACCAGCGTGATGCCGTAGCACAGCATCACCGCCGCCACGTCGTAGCGGCCGAAGGTGATGGCGGACGTCCTGATGCCGATCTTGAGGTCGTCGGCGCGGTCGACCATGGCGTATTCGGTGTCGTAGGCGATGGCCCAGAACACGTTGGCGGCCATCAGCAGCCAGGCGATCGGCGGCACCGCATCGAGATGCGCGGCATAACTCATCGGTATCGCAAAACCGAAGGCGATGCCGAGATACGCCTGCGGAATGGCCAGGAAGCGCTTGCTGTACGGGTAGCTTGCGGCCAGGAAGGCGGCGACGAACGAAAGCTGTATCAGCAGCCAGTTCTGCAACGGCAAGATCAGCAGGAAGGCCAGCAAGGCCAGCACGCCGGCCAATATCAGCGCTTCTTTCTCGCTGACGCGACCGGCCGCCAGCGGGCGGTTCTTGGTGCGTTCGACATGCGGGTCGAAATGCCGGTCGGCGTAGTCGTTGACCACGCAGCCGGCGGAGCGCATCAGCACCACGCCGATCACGAAAATCCACAGCACGATGATGTCCGGACGGCCGGCGCTGGACAGCCACAAGCCCCACAGCGTCGGCCAGGCCAGCAACAGGATGCCGATCGGCTTGTCCAGCCGCATCAGTTTTTCGTATTCGGTGAGACGTTCGGAAAGCGTCAAAACAGGTAGGGTCATGACAGGTGCAAGGTGGCGGGTAAAAAAACTTCGGTGACCAGAATCGGATGGTTCTGCAGTGCGAACAATGAGCGGCGCGCCCACAGCGTGCGCGGCGGCAGCGGCAAATGGCATGCCGCACTGCGGTAGAGGCTATGGCGGCGATCCAACTGCTGGAAGGCCAGCGCCTGGCGTCGGATGCGCGGATTGGTGAACAGCGCGGCGCCCAGCGGACGATTGCCCAGCCCGGCCAGTCCGGCCCAGGGACCGATCAGACCGGACAGCGGAATGACGCTATGCGCGAAGACCAGCGGGGTTGCGGCGTTCAACAGCAGCACTTCGCGTATCAGCGCCCGCCGGCCGGGATACAGGCCCAGGGTGTTGCATTCGTCCAGATTGGGCCGGGCCAGCGCCTGCTGGAGTCGGTGCACGCGAAAATCCGGACACGCCTGCTGCAAACGCTGCGTCAGCGAGCCGCGATCGGTCAGCCAGCGGCGCCACGCGCCCGACTGCCATGCCGAAGTCAGCCATCCAGTTGCCATGTTCACGCCGCAATGGGAAAGCGCGGATTATCCCGTTATTCGCGCCGTCTGAAGCACCTGCTTCTGTCGGCCATGCGCTGATAGTCGCAGTTGCCGCGCCGCGCGTGTTGAAAAACGATCGCGAACAACCTGATCGAAGAGATGCCTGCCGGAGGGTTGAACTGCACTGGGATTAGGTAAATTTCATCGAGCTGAAATCTCTTTGTCATACGCACTCAGTAAGGTGGGCGCCCATTCCAACCCGAACTGAAAACAGCCATGAATGATCGCATCAACGCCCTCGGCACCGAACTTTCTCCGAATGAGCATGACGATGAAGTGCGCAACCCCAGCGCGAACCCGACCTTCGAAAGCGTGTTGAACGCCCGCCTGAGCCGCCGCAACGTGCTCAAAGGCGGCTTCGGCCTGGCCGCCGGCACGTTCTTCGGCGGCGCGTTGACCGGCTGCCTGAGCGACAGCAACAGCGTCGCCGCGCCGGTTGCTCCGGTCGCGCCCACCTTCAACTTCAATGCCGTGGCGAAAAGCGTGGCCGATACGCTGACCGTGCCGAGCGGCTATACCGCCCGCGTGCTCTACCGCCTGGGCGATCCGATCGACGGCAGCGTCGCCGACTACCGCAACGACGGCACGGACAGTGCGGATTCGTTTGAACACCGCGCCGGCGATCACCACGACGGCATGCATTATTTCGGCCTCAATGCGGCCGGCACAGGCGCCGATTACGCCAATTCCAAGCGCGGCCTGCTGGTGATGAACCATGAAAACATCACACAGATCTTCCTGCATACCGCCGGCGACGTGGCCGCCACCATGCCGGCCAGCAGCCGCGTGCCGGCGCAGATCGACAAGGAAGTCAACGTCCACGGCGTCTCGGTCATTGAAATCGTGCGCGACGGCGGCCCGTTCCAGGTCAACAAGGGTTCCGGATTCAATCGTCGCATCACTGCGGCCAGCCTGATGGATATGTCCGGTCCGGTGCGCGGCCACAGCCTGCTCGCGACCAAGTTCTCTCCCGGCGCCACCCAGACCCGCGGCACGTTGAACAACTGCGCCCATGGCTACACCCCGTGGGGCACGTACCTGACCTGCGAGGAAAACTGGGCCGGCTACTTCAAACGTCCCGCCAGCTCCACGCTGAGTGCGAAAGCGGCCGCTGCGCAGAACCGTTATATGGGTTCATCGGCCAGCAACGGCAGCTACGGCTGGGCCAACCCGACCGGCGGCGACACCAGCGGCAGCGACAAATACCTGCGTTGGGACATCACCCCGGGTGCGGCGGCGAACAGCGACTTCCGCAACGCCGCCAATACCATGGGTTGGGTGGTTGAAATCGATCCCTACAGCCCGACTTCCGTACCCCGCAAGCGCACTGCAATGGGCCGCTTCGGCCATGAAGGCGCGATGCCCGCCAAGGTCGAGGCCGGCAAGCCCATCGTTTACTACATGGGCGACGATGCGCGCGGCGAGTACATCTACAAATACGTTTCCAATAAAAACTGGGACGCGGCCGACGCGGCGATCCGCGGGCTGGTGATCGGCGACAAGTATCTGGATGACGGCAAGTTGTATGTCGCGACGTTCAAGGCCGACGGCAGCGGCACCTGGACCGAGCTCAATATCGCCAACCCGGCCATCGCCGCCGCCGCCTTCGGTTTCGCCGATCAGTCCGATGTGCTGGTCAATTGCCGTCTCGCGGCCGATGCCGTCGGCGCCACGCCGATGGATCGCCCCGAGTGGACCGGCGTGCATCCCGTCACCGGCGAGATATACGTCACCTTGACCAACAACAGCGACCGCGGCAAAACCGGCACCACCACCGGCGGCAAGCCGCGCGGCCTGGATGCGGCCAATCCGCGCTTCTACAACGATGGCGAGAACAACGTCGGCAACCCCAACGGCCACATCATCCGCATGAAGGAAACCGGCAGCCTGCCCGCCGCCACAACCTTTGCCTGGGATGTCTACCTGTTCGGCGCCGAAACCGGTCTGGATACTGCGAACATCAACATTTCCGGTCTGACTGACGACAACGACTTCTCCAGCCCGGACGGTCTCTGGTTCAGCGATGCCAAGCCCGGCCTGTTGTGGGTGCAGACGGACGACGGCTCTTACGCCGATGTGACCAACTGCATGATGCTGGCCGCGCTTCCCGGAACCCAGGGCGATGGCGGCAAAGTCAGCGTCACCAGCCTGTCGGTGCCCAGCAATGCCGGGGCCAACCAGACGGTAGACACCTACGCCGGCAAGGATGCCACTACGGCCACGCTGCGCCGCTTCCTGGTCGGACCGAAAGGCTGCGAGATCACCGGCATTACGGAAACCCCGGACGGCAAGGCGATCTTCGTCAACATCCAGCACCCGGGCGAGGATTCCACCGCGGCCAACATCGCCAATCCGGCCTTGTACCAGAGCGGCTGGCCCGGCGTCAGCGGCGTGGATCGGCCGCGTTCCGCCACCATCGTGATCACCAAGGATGACGGCGGTACGATAGCGATCTGATTACTCTGCTGGAAAAAAACGGCGCCTGCGGGCGCCGTTTTTTTTGGAAAAGCCATCGGCAAGCGAGGCCGCCGCTACGCCCGCAAGTAGTCCAGCCCGCGCGGCAGCCAGCGCGCCAAGTGCCGGTCTGCGATGTCGGGCTGCCGCGTCAGCAGGTCTTCCGCCGTGTCGCGGGCGGCTTCCAATAGATCGAGATCGGTTTCCAGATTGGCGAAACGCAGGATTTGCTGGCCGGACTGGCGGGCGCCCATGAATTCGCCGGGGCCGCGCAACTTCAGGTCTTCGCGGGCGATGGCGAAGCCGTCGGCGTACTCCTTGATGATGCGCAGGCGCTGGCGGCCGCTGTCGGACAGCGCGTCGCCATAGAGCAGCAGACAGGTCGACTCGCGTGCGCCGCGGCCGACGCGGCCGCGCAACTGGTGCAATTGCGCGAGGCCGTAACGCTCGGCATGCTCGATCACCATCAGTGCGGCGTTCGGTACGTCGACGCCGACTTCGATCACCGTGGTGGCCACCAGCAGGTGGATTTCGCCGGCTTTGAACGCCGCCATCGCGGCGGCTTTTTCCTCGCCTTTCATGCGGCCATGCACCAGGCCGATGTTCAGCTCGGGCAGCCGTTCGCTCAGCTCGGCATGGCTTTCCTCGGCGGCGCGCAATTGCAGCTTTTCCGATTCCTCCACCAAAGGACACACCCAGTACGCCTGTGCGCCGGTCAGACAATAGTCGCGCAGGCGGCCGATGACTTCGTCGCGGCGCTTCAACGACATGACTTTGGTCGCGATCGGCGTGCGCCCGGGCGGCAGCTCGTCGATGACGGAAACGTCGAGGTCGGCGTAGTAACTCATCGCCAGCGAACGCGGTATCGGCGTGGCCGACATCATCAGCAGATGCGGCAGGTGCTTGGCTTGCGTCAGTCCGTCGCCCGGGCTTCCCTTTTCGCGCAGGGCCAGACGCTGGCCGACGCCGAAGCGGTGCTGTTCATCGACGATGGTCAGCAACAGATTGGCGAAGCTGACGCCGGCCTGAAACAAAGCGTGCGTGCCGACGGCGATGTTGACGTCGCCGCTGGCGATGCGCGCCAGGCTGTCTTTTTTCGCCTTGCCTTTGGTCGCCGCCGCAATCCAGGCCACCTGCATGCCGAGCGGTTGCAGCCATTCGCAAAACTTCAAGTAGAGCTGCTCGGCCAGGATTTCAGTCGGCGCCATCACCGCGACCTGGCCGCCGGCGGCCAGCGCCGGCAACACGGCGAGGGCGGCGACCAGGGTTTTGCCGCTGCCGACGTCGCCCTGCAATAAACGGTTCATCGGGTGCGGCCGCGCCAGATCGTGGTGAATTTCCCGCAATGCCCGGCTTTGTGCGGCCGTGAGGGCGAAGGGCAGGGCGGCGAGCAGCCGCTCCGATAGCGGCGGCGAGGGACTTAACGGGATGGCGTTGAATTGCCGGCGTTGGCGTGCGGCCAGACGCAGAGAGAGCTGCTGCGCCAGCAGTTCGTCGAATTTGATGCGCTGCCAGGCCGGCGTGGCGTGCATCTCCAGCGCGTTCAGATCGGCATCCGGCGGCGGGTGGTGCAGCGCATGCAGCGCTTCGGCGAAGCCGGGCAACTGCAGCTTTGCCAACAACGCGGTCGGCAAGGTGTCGTGGCCATCGCTCTGGCGTAATGCCGCTTCCACCGCTTTACGGATGGCATTTTGCGAGAACGCCGCCACCGCCGGGTAGATCGGCGTCAGGCTGGCCGGCAACGGCGTGTCCTCGCGCACGACGCGCAGTTGCGGATGCACCATTTCCGCGCCGAAAAACCCCGGCCGCACTTCGCCGAACAGGCGCACGCGCACGCCGGGTTGGAGCTGGTTCAACTGGCTGGGGTAGAAGTGCAGCAGACGGAAAAACAGGTGCTCCGCCGGCGCTTCCCGCCGGTTGGCGTCAGCAATCTCCACCAGCAACTGGCGTCGCGGCCGCGCCTGTACTTCGGCCTGCACGACCACGCCTTCGACCTGCACCTCGACGCCCATGCGCACGTCACGCAACGGCGTCAGCCGGGTTTCATCCTGATAGCGCATGGGCAGATGCAGGATCAGGTCGGCGCCTGCGGCATAGCCCAGTTTGCGGGCTACCAGGTCGGCATCAAGCATGTCGATTCAGGCGCCGGAAATTCAGCCCAACACCATCACGGCATCCGCCTCCACCAGCGCGTTGCGCGGCAGCGAAGCGACGCCGACGGCGGCGCGCGCCGGGTAGGGCTGGCTGAAATACTGCGCCATGATGTCGTTGACCTTGCCGAAGTGGCCCAGGTCGGTCAGGAATACGTTGAGTTTGACGACATCGGCCAAGCTGCCGCCGGCGGCCTCGGCGACCGCGGCCAGATTCTTGAAGACCTGATGAATCTGCGCTTCGATGCCGTCGACCATCTGCATGGAAACCGGATCGAGGCCGATCTGGCCGGACATGTAGACGGTGTGATCGACCTTGACGGCTTGCGAGTAGGTACCGATGGCTTGCGGGGCGTTGGCAGTGGCGACGATGGTTTTGGTCATGGTGAGTTCCAGAGGGTATGAAAGGGGACTAGCGCCTAGTTACATCAATCCAGCTGCATAGCGGCTCTCGGTGCTGACGCAAACTGATGCAAGCAAGCACTAGAGATGATCTCTGCAACAGGATCAAGCCGGCCAATTTTCCACGCTCAGCCTCGCTCTGCGTGAAAAAACAGTCGCGCTGCCGGGCAACCGCGCGATCGGTCGCTGACCCGCCGCGGCCTTGCTGGTTGCCGCAGCGTTGGTCTAGGAGGGGGCTGGCTCCGCGCCGATCAATCGCAGAATGGCGCTGGTGCCGCCGCCGGGACGAGCGGCCAGCCGGATTTGCCAGCCGTTCGCCTCGGCAAGCTGCTGCACGATGGCCAGGCCGAGGCCGCTGCCGCCGGTGCGGCTGGAGCGCGACGGTTCGAGCCGGTGAAACGGCCGGAATACGGCTTCCCGCGCGTCCTCCGGGATGCCCGGGCCGCGATCCAAAACCCGGATTTCAAGCTGTTCAGGGTCGAATTCGACCCGCGCGGGGGCATCATCGCTGCCGTATCGCAAGGCGTTGTCCAGCAGGTTGCCGACCGCCCGGCGAAACGCCAGCGTGCGCAGGCGGATAGGGACCGGCGCGCCGGGTTGATAGTCGACGCGGTGGCCGGCGTGGCGGGCGGCCGCGACGATTTCGCCGATCAGCGCGCCGGGGTCCGCGTCGGCAAGGGGCTCCGCGAAGCCCTGCCCGAGCTCCAGACAGCGGCCGATCAGGTCGTTCATTGCGTCCACGTCGCGCATCAGGCGCTGGGCCAGTTCAGGGTCATGGCCTTCCGAAAGCATGCCCAGAGCCAGGCGCATGCGCGTCAACGGGGTGCGCAGGTCGTGCGAGATGCCGGCAAGCAGCGTGGTGCGGCTGGCCAGCAGCTCCTGCACCTGGGTGACCATGCGATTGAACGACGCCACGCAGGTGTCGAACTCCTCCGGCCCCCCGCCCGGCAACGGCTCCGGGCAGTCGCCCGCGCCCATCCTGCGCGCCGCGGTCGACAGCCGCCGTAGCGGCGCGGTAAGACGCCGGGCGAGAAAGGCGGACGTGATGACGGTGGCGGCCGCACCCACGATCAGAATCAACGCCAGCGCGCCGGGCAGGAATACGCCGTTGCGCTGGCTGGAAAAGCCCACCCGGACCCGGCCTTGCGCGGTCGGGATGTCGGCCCAGAGCCATGCCTCGCCGTCGCGATCGGGGGCGCTGCGCAGTTCGAGTCGCTGTCCGGTGCGGCGATGGAGGGCGTCCTCGATGAAATAGTAGTAGGGCAGCCATTTGGAAAAATCGGCCAAGGGCGTATCCGCCGCGCCGACCCGCACCTCGTAGGTGCGCTGCACATGGCTCAGATAGTCCGGCCGCGCCGCCGCCGGCAGTCGTCCCCAGTCCTCGGCCACATCCACCAGCCGGGCGGCCAGATCGTCGGCGGCGCGTTGGCCCAGCGGCACCAGGGCGTAGTTGGCGATGGCGCCGATGGCAAACAGCTGGAATGCCACCGAAACGCTGGCGATCACCAGCGTGGTGCGGCAGAGCAGCGTGCGCGGCCAGTTCATGCCGCCCGCCCGCTCGGTGTGAACAGGTAGCCCTCGCCGCGCACGGTGCGGATGTAAACCGGGCGGGCCTGGTCCGGTTCGATGCGGCGGCGCAAACGGGTCACCCGCACATCCACCATGCGATCGAACGGCGAGCGGTCGTAGCCGCGCAGCAGATCGACCAGGCGGTCGCGGCTGAGTATCTGGTCCGGGTGGTCGACGAAGGCCAGCAGCAGGGCGTACTCGGCGCCCGAGAGCGGCAGGGTTTCGCCGTTGCGGGTCAAATGTCGCGTCTCCCGGTCGAGCACGCAGGGGCCGAATCGGAACAGGCGGCCGGCCTGGGCGGGTATTTGCGCGCGGCGCAGCACGGCGCGGACGCGGGCGAGCAGTTCGCGATGGTCGAACGGTTTGGCCAGGTAGTCGTCCGCGCCGACCTCCAGACCGACGATGCGGTCGACCGACTCGCCGCGCGCCGACAGCATGATTACCGGCGGCCCGCCGTGCTCGCGCAGCCCGCGCGCCAGGCTCAGCCCATCCTCGCCGGGCAGCATGATGTCGAGCAGGATGAGGTCGACCGGCCGGCTGCTCAGATACGCCTGCATGGCCTGGCCATCGCCGACGCCGGCCGTCTGGAAACCGTTCTGGCCGAGATAGCGCATCACCAGCTCGCGCAATTCGATATCGTCGTCGACGACCAGAATATGGCGCTCCTCCATCATGCCGATCCGCTCCTTTATTTCAGGGTGAAACACGCCGGAAACCTTCGGTAACTCTTGCACAGCCGGTGCAATTCTATCGAAACGGGCCTTTCCCATGATGCCGACACGGGCAAAGTCGTCCGCGTTCATCAAATGAGGAGCTCTTCCATGTCGCATCGCAAGCTTAACGTTCCCACCTTGCTCGCCTGTCTGCTTGCCTTCGCCCTGCCTTTGGGGATGTCGTGCGCTGTCGCGAACGAGACCAAGCCGGACCCCAAGGCGGGCATGCTGATCGTCCAGAAACAGATGGCGCTGATGACGCCGGAACTGCAGCAGAAGGTGAAGGCGCTGTCGCCCGAGATCAAGCAGTTCCTCGCCGGGGTGGCGAACAAGCATAGCAAGAAGAGCGATAGCTTGACCCTGGCCCAGGTCATGCAGGAAGTCATGGCGGATTACCAGGCGGTAACCCTGGCCATCGCGATGGACAACGGCGAAGCCGCTTCCGAGGCGGCGCGGCGTATCGCCAATCACCGCCTGCCGCGCGGCGGCCTGCTGCCCTATATGCCGCTCGACAAGGTGAACACGCAAGACCTGTCGGTGCTCCCCGCGATGGAGGAAGCCGTGGAAGGCGGTTCCATACGCATCGCCGAAGCCGCCGAGAAGGGCGACATGATCGCCGCCGCCGGGTATTTGGGCGACGTGACCCGGGGCTGCGTCGCCTGCCATCAGCATTTTCGCGGCCAGCCCGGCACCTCCAACCTGCTGCGTAAATAACCCGAGCCGGAGGAGACCAACATGACCAAGCTCACACCACTCATCGCCGCCCTCGGCCTGTTCGGTGCCGCCGCCGCACCAGCCCATGCCACCAACGGCGATCAGATGATCGGCGTGACCGCCACCCAATGGGGCATGGGCGGCGCCGTCGTGGCCGCGCCGCAGGATGCCGGCACGATACTCACCAACCCGGCGGGTCTGGCCGAACTGGGCATGAAGGAGATGCGCGTCGACATGGGCTTCGGCTTCCTCAACCCGCCGCGCAAGGCGAACGGCTTCGAGAGCGACTCGGATCTGTATCTGATCCCGTCGGGGGCGCTCGCCTTCAACGTCAACGACCGTCTGTTCCTGGGCATGGGCATGGCCGGCCTGTCCGGCATGGGGGTGGATTTTCCCGATACCGCCGCCGCGGCGGGCAACCAGGCGGTCGTGACGACCAAACAGTTCTACAAGATCGCGCCCGGCTTCGGCTACAAGGTCAACGACAAGCTGAGCGTGGGCGCGGCGTTGAACATCGACTACCAGAGCCTGGCATTGTCAAACCCGCTGTACACCTTGCCGCAGAACCAGGTCTACGGTTTCGGCGTGACGGCCGGCCTGATCTACAAGCCGAGTGACAAGCTTCGCTTCGGCGCGGCCTGGATCAGCGAACAGAACATGTCGGCCTTCCACTGGAACACGCCGGCCGGCGCCTTCGAGATGACCATGGACGGGCCGCAGCAATTCACCTTCGGCGTCGCCTTCACGCCGATGCCGGGCCTGCTGGTGGAAGCCGACGTCAAGCACATCGCTTTCAGCGACGTATTGGACCGCGTCGCGATCACGCGGCCCGCAGGTTATACCGGGCCGATTCCGGCCAGCATGAACTTCGGCTGGGACGACCAGACCGCGTTCTCGCTCGGCATCCAGAAGGAGATCGACGCCAAGACCACGCTGCGCGTCGGCCTGAACTACGGCAAGTCGCCGATCGGCGCGGAAGACGTCAATGCCAACATCGGCTCGCTGGCGGTGACCGAGAAACATCTGTCCATCGGCTTGACGCGCAAGATCAGCGATCGGGTCATGGGGTCGCTGTCCTACATGCGCGCCTTGCAAAACTCGATTACGTCGAACGTGGCGCCTTTCAACACCATCGAGCTGGAGCAGAACATCGTCAATCTGCAGATCAGCTACAAGCTTTGAGCAAGGAGAAGCACATGACCGTCGATCGTATCGTCCACCTGGTGGCCGGAAGCATGATTCTGTTGAGTCTCGCGCTTGCGCACTATGTCCACGCGGACTGGGTTTGGCTGGCCGTGTTCGTCGGCGCCAACCTGGCGCAGAGCGGGCTGACCCGCTTCTGTCCGCTCGCCGCGCTGCTGAAGAAGGCGGGCGTGGCGGATTCCAGCCGCTGTTGCAGTTAAGCGCAGCGCGCCGTCGCTCCGGGCTGGCTCGGAACGACGGCGCCGTGCGCCCGGGTTTTCCCTCTGTGCGGGCACTCGGTCGGGATGCAGAATTGCGCCCGCCCAACCTTTTTCGGCGCCCGTTCCGTGATCCTTCGTCCTCGCCCGCATTGGGTTCATCTGCTCTTCGTCCGGCGCGGTTCGCTGATTCAGCGCATTCTCGGCCAGCTCGTGTTTATCGTCGCGTTGTCATGCGCGGTGGTGGCTGCGCACGGCGAGTTGTTCCACTGGAAGGTGACGTTGACCTCGAGTCCGTTCTCTTTGATGGGGGTGGCGTTGGCGATATTTCTCGGCTTTCGCATCAATGCCAGTTACGACCGTTACTGGGAGGCGCGCTTGCACTGGGGCGCCGTGCTGGTGGAAACGCGCAACCTGGCTCGGCAAGCGTTGACCCGGATCGGCCCCGCCGACGAAGTGCGGCCTTTCGTGCTTGGTCTGATCGGTTTTGCCGCCACCCTGCGCAACCAGTTGCGCGATCAACCGGTCGCGACCGGCGCGGCGGGCCTGCTGCCGTCCTCTTTGCTGGAGCGGCTGGCTGATAAGCGTACGGCGCCGTCGCTGGTTCTGCTCTGGTTGGGCGACTGGTTGCGAAGCCAGCGCGAGGCAAAGCGGCTGGAGGGGTGGCTGGCGCACAAGATGGAGGATTCGCTGGACGGTCTTTCCAATTCGCTGGCCAGTTGCGAGCGCATCGCCGGCACGCCGCTGCCGTTCACCTATTCGGTGATCCTGCATCGCAGTTCTTACGTCTATTGCATGCTGCTGCCGTTCGGGCTGGTGAACTCGATCGGTTTGATGACGCCGCTCGTGGTGGCCTTCGTGGCCTACACGTTTTTTGCGTTGGAGGCGCTGAGCGACGAGATCGAGAACCCGTTCGGACTTTCCGCCAACGATCTTGCGCTCGATGCCCTGGTCGCCGGCATCGAGGCCAGCCTGCGCGAAATGCTGGGCGACACGCCGCTTCCCGCACCCCGACCGGATGCCAATTTCATCCTCACCTGAGCCGGGCTGTTTCCGCTGTCGCGCCGCCGTTTTGGCGCTCCCAGGCCAACCGTAGCGCCAGGAAATCCACCCACGCCCGCACTCGGTTGGATAAATGTCGGGTCGGCGGGTAGACCGCGTAGGCGTTGAGTTGCGGCCAGGTATGGTCGGTCAGCAACGGAACCAGCGCGCCAGTCTGCAGCGCCTGCTGAAAGTAGAAGGTCGGCTGCATGATCAATCCGAATCCGGCGAGCAGCGGACATCACTTATCCTTGATCACCCGGCTTTCTGTTTCAGAAAACCGGGCTTTCACTTACCGCATGCCCGTCGTCTGACTGGCATGCGTTGCGTGCAACTCGGCAATCGCCGGATTGCTATTTGGCTGGCTTATGTATTCTTAGCCTGTCCTGGTCTTTCAACGGGTCTTTCAGCTTGTCTTGATCCTTCACGCGATCCTGCGTCCGAAGCTGATCGGGCGGAGGCGTGTGCTTGCCATCGGCAGGGGCTTGCATTGAAGCGCCGCCACTGCGTACACCGCCTTTATCGCCGGCTCCGCCCGGACCGCCAGCCGCGATGGCCACATTGCCGCCTGCCAGTGCTACAGCCATTAACATCGTGATCAAACTCGACTTACGCATGTCATTCTCCTTTCTGCCACAGGAAACGATAAATAGAGTTCGAACTCTTTAATGCCATTGGCACCTTGACAATAGATCATTTTCAAGTATGCGGATGAACTTCGGTCACCGTTATTTCCATTTTTCTTGGTGGCTAGCAGCTTGCTGCTTGGCAGCGCTGATCGCGTCTGCGGCGGCCCGCAGAGTCCGGGAGACTAGCGGCAAATCTGCCGGGCTGATCGGACCGGCGTCGCCTTGCGGCCGCATCCGCGCCGCTGGCCGCGCGTGCTCTGCCACGGGTGCTGCCGCAGCCTTGGGCGGTTAGGCCCTGAAGCCGGCGACCGCAGTACGCAGATTGGCGGCCAAGCGCTCGATATGTTGCGCAGCCTTGGCGGACTCGTGTACGGCCGCGTCGCTTTCCTCGCTCATCTGCGCGATCCGTTCCATATTGCGGGCGATATCGCCGGTGACGCTTTTCTGCTCCTGCACCGAGGCGGTGATCTCGTCCACGCCCCGATTGGCCGCGGCCGCGGTGTCGCCCATTTCGGTCAGTGCGCTGCGTACGCTGCCCATCGATGCATGGCTGCCGCGCAGCGACTCCAGGCCGCGCTCCAGGGTCTCGCCCAACTGCCCCGATTGCTGGCCCAATTGCTGGGTGACCGCATCGATTTCGCCGGCGTGGCGGCGCGACTGCTCGGCCAGCTTGCGCACTTCGTCGGCGACCACGGCGAAACCGCGCCCGTGCTCGCCGGCGCGCGCCGCCTCGATGGCGGCATTCAGCGCCAGCAGGTTGGTCTGGTCGGCGATGGCGCCGACTTGCTGGGTCATCGCCGTGATCGCATGGGTGCTCTCGACGAATTGCCGTACGGCGCTGGCGATCGCTTCGACGTCCGCTTCCAGTTCGCTGAAGCGGGCCGCCATGTCGGACAGGCCTCGGCAGCCCTTGTCGGTTTGACCCAGGCTCTTGTTGGAGATCTTGCGCACATCCTCGGCGGAATCCGCGACCGAGGCCACGCTGACCGCCATCTGCTCGACGCCCGCCGCCGTGGCGACGGCGGCTTCGCTCTGGCTGGTGGCCACCTCGGCCAGCTGCGCCGACGAAATGGCGAGTTGGCTGGCCGCGCTCGAGACCTGATTCGCGTTGCCCTGCACCTCGCCGACGATAGTCTGGAATCGCTCGATCAGTGCGTTGAAGGCATGACTCATCTGGCCGATCTCGTCCCTGCCCAGGATGCGGGCTCGTCCGGTCAGGTCGCCCTCGTCGCGCATCCGCCCCATGGTATTTCTCGCCTCCTGCAGCGGCCGTGTGATGCTGAGGATGATCCAGGTCGCCAAGCCGGCGGCCAGCAACAACACGACGCCGCCTTCCTCCAGCAAGACGGTACGGGTGCGTTCATAGGCCTGGACGGTGGTGTTCCGGTCGCGTTCGGTGTTGTCGCGCTCATAAGCGAGGCTCGCGTCCAGTGCATGCTGCCAGGCAAGGTCCGCCGGGTTCATTTTCTGCATCAGCACGGCGGTCGCCTCCGCGTCGCGACCGGCCAGGGCCAGTTCGAGCACCTGATCGGCGAAAGGCTGGGCGACGGCTTTCGCTGCCTTGATCTTGCTGCGCAAGGCCAGACCGTCCGGGTTGGACGGCATTTTGTCCAAGGCGGCCTCGGCCTGTTCATACGCCTGCCGGGCGGCATCGATCCTGGCTTTCTCATGCTCGATTCCGGCGGTGTCGTGCAGCAGGACCATGCTGCGACTTACTCGGGAGACGATATGCACCGACTCGGACAGCGCGTTGAGCAACTCGGTCTTGCGGTTGTTGTCGTCGACGATCTCGTTCAGGTGTTGTTTGATGGCGGCCATCTCGACCAGAGCGGTACTGCCCATCACCACCATCGCCACCAAGATGACGCCGAACCCGCCGGCCAAACGCGCACCGATGCTCTTATGGAAAATGTTCACCATGTTTTCCCCCCGGGATATTTATCTATGGACGAACAGAGTATAGGAACGTCGAGCCCGATTGAGGCGGCGTGATGCGTTGCTATAGAAATTACTGATGAGTTGGGCGTGGCGGAGTCTAAAGCGGAGGGGGCAAGCGGTCTCTGCTCGATATAAGGACGCGGTTGCCGCCATGCATGGCGGCAACAAGCATAAGCAGGCTCGCCGACCGCGGTATCGTCCGCTTGCCTGTTTTAACCCACGACTTGGTAGTACAGGTTCTGCGGATGATTGGCCTGCGCGAAGAAGAACCAGCGCTCGAACAGCAGGCCGATGTACTGCACGCCGAAGGCCAGCATCAGCAGACCGGTGTCGTATTGCGCCAGGCCGGCCCAGAGCAGCAATAGCGGGACCGGAAAGGCCAGCACCAGGAAGAGCCATTTCACCGTTTTCAGGAATGCCAGCGTGCGGCCGTGGAAGTATTCACGCGTGTTGTAGGAGCCGCCCATCATGCCCATGCTGGCCTGGCGCACTTTGTTGTGGCGCACGCCGATGGCGGTTTGCACGCTGGATTTCTGTTTGATGCGGGCATTGCGCAGCAGCGAGGCGGCGCGAGTGAACAGGCCGGCCACGGTCAGGGTGATCGCCCAGCCGCCGTAGAACGGCGCCAGATCGGGCGCGGCGACAGCGGCGAAGGCGGCGGCGAAGGTAAAGCCAGAGGCGGTACCGAGCAGAAAGTAGTTCGCCACCGTGAGCGGGCTGGCCCATTCCTGCAGGAACTTGATGGCGGCATAGATCATGGCGGTGCAGACGAACAGCGCCAGACTGGCGACGACGCCGAATGCGCCGATGCTGAGCGCGACCTGGCCGGGCACGCCGAGACCATACAGGTCGGCGTCGATGCCCAGCCAGTTGACCAGCGCGTACAGCGCGATGAGGCCCATGACGATGGGCAGTGCGATGACTTCGCGCGACAGCCAGGATGTGCGCCATTGCGAGGCCGCGCGCCAGGCGCGTTCCGGATGGCCGAGGTGGAAGAAGGAGGCGATCAAGCCGGCGATCAGGAAGATCAATGCGATCAGCCCGCCGAGCGCATAAAAGCCGCCGGGTTGCGCCGGCAGTACGTCGACCACGCTGTAGGCCTGACTGGAAAACAACGCGAGAAACAGCCCCTGGCCGACGCCGAGCAGGGTGGTGAGGAATATGACGGAAAACGCGGGATGCATAGAGAGGGACTCAATAGGTGAAGAAAGCGGGCAATTACATCAACCAGTCATCCAGCGACGATTCCTTGCTGGTCTCATGGCGGATGTCTTCCTTGCTCAGCGGGTTGTCGGCGCGGACCAGCTCGTCGGCGTGGATGCGCAGTTTGGTCTTGCGCCGCGGCAGGTAATGGTTGGCCGGTTTGCTGCCCCATTCGGGCATCAACTGATAGCCGCCGGATTCGCGGATCGCCAGCGAGACGTCCGATTCCGGGTCGTGCACATCACCGAACAATCGGGCGCTGGTCGGACAGGAAATGACGCAGGCCGGCTTGCGCCGGTCTTCCGGAATGCGGGTGTCGTAGATGCGATCGACGCACAGCGTGCATTTCTTCATTACCTGCTGCTTTTCATCCAGCTCGCGGGCGCCATACGGGCAGGCCCAGGAGCAGTACTTGCAGCCGATGCATTTGTCGTAATCGACCAGCACGATGCCGTCTTCCTTGCGTTTGTAACTGGCGCCGGTCGGGCAGACCGGCACGCAGGGCGGGTCTTCGCAATGCAAACAGCTCTTCGGGAAATGCAGCGTCTCGGTGTTCGGGAAGGCGCCGACTTCATAGGTTTGCACCCGGTTGAAGAAGGTGCCGGTGGGGTCTTTGCCATACGGGTTGTCGTCGAACATTGGGCCGGCATCGCCGGAGGTGTTCCACTGTTTGCAGCTGGTCACGCAGGCGTGGCAGCCGACGCAGACGTTGAGGTCGATGACAAGAGCGAGTTGGGTCATATCGTTGAGCCGTCATTCCCGCGCATGCGGGAATCCAGTTTGTTAATTAAAAAAGCCAATTTCAGGCGGATCCGTTGAACGGCCGCCATTCCCGCCCGGACGGGAATGGCGCGGCTCATTGTTTTATCCCGAATACGCCCGCTACATAGCTTTGCCATGGCCGCCGTTCCGGTGTGCCTGGCGCCGCCGGCACCGCCGCGAACTGCGGCCAGGTTTCCTTGGCTTCATCCGCGCCGGCCTTGTAGATGCGCACACGCACGTCATACCAGGCGGCTTGTCCGGTGATCGGGTCGGAATTGGAAAGATGCTCGCCGGACTCCGCGTCTTGGCCACCGCCTCGCGGCAGTTCTTCGGAAATCAGGTGGTTGAGCAAAAAACCCTGTTTGCACTCGTTGGCGTCCTTGTCCAGGTTCCACGCGCCGGCGGCCTTGCCGATGGCGTTCCAGGTCCACACCGTGCCCGGTTCGACGGCTTCCGACAGGCGCGCCATGCAGCGCACCTTGCCGTGCATCGATTCGATCCATATCCAGTCGTCGTCGGCGATGCCTTGCGCGGCGGCGGTCTTCGGGTTGATGTGCAGATAGTTGTGGGCGTGAATCTGGCGCAGCCAGGCGTTCTGCGAATCCCACGAGTGATACATCGCCATCGGCCGCTGGGTGATCGCGTTGAGCGGGTACTTGTGCTTGTCGGACAGGCTGGCTTCCAGCGGTTCGTAATAGAACGGCAGCGGGTCGAAATAGGTTTCGATGCGCTTCTTCAGATGCGCCGGCGGTTGCTTGCCATCGGTCTTGCCTTGCGCTGCGAGGCGGAATTTCTGCAGCACTTCCGAGTAGATATGGATGTTGATCGGCTCGGCATGGCGCGTCATGCCGTGCGCCTGCGCCCATTGCAGATAGCCCTGGTTCCAGTTGCGCATGTACTGATACGACTTGGGCAGGTGGTACTGGAACACGCAGTTGTTCTGCTCATACATCTGCCATTGGTTCGGGTTCGGCTCGCCCTTCATCGACTTCTCGCCGCCCTTGCCGCGCCAACCGGCCAGGAAGCCGATACCGGAGCCGGGTGCGGTCTCGAAGTTGACGACAAAATCCGGGTAGTCACGGAATTTGCGGTTGCCTTCTTTGGTCGTGAACGCCGGCAGTTTCAGGCGCGAACCGAGTTCGATCAGCACTTCCTGGAACGGCTTGCAGTCGCCGGTCGGCGGCAGCACCGGGATGCGCACCGAATCGACCGGGCCGTCGAATTCGGAAATCGGCCGGTCCAGCATCGACATCACGTCGTGGCGTTCCAGATAGGTGGTGTCCGGCAAAATCAGATCGGCGAAGGCGGTCATCTCGGACTGGAACGCGTCGGCGACGACGATGAACGGAATCTTGTGTTCGCCGTTGTCATCCTTGTCGTTCAGCATCTTGCGCACTTCGACCGCGTTCATCGTCGAATTCCACGCCATGTTGGCCATGAAGATCAGCAGCGTGTCGATCTTGTACGGATCGCCGCGCCAGGCGTTGGTGATGACGTTGTGCATCATGCCATGCACCGACAGCGGATATTCCCAGGAGAACGCCTTGTCGATACGCACCGGGCCGCCGTCGTCGTCGACGAACAGATCGTCCGGGTCGGCCGGCCAGCCCAGCGGCATGCCGTCCAGCGGCGTGTTCGGGCGCACCGCTTCCGGCGTGGTCGGCGTTTTTGCGCAGGGCGGAATCGGGCGCGGGAACGGCGCTTTGTGGCGGAAGCCGCCGGGCCGGTCGATGGTGCCGAGCAGCGACATCAGGATGCCCAGCGCGCGGATGCCGTGGAAACCGTTGGAATGCGCCGCCAGGCCGCGCATGGCATGGAACGCGACCGGATTGCCGGTGATCGTCTTGTGCTCGTTGTCCCACACGTCGGTCCAGGCGATCGGCAGTTCGATCTTCTGGTCGCGCGCGGTGACGCCCATTTCATGCGCCAGACGACGGATCGTTTCGACCGGAATGCCGGTAATGCCGGCGGCCCATTCCGGGGTGTATTGCTCGACGCGCTCGGACAGCAACTGGAAGGCCGGCTTCACCGGCGTGCCGTCGGCCAGCGTGAATTCGCCCAGCAGGCGCGGTTCGACCCCCGGCGTATGCGTGGACACGGGTTTGTCCATCTCGCGGTCCCACCAGAGCTTGTTCTGCGGGTCGAAACAGCCTTCCTCCGGCGGCACCTCGAAGCGCACGAACATGCCTTGTTCCGGGCTTTTCGCGTCCAGATTCACCAGTTCGGCGGCATTGCTGTACTGCACCAGGAACTCGCGGTCATACAAGCCCTGCTTGATGATTTCGTGGATCAGCGCCAGCAGCAGCGCGCCGTCGGTGCCCGGCTTGATCGGAATCCATTCGTCGGCGATGGCCGAGTAGCCGGTGCGGACCGGGTTGATCGAAATGAAGCGGCCGCCGTCGCGCTTGAACTTCGACAGCGCCATCTTCATCGGGTTGGAATGGTGATCTTCAGCGGTGCCCAGCATCACGAACAGCTTGGCGCGATCCAGGTCCGGTCCGCCGAATTCCCAGAACGAACCGCCGATGGTGTAGATCAGGCCGGCCGCCATGTTGACCGAACAGAAGCCGCCATGCGCCGCATAGTTGGGGGTGCCGAACTGACGCGCGAACAGGGCGGTCAGCGCCTGCATCTGGTCGCGTCCGGTGAACAGCGCGAACTTCTTAGGATCGGTCGCGCGCAGATTGCCCAGGCGCTCTTCCAGAATGGCGAAGGTCTCGTCCCAGGATATGGGCTCGAATTCGCCGGCGCCGCGCTCGGAGCCGGCCTTGCGCCGTAAAGGCTGCGTCAGCCGGGCCGGCGAATACTGCTTCATGATGCCGCTGGAACCCTTGGCGCACAGCACGCCCTGGTTCAGCGGATGATCTGGATTGCCTTCGATGAAACGGACTTGGCCGTTTTTCAGGTGGACTTTGATGCCGCAGCGGCAGGCGCACATATAACAGGTCGTGGTGCGAACTTCTTCGTGCAGAGCGGGTGATGCGGAATGGGGGGGCGTGAGTGTTTGCGTCAAGCGGGGCGTCCTTGCTGAACTCGACTCGAATGATTCGGGTCAAGAAAGCATCAGCGAATTAGAAAACGCTGATTTTCTCACGTGATTGGCATTGATCAAAGATCAAGGACGATAGTGCGGCGAGACAGGCATGCGCGATGCCGGATTGTCACGACAGAAATGATTTGCCATACTGCGCTACAAATGCAACGCATGGAGTCGGTCATGAAAACAGCATCCATTCCTTCTCTCCGAGTCGCCCCCGAACTGCGTTTGGCAGCGGAAAGCGTTCTGCAAGATGGAGAAACCCTTTCAAGCTTTGTCGAACAGTCGATACGCGCTGGAGTCGAGCGCCGGAGCCTGCACAAGGCGTTCATTGCCCGAGGACTGGTTTCCCGAGAAGAGGCGAAATTAAGTGGTGAATATTATTCGTCCGACGAGGTTCACGACGAACTGGAGCGCATGCTGAACGAGGCCGAGGCCAAGCAGGGCGGATGACCTACCGTATTCGCTACACCAAGGCAGCAAGGGATGATCTGCGCCGGCTTTATGCCTTCCAGATCGAGCAAGATCTGCAAGCGGCTCGCCGTGCCCGCGCTACGATCATCAAAGCCATCGAGTTTCTTCAGGATTTTCCCTTTACCTGCCGGAAGGCGAATGCCGACACCCCATTCCTGCGCGAACTGCTCATCCCTTTCGGGACAAGCGGCTACGTCGCACTGTTCGAGATCGAGGACGCGAACAGCGTGACGATTCTCGCGGTGCGCCATCAACGGGAAGAGGATTACCACTAATAGGCCGTCCTACGCGGGCGGCATTGGCGGCCTCGGGTGGATGCCGCGCGCGGCGGCGCCAAGTGGATTTATTTCAGGACGACGAGAACCACGCGCCGATTCTGGCTGCGGCCCTGCTTGGTCTTGTTGTCCGCGAGCGGCCGGGTTTCGCCATAGGCCGCCACGGCCAGCCGATGCAGCGCAATGCCGCCTTCCTGATGCAAATAATCGCGCACCTGCTCGGCCCGCTGGCGGGACAGCCGCATGTTGGCGGCGGCCGGGCCGGCACTGTCGGTGTGGCCTTGAATTTCAATGAATACGTTCCGGTTTTCCGTTTTCAGCCGGTTGGCGAAATCGGCCAGCGTCTGTTTGGCGGCGGCGTTCAACTTGGTTTGCTCGAAGCCGAACGTGGCGACATCTTCGGTCAGCGTCGTTTCAAAAACCAGTTTGCCTTCAGCCAGTCTGTGGGCGGTTCTTGCGCGCGCCAGCGCTTCCTGCGCCAAGCTGGAAATCGTGCTGCCTTCGGCCTCGTTCCGGCTCAGACGGACGTCCTGCTGTTTCAGGTTGTCTTCCGCCCGATCCAGGCGCTGGCGGGATGCGGCGAGGCTGTGTTCGCTGCTGTCCAGACGCTGGTCGAGCTTGGCCAGGCCGTTGCCCAGCGCATCGATGCGCTGGCCGGCCTGGGCCAGCGATTCGCTATTGCCGGCGATGAGGCTGCTCGCGTTGTCCAGTCGGGCCTGAACGTCGCCGAGCTTTTGCTGCGTCAGCTTGATGCCGTTTTCGCTCTCGCGGGTGCGCCGGTCAGTGGCGTCCAGCCCTTGCTCCAGGCCGTCGACCCGCGTCGACGTACTGGCCAGCGCGGCGGCATTGGCGGCGATTTTCTGATCGGCGCTGTGCAGCAGGGCGGCGATTTGATCGAGCCGGCTGTTTGCCTCGGCCAGCAGCGGCGCAGCGGCATTCGGCGGGGTGGCGATAGGCGGGGTGGCGATAGGCGGGGTGGCGATAGGCTGGGAGATAGGCGGCAGGCTGGCCAGGGCGGCTGCTGAGGCCGGCGGATTGGCCGCGGCGGCAGGCGGCAGGGTCGGGCTGGCCGCAGCGATGCCTTCCGACACAACCGGAGCGACGTTGACAGCCGCGGCCGGAGTCGCCGGAGCGGCCGCGGCAGGAGCGGCCGTGGCGACGGCGGCGGCGCGCAGATCGGACTCCAGTGCGCCGATGCGGCCTTCCGCCATGGCCAGGCCGGCAACCGTGCCTTGCAGACGCCGCGTGGCGAGACTGAGCCGTTGGTCGACGTCGTCGAGACGCTGATGCGCGCGCGCCGCCTCGACGCCGCCGGCTTCGATCTGTTTTTGCGCCGTCGATACCTCGCCGGCGATCACCTGCAGGCGTTGCTTCGCACCCTCCAGTCCGGCCTGGGTTTCGTCGCTGCGTTGGGACAGCCAGGTGGCCCGCTGTTCCGCGACGACCAGCCGGCCCTCCGATTCAAGCAGGCGGCTGCCATGGGTTTCGATGCGCAGATTGGCCGCCTTGAGCAGCCCTTCCAGGCCGTCGATGCGCTGGCCGACCTGGCCGACCTGCTGTTGTACGAACTCCCTGGTGGCGCAACCGCCCAACAGCATGGCGGTCAGAACGGGCAGCAGCAGTGCGGTATTGGGCAGGCGGCGGGCAGACATGGCGATCAATCTCCTGAATCGTTTACAGGTCGAAAAAATGCAGCAGGCGCTCGAAAAACAGAAGAATAGTCCACGACGTTCAAGTTGATCGGCGGCCGCACTCGATGCGGCGCGTTCGACGCACTCATACGCGGTGCGAAATCGTCTCGTCCAGCCTCATCGTTTAGCTGCGGCGCCGCGCCTCAAGCGCCGGTCCGCTTCTCTTCCGGCAGCATGATGTTCAATTCCAGCACATCGTATTCGCCGTGTTTTTCCAGCTGCACCTTGATCATGTCGCGATCGACGTGGATGTATTTGGCGATCACCGCCAGCAGTTCTTCCTGCAGCGCCGGCAGGTAGTCGGGCGAGCTGGCGTTGCGGCCGGCGCGTTCGTGCGCCAGGATGATTTGCAGTCGCTCTTTGGCGACGACGGCGGTTTTCTTGGTGTCGCCGCGCAGGTAGTCGAGCAGGTTGTCGATCAGGGACATCTCAGCGGCCTCCGAACAATCGTTTCAGGAATCCCGCCTTTTCGGCGGTGGTAAAGCGCATCGGCACCTCTTCGCCCATGAAGCGGGCGACGACATCGCGATAGGCCTCGGCGACATCGCTTTTGTCCAGGTGGATGGCGGGCGTGCCTGAATTGGAGGCTTGCAGCACCGATTCGGATTCGGGGATCACGCCGATCAGCGGAATGCGCAGGATTTCCTGGATGTCGTCCACCGACAGCATTTCGCCGGCCGCGACGCGTTTCGGGTCGTAACGGGTGACCAGCAGATGCTCCTTGACCGGCTCCATGCCCTCTACGGCGCGCTTCGACTTGGCCGCGAGGATGCCCAGGATGCGGTCGGAATCGCGCACCGAGGAGACTTCCGGATTGGTCACCACCAAGGCTTCGTCGGCGTAATACATCGCGCTGAACGCGCCATGTTCGATACCGGCGGGCGAGTCGCAGACGATGCAGTCGAAGCTTTCCTTCAGTTCGTCGAGGATGCGGCCGACGCCGTCCAGGTTGAGCGCATCCTTGTCGCGCGTCTGCGAGGCGGGCAGCACGTACAGGTTGTCGCAGTGCTTGTCCTTGATCAGCGCCTGTTTGAGGCCGACTTCACCATTGATGACATTGATGATGTCGTACACCACGCGCCGTTCGCAGCCCATGATCAGGTCGAGATTGCGCAGACCGACGTCGAAGTCGATGACTACGGTCTTGTTGCCGCGCAGGGCCAGGCCCGTTGCGAAGCTGGCGCTGGTGGTGGTCTTGCCGACTCCGCCCTTGCCCGAGGTGACTACGATGATTTTTGGCACTGTTCGATGTCCTCCAGAAAGCGGAAATTTTACCTGTAAAGCGGATATGGCGATTCGAGGCGATTTTGCCTTAGCGCTTGCCGCCCAGCGGTTTGACCACGACCTGCTCGCCAGCCAGATAAACCTGGCTGGATTTGCCGCGCACCGCCTCCGGTATGCCTTCATCGAAGACCTGGAAATAGCCGGCGATGGCGACCAGTTCGGCTTCCATGCTCTCGACATAGATGCGCGCCGCGGTGTTGCCGTGTGCGCCGGCCAGCGCGCGGCCGCGCAACGGCGCATAGATGTGGATGTCGCCGTCGGCGATCAATTCCGCGCCGGCGTTGACGATGGCCAGCACGACCAGATTGGCGCCTTCGGCATGGATGCGCTGGCCGGTGCGCACCGGTTTGTCGATGACCAGGGTCGGGCGGGCTGACGTCGGGGGCGGCGCGGCGGCTTCGATTTCCAGCCCGGGCAGATCGGGCTGCACCGGTCCGGCATCGATCGCAACCGGCTCCGCTGCGGGCTCGGCGATGGGCTCGGCGAGCGGCGCCGGCCGCGCCGGCGTGTCCGGAATCACGCCCAATCCGGCCTGCGCCGCCGCGGCCTGCTGCGCGCCGGAGCCGCCGATGATGCCGGCCGCCTGCATGTGGTGGGTATGCATGAAATCGAGCAGATCGGCGAAATCGACGGCGGCGTCGGCCTCGCTCAGCTCGGCCAGGCCCAGCACCACCGGCGCATGGGCGAAGAAGTCCGGCATCTGCTTGAGACGGGCGGCCAGTTGCGCTTTGACGCGCGCCATGTCCGGGGTTTTCAGGTGCAGGATCAGAACCGGCAGGTTGGCGTTCTTGATCTTGAAGGCGGGTTCTTCACGCGGCATAGGTGGGCGGGGGGTAGGGGTTGCTGAACGGGCCGGGCGATCCGAAACGCGCCCGGCAGGCGGCTAATCAGACATACGCCGTCTGCTGCGAGCGCTTGCCGGGCTTCTTCTTCAGAATGATGACGCCCTTGACCACGTCGAGGCTGTCGATCGGGATATTCGGGTACACCGGGTTCAGCGGTTTCAGCATCCAGCCTTCCGGATGCTTGATCAGCTGCCGGAAGATGTATTCCTCATTGACGAAGGCGATGACATACGAGCCATCGCGGGCGAGGCCTTCCGGTTCGATGACGATGATTTCGCCTTCCTGGAATTCCGGCAGCATCGAATCGCCCAGCACCATCAGCGCATACGGTTCGCCGCTGGCGCAGGAGGAGGTTTCCGGATCGGCTTCGGGCTTGTTCTCTGGCGCCGGGACGACGGGGATGGGGAAGGGTTTCTGACGCATTTATTGACCTCGCATGAATAATTTGTCCAGATCGGCCAGGCTGAGCTGGAACCAGGTCGGCCGGCCGTGATTGCATTGATCCGCGCGCTCGGTGGCTTCCATGTCGCGCAGCAGAGCGTTCATTTCCGGCAATGTCAGGCGGCGATTGGCGCGCACCGCGCCGTGGCAGGCGAGCGTCGCCAGAAGCCGGTTGCGCTGCGCGGTTAGGGTTTGGCTCGCGGCCTCGCTTATGCCGAATTCGCGAATATCTTTCAACACTTCGCGCGCCAGGGTTTCCGCCGCGGCCTCGATCAGCATGCTCGGCATGGCGCGTACGGCCAGATGCGTCGGCGAAACCGCAGCGATCTCGAAGCCCATCTCGGCCAGCGCCGCGCGCGCCTCCTCGGCGGCGCTCATTTCCAGCGCCGTGGCCGCGAACACGGCCGGGATCAGCAGCGGCTGGCTGGACACCTGGCGGCGATCGAACGCGGTTTTCAGGCGTTCGTAAAGGATGCGTTCATGCGCGGCGTGCATGTCCACCACGATCAGGCCGCGCGCGTTCTGCGCCAGCACGTAGAGGCCGGACAGCTGCGCCAGCGCGTAACCGAGCGGCGGTGCAGCCGTTTCCGGAGCCGGCGTAGATTCACGGCCGAGCGCCTCGCCGACCATCTGGTAATAAGCGGCCGGTTCGGAGGCGTGCAGGGCGATGGGGGTCTGCGACCAACTTGCCGCGCTGCGCCCCGGGCTGCGCGCCGTATTGTCGATATTGCGAGTGAAATCGCTACGGGCAGGTCGGGAAGCCTCCAACAGGGCGTGAAAGGGCGTTTCGGGCGCCGCGGGGGCGCTCGCCGGCGCTTCCCCGCGGCGCCCATCGGTGCCCAGGTCTTTGCCCAAAGCCCGTTCCAGCGCATGCCGCACGAACTGATGCAGGCCGCGGCCATCGCGGAAACGCACTTCGGTCTTGGCCGGATGCACGTTGACGTCGACGCCTTCCGGCGGCAATTCGAGAAACAGCACGTAGGCCGGATGGCGTTCGTGGTGCAGCACGTCGCGATAGGCCTCGCGGATGGCGTGGTTGAGCAGTTTGTCGCGCACGAAACGGCCGTTGACGAACAGGTATTGCGCATCGCGGCCGGCGCGCGAATAGGCCGGCAGGCCGGCGAGACCGAACAGGCGCAGCGGGCCGGCGGCGGTATCGAGCGTGCGGGCGGCTTCGGCGAACTCCTCGCCGAGCACTTCCAACGCCCGCGCCTGCCAATCGGAGACGGCATGGCGGCGGGATACGCGGCCGTTGTGTGCCAGCGTGAAGGCGCAGCCCGGATGCGCCAGCGCCAGGCGGCGCAGGGTTTCGTCGCAGTGCGCATATTCGGTGGCGGCGGTTTTCAGAAACTTGCGCCGCGCCGGCGTGTTGAAAAACAGATCGCGCGCTTCAAACACCGTGCCGCGGCTCAGCGCCGCCGGTTCGGCTGCACCGAGGACGCCATCGAGCGCGCCGATCTTCCAGGCATGCTGCTGCGCCTGGCCGCTGCAGCGGCTGGTCAGTTCGACCCGCGCCACCGAGGCGATACTGGCCAGCGCCTCGCCGCGAAAACCCAGGCTGGCGACGCGTTCGAGCTCATCCAGGCTGAAAATCTTGCTGGTCGCATGCCGCGTCAGCGCCAGCGGCAATTCGTCCGGCGCGATGCCGGCGCCGTCGTCGGCGACGCGTATCAGCTTGATGCCGCCTTCCTCCAGATCGACCCGAATCTCGGTGGCGCCCGCGTCGAGGCTGTTTTCCAGCACTTCCTTCAGCGCCGAAGCCGGACGTTCGACGACCTCGCCGGCGGCGATTTGCGAAACCAGCAGGTCGGGAAGGAGGCGGATGGACATGAACGGCGGGCGGAAGTGAAGCCGCGCAGCTTAGCGGGTGATGCGTGAAATGTGAAACGTGATGCCGCTGCGCCGCTGGTGAAACGTGAAGAGTGAAATGGCTCACTTGGCTTGATTCAGTCCAGCACCAGGTGAAGTTGGATGTCTATGGGCGAAGAAAACCAACTCCTGTCTTACGCAGGCCGCAGAGAACCGGGAGATGAGCGGCAGCAGCACCCCAAGTAAGCGACGTTCGCAGGACCCTGCCGAACCCTTGCTTCTCGGCCTTGGACTAAACCGCTCTCGCGGTAGAGGGCACTCCGATCTGGCGTCTGC
>CAYXMQ010000022.1:0-56259 GCA_964466195.1 uncultured Thiobacillus sp.
TACTGACGATGATGCGTTCAGTTTAGGAAAGTTGGGCGTTTTCACACAGCCTCCGACGTAAGCGGAATTAACTGGCGAAGAATGTAAGCGTACTGAAGTTGCATGGACGCTTCTTTGTTAACCGGGATGGTTTTCCCGCCAACTTTTCGAGCGAATATTCCCCACGCGGCTGTCACGGCATGCCTCAATCGCTCTTCGTGTGTTGATGCCGTGATGAAGTCAGTCATGTCGCGCCCTTGAGGCATAACGTTCAAGGTGACCGGCGCTGCGCGGCTTTATCGCGCAGCGTCCAGAGAGCGAAGCGAACGGGGTCGACCGCCGGGTTAGGGGCCATATTCCGGGCAGGCTTGATGGTTCTCGCCACGAACAATGCATTGTCGGATTTCATTCAAGTATTCAATTCTCTGCTTAGCGTGTCGCGTAAGGCATTCAAACTTCTGTCGCCTTTGTTGTTGTCTGTCGTTTGGATCGTAGAGCAAATAGTGCTCCAACGAGCAGTCATGTTGGCGTTGCTGAATCCAATGTCGCTGCGCCGCTCTCAATGCATTCACGACCGAAGCAGGCGCTGAAAATGGCGGTGTAGATACTGCCTCCCGAAGAAGCCGGTACGCATCATTTAGCTCTTGATCAACTGACGCTAACTCGACAGTTTGGCGCTGCATTTGGCAGAAGCGACTTGCCGAGTCGGGGCCGCAGTCATTTGCCGCAATGGTGCAGTCCCACGGAAGCAGGACAAGGGCGATAGCAGCAGCGACCGTAGATGCAGAGTGCATGTGGCCCCTAACGTGGAGTTGAGGCGCCTGCGCGGCTTTTCGCGCAGGTCGCCTCGAACGCAGGGTTGGGGGTCTTGTTCAATGGTTAGCTTCCACAGCATCTTTGCCCTCATGGGCGCGCACCGAAGGACTGGAAGGACGAGGAAACCTCAACGTGACTGGATATTCCCAGTCGTTTGGCCTTCCGACATCGAGTACAGTCAATTTGAATTCGACGGGACCTCGAATGCTTTGGCTGAGGATCTGAATTAGATTAACGTTTGGTGCAACATTCCGAGCCAGACTGTTGATCAGTCCAGCAACTTGGGCGTTTGAGTTGGCAGTACCAGATATTCGTAGGTGCGGGCCAGCGAAATCTAGCGAGATGTCAGAGACGCCGTAAGAGACGGCACCACGTACCCTTTCGACCAGACTATCGGTGGGTGATGAGTGAGCATGTACGCCCACGCTTGAGAGTAGGAAGGAAACAATCGCAATAAGGGACTTCATTTGTCGTAGCTCGCGCGGACTGAAGACGCCCAACGTGCTAGGTGAGGGGCCGCCGGAGCGGCGAAGCCGCGGAGGGAACCCTCAAGCGCAGCTTGAGGGCGGTCCCTCTCGACCGTAGGGTTGGGCCTCGCAGCGGACGAAGCGACAAGAGGTGAGCAGAGGCGACGCGCGCAGGCGACGAAAACAGCGCTCGGCAACGACGGCACCGGGCCACCGCAAGCAACACGAATGAAAGCCGGCACCGGCCGCTGCCCGGGCGACAGCAGACGCATGGGAAACGCCGAGAGCCGAAGCAAGGCGCCGAAAGAGAACGAAGGGGCCGGAGCGCGCAAGAGCGAAGAACGATTGGCCGACCCCAAGCGAACTGCCGCACGGCAAGGACGCCCGACAGAGCCGACACGCGTAGCCCGCAGAAACGCCACCGGACGCACAGCAGGCTGAGCGCCCACGAAAGTCGGCGCTGGCGACACGGCGAAAAGTGACAAGGCAGAGGAGGGCAAAACGGTCATGTGCTCAAGAGGCCCAACGTAGAAGTGAGGGGCCGCCGGAGCGCGAAGCGCGGAGGGAACCGGCAAGCGCAGCTTGCCGGCGGTCCCTCTCGACTGCCGGGTTGGGCGCGGAGGTTGAGCGGAGCGCGGACAAACGAGCCGGCACAGAACTTGGCGCGGGCGACACGGTGGCTGGCCGAAGCGCAGAGGAGAAGCAGGCACCGACCGAAAGCTTTTGGGTGGCAAGAGCGATATGCGGCGTGGCGACCCGTTGGCCGGCCGGAGCGCGAAGCACTGCGGGCGAGCTTAAGAGGGGCCCCGCGACACTCTTCAATGAAGGAACGGAAAGTCGAGTCTCTGAGTTGCGCAGGGAAGCCTGGAACAACAGAGCTAGCCGGAGCGACAGGCGGTGGAGAAGCGGCCCGCAGTGCGGTGTCGGACCGCGATGCGGGCTGCAAGAGCGACGTGGGTGGCCGACCGCCTTCATTGAACTTTCCATCATTTCTGCCGTAAGGCCCAACGTTGCAATTAAGCGGCTGCCGTAGGCAGTCCGCTTGAATTGCGGGGTTAGGCCACACGCAACAAACTAGGAGAGCAGAGATGGAATGGAAAGACATAACGAGCCACAGCCGCAGCGTGACCTACCGCACGCCAACGACGTTTGAGAAGCGATGCGGCCCGATGCGATTGGTGGTGACGAGCGGCCACATTCACTACCCCGGCAAGTGGGTGGCGCATGGGTTCCCGCTGTTTGAGAACAAGGCACTGGCGGCAACGACGCGCGATGAAGCGCAGGCTGAAGCCACTCAGATGGCGCACGACTGGTTGAGTGCCGCCGCTGCTGGGCTTGTGGCCTAACGTTTGAATTCACCGGCCTGCCGCGGCTTTTCGCGGCAGGTCCGGTGGAATGATGGGTTGGGCCTCGGCTTCATTGGGGAGCACAGGAAACCAGAGTTGAGAAGACGGACCACCCTTCGACACTGCCAATCGGTTGCTTCGGGTTCCACGGTGCAAGTACAGCGCGAGCGCAATAGCCCCTCATTTCGACTTCGCGTCGCGCAAATTCGAGGAACGCGGCATCGCCGTCTTTTCCTTGAGCCTTCGCATCGGCTGTGATTCGGCGAAATGTTGGATTCCCCACCTCAACACGGAATCTTTCCGCATCGTCTTTGCTCGTTGGGCACAAGCCCTGACAACTTGGCCCACCTGCACCAACGACTGGGACGAATCGAACTGGTGTGACCATCACAAAGTCTCGGCTGCTGGCGCACCCCGCAACTGCCAGAGCCAAGGCGAAACATAAAAATGGGGCGCGCATTGAAGAGGCCCAACGTTGTATTCGCCCCCAAACGGGGCCGTAAAATGTTATCCGACGTGTCCGGTAACATGGCATAAGATCGCAAGCCACTGATTACATTGGTAGGTATGTCCAATAACATCGGGAGACAGCATGACCTCGCCTTCTTCGGATTCTTCTTCTCGTTCGCCCAAGCTACTTGACCTGTTGCGGGATCGTATTCGGGTCAAGCACTACAGCATTCGTACGGAACAGGCGTATGTGCAGTGGGTGAAACGATACCTCTATTTCCATGGCATGCGCCATCCGAAAGAGATGGGCAAAGCGGAGGTCGAGGCTTTTTTGACGGCGTTGGCGGTGGAGCGGAATGTCGCGGCTTCAACGCAGGGACAGGCGCTGGCGGCTTTGTTGTTTTTGTACAAGGAAGTTTTGAATAGCGAACTGCCCTGGCTGGATGAGGTGACGCGGGCTAAGCGTCCGGCGAAGTTGCCTACGGTGTTGACGCGTGATGAGGTTCGCGATCTGGTTGAGCGGGTGGATGACCCGCTGATGACGCTGATCGTCCAGTTGCTTTATGGCACCGGCATGCGTTTGCTGGAAGGGTTGCGTTTGCGCGTGAAAGATGTCGAATTTTCTCGGCGCGAAATTGTGATTCGGGATGGGAAGGGCGCCAAGGATCGGGTAACGATGTTGCCGGAGCGTTTGATGGATCGTCTCAAATTGCATATTTCCGTCATGAAGAAACAGCACGAGGCCGATCTGGCTTTGGGCAAGGGGGAGGTGTGGTTGCCGAATGCGCTGGCGGCGAAGTACCCGAACGCACCGAAGGAGTGGGCCTGGCAGTATGTGTTTCCGGCGGCGGGGTTTTCCGCCGACCCGCGTTCCGGGGCGGTGCGCCGGCATCATGTGGACGACAAGCGGGTGCAGCGCGCGGTGAAACTGGCGGCGGCGAGAGCGGGTATTACCAAACAGGTCAGTCCGCATACCCTGCGCCATAGCTTCGCCACTCATCTCCTGGAAGGCGGTTACGACATCCGCACCGTGCAGGAACTGTTGGGCCATTCGGATGTGTCGACGACGATGATTTACACCCATGTGTTGAACAAGGGCGGGCGCGGCGTCGTGAGTCCGCTGGATCGGTAAAGCTGAGCGCTCTCGCCCCCGGCAGGCTCGGCGCAGCGTGCGCGGTCGAGTAGACATAATCGTCGCGGTTTGCGCCCCGCTGCGTATGAGGCTGGCAGCGGACCCGCCGTCGGCAAGAATCCCCGGTAGCATGCCGGCCCGCGCCCCGATTCTGAGCGTGGTGCGATAAGACGGAGGGGGTATACATGCTTTCTTTCACCAGACAGGGCGTCGCCTTCCAAGTCCGGGCGGCGGCGGTGCTGATACATGATGGTCGGGTGCTTCTGCACCGCGCCGAGGGCGATGACTTCTGGACCTTGCCGGGCGGGCGCGTGGAGCCGGACGAGGACGCGATGGCGACGGTGAAGAGGGAACTGCTGGAAGAGCTGGGCGAGTGTGTGACCTGCCAACGGCTTTTGTACGTGGTCGAGAATTTCTTCGACCACGGCGGCAGCCGGCAACATGAAATCGCGTTCTACTTTCTCACTTCGTTGCGACCCGGCTCCGGTCTGGCGACACGAACAGGCCTTTTTCCAGGCATCGAGTTGGAAAAGAAGCTGCAATTCGGCTGGTTCGAGTTCGCCGAGGCCAAGACCCTGAAGCTGTATCCGGAGTTTTTGCGTCAAGACCTCGGCGATTTCGGCGAGGGGATACGGCATGTCGTGGAACGCGACGACGCGAGCGTGCGCTACGGGTCTTCTTCGTAGCGGCCTGCCCCGGGCCGCATTGGGTAGAATTGGGCTTTTCAACACATCAATAACTACGCCATGCACAGCCTCTTCGACACCCGCCAGACCTTCGATGCCGGCAACGGAATAACCGGTTCCTACTATTCTTTGCCGCAACTGGAAAAGGCGGGCATTGGTGCCGTTTCGAAGCTGCCGGTGTCGATCCGTATCGTGCTGGAGTCGGTGCTGCGCAATTTCGACGGCCTCAAGATCACCGAGCAGCATGTGCGCGAGCTGGCCAATTGGCAGCCGAATGCGCCGCGCAGCGAAGAGATTCCGTTTGTCGTCGCGCGCATTCTTCTGCAGGACTTCACCGGCGTGCCGTTGCTCGCCGACCTGGCCGCCATGCGCTCCGCCGCGCAACGCGCCGGCAAGGATGCCAGCAAGGTGGAGCCGCTGGCGCCGGTGGAAATGGTGGTGGACCATTCGGTGCAGGTGGATGTGTTCGGCCGCCCGGATGCGCTGGCCGAGAACATGAAGATCGAGTTCGAACGCAATATCGAGCGCTATCAGTTCCTGAAATGGGGCATGCAGGCGTTCGAGACGTTCAAGGTCGTGCCGCCCGGCGTCGGCATCGTGCATCAGGTCAATCTGGAATACCTGGCGCGCGGCGTCATGCAGAAGGAAGGCGTCTATTACCCGGATACGCTGGTCGGCACCGATTCCCACACCACGATGATCAACGGCCTCGGCGTGGTGGCCTGGGGCGTCGGCGGCATCGAGGCAGAAGCCGGCATGCTCGGCCAGCCGGTGTACTTCCTGACCCCCGACGTGGTCGGCGTGCAGCTGACCGGCCGCGCCGCACCGGGCGTGACGGCGACCGATATCGTGCTGACCATCACCGAAATGCTGCGCCGCGCCAAGGTGGTCGGCAAGTTCGTGGAGTTCTTCGGCGAGGGCGCCGAGGCGCTGCCGGTGACCGATCGCGCGACCATCGCCAACATGGCGCCGGAATACGGCGCGACGATGGGTTTCTTTCCGGTCGACGAGGCCACCTGCCAGTATTACCTGGACACCGGCCGCGATGCAGCGCAGGTGGACGCGTTGCGCAGCTACTTCAAGGCGCAGAACCTGTTCGGCATCCCCCAGGCCGGCGACATCGAGTACAGCCAGACGCTGGAACTGGATCTGGGCGGCGTGAAGCCTTCGGTGGCCGGGCCGAAGCGGCCGCAGGACCGCATCAACCTGTTCGCGCTGAAGGAGAGTTTCGAGACGCTGTTTTCGCTGCCCAAGGACCAGGGCGGCTACGGCAAGCCGGAAGCCGATCTGCCGGTCAAGTACACGCTGGCCGACGGCAACACGCAGCTGGGCCACGGCGATGTGGTCATCGCCGCGATCACGTCCTGTACCAATACCTCCAACCCCGGCGTCATGCTGGCCGCCGGCCTGCTGGCCAAGAAGGCGGTGGAGAAGGGCATGTATATGCCGATCCATGTGAAGACGTCGATGGGCCCCGGTTCGCGTGCGGTGAGCGAGTACCTGAAGGCCGCCGGCCTGCTGGAATACCTGGAAAAGCTCGGTTTCGGCGTGGTCGGCTACGGCTGCACCACCTGCATCGGCAACTCCGGCCCGCTGCCGGAACAAGTGGAGAAGGCCATCCTCGAACATGATCTGGTGGCCTGTTCGGTGCTGTCCGGCAACCGCAACTTCGAGGCGCGCGTGCACCAGAACGTGAAAGCCAACTTCCTGATGAGCCCGCCGCTGGTGGTTGCGTTCGCATTGGCCGGGCGGGTCGACCTCGACATGGCGACGCAACCCATCGGCGAGGGTAAAGATGGTCCGGTTTATCTGAAGGACATCTGGCCCAGCCATGAAGAAGTCGCTGCGCTGCTCCAGCACGCCACCGACGCCAGCGCGTATCGCATCTACCAGGATGTCGGCGCCGACAACCCGCTGTGGGACGCGGTGCCTGCGCCGACCGGCCAGACCTACACCTGGGACGATGCGTCCACTTATATTCAGGAGCCGCCGTTTTTCCAGAACGCGTCCAAGCCGAATCCGGTCATCCGCGGCGCGCGCGCACTGGCGATCTTCGGCGACTCGGTGACCACCGACCATATCAGCCCGGCCGGCAACATCAAGGCCGCCGGCCCCGCCGGCAAATATCTGGTCGAGCACGGCGTCGAGCAGAAGGACTTCAACAGCTTCGGCGCCCGCCGCGGTAATCATGAAGTGATGATGCGCGGCACCTTCGCCAACGTGCGCATCAAGAATTTACTGATTCCCGGCTCGGAAGGCGGCGTGACCCTGCACGACGGCAAGCAGACTTCGATCTACGACGCCGCCATGCAGTACCAGGCCGCCAACGTGCCGCTGATCATCCTGGCCGGCGAGGAATACGGCACCGGCTCCAGCCGCGATTGGGCGGCCAAGGGCACCCAGTTGCTGGGCGTCAAGGCGGTGGTCGCCAAGTCGTTCGAGCGCATCCACCGCGCCAATCTGGCCGGCATGGGCGTGTTGCCGATCCAGTTCAAGGACGGCCAGGGCGCCGGCGACTTCCAGCTGGACGGTTCCGAGAGCTACGACCTGATCGGCCTGGAGAACGGCATCACGCCGCAACAGGACGTGACATTGGTGATCCGGCGCGCAGACGGTTCCAGCCAGAATGTGGTGGCGAAATTGCGCCTGGATACGCCGATCGAGATCGAGTATTTCCAGGCCGGCGGCATTCTGCCGTTCGTGTTGGCGCAGTTGCTGGGTTGAGTGTTCATGCACGGATGCACGGGATGGCGGCGGCTGCAACGGCCCAAGCCATTCCGAAGCCTGATCCGCGTGGTTGCAAAGAAAATTCGGCTCGTTGATCGAGCCGGTGAGGCGTCGCGATGAAGCCGATTCTTGTCCGTTTTTTCGTTCGAGGCCTTTGTCTCTGGGCGGCGGTTTTCGGCCTGAGTTCGTCTGCATTGGCGGCGCAAAATGAACTGGTGTTCGGCATCTTCCCCTACCTGTCGCCGCGGCAGATGGTCGAACATTTCAATCCGCTGCGCACCTACCTCGCGCGCGAGTTGGGCCGTCCGGTGGCCCTGCGTTCGGCGCCCGACTTCAAGGCCTTTGCCGAGCGCACCGGCCGGGGGGAATTCGATTTCATCTTCGACGCGCCGCAACTTGCACGACTGGCGCAAAAGCGCGATCGCTATCTGCCGCTGGCGCAGACCGGCTACCAGATCGTGATCCTGGCCGTCACCCGCAAGGATTCCCCGGTCAAGAAGCTGGCCGACCTGCGCGGCGGCGCGATATCCATCGGCGCCCGCATGTCGATCACGCATCAGGTCATGCGCAGCGAGTTGTTGAAGGCCGGCCTGGAGCTCGACCGCGACGTCAAATATCTCGATACGGCCTATTTCTCCAACGTGCTGCAGTCGGTGATACGCGGCGATGCCGCCGCCGGCGCCACCGGCACGCTGCTGTGGGACAGCGCGCCCGCTGACGAACGCGCATTGCTGCGGGAAATCTTTCGGCAGAAAGACCCGCTGCCCGGTTTCATCATCGTGGCGAACCCCAGGCTGGGTGAGGCCATGTTGCGTCGGCTGCAGCAGGCGCTCTACCGATTCGCGGACGCGCCTGAAGGCAAGGCCTATTTCCGGACAACGCGTCAGGTCGACTTCCGCCCGGTGGATGAGGCGACGATGCTGAGCCTCGATCCGTATACCGAAATCCTGATGAACCCATGACGCAGCCGGCGAACAGCGCCGTAGTTTGGTATCGCTCGATACGCTTCCGGCTGGTCGCGGCCGCCGTGGTGGTGGAATTGCTGATGCTGGGCATCCTGCTCGGCAACAGCTATCGGCTGGTCAGCGAGGCGCTCGAATCGCAAACACGAGAGCGCATCGCGGCCCTGACCCCGCTGTTCAATGCCGCCTTGTCCGGCTATGTGTTCCAACGCGATCTTTCCGAGATCAATGCGATCCTGACCGAATTGGTCGAGTCGCGTCTGACCGACATCCCCTACATCGTCGTGCGCGATAGCCGAGACCAGCCTATCGCCCGGGCCGGCAGCGGGATTCCTCCTGAGCTGATGTCGGCGCAGAGTCTGGAAAGCAGCCCTCAGGGCGGCGCGCCGGGCGCGCTGTCGGGCCTGGTCTACCACACCCGGGTACCGTTGAGCCTGCATGACAATCGGCTCGGCACGGTGTGGTTCGGCCTGTCGCTGGCCGGCATGGCGACCTTGCGCGACACGGTGTTGCAACAGAGTCTCGCCATCGCCGCCCTGGAAGTGCTGCTGAGCCTGTTATTGCTTGCCACCGGCGGCTACCTGATCACCCGCCATATCGCGACCTTGCTCGCCGCCACGCGTCGCACCGCGCACGGCGACTACGCCTCGCGCATCGCGATCCGCGGCCGGGACGAGATCAGTCTGTTGGCGATGAACTTCAACAGCATGGTCGATGCGGTGAAGACCCGGATGGAGGAGTTGCAACGCTCGAAGGACGCGCTGCGCGCGAGCGAGACTCGCTTCCACGCCATATTCGACAACATCAGCGACGCGATCTTCGTGCATGACGCGGATACAGGACGCTTGATCGATGTGAACCAGCGCATGTGCGAGCTCTATGGCTTCGACAGTCGCGAGGAGGCGCTCAGTTCCGATTTGACGCAGACCAGTTCCGGCGTGCCGCCGTACTCGATAACGGAAGCGATGGCACATCTGCGTCAGGCTGTCGAGTCCGGCCCGCAAACGTTTGTCTGGCATGCACGCAGCAAGCAGGGCGATCTGTTCTGGGTGGAAGTCAGCCTGCGCCTGTCGCAGATCGGCGAGCAACGCAGTGTTTTGGCCGTGGTGCGCGACATTCGCGAACGCAAACAGGCCGAGGCGGAACTCCACCTCGCCGCCAGCGTATTCAGCCACGCTCGCGAGGGCATCATGATCACGGCGGCAGACGGCAGCGTGATCAGCGTCAACGAATCTTTTTCCCGTCTGACCGGCTACGAGCAGGCGGACATGGTCGGCCGCAAGCCGGGCATCCTGAAATCCGGCATCCACGTGCCGGAGTTCTACGCAATGATGTGGCGGATGCTGATCGAACAGGGACACTGGACTGGGGAAATCTGGAACCGTCGCAAGGATGGCGAACTCTTCGCCTCGCTGCTGACGATCAGCGCGGTGCACGCTGCCGACCAAAGCACGAGCCATTATGTCGCCTTGTATTCCGACATTACGCTGATCAAGGATCACGAGCGGCAACTCGAACAGATCGCCCATTTCGATGCGCTCACCGGCTTGCCCAACCGGGTTCTGCTGGCCGATCGTTTGCACCAGGCCATGGCCCAGAGCCTGCGGCGCAAGGCGCTGCTGGCCGTGGTTTATCTGGATCTGGATGGCTTCAAGCAGGTCAATGACCGTTACGGCCATGACGTGGGCGACCAGTTGCTGGCGGCGCTGGCCCATCGCATGCTGCAGGGCCTGCGCGAGGGCGATACGATCGCCCGGCTGGGCGGCGATGAGCTGGTCGCGGTGCTGCCGGACCTGACTCATATCGAAGCCAGCCAGCCGATGATCCAGCGCCTGCTCGCTGCCGCCGCCGAGCCGGTGCAGATTGGCGACCTCGTGCTGCAGGTGTCCGCCAGCATCGGCGTCACGGTCTACCCTCAGGCCGACGATGTCGACGCCGACCAGTTGCTGCGCCAGGCCGACCAGGCCATGTACCAGGCCAAACTGGCTGGCAAGAATCGCCACCACTTTTTTGATTTCAAGCAGGACCGCAACGTACGCGGCCATCACGAAAGCCTGGAGCAGATGCGCCACGCCTTGGCGGCGGATCAATTCGTGTTGTATTACCAACCCAAGGTCAATATGCGGACCGGCAGGGTGATCGGCGCCGAAGCGCTGATCCGCTGGCAACACCCTGAGCGAGGCCTGTTGCTGCCAGGACTGTTCCTGCCAACGGTAGAAGATCACCCGCTGGCGATCGAACTCGGCGAGTGGGTCATCGAGCGCGCACTGACCCAGATGGCGCTTTGGCAGGCGGCGGGACTGGATATTCCGGTCAGCGTGAATGTCGGCGCGCTGCAGTTGCAGCAGCAGGATTTCGTCGAGCGTTTACGCGTTTTGTTGGCGGCGCACCCGGAGATCAAGTCGAACTGCCTGGAACTGGAGGTGCTGGAAACCAGTGCGCTGCAGGAAGTTGCGCAGGTGATCGGAATCATCGAGGAATGCCGCGGCCTTGGCGTGTCGTTCGCGCTGGATGACTTCGGCACCGGCTATTCCTCGCTCACTTACCTCAGACGCTTGCCTGCACATGTGCTCAAGATCGATCAAAGCTTCGTGCGCAACATGCTGCACGATCCGGGCGACCGGGCCATTCTGGAAGGCGTGCTGGGGCTGGCCCGTGCTTTCGAGCGGGAGACGATCGCGGAAGGCGTGGAAACCGTGGAGCACGGCGTGATGTTGCTGCAACTGGGCTGCGAGCTGGCTCAGGGCTACGGCATCGCCCGTCCCATGCCGGCGGACCAACTGCCGGACTGGATGGCGTCCTGGCGCCCTGATCCACGTTGGGCGGCGGTGCCGATTTCTATCCGATAGGGCCGGGCGAACTAAATTCAGCACGCCCTCTCAAGTCGAACTCTGAGCCGCCTTGAGAACGTCGTGTCGCCTCAAGACGGCTCGGGCAGCAATTCCCGATACAACGCCTGATAGGCGAGAGCGCTTTTCTCCCAACTGAAATCGCGGTTCATGCCGGCTTGCACCAGCTTCTTCCAGGCCGGCTTTTGCGGGAACAGCTCAAGGGCGCGTTCGACCGCCAGCCAGAGGGCATGCGCAGTCGGTTGGTAAAAGACGAAGCCGGTGACGCCGTCTTCGACCGTGTCGCGCAGACCGCCGGTGGCATGCACGATGGGTACGCTGCCGTAGCGCATGCTGTACATCTGATTGAGGCCGCAGGGCTCGAACAGCGAAGGCATCAAAAAGATGTCCGAACCCGCCTCGATGCGGTGCGACAGGCCCTCGTCATAGCCGATCAGGGCGGCGACCTGGCCTGGGTGGCGCTTCGCCAGTTCGGTCACTTCGGCTTCAATGGTTTTCTCACCGGTGCCGAGCAGCGCGATCTGGCCGCCGCGGTCGATGATGCCATCGGCGATGGCGAGCACCAGGTCGAGTCCTTTCTGGTGCGCCATGCGCGCAATCATGCCGAACAGCGGCGCATCGGCTAATGGCTCCAGGCCGAGTTCTTGTTGCAGCTTGTGTTTGCAGGCTTTTTTCCCGCTCAGTGCACGGGCGCTGAATGTGCTCGGCAGGTGCGGATCCGAGGTCGGATCCCATTCGTCGATATCGATGCCATTGAGGATGCCGGAAAGCTGTTGTTGACGGCTGGCCAGCAGGCCTTGCATGCCCATGCCCAAGTAGGGCTGCTGGATTTCCAGCGCGTAACTCGGCGACACCGTGGTGATCTGGCTGGCGTAGTACAGCCCCGCTTTCAGGAATGAAAGGTTGCCGTAGAACTCGACACCGTCGATCGAGAAACTGGACGCCGGCAGATTCAGTTCCGCCACCGTTTCCGGCGGGAAGATGCCTTGGTAGGACAGGTTGTGGACCGTCATGACCGTGGGCGGGACGGCATTGTTCGACAAGCTCAGATAAGCCGGCGCCAGGCCGGTTTGCCAATCGTTGCAATGCAGAATGTCAGGCCACCATTCGAGCGGCGATTCGGTGCCGGCCAGCAGTGCAGCCACCTGGCTGAACAGCGCGAAGCGATGGGCGTTGTCGGGATAGTCGAGGCCGTCACTGTCGGAATACGGACCGCCGCTGCGAGCGAAGGCGCCGGGCGCATCGAGCACATAAAGCGGCGTATCGGAACCCGGCATGCTGCTCAGGAGCAAGCGGGCCGGAAGGGGTTTCCCGCCGGCATCGACAAATTGGTCGAATCGGGCGACTTGCCGGGTGGCTTCCAGTTTGTACAGGACAGCAGGGTAGCCCGGGATCAGCACCCGGCAATCGATGCCGATTTTGCGCAAGGCGGCCGGCAATGCGCCGGAAACATCGGCCAGGCCGCCGGTCTTGATCAGTGGCGCGGCTTCGGAAGTGGCGTACAGGATACGCATGGTGTCGAAGTCCTTGTTGTTGATATACGTCAAGACTAGATTATCTGGCATTCGCCGCTGGCCGGGGTGGTTGAATTGGGCGGCCGACACCCTGCGGCTTGGAGGTATTTGGAAGGTCGGCGTGGTGCGACTCCGGTCATGCACGATCTTGGCTGTGCGCTGTTCGTCCGTGTGCGCCGCCCGGCAGGCAAGCGCCGGCGGGAAATCCGCTTTTCGTCCCGTACAGCCTGGACCCGGCAGGCTGTACGGCCGGGAGAAATCAGGGCTTCAGATAAACAAAACCTTCCTTGGACTGGAGCCGGCCGATTTCCGCGACACCGGACGGCACGACCTGGGCTTCCATGATCACGGCGTTGTCGTCCAGATTGCGCCCCTTGAGCGTGTTGCGGCAGACGCGGAATTCGACGCTTTTTTCCCTCAGGCCGGCAACCTGGGGCGCGTAAGCGCCTTTGTCGTCCTTGGCGTCGTTGAGTAAAAAGTCGATGCCTTTGCCATGGGTCACGACGACGATCTTGACCTCGGGGCTGGCCGCCAGATGGTTGTCGATGTTGCGCAGAGCGACGCGCGCGACTGCGCTGTCGTTGATGTGGTACAGCACTTTTTCCTTAATTGCGGCAGCTTCGGCCGCCGCGGGCATTTGGGCTTTTGCCGGGGCGGCGTGGGCGGCCGGCAAAGCGAGGACGGTGCAGAGCAGGGCAAGCATCAAAGGGGTGGTTTTCATCGTCTTCTCCATGTGGTGGGTGGCGTGCGGGCGTGTTCGAATGGCTTTCCCGCTTGGGTAAGACGCGCGGCACTGCGTAAATAGTCCAGGCGTAACGTGGAATATTCGCACCAGACTGCTCGTCCTATTCAAGTAATCGGGCCGTTCCGGCTCTGTATTCGTTTTGAGGAGCGTCGCTTGCTGAAGCTTTTTTCCCTGCTTAACTTTCCGCTGCGCCGGCGGCTGGAAGACTTGCGGCCGCGGCTTTACCGCCTGGCTTATTCCTGGTGCCACGATCCGGCGCTGGCGGATGATCTGGCGCAGGAGGCGTTGATCAAGGCGCTGGCGCGCAGCGATCAGTTGCGCGATGTGCAGGCGTTGGAGGGCTGGTTGTTCTCGATCCTCAACAACGGTTGGCGTGATCATTTGCGCGCACGCCGCGAATTTGCCGACGTGGATGACCTGGACGAGGCCATCCACGACGAATCGCCGTCGCCGGAGCAGCGTTACGCCAGCCGCCAGACCGACCGGCGCGTGCGTCTGGCCATCGCCGGCTTGCCATTGGGGCAGCGCCAGGTCGTCACCCTGGTCGATATCGAGGAATGCAGCTACGCCGAAGTGGCCGCCATTCTCAGCGTGCCGGTGGGCACGGTGATGAGCCGTTTGGCGCGTGCACGGCAGGCGTTACGTTTGCACTTCATGGCGGAGCAGACGCCGCAAGCGTCGTCAGCAACAGCGCCGCGTGCCGTCATCAGGAGAGTGAAATGAAACCCACGGACAGGAATGCGCCGGATCAGGACGCCGCTTTGTCAGGCCTCTATCTCGCCGCGTTCGTCGATGGCGAACTGGCCGCCGACGAGCGCGCTCAGGCGTTGGCGCGGCTGGAAGCCGATGCGGCGTTCAAAGCGGAAGCATGCGAGCTGCGCAATCTGAAGGATCGGGTCAAGGGGGCGTATGCAGAACTGCCCGCAGCGCCGTTGCGCGCGCATCGGCGATCCGGCCTGTCGCAGGCCCTGCTGGCCGGGGCGTTGCTGATGGCGGGCATGGGGGCGGGCTGGCTGGCGCACGATTTCAGCGCCGTCGCGCCGGCTTACGAGCGACTCGCGGCGCTGCCGGACGGTTACCAAGCCATTGCGTTGAGTGCCGCGGTCGACCAGGACAAGATCATTCTGCATCTGGATTCGGGCGAGCCCGGCCGTCTCGGCAAGGTGCTCGATCTGGCCGACAAGCTGATCGCCAAACGGCCGGCTGCGCGCGTCGATATCGTCGTCAACAGTTACGGCCTCAATCTGCTGCGCGCCGATGTCACGCCGCTGGCCGGACGCATCGAGGCGATGGCGCACCGGTATGCCAATCTGAGCTTCGTCGCCTGCGGCCAGACCGTGGCGCGTCTGAAACGTGAAGGGGTCAAGGTCGAGCTGCTGCCGGTCGCCCAGACCACGACCTCGGCAATCAATGCAATCATGACCCGCATGGGCCAGGGTTGGGTCTATGTGAAGGTGTAAGCGCAGCGCACGCAGGCCTGTAATTTTCAGCAAATACCTTGATACTTCCATCTTCGAAAAATAATTGGAGCACAGCATGCTGGAGATCGGCCTTTACGGTTTGGGGCGTATGGGAGGGAACATGGCGCGGCGTTTGTCGCGCGGCGGTATTCAGGTGCGCGCGCTGAACCGCAGTTTTGAAGTCACCCAGAAACTGGCGGCGGAAGAGGCGAAGGTCACGCCCTGCCGAACCGCTCAGGAGATGGTGGCCAGCCTGGCGGCGCCGCGCGTCGTCTGGTTGATGCTGCCGGCGGGCGAGGCGACCGAAGCGGCGATCAAGGAACTCTCCGCGCTGCTGTCGCCTGGCGATCTCCTGGTCGACGGCGCCAACGGTTTTTATCAGGAGGCGATGCGCCGGTCTGAGCAGCTGAGCAGCCTCGGCCTGAAATTTGCCGATGTCGGCGTTTCCGGCGGCGTCTGGGGCCTGGCCAACGGCTACTGCCTGATGGCGGGGGGAAGCGAGTCGGATGTCGCGCGTCTGCAACCGTACTTGCAAGCGCTCGCGCCGACGCCGGAAACCGGCTGGCTGCATGCCGGGCCGGCCGGGGCGGGGCACTTCACCAAGATGGTTCACAACGGTATCGAGTACGGCATGATGCAGGCGCTGGCCGAGGGCTTCGCGTTGATGAGCGCGAAGCAGGAATTCCAGCTCGACATCGCCGCCATCGCTGAACTCTGGCGGCACAGTTCGGTGGTGCGTTCGTGGCTGCTCGACCTGTCCGCCGATTTCCTGAAGAACGACCAGAAGCTCGACGGCATCGCACCGGTCGTCGCCGATTCCGGCGAAGGCCGCTGGACCGCGTTGGAGTCGATCAATCTGGGCGTGCCGACGCCGGTGATGACCTTGGCGTTGATGAGCCGCTTCGCCAGCCAGGGCAAAGGCGATTTCGCCAACCAGATGCTGGCCATGATGCGCCAGGGTTTCGGCGGCCACGCTATCGGTAAAGGGTGACGGCTGAAAAGTGAAGCGTGTAACCCTACACATTTCACTGAAGCCGCGGTGCGGTGAGTCATGCTTCATCCTTCACTCTGGAGAGTTCAGCCATGTTCGATCAGGAAACCCCGCTACCCCCGTGTAATTTCGTCATTTTCGGCGCCACCGGCAATCTGGCCACGATCAAGCTGTTACCCGCCCTGTACCGTTTGGAGCTGGCCGGAAAGCTGCCGGATGGCCTCAATTTCGTCGCTTTCGCGCGGCGTGAGTGGGACGATGCCGGCTGGCGCGACAACGTGCGCATGTTGTTGGTCGACAAGCTCAAGGCCGATGGCGATACGCTGGAACGGTTCGTCAACCGCTTCGATTACCTGCGCGGCGACCTGGACGATCCGCAGGCTTACCACCGTCTCAAGGAGGTGCTGGCCAAACCCAAGCTCGGGGTGTGTTCCAACGTGGTGTTTTATCTGGCCATCAAGCCCAACGATTTCTCGGCGGTGATCAAGAATCTGGACGGCGCCGGGCTGTCCAAGCCGCGCGGTCTGCATCGCATTGTCGTGGAGAAGCCGTTCGGCACCGACATCGAATCGGCTCAGATGTTGAACCAGCTTTTGCACCGCTATTTCGACGAGAGCCAGATTTTCCGCATCGACCATTACATGGGCAAGGAGACGGTGCAGAACCTGCTGGTGTTCCGCTTCGCCAATACGCTGATCGAGCCGTTGTGGAACCGCAATTACATCGACCACGTGCAGATCACCGTGGCCGAGAACCTGGGTATCGACAAGCGCGCCGACTATTACGACAAGGCCGGCGCACTGCGCGACATGTTGCAGAACCACCTGATGCAACTGCTCACCCTGGTCGGCATGGAGCCGCCGCCGGCGCTGGAAGCCGATGCGCTGCGCGACGAAAAGGTGAAGGTGCTGCGATCGATCCGGCCGATTTCGAAGCGCTCGGTGCATGCGCATGCCTTCCGCGCCCAATACAAGGCAGGGCAGGTGAACGGGCAGCCGGCCGCGGGTTATCAGGACGAGGCGGGAGTGGAGCCGGACTCCGTCACCGAGACCTTCGCCGCCGCCAAGTTCTATATCGACAACTGGCGCTGGCGCGGCGTGCCGTTCTATCTGCGCACCGGCAAGCGGCTCAAGCAGGGCATGTCGATGATCGCGTTGCGGTTGCGCCATCCGCCGCAGCAATTATTCCGCGAGACGCCGCTGGAAACTCTGGAGCCGAACTGGATCGTGCTGTCGATCCAGCCCGAAGAAAGCATGCATATGGAAATCCACGCCAAGCAGCCGGGCCTGGACATGAACACGCGCGTGGTCAAACTCAACGCCAGCTTCCGCAATCCGGACGAGAACCCCCTTGATGCCTACGAGGCGCTGCTGCTTGACGTCATCGAAGGCGACGGCACGTTGTTCATCCGCTTCGACGAAGTCGAATGGGCCTGGCGCGTGGTCGATCCGATTTTGAAGTACTGGGCGCAGGAACGCGACTTCATTCATACCTACGCGGCCGGCGGCTGGGGGCCGATCGAGGCCAATCGATTGTTCGATGGCGAAGATACCGAGTGGCGGAATGAGGTTTGAGAGATATCATCGGAAATCCGCCTGAAATTCGACCCTGTGATGCAACAAAAAACCCCTTCTGATTTCGCGCGCGAGGCGTTGCGGCAGCTGGCCATTCGCAAGCTGCCGCCGACCCCGAGCAACTATCAAGAGTGTTACAACGAAATCGCCGGGATAAAGAATGGCGTGGGCTTTCCCGAAGCGCAGTTGCGTCAAATCGCACTGGCATTGACCGCAAACAATTCCGAGCAGAAAGAACAGCTTGCGCAAATGGATGCGGCGATTCTTCGGCATAGCTGGCTTGGGGTCGAAGCGGCTTTGGTCTCTTTCATGAAATTGGGCGCCGTATCGGCTTCAAACGGGGATGCCGGCGCAGCTTCGAACGATATCCCACCCTATGCCGGCGAGTTGCTGGCCAAGCTGGCACAGATGATAGAGAGCATGCTGCCCGCGCTGGAAGGCGACGATGTGGGCTTTTCCGACCAGGTGTTGGGGTTGCTGCACACTCTGCGCGACCCGGAGGCCGATATTCAAACTGCCCAGGCTGAACTCGCGCTGTTCAGCCATCGCTTGTCCTTTGCCGCCGAAGAACAGGCCGAGATCAAGCAGGCGCTGCTCAAGCTGCTGCACCTGATCATCGAAAACATCAGCAAGTTGACATTGGCCGACAGCTGGCTGGACGGCCAGATCGGGGCTTTGTTGATTGCGGTAAAGCCGCCGCTTACGCTGCGTCGCCTGGATGACGTGGAGCGGCGCATTCGCGATGTGATGTACAAGCAGGAGGCGGCGAAAGGACGCTCTCTGGAAGCGCAGGAGGAAATGCGCCAGATGCTGATCTCCTTCATCGAACGCCTGGCCGAGATGAATGACTCGAGTGCTGCGTTCCAGGGCAAGATCGAGGACAGCGCGCAGAAAATCGAACAGGTCAGCTCGATCGAAGACATTGCGCCGTTGTTGAAAGAGGTGATCAGCGCCACCCGCACGATGGCGGAAGAGACCGCGCACGCGCGTGAACAGCTCAATTCGCTGCAGGTGAAAGTGTTGGCGACCGAGGCTGAAATTGCCAAGCTGCACCTGGATTTGCTCAACGCGAGCGCCTCGGCGCGTCACGATCCGTTGACCAATACGCTGAACCGAAAAGGGCTGGATGAGGCCTTGGTGCGCGAGATCGCCAATATGCGGCGGAAAGGCCGGCCTTTGTCCGTGGCGTTGCTGGACATCGATAATTTCAAGAAGCTGAACGATAAGCTGGGGCACGAAACCGGCGACGAAGCGTTGATCCATTTGGTCAAAGTCGCGCGTGAATGCTTGCGTCCGCAAGACACGCTGGCGCGCTACGGCGGCGAAGAATTCGTGATCCTGATGCCCGACACGCCGGCGCAGGAAGCCATCAACGCCATGAGCCGTCTGCAACGCGAACTCACCAAGAATTTCTTTCTTGCCGGCAAGGACAAGGTGTTGATCACATTCAGCGCCGGTGTCGCTCAACTGTCACCGGATGAGTCCGGCGCCGATGCGATCAAACGGGCCGATCAGGCGATGTATCTGGCCAAGCGCGCCGGCAAGAATCGCGTCATGGGCGGCTGAGCAACCCTCCTGCGCCGGTGCGCTTCGATTTCGCTTGATCGAGCGCTTTCTAGTTGCCCCTGCCGTGTTTGCCCTTGTGCAGATACTCGACGCTCCAGACGGCGGCTTCCACGCGCGAACGCAGATTAAGTTTGCGCAGGATGTGTTTGACGTGAACTTTGACGGTGCCTTCGGCGATGTCGAGTTCCTTGCCGATGAGCTTGTTGCTTTTGCCGTTGGCGATGCGCTCCAGGATGCGCAGCTCCTGTTCGGTCAGGCCGGCTTCTTCCGGGTTAGGCGGACGTTTTTGCTGGCGCAGCGCAACCGCCAGCAGGTGCGTCAGGGTTTCCGAGACGATGATGCGGCCGTCGACGACGGATTGCAGGTTTTCCAGCATCTGTTCCGGTTCGATGTCTTTCAGCAGATAGCCATCGGCGCCGGCGCGCAGGGCGGCGATCAGGTCAGCGGCCTGATCGGAGACCGTGATCATCACGATGCGGGTATCCAGTTCGTCATTCTTGAGCTCGCGCAGCACGTCCAGGCCGCTCATGTCCTTCATGTTCAGGTCGAGCAGGAGCAGGTCCGGTCGAGTCGCTTTGACCAATGCGATGCCGTCCTTGCCGCACGAGGCCTCGCCCAGCAGCTCGAAGCAGGGCAGGGTGGCGAGCAGCTGGGTCAGGCCGCGCCTGAACAGCGGATGGTCATCGATGATGATGACGGTTTGTTTTTCCAGAGTCATGGCGAATTGGGCCGGGTGAGAGGGAGTGCTTCGTTAACGAGCCCCGAGGGCGCTTGGGCATGAAAGCGCAGGCTGACCATCGATCCGCCTTGCGGGCGGCTATCGATGCGTATCTGGCCGTGCAGGCCATGTGTGCGCTCGCGCATGATAGTCAGTCCGTAGTGGAAGGCGTCGCTGGGCGGAGCGATGCCGATCCCGTCATCTTCGATACTGACTTCGATTTCGCCGCCGCCGGCATGATGGATCCGTACCCAGGCCTGCCTGGCCTGAGCATGACGGACTACGTTGGATAGGGCCTCGCGGATAATCTGCAGGCAGTGGATTTCCTGGTTGGGCGTCAGGCGACACCCCGCCAGATTGGCTTCCAGACTGATCTCAAGACCGCTGCGATTGGCGTATTCGTCGACTGCGCTGGTCAGCAGGGAGAGGAAATCGCCTTCCATTTTGAGGCGGAAAGTGGCGAGTAGCTCGCGCAGTTGCCGGTACGCCTCGGTAATGCCCTCGCGCAGGTCGTGCAGAGTGGCTTCCGCTTCCTGTCGGCGCACAGGGTCGGCCAGGATGGGTTGCAGCAGGCTGGCTTGGATCTTCATGTAGGACAGTGATTGAGCGATGGAGTCATGCAGCTCGCGCGCAATGATGGAGCGTTCTTCTTGTAAGGCCAGCAGACGATCCTGTTCGGTTTTGTACGAGATTCCGAGGGCGATGCCGATATGGCGTGTAAGCGCCTGCAACAGGCGCTTCTGCCAGGCCAGCAAGCGATGTCCGGGCGGCAACGAAAGGCGCAATACGCCGTATATCCCTTCGTTGTCTTGTAGCAGGATGGTCAACAGCGAATTCTCGTCGCGGTCGGCGTAGTCCCAGTCGGAAGGATGGGGCGAATGATTAGGGCCGTAGGTGCAATCGTTTTGATCCACGCAGTCCGCTAGCGTCGTTGCAAGCAGTGTGGCTGGGCCGCCATGTTTCGGCAGCAGGCAGGCCATGCTGCCGGAAATGTGCAATACCTGATCGATTTCTTGCAGCATGACGCGGTAGGTTTCAGGCGCCAACGGCGCGTGATGCAGGTTGGCGATGGCGTGATAGAGCAGGCCGAGGGACTGGTTGCTGCGCGTCAGCTCTTCCGTCTTCTGCGCGACACGTTGCTCGAGTTCCTGATAATTGCGCGAGAGTTCTTCGGCCATGAAGTTGAATGCGCGGCCGACCTGGCCGAGTTCGTCCTCACCGGCATGGCGCGCCCGCGCCGAGAAGTCGCCGCGGGCGATGCGCGAGGCGCTGTTGAGCAGATCGGATAACGGCGCCAGTACGCTGCGCCGGACGATGTAGATGGCTGCCAGTATGACCAGAATGGTCAGCGCTAGAGCAAAGCCCAGCACGCTGCGTAGTTGGCGGACGCGTTGCTCGGTATCGATTTCGAGCTGCAAAACCATCAGGTCGATGTCGTCGACGAAACTGTCGATCGTGCGCAGCAGCGTGTTGTGCCGGTCGCGTGATTGCACCGGGTCGGCCGCAGCCAGCGCAGTAGCGAGCAAACGCGGCTTCAACTGCGTCTGCCAGGTCTGCTGTACTGATTGATAGCGCTGCGCGAATTTACCGTCTGGTTGGCGTTCGATGGCCTGCAACAAGTTCGTGTTGACCAGGCTGGCTTCAAAACGCGTGATGCCCGCGAGCAGATAGCTGTGATCGTCAACCTCGTTTTCGGCATCGGACAGCACCATGCTGCCCATGCGATGGCTTTGCATGCGCAAGCTGCCGGCGACGTTGATCGCACTGCCGCTGCCTTGCACACGTTCGGCCACGATCACCGAAATCGCCATACCGCCGACCCCGATGGTGGTGATTGCGGCCAGCGACAATGCGAGGCCGATCAGGATGGAGCGGCCAAATGCTTCTTTCCAGGTTTTCGGCATCAGCGATTCAATAAGGTTGAATTGGATGTTCGCGGATGTTTCAAGTACTCGCTGTGTGACGATGGAGAGATACCTCTTCTTACTCCGCCTATCGTATTCGATGGCGCTTTGCAGGCCGAATGCATATGAAAACAAGCTATTACGAAAGGCATAGATACCTCTAAAGTGGTATTCCGACAGTATTAATCAACTATTGCACCTTGCCAAATGGTTGCGATGCGCTTCTAAACTGCTAACGCGAATAAACACGTGGCAAAAACCAGAGGTACAAACGCACCATGATGTTGGAAACACGGCATTCCATTCCAGAGATTCTTTCTCGCCAACGCCTGTTTCGTAGTTTGGGCGCCGATGAGTTGGCCCGTTTGGGCAAGGGTACTTACGAGTACCGCATCAGCAAGAATGAAGCCTTGTTTCATAAAGGCGATATTCCCAGCGGGATGCATCTGGTCATCGCCGGGCAGATCAAATTGTTTTTGCCTGCTGCCAATGGTGCCGAAATGGTTGTGCAAATGGCCGGAGCTGGTGATGCCTTCGGCGAGGAAGTCGTGTCGCCGACCAAAGCCTGTCCTCTGTCGGCGCAAGCCAATCGGGATAGCTTGCTGATGGTGATTGAGAAGTCGGCGTTGATCGATACCATGCGACGCAACTGTGATTTTTCCAGCATGATGATGCTGCACATGTGCGAGCGCATGTGCGCGCTGATCGACAGCATGGAAACGTGTGTGCAACTGAGCAGTGCACAGCGTGTCGTGCATTATTTGACGCAACATGCACCGATCGAAGCGGACAGTTTCGATCTTGAACTGAACGCCAATAAGCAGACCATCGCCTCGCAACTCAATCTGGCGCCGGAGACGTTTTCTCGGGTGCTGAATCGTTTGTCCAAAGATGGTTATATCCACGTCAAGGGTCGCAACATCACGCTGCGCAATCTGAGTTCGCTGCGGAACTATACGGGCTGAACGTTATTGCAGGCCCAGGCGCCCGTTCGAAGTGACGCTCTCCTTTTGTCTGACCTGTCTTACCAGCTTGGCCAACTCGTCGGCCGGTAGCGGCGTGCCAAAGTAGTAGCCCTGTACGATCTGGCAACCGGCTTGTCTCAGGAAGGCCAGTTGCTCCTCGTTTTCCACACCTTCGGCGGTGACGCCGATGCCCAATCCCTTGGCCATGCCGATGATGGCGGTGGCAATGGCGGCGTCGTCCGGGTCGATATGGCTCTCGCGCACGAAACTCTTGTCGATTTTCAGGCGGTGGATCGGCAGTCGTTTGAGATAGGACAGCGAAGAATAGCCGGTGCCGAAATCATCAATCGCCAGCTTGACCCCGAGCGCGCCCAGTTCGTTGAGCTTGTCGATGGCCTCGACGTTGTATTTGATCAATACGCTTTCGGTGATTTCGAGTTCCAGCATGCCGGGTTCGAGTCCGCTGCTCGCCAGGGCCTTGCGGACCAGATCGACCATGTCACCGGTATGAAACTGGCGCGGCGACAGATTTACCGCCACAGTCAGATCGTTCAGGCCGGCATCCCGCCATGCGCGCATCTGGCGGCAGGCTTCATTCAAGGCCCAGGTTCCGAGCTGGTTGATGAGCCCTGACTGCTCGGCGATCGCGATGAAATCGCCCGAAGCGAACGTGCCGAATTCTGCCGACTTCCAGCGCAACAGCGCTTCTACGCCAAGAATCGCACGCGTTTCCACGTCGACCAGAGGCTGGTAGTAAAGCCGCATCTCGTTCTTTTCCAGCGCCTGACGCAGGCTGGTCTCGATGGTGAAATGCTGCAGCGCTTTCAGGTTCATGTCCGCGGTATAGAACTGGAAAGTGTTACGGCCGCTGTCCTTGGCTTGATACATCGCGGTGTCGGCGCTGCGCAGCAGGGCGATGGCATCGAGGCCGTCATCAGGATACGCGGCGATGCCGATACTGGCGCCGACATAAACCTGTTGTTCATAGACGGCCACCGCATGTGAGATGGTCTCCAGCGCGCGGATTGCCACAGCTTGTGCATCCGGGCGTTCGGCCGGGTGCAGAAGAATCACGAACTCGTCGCCGCCCATGCGGCAGACCGAATCGCCCTCACGCAACAGGTTGCGCAGGCGTTCGCCGATGGTGATCAGCAGTACATCGCCGGCATCGTGGCCAAGCGTGTCGTTGACCAGCTTGAAGTTGTCCAGGTCGATGAACAACACCATGATGCCATGCCGATTCGTCCGCGCCGAATCCAGCGCATCGCGCAGGCGTTGCTGGAACAGATTACGGTTCGGCAGCTTGGTCACCGGGTCGTACCAGGCCATGCGTTTGAGATCGGATTCAGTATCCGCAACCTTACGTCGCAGGCTGGTGAAGGCTGTCCAGGTGACCGAGAGCGAAATCAGCATGGCGGCCAGACCAATACCGGCAAACCAGGACAGTCGCTTGAACATTCCATGCATGCTCGCCCGCACTACCAGCGTGCCGATGGCTTGCTCCTGCTGTCCAAGCGCTTGCTGCCAGTTCGACTCCAGCCAGGTGTTTGCCTGCATCCTCTTGAGTGCAAGCGGCGGCTCGTGGTTGGGCAGATATTGGGCGATCAAACGGCCATCCACGCCGTACACGGAGGCGCCGGTGATGACCGGCGCATCGCTCAGAGATTGCAGTATCTGGCGCGCTCCATCCTTATCGCCGGCGCTGATTTTCTGGATTAAACGGGTTGCGGTGATATGCACCTTGGCGGCAATGCCGGCATTGAATTCCTCGCGCAACAGCCAGTAATGGGTGGCGAGTAAAACGGCAAAGGCCAAAGCCAGCGTGATCCCGGCCAGAAAGAGCCGCCTGCTGACCAAGCGCGCCAATTCGTCACCGGAGCAGTAATGCGGGAGCGGGTAGCTGGGCATCCGTTTTACTTTGTGGAATGGGCGAGCCGGTATTTTTCCATGCCTGAAAAATATGCGGTTGGATTTTCCGGGCGGGGCCGGTAAATGACAAAGGCGTAAACGCCAGGAAAAGGGGGAAGGAAGCTCAGAAGCCGATGCTTCTCTTGAGGAGTGGCGCAGATCCGTGCCCGGTACCCGGGCTCGCTTGAACATGAAAAGCCCGGTTCAGTACGGCTTTTTGGCAGAGCGGCTTAGTTGACGTTAGCCTGCGAGCCGCGCCCCCGGAGCATGCGGTTTCAAGCGTTAAAACGACTGAGCTGCTGTCTGTCCAATACGGTTATCGAGCGACCCTTAACCTGGATCAAGCCTTTTTCGGACAGATGTCCGAGCGCCCGCGAGAAGGTTTCCGGCGCAAGATTGAGCTGCGAGGCGATGTTCTGCTTGCTTGACTGCAAAACGATGTTGAAACCCGTCGTTGCGTCGACGGGCGCTGATTGAATCAGAAAGCAGACCACACGTTGCATACTGGTGCGTAAGGTGCAGCTTTCCATATCTCCGAGCAATTCGTGCAGCCGGGACGACAGACTGGCCAGCATCTTGCGGCTGAGCAGGGTGTTGGCATCCATTGCTTCGAGCAGAACCCGTTTTGACACCAGCAACACCAGGCTTTCGGTCATTGCCTGGGCGCTGACCGGGTAGGGTTTGTCGAGAAATACCACCGCTTCTCCAAAGGTCGCCCCGGGACCGCACATGTGAACGACCTTTTCAACGCCTTGCGACGACGGCAAAGCCAGCTTCATCTGCCCCATCACGACCACATGCATGCCTTCCGGCTGGTCGCCCTTGTGAAACAGCACTTCGTTTTTGTTGATTCGAAACTCTCTGCATCCGGCCGAGATTTGAGCCAGTTCTATCTCGGACAAACCCCGAAACAACGGTTGTCGCGACAGGATTTCGGTGATCGAGTGGCGTGTTTCCAAAATCAAGACAAATCCTTTACAGAATGTTGATGGTCACGGCGCGGCATTAAGACATTAACAGCTTGGCTCAAACTTGATCATTGTCAAAGTAAATACAGGATGCGGTTGTCAGGATATGCGCAGCGTCGCACCCAAGGAGGAAGACCGTGAATTTGTCAGGCATTTTAGTAATGGCCAAACCGGAGAGCCAGGGGCAGGTGGTAGCAGCCCTTAACGCGCTCGAGGGGGTGGAAGTGCATCAGGTGGATGCAGCAACTGGCCGCATCGTCGCGGTGCAGGAAGCGGAAGACATCCATGCCGAAATCGAGGGTGTCAAGCGCATCAAGGCGCTACCCAATGTCATCATGGCCGAGATGGTCTACCACTATCTTGCCGAGGATGAACGCATTTACGAAGCCATGCCGCCGGAGTTGATTGAGCAGCAGGATGGGTTCGAAACCTGTGCCGTACCGGCATATTTAAACAGTTGATCGAGCTAGGAGGCTGAGATGGGACTTTCGCGTCGTGATTTTCTGAAGAACAGCGTTGCCGGCGCTACCGCCGCCACGGTAGGTCTGCCACTTTCCAAACAGGCCGAGGCTGCCGTCAAGGCGGGCGAAGCGGGCTGGCAGTGGGACAAGGGTGTGTGCCGTTTCTGCGGTACCGGTTGCGGCATCATGGTGGCGACCAAAGGCGGCCGCATCGTCGCTACCAAGGGCGACCCGGATGCGCCGGTGAACAAGGGTCTGAACTGCGTCAAGGGCTACTTCAACGGCAAGATCAATTATGGCAAGGACCGTCTGACGCAGCCCCTGCTGCGCATGACCGACGGCAAGTTCGACAAGAAGGGCAAGTTCGTTCCGGTTTCCTGGGAACAGGCCCTCGACATCATGGAAGAAAAGATGCGCTGGGCGATGAAAGAGAAGGGCCCGCACGGCATCTCCATCTTCGGCTCCGGCCAGTACACCATTCATGAGGGTTATGCCGCCGCCAAATTGATGAAGGCCGGCTTCCGCTCCAACAACATCGACCCCAATGCCCGCCATTGCATGGCTTCCGCCGTGGTGGCCTTCATGCAGACTTTCGGCATCGATGAACCGCAGGGCAACTACGACGACATCGAGCACACCGATACCGCCGTACTGTGGGGCGCCAATATGGCCGAGATGCACCCGATCCTGTGGTCGCGCATCACTGACCGCCGTTTGACGCACTCCAAGATGAAGGTGGTCAATCTGTCGGTTTACGGCAACATGTCTTCCGACATTGCCGACCTGGAAATCATCTTCGCACCCAGCGGCGATCTGGCCATCCAGAACTACATTGCCCGCGAGATCGTCAAGCGCGATGTAATTGACCACGACTTCGTCAAGAAATACACACAGTTCGCTACCGGCCCCTACGACATCGGCTACGGCTTCCGTCCAAAGAATGCTGACAAGTTCGCCTCTGCGGCCGAGATGGAAATCGTCAAGAACGAGCAGTCACATGTCATCGACAAGTGGGAAGCCATCGCTCAGCGCAAGAAGGAAGGTGACGTAGTCGAGCAGAAGAACGCCGCCACGCCGATGAAAGACTGGGCGATCAGCTTCGACGATTTCAAGGCCGCCTTGGAACCGTACACGCTGGAGTTCACCGCCGCTGTCGCCAAGGGCGACCCGGATGAGCCGATGGACGTCTTCAAGGCCAAGTTGCAGCAGCTAGCCGATCTGTACTGCGAAAAGGACCGCAAGATCGTTTCATACTGGACCATGGGTTTCAACCAGCATCAGCGCGGTACCTGGGTCAACGAGCAGGCCTACATGAATCACCTGCTGACCGGCCGCCAGTGCAAGCCCGGCAACGGCGCTTTCTCTTTGACCGGCCAGCCTTCTGCCTGCGGCACGGCGCGTGAAGTGGGTACCTTCGCCCACCGTCTGCCTTCCGACATGGTGGTCATGAACCCGAAACACCGCGCCATAACCGAGAAAGTCTGGAAGCTGCCGGCCAAGACCATCAATCCGCAGATGGGCAGCCACTTCGTCAAGATCATGCGCGATCTGGAAGACGGCACTTGTCTGTTCTCCTGGACTCAGGTCAACAACCCTTGGCAAAACACCGCCAACGTCAATCACTGGATCAAGGGCGCGCGCGAGATGAACAACTTCATCGTCGTCGCGGATGCCTACCCTGGCGTTTCCTGCAAGGTGGCCGACCTGATCTTGCCCGCCGCGATGATCAATGAAAAATGGGGTGCCTACGGTAACGCCGAGCGCCGCACTCAGGTATGGCGCCAGCAGGTTCTGCCGCCCGGCCAAGCCCGCGGCGACCTATGGATGATGCTGGAGTTGTCCAAACGCTTCAAACTCAAGGATGTCTGGGGTGAGCAGAAGATTCCGGGGCTCAAAGCCGACGGGTTCGAGGATGGCAAGCTGCCCAGCGTGCTCGACGAAGCGGCGAAGATGGGCTACAGCCCTGAGTCCACTCTCTATGAAGTGCTGTTCGCCACGCCGGACAACAAGAAATACAAGTGGCCTGACCAGGCCGTTGCCGGTGGGCACGGTAATCATATTGCCGATCTCCTCAAGGACGGCTGGTTCCCCGAAAAGGCGTTGTTCGAGGAATACCGCCAATTTGGTGTCGGTCATGGCCACGACTTGGCTCCGTTCGACGTCTATCACAGCGACAAGGTGCGTGGCCTGAAATGGCCGGTTGTCCAGAAGGACGGCAAGTGGGTCGAGACCCAATGGCGTAACAATGAGAAGTACGATCCCTACGTCAAGGCGGGGTCAGGCTTCGACTTTTACGGCAACAATGGCCTTTCCCTGGTGATGGGCGATCTGGACAAGCCGGGCGATCCCGCCAAAAAAGTGGATATCTCCGGCAAGGCCAAGATCTACTTCCGCCCCTATGCCTCGCCGGTCGAGAAGCCCGACGCCAATTACGACCTCTGGCTGTGTACCGGCCGCGTGCTGGAACACTGGCACTCCGGCACCATGACCCGGCGCGTGCCTGAATTGCACCGTGCCGTACCCAACGCGGTGTGCTGGATCAACCAGAAGGACGCCGATGCCAAGGGCTTGAAGCGCAACGATCTGGTCTGGGTCGAATCGCGCCGCGGCAAGGTCAAGGTTCGTCTGGAAACCGGCGGCCGCAACAAGATGCCGCGCGGCATGGTTTACGTGCCCTGGTTCGACGAAGGCGTGCTGATCAACAAGGTCACCCTCGATGCGACTTGTCCGCTCTCGAAAGAGACCGACTACAAGAAGTGCTCGGTGAAGATCTACAAAGCGTAAGCCTTGCACAACCCGCTTCCTCAACGGGGAGCGGGCCGGTGTGAGCATGCATCTGCCGCGTGCTCACACCGGCCTGGAAACGGGCCCTGACTCATTGATAGGTGATTAGAAATGGCTGAAAAAGGCCTTGCTGGCCTGAACCCGAACCGTCGCGATTTCCTGGTGAAGATGGCGCAAGGCGCCGCTCTCGCGGGAACGGGCGGCCTATTGTGGGATTACATCTTGCGTAGTGAAGCCCGTGCCGCTCCTTACGCGTTGCGTCCGCCCGGCGCACTCGCCGAGGCTGGTTTCAATGCCGCCTGTATCAAGTGCGGCCAATGCGTTATCGATTGTCCGCCCAAGATTCTGCATCTTGAAGCAGCCGGGGGTGCGCTCCCCATCGGTACGCCTTTTTACACGCCACGCACTGGCGCCTGCATCATGTGTCCGGACATTCCCTGCATGAAAGCGTGTCCAACCGGCGCTTTGTCGCCCAAGTTGCAGCATATCAACGACGCGCGCATGGGCCTGGCGGTAATCGATATCGAAAATTGCCTGTCTTACAAAGGCTTACGTTGCGAAATCTGCCATCGCGAATGCCCTATCAAGGGCAAAGCGATCACGCTGGAAACGCATCCGCGACAGCGTTCCAAACACGCCATGTTCATTCCTCTGGTGCATTCCGACGCCTGCACCGGTTGTGGTATCTGCGAGAAAGCCTGTCCCACCGAAGTTGCGGCGATCCGTGTGCTGCCGCACAAGCTGGTGCAGGGGAAAATCGGCGATCATTACCGTCTTGGCTGGACCTTTGATACCGAAATCACGCAGGATTTCCAGCCGTCGCCGCAGGACGCACCGAGTCCGACGCCGGAGCCCGGCGGCAAGCCAGGCGGTCTGGATTATCTGAATGAAGGTGGTGGTCTATGAGCGCCCCGACAGAGCATCCCATTCCCACCGGTCTGTGGGTCTGGCGATACATCATTCTGCGACGGCTCACCCAATTCGGCATTCTGTTGCTGTTCTTCGGTACGGCGCACTGGGGATGGCAGGTCGCCAAGGACGTGCCGTTGTTGGCCGGCAACCTTTCAGCATCGAAGTTTATCGATCTGATCCCTTTGGTCGACCCTTTCGCCGCGCTGCAAATCTTTTTGACCGGCCATCTTTTGCAGCAAGAGAGCCTGATCGGCGCGGCCATTGTGCTGGGGGTTTATTTTCTGATCGGTGGGCGCATGTTCTGTGCCTGGGTTTGCCCGGTGAACGTGGTCACCGACGCTGCCGGTTGGTTGCGCAACAAACTGGGCGTCCAACCCATCTTTCATTTGTCGCGCATGCTGCGTTATTTCGTCCTGGCGGCGACCTTGGTGATCACCTTGATCAGCGGTCTGGCGGCGTTTGAATGGGTCAGTCCGATAGGCATGGCGCATCGGGAGATTATCTTTGGCCTGGGCATGGGTTTCACCGCGCTGCTGGCAATCTTCTTGTTTGATCTGTTGATATTGAAGCATGGTTGGTGTGGCCATCTATGTCCGCTTGGGGCTTTTTACAGCCTCACCGGCAAGACCGCTTTGCTGCGGGTGCGCTTCGACAAGAACAGCTGCACCCATTGCGGCGAGTGCGCCAAGGTTTGCCCGGAGCCGCAGGTACTGAATCTGAAGAAGCTGGATGAACGTGGCTATGTGTTCTCTGGCGAATGCAGCAACTGTGGGCGCTGCACGCCAATTTGCCCCGAAGGAAGTCTGATGTTCGATTTCAAACCCATGATCCGCGGCCACAATGCGCAGGCGGACGCCATTGCCGTTCAAAGGAGGACGAAATGAGGAAGACTTTGCTACTGAGTGCTCTGCTGGCTTTGTCCCTGCCCGCTTTTGCGGTACAGGACCAGGCCATTCCCGAGGATGCTCTTGGGTTATATAACTCCAGCGTCTATGAGGTTCTATCGCCGAGCGTAGTGAATTACGGTGGCGGCGATCCCGGTACCAACAAGCGAGCGGAAAGATCCTATCAAACCGCTCCACCGATGATCACGCATAGCACGGTGGATATGGTTCCGATTACGCGTGACTTCAATTTGTGCAAGGACTGCCATGTGCAGCCCGATTTGCTCAAACAGAAGATCACCAAGGGTATGCCTATCCCGGCGCCAGCCAGCCATTACACCAACGTGAAGAAAGGCGAGCTCTACATGGGTCGCTGGAACTGCACGCAATGCCATCGCGAGCAAGCCAAGGTGGATGTGCTGGTGAAGAGCACCTTCAAGAAGGCGAACTGATCCGCGTTGCTTAGGTTTCCGCTCGCAATCTCATGACTGCGAGCGGATCGGCTTAACTATACGCACCAATACAAACGGGCGCTCATGCGCCCGTTTGTATTGGTGAACCGTCTGCACGCTTACGCGCGCAAGGCTGCATTCATATTAGGCGGCGGGGGTTTCGGAATCGGATTCGCGCGCGCTGAGGGATACCTGCTTGGCAGGAGAGATGGTCGAGATTGCATGTTTGAAAATCGCTTGCACGGCTTGATCATTGCCCCGAAGCAGAACCATGTATTGATCAAACGACTCGATTTTTCCAACCAGTTTGATGCCGTTAACCAGGAACACGGAACAGTGCATATGTTCCTTGCGAAGGGTGTTCAGGAACTGGTCCTGCAGATTAATGCGCTCGCTCATATGGGATGTCTTCTTTAAGAATATCTAATGGTAAGGGTGCGTTAATGAATAAGCTGTAGGTTCTGGCCGCTTGGCCGGAGCATGCGACGACAGCCGTCCAGGCTATTAATTAACGCACCCTGAGTTGCGGCCGATGATAGCACGTGATACTTCAACTGGCGTTCATCAGATCTTGACCTTTGGACAGAGCTTCCCAATCTAATCAATGAGTAAACAACGACATTCAATGCCATGAAATACAAGGACTACTACAAGACTCTTGGCGTCGCACGCGACGCCAAGACGGAAGACATAAAGAAAGCCTATCGACGCCTTGCTCGCAAATATCACCCTGATGTGTCCAAGGAGGTCGGCGCCGAAGAGTCTTTCAAGGCGGTGAATGAAGCCAACGATGTGTTGAGTGATCCCGAGAAGCGCCGCGCTTACGACCAATTGGGCCACTACCAGCCCGGGCAGGATTTTCGTCCGCCGCCAGGTTGGGGTGGCCGTTCCGCGGGCGGAGCGGGCGCTTCCGGCATGGATTTTTCTGATTTCTTTGCGCAAATGTTCGGCGCCGAGATGGGCGGACATGCCGGCAGTCACACTGGCGCGCATCGCCGCCAGCGTGCGGCGCCGCGCGGCCAGAATGTGGAAGCAACGCTGTCGTTGACGCTTGAAGAGGCCTTTCACGGTTGCGAGAAGCAGATCGATCTGGCGGCGGCGAGCGGCCAGCGTAGCGTCAAGATGCGAGTTCCGGCAGGCTCGTTGTCGGGCCAGAGGCTGCGGCTGTCTGGCAAGGGACAGCCCTCGCCGATGGGGGGGGCGGCCGGCGATCTGTTCCTGACGTTGCAGATTGCACCGCACGCACTTTATCGTCTGGAAGGCAAGGACATCTATCTGGACACCCCGATCATGCCCTGGGAAGCCGCCCTGGGCTTGACCTTGAGCATTCCGACGCTGGCCGGCGATCGTCGCTTGAAAGTACCCGCCGGCGCACGCAATGGACAAAAGCTACGGCTTGCCGGCCGCGGTATGCCGTGTAATGACGGGGCAGGCGACTTTTATGTCCAACTGCAAATCGTCTTGCCGCCCACATTGAGCGACGAGGAGCGTGCGTTGTATGAAAGTTTGCGGGCCTTGTCGAGCTTCAATCCGCGCCCTGCCTTTCCCGCCGAGTGAGCCTGACGGCGGAGGCACCGCTAAAGAAAGTGCAGAAAAAACCGTAAACATGGCGTTAGCGCTGTCCCGAAGCCCACTTTGAGTATGACAACTGGTTATGTTGGAAAACTTCACTTTTACCGGCCGTGAGCTGTTGCTGGCGGTGGTGCTGGCCACCTTGGTTTATCTGCTCGAGGTCTGGCTGCTTTCACACCGCGGCAAGGGGCGCCGCCTCTCTTCCTCCGAGGCGCGGATCACCGCCCTGGAGGTTGAAATCGGCGAACTCAAGCAGCGGCTGCAAGCATTGGAAGAACAGCCGCCGGCAGGTTCGGGCCTGGATACGCGCGCCACCACCTACGCCGATGCCCAGCGCATGGCACGGGAAGGTACGCCGGCGCCGGAACTGGCGGGAAGTCTGGGCATCTCGCGCGGCGAAGCGGAATTGATCGTCGCGCTGCAACGCGCCGAAAGCGGATCGTCGTGAATCTCGCCGCCCTGCCGGAGCTGCTGCTGTCCTGGGTCAAGGGCCAGGGGGTCGCGCTGCTGCAAAGCGATAAGGCCGGCTCGAACCCGCCGGCGACCTTTCAAAGCGGCCAGCAATACGACGGTAAAGTCGTTGACACCCTGGCGAATGGACGCCATTTGGTTCGCGTCGGCAACCAGATGCTGGATATGAATCTTCCCGGCAAGATGCAGCCCGGTGACAGTGTGCGCTTGACCTACCTCAATGCCGCTCCGCGCCCAACCTTCTTGCTCAATCAGGCCGCTGTCAGTCCGGTCCAGCAAGTCCGGATTTCGAATACAGCGCAGCAGGTCAATACCTTGTTGCGCTTGGCGCAGCCTCCCGCCGCTCTTCCGGCCACTTCGGCAGTCACTTCTCCGGGCACTTCGCCGGCCACTTCGGCGGGCATGGCGGGGCAGTCCGTTGCCGCCCGCGGTACGCCACTTTTGCCGGAGATGGCCAAGGCGTCCACGACCGTCCCAGCCCGCGGTGCGCCGCCTCTGCTGGACACTGCCAAGGCGACTGCGCCCGCAGCGGTTTCCACAGCGAACGTCGGTCCAGCGGGCAGTTCGGCGATGGTTGCCGCATCCGCACGTCCGATCGCGGCGAATGTGGTGGTGCTGCAAAACTATAGCGCCGCGCTGCAGCCGACCACGACTGCGCTGACGGGGTCCAACACCGGCTTGCTTGGACAGGCGGTGGACGCGCCGCGCGCCAGCGCTTCCGCCAGCACGACCTTGTCGGCCAATACGCTGGTGGAATTGCCGGCCGCATCGCGCCACATGTTGCCTGTACGTTTATCGCAGACCCTGTCCGAGAGCGGCTTGTTTTATGAATCGCATCTGGCCAAGTGGAGCCAAGGCACGCTCCCGCTGGAATCGATACTGCGCGAACCACAGGCGCGTCTGGGGCAGGAAGCCCAGGCGTCCGTCCGGCTTGCGGAATTGGGGGGCATGCCCGAAGAAGCCGCGCGCATGGCCGGGCGGCAATTGCAGATGCTGGAAGGCGCACCGTTTCTCTGGCAGGGGCTGGCCTGGCCGGGCCAGACGATGGCATGGCAAATCCATGAGGAGGCCGCCGGCGACGGCCATGGCGATGCCGGCGAAGGGTCGGCGGAATGGGTCACGGAATTGAAAATTACTTTGCCGCGCTTGGGGGAAGTCCATGCGCAACTGGCTTTAGCCGGCGCCAATCTGCGTCTGCGTCTGCTGGCCGGCGATGCCGCCACGCGCGAAGCTTTGGCTGCAGCGCTGCCGCAGTTGGCGAAGGGCTTCGAGGCGAGCGGGCTGCAGCCGTCGGAAATGCAGGTTGAAGCGCTCCCCGCGGCCGCCGGCCATGGCTAAATCCGGTCGGCTCGCCGAAGCCGTTGCGCTGACCTATGACGCGGCGGACGGTGCGCCGCGCGTGGTCGCCAAAGGGCGCGGCCTGCTGGCCGAGGAGATCATCGAACGCGCCCGCGCGGCGGGCGTCTTCGTGCACGAATCGCCGGAGCTGCTATCGCTGCTGATGCAAGTGAACATGGATGAACGCATCCCGCCTGAACTCTATGTCGCGGTGGCGGAGTTGCTGGCGTGGCTGTATCGGATTGAAAGCGTCGACGGGCTCGACGAGCCGTCTGCCGTCGAAGGTCCCAATGGCTAGACTTTCAGTACGCCCAACAAGGCCTGTTCGAGTTCCAGCCTGACCGAGACCCTTTCCAGGGCTTCGCCTTCGAGTACGAAAACATCTTCGGCCCGATTGCCCAACGTGCTGATGCGTGCGGTGAGCACGCTGGCGCCGTGGCGATGCAGTACCTGGGCAACCTGCGCCAACAGGCCAGGCCGGTCGCCGGCGGTGAAGTTGAGGACGTAGTCGGCGAGCGCACCCTCGCGGCGGTTATCGCTCGGCGCCAGGCAAATCTCCGGCTCCAGCGGGAAGGCTTTCAGCCGTCGCGGCAGACGACCGCTCGGTTGCACGTCCAGCGGCGCATGGCCGGTCAGTTCCGCCGCCAGCTCGTGCTCGATGTAGTTAAGAAAATCCCGATACGGCACTTGTGGATGCTCCTGATCCAGTGCGTAGAAGGTATCGAGCGCATGGCCATCATGCGTGGTGTGGATGCGTGCGGCCAGGATGCTGTAGCCGATCCGCGCGAAGAACGCGCAGATGCGAGCGAACAGCGCTTCCTCGTCCGGGGCGAAAACCAGCACCTCGACGCCTTCGCCAACCGAAGCCAGTCGCGCCCGCACGACGGCGCCCTGCTGAGTCGGGTTGGCGTTGAGGACCGGCAGCAGGCGACGTGTTTGCCAGGCGATGTCGCGTGCATCCTGGCGCAGGAAATAGACATCGTCCAGGCGCTGCCAGAGTGCGTTTTCGCTGCCCGGAGCGAAGCCATAGAGGCGTAACTGCACGCGCGCCTGCTCCTTCTTCGCTTCGATGCCATCCGCCTGCGGGGCATTGCCTTCGAGCAGCTGTCTGGCGGCCAGGTAGAGCTCGCGCGTGAGCTTGTCCTTCCAGGCGTTCCAGACTTTCGGGCTGGTGCCGCGGATGTCCGCCATGGTGAGCAGATACAGCGCAGTCAGATGGCGCACATCGCCGCAACGTGCGGCGAAGGCGGCGATCACTTCGGGATCGGAGATATCCTGTTTCTGCGCGGTTTGCGACAACGTCAGGTGTTGCGCGACCAGCCAGACCACCAGTTCGGTATCGGCCTTGTTCAAACCATGTGAACGGCAGAAGCGAAGGGCGTCGACGGCGCCGAGGCTGGAATGGTCGCCGCCGCGGCCTTTGGCGATGTCGTGAAACAAGGCGGCCAGCAAAAGCACTTCCTGGCGTTCGAATTCGTTGATCAAGCGGTGCGCCAGCGGGAATTCGTGGGCATAGTCCGGCACCGCCAGGCGGCGCAGATTGCGCAGCACCATCAGTATGTGTTCATCGACCGGGTAGATATGGAACTGGTCGTGCTGCATCTGCCCGGTTATGCGACCGAACAGCGGGATATAACGGCCGAGTATGCCGAGCCGGTGCATCAGGCGCAGGCTCAGTGTGACGCCTTTGGGCTGGCTCAGCAGAGCGATGAAACGGCGATGATTTTGCGGGTCGCGCCGAAAGGCGGCGTTGATGCCGCGACCGGCGCGCCAAAGCGCGCGCAGCAGCCGCGGCGTACAGCCGCTTGGGGTCGAGCCTTTGATGCCCGGCTCGCGGGCCAGGATCAAGAAGGTTTCCAGCAGCAGTTCCGGGCGGCGTTCGAACAAGGTTTCGCTTGCATCGAGCAGATTGCCGGCCAGGCTGAATTCCTCCGCATGGGGCGTGGTCTGGGTCAGAGGACGGCTGCTGACCGGCGGCAGCAAACGGAAGCGCAATTCGCCCATGACCAGCTCGTTGACCAAACGAATATGCCGCGCCGCCCGGTAATATCGCTGCATCAGCCGTTCCGACGCGCGACGTGATTGCAGGCCGCCGTCAGTGCTGCGGGCGATGCCCATGTCCTGGGCGATGCGCTCCTGGAACTCGAACAGCAAACGATCCTCGCGGCGGTTGGCGCATAGATGCAGGCGGATGCGCAAATTCGCCAGCAAGGTGAGTTCGGCTCGCGCCGAGCGCGCCTCCGCCTTGCCCAGCAGAGCGACACGCGCCAGCCCGGGCAGGCTGGAGGCAAGTCGGGCCGCGCGGGCGACCCAGATCAGGGTCTGCATATCGCGCAGGCCGCCCGAGCTTTCCTTCAGGTTCGGCTCCAGCAGCAGCGCGACATCGGTATGGCGGCCGTGGCGCACGCGCTGTTCAAGCCATTTGGCCTGGAAGAAAACGGCCGGATCGATCTGCTCATCGAGGGCCTTTTGCATCTGCTGCAACAAGCGGCGATCGCCGGCCAGCCAGCGCGATTCCAGCAGATTGGTCTGGATCGTGATGTCCTGTGCCGATTCGATAAGGCATTCCGACAGGCTGCGCACGCTGTGGCCGATGGGCAGGCCGACATCCCACAGCAACGCAATCAGCGGTTCGAAGCGAGCGCGTTCGGTTTCGGCCAGGTCATCGTCGAACAGAATCAGCACATCGACATCGGACTGCGGATACAGCTCGCCGCGGCCGTAGCCGCCCACGGCGACCAATGCGGCGCGCACCGGTAAATCATGCGCCGTCCAGATTGCCTTCAGGGTTTGATCGCACAACCTGGACAGGCCGGCCAACAAGGCCCGGGCGTCGGGCTGGCCCTGATAGGCCTGGAACAGGTGCGCGCGCGCTTTTGCCAGGCCATCGCGCCAGGCCGCCACGCGGGCGAAATCCGGGGTCATGCGCCAGCGACAGCGGCCGTATCGGCGGCGAGGATGAACGCCGGAACGGCAGGCGAGCCGGCTGAAACGGTCAGCACTTCAAAGCCGGTTTCGGTCACCAGGACGGTGTGTTCCCATTGTGCGGAGAGCGCGTGGTCTTTGGTCACCACCGTCCAGCCGTCGCCGAGCATGCGAATGTCGCGCCGACCGGCATTGATCATGGGTTCGATGGTGAAGATCATGCCGGCTTGCAGGACCGGGCCGGTACCGGCTTTGCCGTAATGCAGCACTTGCGGTTCTTCATGGAACTTCAGGCCGATGCCGTGACCGCAAAACTCGCGCACCACGGTGTAGCCATTCATTTCGGCGTACTTCTGGATCGCTGCGCCGATATCGCCCAGATGCGCGCCGGCGCGCACGCTGGCGATGCCCTTCCACATGCATTCGTAGGTGATTTCGGCCAGGCGGCGGGCCTGGATTTTGGGTTCGCCGACAAAGAACATGCGCGAGGTGTCGCCATGCCAACCGTCTTTGATGACGGTAATGTCGAGATTCACGACATCGCCGGGCTTGAGCTTCTTCTCGCCCGGCACGCCGTGGCAGACCTGATGATTGACCGAAGTGCAGATCGATTTCGGGTAGGGGGCGTGTCCGGGCGGCGCATAGTTCAGCGGGGCGGGGATGCAGCCTTGCACGTCAACCATGTAGTCGTGGCAAAGCTTGTCGAGTTCGCCGGTGGTGATGCCGGGCGCCACAAACGGGGTGATGTAGTCCAGAACCTCAGACGCCAGCCGGCCGGCGATGCGCATTTTTTCGATTTCTTGGGCGTTTTTGATGGTGATGGACATGGTGGATTGGAGGGGGCGATTAAGGCCGAACAGGATCGAAACGGGCCGTCAGAATAGGGGCGGGGCCGGCGAAAGTAAAGACTGAGCAACTTGGTCGGGAATGTGTTCTGGTAATGATTTCAATCGGATAGGCGATTTTTCGGCCACGACAGCGGCGAGAGCGATCTACAAATCAATGCACATCCCATCGAAGGACGAAAGTATCTCCAGCGGCGCATGGCCATCGCGCGTGACTTCTTCGAAGCGACGGGTTTCTTCGTACAGGCTGGCCAGCTTGGCGTCATCGTGGATCGGTTCGTGATGGAACATGGCCAGGCGTGCAACGCCAGCTTCCTGGCAGAGTTCGACCGCGATGATGTTGCTGGAATGTCCCCAGTCCGCCTTGACGGTGATGGCATCGGCCAGGCTGTACATGGTGTCGAAAATGACCAGATCGGCCGCCTGGAAGAAATCGACGAAGGCGCGTTGTTCGGCGCGGTTTTCGAGTTTGTGTTCGGAATCGGTCGAATAGACCACCGCTTTGCCGGCTTGCTCGAAGCGGTAGCCGTAGGAATCGCCGGCATGCAGTTGCAGTTTGGCCCGCACGTTGAAACCGGCGATCGTGTAGTCGCGGCCGGGTTCCAACAGGTCGAACTCGACCTGAGCGCCGATCTGGCTGAAATCGACCGGGAAACACGGGGCGGACATCTGCAGCCGTATGGCGGCTTCCAGATGCGGGTGGCAGCCGTGCATGATGATGCGGTTGCCGGGAATGTAGATCGGTACGAAGAACGGCAGGCCCATCAGGTGATCCCAGTGCAGATGGGAGACGAAGAAATGGTAGGTCTGCGGCTTGCTCGGACCGTAGGTCGCCATTTTGGCCTGTCCGAGCGGACGCAAGCCGCTGCCCAGGTCGCAGATGACGTGCTCGCTCGGGGCGTCGCCCGGCGCGCCGAGCAACTCGACGCAAGCGGTGTTGCCGCCATAGCTGCCGGCGACGGCAAAGGGCAGGGCGTCAGCGAACGCTTCGATTTCGGCCGTCGACGCGAAATGGCGCCCATTCGCCGCGGCCAGTGCGGCGACGATCTTCTTGGTGACTTCACCGGATGTCGTGGCGACCGGCAACGAGCCGCGCGTACCCCAGAATTTCACTTGCATCGCGGCGGCTCCCCGAAAGCAGATTCCATTTATTTGATCCGCATCCCGGGTTGCGCGCCGGAATCGGGCGCGAGCAGGAAGGGGCCGCCGCGTTCGTCGCTGGCGGCCAATACCATGCCTTCGGACAGGCCAAATTTCATTTTGCGCGGCGCCAGATTGGCGACCATGACGGTGAGCCGGCCGACCAGGGTCTCCGGCGCGTAGGCGGCCTTGATGCCGGCGAAGACGGTGCGGGTCTCGCCGCCCAGATCGAGCGTCAACTTGAGCAGCTTGTCGGCGCCGGTGACATGTTCCGCGTTGGCGATGCGGGCGATGCGCAGATCGATCTTGCTGAAGTCGTCGATGCCGATGAACGGCTCCCACGGCGAGGCGGCGGCTTCCGCCTTGGCTTCGTTCTGCTGGTGCTGGGCATGCTTGATTGGCGCCGGCGCGGCGACTTCCGGCGCGGGCGCCAGGCTTTGCTTGTTTTCTTCCACCATGGTTTCGATCTTCTTCGGGTCGATGCGGGTCATCAGGTGTTGGTAAGGCTGAATGCTCTCGATAACCATCGGCAGATGGGGCCACGCGATCTCGATCCCGAACAGATCTTTTTCAACCTGTTCCGCTAACTTTGGCAAGATCGGCTTGAGATAGGCCGTGAGTAAAGCGAAGCAGCGCATGGCGGTACTACAAACCATGTGAAGCCTGCCTTCCTGACCATCCATCTTGGCGAGTTCCCAGGGTTTGAAATCATTGACATAGACGTTCGCCAAGTCAGCGAGAGCCATGATTCTTCGTGTCGCCCGTGCGAAATCTCTTTCTTCGTAGGCAAGTGCAATCTCGTCACTCGCATCCAGCAGTTCACGCTCGACTTCTACGTCTTGATGCATATAGAACTCGCCAGCGAGTGGTAGCAATTGCCCGCCGAAGCGCTTGCTGATGAAGCCCGCGCAACGACTGGCGATGTTGACGTACTTGCCGACCAGGTCGCTGTTGACTCGGGCGGCGAAGTCTTCCAGGTTCAGGTCGATGTCTTCCATCGAGCCGTTCAGCTTGGCGGCATAGTAATAGCGCAGCCATTCCGGATTGAGGTGGTTGAGGTAGCTTTCGGCGGTGATGAAGGTGCCGCGCGACTTCGACATCTTGGTGCCGTTGACGGTCAGGAAGCCGTGGCAGTACACGCCGGTCGGGGTGCGGAAACCGGCATGGGCGAGTTCCGCAGGCCAGAACAGGGCGTGGAAATAGAGGATGTCCTTGCCGATGAAATGGTACAGCTCGGCCTCGGAATCCGGCTTCCAGTACTCGTCGAAGTCCAGGCCGTGCTGGTCGCAGTAGTTCCGGAAGCTGCCCATGTAGCCGATCGGCGCGTCCAGCCAGACGTAGTAGTACTTGCCTGGAGCGCCGGGAATTTCGAAGCCGAAGTAGGGCGCGTCGCGCGAGATGTCCCAGTCGGACAGGCCGGCTTGCAGCCATTCCTCCAGTTTGTTGGCGGCTTCAGTCTGCACGTGCGCCGGATCGGCGGTCCAGTGTTTCAGGAAGTCGGCGCAACGCGGATCGGACAGCCTGAAGAAATGGTGGTCGGAGGACTTGCGCACCGGCTTGGCCCCGGACACGGCCGAATAGGGCTCGATCAGATCGGTGGGCTGGTAGGCCGCGCCGCAGACTTCGCAGTTGTCGCCGTATTGATCCTTGGCATGGCATTTGGGGCATTCGCCCTTGATGAAACGATCCGGCAGGAACATTTCCTTGACCGGGTCGTAGAACTGTTCGATGGAGCGGATTTCGATCAGGCCGGCCGCCTTCAACCGGGTGTAGATGGTGTCGGCGTAGTGCTGCGTCTCGGTCGAGTTGGTCGAGTAATAATTGTCGAACGCGACATGAAAGCCGTCGAAATCGCGCTTGTGCTCATGCCAGACGCGGTCGATCAGCTGTTCCGGGCTGATCCCCTCCTTTTCCGCGCGCAGCATGATCGGCGTGCCGTGGGTGTCGTCGGCGCAGCAGTAGATGCACTGATGCCCGCGCATTTTCTGGAAACGCACCCAGATATCGGTCTGAATGTATTCGACCAGATGGCCCAGATGGATGCTGCCATTGGCGTAGGGCAGGGCGGATGTGACGAGAATCTTGCGGGGCATGAGGTCTTCGCAGGTTGCATGAGTCGCGTGATTTTAGCCGTCGAGGCGGGGCTGCGCATCGAAAGCAGCGCCGCGCCGGGTAGAACCCCGTTTTTTTAGTAAAAAGCGGATTCTATGTTTGTATCCGCCGACGAACGTGGCTAGAATGCGCCCCGACCTTAGGCGCGTAGCTCAGCTGGTTAGAGCACCACCTTGACATGGTGGGGGTCGTTGGTTCGAGTCCAATCGCGCCTACCAACAAAAAAGAAGCCGGAACTTGCGTTCCGGCTTTTTCATTTCCGAAGGTGTCTGGCATGCCCGTTATTCGACTTCCCGATGGTTCCGAACGTGTTTTCGATGCGCCGGTAACGGTGGCCGAGGTGGCGGCCAGCATCGGCGCCGGTCTGGCGCGCGCCGCCTTGGCCGGCAAGGTGAATGGCGAGTTGGTCGACACTTCGTTCCGCATCGGCCAGGATGTCAATCTCGCCATCGTCACCGACAAGGATGTCGACGGCGTCGATTTGATTCGCCATTCCACGGCCCATCTGCTGGCGTATGCGGTCAAGCAGTTATTCCCGGATGCGCAAGTGACGATCGGCCCGGTGATCGACGAGGGCTTCTATTACGACTTCTCCTATAAGCGGCCTTTCACGCTGGAAGACCTGGCGGCGATCGAGAAGCGCATGGGCGAGTTGGCCAAGAAAGACATTCCGGTGACGCGCGAGGAATGGGATCGCGATCAGGCGGTCGAATTCTTCAAATCCATCGGCGAGCACTACAAGGCTGAAATCATCGCTTCGATTCCCGCCGGCCAGACGATTTCGCTGTACCGCGAGGGGGATTTCGTCGACCTCTGCCGCGGCCCGCATGTGCCGTCCACCGGCAAGCTCAAGGCGTTCAAGCTGATGAAGCTGGCGGGTGCTTACTGGCGCGGCGACTCAAACAACGAGATGTTGCAGCGCGTCTATGGCGCGGCCTGGGGCAACAAGGAGGACTTGGCGGCCTATCTGCATCGCCTGGAAGAAGCCGAGAAGCGCGATCATCGCCGCCTCGGCAAGCAGCTCAACCTGTTCCATCTCCAGGAAGAGTCGCCCGGCATGGTGTTCTGGCATCCGCATGGCTGGGTGCTGTGGCAGGAAATCGAGCAGTACATGCGGCGGAAATTCACCGACTACGGCTACCAGGAAGTGAAGACGCCGACCGTGATGGACAAGTCGCTGTGGGAGAAATCCGGCCACTGGGATAACTATCGGGACAACATGTTCACGACCGCGTCCGAAAACCGGGAATACGCGGTGAAGCCGATGAACTGCCCGGGGCATGTGCAGATTTTCAACCACGGCCTGCGTTCCTATCGTGATCTGCCATTGCGTCTGGCCGAGTTCGGTTCCTGCCATCGCAACGAGCCTTCCGGCGCCTTGCATGGCTTGATGCGGGTGCGCGCCTTCACCCAGGATGACGCCCATATCTTCTGTACGGAAGACCAGATTCAGGCGGAAGTGTCGGACTTCATCAAGATGCTGCAGGCCGTTTATGCGGATTTCGGCTTCGTCGACGTGCTGGTCAAACTGTCCACCCGCCCGGAAAAACGCGTCGGTTCGGACGAGTCCTGGGACAAGGCGGAATCCGGCCTGGCTGCGGCGCTGGAACAGAATGCGCTGGCCTTCGATCTGCAACCGGGCGAGGGCGCTTTTTATGGACCGAAGATTGAATTCACGCTGAAGGATTCGCTGGGCCGTCTCTGGCAGGTCGGTACGATCCAGCTCGATTTCAATTTGCCGGTGCGTCTCGGCGCCGAGTTCGTCGATGAAGACAACACGCGCAAGCCGCCGGTGATGCTGCATCGTGCGATCCTGGGTTCGATGGAGCGCTTCATCGGCATCCTGATCGAGCACTACGCGGGCAATTTCCCGGTCTGGCTTGCTCCGGTGCAGGTGGTGGTGATGAATATCACCGACGCCCAGGCGGAATACGCAGATGAAATCGTGCAAAACCTTAAAAAACAAGGCATACGCGCGGTTTCCGACTTGAGAAACGAGAAGATCACCTATAAAATCCGCGAGCACTCAATGCAGCGCATCCCCTACCAGGTTATTGTTGGCGAAAAAGAACGCCAAGAGTCATTGGTGGCGGTTCGCAAGCGTGGAGGCGAGGATCTCGGGCAGATGAGCCTGGATGCCTTACTCGGCAAGCTGCGTGAGGTTGAGTAAGCGGTGTGAGTAAACAATCTGAGGAGCCGATGCAATTGGTCGGCTCCTCGTTTTTTCAAGGGGCTTGAGATAGCACAGGACAAGGAACCCCGGATCAACGGCGAAATTGATGTCTCGCCGATCCGACTGGTGGGTGTGGAAAGCGAGCAGCTGGGTATCGTCAGTCTGCGTGAAGCGTTGATCAAGGCTGAAGAGGCTGAGCTGGACCTGGTGGAGATCGCGCCGCAAGCGCAGCCTCCGGTTTGCCGAATCATGGATTACGGCAAATTCAAGTACCAGGAAAGCAAGAAGCAGCACGAGGCCAAGCTCAAACAGAAGCAAATTCAGATCAAGGAAGTCAAATTCCGGCCGGCGACTGACGACAATGACTATCAGGTCAAGCTGCGCAATCTGATTCGTTTTCTGGATGAGGGCGATAAGGCCAAGATTACGTTGCGTTTCCGGGGCCGTGAAATGGCCCACCAGGAGTTTGGTATGCAATTGCTCCGCCGCGTCGAGGCCGATCTGGCTGAACATGCCGTCGTCGAGCAGTTTCCCAAGCTGGAAGGGCGTCAGATGGTCATGGTGTTGGCCCCCAAGAAGAAGAGCTGATTTTCAAGGCGGGCGCGGGCCTTTAATCCGCGTCAACACGTGCGAGTTGATGTTTAACGTTGAGGCTGTTCAAGTGTTCCCGTTGGGGGCCGCCACACGCATAGAAGAAACAGGAGCTAACCATGCCCAAGATGAAGACCAAGAGCGGAGCCGCCAAGCGCTTCCGTGTTCGCGGTAGCGGTAGCATCAAGCGGTCGTCCGCTTATATGCGCCACATTCTGACCAAGAAGACCACCAAGCGGAAACGCCACCTGCGTGGAATGTCTGACGTTCATCCTTCCGACATCGGTCACGTTCGTGACATGATGCCCTACGCTTAATAAAGGAGATTAGACATGCCTCGCGTTAAACGTGGTGTAACCGCTCGCGCCAGCCACAAAAAGGTACTGAACGCAGCCAAGGGTTTCCGTGGTCGTCGCAAGAACGTATTCCGGGTAGCCAACGAAGCAGTCATGAAGGCGGGTCAGTACGCCTATCGCGACCGTCGCCAGAAAAAACGTCAGTTCCGCCAGCTTTGGATCGCGCGTATCAATGCGGCGGTTCGCAGCCTGGAAATTGACATGAATTACAGCCAGTTCATGTGCGGTCTGAAAAAAGCCGCCATCGAAGTCGATCGCAAGGTGCTGTCCGATATGGCGATTTTTGATCAGCCTGCTTTTGCCAAGATTGCAGAGCAGGCCAAGGCCAGTCTGGGGGCGTAAGTTAGTTTGCTTTCAAGCTGAGGGGAGGCCTGGTTAGGCCTCCCTTTTTCTTTTCTGACCAATGGGTTAGAGCATGAATCTCGATGAAATTCTGAAAGACGCTGAGCGGGAGTTTGCGGCTGCACTGAACTTGCCGATCCTGGATCAGGTCAAGGCGCGCTATTTAGGCAAGAGCGGTGCGATCACCGAACAGATGAAGGGGCTGGGCGCGCTGCCGGCAGACCAGCGCAAGGCAGTGGGCGCGCGCATCAACCAGATCAAGGATCAGGTCGAGGCGTTGCTCAAGTTGCGCCGCGAAGCCATCCAAGCCGAAGAACTCGGACGGCAACTGGCGGCGGAGTCGCTGGATGTCACGTTGCCCGGGCGTGGCGAGGGCGTCGGCGGACTGCACCCGGTCACCCGTACTCTTGCCCGTATCGAGCAACTGTTTGCGTCCATCGGGTTTGTCGTCGCCGACGGGCCGGAAATCGAGACGGATTTTTATAATTTCACGGCGCTGAATATTCCCGAGAATCATCCAGCCCGCGCGATGCACGACACGTTCTACCTGGAGGGCGGCGCTTTGCTGCGCACGCATACCTCGCCGGTGCAGGTGCACTACATGCAAGACCGGAAGCCGCCGATCCGCATCATCGCGCCCGGGCGTGTGTTTCGCGTCGATTCCGATGCCACCCATTCGCCAATGTTCCATCAGGTCGAAGGGTTATGGGTGGATGAGCAGGTCAGCTTTGCCGATTTGAAAGGCGTGGTACAGGACTTCCTGCAGCGCTTTTTTGAACGCGATGACCTCAAGGTGCGTTTCCGACCTTCCTTCTTTCCGTTTACCGAGCCGTCCGCCGAGATGGACATGAGCTGGGGCGATGTATCGGAGAATCGCTGGCTGGAAATCGGCGGCTGCGGCATGGTGCATCCGAATGTGTTTCAACATGTCGGCATCGATCCGGAACGTTATCAGGGCTTTGCCTTCGGCATGGGCGTCGAGCGTTTGGCCATGCTGCGCTACGGCGTCGATGACCTGCGCCTGTTCTTCGAAAATGATGTCCGCTTCCTCAAGCAATTTGCCTGATTCATTGTCAGCCTCATAGGCAGACTGGCGGTCAAATAGCAATCCATTCAACGCAACTACTTCAGGCGCCATGCAATTCTCCGAATCCTGGCTACGCAGCCTCGTCAATCCCGCGTTAGACACGCAACAACTCGGCCATTTGCTGACCATGGCCGGCCTGGAAGTCGAGGCCATCGAGCCGGCTGCGGCTGTCTTCAGCCACGTCGTGGTCGCGGAAATCGTCCATGCGGAAAAACATCCTGATGCGGATCGACTCCAGCTCTGTCAAGTCGATGTCGGTGAGGCGGCGCCGTTGAGCATCGTCTGCGGCGCCCCTAACGCTCGGGTCGGCTTGAAAACAGCCTGCGCACGGGTCGGTGCGCACTTGCCGGGATTCGACATCAAGCAAGCCAAGGTTAGGGGCGTCGATTCCTTCGGTATGTTGTGTTCCGCGAAAGAACTGGGCCTGACGAATTTGGCGCCTGCTGATGGCATTCTCGAACTGCCCGCCGATACGCCTATAGGCCAGGATTTGCGGTCACTGTTTGAACTGGATGATCAACTGTTCACCCTCAAGCTCACGCCTAACCGCGGCGATTGCCAATCGATGCTCGGTATCGCGCGCGAAGTGGCGGCGCTGACCGGTGTGCCAGCCAGCGAGGTGGATTGCTCGCCGGTCGCCGCTGTTCTGAGCGATGTGCATCCTCTTGCGATTGCTGCCGACGTTGCTTGTCCACGTTACTGCGGCCGGGTCATACGCGGTATTAATCCGGCCGCAACCAGTCCGCGCTGGATGGTGCAACGCCTGGAGCGCTGTGGTCTGCGTGCGATTCATCCGGTGGTGGATATCACCAATTACGTCATGCTCGAACTCGGCCAGCCCATGCATGGCTTCGATCTCGCCGGTTTGCATGGTGCTGTTCAAGTCCGTATGGCCCGCGCCGGCGAAAAGCTGGCTTTGCTGAATGATCAGTCCATTGAGTTTTCCGACGCCGATTCGGATGTGCTGCTGATCGCCGATGACGATGCTCCGTTGGCGCTTGCCGGAATCATGGGCGGCGCGTCGAGCGCGGTATCCGACAGCAGCCGCGACATCTTTCTGGAATCGGCGCATTTCACCCCTGACGCCATCATCGGCCGCGCACGCCGTTTCGGTTTGTCTACCGATTCTTCGCACCGCTTTGAACGGGGGGTCGACCCTGCTTTGCCGCGTCGGGCAATGGAGCGTGCCACGCGTTTAGTCCTGGAAATCTGCGGCGGTGAGTGCGGGCCTTTGCAGGCGGCTGGGAAAGGGGGCGATCCGTTCACCGCGGTTGCCTTTCGGCCTGAGCGTGCAAGGCGCATTCTGGGCTTTGCATTGGATGACGCGGCGATGCTGGGCATACTCAAGCGCTTGGGCATGCAATTTGACGATTCGCAGGCGCCGATATCGGTGACCCCGCCAAGCCATCGCTTCGATATCACGCGCGAAGTTGATCTGATCGAAGAGGTGGCGCGGGTGCATGGCTATGACGCCATCCCCGCAGTCAGCCTCCGCGGTGAGCATGCCATGTTGCCGGTCAGCGAGACGACTCGATCTGATCAAGAAATAAAAAATATAATGACAGCAAGGGGTTATCAGGAAGTTATCACCTATAGCTTTATCTCTGAAGACCTGGATCGTGATTTTCGTGTTGACGGTGCGGCGCTGCCTTTGCTCAATCCGATTGCCAGCCAAATGGGGTTTATGCGCGGCGCTTTGATGGGCGGCCTGATCCAGACTTTGCGTCACAACCTGAATCATGGGCAGGAACGCCTGCAGATATTCGAAGTCGGCCGGGTTTTTCTATCCGGATCGGCGACACAGCAACCCGTGCGTCTTGCTGCGCTGGCGTATGGCGGCGTTCACGCCGAACAGTGGAGCGAAAAAACACGCCAAGTCGATTTTTATGATCTGCGCGCCGATCTGGAGGCGTTGCTGCATCCCCATGCGGTAGAGCTGCGACGAGCCGAGCACAAAGCGCTGCACCCGGGTCAAAGCGCCGAGATTCTGGTGTCTGGCCAGAACGTCGGATGGCTGGGCGCTTTGCATCCGCGCCTGACGCAGAAATTCGGCTTTGCCAAATCACCGGTGTTGCTTGAAATCGAACTGTCCACGCTTCTCCATCGAGTGGTTGCGCGCTATCAGGGCATGCCGCGTTTCCCGGCAGTGCGTCGCGACATTGCCGTAATCGTCGACGCACAACTGGAATTGACCGAACTGCTGGCTTCGGTGAAGGCCGTCTCACTCCCCTTGCTCGCCGCTATCAACTGCTTTGATGTATACCAAGGCCAGGGCGTGGAGGCTGGCAAAAAAAGCCTTGCTTTCAATATGTTGTTACAACATACTGAGAAAACGCTTACAGATTCTGATATTGATTCTACTGTTGCAGAGGTGGTCGATATCCTGGCCAAGAACCACAACGCCATCTTGCGCAGTTGACGGAGTTTTACCCGCATGACCCTAACCAAAGCTGAATTGGCCAATATGTTGTTTGAGAAGGTTGGCCTCAATAAGCGTGAAGCCAAGGACATGGTGGAAACCTTCTTTGAGGAGGTAAGAACCGCTTTGGAGAATGGGGATAGCGTCAAGCTATCCGGTTTTGGCAACTTTCAGTTGCGCGAAAAACCCCAGCGTCCTGGGCGCAACCCCAAAACGGGCGAAGAAATGCCGATCACGGCACGTCGCGTGGTGACATTTCATGCCAGTCAAAAACTGAAGGCCATGGTGGAAGAGGCGCATGTCGGAACATCTGCCGAGCTCTGAACTACCGCTCATCCCGTCGAAAAGATATTTCACTATCGGTGAGGTGGGTGAATTGTGTGGCGTTAAGCCGCATGTTCTTCGCTATTGGGAGCAGGAATTCACCCAGCTGAAGCCGGTCAAGCGTCGTGGCAATCGCCGCTACTACCAACACCACGAGGTCATGCTGATCCGGCGTATCCGTGAGTTGCTGTACGAACAGGGTTTCACCATCAGCGGCGCGCGCAACAGGTTGTTATCAGAAGGCGAAATGGACGAGATGCCTGCTGAAGGTTTGCCGGAGGTTGCCGAGCAAAGCATGTCGCCATCGGATATTAAGAAAGAGTTGGCGGCGATCATGGCCCTCTTACAAGCTTGATCATCTGAAGCGTCTAGACGTGGCGTCTGGAGGCCAAGCTGCCGCCATGTTGTACAAGATGTCCATTTCTTTCTTGGTCAGTCGTTATATTCAATGAAAACAATGTGTTAATGAGTTATTTTGTCTGAAACGAAGTATCTTTCGGCAAATCACCGGTAGTACTCTCTTTTTAATGGATATCTTTTTCTTCGACGGTATTTACGGCGGCGATAAGCACCCTTTATAATTCGAAGAGTTCGGGGCGTAGCGCAGCCTGGTAGCGCACCTGCATGGGGTGCAGGGGGTCGGAAGTTCGAGTCTTCTCGCCCCGACCATTATTTTTCTTCCTTCATCGCGGCGAATGCGGATTCTAATCAGCAACGACGACGGCTACTTTGCACCAGGTTTAGCCGTTCTTGCCGCAACACTCAAAAACCAAGGTCATGATGTCACTGTGGTCGCGCCTGAGCGCGATCGTAGCGGCGCCAGCAATTCGTTGACGCTTGATCGGCCATTGCAGGTGCGGCAGACGCCCGCCGGTTTTAACTACGTCAACGGCACACCTACTGACTGTGTCCATCTCGCGGTCACCGGTTTGCTTCCCCAGTTGCCGGATATGGTGATCTCCGGCATCAATCACGGCGCCAACATGGGTGACGACACCGTTTATTCTGGAACCGTCGCGGCGGCGACGGAAGGTTTCTTGCTTGGCCTTCCGTCGATCGCGGTCTCATTGGCAAACCTGCAAAACGAGAATTTCCAAACGGCCGCAGATGTCGTGGTCGGGCTGGTGCAGCGTTTCGCCGCTCAGCCCTTTCCGGAGCATGTGCTGCTTAACGTCAATGTGCCCGACGTCAGGCTCGATGAACTGAAAGGGGTTGAGGTGACTCGACTTGGCCGGCGCCACAAAGCGCAGGACACCGTTAAGACCGTGAACCCGCGCAATCAGGTCATGTATTGGGTGGGTGCAGCCGGCGCAGCGCAGGATGCCGGGCCGGGAACGGATTTTTTTGCGGTGTCGGAAGGCAAGGTATCCATTACGCCTCTCCAGCTCGATCTGACTCGATATGTACAGATGAGTCTGGTTGAAGAGTGGTTGTCACGATGAGCGTGAATGGAATCGGCATGACGTCGCAGCGCGCGCGCGCGCGCATGCTGGAGCGGTTGAAAGAGCAGGGTATCAAAGATCCCGTCGTGCTGGCGGCGATGAACGCGGTGCCGCGGCATCCGTTCCTGGAGGAAAGCATACAGCAGCGCGCTTACGACGATACGCCGCTGCCGATCGGCCAAGGCCAGACTATTTCGAGTCCCTATATCGTGGCGCGCAGTTGTGAACTGGCCTGCCGCGGGAAGACGCTGGATCGGGTTCTGGAAATTGGCGGTGGCTGTGGCTATCAGGCGGCAGTGTTATCCAAGTTGGCGAAAGAGGTTCTCAGCCTTGAGCGCATCGCAAAACTCGTCGGTCGTGCCCGCCTCACGCTGCGTGAATTGCGGATCAATAACGTGTTGATGAAAAACGTTGATGGTAGCTTGGGCTACCAGGCGGCCGCCCCGTTTGACGCCATCGTAGTGGCGGCCGTCATGCCCTACATACCGGAAGAGTTGAAATCGCAACTCAAACCCGGTGGACGCCTGGTTGCGCCAGTAGGCGCCGGCGAGTCGCAACGGCTGATCATGGTCGAGGCCGATCTTGATGGCGGATTTACCGAAAAAGAGCTGGAGGCCGTCAAGTTCGTGCCTTTGCTCTCCGGGGTGAGTTGAGCAGACTGCGGCTGTTGGTCTTGTTGGTGCCCTTCGTTTTATCGGGGTGCGCCAATACATCCGGGACCGCTCCGGTGCGGGAGAAAAGTTACGCAGCAAACAAGGCGATTCCCGCTGCCCCTCCCGGGCACTACCGTGTTCAAAGCGGCGATACGCTTTATAAGATCGCTTTTGAATTCGGGCTGGATGTCCGCGCTTTGGCGCTGTGGAATGATTTGCCCGACCCGGATTACATCCGCAGCGGCAGTCTGCTCAGATTGCATCCCGTGAAACCGGCTGCACCGCTTGCCGGCAAATCCGCACTCGAAACGCGCGCCTTAAAAGCGGATGCCGTCTTGTCCGCCGAGTCTGATTCGGCGCCGATAGTCTGGTCCTGGCCCAGTCGAGGGGCCTTGATGGCGAGATATGGCGAAGGGCTCAGCAAGGGGCTCGATATCGGCGGCGTGCGCGGAGATTCGATCCTGGCCGCGGCAGCAGGCAAGGTAGTGTATGCTGGCTCTGGCTTGCGGGGCTATGGAAAACTCATCATCATCCGCCACGACAAGGCGCTGCTCTCCGCCTATGCCCACAATACCCGCCTGTTGGTGTCGGAAGGTCAGAATGTGGCGCGCGGGCAGCCCATTTCCGAGATGGGGGATACCGACACCGACAGGGTGAAATTGCATTTCCAGATTCGTGAGCAAGGTAAACCGGTCGATCCGTTGAATTATCTGCCCAAACAAAGTTGAGGACGAGGATGCAGGAAGATAGCTATCTTGAACCTGTGGATCCGGAATCGGAGCCGCCTGTCGAAGTCGAGCTGGGAGTAGCGCAGGAAGCGTTGCGCGCCGAAGCCGAGCCCGATTTTGACGAGATTCCCGATGTCACCCAGCTTTATCTCAATGAAATCGGTCGTGAAGGACTGCTGACTCAGCCGGAAGAAAGGGCGCTGGCTTATCGCGTACGGCAAGGCGATTTTGCCGCCCGCCAGAAAATGATCGAGCACAACTTGCGCTTGGTGGTGAACATCGCCAAGCATTATCTGAACCGAGGCCTTTCGCTGCTCGATTTGATCGAAGAAGGCAATCTCGGCCTGATGCATGCGCTCGACAAATTCGAGCCGGAACGCGGTTTCCGGTTTTCCACTTATGCCACCTGGTGGATACGCCAGAACATCGAGCGGGCGATCATGAATCAGTCGCGCACCATCCGTTTGCCGGTGCATATCATCAAGGAACTGAACATTTTCTTGCGCGCACAGCGCCATCTGGAAACGCATGGCATTCCGGATGCCGGGCCGGAAGACATCGCCCACCTGACTGGCAAATCGGTGGAAGAAGTGCGCCGTCTATTATCTCTAAACGATCGCGTCGCCTCGCTGGATGCGCCACTCGATATCGATCCGACTCTATCGATAGGCGAAGCGATTGCCGATGAGAATTGCGTACGCCCGGAAGACATGCTGCAGATCGCTGAGCTCGAGGAATACGTGCAAATTTGGCTTTCGGAGCTGAGCGAAAAGCATCGCTGGGTCATCGAACGTCGTTTCGGATTCAACGACGAGGACGTCGCCACACTCGAAGAATTGGCCACGCACTTGGGGGTGACACGCGAACGTGTCCGCCAGATTCAACTTGAAGCCTTGCAGACCTTGCGTCGCATACTGCGCCGAAACGGGATGTCGAAAGAGGGCCTGATATGAGGCAGGCAGTGGATTGGGATGCTATCGACACGGTGCTGCTCGATATGGATGGAACCCTGCTGGATCTGCATTTCGATAACCATTTTTGGCAGGTTTTTGTGCCGCAAAAATTTGCCGAACAGCATGGCCTGCCGCACGCCGAAGCGCATGCCGAATGTTTCCGGCGCTACAACGCCAAGGCCGGAACGCTCGATTGGTATTGCGTGGATTATTGGACGCAACAACTGGAACTCGATATCGCGCAACTGAAGCTGGAGTTGTCGCACCTGATTGCGGTGCATCCCGAAGTGCGTGATTTTCTTGCTGCCCTGAAAGCGGCTGATAAGCGCGTCGCGCTGGTCACCAACGCACATCGCAAGAGCCTCAACTTGAAAATGGATCGAACCGGTTTGGCGGTGAATTTCGATGCCATGTATGTTTCGCACGAATTCGGCCTCGCCAAGGAAGACCCGGCTTTCTGGGCCGCCTTGCAGAGCCGCGAACCGTTTGATCCGAAACGCACGTTGCTGGTCGATGACAGCTTGCCGGTGCTACGTTCCGCCCGTCAATACGGCATTGCGCATTTGCTGGCCATACTGCAACCCGACACCCGGCAACCTGACAAGGACGTGGCGGAATTTGCTGCGATTCGCCGCTTCGGCGAAATCAACCCGCGCGTACACGTCTGACTCATCGTGCATTCACCGTTACAGCAAACCGATCTCGAAGCGCTGCGCCGCGTTTATCTGTTTTCCGGCCTGGAGGACGACGAATATCTGGAAGCCGTCGCCCATGCCTCCGCTTTGACCTTGGAGCCGGGCCAGATTTTGTTTAGCCAGGGCGACCAGGCCGAGGCGTTTTTTTGGGTGGCGGAGGGCGTGGTTCGCTTGTTCAGAGCGTCCCCGCAAGGCGATGAGAAAGTGATCGATCTGATCGGTGCAAATCGATTCTTTGCCGAAGCGGTTTTGTTCATGGGGAGTCGTTATCCGGTCAATGCCTCGGCTCAAAGCCAGACTAGACTGATTGCGTTCGACGGACGCAGTTTTAGGGAATGGCTGGCGCGTGATGCGAATCGCTGTTTTCGGCTGCTTGCTGCGATGAGCGCACGCATGCATAAGCTGGTCAATGAAATCGATCGTCTGACGCTGATGAAAGGGGCGGATCGCCTGCTGCAATACTTGCTCGACCATTCCGACCCGGATGAAACCGGTCGCCACAAGGTCGAACTGGAAGCGCCCAAGCAAGTGATTGCATCGCGTATCGGCGTCAAGCCGGAAACGTTTTCGCGTTTGTTGCACAAGCTCACCGATATCGGCTGTGTCGAGATGGATGGCAATGTTTTGTATATCCGCGATCCAGAAGCGATGCGTCAAACTCGTATCGAGTAGTCGGGGGCTTGTTCAGGTTTCCAGGATCAGCGCGGCCGCCACCCGGCGGCCTTCGGCGGCCAGGATGTTGTAGGTACGGCACGCTGCCGGTGTGTCCATGACTTCCACGCCGATGCGCGCCTTGATCAGCCCGGCATAGAGCGCCGGAGAGGGGAAACGCAGGGAATTGCCGCTGCCCAACAAAATAATTTCCGGTGCGCGCAAGGCCAGCATGTCGAAATGTTCCGTTGCCAGTTGGTCCAGATGCGCAGCCCAGTGGCCGACGATTTCATCAGGCAGCACGATCAGGCTGGATTCGTGGCGCACTCCATTGATCAGAATGAAATCACTGCCATAGCCGTTAATCAGATTGATGTTTTCAGTTCGGGAGAGATGCAGTTTCATGGCGGGTGCATTTGTAGTTACGGGTGTTGGTTACAGTGAACGGGGGAGGGGCTGTCAAGCCACTGTCGGGCGCTTCGGATTGCCCGTGGATTGGGCGCTCGGTTAAGATCGCTCTTTTTATCAAAGCCCCGTCACCGATGGACGAGTTTCCTAGAATTACACGACTGCCGCCTTATGTTTTCAATATCACCGGTGACCTGAAAATGGCCGCCCGGCGGCGGGGCGAAGACATCATCGACTTCGGCATGGGCAATCCCGATCAGCCGACGCCGCCGCATATCGTCGAGAAGATGATCGAGACCGCCCGCCGCGGCGATACCCACCGTTATTCGGTTTCCAAGGGTATTCCGCGTCTGCGCAAGGCGATCTGCAACTGGTACAAGACGCGTTACGACGTCGATCTCGACCCGGAAAAAGAGGCCATCGCAACCATCGGATCGAAAGAGGGCATCGCCCATCTGGCGCTGGCGACACTGGACCGCGGCGATATCGTGCTGGTGCCGAATCCGAGTTACCCGATCCATATTTACGGTCCGGTCATCGCCGGGGCGGACATTCGCCATCTGCCGATGGTGCCGGGGGTGAACTTTTTCGAGGAAATGGAGAAGGCGATCAAGGACTTCTGGCCGAAGCCGAAGATGCTCATCCTGAATTTCCCCAGCAACCCGACCACGCAATGCGTCGAGCTCGAATTCTTCGAGAAGGTCGTCGCGATGGCGAAGGAATATGGCATTCTGGTGGTGCACGACATCGCCTATGCCGACATTGTGTTCGACGGCTACAAGGCGCCCTCGATCATGCAGGTGCCGGGTGCCAAGGATGTGGCGGTGGAGTTCTTCACCTTGTCCAAGAGCTACAACATGCCCGGTTGGCGCGTCGGCTTCATGGTCGGCAACGCCAAGCTCTGCGCGGCCTTGGCGCGAATCAAGAGCTATCACGATTACGGCACGTTCACGCCGATCCAGGTCGCCGCAATCACCGCACTGGAAGGGCCGCAGGATTGTGTGGAAGACATACGCCTGATGTATCAGAAACGGCGCGATGCGCTGGTCAAGGGGTTGAACGACGTAGGCTGGCATGTGAAAGCGCCCAAGGCCACGATGTTCCTTTGGACGCCGATACCCGAACCCTATGCACACATGAAATCGCTGGAGTTCTCTAAGAAGGTGCTGGCCGATGCCAAAGTCGCCGTCAGCCCGGGTGTCGGTTTTGGCGACTATGGCGACGACCACGTGCGTTTCGCCCTGATCGAAAACGAAATGCGTACCCGCCAGGCCATTCGCGGCCTGCGCGACATGTTCAAGAAAGATGGATTGCTGAAATGAAAGCTATCAATGTAGGCCTGCTTGGTATCGGTACCGTCGGCGGTGGCACCCATGCCGTGCTGACCCGCAACCAGGAAGAAATCAGCCGCCGCGCCGGCCGTCCCATTCAGATCGTGGCCGTCGCTGATCGCAACGTTGAACGCGCGCGGGAACTCGTCGGCGCCGACGTCACGGTGACCGAAGACGCCTTCAGCCTGGTGAAAGACCCGAATATCGACATCATCGTCGAACTCATCGGCGGCTATACCACCGCGCTCGATCTGGTGATGATGGCCATCGAGAACGGCAAGCATGTGGTCACCGCCAACAAGGCGCTGCTGGCCGTGCACGGCAACGAAATCTTTGCCGCCGCGCAGAAGAAGGGCGTCATGGTGGCGTTCGAAGCGGCGGTGGCCGGCGGCATCCCGATCATCAAGGCGCTGCGCGAGGGCTTGTCGGCCAACCGCATCCAGTGGATCGCCGGCATCATCAACGGCACCACCAACTTCATCC
>CAYXMQ010000023.1:0-53354 GCA_964466195.1 uncultured Thiobacillus sp.
TGCAAAACGCCGCTTCCGTGGCTTCCCTGATGCTGACCACCGATTGCATGGTGGCCGATCTGCCGGAAGACAAGAAGGGCGGCGCGGCTGATATGGGCGGCATGGGCGGCGGTATGGGCGGTATGGGCGATATGGGCTTCTAAGCCATATTGTCGTAGCCCCGGCCAGGGCTTTCGCCTTGGCTCAGCACAAAAAACAACCCCGCTTCGGCGGGGTTGTTTTTTGTGCGGGAGAAACGCCTGTCAGCGCTTCGCGGTCGCTTGCAAGCGCGACATGTAGTCGCTCACCGCTTCGATATCGGCATCGCTGTAGCCCTTCAGCGCCTTGACCATCTCCGGATTGGCATTGCGGCGGCCCTGGTCGCGACTCTCGCGGGTTTCCCGCTTCAGGTAGCCGAAGTGTTGTCCGGCGACCAGGGGGTAGAACTTCTTGCCGTCGCCTTCGCCATGACTGCCGTGGCAACTGGCGCAATCCTTGTCGTAAAGCGTTTTGCCGCGGGCGAGATGGTAGCCGTTGCCCTTGCCGTTGCTGGCGGGGATGGGCAATTTGTTTAGATAGGCGGCGATGTCGGCGATTTCCTCGGCGCTGACGATCCATTCACCGGAGAACGGGTACATGCGCGGGTTGTCGCGGCGGCCGGCGCGGATGTCCATCATCTGTTTGATGATCACGCTGGCATGCTGGCCGGCGATTTGCGGGTACTCCGCATCGGCCAGGCCGGAACCGTCGGCCTTGTGGCAGCCCTTGCAGATCTTGTAGGCGGCTTCGCCTTTGCTTGCGTTGGCCGGGTAGGCGAGGGCGCGATTCATGTCCTGGTCGGGCGAGTTCCAGGTGTAACCGTATGCTTCGATGCCGCTCGCGTGCGGTTGCCGATGGAAATCGGCGCTGACGGATTGTGAGGTGGAAGCGGCCAGGGCCAGTGCGGCCAGGGCGGTGGAGAGCAGGGAACGTTTCATGTCTGGATTTCCTCGGGTTTGAGGCAGCCCCTTAGGGCATGCTGGCCATGTATTCGGCAACGGCACGGGATTCTTCTTCGCTCATCCGCTCCGCGACCGCTTGCATCACGCGCGCACCGTTGGTGCGTTTGCCGGTGGCGTAGAGGCGGAACTGGTCGAGGGTATATTCAGTATGCTGGCCGGCGACACGGGGGAATTTGCCGGAGCCGGTGCCGTCTTCTTCATGGCAGCTGTCGCAGGAGGGTACGTCTGTTTTGCTGTTGCCCTTGAGATACAGGTTTTTGCCTACGGCAAGCAGTTTGGGATTGTTGACGACGCCGGGAGCCGGTTTTTGCTTGGCGTAATAGGCGGCAAGATGGGTCAAGTCTTCTTCGGATAATGCGGCCATGAACGGCGCCATGATTTCGCTGGCGCGTTTGCCGCTCTTGTAATCTTTCATTTCGCGCAGCAGATAAACGTTTTGCTGGCCGGCCAGTTTGGGAAAACCGGGTGCGACGCTGTTGCCATCGAAGCCGTGGCAGCCTGCGCAAACTTCGCTGGCGACGGCCATGGCCTTGGCTGCGCCGTCGGCCGCCTGGACGCTGCCATTCAAGGCCATGCCGCTGCCTGTCCAGGCCAAGGCGCCGGCTAGGGCGACGACGGTTTTGAGGTTGAACGATGTCATTGAATCTCCTTCGGAAGGCTTGTGCCGAAAGGATAACCGTAGGCATGACAAGCGAGGAACTCGCTAGGTGCGAATTTTCTTGATTCAAATCAAATAGTCAGCTGTTCACATCGCCCGCCGGTGTGTCGGGCACAATGCATCCAAGCGATTCATGGGAGGACGGGCGATGGAGTTGGTCTGGTGGCATTGGGTGGCTTTGGGCTTGGGCTTGATCGCCCTGGAGATGTTCATTCCGACTTTTTTCATGCTGTGGATGGGAGTGGGGGCGCTGTTGACCGGCCTGGCCAGCGTTTTGTTGCCGCTTTCCTTTACCGCGCAGATGTTGATCTGGACCTTGGCTTCGGCCACGATGGCGGCGGTGTGGGTGAAGTATTTCAAATCACCGGATCGGACGCATGTCGGCCAGGCCAAGGAAGGCGTATTGGGGATTACCGGCTTGGTGACGCGGCCGGTGACGGAAACCGGCGAAGGTGAAATTCTGTTTCAGCGTCCTGTGCTGGGTGCGGATCGATGGCCGGCGGTAGCCGATGCACCGATCGCCGCAGGCGAACGCGCCCGGATTGTCGATGTGCTCGGGCAAACCCTCAAAATCACGCAGGTTTAGGAGAACAACATGGGCGGTGAAGTCGTTTCAATTATTCTGATTCTTTTTCTGGCGCTGACCCTCTGGAAGGGTGTGCGTATCGTGCCGCAGGGCGAGGAATGGGTGGTCGAGCGGTTGGGCAAGTATTTGAAGACATTGATGCCCGGCCTGCACATCCTGGTGCCCTACATCGATAACGTGGCTTACAAGGTCGTGACCAAGGACATGATCCTGGATATCCCGCAGCAGGAGGTCATTACGCGTGATAACGCGGTGCTGATCACCAATGCCATCGCTTTCGTCAAGGTGACCGATACGCAAAGCGCGGTGTACGGGGTGACCAATTTTCAGATGGCCGTGATGAATCTGGTGCAGACCTCACTGCGTTCGATTCTGGGCGATATGGATCTGGACCAGGCGCTTTCCAGTCGGGATCAGATCAAGGCGCGCCTGAAGACCTCCATCGCCGACGATGTTGCAGACTGGGGTTTGACGCTGAAGTCGGTGGAGATTCAGGATATTTCGCCTTCGCAGACCATGCAGAAGTCGATGGAACTGCAGGCCGCCGCCGAGCGGGAACGCAAGGCGACCGTGACCCGCGCCGAAGGCGATAAGCAGGCCGCCATTCTGGAGGCGGAAGCACGCCTGGAATCGGCCAAGCGCGATGCGGAGGTGCAGGTCAGGCTGGCTACGGCAAGCGCCGAGGCGATTCGTCTGGTCACCGATGCCATTCCTGACAAGGAATTGCCGGCGCTGTATTTGCTGGGTGAAAAGTACATTGCTTCGATCAAGGAGCTCGGCGCTTCGAATGGCGCCAAAGTTGTGCTGATGCCGGCCGATATTATGAAATCGGTGGAAGGCTTGCTGGGGGGGCGGCGTTAGCCGTCGGGCAAGAGGTTGTTTTTTGCAGTACAGCAGTTAAAGTAAAGTCTAAAGATTGGATTTTAATTGTCGATATTTGTTACATTGCTGGGGTAAAAACAGCGCAGTCTAGGGGTGGAGAATTGAAAAAATCACTAATATTTCTGACTTTGATTGCGTTCCTGGCCGGCCCGGCTTTGAGCGGGTCGGAAGCGCAAGCGGCAAGTCAGTCCAAGGTGCATTCGGCCAAGTCGAAGGCCGCCAAGTCCAAGGCGGTCAAGTCGAAGACAGTGAAGTCAAAATCCAAGTCCAAGAAAGTCGCGCTGAAAGCGAGCAAGAAAGGCGGTAAAGCCGCCAAACGCGCTCGGGTTACGCATTTCGTCCAGGCCCCGCCGCCGCCTCTGCGGGCGCTGAGTTCAGTTTCGCCGGACGCCTTGCAAGGCGATGAACTCAATCTGCGCGCTTCTGCCGCGTTGGTGATCGATCAAAAAAGCGGTGAGGCGTTGTACGCCAAAAATATCGACGTACCCACTTCCATTGCTTCGATCACCAAACTGATGACGGCGATGGTGGCTCTCGATGCTGGTTTGCCTCTGGATGAGGAAATCGTGCTCAACAATGAGGACGTGGATCGCCTGAAAGGCACTGGTTCTCGCTTGGCGCTGGGCGCGCGTTTGACGCGCGAAGAGTTGCTGCATCTGGCCTTGATTGCTTCGGAAAACCGGGCCGCATCGGCCTTGAGCCGTGCTTATCCCGGCGGTCGGCCGGCATTTGTTGTGGCGATGAACCGAAAAGCGCGTGAAATCGGCATGCATGACAGTCGCTTTGTCGACGGCACCGGCCTCAATAGCGGCAACCGAGCTACCGCCGCCGATCTGGTGAAATTGGTCGAAGCCGCCTATCGCTATCCGCTCATCCGGGAAATCTCGAGCACCGGCAGCTATGACGTTTCCTTGCCCGGAACGCAGGTTGTGAAGGTGCGCCAGAATGGAAAAATGCGCAGGGTTTCCCGATCGGTGCAGCGCCATGTTGCGTTCAACAACACCAACAGCCTGACGCGCAGCCAGGATTGGGATATCGGCGTATCGAAAACCGGTTATATCAATGAAGCCGGCCATTGCCTGGTGATGCAGACCAAGATCGCGAACCAGAAAGTCATCATTGTTCTACTCGACTCAATCGGGAAATGGGGGCGTATCGGCGATGCCCAACGTATTCGTAAATGGCTGGAACATGACTCTCCGGTAGCCGTACACAAGAGCGGGCGTACTGCAACCTGACGTCTTGCGGGCTCCCCAACAAACAAGCGGCTGCGGCCGCTTTTTTGTTGTCTAAAGCCTGGCCGGCCAGTGCCGGTGCGGATTCAGGACATCCTGATATACAAAAATATTGATACCCATCAAGGAAGAAAGGGCTGGCTCATTCCTACTATCCGTGCCCTGGTGTCAACCTTGGGTTGTCCATGGTTGTCGGAACCGAAGGAGGAGTCTATGCGAAACAATTTATTGATGGCCCTGGTGGTCATCGGCTTTGCCGCCACCCCCGTGCTAGCAGGCCCCACCGAGGACTTGGCCGCCACGTGCAACGCCTGCCATGGCATCAACGGCGTGTCCGTCGGCCCAAGTATGCCGAGCATCGGTGGTCTGCCGGAGCCCTATCTCAAGAACATGATGTTGCAGTGGAAGAGCGGAGACCGCTATTCAGCAACCATGGGCCGCCACTTCAAGGGCTATAGCGACGAAGAAATTAGCAAGCTCGCCACCCATTTCTCCAAGTTGCCCTGGGTTCCCGTGGTGCAAAAAACGGACGACAAGGTCGCTGCTCAAGGCAAGGCGGCCAGCGACCGTTGCGAGACCTGTCACGGCGCCACCGGCGGCGCTCCGGACGATGCAGAAACACCGAAGCTGAACGGCCAGTGGGCGAAATACATACATCTGGAAATGATGAAGTACCGCACCGATACGGTGAAAATGCCGCACAAGAAGATGCGCGCCAACAGCAAGAAGCTGGATGAGGCCGATGTCGAGGCTGTCGCCAAGTTCTACGCAGCCCAGCCCAAATAAGGAGACAAGAATGAGCTTTAATCGACGCGACTTTATCAAGACCGTAGCTACGTCTTCGGTCATTGTTCCCCTGACCGCCTGCGCGGCGCCTTCCGGTGGTCGTAGCGCGGGCGGCAAGGCCCGTATCGTGGTGATCGGCGGCGGCTTCGGCGGCGCCACCGCCGCCAAGTACTTCAAAGTGCTGGACCCGAGCCTGGACGTCACACTGGTCGAACGCGAGAAGACCTACACATCCTGCCCGCTGTCCAACGAGTTGCTCGCCGGCCACGGCAAGATTGAAGATCTGCAGGCCGGCTATGACGGTCTCAAGAAGCGCGGCGTCAATGTCATCATCGACGATGCCGTCGCCATCGACCCCGCCAAGAAAACCGTCACGCTCAAGAGCGGCAAAACCCTGAGCTACGATTTCATGGTGCTTTCCCCCGGCATCGATTTTAACTATGCCGGCATCCAGGGCTACAGCGAGGCTTTGGCCAATTCGACCCATCCGCATGCCTACAAGGCCGGCGCTCAGACGCTGGCTTTGAAGAAGCAGCTTGAGGGTATGAAAGATGGCCAGACTTTTGTCATCGCCGTTCCTCCGGGACCGTTCCGCTGTCCGCCCGGCCCCTACGAGCGCGCCTCCCAGGTAGCCAGCTACTTCAAGAGCCGCGGCATGATGAAATCGAAAGTATTGATCGCCGACGCCAACGACTCTTTCTCCAAGAAAGGCCTGTTCGAGCAAGCCTGGAAGATGCACTACCCCGGCATGATCGAATGGGTGGCGGGCGCGTCCGGCGGCAAGGTGGTCAAGTTCGATGCCAAGACAAACACCGTCTCGAGTGACTTCAACGACTTCAAGGGCGATGTGGTCAACATCATCCCGCCGCACCACGCCGGCATGATCGCCAAAAACACTGGCCTAACCAATGACAAGGGCTGGTGCACGGTGGACATGCTGACCATGGAATCCACCGTGCAGAAAGATATCTATGTGGTGGGCGATTCCTGCGTGCATGGCGAACTGCCGGTGTATGGCGCGCCCAAGTCCGCTCACATGGCCAATACCCAGGCAAAAGTCGCGGTCGGCGCCATCATCGCCAAGATCAACGGCGTGGCTGCTCCTGAGCCTTTCTTCGTCAACACCTGCTACAGCGTTGCGGAGAAAGACTGGGGCTTCTCGGTGGTGCACATCTACCGGGTGAAGGACGGCAAACTGGTCTATCGGACTGATGCAGGTGGCATCAGCCCGGTGACCATGGATAGCGATGACGCCTTGAAGCTGCAACGCAAGCTGGAGTCGGAATATGTGCACGGCTGGTTCAAGAACATCATGGCGGATGCCTTCGCCTGATCGTTTGTATTCAAATTAACGAAGCTGACTTTCAACCGAAGGAGGCCTATGAAAGACGCGCGTGAGACTGCCGATGTTTAACCACCCGGTGGGCCCGCGCGCTCGGGCCGCCAAGAAGCGTTTTTTTTCAGGAGACTGACCATGAAATTTGGAAACTTAGCAAGCCGAATGGCGATGGGGCTGGCCACAGCTCTATTTGCCTTCGGTGTACAAGCCGCCGTGGACATCCCCCGTCCGAATATGCCGCCTGAAGTGCCGGCAAAAGCCCCGCCGATTCAGCCGGTAGATGCCAAGAAGTGTTATTCCTGCCACGAGGATGTCGAGGACTTCCACACCAAGGGCCGTCATGCCACGGTGAACTGTGCGCATTGTCACGACAATGCCGCCGAGCACCTTAAGCTGGCCAAGGGCAAGGATTGGGGTGTACGTCCGAACACCATCAAAGACCATCGCGCCTGCGCCACCTGCCACGTCGAGCAGTACAACACCTTCGTGCAGACCAACCTGGAATCGCATGCTCGGGTAGAGAAGGCAAACTATAAGAGCCGTTCGCCGCTGTTCGATAAGCTGATGGAAGGCTATGGCTTTACCAAGGAACACGGCGAGCCGCGTTCGCATGCCTTCATGTTGGTGGACCAGTGGGCCGTGGACCGTGCTTTCGGCGGCCGCATGCAGTTCAAGGACTGGACTTACATCAATAAATCAGAACTGGCCGCCAACAGCGCCTGGAATGTCATAGTCGACAAAGAGCCTTCCACGTCCGATCAGAAGGTTTTTATGCGCCAGACCGCTACCGCTGTGAATCCGGTTTGCATGAATTGCAAGACGCAGGACCACATCCTGGACTGGAAGTACATGGGTGAGAAGGATCCGCGCGCCAAGTGGGATCGCACTTCCAAGCCGGTGGAATTCGCCCGTGCCATGAACCATCCGCTGAATTGCTACATGTGCCATGACCCACACTCTGCCGGCCCGCGTGTCGTGCGTGATGCGCTGATTGAAGCCGTAGTCGACCGCAAGCTGGGCACCTATCCGATGGACCCGGTGAAGAGCAAGCAGACCACGATGACCAAGGTCACCTTCCAGCGCGACGGCAAGGACTTCCGTGCCATCGGTCTGCTCAACAAGGCCGACTCCAACCTGATGTGCGCCCAGTGCCACGTGGAATACAACTGCGGTCCTGGCTGGGATTGTGCTGACAAGGACAATCACAAGCCCGTCAAGATGGACGACAAGCGCACCAACCTGTTCCCGTGGACCGATGTGTTCGGTTACAAGAAGGTCATGACTGAGGACTATAAGTTCAAGGACTTCAAGCACGCCAGCACCGGCGCCTTCCTGCCCAAGATTCAGCACCCTGAGTTCGAAACCTTCTGGGGCTCCAAGCATGAGCGCGCAGGCGTCGAGTGCAAGGACTGCCACATGACCAAGAGCAAGGCGGCTAACGGCAAGGTGACCACTAGCCACCAGCAGATGTCGCCGCGTTATCGCCTGAAGGAATCTTGCCTGACCTGCCACAAGGACTGGACCGAGAAGGATGCCAAGTACCACTTGGAAGCCATCCAGAACTACACCCGCGGCAAAATGGGCAAGGCTGAATTCTGGATCGCTCAGCTGATCGACTGGGTCAACAAGGCCAAGGAGGCCGGTGCATCCAAGGATGTGATGGAGAAGGCCTTTGACTTCCAGTATGACGCAACGCTGTATTGGGAATGGTGGACCGCCGAGAACTCAGATGGCTTCCATAACCCGGATGCCGCACGCGAGTCGCTGACCCGTTCCATCGACGCTTCTCAGAACGGCATCAAGTTCCTGAAGGAGGAGCTGGCCAAGATGAAGACACCTGTCGCCGCAAAGTAAAAGCGGTTAAGGAATAGAACAGGGAGCGGAGAAATCCGCTCCCTTTTTTTATCTGTACATGGGCCGCGCCCATGAAAAAGCGCCCGATTCCTCGGGCGCTTTTTCATTTCAAATAACCTGATTGGTCAGTATCGACACCGCCCGATCAAGGCTGCATGCTTAGTAAAGTACATTTTCCACCAGTGATTTTGGGGCGCGGCGAATGACGTCGACAGCCTTCTGATCGACCCGAATTTCAACCGCGCCATTGTCGCCTTGGTTGCCGGGCACGCCATATGCGCCATTCGCACCGCTGCTGCCTTCACTGCCGGTGGCGGCCAGGGGTATCTGTTGAGCGGTATTGCTGCCTTGATTGTTGGCAGAGGTTTCCGGCTTTGCAAATAGTATGGAGCCGGCGCTGCCGCCTTTTCCGCCGATCCCGCTATCGCCGCTTTTGCCGCCCTCGCCGCCTTGAGAAAGCGGTACGAAGGCGGTTTCCATGTCCGGGGTGGAAACCAGCACCAACACTTTGCCGCCGTTGCCGCCATTGGCGCCGTTGCCGCCGTTGCCGCCGTTGCCGCCGCGACCGCCGCTACCGCCGCCGTATTTTCCATCGCCGCCGTTGCCGCCATTGCCGCCATTGCCGGCGTGGCCGCCGTCGCCGCCGGCGCCGCCCATGGAGGTGACTTGCAAAGGACGTTCATTCAACTGGCGCAGGAAGTATTTGGGCGACTGTCCCGGCCCGGTAATCTCGATCAGGGCGAGGCGGTTTTGTCCATCCAGCGTGCGCACTTCTTGAGACAGCACCTGGATTGACGGGCCATGCTGGCCGTTGCGACCTGGTCCGCCATGTGTGCCATCGGTGCCCGATGCCCCGGCGCCGCCCAAGCCCACCGGGCTGGCGGAGCCGTTGGGGCCGTGGCTGCCGTTCTGGCCGGAGCGGCCGTCGCTGCCCTTGTTGCCTTTCAGTTCGACGACGTGTTGCTCCATTAAGGGCAGGCCACGCAAGAAATCGGGTTGGATGACATGGCTGGTGACCATGTCGTCACGACCTTCATAGGTGGCGAAAAGCTTGTAAACCTTGCCTACCATCGCCTGATATTTTTCGTTCAGCTTCAGATCGTTGCTGGCCTCGTCATAACGCAGGTTTTCTCCAATGATGCGTATCTTGCTGGCGAGCAGGGTGGGTTGATTGCCCTGCCTCGGGTAGGTGTAGAGGCGGCCCTCGCGGTCCTTGACCTGGAATTGCAGCGGTACGACGGAACCGGGAATGGCTGAAGTCACTTTGACAGTCGGCTCGCCGAAGTAGATATCCTGCACATCCTTGGCATCGGGGCCTTCCACGAGTTGGAAGTCGGGCTGAAAGCGCGCGGTATAGGTTTGCACGGGATTGCCGCGATATCTGACGGTGACGCTGTAGCCGCTGCTGCCAACCGTTTTCCTGTCGTTGACACCGCTGAGCGTGAAGTTCTGGCGGGAGAACTCCATGTTTACGGTTTCGACATCCAGCCGTTCGATCGGCAGGTTGTTCTTGCTGTCGCCCAAGCCGAAATAGCGGCCTTCGCTATCCTTGACTTCGACTTTCAAGGGCAGAATCTGGCCGGGCGCCATGCGGTCGCCGTCTTTATATCCCTCGATGGCGACCATCATGCTGGCAACATCACTCGCCGCGGGTCCGAGTATCAAGGCCCAATCGGGCTGTACGGTGAGTACGCCTTTGATTGCCGGGTCATGTTTGTAGCTGACATTGATCTTGTAGCGGCTATCCGGCGTCTGGCCGATATCCTGGAGGAAGGTGAGCTTGCCGCCAGCGCGGTCTAGCGTGACATTCGATGTGCTGATTTCCAGATCATCCCAGGACAGGCTGTTATCACGGGTGCTGAAAAGCTTGCCCTCCTTGTCCTTGATGCGCACCTCGAACGGGGCTTGTTTGCCGGGTGCAATGCGTTGTTTGGCATCGAGGCCGCCCGCGATGGGCTGCAGCGAGACCGCATTGATGCGGCCGGGCGCGGAGCAGCCCGCGAGCAGTCCGGCGCCTAACAGGGCGGCATACAAAGGCAGTGCGGTGAAACGTGTGTTCATGTGCGATCTCCTTAAAACCTGTACGCCTTTTGCGTTAGCGGTGCTAACGATCAGGCCTGACAGCGGGTGGATGGTTGGAACAGCCGTGAATTTGCCGAGATGAAAAGTTAACAAGCGGTTGCAAGCTTGGCCTAACGAATCTGCCAGGATTCCTTTTCGAATTTACCGTTCGGATAACGTCTCCGATATTCACGCGCGCACTGAAGGTCGCGTGTTTTCAGGCAGCGGTTCCAGAGCGCGATTTCTTCGCTGTCCTGTTTGCTCAACCCGTCTTCACGGGAAAGGCGGTTTTCTGTGTTGGTCAGTCGCTCCTTGGCCAGGCGGGCGAGGTGGCTCTTGGGATAGGTTTGCAGGAATGCCTGCCAGATCTGGCCATCCTTGCCGGCTTTCAGGCATCGCGCCCAAGCAGCCGCTTCATCCTCTGTGACGGCGCGCAGATTGGCGAACGGGGTGAAAACCTGGCCGACGTCACGTTTGACCACTGCCCATTGCGCGTCATGCACTTTGAGCACGGCCAGGATATCCCCGGCGACAATTTCACCGATGCTGACGGATTGCGCAGAGGGAAGCAGATACAACGGCGTCTCACGGTGAACCAGGAATAACCCGGCGACACGGGGGTAGAGTTTTTCCAGTTCAGATTGGAGTGCGCGCGCATTTTCGTTGTGTGTGCTGGATGGAAAAGCCGCAAGGAAGTGATCGACGGCGCGCAAATCGGGTGCATCCTCAAGTTCGCCCCAGAGTTTTTCTTCTTCGCTCTGGGCGACGCCAGGCATTTCTCCGGGTTTGGATTGGGTCACTTCGGCGCGAATCCGGTACTTGTAACAACCGTCCTTGTCCCATTTGCTTTCCAGCACATTAATGACGCGAACCTTGCCGGTGGACATGATCTTGATAATGTCTTCTTCCAGCGTGCCGATGGAGACGCGACTTTGCGCCCGCACTTGCGTCGCGGCCTGTTCGGCAGCGCGCCGCCTGGCTTCGTTGCGCGCGACTTCTTCGGTCTGCTTGCGCGACTTGTCGTCACCCATGCAGGCGCTGCCTTCGGCTTCGGTCAGAAACGGCTGGTCTTTGAGATTCGGGGCCGAATGGGCCAAGCCCGCCCAGGAGAAAAGGCAGAGCAAACAGGTAGGGAGTAAGTAATGCATGGTGTCTCCGCGAATGTTCGGGTTAGTGCGTGGGTCGGTCGAGCGACCGCAGCAAGGTTTCGACGCGGGTTCTGTAACGCCCCTCGGGGTAGTCTCGTAAATATTGCTGCAAGCTGGTGCGCGCCTCTTCGTTCAGTTTGAGTTGCGTTTGCGCCATGCCGGTCATATACAACGCCGTCTCGCGCTGCGGGCCGGTGAAGGAGGGCTGCAACAGGGCGGCGTATTCCTGCAGGGCGGCGGCGGCGCGTTCCGGATCGCGGCTGAAAACAGCGCCGCGCTCGAGGCGGGCATCGCCTTGGATATCAACCGCATCGGTCAGATCCAGGGCCACTTGCAGTACATGCAAGGCTTCGTCGTGTCGGCCGGCGTCGGCCAGGTAACGGCTATAGGTGATATTCCAGCGGGCGACAATTTCCGGCAGCTTGCCGGCTTCCGCCCAGGAAGCCGGCGCCTGATCGGTCACGGCGTTGAGCAGCGCCTGCGCTTCGGCCAGACGCGAGTTGGCTTCGATCGAGATGGGTTGGATGGGCAGCAGGCCGCGCGTGGTTTGTACTACCGTGGCCGCAGTCAGCTGGCGCGCAGCGGTGTTGAGTCCTTGCACCTCGACCGTGCCCTGGTTGCCGAAAAAAACATTGGCTTGACCGCGATGGATCATCGAAAAATCGGTGCCGCGCACGCCCGCCACGGCGGTCAGCGTGTTGAAACGGTAATTCGGCGCAGACTTGGCTGACGGGCTGATGATGGCGCGCAGCATGCCGGCGATCAACGCGAAAGTGCCGTTACGCCGGGTGGAATCATGCGAGCGAACCAGAAACTCCGAATCCGCCGTCAACACCACGCGGCTGCCGTCCGGGACCATTAACGTCGTCCAGCCGTCTCGGCCGGTGTAGACGCGGTCGCCGCCGCGCAAGGCTTGACCCTTGCTGGCGGCGATGGGGGCGGCGCGGCCGGCGGGTAGGACATGTACGTCGCCTCGGGTGAGGCCCAAAACGATGTCGTCGGCCACAGACGCGAGCGGCAGCAGGAGCGCAAGCGCGAACAGCCAACGCGAAACCGCATGGCACACATGCCGGTAATACTTGAAGTCGAGCATCATGGTGGAGTTCCGGTTTTTGCCCCCGTTTTGGCGCGCCCAAGGCGTTCCAGAACGAAGGCGGCCTGGCGATCATTGGGCGAAAGGCGGAGCGCTTCGCTGATGTGTTCACGCGCCAGATTTTCATCGCCGCGCTGGAAATACAACATGCCCAGTGCGCGTTGCAACGAGGGGGCGTTGGGGAAGGCGGCGATGCCGTCACGCAGGCGCTCGATGGCACGCGCGTCTTCCTGCATTTCCTGGTGGCAAATCGCCGCAAAGTAGTAGGCGTCGGCGCTTGCCTGGGCGTTGATCGCGGTATCAAAGTGGCTCAGCGCGCGGCCGTAATTCTTTGCACGGAACAGGCGGCCGCCCTCGATCATGGCTTCGGCGGATTTCTGCTGGCAGGCCTCGGCGGCAAGGCCAGCGCAGGGGCTGACGCGCAAGGCCACCACCTTGCCTTCCGGGGCGGGCCGATTCAGCGCTTCGCTGGCTATGCCGCCCTCGATACGCAAGGCGCTCGGGTCAAGGCTGCCCCAGAAGTTGGCTTCCAGCAGCGTGCCTGTATCGGCACGCAGATTGAGCGTGTTCTGAAAAATGGCGTTGTCGCGCAGCACGCCGGAAAAGCTGCCCAGTTCGACGCCGACTGCATTGCTGGCGATGCGGTTCAGCATCAGTTCGGCATCGCTGCGGTCAAGCCGTGCGCCGATGCGGTTTTCGCTGATGCGCAGATCGCGCACGCTGGCGCCGCCGGCGCCGGAAATCAGCAGGCCGGTGTCGCATTTCTGAATCTGCCCGCCTTCCAGAATGCCGCGTGCATGTTGCAGGTGAATGCCGGTCGCCGCGCCCGAAAGGTTGAAGCCGCGCAAGCCGATGCTGCCGCCCTCGACGCGGATTCCCGTCCAGGCGCCGCCGCCATTGGCGACAAACTCGACCGGCTCGTCGCGGCTGTCGGTGATGAGGCCGCCCTGGATGATCAATACCGACGCCGGCGCGAAGCTGAGGCGTGTGCCGGGCGCGATCTGCAGGGTGACGCCGGCGGGCACCCGCACTTCGCCGTTTACCTGGACGTTGCCGGCGAGTTCGCGATCCGCTGTGATCAGGCCGCTGATGGGCGGGGCGTTTTCCGCCAGTACGCGGCCGCGTGCAATTGCACTGGGTTCGGATGCATTGCCGGCATGGTCGAACGCGATGATGCGGTAATAGCGATAGGCGTCGTCGCCGGCGGTTTTGTCGGCAAAAGTTGGCGTTTGCACGGTGCCGATCGGGGCGAAGCCGGACAAGGGTTGGCTGGAACGCAGAACCTGATAGCCGGCCAGATCGGGGACATGCGTCATTTCTTCCCAACGCAACAGGACTTGTCCCGGCTGGGAGCGCGCACTCAGGCGGGTCGGCGAGGAAGGCGGCTGGCTGTCGATGTTGATCAGGCTGGTGTCATACCAGTTCGAAACCAGGCCGTTACGGCCGCGCAGCGTGGCGACCAGCGGCGCCTGGCGGATGGCGTCGCCATCCTGCACGCGGTAGGTGCCGACATAAACGCCGGGCGACTTTTCGAGCATCGGCAATGCGCGCCGGTAATTGCCGATATCGAACACGGCGGAGCCGTGGCTGTCGGCTTGCATGGCGACGCTGATCGTTTTGCCCAGGCCGAATGGAGATTCGGCGGCATTCGACAACATGCCTTGAATGCGCGGGCCGCTGCTGGCTTTGCCGCCGATCGGGTCGGGTATCGATTTGGCGATGGTATAGCCGAGTTCGCTGACCAGTCGAACGCGCTGGATATCGCGCAGGTTGAGCGCCGCCGACATGGCCGTCATCGCCAGGCCGATCGGCGTGAGGCTCAAGCCGCCCTCGCGGAAGGCGGCTTCTTCCTTGCGGGATAGGATGATTTCACCGGTATGGGCGTCGATCAGGCTGATTTCGGCAACCACAGCCAATTCGGAATAAACCCCCGCGAATATCTTGCGAAAGTCGAGTACGCGGCCGGTAATCACGCCGTCACAGCCCAGCGCCTGGCATAACGACCGGTAGTCGGTTTTCTCACCGGCGCTGCGATCGAGTGTGAGCACGCTGGCATCGACGGCGGCAAGCTCGATGTCGCTATAGGGTTTTGAACTGAACTGGTTATAAAAAGCCCGCCGCACTTCCTCGGCGATGCCGGCTTCTGAAGTGGCATTGTCGAAGGGCAGGATGGCCACCGAGCGCGGCAGCGCAGCAGCGGAAACGGGCGCCTGGCCGGTGCTGGATGTTATCGATGCGGCGGCCGGTTTTGCTGCCGGTTGCGTTGCCGCCGGGCGCATGAAATCGAAGCTGCCTTCGTTGAAGGCCAGAGCCGAGGTCATGTGGGCACTCAGCAGAACAGCCACGAAACCGGTCAAGACGTTGCGAAACATGAGAGCTTGGCCTTGCACGCTGCCGATTAAACCATTGCGCCCGCGTTCGGGAGGGGGGGGGCAACGGGATGAGGCAGGATTACGGGAATTCATGAATGAAAATCCACGGAATTGTATGGCCTGTCTGGAGGGGCTGGTTCGCGGCTCGAAGCAGAAAACAGCAGCGGATTTTGCTTGCGAGATATATTTGTTTACCCTTGCGGCAGTTTACCAATAACAGTTTCCGCATTGGGGCCTTGGATCATGAATAGCGTTAAAACTTCATTTGTTGCCGGCGCGTTGATTTCGCTACTTGCCACCACATCGCCGGCGCTTGCGGATCGGATCGTGTCGGGGGAATTCGATCAGGGCCGGAGCTGGTTGGAGAAACGGAATCTGGACCTGACGGATACCCCCAGGGAAGCGCTGGCCGACGGTTACATCCTGGTGCTCGGCGAGGGTTTGCCGATGGCTGGCGGCTCTCCGGCGCGGCAACGTTTGACGGCGATACGTGCGGCGGAAATCGTCGCCTATCGCCGTCTGGCTGAAATCATCAATGGCGTCTATGTCTCGGGCCAAACCACCGTGCGCGATTGTTCGCTGGAAAGCGAAGTGGTCAAGGCCGCAGTCAGCGGGCTGATCAAAGGTGCGCGCAAAGTGCACGAAGAATGGGATCCGGTGGCGGGCAGCGCAGTGGTTTTCCTGCAGGTGGGCATGCGCGGACCGGACAGCGTCGCCGAAACCATGTACAGCGCCTACATCAATGCCGCTCCCGGCCGGGCCTTGTTGCAGACGGTTGCCTATACGCCCCCCCTCACGCCGCCGCCCGGCACGCCGTTGCCGGCCGTCAAGGCGATGGCGCCGGTCGAACAGCATGACGGTTTGATCATCGATGCGCGTGAACTCGGTTTCCAGCCGGCGCTGATCAATCGCATTTTTTCCAGCCGGGGTGAGGCGCTATACGACCCTTCCAAGGTCAGCCAGAAAATCCTGGTCGAACAAGGCGCCGGTGAATACACCAATACCATCGAAAAGGCGCGCGCGGCTCTGGAAGCGCGTGGCGCCAAGGCGCCGATGGTGGTCAAGGCCACCGGCCTGAAGACGATGGCCGATCTGAACGTCAGCGATGAAGATGTGATGCGCATTTATGCCGCCGACCAGAAAAGCAATTTTCTCGCCTCGGCCAAGGTGGCTTTCGTTCTCAAGTAAGGCGGCATAAGCGCCATTCCAGGCCTCGTGCTCGGATTGAACCCCTATTGTTCATTAGGGCGTATGCGGAAGGCGAGGCGGTGGGGGGCGGCCATAACTTGGCTATGGCCGACGAGCAAACGCCCTAAATGGCCGTGATCCGACCGCCAGCCGCGTGCGCAGGCGCGATAGCTTCGCCTAATGAACAATCTGGGTTGAACCGTCTTTTGCGGCCGTCGGGCGTGCTTGCAGCGGTGCGGCGAGGGTCATCAGAGGCGACGGCGCAGCCGTGAGAATGACGATTTCTTGACCGCTGAGGTTTTGCCTGCCGATCGTTTGCGGGTATCCTCGGCCGCCCTCCGAATCCTGTCGACATGCCCGACGCACTTCTCACCATTCATGACCTGGCCTGCACCCGCGGTGAGCGGTTGCTATTCAAAGACATGAACTTCAGCCTGGATCAGGGTCAGTTGCTGCTGGTGCAGGGCGGCAATGGCCAGGGCAAGACCAGTTTGCTGCGTTTGCTCACCGGCCTGGCGCGGCCGGAGGCCGGGGAAGTCCGCTGGCGGGGCGAGCCGATTCGTCGGGCCAGCGAGCGCTACCATGCCGAAATGTGTTACCTGGGCCATGCCAACGGCGTTAAGGACGATCTCAATCCGGTGGAAAACCTGCGCTTTGCCGACGGTCTGCATGGCCGCGCTTTCGATCCGGCCCGCGCCATCGCCACGTTGGAGCGCCTGGGGCTGAGCCGCTGTCTGGACTTGCCCTGCCGGGTGTTGTCTTTCGGCCAACGTCGTCGCGTCGCCTTGGCCGCATTGTTGTTGGCCGGTGCAATCTTGTGGATATTGGACGAGCCCTTGACCGGTCTCGATGTGCATGCGGTGGCGCTGATGGAAGGCTTGATCCGGGATCACCTGACTGCCGGCGGCATGGTCGTCGCGACCACGCACCAGGCGCTGAATCTGGAAGGCGTCAGCGTGCAGCGCCTGCTGGTCGGCAACGTCAATATTCCCGAATTGTTGTAGGCCCGGCGCATGCATCGTTTCCTGCTTGCCGTTCTCCGTCGCGATCTCACCCTGGCCGCGCGTCGCCGTGGCGACTGGCTGATCGCGCAATTTTTCTTCGTCATGGTCGCCAGCCTGTTTCCGCTCGGCGTCGGACCGGAACCGGAAATGCTGGCGCGCATCGGCCCCGGCGTGCTGTGGGTGGCGGCTACCCTGGCCTCGTTGCTTTCCCTGTCGCGTTTGTTTGCCGATGACCATCGCGACGGCAGCCTGGAACTCATGGTGTTGTCGCCCGAGCCCACCGTTTTGCTGGTGTTGGGCAAGTCGATCGCGCATTGGTTGATCTATGGCATTCCGCTGCTGCTGATCGCGCCGGTGCTGGGCATACAGTTCAACTTGAGCTGGGACGCGATCCTGGTGCTCGAGTTGTCCTTGTTGCTCGGCACGCCCATTCTGTCTTTGCTGGGCGGCGTGGGGGCGGCCCTCACGCTGGGCTTGCGCGGCGGCGGAGTGCTGCTGACGCTGCTGATCTTGCCGCTCTATATTCCGGCACTTATTTTTGGCGCCGGGGCGGTTGACGGCGTCATAGCGGGAACTGGAGCCGAGGCTCACTTGTCTTTGTTGGGCGCATTCATGGTTCTCTCCTTTATGATCGCGCCCTGGATTGCCGCCGCTGCTTTACGTGTCTCACTTGAATAAGCGTTGAACACCTGCCGAATGAATCTCTATACCTACGCTTCCCCCGCCCAGTTCTACCATCTCGCCGGCAAGTTGATTCCCTGGTTTGCCTGGAGCGCCGGTCTGCTCACCGTCTGGGGGCTGTACATCGGCTTCTTCCTGGCGCCGACCGACTTCCAGCAGAGCGAGGCGTATCGCATCATCTTCATTCATGTGCCGGCGGCCTGGATGTCGATGTTCATCTATCTGGTCATGGCGTTCTGGGGCGCCATCGGCCTGGCCTTCAATACGCGCTTGTCGTTCATGATGGCGCGCGCGTTGGCGCCCACCGGCGCCCTGTTTACCTTCATCGCGCTGTGGACCGGCGCGTTATGGGGCAAACCGATGTGGGGCGCCTGGTGGGTATGGGATGCGCGGCTGACTTCGGAACTGATTCTGTTGTTTCTCTATGTCGGCATCATCGCGTTGTGGGCTGCGATCGATGACGTCAAGCGCGGCGACCGCGCCGGCGCTCTGTTGACGCTGATCGGTGCGATCAATGTGCCGATCATCTACTTCTCGGTGAAATGGTGGAACACCTTGCACCAGGGTTCGACCATCAATCTGACCAAGGCGCCCAGCATGGCGGCGATCATGCTGCAAGGCATGCTGGTGATGGCTGTCGCCGCCTGGCTCTACACCATCGCCGTGGCGTTGGTGCGGGTGCGCCGGATCATTCTGGAACGTGAACGGCAGACGGAATGGGCAAAAGCAATTCTGGAGCGCGAATGATGAAACGATCTCTTTACTCACTTTGTACATCGCCCCCCCAGGGGGCGTATGCCTCCCTTGGGGCGGCCCGGCGGGAGGCCTGCAATGGAATGGGCTAGTTGGTCTGAGTTTTGGCACATGGCCGGGTATGGGCTTTATGTGTGGGGTTCATACGGCGTTACGGCGGCGTGTGTCTTGATCGAAGTCATACTTTTGAAACGTGCCGGCTCGGATACTCGCCGGCGCTTGAAACGCATGCAGTTGTGGGAACAACAATGAAGTCACGTCACAAGAAACTCCTGGTCATCGTTCTCGGCGTGGTCGGCCTCGGGATCGCCGTCACGCTGATCCTCAATGCCTTTCAGAGCAATCTGGTGTTTTTCTATTCGCCCACCGACGTGGCGGCGGGCAAAGCACCGACTGACCGAGCCTTCAGAATCGGTGGCTTGGTGGAAGACGGCAGCGTCAAGCGCGACCCCGACGGACTGACGGTGCGTTTTGTGGTTACCGATACTGCTAAATCCATGCCGGTGATTTACAAGGGCATTCTTCCCGACCTGTTCAAGGAAGGCAAAGGCGTGGTCGCCGAAGGCAAGCTGGGTCCCGACGGCTTGTTCGCTTCGACCCAGGTGCTGGCCAAGCATGACGAAAACTATATGCCGCCGGAAGCCGCGCATGCCTTGGAACAAGCCGCCAAGGCGCAGCAGACGATCGTGAAATAACCCCCAGGCGGCTGTAGAAACAACGCCTTCGCCGAAATACTCCGGCACCCTCAAGGAGACAACATTGATCCCAGAACTCGGCCATTTCGCCCTTATCGTTGCGCTGTTGCTGGCGCTTACCCAGGCCATCCTTCCCCTGATCGGCGCGCAACGCGGCAACCTCACGCTGATGGCGGTCGCGCGCCCGGCTGCACAAGGACAGTTTGTGTTTACCGCTCTCGCGTTCGGTTGTCTGGCGTATTCATTCCTCACCAACGATTTCTCGGTGGAGAACGTCGCGCGCAACTCTTTCTCGCAGTTGCCGGAAGTCTATCGGTTCACCGCGACCTGGGGTTCGCATGAGGGCTCCTTGCTGCTCTGGGTGTTGATCCTCGGTTTCTGGACCACGGCGGTGTCCGTGTTCTCACGGCATCTGCCGGATGACATGGTGGCGCGGGTGCTCGGCGTCATGGGCCTGATCTCGGTCGGCTTTCTGGCCTTCCTGCTCACCACATCCAATCCGTTCGATCGTCTACTGCCCGCCGCCATGGACGGCCGTGACATGAACCCGTTGTTGCAGGACTGGGGCATGATCATCCACCCGCCGATGCTGTACATGGGCTACGTCGGTTTTGCGGTCGCTTTCGCCTTCGCCATCGCCGCGCTGCTGTCCGGCCGTCTCGATGCCGCCTGGGCGCGCTGGTCGCGGCCCTGGACCACGGTGGCCTGGGCCTTCCTGACCCTGGGCATCATGCTCGGCAGCTGGTGGGCTTACCGTGAATTGGGCTGGGGCGGCTGGTGGTTCTGGGATCCGACCGAAAACGCCTCCTTCATGCCCTGGATCGCGGGCACCGCGCTGATCCACTCCTTGGCGGTCACGGAAAAGCGCGGCGCTTTCAAGGCCTGGACCGTGCTGCTTGCGCTGACGGCGTTCTCGCTGTCGTTGCTGGGCACGTTTCTGGTGCGTTCCGGTGTGCTCTCTTCGGTGCACGCCTTCGCCACCGACCCGGCGCGCGGCGCTTTCATTCTCGGTTTCCTGGTGTTCGTGATCGGCGGCTCGCTGGCGCTGTATGCCTGGCGCGCGCCCAAGATGCTGAGCGGCGGCGGCTTTACCTGGTTTTCGCGCGAAGCGCTGCTGTTGGGTAACAACGTCGTGCTGCTGGCTGCGCTCGGTGCGGTGCTGCTGGGCACGCTCTATCCCTTGCTGATCGACGCGTTGGGCATGGGCAAGATTTCCGTCGGTCCGCCCTACTTCAATGCGGTGTTCGTGCCGCTGATGGCGCCTGCGCTGTTTTTGATGGGCGTCGGCCCGCTGGCGCGCTGGAAGGAAGCATCCTTGCCGGACATGGTGACGCGTTTGAAATGGGCGCTGGCGATCTCCGTGGCGACCGGTTTCTTGCTGCCGTTGACGCTGAACGGCTTCAACCCCTGGGCTACGCTGGGCTTCATGCTGGCGACCTGGATCACCCTGACGGTGTTGATCGGCTTCCGCGAGCGTTTGAAAAATGGCGGTCGTCTGGCTACCTTGCCGCGCTCTTTCTGGGGCATGCAATTGGCGCACCTGGGAATGGCCGTCGGCGTCGCCGGCATTACGCTGGTGGCCAACTATCAACTGGAGCGCGACGTGCGCATGAATATCGGCGACCACACCACCTTGGCGGGCTACACCTTTACCTTCAAAGGCACGACGGAGCATGCCGGCCCCAACTACCGCGCCGCGCGCGGTACGATTGAAGTCAGCAAGAACGGCAAGCAACTGTTCGTGCTGCATCCGGAAAAGCGTATCTACAACGCGTCCGGCATGCCGATGACCGAGGCGGCCATCCACCCGGATTTCTTTCGCGATATTTACGTCGCCCTCGGCGAGCCGCTGGATGAGGAAGCCAGGACCTGGGCGGTACGCGTATTCCACAAACCGTTCATCAACTGGCTTTGGCTGGGCGCCGTGATGATGGTGATTGGCGGCTTCCTGGCGGCTTCCGATCGACGCTATCGCATTGCCGTGAAAGCGACGACTCCCGCCGGTGCGTTGACACAAGGTGCTTGAAATGACGACTCCCATGCGCTCAGGAGGCCTGGAATGAAACGCTGGCTCCCTCTCGTTCTGTTTCTGGTCCTGGTCGGCTTTTTCGCCAAGGGCTTGTTTCTCAATCCGCGTGAAGTGCCTTCGCCGTTCATCGGCAAGCCGGCGCCGGCCTTCACCTTGCCGCTGGTGGGCGACGCCAATGCCTCGTTCAGCCCCGCCGACATGAAGGGCAAGGTCTGGGTGCTCAACGTCTGGGCGCCGTGGTGCGTGTCCTGCCGGCAGGAACACGGCGTGCTGATGGAACTGGCACAGAGCCAGTCGGTGCCCATTGTCGGCCTTAACTGGAAGGACAAGAACCGCGAGGCGGCGCAACTGCTGGCGGAGGATGGCAGCCCTTATTTCGCGGTGCCGGACGATCTATCAGGCAAGGTCGGCATCGATTGGGGCGTGACCGGTACGCCAGAGAGCTATGTCATCGACCAAACCGGCATCGTCCGCATGAAGCATGTCGGTCCGATCAGCCCGGACATCTGGAAAGACAAGTTCGAACCGAAATTGAAGGAGCTGAACCAATGACCCCCCCCACGCTCACTTCGTTCGCTGCCCCCCGGGGGGGTAAAGGCCTCCCTTGGGACGGCCCGGCTGGAGGCCTAATGAAATCGTTGTTGTTCTCTCTGTTGCTCGTTTTTGCTTTGCCGGCGTCTTTGCCAACGCTTGCCGGCGAGGCGGCGCCGATCGGTGCCGATCCGCAAATTGAACAGCGCATGATCAAACTTTCCGAGGAGTTGCGTTGCCTGGTCTGCCAGAACGAGTCCCTGGCGGGTTCGCATGCCGAGTTGGCGGAAGACTTGCGCCAGGAAATTCGCACCCAGATGAAGGCCGGCAAGAACGACAAGGAAGTCATCGACTACCTGACTACCCGCTATGGCGATTTCGTACTGTATCGGCCGCCATTCAAACCGCTGACCTTGCTACTCTGGCTGGGTCCGCTGCTGTTTCTCATGTTGGGCGTCGGCATCTGGTACGTCACTCTGAAGAAACGCCGCGATTTCAAAGACACTCCGGTGGACGAGAAACAACTCGCCGCTGCCGCTAACCTCTTGGAAGACAACAAATGAATCCTTTCTGGTCAGTCACTTTGTTCTGGGTCGCCGCGGTTGCTTGTGTCGCCATCGCGCTTGCCTTTGTTCTGCCGCCCCTGTTGCGCAAGAAGGAAATCGCCGCCAAGGCGGCGCGGCGTGACATCAATATTGCGGTGTACCGCGATCAGATGAAGGAAATGGAAGCGGATCACGCCAGCGGCCTGTTGTCGGATGCGCAATTCCAGGCCGGCAAGCTCGAACTGGAATCGCGCCTGGCCGAGGATGCCCTGGTCAAGGAAGATGCCGGCATGGCGCCGGTCGCCAGCCGTCGCCTCGGCTTCACGCTGGCTGGCGTGCTTCCCGCCGCCGCTTTCGGCCTGTATTTCTTGCTGGGCAATCCGATGTCGTTGATCGCCATTGCCGAGGCGCGCGACAACCCTGCCGCCGCCGCCCCGCAGGGCGAGCACGACATCATGAAGATGATCCAGAAAGTCGAGGAAAAGACCAAGGCCGATCCCAATGACGGCGAAGCCTGGTCGATCCTGGCCAAGACCTATGCGGCCGTCGGCCACTGGCCGGAAGCGCTGCAAGCTTACGAGAAGGCGATCAAATTGCGTCCCGACGTGCCGGCGGTGATGACCGGTTACGCCGAAGCCCTGGCCATCGCCAACAATCGCGTGCTGAAGGGCAAGCCGCTGGATCTGGTCCTGCAAGCGCTGGAAAAGGATCCGGAAGACATCAAGGGCCTGGAACTGGCCGGCATTGCCAATTTCCAGGAGAAGAACTTCGCTCAAGCCGCCTACTACATGAAGCGCTTGCACAAGCAGTTGCCGCCGGATTCGCCCTACGCCCAGGATATTCTCGAAGCGCAGAAGGAGGCCAACCGGCTGGCGCGCGGAGCGACCACCGGCCTGGATGACCTGAGCAATCAGGCGGCCGGCAAGGACAAGCCCGCCAGCCCCGCCAGCCCCGGCGCCACGTTGCACGGTATGGTGGACATCGCTCCCGCACTGAAGGGCAAGTTCAGCGACAAGGACACCATCTTCCTGTTCGCCCGTGCGGCCAGCGGCGGCGCCCCGGTTGCGGCGATTCGCGCCACAGCCAACAAATTCCCGCTGGAGTTCGAACTGTCCGATGCGATGGCGATGAACCCGGACAACAAACTGTCCAATTTCAAGGAAGTGAATCTGGTCGTCCGCGTCTCGAAATCCGGCGACCCGATGGGTGCCTCCGGCGATCTGGAAGGCATGTTGGCCGGCGTCAAAGTGGGCTCGAAAGATATCAAGCTGACCATCGACAAGGTCAAGCCCTGATCTGACCCTCCGCAGCAACAGGCTCGCCGGGGTTGAACCCCGGCGAGCCTGTTTTTTTTATGCCTGCGGCGAGAGAATCCATACCTACCCGAACTGGAGTACTTATCCCGATGCGCACGCTCATCTGCGGTTCCATGGCTTTCGACACCATCATGGTGTTCCATGACCATTTCAAGAACCATATCCTGCCCGAGCAGATCCATATTCTGAACGTGGCTTTTCTGGTGCCGGACATGCGCCGCGAGTACGGCGGCTGCGCCGGCAATATTGCCTACAACCTGAAATTGCTGGGCGGCGAGCCGGTGATCATGGCCACCGTAGGCGAAGACTTCGCGCCCTATGCGAAACGCCTGAAGGCGCTGGACCTGGATGCCAGCCACATTCAAAGCATTCCCGATGCCTTCACCGCGCAGGCTTTCATTACCACCGACCTGGCCGACAACCAGATCACCGCGTTCCATCCCGGCGCCATGAACTTCGCGCATCAGAACAGCGTGGATGCCGCATCCGGCATCCGGCTGGGCATCGTGTCGCCGGACGGCCGCCAGGGCATGCTCGATCATGCGCGCCAGTTCGCCGAGGCGGGCATTCCGTTCATCTTCGACCCCGGTCAGGGCCTGCCGATGTTCAACGGAGAGGAGCTGCTCGAGTTCGTTCGCCAGGCCGACTACCTGACCTGCAACGACTACGAGGCGAAACTCCTGCAGGAGAGAACGGGTCAGACTTTGGAACAACTGGCGAAGCAGGTACGCGCGCTGGTGGTGACCTTGGGTGCGGAAGGCTCGCATATTTACGCCGACGGTCGGATGCACGTTATCGCTGCAGCCAAGGCCAGCGAGGTGGTCGACCCGACCGGCTGCGGCGACGCCTACCGCGCCGGCTTGATGACCGGCATGCACAAGGGCATGGACTGGCCGACCTGCGGCCGTCTGGCCGGATTGGTCGGCGCGTTGAAGATTGCACAGCGCGGCGGTCAGAATCACCATTTCACTTGGGACGAAATGGTCGCGCGTTTCCACGCGGAATATGGCTACTCACTGTAAGGGGCTGAACATGAAATCACTCTGGATAGTATTGCTTCCCGCCGTTCTGACCGGCTGTGCCAGTGGTCTTGGCAGCGGCGACTACGAGCGCACGGAAGCGCGCCGTGTTTATGAAGTGAAGATGGGCGTGGTCCAGCATGTGCGCGCGGTCAAGCTGGAAGGCACCGAATCGGGTATCGGCGCGGCGGCGGGCGGTGCAATCGGCGGTATCGCCGGCAGCAAGGCCGGCAATGGCAAAGGTTCGGCGGTCGGCGCGGTGATCGGCGCGGTGGTTGGCGGCCTTGCCGGCGCCGCCACTGAAGAAATCGGCACCAGAATAGCGGGCGTGGAAGTGACTGTCAGGCTCGATTCCGGACGTACCATCGCGCTGGTGCAGGAAGACAACGGCGAAAATTTCACGGTCGGCGAACGTGTACGCATACTCGAATCCGGCGCGCAGGCTCGCGTCAGCCGCTGATCCGGCAAGCTTGCTTCATGATTTCTTAACGCGCCGGTCACTTAACCGCAACATCATTTCCTTACCTTTGCCTTGTCAACGCAAAGGAAAGGAAAGGTCATGTTGCAGGAACGAGTTGAGCACGAAGGTCGAGTACGAAAGAATTTCCGCGTCAGCTTCGCCCTCCATCAGGACGAGGTGCGCGAGGCGCAACGCCTGCGTTGGAAGATATTCGGCGAGGAAATGGGCGCGCGCCTGAGTACGCCTGAGCCCGGCTACGATATCGATATTTACGATGCTCACTGCGACCATTTGTTGGTGCGCGATCCGGACAGCGACGAAGTGGTCGGCACCTATCGCATCCTCAGTCCCAGCGCCGCCAAGCGTGTCGGCAATTTCTACTCGGAATCCGAATTCGACCTGACCCGGCTGCAACATCTGCGCGGACGCATGGTGGAAGTCGGCCGCTCCTGCGTGCATGCCGACTATCGCCGCGGCAGCGTGATTACCCATCTGTGGGCCGGTTTGGCCGAGTACATGTTGCGTAACAAGCATGACTACCTGATCGGTTGCGCCAGCATCGGCATGGCGGATGGCGGCCACAATGCCGCGAGCATCTGGCACGCCGTGCGCGAGAAGCATCTTGCGCCGATCGAGTTGCACGTATTCCCGCGTTGCCCATTGCCATTGGACAAGCTCGAAAGCGTCGCCGCACCCTTGCTGCCGCCTTTGGTCAAAGGGTATTTGCGGCTGGGCGCCTACGTCTGCGGCGAACCCGCCTGGGATCCGGATTTCAACACGGCGGATCTGCCAATACTGCTGCCCCTGAAACGCCTCAACCCGAGCTATGCGCGGCATTTCATGAAAGCGGGCTGAACGCCGCACAAGCTTTCGCCGCACCCGACGCGCGACAGTCGATGACTGCGCTCACGTCGGCCCTGTAAGCTCACGGCTGTACAGCAATAAGCCTTGAGCAAACGTCATGACGACCACCTCCATCGCTCCGGCGGCCGACGCGTCCTTCGAACTGCTTTACGCCGACGATTTCCTGCTGGTGCTGAACAAGTCCAGTGGTTTGCTTTCCGTCCCCGGCCGCGGCCCTGACAAGCAGGATTGCCTGAGCGCACGCGTGCAGCGGCGCTTTCCCGAGGCTCTGATCGTGCATCGGCTGGACATGCAGACTTCCGGTCTGCTCGCGATGGCGCGCGGCATCGAGGCGCAGCGCGCCTTAAACCGCGCCTTCGAGCAGCGCCAAGTGCATAAGCGCTATCAAGCAGTGGTCGATGGCGTCGCCTGTGTGGGCGGCGCTGAAGAATGGGGCGTGATCGACTTGCCGCTGGAACTGGATTGGCCCAACCGGCCTAAACACATCGTTGATTTCGCGCATGGCAGACCCAGCGTGACCCGCTGGCGAGTCATGTCGCTGGATCGCGAACGCGGCGGCACGCGACTGGAATTGGAGCCGGTGACCGGCCGTTCGCATCAGTTACGCGTGCATCTGCAAGCCATCGGCCACCCGATCCTGGGTGACGATCTCTACGCTAGTCCGGCCGCCGTCGCACGCGCCGATCGTTTGCTGCTGCACGCTTGCGAATTGCATCTGCCGCATCCGGCGACCGGCGCCATGATGGCGTTTTCCAGCCCGCCGCCGTTTTAGCCCGGATCGTTGCTGAATTCGCGTGTTGTTCGCACAGGGTATTGTTTGCATCGGATAGTCTGTGAAGGCGTGGTGTGACTATTAATAGGCCCGACTGAGCAAAACGTTCCAGTGCGAACAAGGGGCCAGCGAGAGCGCGCGAGTATTCATCCACTGTCCAGGTTAGCGCGCCGGCTCGATCGTCTATGCTGAAAGCCACACATACATCGAATTGACCGCCCCAATGTGTAGCGTGTACCGCCTGCTCGCAAGAGTTGCCTGCTTCGTACTCGTTCTTGCGCTGCAGCACGTGCAAGCGCAATCGCAAAATGTCTGGGTCGAGTCAGGCGCGGATGGGCGGACACAGGTGCAGCTCTATTTTTTCTGGTCGCTGCACTGTCCGCATTGTCTGGAAGCGCGTCCCGAGGTCGAAGCGTTGGCGCGGGCGCAGCCCTGGATCAAGCTGCATTCGCTGGAATTGACCCAGCAGCGCGCGCATGTCGAACGCTACGTGACGATGGCCGCTGAACTCGGCCAGCAGGCGCAATCGGTGCCGGCCTTCCTGTTCTGCGGCCAGATGCAGGTCGGTTGGGACGCCGGCGCCGGCAGCCGTTTGCTGACGAGTCTGGAAAGCTGTCGTGCCAGGGCGGCGGCCGGGCAGCCGGTCGGGTCGGAAGCCGCGGCGGCAGCCCAGGATGCCACCCTACAGCTGCCATTGTTCGGCGCACTGGATGCGCGCACATTCTCTTTGCCGATATTGACCGTGCTGATCGCCGCGATGGACGCCTTCAACCCGTGTGCGTTCTTCGTCCTGCTGTTCCTGCTTTCGCTGCTCGTACATCAGCGCGATCGCCGCCGCATGGCCTTGATCGGCGGCGTCTTCGTACTGTTTTCCGGCCTGATGTATTTCGCCTTTATGGCCGCCTGGCTCGGCCTGTTCCGCATTGTCGGCAGCCTGCCCTGGGTGACTGGCGCGGCCGGCGCGTTGGCGCTGGTGATCGGCTTGATCAACTGCAAGGATTTCGTTGCCTTCAAGCGCGGCGTGTCGCTATCCATCCCGGAATCACGCCAAGCCGATATCTTTCGCCGCGGGCGCAGCATCCTCGCCGCCGGCAGCCTGCCGGCCATGCTGGCGGCCACCGTGCTACTGGCTATCGCGGCCAATTTCTACGAACTGCTCTGCACCGCCGGTTTTCCGATGCTGTACACGCGTCTGCTCACGCTACAGGTTGCCGACCCGGCCCGGCATTTGCTGTATCTGGCTTTGTACAACGTCATCTACGTCTTGCCGCTGCTGCTGATCGTGTTCGCGTTCGTGCGCACTCTCGGCGCGCGCAAGCTGAGTGAACGCGAAGGCCGGTTGCTGAAGCTGCTTTCCGGCCTGATGATGCTGGGCTTAGGGCTCCTGCTGTTGACCGCACCGGAATGGCTCAATAATCTCGCGGCTACACTCAGCCTGATGCTGGCTGCTGGTGGCTTGACCTGGCTGGCGGCGCGCATGACAAGAAACTGAAGTCACACCGAACTAGGCTGTGTTGCCGGCGGCGCACGCCGCGATTTCGGTACCGAGTACGCAACGGTTTTTCCCGAGGAGGCACGGCGATGGCTGGACATAGCTGGTGGGGTGCTACGCAATGGGCGGCCTATCTGGAACACCAGGAGCAGCCGATCAAGGCGGCCAGCAAGGAGGCGCTGCGCGCCATGGAAGCCGGTGCTGGCGACTCGTTGTCCGGGCATGCCTACGCGGCGCTGATGCTCGACGACCCGATGCTGGCCTTGCGTCTGATCAAGGCGGCCAACAAACGATTGCCCCGGCGCATGGCGCGCGACATCACGACGCCGCTCGGCGTCGTGATGGCATTGGGTACCGTTGCATTGCGGGAGCAGATCGAAACCGCGCCGGAGGTCGCCGTCGAGAATGGCGGCTTGATGGCCTGCGAAGCGCGCGCCGGCCTGGCTGCGCGCATCGCCTACGCCTGGGGCGGTTTGCATTACGACCTCGACTCCGGCGAATTGGCGATGGCCGCCTTGCTGGCCAATACCGGTGAAGTGGAGCTGTGGGTATTCGCGCCGGAGTTGCCGCAAAGAGCCCTGGATGAACTTCACAACGGCCGCGCCACGCGCAGCGAAGCGGCGCAACGGCAGGCCTGCGGTTTTCAGTTTCTCGATATCACCTTGCTGCTGATCGAGGCCTGGAATCTGCCGCAACTGATCAAGCAATTGATCCGCGGCGACGAGGGTCTGCGTGCGCGCCTGGCGCGTCTGGCCGTGAATACCGCGCGCCATCTCAGCAATGGCGTGACCGACCCGGCCTTGCCCGACGACATCCGCGAAGCGGCGAAGCTGACCAGCGCCACGCTAAGCCAGGTGATTGCCGCGCTGCCGCACGTCAGTGCGGAAGAGAAAGCCGAGTTGTTGCAGGCGATAGAGACCGAGACGGCGCCGCCAATCGACTGAGCGGACAGGGGTATCCGGTTGTCGGTTTTTTTTACATTGGCAACCATGCTCGATGGACGTTGTTTTCTATCCTATTGATTATTATGGAGTTATCTGTTTTGGTGTGAATATTGCTTGCGTAGGCTCCATCCGCTCGGTCCTTGGGTTTTTATGCCACGCGGAGGCGAAAGGTGTGTATCGGTGTTATCCACTAGCGGAGGATGCTATGAGCAATAATTCATCTGTAGACAGCGGCTTCTCGATGATCGCGATGATCGGCGCCCTGGGTCTGATGGCGGCGGCAGGCGGCGCCCAGGCGGCGGCGGTGGTTGGCCCGCCCGCTTGTCCTGCCTCGCCTGCCTTTGCAGGCCAACTGCACGCCATCACGTCCAGCGTTACAGACAACGGCGCCGGCGTTTACACCTATGACTACCGGGTCTGCAACCTCAGCAGCGGCGAGGATGGGCAGTCGCTTGTCGACTTCGAGTTGCCCTGGTTCGATTCCTACGGGAACAACGTGGGGACTGGAAACCCTATCCTGGATGTCTTCGCCCCGGAGGGGTGGCACTGGGAGATTGAGACGGAAGGTGATCGCGATGCCAACAGCGGCTGGGCGGGGGACATCCTCTGGAACAACGCCGGTGATCTGCAGAAGGCGCATTTCGATGACGTTTTCGGCGGGGCGGCCAACAACCCCTTCAACTTCCACACCAGGGTGCTGCACTTCACGACCGGCACCATAGAAGCGTGGTTGGACCCGATCGCGCCAGGGGGTGAAAGGGAGGGTTTCAGGATCGTCTCGACGTTCGGCCGCTCGCCGGTGGGCGCTCCCGACCAGTCTTCCTGGGCGAACATCGAGCCCCGGACCGGCGACCCGGACCTGCCTCTCGCCGGCGCCCCAGGCAGCACGGAGATCCAGCGCGCCCTCTCGGTACCCGAACCCGGCACGCTGGGCCTGCTCGGCATTGGCCTGTTTGCGTTGCTGGGACTGGGCCGGCTTCGCACGGCCGCTGCGAGAGTCGCAAGCTGAGGGCAGGAATGGCGGGGCGGCATGACCCGTTCCGCCTGATCGTTTCGATCGACGGGAGATTTTGCGGCAATGCCGAGCGATGCCGTGGCGCGTAGACCGGAAGGCCGCATGGTCTCCGCGCTTCCCGGTATCGCTTGGCCGGCATGGCCGTCTCCACAGGATGCGGTGGTGATGTCTTTGCTGCACCAGTTGGATTCGAGCCAATGGCAGTCGCCTGAGCAGCTTGCTCCCGTCCTGGCCGACCAACTCGGCCAGGTCATCGCGCATGCGATGGCGACGGTTCCGTTCTATCGTGAACGTTTTCGTGGCTGCTTTGACGGCGCCGCGCCGGATGCCTGGCTGCAGCTTCCTTTGTTGCAACGCGGCGATGTGCAGGAGTACGGGCAGGCGCTGACCAGTGAGCAGCCGCCGCCATCGCATGGCGGCATGACCGAGACGGCCACCTCCGGTTCCACCGGCACGCCGATCAAGGCGCGCGGGACGCAAGTGGTTTCGTTGTTCTTTCAAGCCATGAAGTTGCGGACCTTTCTTTGGCATGAACTCGACTTTGCGGCCAAGGTGGGGGCCATTCGGCGCCTGTCGCCTGGGCAGGGCATGCCGCCCGATGGAGTGCGCGAAGCCGGCTGGGCTCCGCTTTACCGCACCGGGCCGGCGGTCGGCCTCAATATCGCCGCCAGCGTGCCCGAGCAGCTGGCCTGGCTCGTGCAAGAGCAACCGGATTATCTGCTGAGCTATCCCACCAATCTGCAGGCGCTAGCGGAGTACTGCCTGCAGCACGGGGTCGCGGTGCCGTCGATCAAGCGGGTGCTGACCATGGGCGAGACCGTTTCGGCGGCGACGCGCGAAGCCTGCGCAGAAGCCTGGCGGGCGCCGGTGATCGACCAGTACAGTGCGATGGAAATCGGCATCATCGCCGTCCAGTGTCCGCAGGCCGATCACTACCATGTGATGAGCGAGGATCTGTTGGTGGAGGTGCTGGCGGAGGATGGTAGGCAGTGCGCTCCCGGCGAAGTGGGCCGGGTGGTGATTACCACCTTGCATAACTTCGCCATGCCGCTCATTCGTAATGCGATCGGCGATCTGGCCGAAGTCGGTGCGCCTTGTCCGTGTGGTCGCGGCCTGCCGGTGCTGAGCCGGGTTCTGGGGCGCAGCCGCAACATGCTGGTGCTGCCTTCGGGAGAGCGCCGCTGGCCGAGTTTCCAGCCGTCCGCCATCCTCGCACCGGTACGTCAGTTCCAGGTTACCCAGAAAAGCCTGGGCCATTTGGCGGTCAAACTGGTGGTGGCGCGTCCCCTTCAGGCTGATGAGGAAGCCGACTTGCGCACCGCGCTGCTGGCGGATATCGGTTGTTCGTTCGACATCAGTCTGCACTATGTGGACGCGATTCCGCGTTCGTCCGGCGGCAAGTTCGAGCAGTTCATTTGCGAACTGGATGCCGACAAGTGACGGCCTGATTGATTGGCCGTTATGTCGTGCAGCGAAGTTAACAGAACCGCCTGCTTTTGGGCTTACCCGGGAGGGGGCGAGGCGGGCTGCGCCTTCGGTTTGACGGCCAGCAGGCCGCGTAGCGACCAATTCAGGCTGACCTGGCCACGGGCGTTCAAGTCAAACCCGAGGTGGATTTCGACGCCATCGATAATCTGATCATCGCTGGCCAGGGTCAGTCCAAACAGCAGGCGCAGCTATTCAGCCATATTGCGCAGTGAGCGAAACTGCCAGTGATAGTCGAGGATAGGGTCATCGACCAGGATAAAGCCCGCCGCCAGAAGATCGGCCTGGAAGCCGCCGTCGGCAAAAAGGCCGACATGCCCATTCGGGTTGTGCTGATGGACGAACTTGTTAAGAAAACGGGCGGGGGCCGAGTCGACGGCCACTTCGGCGATGGCAAAGCGTCCGCCAGGGCGAAGCACTCGAAACACCTCGTGGAAGATCGGCAAGCGCTCGGCTTCGTGGTGCAGGCCGGCCAGACTGACGGCCACATCCGCCTGTGCATCCGGCAAGGGAAGTTTGTTCAGCGGCGCCAGATGCGATTCGCGTACGCGGTCGCGACAAAGGCGATAAAAAGCCGGCGAGGGCTCGACGGCGATCAGGCGGATTGCGTTGGTATCGAGATAGCCGTGCAGATAGCCCCCGCCGGCCGGCAGATCGATCAGCGTTTCACCCGCTTGCGGCTTGGCAAGACGGAGGATGGCGTCGAATTCCTGTTGCCGTGCCTCCGGGAAGCGGCACATTGCAGCGTCGTAGGCCGCACCCCGTCTACTAAAGATGCTGGCATAGTCTTCGAACATGGATACGCTCGCGTTAGGGAGTGCGAGGTCAGCGATACAACAGCCGCGCCTCGATGGACTCTTTCCACGCGGCCTCGTCCGGCCGGGTCATAGCCTCCAGATCGCCCGGCGTCGATTGTGCATCATCGACCCACCGCCGTAGCCCTTCGCCGCCGTTGATCAGGTCGATCGCCAGGCGGTCGTGTTCGTATTCGTAGGCGAAGTCGCGCCACAACGGGTAGTCCGGCTGCAACCGGCGCAAGGCCTTGAACGCCAGCGCCTGTACGCGCCAGGGTCGAAAAGCGGCGTGGTCGTAGGCGCCGCCTTCAACGTGAATCTGAATGCCGGCGCAGAGTTCGCCGGCGTGTTTGTGGAAAGTCGGTTCGAACCAGCAGGCGCGCAAGATGCAGCCGTGCAGCCAGTCCGGCGCGAGCCGCGTCATCTCGGCGATGAGCTTGCTCGGCTCGATATCCGGCGCGCCGAACAGTTCCAGCGGCCGCGTCGTGCCGCGTCCTTCCGACAGCGTCGTGCCTTCCAGCAGCACGCTGCCGGCATAGCAGCGCGCCATGCTCAGATTGGGCGCGTTCGGGCTGGGGTTGATCCAGGCGCGTTCGTGCAGCGGCCAGCCGTAGCCGGGCGCGGCCTCGGGCGCCCAGCCCTGCATCGCGATGACCTGGTAATCGACATCCAGCTTCAGGGTTTGCACGAACCAATGGCCCATTTCACCCAATGTCAGGCCATGCCGCATCGGCATGGCGCCGGCGCCGACGAAGCTTTCCCAGCCGGGCTGCAAGGTCAGGCCTTCGATCGGGCGGCCGACCGGATTCGGGCGGTCGAGCACGATGACGCTTTTGCCAAAACGGGCGGCTTCTTCCAGCACATAACGCAACGTGGTGATGAAGGTGTAGATGCGGCAGCCGAGGTCTTGCAGATCGACCAGCAGCACGTCGATGCTGGCCATCATTTCCGCCGTCGGCCGGCGCACGGCGCCGTACAGGCTGTACACCGGGATGCCTAATTGCGGGTCGAAAAAATCCGGCGATTCCATCATGTTGTCCTGCTTGTCGCCGCGCAGGCCGTGCTGCGGGCCGAAGGCGGCGGTCAGGTTGATTTCCGGCAGGGCGGCCAGTGCATCGAGGGCATGCGTCAGGTCGGCGGTGACCGAGGCGGGATGCGCCAACAGCGCGATGCGGCGCCCGGCGAGCGGGCGACGCAGTTCAGCTTCGGTCAGAAGTCGGTCGAGTCCAAATTTCATGGGGTGATATCCAGAATGAAGGTGTCGGGATGATGGAAGTCGGCTTTGCCGGGGGCGTGCTGCAACGCCCAATAGCCGATAGCGCCTGCCGTGTTCTCCAGCACGGCGCTCAGCCCGAGGCGAAGGCGGCTGCCGGGCGGCGGCAGCGCCAGCTTGAGGCTGGCCTGCAGCGTCAGTCGATCCGGTTCGCGCTGACAGGCGATTGCGGGTGCTGCGACCGGCGCCGGCGCGCCGCCGCGGCGATAATCGTCGAAGGCGTAGGCCTGCCATTGGCCGGATGGCGAGAAGTTGAATTCGCGATAGGCGTTGCCGTCCGTCGAGTGGACGAAGGCCTCGAAACAGGTATGTCGCCAGAGGCCGTCGGCGCGCTCGGCCGGTTGTACGTCCGGGATGAGGATGCCGGCCAGATCGCCGCGCAGCACATAGGTCAGCGTCAGCGCGAAGTACGCGGCTGAGTCGCCCGCCGCGACCGTCGGCGCGCGGGCGATCGTGACCTGTATCGTTTCGGCGCAGCCCGCTTCGCTGGCCGGATGGGGCTGGAGAAAGCAACTACGCATCGCGCTGGAACAGGCGTACGACTTCAGCGGCCGGCATGGCCTTGGCGATCAGCCAGCCCTGCGCTTCGTCGCAACCCATTTTCTGCAGGGCGAGTCTTTGCGCTTCGGTTTCCACGCCTTCGGCGACGGTGATCAGGTTCAGGTTGCGGGCCAAGCCGATAACGGCGTTGGCGATGGCCGCGGCGTCACTTTCTTCGGGCAGCTCCTGGACGAAGCTGCGATCGAGTTTAAGCGTGTTGATCGGCAGGCTGCGCAGCGCGGCCAGTGAAAAGTAGCCGGTGCCGAAGTCGTCGATGGCCAGGCCGATGCCGCGCTGGCGCAAGGCTTCCATCGCGTTGTTGCCGCTTTCCAGTTCCCGCATCAGCGTGTTTTCGCTGATTTCCAGATGCAAGAAGGAAGCGCCGAGGCCGCTTAGCGTCAGCGCGGCATCGACCTGCTCGACGACCGCGCCAGCCAGCTGGCGTCCGGCGATGTTGACCGAGATGTGCTGCAAGGCCACGCCGTCAACCAGCCAGTCGGCCATTTGCGAGCAGGCGCGGGTCAGCACCCAGGCGCCGAGCGGAATGATCAGGCCGCATTCCTCGGCGGTGGACAGAAATGCGTCCGGCGCGAGCAGGCCCTGCTCGGGGTGGCGCCAGCGCAGCAAGGCTTCGACGCCGACGACTTCATTAGTGCCGAGGCAGATCTGCGGTTGGTAAAACAGTTCGAACTCGTCTTGCTGCAAGGCGCGGCGCAAACTGGTTTCCAGGCGTACCCGGTTGACGGCGGTTTCGGTCAACGCCGGCGTGTAGAACTGGAAGCCGCCGCGGCCCAGAGCCTTGGCGTGATAGAGCGCCGCGTCGGCGTGGCTGAGCAGGGCTTCGGCATTCAGTCCGTCATCGGGGTACAGGCTCACGCCGAGGCTGGCGCCGACGAAGAATTCGTTGTCTTCGATGACGAAACCCGCGCGGCAGGCGGCGAGCAGCTTCTCGGCAACGACGGCGGCGTGTTCGCTGCTTTCCAGTTCGGCGGCGAGAATCACGAATTCGTCGCCACCCAGCCGGGCGACAATGTCCTCGCCGCGTACTGCCGCTTTCAGGCGCACCGAGGCCTGTTGCAACAGCAGATCGCCGACTGCATGGCCGTGGCTGTCGTTGACGTTCTTGAAGTAATCCAGATCCAGGAAGAACAGCGCCAGTCGCGAGTTGTCGCGGCGAGCGTGGGCGATGGCTTGCGACAGCCTTTCACCCAATTGCAGACGGTTGGCCAAGCCGGTCAGCGCATCGTGGTTGGCCAGTTGGCGCAGGCTCTGCTGGCTGTCGCGCAGTTGGTTGTTGGCGAGTTCCAGCTCGCGCGTGCGCGCCGCCACGCGTTCGTCCAGTTCCGCCTTGGCCGTGGCCAGCGCGTGGCGTTGCTGCTGTCTCTCCTGGGCGATGCTGGTCGTGACCAGCAGCGTGGACGCGGCCACGATCAGATAGAGCAGCAGCAGCCAGAACCATTGCACGGGTTCGCCCAGCGTGAACGGTCCGCTGCCCTGCGTGGTGCCGAGCACGGCCAGTGCGGCGATCAGCAGCATGACCAGCGTGCTGCCGCGGTGGCCGAAGCGCAAGGCCGCCCAGATCATGACCGGGAATGGCAGAAAGCTGATGGGATAGTGCTGCTGCGCATCCAGATTCCAGCCCAGAAACACCGTGCCGGACAGGGTCAGCGCAACGGCCAGGATCAGCACGAGTTCAAGGCTGCGCGGCTTGGAATGCCATTGCGCGGCGCGCGGGTCGAAGGCCAGCAATACCGGCGCCACCACCAGAGCGCCGGCGACATTGGCCAGCCACCAGGTGATCAGCGTCGAACCCGTCAGCTCGGTGGGCAGGCCGGTGAACGCGATCAGGCTCAGCGTGCCCAGGCCGGCGGAAATCATCGGGCCGAGCAGAGCGGCCAGGACGATGAAGGCCGTCGTGCTGCGCAAGCTGTCGAGCGGTTCGGCCGGACCGGCGAAACGGCGGTACAGGCCGACGCCGAGTACGGCTTCCAGCGCCGCACCGGCGGCAATCAGCGCGAGCGCCGGCAAGGCGGCGGAGGCCGATCCGGCGGTCAAACCGGCGGCCAGCGCGCCGATAAACAGGCCGGGCCAGATATGGATTCCGAAGCGGATCGCCAGCGCCAAGCTGATACCGGTCGCCGGCCAGACGACGGAGCCGATGCCTTGTATCGCCGCCCATTTGTATCCCAGCGCGGCGGCGGCGAAATAGGCCAACGCCGCCAGCGCCCAGATCGGCCATAGCCGGATCAATCGGGCCGAGCGGCTGTTCGCGCCGGCAGGATGGGGTATGGATTCGTTAAAGAAAGGCAATGGCGAAGAGAGCCTGAATACCGTCCAAGGTGTCGGGCGTGGCTGAAATTGAGGCCGTGTAGCTTATCTGTTCGTCCGCCGGCTTGCGAGGCTGCATGAATGCTTAGGCCGAACAGGCGTAAAGCTGCATTTTCGCGTTGATAATGCGGTTGCCGAAAAAAACGTTTGGAGCCCTTGAATTGAATCCCGCTGCGCCGCAAACCATCGTGCCGATACTTGCCGGTGGCGGCACCCGGTTGCCGGCGCACGTCGGCGTGCTGACCGCGCTACGCGACATGGGCTATCCGTATCGGCACATCGTCGGCGTCTCCGGCGGCAGCGTGGTGGCGGCCCTGGCGGCGTTCGGAAAAACGCCGGAACAGATGCGGCAATTGTTCGGCACGGTCGAATTCAGCCAGTTTCGCGGTTATTCCCTGCTCAATCTGATGCTGCGCGGCGGCCTGTCGAACGGCAAACGCTTCGAACACTGGATGGCGGAGCAGATCGACGGCGCCTGTTTCAAGGACTGCCCGCTCGAACTGCACGTCGTGGCGACCGATGTGCGTTCCGGCCAGGCGGTGATCTTCAACCGCCAGAACAGCCCGGATCTGTCCGTGGCGCGCGCGGTGCTGTATTCCATTTCGATTCCGCTGCTGTTTCCGTTTCATCATCACGGCCGGCATGTCCTGGTCGACGGCAGCATTCTGGCCGAGGACACCCTGGTCCGGGATTGGGCCGGCGACCGCACGCCGGTGTTCTGTTTTCGCCTGCGCGATAATCGGGTGGCGGCGGAGCATCCGGCGCGGCGCATGCTGCCGGTGGCGGACTATCTGTTCATGCTGATGCGCACGTTCATGAGCACCTTGTCGCGCGAATACATGAGCGATGCGCTCTGGTTGAATACCATCCTGATCGAGACGGAAGGCATGTCGCCGCTGGAATTCCACATGACGCCAGGACAGAAGAACAGCCTGTTCGACTCGGGTTACCAGACCACGCGCGATTACCTGCCGCTGAAACTTGCGCGCCAGCGCGCGGACTAAACGCGCCGCCCGAATTTTTTCAGTAACCCTTTTTTCCGGAGTCCCGTTTTGAACGCTCACATGCTTGTCCCCGAGGAACATTTCATCCAGAAAGAACCGTATTACGAGGCGGTCGGCAATGAAATCGCCATCTTCGAGGCGGCTTACCGCCACAAACTGCCGATCCTGCTGAAAGGCCCTACCGGCTGCGGCAAGACGCGCTTCATGGAATACATGGCCTGGCGTCTGCAGCGGCCGTTGATCACGGTGTCCTGCCATGACGATCTGACCGCCTCCGATCTGGTCGGCCGCTATCTGGTCAAGGGCGGCGAGACCGTCTGGGTGGATGGGCCATTGACCCGCGCAGTGCGCGTCGGCGGCATTTGTTACCTGGATGAAATCGTCGAGGCGCGCAAGGATACGATGGTGGTGATCCATCCGCTGGCCGACGATCGCCGGACGCTGCCGATGGAGAAGCTGGGCCAGTTGCTGGAGGCCTCCGACGATTTCTGCCTGGCCATTTCCTACAACCCGGGTTACCAGAGCGTGTTGAAGGATCTCAAGCAATCCACCCGGCAACGCTTTGTCGCACTGGAATTCGACTACCCGGCGGCCGAACTGGAACGCAAGATCGTCGCCAACGAATCCGGCGTCGATGCCGCGCTGGCCGAAAAGCTGGTGAAATTCGCTCAGATGACCCGCAATCTGAAAGGCAGCGGTTTGGAGGAGGGCGCATCCACCCGTCTGCTGGTGCATGCCGGCAAGCTGATCAAGGGCGGCATCGATCCGGTGACCGCCTGCCGCAGCGCCGTGGCGCAAGCGGTGACGGACGATGGCGACATGCTGGCGGCGATCCAGGAACTGTCTTCGTCGCTGTTCTGACTGCATAGGTGACTCTATACTTGGTCAAGTACATAGACAGGAGTGCGTCATGTTGAGCATCAACATCCATGAAGCCAAAGCCAAGCTTTCCGAATACATCGCGGCCGTCGAGGCAGGGGAGACCGTGCAGATTTGCCGTCGCAACGTGCCCGTGGCGGAGATCGTGCCGCTGCAGAAGGCGCGCAAGGAACCGCGTCCCATCGGTCTGGGGCCCTATGAGGAAGGCTACGAAATCCCGGCCAGCTTCTTTGAGCCGCTGCCGGATGAGTTGCTCAAGGCGTTCAACGGTGAACTCCCCGATCCGTTCATGGACAGCTTTATCCCCGAAGCTGAACGGCGCAAGCCCACAGAGCCGCCAGCGGGTTACAAAAAGTGAAGCTGCTGATCGATACCTGTGCGTTCATCTGGTTGGCGACGGCCCCGCGCCAGTTATCCACAGGCATGCGGCTACTGTATGAAAATGCGGGCAACGAGGTCTATTTGTCAGTCGCTTCCGCCTGGGAGATTTCCATCAAACACCGCAGCGGGAAATTGCGCTTGGCGAACGACTTGCCTCCCGCCGAGTTCATTCCCGAAGCGCGTCGCCGCCACGGCATAGCGGTGTTGCCATTGCGCGAGGAAGACAGTTTTATCCTTCCCAGATTGCCGCCCATACATCACGACCCGTTCGACCGCATGTTGATCTGCCAGGCCATCGCCAACCAGATGGTCATCCTGACGCCGGATCCGTTGATCACCCAATACCCCGTGCTGACGCGCTGGTAAGCCGAGCCGCCATGACTGCCAATAGCCGCACCGCCGCCGAACTGCAAGACCTGCTCGAAGAGTGGCTGGAGGCCGGCTTGACCTTCCATAAGGTCGAGGGCTTGGCCGCCGAATTGGCGGCGATGTCCGAGCCGGATTGCGATTTCATCCTGTCCTGGATCAAGCGCATCGCCAGCACGCATCTGGAATTAGGCTGGCAGTTCGGCAAACGCGCGCCGAAGCTGCTCGCCCGCATCGGCATGCGCCAGGTCGAGGCCTGGGCCGTATATGCCTGTGATGCCTATGACCAGCTCGGCTTGCGTGTCGCCTTGCAGGCGATCGAACAAGTCGAAAATTTCGCCGCCAACCTGGCCAACAAGCAGCTTGAACTGACTGCCGGCGTGATGTTCGACGAGGTGTCCGGCGTCTTGGGCAACTTCGTGCGCGGCTTGTCCGGCCGCAAGCTGGGCATTGCGCAAGCCGAATGCATCCATACCAATACCGAAAAGCTGTATTTGCCGGCGGTGATCGCGCGTCTGCCGTGTACGCAGGATAACTTCAAGCTGGCGAAGGCGATCGTGGCGTTGCTCTGGGCGCAAACCCGATTCGGCACTTTTCGCGTCGATCTGGTCGCCAGCTGCGCCGGCTTTCCGGATGCTGAACGTGCCATGCGCCAGCTCAACGCGTTGGAAACGCTGCGTTTGAGCGCATGCATCGCGCGCGAGTTGCCCGGTCTGCACCGCGATATGGAACGTCTGAAAAGCGAACTCGGCGACGACTTGCCGGCGGGCTGGGAAGGCTTTGCACAGCGCCTCGCCGCGCCCGGCACCGGCATCGACGACAGCGTCGAATTGCTTGCTGCAGCCTACGCGCTGCCCGACTTTGTACCCTGGTGTTATCAAGGCGAACTGCGTCCGGACGCGGTGGCCGTCGCTTTCGCGGCGCGCCAGGAAAAGGAAAAGGCGCGCCTGCGCGTCAAGCTGGCCGAGTTGTTGGCAGAGCATGAACGCCATAAGGCGCGCAGTCCGGATGCTGCGGAGGCGGAAAAGACCGAGTTCAAGGCCGAGATCGACGACTCGGAAGGCCGCATGGACATGGAGCTGACGCTGGACGGCTTGCCGCTGGCGCCGCCGGAGGATGTCAAACAGCTGATGGCTTCGGTGTTCCTCGATTTCGGCGAGATTCCGCCCGAATACCTGGTGCCGGCCGGCGACGGCGAATACGACGCCAGCCTGCTCTACGACCAGCAAGCCGATCCGGATGCGGTCTGGCAGGGCACCTATCACGAAGAAGGCGCGCTGTTCTATCCCGAGTGGGACATGGGCCGCCAGCATTACCGCAAGAACTGGTGTGTGATGCGTGAAAAAGACGTACCCCCGGTCTACGACGAGTTTTATCGCGAGACGCTGGACAAGCATGCCGGCCTGGTCAAGCACCTGCGCCATGCGTTCGAGGCGATGCGCGACGAAAACCGGCTGCTGAAGCGCCAGGCCTATGGCGATGAAGTGGATATCGACGCACTGGTGGAGGCCCTGGCCGATGCCAAGGACGGCAGTGAAATGTCCGACCGCCTGTTCGTGCAGCAGCATCGCAGCGAACGCAACATTGCCGTCGCGTTCATGGTCGATATGAGCGGCAGCACAAAGGGCTGGATCAACGAAGCCGAACGCGAAGCGTTGATATTGCTGTGCGAGGCGCTGGAGCGTCTGGGCGACCGCTACGCGATCTACGGATTTTCCGGCACCACGCGCAAACGCTGCGAGTTGTACCGGATCAAGACCTTCGATGAACCCTACAATGCGGAAGTCAAGGCGCGCATTTCCGGCATCCGCGCGCAGGAATACACGCGCATGGGTTTTGCTATTCGCCATCTCACCGACCTGCTAAAAAAGATGGAAGCCCGCACCAAGGTGCTGGTGACGCTATCGGACGGTCGGCCGGATGATTATTTCGACGTGTATCGCGGCCAGTACGGCATCGAAGACACACGCATGGCGCTGCTGGAAGCGCGCCGTTCCGGCGTGCATCCGTTCTGCATCACCATCGACCGCGAAGCGCGCGATTACTTGCCACACATGTACGGCGCCGCCCGTTACATCATTCTCGACGATGTCCGGCAACTGCCGTTCAAGGTGTCCGATATTTACCGACGCATCACGAGTTGAACTTGAGCTTGAAGTCCTATGTCCGCCCGCACTCGCTAATGGGATAATGCCGCCATGACCGAACAGCACACCCCCTCTCCGCGTAGCCGCCTGCAAGCGTTGCTGGCGATTCCCGACAACCAGCGTACCGAGGAGCAATGGGACGAGCTGCATGAGCTCGAAATCACCCTTGCCCCGGGCAATCGCATTGGCCATCAAGAAAAACAACCCTCATCCGGCGGCCCCGGCAAGGGCCGAGGTGGCATGGGCCAACCCCGCGGCGGCAATCCGCAAGGCGGCCCGCGCGGTGAAAATCGGGGCGGCGGGCGCAGCGGCCGTAATCCGCAGGGGCCGCGTCCCGCCCATGTCGACGGACCGAAACCGCTTGACGCCCTGCCGCCGGAAGGCGGCCAGGACGTCTCCGCCGAAGGCGCGCCAGCCAAGAAGCCGTTCCGCCGCTTCCACAAGAAGCCGCCGAAGCCGGCCGCAACCTGATCGGCTGTCGCGCTGCGCCGGTCAGCCTTTCCTGACCGGAATCCCGCCGATCCGCATACGCCATTCGCGCGGGCCGCTGTCATGCACCGAATGGCCGCTGCTGTCGACCGCCACGGTGACCGGCATGTTCTCCACGTCAAATTCGTAGACGGCTTCCATGCCCAGTTCCGGGAAGGCCAGCACGCGGGCGCGCTTGACCGCCTTGGCGACCAGATAAGCCGCGCCGCCGACGGCGATGCAGTACACCCCGGCGTGGGCCTTGATCGAGGCGATCGCTTGCGGGCCGCGCTCCGATTTGCCGATCATGCCGAGCAGGCCGATCTTTTCCCCCAGCATCAGGTCGGTGAACTTGTCCATCCGCGAAGCCGTGGTCGGGCCGGCCGGGCCGACCGCCTCGTCGCGCACCGGATCGACCGGGCCGACGTAGTAGATGAACTTGTTGTGGAAGTCGACCGGCAACGGCTGGCCGGCATTGACCAGGTCGGCCAGTTTTTTGTGCGCGGCGTCGCGGCCGGTAAGCAATTTTCCGGACAGCAATAGCTGTTCGCCGGCTTGCCAACTGGCCGTGTCGGCGGCGGTCAGCGTGTCCAGATTGACTTGCCGCGCCGTGGCGGGGCCGTTCAAGGCGCTCATTTCGCTCAACTGCGGCCATTCCGACAGCGCCGGCGGCGTGAAGCTGGCCGGGCCGGAGCCGTCCAGCGTGAAATGAATGTGGCGAGTGGCGGCGCAGTTGGGGATCAGCCCCACCGGCAGACTGGCGGCGTGGGTCGGGAATTCCTTGATCTTGACGTCGAGCACGGTGGTCAGGCCGCCCAGGCCCTGCGCGCCGATGCCGAGTGCATTGACCTTGTCGAGCAGTTCGAGACGCAGTTCCTCGCTGCGATTGCCGGCGCCGCGGGCGCGCAGAGCCTGGATGTCGATCGGGTCGAGCAGGGCTTCCTTCGCCATCAGCAAGGCTTTTTCCGGCGTGCCGCCGATGCCCAACCCCAGGATGCCGGGCGGGCACCAGCCGGCGCCCATTTCCGGCACCACCGACAGCACCCAATCGACGATGGAATCGGACGGATTCAACACCGTGAAATGCGCTTTGTTCTCCGAGCCGCCGCCCTTGGCGGCGACTTTGACGTCGACCGTGTCGCCCGGCACCAGCTCCATGTAGATCACGGCCGGCGTGTTGTCGCGCGTGTTCTTGCGCGCGCCTGCCGGGTCGCTCAACACCGAGGCGCGCAGCGGATTGTCGGGGTTCAGATAGGCGCGGCGCACACCTTCGTTGACCAGCGCGGTGATGTCCGGATTGCCTTCCCAGCGCACGTCCATGCCGATCTTCAGAAACACCACCGCCATGCCGGTGTCCTGGCAGATCGGCCGCCGGCCTTCGGCGCACATCCGCGAGTTGATCAATATCTGCGCCATCGCATCGCGTGCGGCGGGGGATTGTTCCAGGTCGTAGGCCGCTTTCATCGCACGGATGAAATCGAGCGGGTGATAAATCGAAATGAATTGGAAGGCGTCGGCGATGGACTGGACGAAATCGTCCTGGCGAATGACGGGCATGGCGGTCTCCTGTTGTGTGTTGCCAGTATGGCGGCCTGCACGCGCAAGGAAAAGCAGGGCAAAGCCGACGGAGCTATTGGGTTTTTCAATACATAGACTTGAAATATTTGTGCAGTGCAGCAGTAATTTAACGACTAGCGTTCGGGGCATACAAGGAACGGGCGATTGATCCGTTGCCGTATTGATCGAGAGATGAGGAGTTCGACATGGCCATCGCTAGCCGTGAACTGGGCGCGGGGTTGGGGGATTACTGGCCTGGCATCCAGCTCTATTACCCGCCGGTGAAATACGCTCCGGCATTGGGGCTGTACGAGGATATCGAAGCCGCCGCGCTGCGTTTTCAAAAGCATGCGCGCCATTGCCATTCGCAAACGCTGTTGTTCGACTTGGAAGACGGTTGTCGCCAGAAGGCGCTGTCGCGCGATCTGTTGCGGCAGGAACTGCCTGGCCTGCAGCGTGACGATCTGGCGGTGGCGGTGCGCATCAATCCGTTCCGCACCTCGGAATACGAACTCGATCTGAAAATGCTGGCCGATCTGGCCGACCATATCGACGTGGTGATGCTGGCCAAGGCCGGCGAGGCCTACGGTGCGGCGGAGATTCGTGACTTGTCGGCCAGTCTGGTCGGCATGAATTCGCGCATGACGATTCAGCCGATCATCGAGCATCCCAAGTCGTTGAAGATCGCGCCCGACATCATGGCCTATCCGACGGTGCAGCATGTCGTATTCGGCATACACGATTTTTCCAAGGCGATGGGCATTCAGATCACGCCGCGCGGCTGGACGCAGGAGCTGTCGTATTTCCTGCATCAGATCATTTTTGAAGCGCGTATCAACGGCGTCGGCGTCATCGGCGGCGTCGAAGTGTTGATCGGCCAGGCCGGCATGCCGGAAAACTATCGGGAGCCGCATGACATACGCCGCTGGCTTGATCTGCACGGTGACGACGAGTCGCGCGTGGTGTATCGCCATGCCTGCGAAGAGGCGGCGATGGGCCTGACCGGCAAACAGGTCATCCACCCCAGCCATATCCATTTGTGCAAGGTCGCCTACACGCCGTCGCCGACCGAAGTGGCGCGCAATATCCGGGTACTCGAGGCGGCGGTCGATGCCGATGCCTTGTTGGGCGGCGCGATCAAGTTTGAAGGCGAAATGCTCGACCCGCCGATGTTCGGCAAGGCGCTGCAAGTTCTGCTGCGCGCCCACGCGTTGCGCGCCCTGTCGGATGACGACACCGATTTCGCACTCAAGGTGCTGGCCATGCTGCCGCCGCAGGTCGTGCGCGAGAACTGGCCGTACGGGGTGATTTTATGAACGGGCGTGCGATGAATCGTAGGGCGGAAAAGCGCAGCGCCTCCGTATCAGTGTTCCACCTTCTGGCGGAAGGCGCTGTCGCTTTTCCGCCCTACTTTGGAGACCGCCATGCCGTTTGAACCCTTTCCCGCCTGGAACTGGTTGTTGCCGGAGCACTTCAATATCGGCGTCGCGTGTACCGATGCACATCTGGGCACGGCCAACGAAAACAAGCTGGCGATGATCGTCGAGGACGATGCGCTCGGTGTGTCCCAGGCAACCTACCGGGAGCTGGCCGAGGCCAGCTCCCGCTTCGCCCAGTTATTGCGCAACCTGGGCGTGGCGACGGGCGACCGCGTACTGATAAGGTTGCCCAATTCGCTGGCCTATCCGACCGCCTTTCTCGGCGCGATGAAACGCGGCGCGATTGCCGTGCCGACGTCCACGCTGCTGACCGCCGAGGAGGTGGTCTATCTGGCGCGTGATTCGGCCGCGGCCGTGCTGGTGACCGATAAGGCCATGTGGCGAGGCCTGCGTGACCAACTGGTCGGGCTGGAACATTTACGCTTTGTGCTGCTGACCGGGCCGGGCGAGCGGCTGCCGGCAAAAGACGTGGAAGTGCGCGATCTCGAAGGCGAACTCGCCGCGATCGTCCATTGCGAGCCGCCGCACGCTAGCCGGGCGCAAGACCCCGCCTATCTGGTCTACACCTCCGGCACCACCGGCTACCCCAAGGGCGTGCTGCATGCGCATCGGGCGATGCTTGGGCGCGAGCCGGCGGCGCAATACTGGTTCGATTTCGCCGGCGGGGTTTCCAACACGCAAGGCAACGACCGCATCGTCCATTCCGGCAAGTTCAACTGGACCTATGTACTCGGTTCCGGCCTGATGGACCCGCTGTATCGCGGCAAGACGGTCATCGTGCATGAAGGCAAGAACGATGCGGCAGGCTGGATACGCTTGATCGCCAAGCACGGCGCCACCATTTTCATCGGCGTACCGACCCTTTACCGGCAGATCATTCAGAAGACGGACTGCACCGGCGCCGACGTGCCGACGCTGCGCCATTGCATGAGCGCCGGCGAACATCTGTCTGACGAGATGCTGGGCATCTGGAAAACGCGTTTCGGCGTCGAAATCTACGAAGCGGTGGGGATGTCGGAGGTGTCGTATTACCTGTCCGAAAACAAACTTCGGCCGATCCGCCCCGGTTCCGCCGGCTTTCCGCAGCCCGGCCATGCGGTGCGGCTGCTCGACCCGGAAACCTTGCGCGAAGTGGCGGCCGGCGAGGAAGGCATGATCTGCCTGCCGGCCGACGATCCCGGCCTGTTCCTGCGCTACTGGAATCTGCCGGACGAAACCGCCAAGGCATTCAAGGCGGGCTGGTTCATGACCGGCGATTACGCGCGCTTCGATGCCGACGGCTATATCTGGTTCCTCGGTCGGCGCGACGACATCATCAATTCATTTGGCTACCGAGTTTCGCCGCATGAGATCGAGCGCGTCATGAAGATGCATCCGGCCGTGGCCGATTGCGCCGCCTGCGGCGAGAAAATCGGCGAGGAGCGGGCCGCCGACAAGGTGCTGGTGACGGCCTATGTGATGCTGCATCCCGGTTCCCTCGTCACGGCCGACGATCTGCTTTCATATGGGCGCGAGCATCTGGCCGGCTACAAGGCGCCGAAGATCGTCTATCTGGCCGCCGACTTCCCGCGCACCAAGAACGGCAAGATCATCCGTTCGCAATTGCGGCCGCAAATCGCCACGGCGAGATCAGCATGAACAGCGCCAACGATTCGCTTTCTTCCGACTCCGGCGTAAACATCATGTCGCCCTACCGTCCGCGCCGCTCCATGCTGTACATCCCGGCTTGCGTGCCGCGTTTCCTCGCCAAGGGACGTGAACTGCGCGTCGATACGCTGATTTTCGACCTGGAGGAATCGGTGCTGGTCGCGCGCAAGAGCGAGGCGCGCGCCAATGCCGTCGCAGCGTTGCAGGCGGGCGGTTACGGCCAGCGCGAAGTCGTCGTGCGGGTCAACCGGCACGATACCGCCTGGGGGCTGGATGACCTCGCCGCGATTGCGCCGCTGAACCCGGACGCCGTGCTGTTTCCGCGCATCGAGAGCCGCGCCGATGTGCATGCCGTATTGGCCGCGCTGGACGCCGCCGGCGGCGGGCATCTACCGATCATGTTGATGCTGGAGACGCCGCTGGCGGTGCTGCGCGCCGAGGAGATCGCGGCTTCTTCCGAGCGGATTCGCTGCCTGGTCATGGGTACCTCCGATCTGACCAACGAACTGCACGCCCGCATCACGCCGGATCGCTTGCCGATACTGTACAGCCTGTCGCACTGCCTGCTGGCGGCGCGCGCGCATGGCCTGCCCATCGTCGATGGCGTCTATCTCGACATGAAGGACATGCCGACCTTCGAATACGCCTGCCGCATGGCGCGCGATCTCGGCTTCGACGGCAAGACGGTGATCCATCCCTTGCAGATTCAATACGCCAACGATGCCTTCACGCCGCAAGCGCCCAGCGTCGAACGCGCCCGCAAGATCATTGCCGCGTTCGCCGAGGCCAATGCCGAAGGGCGCGGCGTCACCGTCGTCGAGGGGCGTCTGGTGGAGAACCTGCATGTCGAATCGGCGCGGCGCACCTTGATGATTCACGCCATGATCGAGAAGATGCAAACCGATGTCGCCTAGGAGGCCCGCATGAGCAAAGCAACGGACGGCAATTTCTTCGAAGACTTCTACCTCGGCCGCACGTTCGTGCATGCCACGCCGCGCACTGTCGGCGAGGGCGAGATCGCGCTCTATCTGGCGCTGACCGGCTCGCGCCATGTCATCGGCTGCGCCGCACCGGTCGCGCATGCGCTGGGGTTTCCGGCGCGGCCGCTCGACGAACTGCTGGTGTTCCACCTCGCTTTCGGCAAGACGGTGGCGGACATCTCGCTGAATGCGGTCGCCAATCTCGGTTATGCCGATGTGCGCTTTCTGGCGCCGGTCTATGTCGGCGACAGCCTGGCCGCCGAATCGACGGTGATCGGCTTGAAGGAAAACAGCCGCGGCGACAGCGGCGTGGTCTGGGTGCGCTCGACGGCGGTGAATCAGAACGATGAAGAAGTGCTGACCTGGATTCGTTGGGTAATGATCAAGAAGCGCGACAGGACAAACGAAACGGCGAACGGCCAAGCGCGGCCGCAGGCGGTGATTCCGGAAACGACGGCGTGGGTCAAACCGGAGCGCCTGGTGATTCCCGCCTTCCTCGATTGTCGCGATTTTGAAACCGGCCTGACCGGCGGCGCATGGCGCTGGGACGATTATCAGGCGGGCGAGCGCATCGACCATCCCGCCGGCATGACGCTGGACGAGTCCGACCATACCTTCGCCACGCGCCTGTACCAGAACCCGGCGCGCCTGCATTTCGATGCCCAGCTCATGAAAGACACTCCGTTCGGCCGCCGCCTGGTGTATGGCGGCCATGTCATCTCGATCTGCCGGGCGCTGAGCTATGAAGGCCTGGAAAACGCCCTGCTGATCGCGGCGATCAACGCCGGCAGCCATTGCAACCCGGTCTTTGCCGGCGACACCGTGTATGCCTGTACGCAGGTGCTGGAGAAATGGGCCTTGCCGGGGCGTGACGACCTGGGCGCGCTGCGCCTGCGCATGCTCGGTTTGAAAAATCTGCTGCCGTCTGAACTGGCGGAGGCGACAGTCGATGGCCGCTATCACCCCAATGTCGTGCTTGACCTGGATTACACCGTGTTGATGCCGCGACAAAACCCACGCAGCGAGGAAATTGCATGACCTACCCTGTTCATCCCGACGCCGCTCTGTTTGCCGGCGAGAAGGCCTTCCCGGTCATTCCCGCCTGCGAACATTTCGCCGGCAGCGAAAAGCTGATCCTGAAAGCGTTGGCGCTGATGGACAAGCTCGGTCCGCTGTTCAACGTGACCTGCGATTGCGAAGACGGCGCACCCGCCGGGCGCGAGCGGGAACACGCCGAAATGATCGTGCGCGTATTGCACGCCGAGGCCAATCATCTACGCATGGCCGGCGCACGCATCCACGACTGCACGCACCCGGCCTGGCGACGGGATGTGGAGATACTGGTCGGCGGAGGCGGCGATTTGCTGGCCTACCTGACGCTGCCGAAATGCACCGAATATGCCCAGGCCGCCGAGATGATCGAATTCATTCAGGAAACCGCCGCCAAGCAGGCCGTCAGGCGTGAAATCCCGATTCACGTCCTGATCGAGACGCACGGCGCCTTGCGCGATGTGCAGCGCATCGCCACGCTGCCGTGGCTGCAGGTGCTCGATTTCGGCCTGATGGATTTCGTCTCCGGCCATCACGGCGCTGTTCCCGCCAGCGCCATGCGCAGCCCGGGCCAGTTCGAACACAAGCTGATCGCCCGCGCCAAGGCCGAAGTGGTCGCGGCGGCGCTGGCCCATGGTGTCATTCCCGCACACAACGTCACGCTCGATCTGAAGAATCCTTACACGACGTATCAAGACGCACGCCGCGCGCGCATGGAATTCGGCTTCTTGCGCCAGTGGAGCATCTATCCGACCCAGATACAGCCCATCGTCGATGCGATGAAGCCGGATTACGGCGAGGTGGCGTCCGGCGCCGCGATACTGCTGGCCGCGCAGCAGGCCGACTGGGGCCCGATACAACATGCCGGCGAACTGCACGACCGCGCGACCTATCGCTATTACTGGGAAGTGCTGCAAAAAGCGCGCGTGACCGGTTTGAAATTGCCGGCGGCGGCGGAAGCGGCATTCTTTGCGTAGAGCGTCGAGAGGAAGCGGGCTGAAGCAAGCATGGCTGGGAGTATGAGACGCATGGCGTCTGTCGAGGCATGGCAAGGCCGCGCAGCAGGGAAGGGCAGGCGGTCCGGCCATAAAATTTCACCAGGCAAGGCCCGGCAGCTTATTTTTTTACATTTTTGCAACGCGCTGTTGCGCCCCTGCAACGCCACTCTTAAGAAGTTACTTGAAATGCGGCTGAGCAATTGCCCCGCTTATTGAGAGTTGCGCAGAATGCGTCCCAACTTCTCGCGCGAGAGGTTTTAAGGCTCCCTCGACGAAGATGTAGAGGGCGGCGGCAAGGGAAGACGGGCGATGCACGAAAGTGACAGCACGCAACCTGGCCACCGCGCAGAGTAAGCAGTTTTTTGCTTTATTAACTTGATAGGAGTTTCAAACATGAAAAAGTCTCTGATCGCTCTGGCTGTTGCTGGTGTTGTTGCCGCCCCCGCTGCTTTTGCCGCTACGGCCAACGTTGATGCTTATGGCGTGATGAACATCGCCATTCAGGACACCGACGCTGCCAACTCCGACGTCACCATTCTGGACAACACCAGCCGCATCGGCTTCAAGGGTTCTGAGGACCTGGGTGGCGGTCTGAAGGCCATTTGGCAGATCGAATCCGCTCTGGGCGGCAACGGCACCACCGCTATCGGCACTAACGCCACTCTCGGCACCCGTAACACCTTCGTTGGTCTGGCCGGTTCTTTCGGTACCGCGCTGATGGGCAAGCACGACACCCCGTACAAGCTCGGCACCGCCAGCCTGGACATCTTCGGTGACACCATCGCCGACTACAACCTGGGTCGTCTGGATGGCCAGTCCCTGGTCAACAATACGCATGACCATCGTAACGGTTCCGCCCTGGCCTACATCTCCCCGACCTGGTCCGGCTTCCACTTCGCCGCCGCTGTTGTGATGAACAACGGCGAAGCTGGTACCGCTCTGAGCAACGGTTCCGCTATCGACGCTACTTCCGTTACCGGCGTGTACTCGAATGGTCCGTTGTTCGCTTCCTTGTCGCTGCAGAATGCCAAGGTTCTCGACAGCAAGGCCACCAAGGTCGGCCTGGGCTACACCTTCGGCGATGCCAAGGTTGGTTTCGTTTGGGAAAGCATCAACAACGCCGCTGCCGGCGCTGATACCAAGATGTATATGGTCAACGGCGTCTACAACATGGGCCCGATCGCCATGAAGGCGCAGTACGGCAAGAACAACAACGGCGCGGCTGCCAATGGCAGTGCCTGGGCCCTGGGTGCTGACTACAACCTGTCCAAGCGTACTGCTGCCTATGTTGTTTACGCCAACGGCGACAACGGTATCGATACCGCTGCTTCCAACGGTGGTGACATGTCCGGTTGGAACCTGGGCGTGAAGCACTCCTTCTAATCCCGCGCCGGGGCAACCCGGTTAACGGTTAGAAACTGAAACGGGCGCGATGCAAATCGCGCCCGTTTTGTTTGCTAAACTTGGCCCCACTTTGGGAGGATCGCTATGTCCGCTATCACTTTCGACACCTTGAAATTCGCCAATCGCCTCAAACACGCAGGCCTCACCGAGGCGCAGGCGGAGGCTTTTGCTGAAGCACAGAGAGAAGTGTTTGCGGAAGCTCTGGATACCTCGCTTGCAACCAAGCTTGATATTGCTCGACTTGAGGCCAAGCTGGATCATGAAACGGCACTTATAAAATGGATGATGGGCGTGCTGCTTGCCGTTGCCATCGCCAATTTTGCCAAGCAGTTCTTCTGATCCTGCGCCGGGGAAGCCAGGCGCAAGCTTGGCAACCCGGTTTAAGGTTGGAAACTGAAACGGGCGCGATGCAAATCGCGCCCGTTTTGCGTTCCAGTGCAGAAGCCCCGCCGTCTATAACTTTCGATAGATTTTCAAGTTTTCGATCCTGTCGTAAATTGTCGCTGCGTCAATTTGACGCAAATCCAACCAGTGGAGGCAGTATGAAAACAGTGATCGGGAGTTTGCTTGTCGGCTTGCTGTTGAGTGCCACGGCGTGGGCCGCCGTGGATCTGAATTCGGCGACTCAGTCCGAACTCGAAGCCGTCAAGGGAATCGGGCCTGCCAAAGCCAAGCAGATAGTCGAACATCGACAGAAAAACGGGCCTTTCAAGAGCGTCGATGCACTGACTGACGTCAAGGGATTCGGCAAGGCCAGCGTGGCCAAGTTCAAGCATGAGTTGGTCGTGGGCGGGGAAGCCAAGTCGCCGGCCAAGAAGTAGAACTGCCTCGATTCCATGCTTTTGGGCGCCTTGGGCGCCCATTTCATTTCCGGCTCAAGAGATCGCGTTGGATCGGGGCCGCAGTCTGAAACGGTCGATAGAGTTGGTCAGATCAGGCTGGGGCCGTTAAAATTGCGAAAATTCATTTGTGGAGATCGGCATGAATCATTTGTTTAGTAAAACTGCGCTGCCTATCACGCTGGTCGTGGCCATGATCGTTTGGGCGTGGGTCAGCTTTCTCTCCGTGGCGTTGAGTTCGCTGTTCTGATTTTCTGCGGCTTTGAAGTAAACAAAAAAAGCCCCGCAGATGCGGGGCTTTTTTTATTGCTTTGAAGTTAGGCGACTAGCACTGTTTTTAGCTTCTGCAGCGCCTTGGCTTCTATCTGGCGCACGCGCTCGGCGGAGATGCTGTAGATCGCCGCCAGATCATGCAGCGTGGCCGGGTTTTCTTCGTTCAGCCAACGGGCTTCGATGATGTGTCGGCTGCGCGCATCCAAATTCCCCAACGCCTGCCCCAGCCCTTCGGTGGCAAGCTTTTCGCGTTCCGCGATTTCCATGTGCTGGGTCGGTTCCGCATTCGGCGCGGCAAGATACGCGATCGGAGCGAAGGCGTCGTCATCGTCGTCCGTGCTGGCATCCAGCGCCATGTCCTGGCCGTATAGCCGCGTTTCCATTTCGCGTACGTCGGATTGATTGACGTTCAGCGTGTTGGCCATCGCTTCGACTTCGTCGGGTGACAACGTGCTGCTGCTGGTCTTCATGCTGCGCAGGTTGAAGAACAGTTTGCGCTGCGCTTTGGTGGTCGCCACTTTGACCAGACGCCAGTTTTTCAGGACGAACTCATGAATTTCGGCTTTGATCCAGTGCACTGCAAACGATACGAGGCGCACGCCGCGATCCGGATCGTAGCGCTTGACGGCCTTCATCAACCCGATATTGCCTTCCTGAATCAGATCAGCGTGCGGCAAGCCGTAGCCAAGATAGCCGCGTGCGATGGCAACGACCAGACGCAGATGCGACAGGATCAGTTGGCGCGCAGCCTCCAGGTCTTCTTCGTCGCGGAAGCGTACGGCAAGCTCATGCTCTTCTTCGGCGCTCAGCAACGGGAAACGGTTCACCGCCTGGATGTAGTTCTCCAAGCTGCCTAAGACATTGGGGACTGGAAAGTTCAGCGTTTGAGCAGTCATTTATGACCTCCTCATTTCAGTTGATATGATTTTAGCACTCTGCCTGTGAGAGTGCTAAAGAGAGGAAGTTCCAGGACATTCAGCCGTACTGATCGGAAAGAATAAAGTCTGTCGGGGCGGAATAAAGTCTGTCATGTCTTGGCCCTCCTGAGGGGTTCAATACTGCAGGAACAGCCAGAGAGGTGTCAGGTTTTTCTCATAGAAATGACTTAGGCAAGTGCATCGCTCACTGTTGCACTTAGCCGGGCAGTTTCGGCGGTTTGCCGTTGGAGTTGGTCGAGCAGTTCCTGAACCGAGTTCCGCG
>CAYXMQ010000024.1:0-53032 GCA_964466195.1 uncultured Thiobacillus sp.
ACTGGGTGGACAACACCGGCGACAAGAACGCCGCCGAAGCCACCATCAGCTGAGCAACATGTAGGCGTGGGCCGGTAGAGGGGTGACCCGCCGGCCCTTTTTGTTGCTTGATTGAGGACGGGATGAATGGGGACGGAATGAAGAACAGCCTGCTTGCTCTGGCCGCTCCTGTCGTGCTGACAGCCGCGCTCGCCGCCCGTGCCGGCCCGGAAGAAGACCGCCTGCAATTGATCCAGCATTACAAAACGGCATTCCCGGATATCCAGTTCGATGAATACGCCTACGGCGCGCTGGTGTTCGATCCGGATGCGATGTCCCAGTACAAGAACATCATGCAATTCCCGCCCTTTGCGAGCGAGCTCGAGCAGGGCGAACAGCTTTGGAAAACCCCGTTGAAGAGCGGCAAGACCTACGCCGACTGTCTGCCCAACGGCGGCAGGATGATCGCCGGCAACTACCCGATGTTTGATGCTGTGCAAGGCAAAGTGGTGACGCTGGAAGACGCTGTCAACCGCTGCCGCACGACGCATGGCGAAGCGGCTTATGCCCACGGCGATGCGAAGACGATGGGGCGGCTTACGGCCCATCTGCGGACGCTGTCCAACGGCATGAAGATGAATATCAAGGTCGAGGGCGAAGACGCCTTGAAGGCCTATGAAGACGGCAAGAAAACGTTCTTCAGCCGGGTCGGCCAGTACAATTTTTCCTGCGCCAGCTGCCATGTCGACAATGTCGGCAATCGGCTGCGTTCCGAACTGATCTCGCCGGCGCTCGGCCAATCCGTCCACTGGCCGGTATTCCGCGGCGGCGACACGTTGATGACCTTGCAGAAACGCTACGAAGAATGCCACCGCAATATGCGCCATGCGCCCGACAATGCGGGCAGCAGCCGCTACAACAACCTGGAATATTTTCACGCCTATCTTTCCAACGGTCTGCCGTTGCAGGCCGCCGTGTTTCGTAAATAAGCGTTCGACAGCGGCCGGATTGAACTAGTCGAACTGGCCCATCACTACCATTTACGGATTGCCTGGCGGTCGCAAGAATGCGCTCCACCTTGCGTTTCACCACGCGTTTCGCCTTATCCAGGAGATATATCGATGTCCATGAATCGCCGCGAATTCCTCCAAATCCTCGCCGCCGCCAGCGCCGCCGGCTTCGTCCTGGATAGCCGTCAAGTGCTGGCCGGCAATGCGCCCGCCAACTATTACGAGCTGCCCACGTTCGGCAATGTGTCGCTGATGCACATGACCGACTGCCATGCCCAACTGAAGCCGATTTACTTTCGTGAACCCAACGTCAACCTGGGCGTCGGCGCTTCCGTCGGCAAAGTGCCCCATTTGGTCGGCGAACATCTGCTGAAGGCCTACAACATCAAGCCGGGCAGCATCGACGCGCATGCCTTCACCTATATCGATTTTGCCGCCGCATCCAAGACCTATGGCAAGGTCGGCGGCTTCGCCCACCTGAAGACGCTGGTCGACAAAGTGCGCAGCTCGCGCCCCGGCTCCCTGCTGCTGGATGGCGGCGACACCTGGCAAGGCTCCGCCACGGCGCTGTGGACCAACGCCCAGGACATGGTCGACGCCTGTATCGCCCTTGGCGTCGACGTCATGACGCCGCACTGGGAGATGACTTACGGTGCGGCGCGCGTGCAGGAAATCATCAACGGCGACTTCAAGAAGGCCGGCGTCGATTTCGTCGCCCAGAACGTGGTCACCAACGACTTCGGCGACCAGGTGTTCAAGCCCTACGTCATCCGCACCATCAACGGCGTCCAGGTCGCCATCATCGGCCAGGCCTTCCCCTACACCCCGATCGCCAACCCGCGCTGGATGGTGCCGGACTGGTCGTTCGGCATTCGCGACGACTCCATGCAGAAATTCGTCGACGAAGCGCGCGGCAAGGGCGCTCAGGTCGTCGTCGTGCTGTCGCACAACGGCATGGACGTCGACCTCAAGATGGCCAGCCGCGTCACCGGCATCGACGCCATCTTCGGCGGCCACACTCATGACGGTGTGCCGCAACCGATCGAGATCAAGAACGCCAAGGGCGTCACCCTGGTCACCAACGCCGGCTCCAACGGCAAGTTCCTTGGCGTCATGGACTTCGACGTCAAGGGCGGCAAGGTCAAGGGCTGGAAGTACCGCCTGGTGCCGGTGTTCTCCAACTTGCTCGCCGCTGACGCGAAGATGGACGCGCTGATCACCAAGATCCGCAAGCCGTTCGAAGCCAAGCTGAACGAGAAACTGGCCGTCACCGAAGACCTGCTCTACCGCCGCGGCAACTTCAACGGCACCTACGACCAGATGATCTGTGACGCGCTGATGAAGGTGAAGGGCGCCGACGCCGCCTTCTCGCCGGGCTTCCGCTGGGGCACCAGCCTGCTGCCGGGCGACGTCATCACGATGGAACAGATGATGGACCAGGTGGCGATCACCTACCCGCAGACCTCGCTGACCAACATGACCGGCGAAACCATCAAGACCATCATGGAAGACGTCTGCGACAACCTGTTCAATGACGATCCCTACTACCAGCAGGGCGGCGACATGGTGCGCGTCGGCGGCATCCAGTACAGCGTCACCCCGAATGCCACGATCGGCAAGCGCATCGGCGACATGACGCTGAACGGCAAGCCGGTCGATGCCAAGAAGACCTACAAGGTCGCCGGCTGGGCGCCGGTGGGCGAAGGCGCCACCGGCACGCCGATCTGGGACGTGGTGGCCGAATACCTGCGTGACGTGAAAGTGGTCAAGCAGGTCAAGCTGAACCAGCCCAAGGTCATCGGCATGGGCAACAACCCGGGCATGATTCTCTGATCCGCGTGGTCCGCACATGAAAAAGGGGGCGTTAGCCCCCTTTTTCTTTGGTCTCCGCTCGGGACTGCATTGCCGCCGAGGCCGTGTCCCGAGTGATGTGCAAACCGCGTTTTGCAGCCTGCGCGCTGCGGCTTGCCGGGTCCGGTGCGTGGGCGGTTGCTGAAACCCGCCATGCCGTCGATGCCGACACCGTCGCGGGGACCTGGGAAACCTGCGCCGACGGCGTCACTCTTTCCCTGACCGGGTATTGCGGAACCAGGGGCGGGCGTTTTTCTGAACCGCGGCTTGTCGCCCGATGCCGCGGAACGCTATGCCACCGCCTGCGTCTACAGGGCTGTGCTGCCAACGACGCTGCGCTGGGCGGCCGGTTCGATCTGATCGCCCGCTGGCGTGCAGCGGGTAGGTCTTATGAAGGGAAGCTGGAAAATGTTCGCTGTGCGCACTGACGGTTGGGCGGTTCCTTTCTTTTTCAAAACAGCGGCCGTGCGCCTGGCCGTCTGGCTGCTGCGGGCCGTTCTGCTGCTGCTGGTCATGGCCGCGGCCCAGGCGGCGCCGTTGCAGAATCAGCTGCACGGCCATGCTTCGCCTTACCTCGCGCTGCATGGCCAGGATCCGGTGGCCTGGCAGGAATGGAATGCAGACACCGTGGCGCGGGCGAAACGCGAGCACAAGCTGCTGTTCGTCTCGCTGGGCTATTTTTCCTGCCACTGGTGCCATGTCATGCAGCAGGAAAGCTATCGCGACCCGGCCATTGCGGCGCTGCTCAACCGCCATTTCATTCCGGTGAAAGTCGACCGCGAGCTCAACGGCGCGCTGGACGCCGCTCTGATCGGCTTTTCCGAGCGGCTCAATGGGGTGGCCGGCTGGCCGCTGAATGCCTTCGTCACGCCCGAGGGCTATCCCGTCTATGCCGTGCTGTATCAGCCGCCCGCCGAGTTCAAGGCGGCGCTGACGCGTCTGGCGGCGAGTTGGCGAGAACAGGCCGCCGCCCTGCAGCAGGCTGCGCGAGAGGCCGCGCCGACTGCCGCGGCGGCAGAAACCCGCACGCTCGGCGCCGACAGCGCGCAACGCCAGCAGCAAGCCTATCTGGCGGCCGTCTGGCAGTACGCCGATACGCTGCAAGGCGGTTTCTCCCGCGTCAGCAAATTCCCGATGGCTCCGCATCTGGCGCAGCTACTGGAAATCTATGCACGGGAACGCGACCCGCGATTGGCCGCTTTCCTGCAGCTCAGCCTCGACCAGATGGCGCGGCTCGGCCTGCGCGACCATGTCAACGGCGGCTTTTTCCGCTACACCGTGGACCCGGACTGGCATACCCCGCATTTCGAAAAAATGCTCGCCGACAATGCCCAGCTTGCGCCGATCTACGCCCGCGCCGCCGAGCTGTTCAAGCGGCCCGACTATCTGGCGGTGGCGCACGACACGCTGGACTTCATGCTGGCGACCCTGCGTTCTCCCGAGGGCGGCTTTTACACCGCCACCTCCGCGCTGGATCGGCGCGGCCGAGAAGGGGGCGCTTACCTCTGGCAGCCCGAAACGCTGCGCCGATTGCTCGCTGCGGCGGAATTCGCCTTGCTGCGCAAGATCTGGGGCCTGGATGCGCCGGCCCCGTTTGCGCTGGGCTACCTGCCGCTGGAACGGCGCGCCGCCAGTCCGGCCGAGCGGCTGCGCCTGCAGCGCATCCTGGCCAAATTGAAGGCTACCGGCCGCAGCCGCGAAGCGCCCCTCGACGACAAGATCAACGCCGCTCTCAATGGCCTGGCTTTGACCGCCTTGAGCCGGGCCGGACGCGGCGTGCCGCGCTTCGATGCGGCCGCGCATGCGCTGCGCGCATATCTGGAAAAGCGCTTGCTGATGCAGGGCCGGCTGGCCAAAACCCGCGCCGGGAAACGGTTGTTCCGCGACGCCGAACTCGACGATTACGCCTACGTGGTCAGCGGCCTCAACGACTACGCCGCTATCCACCATGACCCTGCCGCCGGGCGTCTGGCCGGCAAACTGGCGCAACAGGCCTGGCAACGCTTCTTTACAAGCGACGGCTGGCGGCGCGAGGAAAAACCGCTGCTCGCCACGCTGAGCCTGGAGGCCGCCTTGCCGGACGGCGCGTTGCCATCGGCCTCGGCCCGCCTGATGGCGGCGACTCGATCGGTCTTAAAAACTCAGCCGGACGCCGTTCCGGCCGCGTCATTGCAGCATGCGTTGGCATTGGCGTGGCCGGTCATGGCACGGCAACCATTCGATCATCCGAGCGGGCTGGCGCTGTTGCCTGCAGCAGGGCCGCGCCGCGACTGATTCGGTATCAGTACCCGGCCGGCTCGGTTGCACGTTTATTGGCTTCGAAGCCGCCTTTATCCTTCCAGCCCTCGAAGCCATTCTGCAGGACCTTGACGTTGTCGTAACCGAGCAGACGCAGGGCGAACACGGCCTGGGCGGACAGGGTGCCGGTGTTGCAATAGATCAGCACCATGCGGTCCTGCGGCAGTTCGCCGCGCCGGGCTACCGCTTGCCGCCATTCGATGTTGATCGCGCCAGGGATGTGACCCTTGGCGAATTGGGCGGCATCGCGGGCGTCGATGACGCTGATTTTTTTCCAGTCTTCGGCGGGAATCTGCTCCGGCCTGATGATGCTGGAACCGTATTCGCTGAACTCCATGTATTCCTCGACGGCTTTTACGACGGCAGTGTTTTCGACCGCGGCGGCGGTAATGGGGGCCGTCAGGGCGATGGCGAGCAGCAGTGCGCGCAAGTGCATGGTTTGTCCTTTTGTGAGCATCAATCGTTTGCCGGATTCAATCGGGGCAGGGTTTCTTCGGAGAACAGAGCGACCAGCAGGCCGGAGATGAACATCGCCCCGCCCACCAGCCAGAAGGTGATGTCCAGTGCGCCGGTGACGGCGGCGGCGGCGCCCAGCAGCAACGCGCCGACGGCGTAGCCGAAGTCGCGCCAGAAGCGGTAGATGCCGATGGCGGAACCGCGCCAGTCCGGGTGGGCGATGTCGGCCACCGAAGCCGACAGGGTGGGATAGAGCAGCGCCATGCCGAAGCCCGACAGCGTCGCCGCCAGGCCTAAGCCGGCGGTCGAATCCAGCCACGGCATCACGGCGACGCCGCCGCCGCACAGCCACATGCCCCAGACGATGGGTTTGAGACGGCCGATACGGTCGGACAGGCGGCCGGTGAAGAATTGCGACACCCCCCAGGTGAGGCCATAGGCGCCGACCAGCCAGCCGATTTCGGTCAACGGCACGCCACGCTGGAACAGCCAGACCGGGAAGATCACCCACATCCAGGCATCGACGAATTTTTCCACCAGGCCGGCCTGGCTGATGGCGGCCAGGCGTTTATCGCGCCAGGACATCAGCGTGAACATTTCCCAGGTGCCGGGCTGGGCCGAAACATGCTTCGGGTAGCGTGCTTTCGGTCCTGTCGAGGTGGCGTGCTGCTTGGCTTCCAGGCGCGCCCAGGGCAGCGTTTCCTCGACCCACAACAAGGTGGCCAGGCCGGCCGCGCCAATGGCGGCGAGGCCGAACCACAACAGGCCGCTGCGCGCGCCCAGGTGTTCGGCCAGATAGGCGGTGACGATGCCCGCCACTGCGACGCCGACATAGCCGGAGAACTCGTTGACGCCGATCGCGAAGCCGCGCTGGTCGCTGCGCGCCAGGTCGAGCTTGGCGGTCTGCGTCATCGACCAGGTGAAGCCCTGGTTGACGCCCAGCAGCACCGTGGCGGCGACGATCCAGCCCCAGGACGGCGCAAAATAGATCAACACGGGAATCGGCACGGCGGTCAGCCAGCCCCAGAACAGCACGCGCTTGCGGCCAAGCCGCTCGGACAGCCGCCCGGCGACGAAGTTGAGCGACCCCTTCACCACCCCGAACGCGACCACGAAGCTGGTCAACAGCAAAAACGAGCCGCGCGGCACGCCGAATTCGGTCTCCGACAAGGCCGGCACGACGGTGCGCATCATGCCCAGCGTCAGGCCGACGAAGAACACCTGGATGACCTGGTGGGCGAATTGGGCGTAGTTGTCGCGGATGCCGTGGGTGAGGGGGTTCACGCGTCTCTTCCCCCTTTGGAAAGGGGGGGGCGAGGAGGATTGAGCAACGCTGGCCGATGGAGAGTACGGAGAAATCCCCCCTGTCCCTCCGTTTTCAACGGCGGGAACGCCCCATCAAGCCGCTGCGACTCAGCCATGGGCTAGACCCAGATTGGCCTGCACCATGCGATTCATCTCCGCCGGTCGCGGCGGAATCTCGCTGGTCAACGCCGCCACGAAGGCGGCACGGTCGAGCTTCAGCATCGGGTTCCAGCGTTTCTCGAAGCCGAGCGTCGAGCCGGGCTTGCCCGAGATGCCGGCGCCGCAGACGCTGCCGGCGACATGACCGGCGTAGAGTTCCATGTCATTGGGCAGGGTCAGCAGCTTGGCGTGCAGGCTGTCCCAGATCTGCCCGGCCATTTCGGTTTCCTTACCGGCCAGGTCGGGACGGCCGACCGAGCCGACGAACAGCGTGTCACCGGTGAGCACGAACCAGGGCTCCGGGTTTTCTTCACCCATACGGCGCTGGTCGGTGACCAGCAGGCAGATCGAATCCGGCGTATGGCCCGGCGTGTGCAGCACATCGACATAGACATTGCCGACCATGATGCGCTGGCCGTCTTGCAATGGCTCAAACGGAAAATTGACGCGCCCGTTGTTGGCTTCATGCAGGCAATAGACGCCGCCGCATTTCTCCGCCAGTGCGCGGCCGCCGGAGTAATGGTCGGCATGGACATGGGTGTCGATGACATGGGTAATCTTTACATCCTGTTTCGCGGCCTCGGCCAGGAACCAGTCTTCGTCGCCGAGGACGGGGTCGACGGCGACGCCGACATGGCAGGAGCCGCAGCCGAACAGGTAGGAAAGGGTGGCTTCTCGGGCAGTCAGTTGGCGGAAAAACATGGGGGTCTCCAGGTCAGAACGTCGGATAGAAAGTCAACACTCTTTTGTTTCGGCAGCGGCTTGGGCGCTTCCTGATCGCGCCGCACGCCGACCTCGTACGTCTTCACCGCTGCGCGCCGCTGGCACGGCAGAACCGGTTTCGCATGGCCTGCACCTCGCTCAAGCGGCTTCCACCGGCAGCCCGTGAGCTCGCCATTCCGCCACGCCATCATCCATGCGCATCGCCTGAACGCCTTCCTGGCGTAGCAGCGCCACCGCTTCCGCCGCCATCAGGCAGAACGGTCCCCGGCAATAGGCCACCACGGGTTTGTCCCGAGGCAGCTCGGCGAGCCGCTTGCGCAATGCCTCCAGCGGCATGGATTGCGCATAGGGCAGGTGCCCGGCCTCGAATTCGGCCTCCGGGCGAACGTCCAGCACCATCACTTCGCCGCGCCGGGCCTGGACCAGCAAGTCTTGCCGACTCATCGGCGTCAGTTCATGAACGTGTTCGGCCAGCTTGGCCAGCGCCGCGCGCAGTTCCAGCAAGCGGTCTTCCGCCAGCGAACGAATCGCCACCCAGAAATCCGCCACCGCCTCGCCGGTCAACCGGTAGTAGACGTTTTTGCCTTCCTTGCGGGCTTCCACCAGATGTGCCTGGCGGAGTTCCTTCAGATGTGCTGAAGCCAACTTGAGCGAGATCTCCGCTTCCACGGCCAGACGTTCCACCGGCTTTTCGCCCTGGCACAGCAACTCGATCAGTTCCAGGCGCTTGGGGCTGCTCACGGCTTTACCGATACGCGCGACCTGGGTGTAGAGCACATCCTTGACCATCCTTGCGGCGCTGCTCATTTGATTTGCCTATTAATCCAACGACTGTTGGATTGTAAGTGACAAGCGGCGGGCTGTGGCGATTTTCATGGGCCGAAGGGTGTCGTTGCGCACGACAGACGCAGGGGCTGCATGCCGGGAGCATGAATAGCCAGCCCGTGCGGGCTTGTCCGTGACAGCCATGTGCTCGGACGCCACGATTGAAGCCGGCTCCGTCTGATGGTCAACCCGTAAGCATTAAAATCCAGGCTATGTCGCCCGCTCCGCCCGGCGTACGCTGTCCTGCCGAGGCATGGCCGGCGCGGCGATTTCGGCCGGCAGGGTTGCCGCGATGTCGCAACAGGCGGGGGATGGCGATCATTCGCCCGGCCGGGTTGCGCGTCCGGCGGCGCGATTACATTGAGAATGCGGGACGAACCATGATATTGAGCTTCTTTGATGTGTGAATTATTCGGCGCCAGCAGCCGCACGCCGCGCGGCTACGCCCGCTGGCTGGCCACTCTTCGTGCGCGCGGCGGCGCGGCCGCCGACAATCCCGATGGCTGGGGTGTCGGCTATTGGTCGGGCGATCATCCGAACATCGAGAAATCGGAGCAGCCCGGCTGGAACAGCGAGCCGTTTCTGCGGCTGTCGGAAAACCTGGTGTCCGATCTGGTCATCGCGCATGTGCGCAAGGCGCGGCATCCTCCGGTTCCCAGCCTGGACAGTACGCATCCATTCATTCATCTTTGTTGTGGGCGATCTTGGGTATTCGCCCACAATGGCCTGGTCTCCGGGGTGTTCGAGCAAGCATTGGCGAATCCGACCTGCCATCCACGCGGCAAGACGGATTCGGAATTCGCCTTCTGCCAACTGCTGACGGTGATCGACCAAAGCTACGCCAACGACGACCAACACCGCTGGCTGCATGCGTTGAACCAGCTCGCCGACATCATCGCCGGTCTGGGCAAGTTCAATTTCCTGCTCTCCGACGGCCGCATCCTGATCGCCTACGGCCATGATCGGCTGCACTACCTGGAATCGATGCAGGGCGAGGACCGCTACGCGCTGGTGGCCACCGAGCCGTTGTCTGACGAACCTTGGCAGCCTTTTGCCGCGCATGAGTTGCGCGTCTACCAGGACGGCGTGTTGCGGCTCAGCCGCGCGCCCGCACTGCGCGAATTCGCCGCAGCGTGACGCCGCCAGGGTGTCGCCGCAACGTGTCGATGCTGGCCTTGACGCTCGGCGCAATCCTGGGCGCCTCGCTCTCGGCCGGCTGGTTCTACGACCGCTACGGCAGGGTGACGCTGAATCTGGCGGTTGTGCCGCGGTTGTGCGTCGCCTTGCTGGCGACGATCGGCATCGAGCGGCGACTGCGCGTTGCGGCCATGCCGGCTTGAGTCTCCGCGCAGCATCTCGATGAGGAGACCGCCGATGTCGAAACAGCCCGCTCATCCGCGTGCTGCAAGGCCGCACAGATACGCATCCGATGCCGGCGCGGTCAGCCGATTGATGCCGCGGGTTGCTCAGATATGCGCCTGCTTAGTCGTCGTTGCCAGCAGCCTGGCGCTTAACGCCCATGCCGATGCGGACTGGGATGTCATCAACCGGGTCGTCATTGAACACGGCGCGCTGTCGGTCGATCACAGCAAGAGCGTGCAGGAAATCACGGCGGCGCAAGCCAAGGGCGGCTTCAAGGCGAGTCACGGCGTCGGGCTGTTTCAGAACCGGATCAAGACGGAACTGGCATTCGATGAGTTCGCCGCGCCGGGCAGGCGCTTGTTTTTGACCACCCGGATCACTACTTCGCCGGTCATCTACATCGCCAGGGAATTGCCGCAAGGCGCGTGTTCCTACCAACTGGTGCTGGCACATGAATTGCAGCATCAGGCTTACGACCTGGAAGTCTTGCGTGCGATGCCGGCAGCGATACGCCATATCAGTCAGGATGTTTTTACCGCCGAGGAACTTGAGCGCGCTGCGCCGAATCTGGCGCCAACGCAGAACCGATACCGCAACCGCTTCTTTCAGCAATTCAATTACGTCTATCAATCGCTGGCCGAGATGCGTCATCCGGTCATCGACAACCCGGAGTCCTATAAACGGCTGAGCGGCTTGTGCAACGGGGAGTTGGCTCAGTACCTGGATGCCCGCCCGGCGCAAAAAGCGGTTGCAAAAAAAGGCAAGTAGCGGCGCGGCCTTTCACTTTTGCTTTATTGCTGTCAAGTATTGGCAAGACGGCAATGTTAGAATCTTGCGTTTTTCTAAACGGACACCTCACATGGCCCGCGCCCTTCGCAATATCGCCATCATCGCGCACGTCGATCATGGCAAGACCACGCTGGTCGACAAGCTCCTGCAACAAGCCGGCACCTACGCAGCACACCAACAGGTGTCCGAACGGGTCATGGACTCCAACGACCTGGAAAAGGAGCGTGGCATCACGATCCTGGCCAAGAACACCGCGATCGACTACCAGGGTCATCGCATCAACATCGTCGATACCCCCGGCCATGCCGACTTCGGCGGCGAAGTCGAGCGTGTGCTAGGCATGGTGGACGGATGTCTGCTGCTGGTCGATGCGGTGGAAGGCCCGATGCCGCAAACCCGTTTCGTGACCCGCAAGGCATTGCAGCATGGCTTGAAGCCGATCGTCGTGGTGAACAAGGTCGACCGTCCCGGCAGCCGTCCGGAATGGGCCATCAATGAGACATTCGACCTGTTCGACAAGTTGGGCGCGACTGATGAACAGATGGACTTCCCGATCGTTTACGCCTCCGCGCTGCAAGGTTGGGCGACGCTGGATCTGGCCGAACACGAGAAGAATCCGGTCAACAACATGGAGGCCATGTATCAGGCCATCCTGAAACACGTCTCCCCGCCCAGCGGCAACCCGGACGAACCGCTGCAGATGCAGATCGCGGCACTCGACTATTCGAAATATCTGGGCCGGCTCGGCGTCGGTCGTATCCAGCGCGGCCGCATGAAAGTCAACCAGGAAGTCATGGTGCTGTTGGGCGAGGAGTTCAAGGAAAAGGCCCGCATCGGCACCATCCTCGGTTTCCGCGGCCTTGATCGCGTGCCGGTGGAAGAGGCCGAAGCCGGCGACATCATCATCATTTCCGGCGTCGACCATGTCGCCATCGGCGCCACCATCGCCGATATCGAACGCCCTGAAGCATTGCCGGTCATTCCAATCGATGAGCCGACGTTGACGATGAACTTCATGGTGAACACCTCGCCGTTCGCCGGCAAGGAAGGCAAATTCGTCACCAGCCGCAATATTCGTGACCGTCTGCAGAAGGAACTCCTGGTCAACGTCGCCTTGCGCGTCGAAGACACGGAAGACTCTGACGTTTTCATTGTTTCCGGTCGCGGCGAACTGCACCTCACCATCCTGCTCGAGAACATGCGCCGCGAAGGTTTCGAGCTGGCCGTATCGCGTCCGCGCGTGGTCACGCGTGAGATGGACGGCGAGAAGCAGGAGCCCTATGAGCTTCTGACTATCGATGTGGAAGAAGAGCATCAAGGCGCGATCATGGAAGAAATCGGCCGCCGTCGCGGCGATCTGCTCGATATGGTGCCGGACGGCCAGGGCCGGGTGCGCCTGGAATACCGTATGCCCGCGCGCGGCCTGATTGGTTTCCAGGGCGAGTTCATGACCATGACGCGCGGTACCGGCATCATGAGCCATGTCTTCGACGACTGGGGTCCGATTCGTCCCGATATGCCGGAGCGCCGCAACGGCGTGCTGATTTCCGGCGAAGATGGCGCCGCTGTCGCTTACGCCTTGTGGAAATTGCAGGACCGCGGCCGCATGTTCGTCAAGCACAACGACCCGCTGTATGAGGGCATCATCATCGGCGTGCACAGCCGCGATAATGATCTGGTGGTCAATCCGATCAAGGGCAAACAGCTCACCAACGTGCGTTCTTCCGGGACCGACGAAGCCGTACGTCTGGTGCCGCCGATTACGATGTCGCTGGAAGCGGCCGTCGAGTTCATCGCCGACGACGAACTGGTCGAAATCACGCCGAAGAGCATCCGCATCCGTAAGCGCTTCTTGAAAGAGCACGAGCGCAAGCGGGCTACCCGCGAAGGCGCATAAGGCGTTCGAGCGAAAAGGATACGGGAAAGCTTGTGCCGGGAGTTTGGCGAACACTCTGTAACACGTTGTTTTCCCGATCTGCTCCGGCTGGCTCGATTCAAGCCGACGCCTGTGTCGATCAGGTTTCGCAACAGGACTGGGAAAAGGCGGCTTCATTGCCGCTTTTTTCCGGCCTGACGCCGAGCGAGATCGCCAAGTTGCGTGCATTGGCCATTCAATTGCTAGCCGATAAAACGCTGACGCCGGTAGCCGGTGCCGCGCTCGATGCCTACGCCTGCGCCGCCATCGCGTTGCAGGCGGTGTTGCCTATTCTGAATCTGGGCTACCCGGCGTACCGCGGCTGGCGCGAGATCATTCTTTATCCGGGTGAGTTCGTGCCGGATCGAGAAGTCACCGATGACTTCGGCATCGTGCATCGGATGCGCCAACCGTTGAGCGGCGAGGCTTGGCAGGGCGGTCCGCTGGTGCTGTCGCTTGACGATGTCGCGGCTTCCGGTCACTGCCAGGGCTACAACGTGGTGATCCACGAATTCGCCCACAAGCTGGATATGCGCAATGGTGCTGTCGATGGCCTGCCGGCCCTGCATTCCGGCATGTCGGTTGAAACCTGGGCGGCGGCGTTCAATGCGGCGTACACGGATTTTTGTCGACGTGTCGATGCCGATGAGTACACCGAAATCGATCCCTATGCGGCGGAAAGCCCGGCCGAGTTCTTCGCCGTGCTGAGCGAGTTTTTCTTTGAAGCGCCGGCTATCCTGGCGCAGGACTATCCGGCGGTTTATCAACAGATGCATCTGTATTTCAAGCAAGACCCGCTGGCCCGGCTTGACCCCGTAATGGGCGCGCCGGCGAGCGGTGTTGTTGGCGGCTTTGCCGCCTGACGAATTCGGCCTTCCCCTTGCGGGGATTCGTAAGCGCCAAGTGCGCCAACGTCGCCGCGGACCTGTTTTTGAATGGAGAAGAAGTGACATGACGCTGCAACATCACGATCATCAGCACGAAAATGCCTGCAAGGATCAGTGCATTTTCGATACCGATGTACATCATTTCGAACGCGATGTGATCGAAGCCTCGCACCACCATATCGTGCTGGTGGATCTCTGGGCGGAGTGGTGCGGGCCGTGCCATTTCCTGTCGCCGGTGCTGGCCAAGGTCATTCCCGAGTTCGCCGGCAAGGTCAAGCTGGCCAAGGTCGAGGTCGACGAGGACGAAAACATGAAGCTGGCCGGCCGTTACGGTGCGCGCGGCTTTCCCACCGTGTTGCTGTTCAAGGATGGCGAGGAACGCGCCCGCTTTCATAGCGCCAAGCCGGAACATTTTGTGCGTGAGTTCATCGCCGAGCATCTGTAGATCAAGCAGATATGAAGCCCGCCCAGCGCGCCGAAGAGATCGAACCCTTTCGCGTCATGGCGATCCTGGCGCGGGCGCGCGAACTGGAGGCGGCCGGGCGCGACATCATTCATCTGGAAATCGGCGAACCGGATTTCGCCACGCCCGCGCCGGTGGTCGAAGCGGGTATCGCCGCGCTGCGCGCCGGCCATACCCATTACACGCCGGCGCTGGGTTTGCCGGCCTTGCGCACGGCGATCGCGGCTTACTACGGCGAACGTTACGGCATCGATGTCGCTCCCAGCCGGGTCTGCGTCACGCCGGGCGCATCCGGCGCTTTGTTGCTGGCGATGGCGACGCTATTCAATCCGGGTGAAGAAATCCTGTTGGCCGATCCCGGCTATCCTTGCAATCGCCATTTTGCCCGTCTGATGGAAGTGCACGCCGTAGGCATTCCGGTCGGGCCCGAGAGCGGTTACCAGCTCACCGCCGAGGCGGTCGCGCGCCATTGGGGGCCGCATACGCGCGGCGTGCTGGTGGCGAATCCGGGCAATCCGACCGGCACCTTGATTGCACCGTCCGAACTCGCCGCCATCCATGCCGAGGTGCGCGCTCGCGGCGGCTGGCTGATCGTCGATGAGATCTATCACGAGCTGGTGTATGACGCTGCACCGTTGACGGCCGCCGGCCTGGGCGTCGACGTGGTGGTGATCAACAGCTTCTCGAAGTATTTCCTGATGACCGGTTGGCGTCTGGGCTGGATGCTGATGCCGGAAGTGATGCTGTCCAGCGTCGACAAGCTTGCGCAGAACATCTTTCTTGCCGCACCGACCGTAGCGCAACACGCAGCCTTGGTTGCCCTCGGCGCCGAAACGCGCGTGCTGCTCGAAGCCTGCAAGGCCGAACTGCGGCGGCGGCGCGATGACTTGTTGCCCGAATTGGCGCGCCTCGGGTTCGCCGTCAAAGCCGTCCCGCAAGGCGCCTTCTATTGCTACGCTGACGTTAGCCGCTTTGGCATGCAAGCCGAAGAGTTGGCCGAGCGCTTGTTGCTGGAGGCCGGCGTCGCCATTACGCCGGGAACGGATTTCGGCGCGCACATGGCGAGCCGAAACGTCCGTTTCGCCTACACCACGTCCCGAGAACGCATTCGTGAGGCGATGCAACGAATCGAGGCGGTGCTGGCTTAGGCGGTTTTGCGGTGACGCAGAGCCATCAGGCCGAGCAGGCCCAAAGGCAGCAGGGCCAGCGTACCGGGTTCGGGAACGGGGGCGGGCGGATCGACGATGATGCTGTCGTTGGCGCAGTTCTGTGTCCAGTGGATGTCGAAGGGCGTCCCGTTCCAGCCGGCTGCCGTCAACATATCCAGGCCGATGCTCATCTCATAGAAATAGTGCGAGTCTTTCGCCCAGAACCCGTAACCGGTCTGGCCGGTCGTCGTGAACAGCAAATTGGCGGTGCCCAACAGCCTGCCAGCGGTCATCGAGGTGGGATGAGTGGGGTCTGCGTGACTGGGGTCGTGCGCACCGCTGCTGTTCCATAAACCCAGGGCCCAGCTCGGGTTCTTGTATATACCCCTGGCTACGCCGAATGCGTCCCAGCTGGGTTTGATGTTGATACCCATCTCATAAGTGCCGTCCTTGCCGAAGTCGATGGCAAAGTCGCCGGCGCCGTAAGTGTTCCGGCCCGGATTGTTCGCGGTGTTGGGATTGTGGCCGGTGGCCAGTGCGATGAAGAGCTTGTCGACGCCGGCCGCGTCCTTGCCAAAGACGGCATAGATGGCTTCTGCGTCGTAGGCTTGTCCGCCGTAGCCCGGGTTGAGGTAGCTGTCGTGCTGGTCTTCTATCGTGAACTGGATGCCCTTGTTGGGTGTGGGTGTCCAGTCGGAGGCTTTGCCGGTGCGCGCGACGCCCCAATCAGCCAGGTTTCCGTCGATGTTGATGGTGATGGCCTGGGCGCCGGCCGAGGTCAACAGGCTGGCAGCCGCTATCAGGTGCATCAGGGTCTTGGTCATTGCAGCCTCCATTTTTGGTTAAGAGGCTCTTTGCAGGATACGTGCCAGTATTGATCTATATAAAAAACAATAGGTTATGGATTATTGTTGCGCTTTATTTGGCTTGGCCAAATGGGATTACGACAGCGCTGTCGAAATTTGATCATCGGATACAAACACGCGGAGGACAAAATGCAGGCGAAAAAAAACCGGCCCGAAGGCCGGTTTTTTGTGCAGCTTGCCGATTACTTGGCAGGAGCAGCAGCGGGTGCAGCCATGTCGGCAGGCGCGGCAGCCGGAGCAGCAGCGTCAGCAGCCGGAGCAGCAGCGTCAGCAGCCGGAGCGGCAGGAGCCGGAGCTTCAACAGCGGGAGCGGCAACTTCAGGAGCCGGGGCAGGAGCTTCTTCTTTCTTGCCACAAGCAGACAGGGACAGTGCCAACAGAGCAGCGAGCAGGACGGTATATTTCATTTGTGTAATTCCTTAAAAGAGATGATCAACATGTTGATAGTCAGCCGGTTTCGCGGGTAGCGATAAAGCTAACGGAGCGCATTCTAGCAAAAAAAAAGCATTGTGCTAGTCCGTTGCGCGTATTTTGGCGACTAGTCGATTGGTCGAGGCATCGTGGGCTTGGCTGGGGGTTTCCGAGGTCAATTCGGAAAGGACGACTTTAGCCAATTGCTTGCCCAGTTCGACACCCCATTGATCGTAGGAATTGATATCCCAGATCACGCCCTGTACGAACACCTTGTGTTCGTACAGGGCGATCAAGCGGCCCAGTGTGCGCGGCGTCAGCTTGCGATAGAGCAAAGTGTTGGTGGGGCGGTTGCCGGGAAAAACCTTGTGCGGCAGGAGTTCTTTGATTTCACGTTTGCTGCTGCCCGCCAGAGTCATCTCGCCGATCACTTCGGTGTCGGTCTTGCCGCGCATCAACGCTTCAGTCTGGGCCAGGAAGTTGGACAGCAATACCGCATGCTGGCCATTGACATCATTGTGCGACTCGGCCGCGGCCAGAAAATCGCACGGAATCAGCTTCGTACCTTGGTGGATCAGTTGGTAGAAGGCATGCTGGCCATTGGTGCCGGGTTCGCCGAACAGCATGGGGCCGGTGGAAATCCTGACCGGTTTGCCCGAGCGGGTGACGCCTTTGCCGTTGCTCTCCATGTCGAGTTGCTGCAGGTAAGCGGGGAAACGGCTCAGACGCTGATCATAAGGCAGCACGGCGTAGCTCTGAGCGTCCCAGAAGTTGTTGTACCAAACCCCCAGTACGGCCAGGATCACCGGCATGTTTTGCGCCAGCGGCGCCGTGCGGAAATGCTCGTCCATGTCGTAGGCGCCGCCCAGCAATTCCTCGAACTCGTCCATGCCGATGTACAAAGCAATGGGCAGGCCGATGGCGGACCAGAGTGAATAGCGTCCACCGACCCAATCCCAGAAGCCGAACATGTTGGCCGTATCGATACCGAACTCACGCACAGCGTGCTCGTTGGTGGACACTGCGACGAAATGCTTGGCCACGGCCTTCTGATCCTTCTTTGCGGCGTCCAGCAGCCAGGTGCGCGCCGCGCCGGCATTGAGCAGGGTTTCCTGCGTGGAGAAGGTCTTTGATGCGATGACGAACAACGTCGTCGCCGGGTCGAGCTCTTCCAGCGTGTCGTACAGATGGCTGGGGTCGACGTTGGACACGAAGTGCGCCTTGATATTGCCGCCATAAGGCCGCAGCGCCAGACAGGCCATCGCCGGGCCGAGGTCGGAACCGCCGATGCCGATGTTGACCACATCGGTAATCGGTTTGCCGGAATAGCCCTTCCATTTTCCGGTGCGCACCCGGTCGGCAAAGTCGCGCATGCGCGTAAGGATTTCGCGAATAGCCGGCATCACATCGCCGCCATCGACCAGAACGGGGCGCTCGCCGCTGTTGCGCAGCGCGGTGTGCAACACCGCGCGGTCTTCGGTGAGATTGATCTTCTCGCCGCTGAACATGGCGTCTCGCAATAGTTCGACGCCGCTTTCTTTGGCCAGTTTGATCAGTAATTTCAGGGTCTGCGGCCGGATCAGATTCTTCGAGTAGTCGAGCAGCAGGTCATCCATTTGCACGGAAAATTGCTCGGCGCGCTTCTTGTCTTTTGCGAACAGGTCACGCAGATGTCTGCCCTTCCAGTCTTTGCGTTCCGCTTTGAGGGCTTTCCAGGTGGGCGATAGGGTCAGGTCGGACATGATGGAAACAGTCAATCGAAGGAAGAGAGATGCTGCGAGTATAGCCAGCCGGGTTGTTCAGTAAGGCATCAAATCCAGCCGCGTTGCTTCAGCCGCCGATACAGCCAATAGCAGCCGGCGCCGGTGGCCAGGAGGGTCAGCGGGTAGCCCCAGGTCCATGCCAGTTCGGGCATGGTTTCGAAATTCATGCCGTAGAGGCTGAATACCAGCGTCGGGATGGCCAGAATGGCGCCCCAGCCGGCGAGTTTTTGCACCGATTCGCTTTGCTGCATCGTGGCGGTGGTCATCGACAGTTGCATCGCATCGGCGATCATGTCGCGCAGGCGGTCGAGGCCGTTGACCAGGCGGATGGCGTGGTCCTCGACGTCGCGGTAGTAGGCGCGCAAGTCCTTTTCGACGATGTTGGGGTGCACGCGAATCAGGTCGCCGCAGATTTCCGGGATCGGTTGCACGACGGCCATCAGCCCCTGGATTTCGCGTTTGGTTTCGTACAGGCGTTGCAGGTTGTCACTGGAAACACCGTTGGAAAAAAGCGCCGCTTCCAGGTCGGCATAGCGTTCCTCCAGCCGGGCGATGAGCGGACGCAGTTCGTCGACGACGTGGTCGAGCAAGGCATACAGCGCCAAGCCCGGCGTGAGCGGACGCCGGTAGGCTTGCAGCCTATCCTGCACTTGACGGTAGCCGGGCCCGCTGCCGTGGCGAATGATGGCGAGATAGCCGGCGCCGCAAAATACATGGGTTTCACCGTATTCAATAGTGCCATCCCACACCCTGGCGGTATGCAGGACGAGGAAAAAGTCGCCGGCGTAATCTTCCACTTTCGGCCTTTGGTGGGCCGAAAGCGCGTCTTCGATGGCCAGTTCATGCAGACCGAGTTCTTCCTGCAGTAGGTCGAGCGTCGGTTTGTCCGGGTCGTTGAGCTCCAGCCAGACCAGGCCTTTGCCGGCAGCGATCACTGCGCTGACATCCTCGAACGCCAGCGACTGGCGCTGGCCGTCCTGTAACAGGTGACAGGAGATGCTGACGGGCATGGCCTAGTCCTGATACAGGATGAGGCCTCCCAGCGGCGGCAATGTCAGTACCAGCGAGTGCGGATAGCCCATCCAGGGCAGCGCTTCCGACATCAGGCCGGCGCCGTTGCCGATGTTGCTGCCGCCATACAGGTCGGAGTCGCTGTTGAATATCTCGCGCCAGAAACCGACGGCGGGTGCGCCGATGCGGTAGCCGGTACGCGGCACCGGCGTGAAGTTGAAGGCGACGACGACGGCGCGGCCCTGACGGTCGCGGCGCTGAAAGACGAGCACCGACTGGTCGGCGTCATGGCAGTCGATCCAGGCGAATCCTTCGATTTCGAAATCGAGGTCGTGCAGCGGCGGCAGATCGCGGTATAGCCGGTTGAGGTCGCGTACGGCCTTGCTGACGCCGTTATGCCAGTGCGTGCCGAGCAGATCCCAATCCAGTCCCGTTTGTTCCGACCATTCGCGGCCCTGGCCGAATTCGTTGCCCATGAAGGTGAGTTTTTTGCCCGGGCTACAGGTCTGATAGGTCAGCAGCAAGCGCAGATTGGCGAATTTCTGCCAGGCGTCGCCCGGCATTTTGCCGAGCAGGGAATTTTTGCCATGCACGACTTCATCGTGCGAGAACGGCAGCACGAAGTTTTCCGAGTAGGCATAAAGCTGCCCGAAAGTGAGATTGTTATGGTTGTAGCGGCGGTAGACGGGGTCCTGCTGGATGTAGCTCAGCGTGTCGTTCATCCAGCCCATGTTCCACTTCATCGAGAAGCCGAGGCCGCCAAGGTACACCGGCCGCGACACCATCGGCCAGGCGGTCGACTCTTCGGCGATGGTCAGTGCGCCGGGAAAGCGCTCATGCACCATGGCGTTCATTTCACGCAGGAATTCGATCGCTTCGAGGTTCTCGCGGCCGCCGAATTTGTTCGGCAGCCATTCGTTCGCTTTGCGCGAGTAATCGAGGTACAGCATGGAGGCGACGGCGTCGACGCGGAGGCCGTCAAGGTGGAATTCAGACAGCCAGTAATGCGCGCTGGCGAGCAGGAAGCCTTTGATCTCGGCGCGACCGTAATTGAAGATGTAGGTGCCCCAGTCCTGATGTACGCCCAGGCGCGGGTCTGCGTGTTCGAACAAGGCGGTGCCGTCGAAGCGGGCCAGCGCCCAAGCATCCATCGGAAAGTGGCCCGGCACCCAGTCGAGCAGGACGCCGAGGTTGGCGCGGTGGCAGGCATCGACGAAATGGCGGAAGTCGTCCGGCGTGCCGAAACGCGACGTCGGCGCGAAATAACCGGTGGTCTGATACCCCCAGGAGGCATCCAGCGGATGTTCGGTGACCGGCATCAGTTCGAGGTGGGTGTAGCCCATCTCGGCGGCGTAGGGGACCAGCGTGTCGGCCAGTTCGCGCCAGTTGTAGAAACTGCCGTCCGGATGCAGTTTCCAGGAACCGGCATGCACTTCGTAGATGTTCATCGCGCTATGCAGCCAGTCGCGTTGCGCGCGGGCGCGCATCCACTCGCCGTCGTTCCAGGTATGCGTGCTGGCGGCGGCGACTAAGGCGGCATTGCTGGGCCGCATCTCGAATTGCTGCGCAAACGGATCGGCTTTGACCTGCACCGCGCCGGTATCGCGATTGCGGATCTCGAACTTGTACAGATCGCCGGCTGTCAGGCCTGGAATGAACAATTCCCAGATGCCGGAACCGCCGCGTGCGCGCATGGCATGGATGCGGCCATCCCAGTTGTTGAAGCCGCCGACCACCGAAACACGCTCGGCATTCGGCGCCCACACCGCGAAGCGAACGCCATCGACGCCGTCCACCTGCAGGTGATGGCTACCCATGCTGCGCCAGGCTTCCAGCAACTTGCCTTCGTTGAACAGATACATTTCCTGGTCGGACAGCAACGGGCCAAAGGCATACGGATCAGTGATTTCGAAGCGATGCTCGTTTTCTTCGATGGCCAGCCGCCAGGGCCGCGGCGGCGCCAGCGCACCGCGCCATTCAAAGATGCCGCCGGCGTCGGTCTTGACCATGTCGGCGCCGGCTGCATCCGGCAGCAATAGCGTTACGCGACTGGCAGCGGGACGAAAAACACGCAACACCCAACCTTCCGGCGCGGGGTGCAGGCCGAGAATCGCGAAGGGGTCGTGGTGGCGGGCGCTAAGGAGACGTTCGACAGACTGGGGCATGGTTTTCATTTAGTACGGTTGGATCAAGTGATGGCGCAAGAATAACGCCGGGCATACGCTGCTGCCTATCGCAGCGGAACAATCCGGGCGCGCAATTCAATCGGGTTTAAGGCTTATTCAGGATATTCCTATCGGTTATTATTTCACCGTTATCTGTTGGTAAATGATTCCAAGGAGATGAGACGTGCAAAAAGAATATCCACGATTTGTCAGTTTGCTGACCAAAAACACGGTGGCATTGATCCTCGCCGGCGGGCGCGGCAGCCGTCTGAAGCAGTTGACCGACTGGCGAGCCAAGCCGGCGGTGCCGTTTGGCGGCAAGTTCCGCATCATCGATTTTCCGCTGTCCAACTGCATGAACTCGGGCATCCGCCGGATCGGCGTGGTAACGCAATACAAGTCGCATTCGATGATCAAGCATGTCCAGCGCGGTTGGGGTTTCCTGCGCGGCGAGTTCAACGAGTTCGTCGATCTGCTGCCGGCGCAGCAGCGGGTGGCTGAAGATAGTTGGTACAAAGGCACCGCCGATGCGGTGTATCAGAACCTCGATATCCTGCGCGTCTACAAGCCCGAGTATGTATTGCTGCTGGCGGGCGATCACGTCTACAAAATGGATTACGGCGAGATGATCGCCAACCATGTCCGCAACGAAGCGGACATGACGGTCGCCTGTATCGAAGTGCCATTGAAAGAAGCGACCGCCTTCGGTGTGATGGCCATCAACGATGAGTCGCGCGTCGTCTCGTTCAGCGAAAAGCCGGAAAATCCGGCCCCGATGCCGGGCAAGTCCGACATTGCGCTGTGCTCGATGGGCATCTATGTGTTCAACGCGGCTTTTCTGTTCGAACAGCTGGTACGCGACGCCGACGACCCCAAGTCCGAGCACGATTTCGGCAAGAGCATCATTCCGCATCTGATCGGCGCCGGTTATCGCGTCTATGCCCAGAGTTTCAACGACAGTTGCGTGCATGGCGAAGGCGAGCCGCCCTACTGGCGCGACGTGGGCACGGTCGATGCCTATTGGGAGGCCAATCTGGATCTCGCCAATATCACGCCCGACCTCAATCTGTACGACAAGGATTGGCCGATCTGGACCTACCAGGAACAATTGCCGCCGGCCAAGTTCGTGTTCGACGAAGAGAACCGGCGCGGCATGGCGGTGGACTCCATGGTGTCCGGCGGCTGCATCATCAGCGGCGCTACCGTGAAGCATTCGGTGCTGTTCTCCAATGTCCGCGTCAAGGATGGCGCTTTTCTGGAAGAGGCGGTCGTGTTGCCCGATGTGCGTATCGGCGAGGGCGCGATTCTGAAGAAAGTAGTCATCGACAAGGGCTGCGTCATTCCTCCGGGTATGAGCATCGGCGTCAACCGTGACGAAGACGAAAAGCTGTTCCACGTCACCAAGAAGGGCGTCACGCTGGTCACGCCGGAAATGCTCGGGCAGGCGTTTCATCAATTCAGATAACAGCTAGGGGGTATGCGGCTTGCCGCCTGTCGGACTTTCCCCGTGAGACGCGTTGAGCGCAGAAGCGGACGGATGCAAGGCGCGGCGCGCGGGCCATGGTTGTTCCATGGCCAAGCGTCGCAACGCCGCAGACGCCGCTTATGCGCTCAACCCTCCGGGCCGGGGGCGCTTTGGGCGCAGGGCTGCGTTGCGACTCGCTTATTTGGAATGACCAAACCGCGCATCGTCGCGCCTTGCCCTGCGCCCAAATCACCCCCGGCGCGCTCACGGGGAAAGTCCGACAGGCAGCAAGCAACGGGCGGGGCGGGATAAACTAAGGTCCTTTCATTTGCTGGCCGCTCATCGTGCTCCATCTCGTTTTTTGCTGGCACTTCCACCAGCCCGACTACCGCGACGCAGACGGTCGCTACCAACTGCCGTGGACCTATCTGCACGCCGTCAAAGACTACGCCGATATGGCGGCGCACTTCGAAGCCGCGCCCGATTTCCATTGCGTGGTCAATTTCGTTCCCACCCTGACCGCGCAATTGCTCGATTACAGCGCGCAATTCGCCAGCGGCGACGTACGCGACCCGCTGCTGGCGAGCCTGATCGCGAGCGACCTGCATGCCTTGCCCGCGGCGGAAAAGCGGCACCTGATCGAGCAGTGTTTCAAGGTCCACCATGCCACCATGCTGGAGCCGTTTCCGGCCTACAAGCGGCTCTACATTCTGTGGAAGACCATAGACGAGAGCGGTGAATCCGGCCTGGCCTACCTTTCCGAGCAGTATCTCGCCGACCTGGTGACCTGGTATCACCTGGTCTGGACCGGCGAGACGGTACGCCGTGCGCGTCCCGATATGCTGGCGTTGATGCGCAAAGGGGAGGGCTTCAGCCGGCAGGATCGCCGCAATCTGTTCGATCTGTACGGCGAAGTCATCGCCAGCCTGTTGCCGCGCTACCGGCAATTGGCCGAACGCGGCCAGATCGAACTTTCCGCTACCCCGCACAGCCACCCGATTCTGCCGTTGCTGCTCGATTTTCAGGCGGCCCGCGATGCCCTGCCCGATATGCTGCTGCCGAATTCGCCGGGCTATCCCGGCGGCGCGGCGCGCGCACGCGCGCATATCGATGCCGCACTGGACGCGCATCAGGCCGAGTTCGGTCAGCCGCCCGCCGGATTCTGGCCGGCTGAAGGCGGCGTCTCCGATGCGGCGATCCGGTTGCTCTCCGAAGCCGGCGTGAAATGGTCGGCAAGCGGCGAAGGCGTGCTGCGCCACAGCCTGGCGGCGGCCGGCGTCGACCTGACGCAGAAAGCGGCCTGGTGTTACACCCCCTACAGACTGCCGGGGGCCGACACCACGCTGTTCTTCCGCGACGACCATCTTTCCGATCTGATCGGCTTCGAATACCAAAGCTGGCATGGCAGCGATGCCGCGCGCCATTTTCTGCATGCGCTCGACGAAGTTCGCCGCCACGCCAAGACGCCGAATCCGGTCGTCAGCATCATCCTCGATGGTGAAAATGCCTGGGAGTACTACCCGTTCAACGGTTTCTATTTCCTGACCGAGTTGTTCGCCGGCTTGGCGCAGCAAGCCAGCATCCGCGCCAGCACCTTCAGCGACTATCTGGACATGTTTCCGCAGTCGCACGCCACTGTGCCGCATCTGGTCGCCGGCAGCTGGGTGTATGGCGATTTCTGCACCTGGATGGGGGATGTCGCCAAGAATCGGGGCTGGGACTGGCTGGTGGCGGCCAAGCAGGCTTACGACGGCGCCATCGCGACACTGCCGCCGGCGGCCAGTGTCGAGGCCGAAGCGCTGCTCAAATCGTGCGAAAGCTCGGACTGGTTCTGGTGGTTCGGCGATTACAACCCAGCCGATGCGGTGGCCAGCTTCGATCGCGTCTACCGCCAGAAACTGAAGCGCTTGTACGAAACCTTGCGCGTCGACCCGCCGGGCTACCTCGACAGCCCGCTGTGCCAGGGCGGCGGCGCAATGGAGGCCGGCGGCGTCATGCGCCGCGGCGGGGCCTGAGCCGGCCGCCCTTAAACCAATGAGATAACCATGAGCCAAACCGTTTCCCTGCTTTTCGGCGTTCACGCCCATCAACCTGTCGGCAACTTCCCGGAAGTCATGCAAGATGCGCATCAGCGCTGTTACAAACCGTTCCTTGCAACCGTGCATCGCTATCCGGAATTTCGCTTTGCGCTGCATGCTTCCGGCTGGCTGCTGGAGTGGCTGTACACCCATCATCCGCAGGACATGGCCTTGCTGACGGAAATGGCGGCGCGCGGCCAGGTCGAGTTTTTCGGCGCCGGCGACATGGAGCCGGTGCTGGCGGCGATTCCCTATCGCGATCGTTTGAGCCAGCTCGCCGCCATGTCCGACCGCATCGAGCAGATTTTCGGGCAGCGCCCGCACGGTGCCTGGCTGACCGAGCGGGTCTGGGAGGCCACCGTCGTGCCGGCGCTGGTCGATTCCGGCATCGAATACGTCATGGTCGATGACTACCATTTCCTTTGCGCCGGCGCCGAGTCCGCCCGGCTGAACGGCTATCACACCACCGAGGAGGACGGCCGCCGGCTCGACCTGTTTCCGATTTCCGAAGCGCTGCGCTACCGGCTGCCGTTCTCGCCGGCGCATGAGGCGGTTGCGTTTATTGCGGCGCAAGCCGACGCAAGCACGCACGCTGCCGCAATCTATTTCGACGACATCGAGAAATTCGGCATCTGGCCGGAAACCTACAACTGGGTGTACGAGCGTGGCTGGCTGAAGGATTTCATCGAAGGCGTGCTTGGCTCGCCGGCGATCGCGAGCACGCTGTTCCGCGACTACCATGCCGCTGCGCCCACCCGCGGCGTGGTTTACCTGCCCACCGTCTCGTACAGCGAAATGGGCGAATGGAGCCTGCCGGCGCCGGCGGCGCGGCGATATGCCGAACTGGTGCAAGCGGCGCAGCGTGAAGGCGTATTGGAACGCGATCGCCCGTTCATACGCGGCGGCATCTGGAGGAACTTTCTGAGCCGCTATCCGGAAGCCAACTGGATGCACAAACGCATGCTCGGCCTGTCCGCCCGCCTGGCCGCCTTGCCGGCGGACCAGTTGCGGCAGGATCTGGTCGAGTTGCTGCACGAAGCGCAGGCCAACGACGCCTACTGGCATGGCCTGTTCGGCGGCATCTACTTGCCGCATCTGCGTCGCGCAGTCTGGCGCGCGCTGATCAGCCTGGAACGCCGGCTTGACGGGCTGCAGGCCCGACCGGCTCAGTACTCCGGCGATATCGACTTCGACGGCATCGACGAGGTCTTCCTGACCAGCCTGTCTTTGCAGGCGGTGTTGCGGCCGGACAAGGATGCGTCGCTGATCGAGCTGTCCAGCTATCCGCTGGCGCAGAATTTCGCCGATAGCCTGAAACGTTATGACGAGCATGACCACGACAAGGCCCGCGCCGGCGCCAGCCGTAGTGGCAATCACGCTGGTGAGGGCATTGCTTCGGCGCATGACGTGGTGCGCTTCAAGCAGGCGATCAGGCCGGAAGATCTGATTCCGGATCGCCGCAGCCGCGGCTGGTTCGCCGAAACCTGGACCGATTTCGATGCCAAGCGCCCGGTCGAATACACCCGCACCGTCGTGCAGGGCGGCGCCGTGCTGTGCATGGGGCAGGCCGGCAGCGAGCAGGAGGCGACGCGGGTCGCCAAGATCTACACCGTGCAGGACAACCGCCTGACCGTCGCGCTGAAAACCGTCGGCAAGGGCCGCTTGTCCACCCGTTTGAATCTGGCCATGCCATGCTGCGACGGCCCGGCCGGGCGCTACGTCGTCAACGGCGAAGTCGCCGGCGGCTTCGGCCAGAACTTGAACTGGAGCGAGCAGCAGGAACTGGTGCTGGAAGACCATTTCCTCGGTGCGGCGGTCCGTCTGCACACCAATCGCCCGGCGCGAATCAAGGTGCAGCCGCATTTCACCGTGTCGCAATCCGAGGCCGGCTTCGAAAAGGTCATGCAGGCCGTGGAGCTGACCTTGACCTGGGAAATCGAGGACGTGACCGAGGTGCAGGTGCGCGTCGATATTTCCAGCCTCCGGTAAACTGCCGCTCTTTTGTAATGCGCTTTTGGAGTCGAAGATGAGTCAGGACGATGTCGTAATGCAGGGCAAGGTGGTGTTCATCACCTACTCCGTGCTTTCGGAAGAAGGCCAGATCATGGGCCAGCAGGATATGCCCACCGGCTATGTGCATGGCGTCGGCAGCGGCTTGTTCGTCGAGATCGAACAAGGCCTCGAAGGCCATCGCGTCGGCGAGCGGGTGGAAGTGCAGCTGACGCCGGAACTGGCGTTCGGCCATGCCGATCCGGCCCTGATCATTGAAGAAGCCTTCGAGAACGTGCCGCCGACCTACCGTCGCCTGGGCGCCGAGGCCGAGTTTCAGAATGAACAAGGCGAAACGGTGATGTTCCGCGTCGTGAAAATCGCCGATGGTATCGTCACCCTCGATGCCAACCCGCCGCTGGCCGGCAAGAACGCGATGTGTTCCGTCGATATCGTGTCCGTCCGCAAGGCCACGGCAGAGGAAATGAAAACCGGTTTTCCGGCCGAGCAGGGCCCCCCGAAACTGCATTGATTATTGACATCACGCTTCTCCGCCGGCAGGCAGCGACTGAAATCCGTTACTGAAGTATTTCGGCGCAAGGGCATTGGGTGCGCCGCCTCTTATAGAATCACCCAAGTATTTCGATCCCGCTTTTTTTGAGCGGGATGATAAGCGTCGACCGCAGGCTGCAACGATTGCCGTCATGCCGGTATGAGCCGACGACATTCGCCAAGCGATTCGAAGAAATTGCCAAGCTGAGGAGGTGGGATGGAGCGCAGAAGAGTACTCGGATTCATGGCGGCTGCGGCCGTACTCGCCGGGCGAAGGGCGCGCGCGAGTCAGGATGCCGGGGCGGCGATCATTCGGGTCAACATTCCCGGCCCCCACATGCTGCCGTATCTGCCGATCGAGCTGATTCCGCGCCTGGGCATCGATCAGGCGCTCGGCGCGCAGCTCGCGATTCGTTACATGCCAAGCGGGGTGTTCGCACTGGATGATGTCGTGGCGGGGAACGGGCATTTCGCCGGCATTGCATTTTCTGCTTTGCCGAACTTCGTCGCCAAGGGCAAGCGGGTTGCCGCGGTAGCCTCCTTGAGCAGCGGCGTGCCGCCGTATTCGATCCTGATCAAACCCGAACTCGCCGGGACGGTGCGCCAGGTGGGCGATCTGAAGGGGCGCAGCATCGGCCTCCCGCTCGGCAGCCTGACCTCCAAGACCTACTTGCAGACCATGATGGAACTCTGGCTGAGCGCCTACGGCGTGCACCGTTCGGAGGTTCGCTGGGTGCAGACCAACCAGAATCTGGACGGCATGTACGGCGGCCTGGCTAGCGGTGTGGTGGATGCGGTGTTCTGCGAGGAGCCGTTGGCGGGAACGCTGGTGCGCAAGAAGGTGGGGCGGCGACTCGCCAGCCTGACCGATCCGCGCGCGCCGGGTCGAGCGGCCTGGGCGAATCATCTGCGCGCCGTGCTGGCCGCCCCGCGCGACATGCTCGAGAACCACCCCGAGCGCGCCGAGCTGATGGTCGGCATGTTGCAACGCAGCCTGAAATGGATCCGCACCAACAAGCCCGGCGACATGGTCGCCAAACTGGGCATCCAGGATGCGGATCTGGCGCGCGATCTGGCGGACCCGATCAAGCGCATGCCCAATCTCTACAGTCCGGACGGACGCTTCAAGGAATCGGAACTTGCGGCGACGGGCGCCTTTCTTGCCGCATCGGGGACACCTCTGCCCGCCGGCATGGCTATTCGCAGCCTGATCGCCGACCAGTGGGTCGAAAGCTGAGCTGCACGGCATGCTAGCCAACGCTTTGCGCCGCTGGTTGCTGCCGCGTTGGCCGGTGCGGCTGCGAGCACAGGCGTATTCGCACCTGGCCCTGGTCATCCTGAGTGCGACCGGCGGCATCTTGCTGATCGGCACGGCCGCGTTCATCACGATCAACGAGCGCGATATCAAGCAGCGCGAAGCCCAAGTGCGCGAGCATTTCGCGACGCTGTTGCCGCGCATGGAAGCCGCCTGGTTTACGGCGGCGGTGCAGGTTCGCTCGCGCATCGAATTTCAGCGCATGCTTGAACAGCCCGATGCCGCGGCCTTTTCCAAGCTGACCGCGTTTCTCAATGTGCAGTGGAGCCTGAGCGAGTTTTCCAATCTGGTCGTGCTGGATCGCGAAAACCGGGTGATCTATCACCACGGTTCGGAGTCCCTGGTTTTACGCGATATCGTCGATGAGCCGACCGACTGGCTTTACGTGCCGCAGTACCGGCAGTTGTATCGGGTGTTCCAGACCCCGATCTGGCTGGGGCAGCGGGGCGAGGGGCGGCTGCTGCTGTTCAAGTCGATGTCCAACGCGATGTTGCGTGAGCTGGTGATACCGCAAACGCGTCTTGCGCTGGTCTTTCGCGGCCAGCAGATCGCTTTATCTCATGACACGCCGGTAGCGGCCGATTACGCCGTTCTGCGGGTTGATCTGCCCTGGTCACCTAGCCTGGGCGGCGCGGGGCCGACCCTGGAAATCTACCGCGAGCTGGTCGACCTGCTGCCGTATTCGAGTTTTATCCTCCGCCCGCTTGGTGTCATCCTGCTTATCGCGCTGTTGCTTTGGCTGGGCATGGGGCGCTGGTTGGCGCTCACTGCCAAACGTATCGAGAGCCTGGGGCGGGGCGCGCAAATGTTTGCGGTAGGCTCAAGCAAGGAATCCCTGCTTGCCGAACTGGCTTTGGCGCATCGTCAGCGCGATGAAATCGGCGAAACGGCGCAAGCCTTTGAGCAAATGGCGGAGGTGGTCGAACAGCGCGACCTGGAACAGCAAAGCTATTTGGAAACCCTGGCTTTGCTTGAAGAAGCGGTGCTCGAGTTCAGCGCCGACGGTATCATCCGGCGCGCCAGCCCGGGTTGGAAACAGCTCACGCACTGCGATGACGCCGTCGGGCGCGCAATTTACGAAAGCCTGCATCCGCAGGATGTGGACATGCTGCAGTCCCAGTTCGCGGCCTTGCTGGGAGGAGAAAAGGATCAGGTGGCCTTGCGCCTGCGCCTGCATCCTCAGATCGGCAACCTGGCCTATGAGGCCTGGATCGAGTGCCGGCTGCTCAGCCGCAAGACGGCAGATGGCCGGGTGAGCGGCATTCGCGGCGTGTTGCGCGACATCACGCAGACCTATCTGCACGAGAAGCAGATCACCCACATGGCTTTGCATGATGCCCTGACCGGCTTGCCCAACCGGGTGCTGTTGGAGGATCGCATCAAGATTGCGTTGCGGCTGGCCGAACGTGCCGGTCAAATGGTCGGCATCTGCTTCATCGATCTCGACCATTTCAAGGTCATCAATGATTCCATGGGACACAACGCCGGCGACCGTTTGCTGGTTGTCTTCGCGGAGCGCTTGCGCACCGAGCTGCGCATCGGCGATACCCTGGCGCGCTGGGGCGGCGACGAGTTCGTGCTGTTGTTGCCGGATATGGATTCGGAAAACGCCATCCGGCAGGTGGCCGACAAGGTGGTTTTGGCTTTGCAGCCGCCGCTGGAACTGGACGGCGGCGAAACCCGGGTGACCTTCAGCATGGGAGCGGCCGTGTTTCCGAGCGATGGCAGCGAAGTGGAAACGCTGTTTTCTCACGCCGACCGGGCCATGTTTTATGCCAAGGAACAGGGGCGCAATCAGGTTTGCTTCTTTCAGGACATGGAAAGCAAGGGGCTCGGCAAGAAAGCGCTCTATATCCAGAACCGGCTTACTCAGGCCATCGATCAGGACAGGATAGAAACCTGGTACCAGCCCATAGTCGATGCCGCCAGCGGGCGCTGCACTGCAGTCGAGGTGCTGGCGCGCTGGCACGACGAGGAATATGGCTGGATCAGCCCTGCCACCTTCATCCCGATGGCGGAAAACCTGGGCCTGATCGGCGAACTCGGCCTGCACATCCTCAAGTCCAGTCTGGATGCCGTGCGTGATTGGCATGCCCAGGGGGTGTCCATCCTGCTTGCGGTGAATGTCTCCAAACGGCAGTTGCTGGGCTATTCGTTTGTCGAGCAATTAATGGCGGAAGTGGCCGTGCGCGGGCTGACGCCCGCCATGGTGGTTCTGGAAGTAACCGAGAGCGTGGCGTTGAATGATGTAAAGAATGGCGCCGAGCGTGTCTCGGAGCTCCGTCAGGCGGGTTTTCATGTCGCCATCGACGATTTCGGCACCGGCTATTCGTCGCTTTCCCAGTTGCACGAAATGCGCGCCGATGAATTGAAGATCGACATCTCCTTCGTGCGTCGGCTAGCCGAGCCCTCCGGTTTGAGCATGGTGAAAGCGATCATCAACCTGGCCGGCCTGTTCGGCATGAGAACCGTGGCGGAGGGCATCGAGGACAGCCAGACCGCGGAACAGCTGCGTGCGCTCGGGGTGGATTGCTTGCAAGGCTATTATTTCGGCAAGCCCATGCCGCTTGCCGATTTCCTGGTCTGGTTGGAATCTCAGCCCGGCCAGGCCTGAGCCCTTTCAGGTTGCGGGACGCTTAGGCGGCGGGCGAGTAGCCGCGCTAGCCCGCGTCTTGCAGCCGCAATTGGCGCGCTTCCTCTTCCAGCCGGGCGTCGTCGATTTCCTGCATGACGCTGTCCAGATCCACCGGCTGCGTGCTTTGCACGAATCGGCCGCTCAGCGGCGTATCCGGGTGCAGTTCGCCGTGCTCGTAAAGGGCCCAGATTTCCTTGCCGTATTCGCTGCCCTGCAGCTCCGGCGCGTAGCGTCCAAAATAGTCGGTCAGGTTGCGCACGTCGCGTTCCAACATGGCCTTGGCGTGGTTGTTGCCGGCGGCATCGACCGCTTGCGGCAGGTCGATGATGACCGGCCCTTCGTGGCTGATCAGGATGTTGAATTCCGACAAATCGCCGTGGATGACGCCGGCGCACAGCATCAGAACGACTTGCTTAAGCAGAAACTGGAAATGCGAACGCGCCTGCTCCGGCGTGAATTCGACATCGTTCAGCCGTGGCGCCGCGTTGCCGTCTGCATCGGTGACCAATTCCATCAGCAAGACGCCGGCGTGGAAGTTGTACGGCTTGGGAACGCGGACGCCGGCGACGGCCAGGCGATACAAGGCATCGACTTCGGCGTTCTGCCAGGCTTCTTCCTGCGCTTCGCGGCCGTAGCGCGTACCTTTCGCCATGGCGCGCGCCTGGCGGCTGTTCTTCACCTTGCGGTTCTCGGTGTAATCGACGCTCTGGCGAAAAGCGCGCTTGTTCGCTTCCTTGTAAACCTTGGCGCAGCGCACATCGTCGCCGCAGCGGACGACAAAGACCATGGCCTCCTTGCCGCTCATGAGCTGGCGGATCACATCGTCAATCAAGCCGTCTTCCAACAGCGGTTCGAGTCTTTTCGGTATTTTCATGGGCGCCTTTTACGCGGTAAACAATCATTCGCCTTTGCAGGGGCAGATACGGATTGTGCAGGCTTTAGCCGCGCGACTGAATTAATCGATAGGCCGGAAACAGACTTGCTCCGGCCGAGGGCGGGGCGGCAAGTCCTCCAGGGCGGATCAGCAGGTCGGCATTGTAGGGGGCAATGCATGCGGCTGCCGGCTGTCGAAATTGCCGCCGTTGCGGGTGCTGGGCTACGCTCGGCGTCGGTTCAACTCAGATTGTTCATAAGAACGTATGCGGAAGGCGAAGCCGTTTGGTGGTTGGGAGGGAGCCATAGCCTGGCCATGGCCGACGAGCAAACGCCAAAATGGCCGCGATCCAACCGTTAGCCGCGCGTGCAGGCGCGATAGCGTCGCCTAATTTAACAATCTGGCTTCAATCAGTCAGTCCCTCGATACAGGAGAAATGCCATGTTTTCCCTCCCACGTTTTCATTTCTACGGTTGCGGCCGGCGATTCGTGCGGCCTCGAGCATGAGCGCCCCGCAACGCTGCCCCTGGTGTGGCAGTGAGCCGTTCTACGTCGATTACCATGACACGGAATGGGGTATGCCGCTGCATGACGAACGTGCGCTGTTCGAATTTCTGATTCTGGAAGGCGCGCAGGCTGGCTTGTCCTGGGCCACCATCCTGAAGAAGCGCGCCGCTTACCGCCGCGCGTTCGACCACTTCGACGCCGAGCGGGTTGCGCGCTATGGCCAGGCCGATGTCGCCCGCCTGCTGGCCGACCCGGGCATCGTGCGCAACCGCCTGAAGGTGGCGTCGGCGATCGGGAATGCCCGCGCCGTGCTGGCCGTTCGCGATGAATTTGGCGGTCTCGATGCGTATTTCTGGCGCTTCGTCGAGGGGCGGCCGATCCAGAATGTTTGGACTGAACTCAGACAGGTGCCGGCGCGTACCGAGCTTTCCGATACGATCAGCCGCGACCTAAAAAAACGCGGCTTCAAGTTCGTCGGTTCAACCATCGTTTACGCGCATATGCAGGCGACCGGCATGGTCAACGACCATTTGGTGTCGTGTTTTCGGCATCGTGAACTACAGTTTGCTGCGTAATTGCTGGCAAAACTACGTCTAAATCCTTTGATTGCCAATGGCTTGCATTAGAATTTGAATTAAATTTGTCATGCTGCGGACTAAAGTTTTGCTTTCTTGGGTCGTTATGATTTGTATTCAGTCGCTGTGAATGGAGAAATTGCGATGAAAAAAACGGTTTTATTCTTGCTCGTATTGCCCGTCGTCCTGGGCGGCTGCGCGACCCGCTCTTATGTGCATGAGTATGTGCAAAGCCAACTTGCTCCGCTGACTGCCCGTGCGACGGCGTTGGATGGCCGATTGGTTACGGCCGAAACCGACATCAAGAGCAATACGAAGCAGCTGCGTCAGTCGGACGCGGCCATGGCCGAAGTCCAGGGTACGCTGAAAATCCACGCCGACCGGATTGCCAAGAACGAGGCCGATATCTCGCAATTGTCGAAGACGGCGCAAGCAGCGCTGGATCGCGCCAATGCGGCGGGCAAGTTGGCCGAGGGCAAGCTGGTTGACGAGGTCGTGATGTCGAACGACAAGCTGAAATTCGCCTCCAAAAAGGCGGAGTTGGGTGGCACGGCCGAGGCGATGCTGGATGAATTTGTCGCCCGCCTCAAAGGCGACAACAAGAACGTTTACATCGAGATTCAGGGGCATACCGACAGCCGGGGCGAGGCGGCTGCCAATCTGAAGCTGGGCGAGGTACGCGCCGAGGCCGTCAAGCGTTATCTGAATATCAAGGGCGGCATTCCGCTGCACCGGATGTCGACAATTTCTTACGGCGAGTCCGAACCGGTGGCCGATAACCGCTACAAAGCCGGCCGCAGCGAGAATCGACGCGTGGTGTTGGTCGTCCTTAAGTAGTCCCGTTTTTTCTGTTGCGGCACGTTTTGGCGTGCCGCTTTTTTTTGCTTTTGAAAAGGAGTGTTCATGTCTACGACGACTACCGCCAGCGGCTTGGTGATCGATGAAATCCAGTTGGGCGAGGGCGATGAAGCCCTGGCCGGCAAGATGGTGAGCGTGCATTACAGCGGTTACCTGACCAATGGCAGTAAGTTCGATTCCAGCGTCGATCGTAACGAACCGTTCGATTTTCCGCTTGGCCGCGGTCACGTCATCCGCGGTTGGGATGAAGGCGTCGCCGGCATGAAAGTGGGCGGCAAGCGCAAGCTGACCATTCCGCCCGATCTGGGCTACGGTGCGCGCGGCGCCGGCGGGGTGATTCCGCCGAATGCGACCTTGGTGTTCGATGTGGAATTGCTGGCGGTGCGCTGAGGCGAAGCCCTTTGCTAGTGCGGGGCCGCGCTCGGCGCACCCCGCGCGTTGCTAGTCCTTGGCGGCTTTCAGTCCCGCCTCAATGCGATCGCAAAGGGTGGTCAGAATCTTGATGCGGGCAAAGTACTTGTTGTTGGCGGCGACCAATGTCCAGGGCGCGATTTCCGTGCTGGTGCGGTCGACCATGTCGCAGACGGCTTGTTCGTATTGCGTCCATTTTTCCCGGTTGCGCCAGTCTTCCGGGGTGATTTTGTAGCGCTTGAAGCCGGTGTTCTCGCGTTCCTGAAAGCGCTTCAATTGTTCATCCTTGCTGATCGCCAGCCAGAACTTCACCAGCACGACCTTATGCTCCGCCAGTTGCGTCTCGAAGTCGTTGATTTCGCTGTAGGCGCGCATCCAGTCGTATTCCGCGCAATAGCCTTCGACGCGTTCCACCAGGACGCGGCCATACCAGGAGCGGTCGAATAGCGTCAGCCGGCCGCGCCTGGGCATGTGCCGCCAGAAGCGCCACAGATAAGGCTGCGCCTTTTCTTCGTCGGTGGGCGCGGCAATGGGAATGATCTGGTAGCGGCGTGCATCGAGCGCACCGGTGATGCGGCGTATGCTGCCGCCCTTGCCGGCGGCGTCGTTGCCTTCAAATACGCAGACCACCGAGATGTCGCCGAAGCGGCGGTGCCGCGTCAGCAGATTCAAGCGACCCTGAAGTTCTTCCAGTTTCGCCTGATAGGCCTGTTTTTCCAGGCTGGCGTCGAGGTTAAGCGCTTTCAGCAGATGCAGGTTGTCGACAGCGGCCGGCAACGGCGGCATGGGCAGGGCTTGAACCGGTGCGCTGCCTTGATCGAGGCGTTGACGCAGGCTTTCCAGCAAGATGCGGCCGAAGGTCAGGCTGCGGAAACGTTCGTCTTCGCCTTCAATGATGTACCAGGGGGCTTGGGCGGTGCTGCTCATGCGCACGACCTGCGAACTGACCCGGAAGAATTCGTCGTAACGCGCAAAATGCTCCCAGTCGCGCTCGGTCACGCGCCAGCGTGTACGTGGATCTTTCTGCAGGCTCTTCAGGCGTTTTTCCTGCCTGTCCTTGGAAAGGTGGAACCAGAATTTGATGACTAGCGCGCCTTCGTTGACCAGCATGCGTTCAAATCGCACATTGCGCGTAATCGCCTTGTCCAGGCCGGCATTCTTGATGCGGCCAAATACCCGGTCGAGCAGCGGCAGGCTATACCAGGAACCCTGAAACACCGCGGTCTTGCCCTTTGGCGGCAGTGCGCGCCAGAAACGCCACATGGGCGGGCGGTCACGTTCCTCGTCGGACGGTTCGCCCATGCCATGGGTTTCGATATGGCGCGGGTCCAGCCATTGGTTCAGCAGGCCTACCGTCTCGCTGCGGCCGGCGCCATCGACGCCGCCAACCAGAATGACGACCGGAAACGCGCGCGTGCTGACCAAGTCATATTGTGCGTCCAGCAAGGCTTCGCGCAGCGCGGGAAGTTGTTGCTCATAGCTGGCTTTATCAACCTTGTGGCCGATCTCGGCGGATTCGAACATCGTCTCTCCTTGAGCCGCCCGCCATTGGGCGCGGACTCAGCATAGCGAGGTAGAGCGGAAAAGCGAAGCGCCTTGCGCCTGGGAATGACGTTCTTACTTCGAGTAATAAAGAAAGTTGGCGTAGGACGCTTCCGCCACCTTGAACCACTGCAGTTCCATGGCGCGGAAGTTCTTCCAGTCCTTGTAAATCCGGGCGAAGGTCGGGTTCTTGGCGGCCTCTTCGTCGTACAGTGCAAAAGCCGCTTTCTTGGCGGCCTCCATGACGTCTTTCGGGAACGCATGCAGTTTGGCGCCTTGCTTGAGCAGGCGCATCATCGCCAGCGGGTTCTTGTAGTCGTATTCCGCCAGCATGTTCACGTTGGCCTCGACGCAGGCGGTTTCAAACGCGGCTTTGTAAGCCTCCGGCAAAGCATTCCATTTGTTGATGTTGACGAAGAACGACAGCTGCGGCCCGCCTTCCCACCAGCCCGGGTAGTAATAGTGCTTGGCGATCTTGTGGAAACCCAGTTTTTCGTCGTCGTACGGCCCCACCCACTCGGCCGCATCGATGGCGCCGCGTTCCAGGGAGGGGTAGATGTCGCTTCCGGCCAGGGTTTGCGGCACCGCGCCCAGTTTGGCCATGATCTGGCCGCCGATGCCGGGGATGCGCATCTTCAGCCCCTTCAGATCGGCCAGCGACTTGATCTCTTTGCGGAACCAGCCGCCCATCTGCACGCCGGTGTTGCCGCCGGGAAACTGCACGATGTTGTATTGCTTGAAAAGCTCGCGCATCAGCTTGATGCCGCCGCCGGCATACATCCACGCATTCTGCTGGCGCGCGCTCAGGCCGAAGGGCAGGGCGCAGTCAAACGCGAACGCCAGGTTCTTGCCGACGTAGTAATAGCTCGCGGAATGGCCGCATTCGACGGTACCGTTCTGCACTGCATCCAGCACCTGTAGGCCTGGCACCAGCTCGCCGCCGGCATGCACGCGCAACTGAAACTTGCCGCCGGTGATCTTGTGCAACCGGGCAGCCAGCGTTTCCGCCGCGCCGTATATGGTATCGAGACTCTTCGGGAAGCTCGAAGCCAGATGCCATTTGATCGCCGGCCCGTCGGAAAACGCCCTGGGCGCCAGAGCCGCCGCGGAAACGCCCAGGCCGGCGCCGGCGGATTTAAGGAAGGTGCGTCGTTGCATGGGCGTCCTCGCAGAGTTGAAACCGTGACTTGTTTATTGGAACCGCGCATTGGGATTGCCGCCTTGCCGAGCAGGGCGGAGTCCAGGCAGCTGAAGTGCAGGTGGAGAGGTGCAGGCGGCTGAGGAGCAGAGGCGGTCGATGGCGCGCCGGCCGCCACCCGGGTGTGGCATCAGGCCGCTTGAGATTCCATCTTCGGCCGTATCCGTACGATGACATCGATGCTCTCGGCCAGCATGCCTTCCGGCAGTTTGGGCAAGCCGGCGACTTGCAGCGCATCGGCCGGAATGTCGGTCAATTCGCCGCTGACCAGGTTGTAGAAATGGTGGTGCGGCGCGGTGTTGGGGTCGTAGAACACCTTGCTGGGGTCCACGATGACTTCGCGTACGAGGCCCTTTTCCAGAAACAGCTTCAACGTGTTGTAGACCGTCGCCTTCGACGTCTCGCTGTGGTGTGTATTCACCGTGGCCAGAATCTGGTCGGCGGATTGATGTTCACAACGCGAGAACAGCGCATTGGCGATTTCGATGCGCTGATGCGTCGGGGCAATGCCGTAAGAGCGCAGGCGCTCGGAGATGGCGGCGCGGGGGACGGGGGCAGAGAATGACATGGCAGCCGGGCTGTTCAATTGATCGTGCGCAATTGTAGGGAATTGCTGCTTTTTTCGTCACCCCGGCGTTGCCCGGAAGGGGGGCATAGGCATGTTGAATGCGCACGCCGCCGGCAAAAAAAGGGCGGCCGAGAGGCCGCCATTGCTTGCATTGCGAAGCGCTCAGGCCTTGCGTAACCGCATCATGCCGAGGCCGGCCAAGCCGAGGCCCAGCAGCGCCAGCGTGGCGGGTTCGGGCACGCCAGAAGGCGGCTTAACCTGGCCGCTACGCACTTCCCAGATGTATTGTCCCGGGATGTTGGAAAGCCTTGAGCCGGAGATCAGTGCATTCGGGCCGCCGTCCAGCAAGGCGCCATTGATCGCCGAGCCGGGCAATTCTTCGGATTGGACAACGCCATTAGACCAGCCGACCCGGGCGGAATTGCCGCCTAAACCGTCTACGCCGCCGCTACTAGTGGCGCTACCTGTTTCCCACTTGATCTTGTCGAAGTTGAACTCGAAATCGAAGTCCCCGGAGGCGATGTCGGAGCGGTCGGTAATGATCAACTGGAAGCTGTTCAGCTTGTTGGTGGCGCGGTTGTAGTAACCGACGTCAATCCAGTTCACTCCGAACACATTCCTGCCGCCGATCGTGTCCTGGCCGTATTGCACCACGCCGCTGCCGCTGCCACGGGTATCCACGTCGGCGAAGAACGGCGCCAGAATCTGGCGAGTGGTGCCTATCAGTCCGAACGGGGTGTATGCGCCGAGAGAGTCGTCAAACGTGACGTTACCGTTGTTGTTGACGTACAACTGGGTAAAGTTCTGCCCGAAGAAGTTGAGGCTGAAACCGATATCCTGCAGAGCGGTTGAGCCATCGTCATTGGCGGCCAGCGTGCTGTCGGTGAACTTGGCGACATCATGGATTGCGCCGGCTTGCACCGGGGCTGCCAGAGCGAACAGTAGTGCTGAGGCCAAGGTGAGCTTCGCGTAGGGGATGGGTAACATGGTGATGCTCCTAGTCAGAAGGTTGGCTGAATCCCCTTAACGGGTGCTCAGTGGATATTGAAAAACGCCTGTTGCTTGGCAATAGCAATATGCGTGCCACTAATTCATCCTTTTGATTTGTATGGAAATTGCGGAAACATTGCAGCGGCAGCGTAAGAATTTCCGACAATGCTGTCCGTCGAATGTGACGACGCGCCATCAGCGGCAGCAGGCGTCATGCCTGTATGCCGCTCACTCCGGTAGAAATGCCGTTTGTCGCAACAAGGCGCCACAGCGATCGGGTGCAAACTATGATCAAGCCAGGAAAACCGGCTTGGTGACATTCTTGAACACTTTATTCTTTCCCGCAGTTCGCCCGTTTCAGTTTGCGCGTCGCAGCTGCAGCGGCTTCACGTTGATCGAATTGCTGGTCACGCTGGCGATTGGCGGCATTCTGTTGACGCTGACGGTTCCCGGTTTTCAGGTCTTTTTCCGTGACAACCGGCTGGCGACGCAATCGAATGAGTTTGTCGCCTCGCTGCATCTCGCCAAGAGCGAAGCGATCCGGCGCGGAATCCGCGTATCCGTGTGCAAATCCAGCGACCAAGCGACCTGCAGCACGGCGGCAAACTGGCATCAGGGCTGGATTGTTTTTGCCGATTTTCAGGATGGCCAAATCGGCCGGCCGGGTGCAACCGGGACGATCAATACGCCGGCATCCCAAGGCTATGCCGCAGACGCCATCATTCGCACGAATGGTGCGCTGACCAGTTCCACGCTGGCGGGCGGCGGTACTTTCGACAACTGGATCAGCTTTCTTCCCGACGGCTCTACCCGCGGCAATGGCGGCTTGGGCAATGGTACTTTTACGCTTTGCATTGCTAATGTATCCAGAAGCATTATCGTGAATTCGGCGGGCCGGATACGCGTTACACCGGGAGTATGCTGACACATGCCCCAATTGACCATGTCGAATATTCCGTCTAAGCCTGCTCAGGCCGGCTTTACGATGCTTGAGGTGCTGGTGGCGATGGTGATCCTTTCAATCGGATTGCTGGGCCTGGCTGGTCTGCAGGCTACCGGCTTACAGGCGAATCACAGCGCCTATCTGCGTTCCCAGGCGGCCTTTCTGGCCTATGACATACTCGACATCATGCGGGCCAATCGTGAAGGCGCTCGCGGCGGCGATTATGACATCGCGTTGAATGCCAGCCTCTCGGCCAGCACCCAGCCGGAGCTTGTTTACTGGGGGGCGAATGTGGCCGCCAGCCTGCCGCAGGGGGATGCCGCTGTGGCTACCGCAGCGGTCGGCTTGGGCGGCCGGCAGGTTACCGTCACTATCCAGTGGGATGACTCGCGCGCGGGCGGCGCCACAGCGCAGCAATTGACTATCACGACGCAATTATGAACATGCCGCATCGCCCCCATTCCAGCCGCAGCCAGCGGGGCATGACCTTGCTGGAACTCATGATCGCCATGACGATCGGCCTCTTCCTGGTAGGTGGCGTCCTGGTTGTCTACACCGCTTCCAGCCAGAGTTATCGACTCTCGGAAGCGACGTCGCGACTGCAGGAGAGTGCGCGTTTTGCTTTTGAAATGATCGCCAGCGACGTGCGTTCAGCCGGCCATATGGGCTGCTTCAAAGGCACGCCTAATGTGGTGGCTACCGGGTTTAGCGTGAACCCGACCCCCAATCCGGTATTGGCAACCGGATTCAGTGCAACCATGCCGATCACCGGCACCGAAGCGAGTCGGCCCGACTGGGTGCCAAGCACCAGCTATATCGCCAATACCGACACCGTCACTTTGCGCAAGGCATCGGGCAGTGAAAGCGTACGTCTCACCTATACGATGGGTTCGAAAGGGGGAAATATCCCGATCGGCAGCAATCCGTATAGTTGGGGCATTTCGCGCTTGCTCGTCGTCAGCGACTGCATCGGCGCCGATTTCTTTCTCAGCAGCGCGGCGCCCAGTGGCACGCCGCTTGCCATTCCGCACGCCAGTACCGCGAACAGTTCGGCCAACTTGAGCCGGGATTACGGACCCGACGCACAAGTCATGGCTTATGCGCAAAACACGTATTACATCCGCACGGGCACCGCAGGTCAGCCCGCGCTTTACAAACAGCCTTGGACCGGCAACACCATTGGCGATGCCGAGGAAGTCGTTGAAGGGGTTGAGAACATGCAAATCGAATATGGCGTGGACACGAACCTCGACGGCACGGTCGATGCCTATCAAACGGCCACCGCGGTGGGCACCAATTGGGCGAACGTTCTCAGCGTCCGCATCAGCCTGCTGATGCGGACGCTGGATGACGGCATGGTCGACGCGCCGCAGGCCTATACCTTCAGCGGCGCAACCACGACACCCACTGACCGCCGCATCCGGCGGGTATTCGCCTCGACCATCGGCCTGCGTAACCGCTTGCCCTGAAAAAGATTCCCCTATGCCTCGCGTTCATTCCATCAACTATCGCCAGCCTGCGCTGCATGGGTCCCGCCAGCAGGGGGCCGCGCTGGTGATCGGGCTGATCATGCTGGTTCTGGTCACCTTGCTCGGCCTGACCGCCATGCGAACCAGCGCGCTCGAAGAACGCATGGCCGGCCATACCAGCGATCGCGCCCTCGCGTTTCAGGCCGCCGAAGCGGCGTTGCGGCAAGGCGAGCAATATCTGAACGGCGCGGTCATCGGCGCTTTCATGGCTATTCCCAGCAGTACAGGCCTCCTTTTGCCTAGACTGCCCGGCGATGACGATCCCTACGATGGCAATCCCTTTACTGACGATGGCTTGGCCGACGACTGCACGGCTACCAAATGCAGGCCGTGGTCGGAAGCGCTCGACTGGCGGCCGGCGACCAATCACAGCCGGGCCGCAACGGGGGTTGTCGGCGTCGCTCAACAACCGCGTTACATCATCGAGGATATCTCGGCTACCGTTGCTTGCGACAAGGACGGCAATTGTGGGAATGCCTTTTCCGGCGCAGGCGGCAGCCTGAAACAGGGTACGGTTGCCGAGACCGGCCGATACCGCGTCACGGCCAGAGGCGTCGGCGCGCAGGTCGACGACGGCGGCGAACCGGCCACAGTGGTTTTCTTGCAAAGCTATTACCAACGCTGAAACGGATTGGAAGCGATATGGGCCGTCTTTTCACATTTCGCCTCACACTTGCGCCGGAACAGGCGACAACGGCATGTTTGACCCGTTATTCCAGTTGTATCGGAGGTTTGCCATGAAACTGAAACATGCACTACATCTGCTTGCTCTGTTGGCATTCTCCGCGAATGCCTGGGCAGTGAGCGTTGCTCAATTGCCATTATTCACCACTTCGGTCGTTGAGCCGCGTGTGATGCTGTTGCTGTCACGCGACCATGAATTGTCCAAAAAGGCATACAACGATTACAGCGACCTGAACAACGATGGCGTACTGGACATCACCTACAACGACAGCATTGATTACTACGGCTATTTTGATCAGAAAAAGTGCTACAGCTACGCCAGCAGCCGCTTCGAACCGGCTGCCGCGGCGACAGGGGCCAATAGCCACCATTGCAGCGGCCAGTGGAGCGGAAACTTCCTCAATTGGGCCAGCATGACCCGGATGGATGTTCTGCGAAAGACCTTTTTTGGCGGTTATCGCTCGACGGATCAGAATGCTGCGGCGGGGGGGGAGACCGTGCTTGAGCGCCATTTCTTGCCGGACGATGTGCATGCCTTCGTCAAAGTCTTCAACCCGGGCAGTGCAGCCACACTCAATCTATATATTCCTTCTACCGTAGTCGGTTCGAACACGGCCATTTCGCTGTGCAATGTCAGTGATTCATCAAGTTCTACGTTGACTGGGAATATGGCCTATCCCTTGCCAATTCCGCTGATCAAGGTGGCAGCAGGAAGCTGGCCACAATGGGATTCATCCAATGGCTCGCAGTGCGCGCTCGGCAGCGGCACGCAACCCGCGGCCTTGTTGGGCGGCGGCGCCTACACCGCACGGGTAAAGGTATGCGACACAACGGGCGGGGTGGAGGCCAACTGCAAGCGTTATACCGAACCCACTACCGGCGTAGCGACTAGCAAGCCTATCGGCTTGTTGCAGGAGTATGGCGATGTGAATGCGCAGCGCCCGACGCAATTCGGCTTGATGACCGGCAGCTACGCCGCCAACAAGTCCGGCGGCGTGCTGCGCAAGAACATCGGTCCGCTTGCCAACAATGCGGCCATCAATGTGAATACCACTGCCGTTTGCGGAAACAACAACACGAAAGACGAAATTGACGTCTGTACCGGCCAGTTCATTAATCAAAGCAATACCGATACGGGGATTATCAACACCATCAACCGGTTGCGCATTGCCGGCTTCAAGTACTCAACGGACAAGCACGAATACAGTTGCAACAGTCCTGGCTTGACCAGCTTCTCCAACGGCGAATGCGTCGATTGGGGCAACCCGCTCGGCGAGATGTACCTCGAGACTTTGCGCTATTTTGCCAATGCCGGGGCGACCACGGCATTCGATGTGAGCGACGCCAACATTCTGTCCTCGATTCCCAAAGTCACCTGGACCGATCCGCTGCCGTCTACCGAGTGGTGCGCTATTTCCAGCATTATCGCGCTGTCCACCGGACATAATTCGTTCGATACCGATCAACTTGCCAGCTTTACCCCTTCGGGCGGCTCAGCAATCAACGCTGCCACATTGACTCAGACCGTGGGCGATTCCAGCCACGAAAATATCAATGGCGGCACCTATCTGATCGGCGACAACGGCAGTACCGGCAACAACCAATGCACGGCCAAGACGATCAGCAATCTGGCGACCGCCAAGGGGTTGTGCCCGGAAGGTCCCAGCACGCAGGGCGGATATAGTGTTGCCGGTCTGGCCTATGCGCCGAAGACCATTGATCTGCGGCCCGCCTACGCGACCAATCGGGCCACGCGATGGGGCGGCAACGTTCCGGACTGGGCCTTACGCCAACCGATCAATACTTATGCGGTGCAGCTGGCCGAGACCTTGCCAAGCTTCAGCATTACCGTCGGCTCGGGCACGGTAACCCTGCTGCCCGCTTGCCAGGCAAACAGCACTGGAAGCGCCGCCGCATGGACGCCCACTTCGACTGGCTGGCGTAATTGCTCGATGACCAATCTGATTGTCGACGCCAATGTGGCCATGGCGGACGTGGGAAGCGACGCCACAGCAAAAACCAATACCTGTAGCGGCAACGGCACCTCCGCGCAGTGCTTCACGATCCCCTGGGAAGACTCCTCCTGGGGCAATGACTACGACATGGACGGCATCCAGCGTCTGGGTTATTGCGTCGGTTCGGCTTGCAGCAGCTTTAAAATGCTGTGCCCAACCACGGCTTCGGCTACCGCTACGGTGGGTCCTTGGACTAAAAACGCGAACGAGATCGTCGTCGCGACCTGTGCGGTTCAGGCCGATGCGGGGCATGCGCTCACTTTTGGCTACACTATTGCCGGCACCGCGTTGAATGACGGGGCGGCTTTCCCGATCCTGCGGCCCGGGGGCAATAACTTCAACGTAGGTGCGTTACTGCCCGCCACGGTCACGGCGCCGAATGCCGTTACGTATCTGCAAGGCTCCTCCAGCGCCAAATTGTTGGAAAATCCGCTCTGGTATGCGGCGAAATACGGCGGCTTCACCGAGTCCACGCCTGCTTCGGGCACACCTAATCCCAACCTGCAATCGGAATGGGATAAGGTGGACAACACCACGGGATTGCCGGCAACCACGGGGGCTTGTGTGCCGGGCGATTGTATTCCGGATAACTATTTCGACGTACGCAATCCCGCTCAGTTGTCTGCACGACTCTCCAAGGTTCTCGATCAGGCGACCTTGCCCGAGTCCTCCGCTTCGGCGGTTGCAACCAACTCCACCCGTTTGGATACCCAAACGGTGGTCTACCAAGCCAAGTTTCGCAGTAAGGATTGGAGCGGGCAGTTGCTGGCCTATAAGTTGAATGAGAATGGCACTGTCGCTACGCCTGCGGCTTGGGATAGCGACACCACGCTGACCCCATCCAGTACGCGCAACATCAAGACGCATAATGGCAGCGCGAGCGTCAACTTTAACACCTGGGCTAATTTATCGACTGCACAGCAGGCCTGCCTGAACAAAGCCAGCACCTGTCCGGGTTCGAGCTACTCGGGCGCAGGCGATGGCCTTGGAAGTTCGCGGCTGAGTTGGTTGAACGGCCAGGCGGTGACCGGAATGCGTCCACGTACCAAGGTCCTGGGCGATATCATCAATTCCGACCCGACCTTTGTTTATCGGCAGAATTACGGCTATCACCTGGTTGCATACAACTTGGAAGCGGCCGCAACGGGCGATGCGATCAAGACAGCTTATGCCAATTACCTGGATTCCACTACCGACGCATTGTCGAAGAAACGAGCGGCGCATCTACCTTTGATTTTTGTCGGGGCCAACGACGGCATGATGCACGCCTTCCGTGCGGATACCGGTAATGCGGATTCAGGCAAAGAAGTATTCGCTTATGTGCCTAAATCATTTTTCCCGAACCTGGCGGAATTGACCGACTCGACCTATAGCCATCGCTATTTTGCGGATGGCACGGCGGGGGTCGGCGATGCCTATATCGATACCGGAGATGGGCTGGGCCTTCGCTGGCGCACCATTCTGGTCAGCAGCGTCGGTGCGGGCGGCAAGGCCGTGTTCGCGCTGGACATCACAGACGTCTCGAACATCAAAGTACTTTGGGAGAAAGACAGTACATCCACCGGCTGGGAGGAGCTTGGAACCCTGGTGAGTACGCCGGTCATTTCACGCCTCATCAGCACGGGTAATACGCCGAGGTGGAGCGTGGTGTTGGGAAATGGCTACAACAGTGCGTCCGGCAAAGCGATGCTGATGATCGTCGATCTGGCCACCGGCACGGTTCAGCAAACGGTGGATACCGGCGTGGGAGGCGATAATGGCCTTGGCAGCCCGGCGATCTACAACGCCAACTTCAATGCCTATGTCGGTGATACAGATCCTGTCGACCCCACGGCTTATTCCGGGGATGCGATCTACGCGGCGGATATCAAGGGCAATGTATGGAAGTTCATAAACACGAGCGGGGTCTGGGCATCGGCGTATGGCGCGTCGCCGCTTTTCCAGGCCACAGACGGGGCCAGTCCGTCACCCAATCCGCAACCGATTACCTCGCCGTTGGAAATCGGCGCGCCTCCATCAGGCCAAACAGGGGTCATGATTCAATTCGGGACGGGGCGGTATTTCGCCACCGGCGACTCCGCCACCGTTTCCCAGCAAAGCCTGTATGGAATCTGGGATAACGGCAGTAGGACGGTTCGCAGCAGCCTGCAAGCGCAGACGTTGACCCAGGTCGCCGCGTCAGGGGTCAATTACCGCGTTGCCAGCACGAATAGCGTCAACTATCCAACGCAGCGGGGTTGGTATATCAATTTGCCCACCAGCGGCGAGCGTGTGGTGAGTACACCTCTGCTACGCCATGGCCGCGTCATTTTCACGACCTTGATTCCTTCCGCCGACGTGTGCCTGTTTGGCGGCAACAGCTGGCTGGTCGAGGTCAATGCGACGACTGGCGCCAATCTGGGCTATTCCGTGTTCGATCTGGATAACAACAATCTTTTTAATACTAGCGATTACGTTCCTAGTGGCGGCTCTCAAGTGCCGGTGTCCGGCGTGCAATACACCACAGGGATCGTCAAGACGCCTGCGGTTGTTTCGGCCGGGGAGATTGAATACAAGATCACCAGCAGCACTTCCAGCGCAATCGATGTCAAGAAAGAGAAGGGAGTACCCGGATTTCCCAGATCTTCATGGCGCGAGATTCGTTGAGTAGGGGCTGACCATGCCCTGCAAGGGTTCGGCAAGTTTCCGCTTCACGATATGTGGAAAAATGGTTGCTCCGATCAAGCATCATCAAGCTCGTTCTGATCGGAACAGAATAAACATGCACTTCATCAAGGACACATACATGCAACCCAAGCTTATAAGGCGCACCACCTTGGGGTCGGTCGATACACGCGGTTTTACATTGATCGAACTGCTGATTACGGTGGCTGTTCTGGGCGTATTGGCGGCGATTGCACTGCCGTCTTATCAAAACTATGTCAATCAATCCCGCCGCGCGGACGCCAAAACAGGTTTGCTGCGAGCCGCGCAAGTCATGGAGCGCAACTACACCGCGAACAATTGTTACAACAAGACTACGCAAGCCGATTGCGCCGCGCAAACGGGTACGGATACCACTGCACCGGCCAGCGGCAGCAATTACTACACCAGCTCTTTTGCAGCAGGCACCTTGACTCGGGGGGCTTTCACCCTCCAAGTCGCGCCAGCCGGTGTGATGACTGGCGATGCCTGCGGAACTTTCACCCTGACCAGTACCGGCGTCCAAGGTTTGACCGGTAATACTTTGACGGTTGCAGAGTGTTGGCAACGTTGACCGGGCAGCAGCGCCTATCCGCCGCAAGCCGCCCGGTGCTTCGAAAAGAAGTGAGCCTAATCAGGTTAGTCTTGGGGTTGGGCTTCTTCTGCACCTTGCTCTAACTGTCTTACCCCCCCTCCCGGAGCGAACTCTTCGACTGCACCTGCCGCAATGAACTTGCGTTACCGGGTGTGATGCCGTAGGTGAATTTCTTGCGCCAGGCGGCGTAGACCGCGTTGGGGTATTCCGGTTTGCCGAGGCTGCCGTTGTAGCGGCCCAGCGCGCGGAACAGGTCGCCGCGCTCGATGTCGATGTAGTGGCGCAGGATGGTGACGCCGTAGCGCAGATTGGTGCGCAGGTGGAACAGATTATGCTCAGGCGTGCCGATCAGCTTGGTCCAGAACGGCATGATCTGCATATAGCCTTGGGCGGTGGCGCTGGAAACGGCGTATTTGCGGAAGCCGCTTTCCACTTCGATCAAGCCGAGCACCATTTCGGGGTCGAGGCCGGCGCGGATCGATTCGTAATGCACGGTGTTGAGGAAATCCTGGCGGTAGCTCGTGTCGGGAATTCGACGTTCGAGACGACGCGACATCTCCGCCAGCCAGGCTTGCACGCTCGGTGATTCCGCAAAGGCGGCGTTTCTGACCGCCGTGTCGGCCACCGCCTTGGAGAGTTGCGATTTGACGGTGGCGGACATCGGTTCATACATTTGCGCGCCCGCCCAGGCGCTGCCGGCGCCGAAGGCGAGCAGCCAGATGGCTGCTTTTAATCCGTGTTTCGACATCCTTTAACCCGCTCCTGAATGAATTGGATGGCTTCTTGTTGAGCAATCTTTGTGCCGGCAGTTTCAGCCCGGCCCTGATATTCCAGCATGCCTTCCTTGAGGCCGCGCTCGCTGACCACGACGCGATGCGGAATGCCGATCAGTTCCATATCTGCAAACATGACGCCGGGGCGTTCATCACGGTCATCCAAAACGACGTCGATGCCGACGGCCTGCATTTCAGTGTAGAGCGCCTCCGCAGCTGCGCGAACCGCATCGCTGCGTTTGAGGCCGAGCGGCACGATGGCGAGTTCGAACGGGGCGATGGATTGCGGGAAGATGATGCCGCGGTCATCGTTGCCTTGCTCGATGGCGGCGCCGACGATGCGGGAGACGCCGATGCCGTAACAGCCCATGACCATGACTTGCGATTTGCCGTTTTCGTCGAGGAACTTGGCCTCCAGGGCTTGTGAGTATTTGGTGCCGAGCTTGAAGATGTGGCCGACTTCGATGCCGCGACATAAGTCCAGATCGCCGGCGCCATCCGGGCTGGGATCGCCGACGACGACGTTGCGGAGGTCGGCGATATGCGACGCCGACGGTTCGGCGAGGTCGCGGCCGAAATTGACGCCGCTGAGATGGTAGCCGTCTTCGTTGGCGCCGCAGGTGAAATCGCTGCTGCCCAGTACGGCGCGATCGGCGTAAACAGGCAAATCGAGGCCGACCGGGCCGATGGAGCCGATACCGCAGCCGAGCGCGTTGCGGATTTCCGCTTCATTGGCGAATTCCAGCGGATTCGCTACGCCGGTCAGCTTGCCGGCTTTGACTTCGTTGAGCTGATGATCGCCGCGCAGCAGCAGTGCGATCAGGCGCTTTTCGCCATTCGGGCCGGGCTCGCCGCGCACGATCAGGGTCTTGATGATCCGGTCGGCAGGCAGCTGCAGTTCGGCGGCGACCTCCTCGACGCTGTGCAGGCCCGGCGTGGCGACCTTGGTCAAGCCGGCTGCGGCTGCAGCGCGCGGGGCTGTAGGCGCCAAAGCCTCGGCCATTTCAACGTTGGCGGCGTAGTCCGAGGCGGGACAGAAAGCGATCGCGTCTTCGCCGGAATCGGCCAGAACGTGGAATTCGTGCGAGCCGGAGCCGCCGATTGCACCGGTGTCCGCCGCGACGGCGCGGAACTTCAGGCCCAGCCGCGTAAAGATGCGGCTGTAGGTGGCGTACATGACCTGGTAGGTGGCATCCAGGCTATCTTCGTTCGGGTGGAAGGAGTAGGCGTCCTTCATCAGGAATTCGCGCGCGCGCATGACTCCGAAACGGGGCCGGATTTCGTCGCGGAATTTGGTCTGCACCTGATAGAAGTTCACCGGCAATTGCTTGTAGGAGCGGATTTCCTTGCGCGCCAGGTCGGTAATGACTTCTTCGTGTGTCGGGCCAAAGCAGAAATCGCGTTGGTGGCGATCCTTGATCTTCAGCATCTGCGGTCCGAATAGCGCCCAGCGCCCGGTTTCCTGCCAGAGTTCGGCCGGTTGCACGGCAGGCATCAGCAGTTCGATGGCGCCGGCCCGGTTCATTTCCTCGCGCACGATGGCTTCCACCTTGCGCAGTATGCGCAGCCCAAGCGGCATCCAGGTGTACAGGCCGGAGCCCAGGCGTTTGATCAGGCCGGCGCGCAACATCAGGCGGTGGCTGGCGAGTTCGGCTTCAGCCGGGGCTTCCTTGCTGGTGGAAAGAAAAAATTGGGAAATGCGCATGATTGGGCAGGTAAGCGGAAAAGGGGGCGGATTTTACCAGCCCGCTGCGGTTTTCCGCCGCAGGCGGCCCGTCGCTTTGGTCAACGCAGGCGCGAAATCTCTTTATTCAGCATTTCGATGTTTTTCTCGTGCATCCGTACGGCTTCCGTCAGTTTTCCGATATCGGCGCCGGGACGGCGGCTGCCTGTCGCGAGTTCGCTGCGCGATGCGCTCAGGTTGCGTTCTTCGCTGCGCAATTCTTCCAGCAGCAATTGCCGACGCATGTCGTCGCGCTTGATTTGGGTGCCGCTGTCGACACGGGGAAAATAGCTGGGCGTGGCGATTCTGCCGCTGGGCTTGGTTATTTTATTGGGTGTGGCCGGCAGGCTGGAGCGGCGTGTGAGATCGGGAATGATCATCTGCGGTTTGGCGCCCGGACGCGGCATGTTGGTGTAAGTGACGACGCCGTTCTCGTCGACGAATTTGTAGATTTCCGCCCGGCTGTGGCTGGCCGGAAGCAGGCACGCCATGCCAATCGCCACAAGGACGGCGCGCCGCGAAAGGGGGAGCGAAGTGGGAGGAACTGACGACATGGGTTTGGGTTTTGATGGGCTGCTCGCCATTATAGGCAAACGGGATGTGACCCAGCCGCGCCCGTCGTCACGCCTCGAGGCGAAATCGACTGACTGCGGAGCTCAGTCGAGTTGAAAGCTCGGTCAGGGAGGCGGCTGCGTTGGCCGAGTTTTCCGAGGCAGTGCGGTTGTTGTGCGCCATGGCGAGAATTTCCTGCACGCGTTTGACGATGTCGCGGCTGGACTCGTCCTGCCTGGCCCGGATGCCGTCGATGGCGTGGATTTGGCCGCTCAGGCTGGACACCGCCTGATTGATGTCGGCAATGGCGTGATCGCCCTGGCGCGCTTTTTCCACGCCTTGAGTGACTTCGCTCTGCGCCGACTCCATGGTGCGCACAGCCTGAGCCGTTTCGTTCTGGATGGTTTTGACTGTGGAGGAAATTTCCTCCGTGGCGCGCGCAGTGCGTTCGGCTAGTTTGCGTACTTCGTCCGCCACGACGGCAAAGCCGCGTCCCTGCTCGCCGGCGCGGGCGGCTTCAATCGCTGCATTGAGCGCGAGCAGGTTGGTCTGATCGGCAATGTCCTTGATGACGCTGACGATCTGGCCGATGACATCGGAATGGCTGCCGAGCGAGGTAATCACGCTGGACGTCTGGTTGACCGATTGCGAAATCGCTGCAATGCCCGCCGCCGCTTCGCTGACGACGAGTTGGCCGGTGCGCGCGAGTTCGTTGGCCTGATCGGCCGAGTGCACCATGCCGGTGATATGGCCACCGACTTCCTCCACGGCCTGAGTCAATGCGTCGGCGGCGGCGCTGGCGTTTTGCGCGCATTGCTCCTGGCGACTGGAGGAGGCCGCGACATTCTGGCTGTTTTCGGTGGTGTCGTTGGCCGCTTGGCTGATTCTTTCCGCCGCGCCCCGAATCTCGCCGACGATCTGGCTGAACTCGCCCGACATGCGATTGAAGGCCGACGCGATCTGGGCGAATTCGTCCTTGCCGGTGATCTTGACGTTGCCGGTCAGGTCGCCTTGTGCAAGCCGGGTGGCGGCCGCTTCCAGATTACTGGCGCCGCGCACGATGGAAAGGCGGATAACCAGTCCGAGCACGATGGACAGCGTCAGACCCAAGCCGACGCCGATGCTGTAAACCAATTTCAGCGTATGCGTCAGGTTCTCGGTCTTGTGGCGGTAAGCTCCCGCCTCGCCGGTCAAATGGTCGATCAGTGCATCGGTGGCGACCAGGACGCGGGCGAACGCCGGGTCCATCACGTCTTTGCTGTGCTGGTCGGCGGCTTCGAATTTTTCACCGTTGAGCAGATCACGCATTTTTTCGATGCCGTTGACGCCGAAATCGATGCGCGTGGCCATGTAGGCGTCGAGCAGTTTCTTTTCCTGCGCCGAAAGAGGCTGTTTCCGGTAGGCCTCCAGCGATTCGCTGATGGTGCGTATGCGCTTGTCGATCTTGTCGAAAATTTCCTGGGCGACGAATCCATCCTGCGCCAGTCTGGCCTGGAAGATGTCGTTACGAACCTGAAACTGGGTCAGACGCACCTGTTGCAACTGGTTGATCGACAGCAGATGGCGGTCATAGATCTGCGCCATCGCCGCGCTGCTTTGCTGGAGTCCCCAACCGCCAAGCAGGCCGCCGATCAACAGCAGGAGTGAAGTAATGACCGTGAGTGCAATCAGCCGGGTGCCGATCTTCAGGTTGTCGAGAAATTTCATGCGGGCTCTCCGGTTAGGCATTACGGGCTGAATTTCTGGGAAACGGCTGACGGCCGCATTCTCCAGTCGGAAAGCAGGCTCGGCGATGACATCGGGTTACACCTTGTCCTGCATCAAAATTCCTCGATTTCCTGCCGGGGCGTATTGGGAAAAGCCATGCGCCAGGCAAAAAAAGAGGGCGGGAATAATCCCGCCCTCTTTATCGACCTGCTCGCCGCTAACTTGAGCGGCGCTTAAATTACAGGCTGTAGTACATGTCGAACTCGACCGGATGCGTGGTCATACGGAAGCGGTTCACTTCTTCCATTTTCAGTTCGATGTAGGCATCGATCCATTCGTTCGAGAAAACGCCGCCGCGGGTCAGGAACTCGCGATCCTTGTCCAGGTTTTCCAGCGCCATTTCCAGGCTGTGGCAAACCTTCGGAATGGCCTTCTCTTCTTCCGGCGGCAGGTCGTACAGATTCTTGTCGGCGGGGTCGCCGGGGTGAATCTTGTTCTGCACGCCATCCAGGCCCGCCATCATCAGCGCGGTGAAGCACAGATACGGGTTGGAGGACGGATCCGGGAAGCGGGTCTCGATACGGCGCGCCTTGTCGGAAGCGACGTGCGGGATGCGGATCGAAGCGGAACGGTTCTTGGCGGAGTAAGCCAGCATGACCGGAGCCTCGAAGCCGGGTACCAGGCGCTTGTAGGAGTTGGTGCCGGGGTTGGTGATGGCATTCAGCGCCTTGGCGTGCTTGATGATGCCGCCGATGTAGTACAGCGCGAACTCGGACAGGCCGGCATAGCCGTTGCCGGCGAACAGGTTCTTGCCATCCTTCCAGATCGACTGGTGCACGTGCATGCCGGAACCGTTGTCGCCGACGATGGGCTTGGGCATGAAGGT
>CAYXMQ010000025.1:0-51336 GCA_964466195.1 uncultured Thiobacillus sp.
GCTTCCCGACACCTGGGAATCCGGGGTTCATAGGAGGTTTCTCACCAGCCTGCTACTGCCGGAAAACATCCGGCATCACGGAGTCCTTATGGGAAAACTGTACGAAGCCATCACCCCTGATCTACGCGCATGGCTGGCGCAACAGCAGATGTTTTTCGTCGCCAGCGCGCCGCTGGCAAGTGACGGCCTAGTGAACTGTTCGCCGAAAGGTATGGACACCTTTCGCGTGCTCGGCCCGACTCGGGTGGCCTACCTGGATCTCACCGGCAGCGGCATCGAAACCCTTGCGCATCTGCGTGAAAACGGCCGCCTCGTGTTCATGTTCTGCGCCTTCAGCGGCCCGCCGAAAATTGTCCGCCTGCATGCCAAAGGCAACGTCGTCACGCCGGACTCCGCCGAATGGAAAGCGCTATACGACGCCTTCCCGGACTATCCGGGCGCTCGCGCGATCATTCACGCCGAGGTGACCCGAATCAGCGACTCCTGCGGCTACGCCGTTCCGAAATATGCGTTCGTCGAGACGCGCGACACGCTGCTGGATTTGTCTTTAAAGAAGGGCGAGGCCGGCCTGCAGGCGTACCGCAACGACAAGAACGCGCTCAGCATCGACGGCATGCCGGGGTTGGCGCCCAAACCCTGATCAGGCTGCTGCGGCGGTCTTCTGCTCCATGGCCCGAGCCAGCGCCGAAAGGGCATCCGGGTCCAACATCCGCGTGCGGGCATGAGCGCGGCACATGGCGCCGCGAAAACCCAGGTAGTCGGGATTCAGCGGCAACAACGTCGGGATATCGGCCAACTTCAGCGAACCGGCCAAGCCGCAGAGCAGATTCAGGCTGCGCGCCAGCGCGACGAATTCCGCCAGCCGAGCCGGCGGCTGATGGGCGAGCAGGCCGCCGCCGCGTTTGTCTGCGGTATCCAGCATGACGCCGGCAAAGCCCAACTCGGCGAGCTGCACAGGCAGCCGGAAATCCGGCGCGAGATCGGCGAACAGCACCGCCACCAGGCGATGCCGGCGCGCCAACGGGGCGAGGGCTTGCAGGCAGGCTGCCAGCTCGGCACAGGGAAACAAACCGATTTTGATGAAATCGACGCCGCTGGCGGCCATTTCGGCCACGGCTGCACAAACGGCAACCGGCGGCATGCTCGGGAAGTCGCCGACGGTGGCGCTGACCGGCGCACGGCCCGCTGCGACAGCGACGATCGCCCGCACGGTGGCGAGCGGCAGTGCACCGAGCGCGCCGGCATGCGGGTTTTTGGCATCGACGATATGGGCGCCGGCGGCGATCACCTGGCTCGCCTCCGCGACATTACTGACGCTGGCCAACCAGCCGGTCATGACGCGTCCCCGACGAATTGATGGGCAGCGATCCGCTGCTTGAGCCAGTCCCAGGCTTCCAGTTCGCGCGGGCCGGCAGTCTTGTCGATGGCGATCGCCAGATAGTCCATTTCCCGCGCCACCTTGTCGGGCGGCAGCATGGCCAGGCGGCTGACCAGGATGCAGGCTTCAATCACGGCCGCCTGCGCCCGGTTGTGGCCCGGGAAGACGGCGTGCTGGCGGACAGCCCGTTCGCGGCACAGGAAGCGCGGCCGCAGCGGGTCGTCTTCGATGCGAGCGACTTCCAGTTCGATATGCGTCAGCGCCCCGGCCAGACGACCGCAGGCGATCTGCTCGCAAGGCGTCAGCGGCCAATCGCGCCGGCCGGTCAGGCAGCCGGCGAACACGCGCACGTCGTCGCTCAGGCTGAGCGCCGCGATGCCGGTGGCGCGCAGATTTTCCAGCGTGCGCGAGGGATGAAACGGCGCCAGGACGATGAACTCGCCTTCGCGGCGGAATCCGAGCGGGGCGATGTGCGTGGCGCCGTCGGGCGTGGCTGTAGTGAGGATGGCCTCGTAGATCAGGCTCATGCTGGCTCCGTCGGGCTGGTGGCGCGCGTCGTGCCGGGCGCGCACTGGACATTGAGATCATCGCTGCGGCGCGGTTGCATGCAGCCCCAGGCCAGCTCCTCGTCCTGGCTGTAACGTTTGCCGAGCTGCCAGGCGATCTGCGCGCGGGCGAGCTCGACGCCCAGGTAGAAGGCGTGGCCGCCGTCCTGCTCCAGCTTCAGGTGGGGCCAGAGCTGAAACGGGTCGGTCGCGCTGTGCAAGCCGTCACGATTGTAGATATGCAGGCCGTCCGCGCTGATCTGGACGCGAAAGCTGGGGTCTTTCACCGCGCCGGCCATGGCGACGATTTCATCGCGGCCATACGGAAATGGCTTGCGGTGGCGCAAGCCGAGCAACGCATCGGAAAAGTCGCGCGGCAGGCTTTGCGCCTCCTTGGCCGCGAACATCAGGCGACGGGCGGCGTCGATCTCGCGCACCGCGCTGCGGCAATGCGGGCTGACCTGAGTGGTCAGCAAGGCGCGGATATCCAGTTCGGCCATGATGCCCAACAGCAAGGCATGTATGCCCGCGGTATCGGCGTCGGTGAGTTCAGACACATTGCCGGTGCCCATCAGAATTTCCGCCTGCGGCATGCGCCGGCGCAGTTCGTGATAGCGGGCGATGGATGACGCGAAACCGAACGGCAGCGGGTCCAGAATGGGGTCCGCGAGATAGGGGCGGCCGTTGGCTTCCATGCGTTCCATCGCGCGGATCAGATCGTCCAGGTCGCCGTGGCGCGCGGGGATCAGCACCGGCGTGGCGGCGACTTCGTCGGCCAGATGCAGGCTGTCGCTGGTCAATGAGAGCAGGTAGTCGGCGCCGGCGCGGCCGCCGCGCAGCAACTCGTCCGGGTTGAGGGAATCGACGCTGACCCGGTAGCCGGCGGCCTTCAGGGCCTGAACGCTTTCCTCCAGGTGCGGGAACGGGGTTTGCGGCAGGCCGCCGATGTCGATCACATCGGCGCCGGCCTCGGCGTAGGCGGCAGCCTGGGCGAGGATGGCGGCGACGCTCATGCGCGGCGCATCCACCAGTTCGGCGAAGATGCGCACATCGTGGCGCGAGAGGTCGGGCGCCCGGCGTTTCTTGCCGAAATACTCGGGCAGATCCATGAGCTCGTCCGGGCCGCGTTCGACCGGGATGCCGAAGTGTTCGGACAAGACATTCAAATCGCCGCGACAGCGGCCGGGCAACACGATGCGATCAGCCTGGCCAGTATCGGTCAGGCGCCGGCGAATCATGTCGGCGGTCATCAGTGCGGCCACCTGTACGCCCAGCACCCGCACCTCCCAGGTGAAGCCGGCATCGCCCAGATCGGCGAGCACCCGCTTGAGCTGCGGCTCGGCCAGACGACCGGTCAGGAAGAGGAGGTGCTCAGACATGCCAGACGCTGGTCTATCGCCGTTTTCAGCGCCTCGATGCTTTCCGCCACGGTGGTGTAGGGAAACGTCTTCAGGCGCTGTGTGTTTTCCAGGTCGATCGGACGCGGATACAACGTGACCGTCTGCCCCGGCGCCTCGGTGATCACCGTCGGTTCGCAATCGCAGGCGAACACGATGCTGGGCACGCGGCATTTTCCGGCCTGGGCATACAGGTTGCTGACCAGCGTGTCGGAAATGCCGGCGACGCATTTGGCGACGGTGTTGGAGGTGGCCGGACCGATGATCAGGGTGTGGTAATGGCCGGAATAGAGAAAGCCGACCGGTACGCTGCTGGCGGTATTGTCCTGATAGATGCGGTGTTTCTCACGCAGTGATTTGAGCGGAATGTCATACATGCTGAGCACTTCCGCCGCCGCCTTGGTGACGAACAGGTCGACGTCAGGCAGGCTGTCGATCATTTCCAAGCTCTCGCGCAGGTAATGCCCCGAACCGGTGAGTCCCCAGGCGATGCGCGGTTTGTTGCGCGCCCCAAGCGGCGCGCTCATGCCATCGGGTGGCGCGAAATGCCCCACTGACGGTCGGCTTCCTCGACACCCACTTCCAACAAACGCACGCCGGCGGCCAGATTCAGGCTGCGCAGCGCCGCGGCAAGGCGTTCGCCGATGTGATGCGCGATCAGTTCGGCGGTGGCATTGGCAATGGGCAGCACGGCGCAACCGGACTTCTCCAGCCAGAAGCGCTTGCCGAAGCTGGCCACCTTGATCAGGCCATCCTCTTCCTCCAGCCGCACCACCGGGCTGTTGCCGGGCAGGATGACGCGATCGTGGAGGTCCTGGCAGATGTCGCGGGCGAGGTGGGTCAGTGCGACGAAATCCAGCACATAGCCATCGCCGGTGTCGTCGCCATGCGCGATCACCCGAGTATGAAAGTTATGGCCGTGCAGGTTTTCGCAGACATTGCCGTAGGTAATGAAATGGGCGGAACTAAAACCCAGGTCGGCGGGCTCGACCCAGGTCACGAAGGGCGAGGTCGACGGATCGCGCTGCATCATTCTTCCCCTTCAATGCGGATATTGAGGTTTTTCATTTTTCTATACAGGGTATTACGGCTGATGTTGAGGTGGCGCGCCGCGAGTGTGACGTTCCAGCGGCATTTTTCAAGGTTCTGCAGGATGGCGTCACGTTCAGCCGATTCCAAGGCGGACAACGGCGCGTTCGCGGTACTTTCGCGCGGAGGTGCGCTGGGCGCGAGGCGGCTGATCTCTTCCGGCAGGTCGTAGATCGTGATTTCGAACCCCTCGCGCAGGGCCAGGGCGGTTCGCAACACGTTGCGCAACTGGCGAATGTTGCCCGGCCAGGGATAGGCTTCCAGCTGGCGCAAGGCGCCTTCGCTGAGTTCAACCTCTTCCTTGCCGCCGCACTCCAGCAGCAGGATATGGCGGATCAGCTCGCGCCGGTCCTGGCGCTCACGCAGCGGCGGCAGGTTCAAGGTGATGCCTTGCAGGCGGTAATACAGGTCTTCGCGAAAGCGTCCTTCCTGCACCAGTTCCTTCAGGTTGCGGTGGGTGGCGCTGATCAGCTTGATATCCACCTTGACCGGAATTTCGCCGCCCAGCGGAATGACTTCCCGCTCCTCCAGCACGCGCAGCAAGCGCGCCTGCAACATCACCGGCATGTCGCCGATCTCGTCGAGAAACAACGTGCCGCCGCTGGCCTGGAGTATCTTGCCGCGCCGACCTTCCCGGCTGGCGCCGGTGAACGCGCCGGCCTTGTAGCCGAACAGCTCGCTTTCGATCAGGCTTTCCGGAATCGAGGCGCAATTCACGGCGACGAAAGGCCGGCCGTCGCCGACCTGTTCGGAATGGATGGCATGCGCGAACACCTCCTTGCCGGTGCCGGTTTCGCCCGACAGCATGATGGGGATATCGCGCGAGAGCACCCGCTTGGCGCAGCGCACGTTGTATTCCATGGTCTGGTCGCCGAACTGCAGATCATCCAGCCGCACGACCCTCGGTTCGCCTGCGACGACAGCAGTCGGCGCGGCGCGGCGCGAAGTAGCGCCGACGGCTACCGCGTGGTGTTCCGGCGGCCGCATCAGGCCGAAGAAACGGTTGCCCTGGCGAGCCTCGTACAGCGGCACCGGGTTGAGCCAGCCCTGGGTCTTGTGCCCGAGCAAGGCCGCCATGCCGGTATTGAACAGGTCGTGCAACTGCAGCCCGACCAGATCGGCCGGCTTCTTGTAGCCCAGCTGGAACAGCGCGCTGCGATTGGCGGCCAGAATACGGCCTTCCTCATCCAGCGCGAGAGCGCCTTCCCAGAGCGTGCCGATGAATTCGGGACGGCTGTGGAAGCGCAGCGCGTACTGATCGCGGAAACGGCACAGGAAGGCGCGGTTTTCGATCATCTGCGCCGACATGTTGACCAGCACTAGCGTGTGCTGCTGCGCCATATGGGAAAAACTCGACGCATCCAGCACGGCCAGCAGACCGCCCTCATGATCGAAGATCGGCGCGGCCGAACAGGTCAGGCCGACATTGCGTGACAAAAAATGTTCATTGTGATGCACCAGCAGCGGACGCTGCTCGATCGCACAGGTGCCCATGCCGTTGGTGCCCTGGTTGCGTTCGCTCCACAGCGCGCCTTCCCGCATGCCGCACTCGGCGGCGGTCGACGCGAAGGACGGGTCGCCCAGAAAATCCAGCACGACGCCTTCCTTGTCGGTCAGCAGCACCGAAAAACCGGAGCCGGCCAATTGCTGATAGAGCGTGGCCATTTCGCCCTGGGCGATGGCGCGCAGCCGCGCCAGGGGCTCCTGCCGGTCTTTGAGTTCGCGGCTGCTCAGCACCACCACGGGCTCGTCCCGTACCGGGTCGAGACCAAAGTCGTGGACGCAGCGATTCCACGAGCGGGCAATCGCCGGCACCACCTCTGTCGGCTCCATCGCGCCCCCCAAACCGACTACTGCATTTACCAGACGGGCATGTTCCAAGATTTCCTGCCTCTCCATAGCTCCATCCTTCCGTTTAGCAATATCCACGCCAGTCAATACTAGACCGATTTCGTCGGACATTGTTCTCGCGGTACAGCGGGTTGGCGCATTTGAACCGCTTTGAATTATCCCAAACCGACGTCCAAACGGGACGGAGGTGGCGAGACATACTGTATCGAAAACGGGACGCTGTCATGTTGATCGCTTGCACGTGGCCGGAACACCGTGCGAGACCGGCCGACACCGCTGGCAGCGGGTTTCCGACGGTGCATGCGACGCGTGGCATGTTTCCTGCATAAGTGCGCTGTATTCATATCGCCAAGGAAATTCGAGATGGGACTACTCCGCGTACTGCTGACCTTGCTTGCATTGAGTCTGGCTGCGCCAACCTGGGCCGACGCAAAACCCGGCGGCGATTTCACGCTGCACACGACCAAGGGCAATGCGGTTTCGTTGTCGTCGCTGAAGGGACGCGTGGTGTTGCTCTACTTCGGCTTTACCTATTGCCCGGAAATGTGCCCGACCGAACTGCTTCAGTTTCAACACCTGCTTTCGCTGTTGCCGCCGGAGAAACGCCAGCTGGTGCAGCCGATTTTCGTCAGCGTCGACCCGAAGCGCGACACGCCCGACGTACTCGATCCCTACATCGGCCATTTCGGCAAGGAAATCCTGGCCCTGACCGGCAGCGAACAGGAACTGCGCAAGGTCGCCGACCAGTATGGCGTGCAGTTTCGCTACGTGCCGACCGGCGCCAGCTATACCGTCGATCACACGGTCAACACGTTCCTGATCGACACCAGCGGCAACTTGGTACGGATCATTCCGTACGGCACCCCCACCAAGGACGTACTGAAGCTGGTTTCCAAACTGCTGCCCTGACCTGCAACCCTTCTCGAGAACCCCTAATGTCTATCTGCGATACCGTCTGCGAAACCGATCTGCCCTGCCCGACCACGCGGACCAAAGCCAGCGCCCCGGCGAGCGGCGCCATGCCTGATGTTCAGAACACGCCCGACTCACGCCGGATCGCCATCGACAAGGTCGGCGTCAAAGCCATTCGCCACCCGATCAAAGTGCTCGACAAAACCGGCGGCGCGCAGCACACCATCGCGATGTTCAACATGTACGTGTACCTGCCGCATCATTTCAAGGGCACCCACATGTCCCGCTTCCTCGAAATACTCAACGGCTACGAGCGGGAGATTTCGGTCGAGTCGTTCGAGCACATGCTGCGACAGATGGTCGAGCGCCTGGAGGCGCGCTCAGGCTACGTCGAGATGCGCTTTCCTTACTTCATCAACAAGAAAGCGCCGGTGTCGGGGGTCGAGAGCCTGCTGGATTACGACGTCACCTTCATCGGCGAAATCAGGGACGGCCGCTATCTGCTGACGATGAAGGTGGTCATACCGGTCACCAGTCTTTGTCCGTGCTCGAAGCAGATTTCCAACTACGGCGCCCACAACCAGCGCTCGCACGTCACGCTGACCGTGCGCGCCAACAGCTTTGTCTGGATTGAAGACATCGTGCGCGTCGCCGAAGAAAACGCGTCCAGCCAACTCTACGGACTGCTCAAGCGTCCTGACGAGAAATACGTCACCGAGCAGGCTTACGATAATCCCAAGTTCGTCGAAGACATGGTGCGCGACATGGCCGCGAAGCTGAATGCCGACCCGCGCATCGACTCCTACACGGTGGAATCGGAGAACTTCGAATCGATCCACAATCACTCCGCCTACGCGCTGGTCGAGTTCGACAAAGGCGAACACTACGCATCGCTGGCGCACACGCCGGCGATACAAGCGGCCTAAACCTCCCAGTCGATCCGCTCCGGCTGCGCTGCGCGCGCATCAACGAAAAGCACGCCAGATTGCATGCAATCTGGCGTGCTTAAGAGCGAGCTTGGCTCAGTGCGTCGGCCGCTTCATGAAGTTCACCACTTTGGCTTCCGAGGCCAGACCGCTCTTCGTGTTGCAGGCGCCGGCACTGCCGCTGCCGTCTCCGGTCGCCATGACATAGCCTTCTGCTTCATGCAGCAGATTGATGACATCGACGAAGAAGCGTTCCTTGACCATCGCCAGCGCAGTACGGCCGCCGTCGTTGGTGGCTTTGACCTCTGCGCCCGCTTTCAACAGCACATCGCACACCGCCGCCTCACCGCCGCCGGCGGCCAGCATCAACGGCGTCAGGCCATAGTAGATGCGCGCGTTGACATCCGCGCCGGCATCGACCAAGGCTTGCACCACCTGTGCATAGCCGCAGTCTTTTTCATGGTTGTAGGCGGCCTTGAAGATCGGCGTCCAGTCTTTGCCATCCTTGGCATTGGCATCGGCGCCGGCAGCCAGCAAGGCTTTGACCGACTCCAGATCACCCAGACTGGCGGCCAGATGCAAAGCGGTCTCGCCGTCGGCATTGACGGCATGGGCATCGGCGCCGGCGGCGAGCAGTTCGACGACCTTGGCGGATTCGCCGGCCGCGACGGCCGTAAAGAGTTCTGCGGACATGGTGCTTCTCCTGAGTTGAATACCCGACTATTGTAATCAACTATTAAGCCCCGTGTCATGTGGGGCGTGATGACGACCGACCGCTATCGGCCGCCAGGCCTGTTGAGCATGGCCAGGCCGCCTTCCAGTACGCGCGCGTCGAAGCCGCGCTGAGCCAGCAGAAAGGCCGCGGCGGCGCTGCGGCGGCCGCTCTGGCAAAACAGGATATAGGTGCGTTTGCGATCCAGACTGTCGGCTTTCAGGCGCAACAGATAAAGCGGCAAGTTGCGGCTGCCTTTCAGGCTGCCGGTCTGGAACTCGGTTTCCAGGCGCACGTCGATCAATTGCGCGCCGTGTTTGATCAGCTCGGCGCCCTGCGCCAGATTGATGCGATGCACCAGCGGCTCGCGCAGCAGCGTATCGAAATCGGCCGCGGGCAGGCGCATCAACTCGCCGGCGCTCAACATGGCCACCGAGGCATTGCGCGGCTCGCCGGATATCAGCGCCTCCTCGCCGAAGCCCTGGCCGGGCTGGAGTTCGGCCAGCGTGATGACATTGCCCTCGCCGGCGTCGCGGGTGACGCGCGCGCGGCCGGATCGAATCAGATAGTAGTAATCGCCGGTCCCGCCCTGCTGGATGATGACCTGGCCTGCCGCGACCGGCAGGGCTTCGAAGCGGCCGAACAAGGTATGCAGATTGCCGGGCGGCACTTGCGAAAACGCCGGATTGCTGAGCAGATCGAACATCCACTGCGGGTCATCGCCTTCGAACTCGGTGACCTCGTAAGCCGTGGCCTGATCGCGCGCGACCAGATGATCGAGGTCGTCATCGGCAAAGCTGGCCAGCTTGCAGGCTGTTCGCGCGACAGCGGTATAAGCGCGCGGTTTCAGCCGGGAAAGCGGATGCCGTGCGGTTTCGCTGCCCGCCTTCACGACCAGCGGTGCGCTGTGGTCGGCGGAATCGAGGGCGACCTCGCCGGACAACAGATAGTAGCTACGCAGATCCGACGAGCCCTTGCTGAACAACACCTGGCCCGCTTCGAGCGCGACGCTGGACGCCAGTGCGGCCGCCTGCGCCAGCGCCTCGCCGGACAGGCCGGACAGCGGAATGAACAGGGCCAGATCGTGCGGGCTCAACATCGCGCTCAGCCCAAACCGAGGCTGGGCCAGAGCGCATCGATGCGACGTTTCACCGCGTCGCTCATGGCGATCGGCGTACCCCATTCGCGCGTTGTCTCGCCCGGCCATTTGTTGGTCGCGTCGATGCCCATCTTGCTGCCCAGGCCGGACACCGGGCTGGCGAAGTCGAGGTAGTCGATCGGCGTGTTTTCCACCAGCAGCGTGTCGCGCGCCGGATCGACGCGGGTGGTCAGCGCCCACATCACGTCGTTCCAGTCGCGCACGTTGACATCCTCGTCAGTGACCAGAATGAACTTGGTGTACATGAACTGGCGCAGGAAGGACCAGACCCCGAACATCACCCGTTTGGCGTGGCCGGGATACTGCTTCTTCATGCTGACCACCGCCATGCGGTAGCTGCAGCCTTCCGGCGGCAGATAGAAATCGGTGATCTCGGGAAACTGCTTTTGCAGCAGCGGCACGAAGACTTCATTCAGCGCCACGCCGAGGATCGCCGGCTCATCCGGCGGCTTGCCGGTGTAGGTCGAGTGATAGATCGCGTCGCGCCGCAGCGTGATGCGCTCGACGGTGAACACCGGAAAGGTTTCCTGCTCGTTGTAGTAACCGGTGTGATCGCCGAACGGCCCTTCCAGCGCCGTCTCGCCGGGATGGATGACGCCTTCCAGCACGATCTCGGCCCTCGCCGGCACTTGCAGATCGGAGCCCAGCGCTTTCGCGACCTCGGTCTTTGCACCGCGCAGCAAACCTGCAAATTGGTACTCGGACAGCGAATCCGGCACCGGCGTCACTGCCGCCAGTATCGTGGCCGGGTCGCAGCCGATGGCAACGGCTAACGGGAATGGCCGCTCGGGAAAGGCGGCCTGGTGCTCGCGAAAGTCGAGCGCGCCGCCGCGATGCGCCAGCCAGCGCATGATCAGTTTGTTGCGGCCGATGACCTGTTGCCGGTAGATGCCCAGATTCTGCCGCGCTTTCGAGTTCGGCAAGCCCTGCGGGCCCTGCGTCACCACCAGGCCCCAGGTCAGCAGCGGGCCGACATCGCCCGGCCAGCAGGTCTGGATCGGCAGTCGCGCCAGATCGACATCCTGGCCTTCCCAAACGATTTCCTGGCACGCCGGCGAGCGCACCACGGACGGCGTCATGTTGAGCACCTGCTTCAGCACCGGCCATTTGTCCCAGGCGTCTTTCAGGCCGCGCGGCGGCTCCGGCTCTTTCAGGAACGCCAGCAACTTGCCGATTTCGCGCAACCGCGCCGGGTCTTCCTCGCCCATGCCGAGCGCCACGCGCTTGACCGTGCCGAACAGATTGGTCAGCACCGGCATGCGCGTTTGCGTACCCGAGCCCTTCGGTTTTTCGAACAACAAGGCCGGGCCGCCGGCGCGCAGCACGCGGTCGCCGATCTCGGTCATTTCCAGATTCGGGTCGACCTCGGCGGCGATGCGCTTGAGTTCGCCACGCGCCTCGAGTTGGGCCATGAAGTCGCGCAGATCGGCATAACGCATGCGGCTTATTCCCCTTTCGCGCCAGGCGCCGGATTGGCGTCGGCGGCGCCACCGGCGACAAACTGGAACTTGCCGTCCTTCTCATAAAACTGCCCCAGCTTCTCGCCCAGATCCGCCGGCGCTTCCTTGAATTTCTGCACCCGGCAGGATTGCGTACTGATTGCATAAAGCCGCTGGTCGGTGTGCAGGATGAAAATCGGCTCCGGGTAGGCGTCCGGCGCCCGGTAAAGGGCCAGCTTGCCGGCGCGCGGCACGTCCTCGACCCGAATGCCGTCGTTGCATTCCGGCAAGCGGACGGCAATCACTTCGACATCGACCGTATCCAGCCAGAACAAGGTCTGGTTGCGCACCAGCGTGATGGCGTGATCCTTCTCGGGAAAGACATACGACGCCGAATCCTGCAAACAACCGCTAAGCGACAGGACGGCGACGAAGGGCACTAGGCGGAGGGAATGACGCGGATTCATGGCGGAGCGGCTCCCGGAGCGGGTTGGTGGAGAAAATACCAGCACGAAGTTTACCGTGCCGCCCAATGCAGCGGCGTTGTTGCCGCTGCAGCGGCTTACAAATCCCCGCCGGAGGGAGGCTTCGTATTCATACGCGCCAAAACGCGAAGACTTCGTTCTCCGGCGCGCCCAAGCCGCCGGCTTTCGACGCCGGGCGAGCGCGGGCCTGGTTCCAACCGGCGGGCGTTTGCAATAAGCTGGTTCTTTCACATGCCACCTGACCGCCATGTCCGCGCCCAACTCGCTCATTCTCGCTACGGTTGACCACCTGACGCGTTTCGCACCGTTCGACAGCATGCTGCGGGAGCATGTGGCCTGGCTGGCCGAACGCCTCAAGGTGGCCTATTACGGCAAGGGCGAAACCGTACTCGGCCCGGACACGGGGCCGGTCAAGACCTTCTACATCATCAAGCAAGGCGTGATCAACGCCGAACAGGATGTCGTGCGGGCGCAGGACGACGTCGACTGGCTGGAGCTGCATGAAGGCGAATGTTTTCCCCTCGGCGCGCTGCTGTCCAAGCGCGCCGTCGTCAGCACGTATCGCGCCCGGCGCGACACCTTCTGCTTCGAACTCGCGGCCGCCGATTTCCAGGAGCTGCTCAGGCTCAGCGACCCGTTCCATGATTTCTGCACGCGCCGCATCGCCAATCTGCTGGAGCAGTCCAAGCAGGTCATCCAGGCCCAATACGCCAAATCCAGCAGCGATCAGCAATCCATGTCCAGCACGCTGGCGACGCTGATCCGGCGCGAGCCGGTCTCGTGCCCACCGGACACGCCGCTGCGCGAAGTGCTTGAAACCATGCATAAACTCGGCATCGGTTCGATGGTCGCGGTGGACGAGCATAAGAAAGCGCTCGGCATTTTTACGCTGCACGACGTCCTCGACCGGGTCGCCATGGCCGGCATCAGCCTGGAGGTGCCGTTCAAGGCAGTGATGAGCCCGAACCCGCGCACCCTGCCGCCGCACGCGCTGGCGCACGATGCTGCACTGGTCATGGCCAAGTACGGCTTTCGCCACATCCTGGTCGAGGAGGGCGGCCAGCTCAGGGGTCTGATTTCGGAAAAGGATCTGTTTTCGCTGCAACGGGTCGGCTTGCGCCAGATCAGCGGCGCCATTCGCAATGCCGATCGCCTGGACATCCTGCAGCACTCGGCCAAGGACATCCGCCTGCTGGCGCACAACATGCTGGCCCAGGGCGTCGCCGCCGAACAACTGACGCAGATCATCTCCACGCTCAACGATCTGCTGACCACCCGCATCATCGAGCTCGAACTCATCGCCAGCCCGGTGATGAAGGGAATTGAATTCTGCTGGTTGGCGCTGGGCTCGGAGGGACGCCTGGAACAGACCCTGAATACCGACCAGGACAATGGCATCATTTTTGCCGTGAACGAAGGCGACAACCCCGACGCGCTGCGCGACGTTCTGCTGCCCTTCGCCAAGCGCATCAACCTGGCCCTGGCGGAATGCGGCTTCCCGCTATGCAAAGGCGAGATCATGGCCTCCAACCCCAAGTGGTGCCTGACCTTGCAGGAATGGAAGCAGACCTTCGCCGGCTGGATCAATCTGGGCGACCCGGAGGCGCTGCTGCATTGCACCATCTTCTTTGACTTCCGCCCGCTGTACGGCGCCGAGCACCTGGCGGTCGATCTGCGCGAATGGCTCAGCGGCGCGGCCTGCAAGAACATCCGCTTCCTGCACCAGATGGCGGAAAACGCGCTGCGCAATCGGCCGCCGTCGGGTTCGGTCTGGGATTTTTTCACCAGCAAGGGCAACAGCCTCGACCTCAAGCTCAACGGCATCACGCCTTTCGTCGATGCCGCGCGGATTTTCAGCCTGGCGGCGGGCGGCAGACAGACCAATACCTTGCTGCGCCTGCGCGAGAGCGCGCAAGCCTTGCACGTCAGCCCGCAAGACACCGAGGCCTGGTGCGAAGCCTTTCTGTTCATTCAGCTGCTGCGCCTGCGCCGGCACCACGAGCAGTGCCAGCGCCAGGAAGCGCTCAGCAACAATGTCGATCCAGACAACTTCAATAACCTGGACAAACGCATACTCAAGGAAACCTTCCGCCAAGCCCGCAAACTGCAAACCCAGCTGGCGCTGGACTATCAGTTATGAACTGGTTTAGCCATTTTTTCGGCCAGAAGCCGGCACTGACCGTCGAGCAGGCCGCGCGCCTGGCCGCCTGGCAGTCGCTGCCGGCAGCCGATCTCGCCGCCGCAAGCCAGGCCAGCCGCTATGTCGTGGTGGATGTCGAAACCAGCGGTCTGAATCTGATGAAGGACAGGCTGATCGCCATTGGTGCAGTCGCCACCAATTCAGGCGGCATTCAACTGGCCGACAGCATGGAAATCGTGCTGCAGCAGAGCCGCATCAGCGACCGGGAAAACATCCTGATCCACGGTATCGGCGGCACCGCGCAAGCGGAGGGGGTGCCCCCTGCCGAGGCCTTGCTGACCTTCCTCGAATACCTTGGCAAGTCGCCGCTGGTGGCATTTCACGTCACCTTCGACAAAACCATGATCGATCGCGCGATGAAGGCCTATCTTGGGCTGCGCTTCAACCATCCCTGGGTCGATCTGGCCTATCTCGCTCCCGCCCTGTACCCTGAACTCGCCCGCTCGCTCCGTTCGCTCGACAACTGGATGGCCCGTTTCAACATCAGCAACTTCGCCCGCCACAACGCACTGGCCGATGCCATGTCCACCGCCGAGCTCATGCTCGCGCTCAGGGAGCGCATGCTGGCCAAGCGCGTGCTGAATTTCAAAGCCCTGCGCGAACTGGAAAAGGCTCAGCAAATGACCAACTGGACGAGTTGAGACAGGACCATGCCTGGCCTGTAAGCGCAACGTAAGTCGTTCTGCGTAGCATAGGCGCAACGTCTGCATGCTTGGCGGACGCTTCACATCGCCTTACCGGAGTCATGCCCATGTCAAAAGCAGAACTGAATTGGTCGGCCATCGATGCCGACCCGCGCTTCCAGGCGCTGCACAAGAAGAAACTCACCTTCCTGTGGTCTCTGATGATCATCTCGGTGGTCTATTACTTCTTGCTCCCGATCGGTGCGGCCTATTACCAGGACCTGTTCAAGATCAAGGTCTGGGGCCCGGTCAACGTCGGCATCCTGTTCGCCCTCTCCGAGTTCGTTGTCGCCTGGGTCATCGCCGGCGTCTATGCCGTGCGCGCCAACAAGCAATTCGACGCCATGGCCGCGGAAATCATCCGCGACGCCCACAACATCAAATAAGGACAACGCCATGAAGTTGAAACTGATAGGCGGCGCCGCTGCCCTGGCCGTCATGAGCTCCTTCGCCTTCGCCGGCGCGGGCGCGGTGGCCGACGAGTACAAATGGATGACCTTCGCCGTGTTCGGCATCATCATCGCCATTACCATGTACGTGACGTACTGGGCCGCACGGCAAACCCACTCCACTTCGGAGTTCTATGCCGCCGGCCGTTCGGTGACCGGCATCCAGAACGGCTGGGCGATTGCCGGCGACTACCTATCCGCCGCCTCCTTCCTGGGTATCGCCGGCCTGATCTCGCTGTATGGTTATGACGGCTTCATGTACTCGGTGGGCTGGCTGGTGGCTTACATCACCGTACTGTTGGTGATCGCCGAGCCTTGCCGCAACATCGGCAAGTACACGCTGGGCGACATCCTGGCCTTCCGCAATGACCCGAAGAAGGCCAAGACCGTCGCCGCGCTGTCCACCATCACCGTGTCCACTTTCTACCTGACCGCACAAATGGTCGGCGGCGGCGTGTTGATCAAGACCCTGATCGGCATCGATTACGCCGTATCGGTGATCGGCGTCGGCGTGCTGATGCTGGCCTACGTGGTATTCGGCGGCATGAAGGCGACCACCTGGGTGCAGATCATCAAGGCCGTGCTGCTGGTGACCGCGTCCATCCTGCTGGTGCTGATCACCTGGGGCCAGTATGGCTTTTCGCTGCCCGGCTTCCTGCAAGCCGTGGTCAGCGATCCCAAGGTGCAGGCGCAGGTCGCCAAGCTGGTCGGGGATGCCGCCACCGGCATGACGCCGGAGGAGCTCGGCCAGCGCTTCCTGGAGCCGGGCCTGTTCCTGAAGAACCCGATCGACCAGATCTCGCTGGGCATGGCCCTGGTGCTGGGCACCGCCGGCATGCCGCACATCCTGATGCGCTTCTTCACGGTGCCGACGGCCCAGGCCGCGCGTACCTCGGTGCTGTGGGCGATGGGCATCATCGGCGGCTTCTATGTGCTGACCCTGTTCCTCGGCATGGGCGCGGCGATCAACGTCGGCGCCGGCCCCATCGCCGCACTCGACAAGGGCGGCAACATGGCCGCCCCGATGCTGGCGCAGTTCGCCGGCGGCGGCCCCGAATCCATGCTGGGCAATCTGTTTCTCGCCTTCGTCGCCGCCGTGGCGTTCGCCACCATCGTTGCGGTGGTCGCCGGCCTGGTGCTGGCCGCCGCTTCCGCGATGGCGCACGACATCTATGTCGGCGTCATCAAGGGTGACCATGCTTCGCCGCAGGAGCAGGTGATCGCCGCGCGGGTGTCTTCGGTCATCGTCGGCATCATGGCCATCACCGTCGGCATCGCCGCCGAAGGCCAGAACGTCGCCCATCTGGTGGCCCTGGCCTTCGCGGTGGCGGCGTCCTCCAACCTGCCGGCCGTGTTCCTGACCTTGTACTGGAAGCGCGCCAACACCTACGGCATCGTCGCCGGCATGCTGGTCGGCGCCATCACCGCCATCTTCCTGGTGATGATCTCTCCGAACATGACTTATCCCAAGGCCGTGCTGAAGGAGGCCGACAAGGTGCTCAATGGCGAACCCGCCCAGCCGGCCACGGAAGCCGTGCCGGCCAAAGCCGCCTCCAGTTTCATGTGCGAACTGTTCGCAATGGAGGGGTGCGTCAAGTCCGAACCGGCCAAGGCCGCCGCCGCCGAGAAGCCGGCCAAGCCGGGCGCCGCCGACAAGCTGGCGGGGCTGAACGCCAAGCTGGCGACTCTGACCGACGCGAAGGATATCGAGAAGGTCAAGAAAGACATCATCGCCACCGAGAAAGCCAAGGCCAAGGCGGAGAAAGACCTAAAGCAGTACGAAGGCCAGACCACCAGCATGCTGGGCCTGGAGAAGCCCTACTTCCTGCTGAAGAATCCCGGCCTGATCTCCATCCCGCTCGGTTTCCTGGTCGTGATCCTGGGTTCCCTGCTGTTCCGCGACCGGCGCTCCGAAGAAATGTGGGACGAGTTGTATGTGCGCCAGAACACCGGCATCAACGCGGAAGGCGCCTCGGCTCACTGACCGTACCGGCCTCCCCCCGTCCGCCACCGCAAGTGGCGGGCACTCAAACCCCCGGCTTGCCGGGGGTTTGTTTTTTCTCATGGGCAGCACCTACGCGGTGGTTACTGAACGCCCTCGTTTGTCCGATTCACCGTGATAGGAAATGCGTACTTGCCAAGCAGTCTGATGGCTTCCGGATAGTCCGGCTTGAGCTGCCGCATACGTCCCCAGAAGCTGGCTGAATGGTTGGCTACCCGGGTATGCAGTAACTCATGCAACAGCACGTATTCCCTGACCGATTGCGGCATCAGAATCAGTCGCCAATTCAGCGAAATATTGCCAAGGCGCGAGCAATTACCCCATTTGGTGGCTTGCTCACGGATGTATATCCGGCCGGAGAAGGGCAAGCCATGCCGAACGGCCAATTCCGCGACCTGAGCACACAAGGTCGAACGGGCAAAGCGTCGGTACCAGGCCTGCCGGATTCGCTCGTCCTCCAACCTCAAACCGGATTCGACCACTTTGCCGGCGTGGATGACCCTGGTCCGGTTGCCGAGCCGACTGTCATAGGAAAAATGATAAGGCTCCCCATGCAGCAGCAGGGAATGCGGCGCCAGGTCGCAGGGTGTTTTTCGTTCTTGGGTACGTCGGGTGAAAAACGCTTGTTTCTCCGCGATCCAACCCGCTTTTCGAGTCAGCAACTCCGCGACTTGCCCGTCCTCCAAGTGCATGGGAATGATCAAGCGGACTTCCCCCGTCTCCGCAACCCGCAAACGAGCGTGCTTCACCTTGCGACGGTCGACGATCACGTTGTCAGGCAATCCCATGGCCGCGCCTTCAGTCCAGGCCGTAATGCTGCGCTAGCCGTCGCATCATCGACTCGACCAGTTCTTCATCTCCGGCGATTCCCAGCGGCTCGAAGGCATTGTCCAGGGCCAGCACCACCAGGTCGGTACGGATGCGCTTCAGTTCCTGAGGGCTATCCTGCCAGCCGGCGTATGCCTTACGCTTGATCAGCCGCGCGGCCTGGCCCGCGTAGTCCCGCGCCAGCGGGTCGTCGAAGCGCTCGCCCAGGCCGTTTTTCAATTCCATGTACACATCGAACTCCCCGCGTTCCGCGAAGCCCATGCGTTCCGGCAGGCTGGCCACTTCGTCCAGTTCCCGGTAGAGGCCGCCCAGTTCTATCAGCAATTGCTCGATGCCCTTGGCATGCTCGGCCTTCTCCTTGATCAGTCGCTCCAAGCGGTCCTGGAATTCCTGATAGACCGGGCTTTCCGACTCGTGGATACGAATCACCGTCTCAATATCGCGGATGATCTTCTCTGCCTTGTCGTCCGGCGTCAGCCCTGGGCGACCTTGGCGTCCAGACCATGAAAGATCATGTTGATGTTGGCGATGGCCCAGGTGGTCCAGACCGTTTCCTGACCGTAGAGGCGGATATGCTTGGCGTCGCCGGTGGATTCCTTGACGTACTTGGCGCTGCAGATAAGGAAGCCGCCAGAGCCGCAGGTGGGGTCGTAGACCTCTTCGCCGGCCCTGGGTTTGATGGTGCGCACCATCAGGTCCACCACCTCGCCGGGGGTGTAGAACTGGCCCGCCACCTTGCCGCCCTTGTTCTCGTCAGCAAACTTCTTGATCAGGTATTCGTAGGCGTCGCCCAGGATGTCCACGGTGGCGTTGCCGTTGTCCAGGGTCACCACGTCCAGGTAGTTGATGAGGCTGGTGAGTACCTCGGGATGCAGACGCTTGCCGCCCTTGCCATCCGGTGCGGGGGCGTTCCACTGCACCGCGTCGATGATGCCGCGCAGGGGCGGGTTGTCCTCGGCGACGGCCTTGACCGCCTTGTCGAGTTTTTCGTTCTTCTCGTTGGGTGAGGCGTTTTTTACGTCGGACCAGAAACAGCCCTCCGGGATGACGAAGTCGTGGGCATTGGCGGCGATAAACGCGCGCTGCTTTTCGTTGGGTTCCACGCCGTGCTGGGCGATGAACTGCCTGACCTTGGCGTCGATCTCCCAGGCCCAGTTGTCGGACAAGCGTTTGAAGAACAGCAGCGACAGGATGTAGGTCTTGTAGTCCTCCACCTTGTCGTAAAGGATTTCGGCCATGCCCCACAGGGTGTTGCCGAGTTGCTGTTTGGTGATCATCGGGTTCCTTGGGTCAAGCCGGGTTATGCCAGCTGCCGGCCGGGTTCGCCCTGGCCGAGCAGGCGGGCGAGCACACGGTAATTTTGCGTTTCGTGCCGTACCCGGCCGGCGACGATGGCCGGGTGGATGCCCAACTGGCGGGCGAGGGCCTGGGCATCGCGGGGCGCGTGGCTTTCCCGCACGGCAGCTTTTTCCCAGACGTTGGGCGGAATCAGCGCGTTGGTGGCCATCTCATCCGCTTCGCGCTCCTTGCGATCCTGTTCGTCCGGGCTGTCCAGATCGTCCGTGAAAACGGGATGGGCCTCGTCCAGGTGTTTCGCCACGTGGGCGAGTTCATGCAGCAAGGCAAACCAGTAGTTGTCCAGCCGGTCGTGGCGCAGCGTGAGGGCGACGATGGGGCGGCCTTGATCGAGCATGGCGGCGCCATCCAGGTAGGTGCCTTTGAAATGCGGCTCGATGACCAAGGCAATACCCGCGTTAGCCAGATATTCCCGCGCAAGATTCGGGCCCTCGCTCAAAGCAGAAAGTTTGGCCAAATCCCTTAGCCAGCCGGCCGTCACAGTGCCTTTTTCATAGGCATGGGGCAGGTCGATGGCGCGCGCCTTTTTCAACACGCAAAGCCGCCACGCCAGCATGGCTGCACCGTCCGCCGTGCGCGCGCCGCGCTGGTGCAGGGGCGCGCGCAGCAGGGCCGGGCGCAGGTTGGCGGGCGAAAGGTCTTGAAAGAAACCGCGCATCAACTCCTCGGCATAGTCCTTTAGCCTGCGCGTATCGGCCGCGACATGGCCGAAATAACCCCGCTCCTGCATTTCCTTGAGCGGGAAGCGCGTGTAGTCCGCTTCCGCTTCATCTGCCAGCAAAACCTGAGATTCATTGTCGCCGCCGATCAACGAGCCGGCCGGGATGCCGAGCCCATTGTGCAGTTTGCGGATCATGGCCAGAGAAAGAGGACGTTTACGCGACAACACCTCCGACACTTTGGAAGCCGAGCCGATGTAGGGAATCAGCTCCTTGCGCGTCAGGCCGGCCTGATCCATGCGGAACAGGATGGCTTCGATAGGATCGGGCACGGCGGGTGGCACGATCTTGCGCTCGTAGTCCTCGATAACCAGCGCCAGTAAATCCAGTTCGTCTTCCTCATCGCTGCCGGGTTTGGGATCGAGGTCCATGAGCGCGGACAGGCGCGCCATGGCTTGGGCGTAGTCTTCACGATGCTTGATGACCTTGATGTTCATGCTTCTCTCCAGCTCCTGTTCACCCCCGAGGCGCGGGTAGTCTCTAAAACCGCTTCTTGTCGTATTCGGCGTGGGTGCCAACCCATTCCACCGCGACCATCCCATTCTGGTAACGCACCTGCACCACCAACCGATAACTGTTGCCCTTGATGTTGAAGATCACCCGGTTATCCGCCAGGAAATCCGCACTGCGGTGGCGCTGCTTGATGTCCTGGGGAGTGAGCCATTTCGAGTCCTCGGCTTCCCGCCGCCAAGCATCCAGCGGACCGCGCGCATCGGCATGGGCCTTCTTGAATTCCTCTAAAACCAGCAAACCCAGGATGCGCATTGCGTTCCATATATTCCCTATATGGGAATATAGGTTATTTCCCATATAGGGAAATTGCAAGCATTTCCGCGAACATTGGTTCCCTGCTGTTCCGCGACCGGCGCTCCGAGGAAATGTGGGACGAACTCTACGTGCGCCAGAACACCGGCATCAACGCAGAAGGCGCCTCGGCTCACTAAGGCCTTTGCACGGTGCCGGCCGCCGCCACGGCGAATGGCGGCGGCTCAAACCCCCGGCTGGTCCGGGGGTTTGTCATTCCGGTCGGCAAACTGCATCAGACCGGCGCCGCCAGCCGCGAAAGCGTTCTGCAGGCCGCAACAAGGCTCCCCGGCCATGCTGGCTCGGGCCACCAATACGGACACACCCAACCACACAGCCTTTTTTGTGCAATGCAATATTTGCATATACTAATCAAGAGTTTGACGTCTTAAGTCAGTCTTAATTCTTGTACTTTCGTTCTATACTCAACCCGCCTGGCGTGACTGTCTGCGTGAGGTTCTGGGGGAGGAGGGCATGCCTAAGCATGCTTCCCAGACAGTGCAACCCGCTTTCGTTTTTTACTGGAGGAGCACTATGCAACTGACGGACAAGCACCGTGAGTACTGGAACAGGAATTTGCGCTTAACCGCTGTTCTCCTGGGCATCTGGTTCGTGGCGACCTTTGTGGTCATTTTTTTCGCCCGCGAACTCAATGACATCGTCATCTTGGGCTTCCCCTTCGCGTTCTATATGGGCGCACAGGGTTCTCTGATCATCTATGTGCTGGTGATCTGGTATTACGCCCGTCGCATGAACCAGCTCGATCAGGAATACGACGTCCACGAGGGGGAAGACTGACATGAGCGCAACAGTATCCAATTCCGCATTCTTCAATCAACTGAAGAAGTACTACACCTTCTATACCGGCGGTTTCATCGCTTTCGTCATCATCCTGGCGATCCTGGAGCAGATGGGCCTGCCCCCCAAGATCATCGGCTACATCTTCCTGGCCGCCACCATCCTCCTGTACGCCGGCATCGGCGTCATGTCGAAAACAGCCGATGTTTCAGAGTACTACGTCGCCGGACGCAGGGTTCCCGCCCTGTTCAACGGCATGGCCACCGGCGCTGACTGGATGTCTGCCGCATCGTTCATCGGCATGGCCGGCACCTTGTACTTGTCCGGTTACGACGGCCTCGCCTTCGTCATGGGCTGGACCGGCGGCTATGTGCTGGTGGCGCTGTTTCTGGCGCCCTACCTGCGCAAGTTCGGCCAGTTCACCATTCCCGACTTCCTCGGCGCCCGCTATGGCGGCAACCTGCCCCGGACCATCGGCGTCATCGCGGCCATCATCTGCTCCTTCGTCTACGTGGTTGCGCAGATCTACGGTGTCGGCCTGATTACCTCCCGCTTCACCGGGTTGGAGTTCGAGATCGGCGTCTATGCCGGTCTGGCCGGCATCCTGGTGTGCTCGTTCCTGGGCGGCATGCGCGCAGTGACCTGGACCCAGGTGGCGCAGTACATCATTTTGATCATCGCCTACATGATCCCGGTGGTATGGCTGTCGGTGCAGATCACCGGCAATCCAATCCCTCAGGTGGCTTATGGCCAGGTACTGCAACAGGTCACCGCCAAGGAGAAGGTGCTGAACGATGCCAACTCCACCCTGGGCGCCGCCGAACTGACCGTGCGCGCGATCCACAAGGAGAAGGCGGCCGAATGGGGCGACAAGATCAAGGCGCTGGACGCCGCCGTGAATGCCGGCAACGGCCATGCCTTCTGGTCTGCAGAGAAGGCCAAGGTCGAGCAGAAGTTGTCCGACCTGAAGGCCGCCCCTGCTCTGGATGAGAAAGCCATCAAGGGTGTCGAAAAAGACCTCAAGGATTTCCCGGCCAATATCGACAAGCTGAAGGCCAAGTGGGCCACCGCCGAAAAGGGCGCCAAGACCAAGTCGGGCCCGGTCGCCGCCCACGCCACCGCATTCTCCGGCAAGGGCGCCGAGAAGAAGCTGATGAAGGAAAACCCGGCCGCCACGCCGGAGGACATCGCCAAAGCAAAGGCTGAGGACGAGAAAGCCTCCAACGAAAAACGCCGCAACTTCATCGCGCTGGTGCTGTGCCTGATGGTGGGCACCGCCTCGCTGCCGCACATCCTGATGCGCTACTACACGACCCCTTCGGTGCGTTCCGCGCGCAAATCGGTGTTCTGGTCGTTGTTCTTCATTTTCCTGCTCTACTTCACCGCACCCGCGCTGGCGGTGCTGGCCAAGTACGTGGTGTATCACGATCTGGTCGGCTCCTCCTTTGCGGCGCTGCCCGCCTGGGTCAGCAATTGGCAAGCGGTGGATTCCACACTGATGAAGATCGTCGACATGAACAAGGACGGACTGATCCAACTCGCCGAAATCACCATCGGCGGCGACCTGATCGTGCTGGCGACCCCGGAAATTGCCGGCCTGCCCTATGTAATCTCGGGCCTGGTGGCGGCCGGCGGCCTGGCCGCCGCGCTGTCCACCGCGGACGGTCTGTTGCTGACCATCGCCAACGCGCTGTCGCATGACGTGTACTACAAGATGATCGACCCGAACGCTTCTACCGTACGACGCATCACCGTCTCCAAGGTGCTGCTGCTGGTGGTCGCCATCATCGCGGCCTATACGGCCTCGCTGAAACCGGGCGACATCCTGTTCCTGGTAGGTGCGGCCTTCTCGCTGGCCGCCTCGGCCTTCTTCCCGGCCCTGGTCCTGGGCGTGTTCTGGAAACGGGCCAACTATCTGGGTGCGGTCATCGGCATGCTGGCCGGTCTGGGCGTGTGCATGTATTACATGTTCTTGACCTATGACTTCTTCGGCGGCGTCGACGCCAATCAGTGGTTCGCCATCAAGCCCATTGCTGCCGGCGTATTCGGTATGCCCGCCGGCTTCCTGGGCGTGATCATCGGCTCCCTGCTGTCTCCGGCGCCCAGCAAGGAGATTCAGGATATGGTCGACCACGTGCGTTACCCCAGCCTGACAGGCAGCGCGACCTGACCAGCGCACTGGAGCCGCCCCGCATGGGGCGGCACAAACGACAAGGCCCGCGCAAGCGGGCCTTGTCGTTTGTGCTCAACCGGCTATATCCCCTCCACCAGATGCGCCAGATCGGCGCGCTCGGCATCACGAATCAAACGCTTAGCGGTTTGCGGTTCATGCAGCGCCAAGTGGTGAATGACCTTCGCCACCTGTTCGGTTTGATGGTCGTGGTAATACGCCATACCCAAGGCATACCAGGCGATGCCGTTCATCGGCTGCAGTTCGGCGGCGTGCTGCAGAGCCTCGGCGGCGGCGGCATGTTCCCCCTGATGCGCCAGGGCCATGCCCAGACCATACCAGGCTCGATCATGCTTCGGATTGAGTTCGCAGGCCCGGCGAAAAGCGGTTGTCGCCGTCGAACGATCGCCGCCTTGTTCCTGCACGTAAGCCAGGTTGAACCAGGTATCGGCATCTGCCGGCTCCAGCGCCAACGCGATGTCGAACCATTCCGCCGCCGCCTGCCAACGCTTCTGCTGCGCGTGCGTCCAGGCGATGCTGCGGGCGGCGCGGACGTCAAGCGGATCGCTGCGAAACGCCGCGACATAGGCCTGCATCGAACGTTCTGGCTGCCCCAACCATCCGAAGACGACAGCACGCAGGGTAAAACGGAGATGATCGAAGTTCATGGCGGCACGGATTCTTGAGGCGGCCTGGATTGTGGCGGCGACACCGGGGTGCGGCAAGCTAGAATCTGCAGGTTTTCTTCATGTTGACGGCGACTTCAATGCAATTCGATCTTCTCGTGGTCTCCCTGCTGCGCGTCCTTGTTGAAGTCGCCGGTTTCGCGCTGCTGGGACGCGGCGCACTGGCACTACTGGCCGGAAAATCCCGCCATGAGAACCTGTTCTACAAAATCCTTGTCACCATCACCCAACCCGCCGTGAACGCGGTGCGCTCGATCACGCCGCGGTTCATCATCGACGCGCATGTGCCGATGCTGACCTTCTTCCTGCTGTTCTGGCTGTGGATCATGCTGGCGCTAGCCAAGCGTTATCTGTGCGGGGAGGCCTGCTGAAGGCGAATGGGCGCGGACGCGCTGGGTATAGCATCACGCCTTCGAGCCCCCCGTTGCTCCGCAGCGATCAGCAGAACTGCAATGACCAGCACGCCCGACACCGCCACCCGATCCCCGCTCTCGGCCCTGATGTTGGGCGCCGTCGGCATCGTCTTCGGCGATATCGGCACCAGCCCGCTCTATGCGATGAAAGAGGTGTTCAACGGCCACGGCCTGGCGCTCAGCGAAGCCAACGTCCTCGGCATCCTGTCGCTGATCTTCTGGTCGCTGATCCTGGTCGTGTCGCTGAAGTATGTCGGCCTGATGATGCGCGCCGACAACGCCGGCGAAGGCGGCATACTCGCGCTGTTTTCACTCGCACAGGCGCAAGCGCCGCTGGAATCGCGCACGCGCTGGGTGCTGATGGTGATCGGCTTCATCGGCGCCTCGCTGTTCTTCGGCGACAGCCTGATCACCCCCGCCATTTCGGTGCTTTCCGCCGTCGAAGGCCTGGAACTGGGCGCGCCGTTGCTGCACCCCTTCATCGTGCCGATCACGCTGGGCATCCTGATCGGCTTGTTCCTGCTCCAGCGCCGTGGCACGTCCAGCATCGGCCTGCTGTTCGGCCCGGTCATGCTGAGCTGGTTTCTGGTGCTGGGCTTGCTGGGCGCGCGCAGCGTCGTCGACCACCCGCAGATATTGTTTGCCGTCATGCCCATCCATGCGCTGCAGTTCTTCCTCGACCACGGCGCCGCCAGCTTCGTGATTCTCGGCTCCGTCGTGCTGGCGATTACCGGCGCCGAGGCCCTGTACGCCGACATGGGCCATTTCGGCCGCAAGCCGATCCAACTGGTCTGGTATGGCTTCGTGCTGCCGGCCCTGGTGCTCAACTACTTCGGCCAGGGTGCGCTGCTGCTGGCCAACCCCGGCGCCGTGAAAAACCCCTTCTTCATGCTGGCGCCGGGCTGGGCGCTCTATCCGATGATCGCGCTGGCCACCGTCGCCGCGATCATCGCCTCGCAAGCGGTGATCTCCGGCGCCTTCTCGGTCACCCGCCAGATCATCCAGCTCGGTTTTGCGCCGCGCCTGACCATCCGACACACCTCGGCCAAAGAGTCGGGCCAGATCTACATCCCCATCGTCAACTGGACGTTGATGATCGGCGTCGTATTGCTGGTGCTCGGCTTCCAGAACTCCAGCAACCTGGCGGCGGCCTATGGCATCGCCGTCACCGGCACCTTCATCACCAGCACGATACTGCTGTTCATCGTGATCCGCGTGTGCTGGGATGTCAGGCTCGCCTTCACGCTGACGGGTCTGGCGCTGTTTCTCTGCATCGACCTGGCCTTCTTCGGCGCCAACATTGCGAAAATACCGGACGGCGGCTGGCTTCCGCTCGCAGTCGCCGGGGTGATTTTCACGTTGCTGGTAACCTGGAAACGCGGCCGCGAACTCGTCGCCCGCCGCCTGCATGAAAGCGCCATTCCGTTGCAGCCTTTCCTGGCCGGCATCGAGCAATACCCGCCGCATCGCGTTCCCGGCACGGCAGTATTCATGACCGGCGACGCGACCGGCGTGCCGTCGGCGCTGCTGCACAACCTGAAGCACAACAAGGTGCTGCACGACCGTGTCGTACTGCTGACCATCCGTTCCTCCGAAACCCCCTATTACCCGGACGCAGAACGGCTCGAGGTGAGCCATCTCGGCCAGGGCTTCCATCGCGTCATCGTGCGTTACGGTTTCATGGACGACATCGACGTGCCCAGATCGCTCGCACACTGTCCCTGCGGCATGGTGTTCGATGCGATGGAAACGACGTTCTTCTTCAGCCGGGAAAACCTGATTCCGACCCGCGGCGTCGGCATGTCGATCTGGCGTGAGCGCTTGTTCGTCGCGATGGCGCGCAGCGCCACGAGCCCGATGACTTTCTTCCGGATTCCGCCCAACCGGGTGATCGAGATGGGCACGCAACTGGAAATCTGAGCGCGGCCGTCGCCGCTCAAGCCAGCAGCGCGCGCACCTTCTCGAGATCGGCCGGCGTATCCACCCCGGGCGCGATCGGCTGCTGCGACTCGATCACGATGATGCGATAGCCATGCCAGAGCGCGCGCAACTGCTCCAGCGATTCGTGGCTTTCGATGCCCGGCCGGCTCAGGTTCGGATACGCCTTGAGGAAACCGACCCGGTAGGCGTACAGGCCGATATGGCGTTGCATCGGCAGATCACCGGGCCACGCCGCCCGCGTCGCCGCATCGGCCCATTCATCGCGCGCCCAGGGAATCGGCGCGCGCGAGAAATACAGCGCATAGCCGTCCTTGTCGGTCACCACTTTCACGACGTTCGGGTTGAATGCCTCCTCCGCGTTATCGATGCGGTGGCTAACCGTGGCCATGCTGGCGGCAGGATGATCGAACAGGGCCTGCGCCGTGGCGCGGATCAACTCCGGATCGATCAGCGGTTCATCGCCCTGCACGTTGACCACCACGACCTCGTCGGCCCAGCCCAGCCGGGAGGCCACTTCCGCCAGCCGATCCGTGCCGGACGCACAATCGGGTGAGGTCATCACGCTGGCGTAGCCGTGTGCGGCGACGACTTCTGCAACGCCGGCATGGTCGGTCGCCACCCAGACACCGGCCGCCGCGCTGGCTGCCGCGCGTTCGGCGACATGCACCACCATCGGCTTGCCGTGTATGTCGGCCAACGGTTTTCCCGGCAAACGGGTGGACGCGAAACGGGCGGGGATGACGACGAAGAATTCAGCGGGCGACATGACGGAAAATCAATGAATAACAGCGCCGCATTGTAAGAGCAGCGGAGTCGTTAGCGCTTCAGCGCTTACGAATCCCCGCAAGGGGGAGGCCGGATTCGTAAGGCGGCAGAGCCGCCAACGACTCCGCTCTCCGGCGTACCTCGGGCGCGTCGTTGACAGCCGGCCGGGCTCGATCCGACCGCTGGCATTTCAAGTTTCAGTAACCTTAGTCGATATCATCTTGCCTTCATTTCAATCGCTCGCCTGACTGCTATTGAACATGCCTCTTGTGCTGCAACGCGAACAAATCTCTCGCTCGATGTCCCGCTATCTGGTGCTGGGCTTCGCGCTGCTCATCATGCTGATGGCGGGACTGGTCGGCCACGCGATCTGGCACATTTCCGAATTGAAGGCGCGCATGAGCGATATCGTCGATGTGCGCAACCGCAAGATTCAGCTCGCCACCGACCTGCAGGAAGCCTCCTATAACCGCCATAACTCGCTGGTCTACCAGGTGCTGGCGCAAGACGCGTTCGAGCGCGACGACCATTTTCAGCACTACATCAAATGGGGTTACCAGGTCGGCCACGCCCGCACTCAATTGAAGGCGCTGCCGCTGGACGGCTACGAACACGCCAACCTGATGAAGCAGGACCGGCTGGTCGAACAGATCGTCGTGTTGCAGGAACAGATCAGCGATCTGGCCGCGCATGAGCGGGACAGCGAGGCGCGCGCCCTGCTGGCGGTGACACTGCGACCGCTCAGTGTTGAGTATGTGGAAGTCGTCGAATTTCTACGCCGCTACGAGCGCGATCAGATCCGCACCGCGCTGGAGCAGGTGCAACAGGCAACCAAGCGGGCGATCGGCCTGCATCTGGCCTGGGGCGCCGCGCTGATCCTGCTGGCGGCCAGCATAGCCGCGATCACCCGGCTGTTGTTGAAGCGCAATGCCCGCATCATCTACGCGCAAGTCAGCGATCTCGAACAAGCCGGCAGCTTGCTGGAGCACCAGGCCATGCACGACCCGCTCACCGGCCTGGCCAATCGGGCGTTGTTCTATCGACGCCTGGAGGAAGCCATCCTGCACGCCAGCGAAGAGCACTTTGCGCTGGCGGTGCTGTACATCGATCTGGACGATTTCAAGCAGGTCAACGATGTCCACGGCCATGCCGCCGGCGATGCGCTGCTGCAAGCCGTGGCGCGGCGCATGCACCACGTGGTGCGCAAATCCGACACCACGGCGCGGCTGGGTGGCGACGAGTTCGCCTTGCTGTTCGTCGGCATCGACACCGAATCCTGCCCGGAGTTATGCCGGAAGGTCGAGGCCGAGCTCAGCCAACCGGTGTATCACGCCGGCCTCACGCTAACGCCGGCGTGCAGCATCGGCTACGCCCTCTACCCGCGCGACGGCTGTGCACTGGACGACTTGGTCAACATCGCGGACGCCAACATGTATCAGGTCAAACACGCCCACAAACGGGCCTGCGGCAAGACCGGCTGAAGCGCGACGTCAGATTGCGCCCCCCGCCGTAACCCCTGCCGCCGTCAACGCCGCCCCCGTCACCACGGCCAGCAGCAAGCTGCTTTCCATCCATTCCACCCCGGCGCCGAGGGCATCGCCGCTCATGCCGCCCAGACGCGACAGCAAATACGCCCGCCAGGCCAGGATCAGCAGCGGCGCCGCCAGCAGGGCGGGAAAGAACCCGGCGGCGGGCGCCAATGCAGCGGCCCAGAGCGCAATGGCCCCGAGCGGACTCTGCCAGCTGAAGCGCTCGCCCAGGTTCTCTCCCAGACCGTGTTTGATCGGCGGCAAACGCGCCCAGACCAGCGTGCCGAGGCGCGCCCAGGCCGGGATCAGGATGACCGCCCAGTACAATTCGGCCTTTGCCAGCAGCATCAGCAGCACCAGTTTGGCCAGCAATTGCAGCACCAGCACGACGACGCCGAACGCGCCGACATGCGGATCGGCCAGCACCTGCAGCAGGCGGGCACGTTCACCGTGCGCCGCGGCCAGCGCATCGGTCAGATCGCAAAGGCCGTCCAGATGCAGCGCGCCGGTGACCCAAACCCAGGCCAACACCCCCAACAGCGCGCCCAACCAGGGATCGATCTGCGTACCCAGCGCCAGCGCCGCCGCGACCAACGCGCCGACCAGCACACCGACGGCCGGAAACCAGACCGCCGCGCGCGCCAGATCGTCGGCCTGAAAATCGCGCACCTGCGGCGTCGGCAGCCGGGTCAGAAATTGCACGGCGAGGATCAGTCCGCGCATGAATTCAGCCTCAGCAGCACGGGCGCTTCGCCGGCCAGAATCGAAACTTGAAAGTACGCCGCTTCCGGCAGCGCGATGCGGTAGGCATGCGTCGGCGGCAGGCCGAGCAGCTGCATCAGCAGCGCACGCATGACACCGGCATGCGTCACCAGCAAGCGATGGCCGCCGCCGGCGGCGCGCAACCAGGCCGTCCAACCGGCTTCGACCCGCGCCCGCAACTGCGCCGCACTTTCGCCGCCGGGCGGTGCGAGCGTGCCGGCCGAGGCCCGGAACAGCCGGTGCGGCTCGGGGTCGGCCAGCGCCGCTTCATCCGGCGTCAGGCCTTCCCAAGCGCCGAAAGCGCGCTCGCGAAATGCTTCGACGACCTCCAGCGCTGCGCCGCTTGCCTCGGCATAGCGGCGCGCAAACGCCAGGCAGCGGCGATACGGCGAACTGGCGATGCGATCGAACGGCGGCACGGCGAGATGCGCGGCCCGCAGCTCCAGCTGCTGCCGGCCGGCCGGCGTCATGCCGGCGTCATCGGCGCCGCGATAGACATGCGACCGCCCGTCGACGGCGCCATGGCGCAACACGGTGACCAGGGTGGCGCCGTCGATCATGCCGACTGCACGCCGGCTTCAGCGAAGGTCGCCATGCCGGCATGCAGCGCGCAGGCCAGACGCAGCAGCGGCAACGCCGTCGCCGCGCCGCTGCCTTCGCCCAGACGCATGTCGAGCTGCAACAGCGGCCGCGTGTCCAGCGCCGCCAGCAGGCGGGCATGGCCCGGTTCGGCGGAGGCGTGCGCGAAGATCAGCCAGGCGCGCACGCCGGGATTGATCCGGCACGCCGCCAACGCCGCCGCGGTGGTGATGAAACCGTCCACCAACACCGGCAGACCGGCCTGCGCGCAGGCGATGTAGGCGCCGGCCAGGGCGGCGATTTCAAAACCGCCGAGACAGCGCAACGCTTCCGCGGCGTCGCCACATGCACCGGCATGCAAGGTCAGCGCGCGATCGATCACCCCTGCCTTGTGCGCCACGCCAGCCGCATCCAGCCCGGTGCCCGGCCCCGCCATCTGCCCGCCGGCCAGCCCGAGCAGCGCACAACTCAGCGCCGCCGCCGGCGTGGTGTTGCCGATGCCCATCTCGCCGCCGATGAACAGATCCGCGTCCGCGGTCAACGCCCGCTGCACGGCCAGGCGGCCCTGCTCCATGCAGTGGCTGAACTGATCCGCGCGCATCGCCGCCGTGCGCGCGAGATTGGCAGTGCCCGGCCCGGCGCTGGCGTAAACCACGCCGGCAATCGGCGCGCCGGCCAAGGTGCCGACATCGACCACTTCCAGCCGCGCACCGAGTTCCTTCGCCAGTACCGAAACGGCCGCGCCGCCGGCGACGAAATTGGCCAGCATCTGCAGCGTCACCGCCTGCGGAAACGCCGCCACGCCTTCCGCGACGACGCCATGATCGCCGGCGAATAGCGTGATCGAAGGCTGGGAAATTGCAGGCCTCACGCGGCCCTGCATCGCGGCCAGATGCCGCGCAATTTCCTCCAGCCGGCCCAGGCTGCCGGGCGGCTTGGTCAGCGTGTCCTGACGCTGGCTGGCGGCCACGCGGGCAGATTCATCGAGTGGTTTGACGGGTTGTCGCCACCAGGCGGTCATACGATTTCTTTCGTGAAGGATTTAAGCGAAAGCGGCAAACCCGCCGCGACGAAAGTCACATTCTCGGCCAGGCGAGCGATATCCTGATTCAGCCAGCCGGCCTCGTCGACGAAGCGGCGGCTGAGTTCGCCCAGCGGGATCACGCCCAAACCGACTTCGTTGGAAACAAGAATGATCTCGCCGCAGCATGCCGGCAACGCCGCAAGCAGCGCTGCACGTTCGTGCGCAAACACGCTGTCACCGGCTTCCAGCAGATTCATCAACCATAGCGTCAGGCAATCGATCAGCACGCAGCGCCCCGCGCCGGCCGCCTGCTGCAGCGCGGCGGCCAGATACAGCGGTTGCTCGACGGTGCGCCAATGCGGCGGCCGTTCGGCCTGATGGCGGGCGATACGTGCGGCCATTTCGGCGTCGCGCGCCTGGCCGGTGGCGATCACCGTCACCGGCAGACCGCTGCTTGCGGCCAGATTCTGTGCATGGCGACTCTTGCCGGAACGGGCGCCGCCGAGGATCAAGTGCGTCATGGCCGCCCGAGTATTTCGAGTAGACGCGGCAGATCGAGATGCGCTTGCACCGCATCGGCCAGGCGGTCGATGGCGGCCTCGCGCAGGGCGTGAATATCCGCCGCATGGCCGTCGTCGCGCAGCCCGGCCCAGGCCAGCACCGCATCGGCGGCGGCGGGCGTATCGAACAGGCCGTGCAGATACGTGCCGGCGATCCGCCCATCAACCGAGTACGCGCCGTCCGGGCGTGCATCCGCGGCTAGACCAGCGGCTGCATCCGTGCCGGCATGCAGCCGCGCGAACGGACGCGACAGCGCCGCGCCGGTGCTGATGCCAGCATGGATTTCGTAGCCCGCCACGGGAACATCCGCCGCGCTCAGCCGCCCCGCCACATTGCGCAACTGCTTGTCCGCCGCCAGCGTCGTTTCCATTTCTAGCCAGCCCAGGCCGGCGCTGGAACCGGGCGCGCCTTCCAAGCCCAGCGGGTCATGAATCGCCCGCCCCAGCATCTGAAAGCCGCCGCATATGCCGAGCAGCCTGCCGCCGTAGCGCAGGTGCGTTTGCAGATAGGCCGGCCAAGCGTGCTGTTCGAGGAAAGCCAGATCGGCGCGCACCGATTTCGAACCGGGCAGGATGATCAAGTCGGCCGGCGGCGAGGCGTCAAACCCCGCGTCGATAGCGACAAAACGCAAATCCACGTCCGGATGCAGGCGCAGCGCATCGAAATCGGTGTGATTGGAAATGCGCGGCAGCACCGGCACGACGATGCGGAAACGCCGCGCTGCCGCCGTAGTCGGAAGCGCGGCAGGCAGCGTATCCTCGGCTTCCAGATGCAGCCCATGCAGATACGGCAGCACGCCCAATACCGGCTTGCCGGTTTCCCTTTCCAGCCAGTCCAGCCCGGACTGCAGCAACGCGATATCACCGCGAAACCGGTTGATGACGAAGCCCTGCACCCGCGCCCGCTCACTCGCGGACAACAGCGCCAGCGTGCCGACGAGATGCGCGAAGACGCCGCCGCGATCGATATCGGCGATCAGAATCACCGGGCAATCCACTGCTTCGGCAAAGCCCATATTGGCGATGTCGCCGGCGCGCAAGTTGATCTCGGCCGGGCTGCCGGCGCCTTCGACCACGATGGCCTCATACCGGCTTGCCAAACGGTTGAACGACTCCAGCACCGCCGCTCGCGCCCGCGGCTTGTAGTCGTGGTAGGCCTGCGCGTCCATATTCCCCCCCCGCGCTCCGCCGCCCCCCGAGGGGGCGCAGGGCTCGGCGGCGGGCGGGCTGGCCAGCGCCCGCCCCTGGATGATGACCTGGCAGCCGGTGTCGGAATTCGGCTTCAACAACACCGGGTTCATGTCGCTGTGCGGCGCCAGCCCGCAGGCCTGCGCCTGTACCGCCTGCGCCCGGCCGATCTCGCCGCCGTCCGTGCTCACGGCGCTGTTCAACGCCATGTTCTGCGGCTTGAACGGCGCCACCCGCACGCCGCGTCGCCGCAGCCAGCGGCACAACGCCGTCACCAGCGCGCTCTTGCCGGCGTCGGAGGTACAGCCCTGCACCATCAGGACGCGGGCCGTCATGGCGCACTCCGCACCAGCGCGGCGTCCAGACGACGCCAATCCGCCGACGTTCCCGGCAAGCCGAAACGTAGACTGTGCGGCGCATCGAACCAGCGCGTGAGGATGCCTTGCTGCGCCAACGCAATATGAATCGCCTCGGCATGCCGGGTTTCCAATCGTTGAAACAACGCGCAGCCGCCACTGGGCGGCAGGCCATGCGAAACCAGGAGTTCGGCCAGATGCGCGCTGGCCGACGCCAGTTCCAGCCGGGCCGCCGCCTGCCAGACGCGGTCGCGCAAGGCCAGAGTGGCGATATGGCGGGCGGGGCCGGTCAGCGTCCACGGTCCGAGCGTGTCGCGCAGACGCGCCAATAATTCCGTTTGTGCCAGCACGAAGCCGACGCGCGCCCCGGCCAGGCCGAAGAACTTGCCGAGCGAGCGCAACACGATCAGGCCGGGCAGATGTGCGTGCGCAGCCAGACTGAAGGCCGGCGTGGCATCCATGAAAGCCTCGTCCACCAACAACCAGCCGCCGCGTGCCGCGAGCTGCGCGTGCCAAGCGAGCAAGGTCGCCGGCGCGTAGGTCTGGCCGCTGGGGTTATTGGGATGAATGAGGACGAGCACATCGAGCTTGTCGATGTGCTCGTCGGCCGCGACCACGGCATGCCCTGCCGCGGCCCAGGCGCGGGCGTGCTCGGCATAGCCGGGTTCGACCACGCCCACCCGACAGGGCGCGCGCATCCGGGGCAGCGCCTGGATGGCGGCCTGCGAGCCGGCCACGGCGAGGGCATGGCGAGCACCGTAGCAGTCGCACGCCGCCTCGCTCAGGCCGTCATCGTCTTCCGGCAGGCGCGCCCAGGCCGCAGCGGGCACCGCGGGCGCAGGCCAGCCATTGGGATTGACGCCGGTTGACAGGTCCAGCCAGTCGGCAAGCGGAATGTTGTAGGTCGCCGCCGCTCTGCGCAGCCTGCCGCCGTGTTCAAGCAAGGTCGTTCTCCCGCAAAAAATTCAACCAGCGATTCCAATCCTGCATCCACTCGGACGCGGCCGCGGCCAGATCGAATTCAAACCACCCCGCCAGCCCGGCTCCGACGCCGATCACCGTCAGCCAGAGCACGACGCCATGCCGCACCAGGGCCAGTGCGCGTTCGATGTCCGCCACCTCGGGTAGCGCGCCGCAGCCCAGCGTCGGGCGCACATGCCACTCGCCGTGATATCGCGCCGGCCCACCCAGGCGGATGCCCAGCGCGCCGGCGCCGGCGGCCATGACCGGCCCGGCATTCGGGCTGTCCCAGGCCGGCGCCTGTTGGCGCCAGCAGGCCAACGCCTGCCGCGCGGGCCGGCAGGAAAGCCTGCGCCGCCCGCGGCGGCCGGCCAGTACGACGTAGGTCAACGCGGTTAAGCGAGCAGGAACAATATTGAGCATGTCGTCCAGATTCGCCGCCGCCCAGCCGAATTCGCGATAGCGCGGCGTCTTGTAACCCCACGTGGCGTCCAGCGTGTTGGCCAAGCGGTAGAGGATCGCTCCCGGCGCGCCGGCGACGAGAAACCAGAACAAGGCGCCGAAGACGCCGTCACTGCCGTTTTCCAGCGTGCTTTCGCAGGCGGCAGGAACGATATCCAGGCTGTCGGCATCGCGGCTGACGATGCACGCCGTAGCCGCCCGCGCCGCCGCATCGTCGCCGGCGTGCAAGGCGGTGACGATGCGGCGCGCGTGGCCGTGCAGACTTTGGTGGCCGAGCGCGAAGTACAGCGCCCAAACGGAGAATGCCGCACCGAGCAGTCCCGGCAATTCGGCCAACACATCAGCCAACCAGATCGCCGGCAGCAACAACACCGCCACGGCGAAGGCGCCGCTCAAGCGGTCCGGCAGGTATAGACGTTGTTCCAGCCACGCGGTCAGGCGGCCGAAACCGGCCAGCGGATGCCAGCGTCGCGGCTCGCCCAACAGCCAGTCGAGAACGACGGCCGCCAGCATCAGGACTGCTGTCATAACAAACGCCTACGCGTCGCAGCCCGGCAGGCGCGTACGCGGCCCCGCCTGATCCGACATCAGGCGTTGGTGGCGGGCGGCGCGGCGATAAACGACGACGGCGAAAAACAGGGCAAAACCGGTCAGCGCAAAAACGGCTGCAGTGGCAATCGACATGGACAACACTCCTCGCGGAATAAGACAACGATAAAAAACGGGCTGCGACATTCCCATAGAATGCCGCCCACTTCACAAACGGCCTGACTCAAGACCTGCATGACATTGCCTCGCTCCCTTTCATTGGCCGTGCTGTTGTTTTTCTGCGCAACCAGCGCGCGCGCCGAGATTGCGCTCCAGGACGATACCGGCGCGACGGTGCGGCTTGCCGCCCCCGCCCGACGCATCGTCAGCCTGGCGCCGCACATTACCGAGAACCTGTACGCCGCCGGCGCCGGTGCGCATTTGGTCGGCGCAGTGGACTACAGCGACTACCCCGCGGCGGCGACTCGCCTGCCACGCGTCGGCGGCTACTCGATGCCGGACCTGGAGGCGATCGTCGCACTCGAACCGGATCTGGTACTGACTTGGCAGAGCGGCAATTCCGATGCAGTGGTGAATAAGCTCAAAGCCCTCGGGCTTACTGTCTACCAATCGCAACCCGAGCAGCTGGAAGACATACCGGCCGGGATCGAAAAAATGGGTCGGCTGGCGGGCACGGAAGCCGTTGCAAACCAGTCGGCAAGCGCCTTTCGTCAACGTTTGGCGAGCTTGCGCAGACAAGCGGCAGGCAAAGCCGCCGTGCCCATGTTCTATCAGGTCTGGCATCGTCCGTTGCTGACCGTGGGCGGCAGCCAGATCATCACGGATGTGATCAGGCTGTGCGGCGGCGACAACGTGTTTGCAGCGCTCCCGGCCAAAGCGCCCAGCGTCGGCATCGAAGCCGTACTTGCGGCCGACCCTGAGGCCATCGTCGCCAGCGGCATGGGCCGCGGCACGCCGATCGGCCTGGACGAATGGCGACGCTGGAAACAACTGCGGGCGGTGGCACGCAACAATCTGTTTCATGTCCCGGCCGACTTCATGCAGCGCCCTACCCCGCGTCTGCTCGACGGCGCCGAACAGCTTTGTCGGCATCTTGAGACGGCGCGCACGCGCCGACCTTGAAGCGCCGCTCAAGCCTGAATCTCCGGCACAAACCAGCGCCGCTCGCCCTCTGCGAGCACCCGCAAGGGGTGGCCGTAAAGACGCGATAGCCGCTCGACATCGAGCACGCTACGGCTGGCGCCGATCTCGTACTCGCCCGCGCCGTATAGCAGCAGCACCTGGTCGCTGTAGTGCGCCGCCAGATTGACGTCATGCAGCACCATGACCAGGCTGGCGTTATCGGCGCGGATGCGGCGGGTCATCAATTCCAACATCGCGATCTGGTGGTTGAGGTCGAGATGCGCCAACGGTTCGTCGAGCAGATACAGGCGCGCCTGCTGCACCAGCAAGGTGGCCAGCGCGACGCGCTGGCGTTCGCCGCCGGACAAGGTGTGGATCGAACGCGCCGCCAGATCAGCCAGCCCCACCGCCGCCAAGGCCTCACGCGCCAGGCCTTCATCGGCGGCGCTTTCCCAGTCCCAGCGCGACAGATGCGGGTGCCGACCGATCAGCACGCTTTCCAGCACGCTGGCGCTGAAGGCGTCGCCCTGATGTTGCGGCAGCAGTCCGCGCAGACGTGCGGCGCAACGCGGGCCCAGGCTGGCGTAACTGTCGCCGGCCAGTTTGATTTCACCGGCTGCGGCTGCGCGCAAGCCCGCCAGGGTATGCAGCAAAGTGGTCTTGCCGACGCCATTGCGACCCAGGATGGCGAGGCGCTGGCCTGGCGGCAGGACCAGGTTCAAGTCGCGCAACAACGTCCTGCCGGCCATGGCGACGGTGAGCCCGCTGCAGGCCAGCAGCGGAGCCGCAGGCGTCTCTGCCGCCCCACGGAACCGGCGTCCTGCCTGCGAGGACTGCTCGTTCATGCCTGCTCCAGGCGCGGCGCGCGCGCCAGCAGAAACAAGAACACCGGTACGCCGATCAGCGCGGTGAGCACGCCGACCGGCAATTGCTGCGGCGCAATGATGCTGCGCGCCAGGGTGTCGGCCAACGTCAGCAACGCGCCGCCGGCCAGCGCCGCAGCAGGCAATAACAGGCGTTGGTCGTTGCCCACGGCAAGCCGCACCAGATGCGGCACCACCAGGCCGACGAAGCCGACGCTGCCGACGCTGGTGACGGCCGTGGCGGTCAACAGCGAGGCGAGGAAATACAGCAACAGCCGCAAGCGCGGCACATCGGCGCCCAGCGCGGCGGCCAGCAGCGGGCCGCGCGTAAGCAAATTCAGTTCGCGCGCAAAAAACAGCGCCACGCCGAGGCCGGCGGCCAGAATTAGCAGAGCGGACAACGGCGCGGTCGCCTCGCCGGCATCCCCCATCAGCCAGAACAGCATGCCGCGCAGTTGCTGATCGGGCGCCAAGGACAACATCAATGCCACCGCCGCGCCGCAGCCGGCGGCGACGATGACGCCGGTGAGTAGTAGGCGCGTCTGCGTCCAGCTGCCATCGCCGCGGGCAAGACCGAACACCAGCCACATGGCGGCCAGTGCGCCGACGAACGCGGCGGCTTGCACGCCGAAGGCGGCGCTCACCCCCGTCAACATCGCCGCCAGCGCGCCCACCGCCGCACCGCCGGAAATGCCCAACACATACGGATCGGCGAGCGGATTGCGCAGCAAAACCTGCATCAGCGCGCCCGCCAGCGCGAGCAGGCCGCCGCAGGCGAAGGCCGCCAACGCGCGCGGCAAGCGGAGCTCACGCACGACCTCGCCGGCGACGACTTCGCCCTGGCCTAACAGCGCCGCCCAGACCTCGCCCGGCGCCAGCCGAACGCTGCCGACCGCCAATGACAACAGCAGGCTGGCCGCCGCTGCGAGGGCGAGCAGGCTGATCACCAGAAGCGCGCGGCGTCGCTTCATGCCAGGCAAAAACAAACGCAGGAGGCTGTGCTCACAAGTCCACTCCGGCCTGCGCCTTCACGCCGGCGCGGTAGGCATGTTTGACATCGGCGATCTCGCTGACGGTGTCGGCGGCGTCGAGCAAGGCCTGCGCGGCGGCGCGGCCGGTGACCACGACATGTTGCATCGGCGGCCGGGCGGCGATGTCCGCCAGTACCGCTTGCGTATCCAGCCAGCCGTAACTGAGCAGATAGGTCAGCTCATCCAGCACCACGAGTTGCAGGGCCGGATCGGCCAGCATCCGCCGCGCCACCTCCCAGCCCTGTTGCGCGGTGGCGATATCGCGCGCCAGGTTCTGCGTATCCCAGGTGAAGCCCTCGCCCAGAACATGCCATTCGACGCCGGGCTGCTTGCCCAGGAAGGCCTCCTCGCCGGTGTCCGAACGGCTCTTGATGAACTGCGCCACGCCCACCTTCATGCCGTGGCCCAAAGCGCGCGCCACCATGCCGAAGGCGGATGAGGACTTGCCCTTGCCGTTGCCGGTCAGCACCAGCAGCAGGCCTTTTTCCAGGTCAGCGCGGCGAATCGCGGCATCGATCACCGCCTTCTTTTTCGCCATGCGAGCGGCATGGCGTTCTGCTTGCTCACTCATCGCGTCATTCCCCCGGTTGGTAGCGCCAGGTCACGAACACGCCGCGGCCGGGGGTGTCGTAAAAGCGCGTCAAGGTGCGCGCCTGCGCGTAATCGCGATCGAACAGGTTGTCGATGCGCAGCCCGAGGCGTGCATTCTTGCCCAGCGCGTACTCGTAGGCGGCGTTGACCAGGCCATAACCGGCCAGCGTGGCGCTGCCGTTCACGTCCCGGCGTTGCGAATAGGCGCTGCCTTCGATGCGCAGCGCATGGCTGCCGAAGCGGCGCGCGGCGCTCAACGCGAGGCTGTTGTCCGGGCGGCGGTCGAGCTGCAGGCCGGTGCCGAGATTGACCGCCAGCAAGCGGGTCAGCGCGGCCTGCCAGTCCCAATCCAGCCAGCGCGCATGCGCACTGAGTTCGAGGCCGCGCATGCGCGCCGAACTGACGTTTTGCGGCTGGTAGTCGTAGGTCGTGGTGATGCCCGGGCCGGCGCCGCCGGGCGTGATGCTGGCCTGCCATTCGATCAGGTCGCGCACTCGTGTTTCATACAGATTGACCGCCGCATCCCAGCTTGCCTGTCGGTAGTTCAAGCCGAGTTCACTGCTGCGCGAGGTCTCCGGCTTGAGGCTGGCGTTGCCGCGAGTGACATAGGTGTCGCTGTAGGTGGTGGCGCCGATGTTGTAGCTATAGGGGCCGTCGCTGCTGTTGGGCCAGTACAGGTCGTTGACCGTGGGCGCCTTGTAAGCCGTGCCGTGGCCGGCCGAGAAACGCAGGCCTGGCGCCAGTTCACGGCCCCAGCGCAGGTTCCAGGTGTTATGGCCGCCGAACGCATCGTGCTTGTCGCGGCGCAGGCCCAGTTGCGCATCGCCGCCCAGGGCGGCAAAGCGGTATTGCGCGAACAGGCCCGTGTTTTCGATGCGCTCGTCAAGCGTGCCGCTGTTGTCCTTGCTGGCATGGTCGTTCCAGTAGTCGACGCCGAGGCTGAGTTGACCCGCTTTGAACGCAAGGTCATGTTGCCAGGACACGCTGTCGCGCAGGGTCTCGATGCGCGCCGGAACGAAAGGACTGTAGGAGGTATAGCTGTCCAGGCTGTTGCCGAAGGTCAGGCTCTGCCGCCATTGCGCGTTGATGCGGTGATCGAACTTGAGGCTGGCGGTGCGGTTTTTGTAATCGTTGTCGCCGGTGTTGGCGTCCAGTTCGTTGCGCCCCCAGGACTGGGCAAGCCTCGCGGCCAGCGCCAGGTCGCTGGTCAGGCCGCCGTCGACGCCGAGCGCCAAGTGGCTGCGCGTGAAGCCGTAGGCGACATTGTCGCTGGCAAAGATCGGCAGGCCGTCGCTGCTTTCGCGCCCGGCTTCCAGACTGTAGCGCCAGTCCTCGCCGCCGCCGAGGCTGAAGTCGAGACCGCGGCTGCCGCGGCTGCCCAGCGTCAGTTTGGCGCCCGGCCCGGCGGCGCGACGGGTGAATATCTGGATCACGCCGCCAATGGCATCGGAACCGTACAGGCTGGAAAGCGGTCCGCGTACGATTTCGATGCGTTCGATCTGGTCCGGCGAGAGCGCATTCCAATTGAATTCGCCGGTCGTCGCGGAAGCGGCGCGGACGCCATCGACCAGCACCAGGACATGCTTGCTGGCGGCGCCGCGCACGAACACGCTGGTGTTCTTGCCCTCGCCGCCGGTACGTGCCAGATTGATGCCCGCCTGCTGGTCGAGCAGTGCCATCAGGTCTCTGGCCTGGCTGTTCTGGATTTTTTCGCGGCTGATGACCGTGGTCGAGCTCAGGCTATCGTTCGCCGCGAGCGGCGTACGCGTCGCCGTCACCACGATCTCGTCGAGCAGGGAAACTTCAAGAGCCTGCGCAGGCAGGGTGAACAGGCCGGCGTTGAATAAAGCCACGTGAAGCGCGGCCAGGGTGTTGCGTTGCATGATAAGACTTCCTTTTTCGTTCCCGGCGACCCCGCAGGGAAAAACGTAACCACGCGGGCCGAAAAAGGCGGTGGAGTCGTGGCCGCTGTCGCGGCTGACGCATCCGGTGTCCCCTTGATGGGGATTCATGCCAGCAAAGCTTGCCAATAACCGCCCTCCGCGGCCCGCGTACCAGTCCTCGCTAGAAGGACGCCGGATTGCTAAGCGCTGAAGCGCAAACCAATCCGCTGCTTCGGGCCGGTCTCCGGGCTTGCGCATGAGGATTTTCGCCTTCCCATCCGGGCGGACAGTGGCTGGGTGAAAAACCGTTAAGCGTTTACCGTTGCGGGGGCAGCACAGGTCTTGGGTTCGTTGGTAAAAACTCGCCCGCACCTGTTTCCCGTTTCACTCGCCAAACGGCGAGCACCAGAAGCGAGGCGGATTCTACCTGAAGCCCTCCCGATCACTGCGTGTAGATTCCGCCTGACTTGAGCAGGTGCAGCAGGGTCGGCACGTCGCGTCGCGTGTTGACGGTGCACAGGTAATGGAAAAACAGCTCGCGGTGATAGCCGCCGGCCAGACGGGCCTGAATCGGCTCCCATTTGGCATAGCGGTTGCGCGACCACAGGCCCTCCGGGCCCTGGCTGGCGGCGCCGGTACGGCCGAAGGCGTACAGCTTGCGCTCGCCGGTTTCACAGCGCAGGCCTTCGTAGCTGATGTTTTCCGCGCCGCTCGGGCTGCGGATGATGGCGGTATAGCGCACGACGCCGTCGTCGCCGGAAGACAACGAGGCGGTGTCGATGAACAACCGGTTGCGGGTGGAGGCATCGAGCCTGACCTCGATCAGATTGTCCGGCTTCGGCGCGGCCGGCAGTTGCGCCTGGATTTCCGTCCAGGTCTTGGTGTTGGCTTCGAAGTCGTATTCGAACTGGCCCCAGTTGGCCTGGTTCACGCCTGCGGCATAGGCCGCGATGGATAGCACGGGCAGCGCGCACAGAACGGCGGCGAGGGCGGCAAGAGAGCGCATGGGAATCGGACTCGACGGTTGACTAAGCGCTGCATGATACCGCCCCGCCGCGCATACGCTTAACCGTGCTGACCGCTGATCGGGCCGGCCTTGAACAGGTTGTCCTTCAGTTCGTGCTCGAAGGTCGGATCGCGGCGGCGTATCCATTCCAGCAGCATGCTGGCATGTTCCTTTTCCTCATTGCCGTTGTGGGCGAGGATGCTTTTCAGCTCGGGGTCGTGGCAGGCATCGGCGCGTTGGTTATAGAAATCGACCGCTTCCAATTCTTCCATCAACGATTTGATCGCGCGGTGCATATCCATGACCGCGGGGCTGAGGCTGCTTTCCTGGTAGGACATGGTCTTCTCCTGGTGGGTGGCGCATCGGCCGCAGCTGGCGTTCAAGCCAAATCGTTCACCAGCGCGGTGCGCACATTATCCGGAACGGCCAGGCTGACCCTACAGGCCGGATGATCGATGCCGGCGCTGATAGCTGCGCCGCCTTTGACTGCCGCCTGCATCGCAGGCGTCAGCTCGAAGCGCATGAAATGCACCGAGGCCGTCTTGTCCGGCGCGCTGCGATCGAGGTCTTCGTTGGCGATCGCATAGCTACGTTCATGGCCGTCCACCTGCAGCCAGACCCGGTCTTCGACGCCGATCAAGCCCGCCAGCGCGCGCTTGCGCTCGGCTTCATCGGCGTACTCGATCATGAAGGTGGCCTTCCAGTTGTGGCCGTCAGGAATCATCGGGTTGTAGACCGCCAGCTCTTCCAGAATGCCGGCGGCTTCGAAAATGCGTTCGATGCGCAGCATTTCCTGAATCTGGTACTGCACCGTCAAGGCGTCCTCGAAGTACAGCGTGGTGTGCGCGTCCAGGCTCAGGCGGCGGTTCTTCTTGTGATTGATCACCCGGGTACGGAAGTCGGCGCGGACTTCGGCGTACTTTTCCAGGCTGTAGAGGTCATCGCGGGTTAGTTTGGCCATCTTGCTTCCTTCATATTCCGTAGGCTTTGCGCAGCAGGGTCATCGGATGTTCCGGCGCACGGCCGTCTTTCATCGCGTTTTCGATATGGTGTCCGGCCATCGCGCAATCGCTGCCGTAATGATCGGCTTTGGCCTGCTGCACGCGGTTGACCACCGGCTTGACGATCTTCATCGCGAACGCATGCGACTCCTTCTTGACCGCGTAAGTGCCGTCATGGCCGGAACAACGTTCGATGACGTCGATCTCGGTATCCGGTACCAGCGCCAGCAGTTCGCGCGTTTTCGGGCCGATGTTCTGCACGCGCTGATGGCAGGCGGCGTGATACGACACCTTGCCCAGGCTGGTTTTGAAATCGGTTTTCAGCTGGCCTTCCTTGTGCCGCAGCATCAGATACTCGAACGGATCGAAAAAGGCATTCTTGACCTTCAGCACGTCCGGGTCGTCCGGGAACATCAGCGGCAATTCCTGCTTGAACATCAACACGCAGGACGGGATCAGCGCAGTCAGGTCCCAGCCCTCGTCGACCAGTTTGGCGAGTTGCGGAATGTTGACTTCCTTGTTGGCGATCACCGCTTCCAGGTCGCCCAGCTCCAGCTTCGGCATGCCGCAGCAGCGCTCCTTTTCGGCCAGCGTGACGGGAATGCCGTTGTGCTGGTACACCGCCGCGAAGTCCTCGCCGATGCCGGGTTCATTGCGATTCATATAGCAGGTCGCGAACAGCGCGACTTTGCCCTTGGTGCGGCCGGCCGGTACGGCGTCGGCGCCGCTCTGGCGCGCCAGGCGGCTGCGCAGCGGGTGGCTGTGGAACTCCGGCAGCCAGGCGTCGGCGTGAATTTCAGCGACCGATTCCATCATCTTGCGCATCGGCGCCATCTTGTTGACCGCGTTCACCATCTGCGCCACCACCGGAATGCCGGCCAGGCTGCCGACGGCGTCGGTGCTGGTCAGGACGCGGTCGCGCATCTTGGTTTCGCCATGCCGGAACTTGTACACCTTGGCGCGCAGCATCAGGTGCGGGAAATCGAGGTTCCATTCGTGCGGCGGCACGTATGGACATTTGGTCATGTAACACAGGTCACACAGATAGCAGTTGTCGACGACTTGCCAGTAATCGGACTTGGCGACGCCATCGACTTCCATCGTGCTGGATTCGTCGACCAGATCGAACAACGCGGGGAACGACTGGCACAGGCTCACGCAGCGGCGGCAACCGTGGCAGATGTCGAACACCCGCTCCAATTCCTTGTACAGCGATGCCTCATTGAGGAAATCCGGGTTCCTCCAATCCAGCGGGTGGCGCGTGGGGGCTTCAAGACTGCCTTCGCGTGTGGCCATAGTTCACTCCGGAAATTTTTTAGGACGAGCGGTATTTGAATGGATAAAAAAGCGTGGACGCATGCGTCCACGCCCGTTACTGCTGCTTACTGACCCAGCGTATCCAGCGCCTTCTGGAAACGATTGGCATGCGAACGCTCGGCCTTGGCCAGCGTCTCGAACCAGTCGGCGATTTCTTCGAAACCTTCATCGCGCGCTGATTTCGCCATACCCGGGTACATGTCGGTGTACTCGTGCGTTTCGCCGGCGATGGCGGCTTTCAGGTTGGCGTCGGTGGGGCCGATGGGCAGGCCGGTTGCCGGATCGCCGCTGGCCTCCAGATACTCCAGGTGGCCGTGCGCGTGGCCGGTTTCACCTTCGGCGGTGGAACGGAACACGGCGGCGACGTCGTTGTAGCCTTCCACGTCAGCTTTGGCTGCGAAGTAGAGGTAACGGCGATTGGCTTGCGATTCGCCTGCGAACGCGGCCTTCAGGTTGTCTTCGGTTTTTGAGCCTTTGAGTTGCATGGGTGCTCCTTGTCGTTGAAGTGTCTTCCCCGGCATAAAACCCGCGCCGGGGATGCGGGTTTGTTTAGACTTGATCCAAACATAGTACGAAGTGTGAGATTGGTCGACAGATCTTGTCAACCTTCCATGCCAGAAGCATGACAAAAAGCCTCGATCAATAAAAACGGCGCCCGGAGGCGCCGTGTCCGAGAGCTGGAAAACCTAGTTGTAGGTGTAAGTGACCGTATAGGGAAGCGTCATCGCAATGGGCGCCGTTAGGCGCAAGGTGGCCGAAATCGAACCCGTGTTATTGGAGTAGGAGCAGGCGTCGATCGTCAGCGTGCCCCCTGCGGCGGTTCCGATACCGGTAAAGGTCGTGTCGTTTTGAACGGCCGCGCAGAAGTCTTGTTGACTGCTTGGGCGCGGCACATTGCCGATGACGATGTTCGGAGTCAGCACGCCGGCCGCCGATACGCTGACCGTCAGCGTCGCATTCCCGCTCGTGCCGCCCCCGCTTGTCGTTTCGAGCGAAGCGCTGAAGGTCTTGTTGGGCCACAGATCGACGTGGCCATCTGCGAAGTGCACATACAGCGTGATACCGCTGCTACCGCTCACGTTGTCCACGCAGATTGAGGTCGGCGCTTTAGCTTGGCCGTTGAGCGTCAGGCTGCCATTGGCATTAAAGACGACATTGCCCGCCGTCGGGCCGGTCGACTGGCCGCTGGTAGCATTGAAGCTGTAGACCTCGCCCGTATAGCTGCCTTGGTAAGCAGCCAGCTCCGTCGCACTGGCCGCATGCACCGCGTTAGGCGAGAACAGGCTTTGATTACATACCAAAACGCCGCCGGTGCCGGTGCCAGGTGATAGCAGCAAGGCATACGCGTTATTCAACGCCGTCCGATACTGCGCGGCATACGAGAAGAAGCCCGAGCCCGTCGCCGAGTTCAGCAAGGCGGCATAGTCGGCGTAGGCCGTCCTCAATGCTTCCAGAATGTCATCCAGCGTATTGCCGGAGGTGGCCGTAAAGCTTACCGTCACCGGATCAATACCGTTCAGCGCGGTCAAATCGAAGGCCGTGCGCAAATTGCTCAGCGCCGCATTCATTGCGCTCGCGGTAAGCTGCTGATAAGCGTTCGCGTTCAAGCCGCTGAACCAGATGCCTGGCGCCTGCCCGGCCATATTGGCGACGATAAGATCGGTCAACGGCGTGATGTTGACCGTGCCCAATTGCAGCGCAATGGAATGGTAAGCCTGTCCGGCGGCAAGGTTGCCGCCGCTGACTTCGATCGCGCACGGCAGGGTCTGGCCGGAAACGGTCACTTCCCAAACCCCGCTGCTATCGGTGATATCGGTCAATGTGGGGCCTGCAGCGCATTTCACAGTCACCGTTCCGCCGACGATCGGCGCGCCGGTGGCCGCCGTACCGCCGAGGGTTGTGGGCGCGGCAGTGGGCGTGGAATCGCCGTCACCGAGGCAACCGCCCAACAAGGCGGCGACCGCGAATAGCGGCAAGAATTTCCAGGACAGACTAAATGGACGCATGGCTGTACTCCTTTTCAAATAATGGCGTGCTCATTGTTGAGGCCTGTCGCCGTTTTGAATATCCCGTATTCACGGGGGTGACGGCGAGAATCGAATCCGCCTAAAGTCGCATGCCATGCGAATGTCACCCCCCATCTCCCCGCCCGCCCACCGATTGCTTGCGGTGCTGGCATGCAACCTGCTGGCCATGGCGCTGGCGATCCTGCTGGCGTTGCATACGCCCTGGCTCGGACTCAGCCTGCAGCCCGACGCGGATGGCGGCATCCGCGTCTTGCACAGCGAAGGCCCGGCTGCAGCCATTCCGACCGGCGCGCAGCTGTTGTCGCTGCATGCCCCCGGCAGTGGCGAGTCGATAGCGCTGGCAGCGGGAGACTTGCTGGAAGAACCGGATGTGGCCGCCGACTACCGGGAAATGGATGCGTTTTTTTCGCGGCAATCGACGCTTGCCCAGATCATGCACGCACCGCAGATCAGCATCCGTTGGCAAACGTCCGACGGCCAACCCGTCAACACCACGCGGCTGCTCCCGGCAATGCGGCCTTTGACGGCGCTGCCGGCCTTGTTCTGGTACCAGCTGGCGGTGTCGGTCACCGGCTGCCTGATCGCCGGCTGGCTGTGGGCCTTGCGGCCGGGCGAATGGGGTACCCGTATGTTCCTGATGACCGGCCTGGGCTTTCTGATCTTTGCCATGTCGGCGGCGGTCTACAGCACGCGTGAACTGGCCATCGACGGCACGACTTTCGCGGCTTTGAGCGCCTGCAACCATTTTGGCGCGCTGATGTTCGGCGCGGCGCTGGTCGGCACCTTCCTGAGCTATCCCAAACCGTTGATCCCGCCACGCTTTCTGGCCGGGCTGTTCGTCATTTTCGCCGCCTGGTGGCTGATCGAAACCTTGCGCTGGGCGCCTGACCTCGACTGGGGACACCGCTATGCGGTCATGAGCCAGATGCTGCTGGCCACGCTGCTGGCGATCGTGCAATGGCGGCGCAGCAAGGGCGAAGCGGCGAATCGCGCGGCGTTGCGCTGGTTCATGCTCTCGCTGCTGCTGGGCAGCGGCCTGTTCATCCTGACCATCGTCGCCACGGTCAGCCTGGGTTGGCTGCCGCCGCTGCCGCAAGGCTACGCGTTCGGCTTTTTTCTGTTCATTTATATCGGCATCGGCCTGGGCCTGGGCCGTTACCGCCTGTTCGAACTGGATATCTGGGCCTATCGCTTGCTGCTCTGGTTGGGCGGCGCCCTGGCCGTGGCGGGGCTGGATGCCCTGCTCATCCTGAGCTTGAACTGGTCCGGCACGCAGGCGCTGGCGGCGGCGTTGTGGATCGTCGGCTTGTTGTATTTACCGCTGCGGCATTGGCTCTGGCAACGCTTCACGCAGCAACCGCGCCTGCAATTGCACGACTTGATGCCCGATGTTGCGCGCATCGTGTTCCACCCATCGCAGGCGGAACGAGAAACGCTTTGGAGCGATTTGCTGAAACGGCTGCATGCGCCGCTCGAACAGAAATGGGCGACCAGCCAGCACGCCACCGCGCACATCGACGAAGAGGGCTTGGCGCTGGCGGTTCCAGCCTGTGCCCGGGTTGGCGGCCGTCGCTTGCGTTACCCCGACAACGGCGGCCGCTTATTCACCCCCAAAGACGCCACCTTCATGGCTGCCTTGATGCAGCTGATGAATCAGGCCGAGAGCGGCCGCATCGCGCAGGAGTCCGGTGCCGCCGAGGAACGCCGGCGCATCGCGCGCGACATGCACGACGATGTCGGCGCGCGCCTGCTGATGTTGATTCATCATGCCCAGACGCCGGCCATCGCGGAACTGGCGCGTGCGGCGATGAACGACCTGCGCACCGCATTGGCCGCCCTGGATGTGGCGCCGGTGCCGCTGGCCGAAGCGATGGCCGATTGGCGCGCCGAGGCGACCGGCCGCTGCGAGGCAGCCAACGTCGCGCTAGCCTGGCAAACGCACATCGAGCAGCCCGATCTGATGCTCAACTCCCGCCAGAAGGCCACCCTCGAACGCGCTTTGCGCGAAAGCCTGACCAACGCCTTGAAACATGCCGCACCAGCCAATATCGAGGTCCGCATCAGCCAGCACGATCAGGCCCTGACTCTCGATGTCATCAACGACGGTGCGCCCGTTTCCCCTACCGAATGGCGGGAAGGCCGTGGCCTGCGCGGCATGCGCCAGCGTCTGGCGGAATATGGCGGCCATGTCGACGTCAAGAACAGGCCAGACGGGGGTGCGCATCTGTTCCTCCATTTGCCTCTCAACACGGAGCCGCACCGATGAAAAACGTCTTGCTGGTCGACGACTTGCCGGAAGCGCTGTCCATGCTGGAAACCGCCGTCCTCGGCGCTTTCCCGCAGGCCCGCTGCGTTCGCGCCGGCGGCGTGGCGGAAGCCCGGCGAGCCGTGGCGGCGCAGCGCTTCGACCTGGCGCTGGTCGATCTCGGGCTGACGGACGGCGATGGGCTGGAGGTGATTGCCAGCCTGAGCGAACACCAACCCGATTGCGCCGTCGTGGTGGCGAGCATCTACGACGATGACGACCATCTGTTTCAGGCCTTGCAGGCCGGCGCTCAGGGTTATCTGCTGAAGGACCACCCTGCGGATTGGCTGGCGCGCCAGTTGCAAGGCATCTTCGACGGCCAGCCGCCGCTTTCCCCGGCCATCGCTCGCAAACTGCTGCAGCATTTCCAGCGTCCGCAGGGCGTCAGCCAGCTAACCGGGGTCGAACTGAGCAGCCGCGAGCGCGAGGTCTTGGGCCTGTTGGCGCAAGGCATCCGGATCGCCGACATCGCTGCGGAACTGTCCATCTCCCGCCATACGGTGGGGGATCATGTCAAAAACATCTACCGCAAGCTGAATATCAGCAGCCGCGCAGAAGCGGCATTGCACGCTCGCTCACTCGGGCTGATCTGACTTCGGCACATTTGTACGGCGGCATGAGAAGGCCAAGACGCCGGTCACATGTTTCCGGTGCCGAAGGCCGCGCCCTCGCGCACCAGGAATGCCAGGAAGGTTGCGGCGGTCAGACTCAGGTGTTTGCCGTTCAGGTGCACGGCATGCCACATCCGATGCAGCGGAAATCCGACCACGTCCAGCGCGACGATACGCCCGGTCTCTCTTTCCAGGGCCAGGCTGCTGGTCGATTGCACCGATACGCCCAGGCCGGCCATGACCGCCTGCTTGATCGACTCGCTCGAGCCCAGTTCCATGTAGATGGCCGCCTTGAGGCCATGCTCGGCAAATAGGCGTTCGGTTGCAGAACGCGTACCGGAACCGGTTTCCCGCATCAGGAAGCGCTCTTCCGCGAACGTTTCCAGCGCAATCCGGCGCCGCCCGGCCAGCGGGTGCTCAGGGTGGGCGATAGGCACCAGGATATTGTCCATGAAGGGATGCACGCTCAACGCGATGTTGTCGGGCACCTGTCCCATCACGACGAAATCATCTTCGTTGGCGGCCAGACGTTCGATCACCCGTTCTCGGTTGGCCACTTTGAGCAGCGGCTGGACATCGGGATACTCGCGCAGAAAATGGCCGAGGAAATGCGGCATGAAAAAATTGGCCGAGGTCACGGTGCCGATGCGCAAAGGACCGGCCACCTTGCCCTTGATGTCGGTCAGGCTGCCTGCGAGGGCTTCAAGTTGCGTCCGCACGGCCACCGCGGTGGCATAAACCTCTTCACCGGCACGGGTAAGCAGTATTTTTTTGCCGACCACTTCGGTCAACGGCAGGCCCATACTGATCTCCAGCCGCTTCACCTGTATATGCACGGCCGGCTGAGTCAGGCACAATTCCTCCGCCGCTCGGGTGTAGCTGTGGTGTCGAGCCACAGCCTCGAAGAGACGGAATTGCTGAAGGGTCCAGTGATAAATCATTTACTTCGGTAAAGACTTTGTATTAAAAATACAAAGTTCTTTTTATTCGCGTGAGTCTCTAAAGTCAATCAGATGCAATGCACCGATGGGTTGCGTCTGCAAGGGGGCAGGAACCGATCTGCCCGCCAACCAACATCTGCACAAGGAGCAAGCAATGGCTGTAAAGACCTATAACGCTGGCGTCAAGGATTATCGCCATACTTACTGGATGCCCGAATACACCCCGCTGGATACCGATATCCTGGCGTGCTTCAAGATCACCCCGCAAGCGGGCGTAGATCGTGAAGAGGCAGCGGCGGCCGTGGCTGCGGAGTCGTCCACCGGCACCTGGACGACGGTGTGGACCGACCTGTTGACCGACATGGACTACTACAAGGGTCGCGCCTATCGCATCGAGGACGTACCGGGTGACGACACCTGTTTCTACGCCTTCATCGCCTACCCGATCGACCTGTTCGAAGAAGGTTCCGTGGTGAACGTGTTCACTTCGCTGGTCGGCAACGTGTTCGGCTTCAAGGCCGTGCGCGCGCTGCGCCTGGAAGATGTCCGCTTCCCGATCGCCTACGTCAAGACCTGCGGCGGCCCGCCCCTGGGCATCCAGGTCGAGCGCGACGTGATGAACAAGTATGGCCGTCCGTTGCTGGGCTGCACGATCAAGCCGAAGCTGGGTCTGTCCGCCAAGAACTATGGTCGCGCCGTCTACGAATGTCTGCGCGGCGGTCTCGACTTCACCAAGGACGACGAGAACGTCAACAGCCAGCCGTTCATGCGCTGGCGTCAGCGTTTCGACTTCGTGCAGGAAGCCACCCTGAAAGCCGAAGCCGAAACTGGCGAGCGCAAGGGCCACTACCTGAACGTGACCGCGCCGACCCCGGAAGAAATGTACAAGCGTGCCGAGTACGCCAAAGAAATCGGCGCGCCGATCATCATGCACGACTACATCACCGGCGGTTTCTGCGCCA
>CAYXMQ010000026.1:0-50637 GCA_964466195.1 uncultured Thiobacillus sp.
GGCATGATCATGCGCAACTCGGTGATCCTGGTGGACCAGATCGAACAGGACATCGCCGCCGGGCACGCCGCCTGGGACGCCATCGTCGGCGCCACGGTGCGCCGCTTCCGGCCGATCATGCTGACCGCGCTGGCGGCGATCCTGGCGATGATTCCGCTGACCCGCAGCGTGTTCTGGGGGCCGATGGCCACCGCCATCATGGGCGGCCTGTTCATCGCCACGCTGCTGACGCTGTTGTTCCTGCCGGCGCTGTACGCCGCCTGGTTCCGGGTGCGGCCGGCGGCGGCCTGAGGTGTTTTGAACCGGCCGCAGCGCGCCCGGTTCAGGGCCCGCTTCAGTCACGCCCCGTTCTGCCGGGCCAAGCCCGCCAGGAGGCCGGCGACCAGACGGGCTCTCAGCTCGCGCCAGGCTCGATGTCCGGGCGCAACCCGTTTCTGGTTGATCTCCAGTTCGATACCGACATAGGCCGATGCCGGAAAACGCGTTCTCAGGTAGGCGGTGAAGCCGTCCGACGTGCCGGTGTAGGGGTAGTTGCGGCGCACGCGCAAATCCGGGGCCTGCAGGGCGGCCTGCCAACGCCGGGCGAGTTCGGCTTCGCCCGGGCGGGCAGGGTCGTAAAGCAGGCCGATGTCGGCTTGCCGCACCTGGCCGTTCAGCACCGGGGTGAAGCTGTGCGCGGAGAGGTGCACCAGCCGCTGCCCGGCGGCCAGCGCCAGCCGGATATGGCGTTCGACCCGGTTCCGGTAGGGCAGGTAGTGGCGGGCCATGATTTCCCGCCGCAGCGCCGGCGGGGCGCCGCGGGTGGCTTCGCCATAAAGGCGCGGGTGGCCGATGGAGCGGTTCAGGTCGATGACCAGGCGGCTCACCGTGGCGTAGAACAGGGCGGCGTCCAGGGCGCGGGCCAGGTCGCGCGCCAGCGTGAGGGCGCCGGGATCCCAGCCGCGGTGCGAGGCGAGCTGTTCCTGGTGTGCGGCGAACAGGTTCCGGTACCGCGCCGGCACGCGGTTGCCGCCGTGTTCGCAGGTGACCAGGTAGCGGTCCGCACGCATTTCTTCACCCCAGGAACGGGCGGCCCGTCGCGAGGCTGTCGCACAGCGAGCGGTAGACGGCTTCCAGGCGGGGACGCGGGCATTCCGGGCCGACCGCGCGCAGGATGCGGCGAGCCAGGGGGCCGTGCTGCCGGATCACCGTTAGCGGTTCGCCCCAGGCTTGCCGCTGCGCGGGCTCCTGCTGCCACCACGCCTCGATCAGTTGGCGCCACGCTTCGCCGGCGCTGCAGGGCGCCGGGGGAAGGCCAAGCAGGCCGAGGTAGGCGGGATCGGCGACGAACACCCGCTCGGCGTCGCGCAGGCAGGCGCGCAGCAGTTCGGCCAGCGCTTGCGTCGGGTAGGCCTGCTGGGCGGCCAGGCCGCTATCGCTTTCCCCGATCCGGTAGAGCCGCTGCGCCGCCGCGGCGACGGCGGCGGCCAGCGCCAGGTCGGCGCCCGGGCATTCCTGCATGTCGATGAGGCGGATTTCCAGCGCCATGCGTTCGAAGCGGGGAATGGCGCCGCGGGCGTTGAGCCATTCATGGCGCAGGCTGCCCGCCGGGTCCAGCGGGGCGATGGCGCGGTACATGGGTTCGAGCACGCGCTCCGAGTATTCGGCCTGACTGGATAGGCTGTCCGGGATCACCCGGCCCAGGCTGGCGGGCACCCGGGCCTGGTGGCCGTGATAGGCCTCCAGTCGGGTGTCCAGGGCGCCGCTGGGGATGCCCAGTGCGATCGGCGAACTGGCCGCCAGGGCCGGCAGTATGGGCAGCAGCAGGCGCACCGCCGCGTGCAGGCGGGCGAATTCCGCATCGTCGGCGAACGGCAGGTTCAGGTGCATGCTCTGGATGTTGGCGAAGCCGTGTTGGCGGCAGCCGAAGATGCGCTCATAGGCCTGATAGATGTCTGCCTCGCCATGCGGCCAGAGCCGGCATTCGCGGGTCGGGTCCATCCAGGGATGCATGCCGCCGGGCATCAGCCGGGCGCCCAGCGGTTGCAGGCGCCGCTCGATCTCGCCGACTTCGGCCTGAAACGCGTCGGCCAGGGGCTCCAGAGCGGGCGCCGGCCTGAGATTCTTGATCTCGATCAGGTGCAGGGTGAGCTCGTTGGACCATGCCAGGCGGCCGCGCGGCAATTCGCACACCACTTCGCCATTCCCATCGCGCAGCAGGGCGTCGGCGATGGGGCGGACGGCGAGACTATGCCGGTCCACGATCATGTATTCCAGTTCCACGCCGTAGCCGGAAAAGGCCTGCAGCGGTTTCATCCTGGCCTCCCCGGCGCTGTGCCTTGCTTGCGCGCCTGGATGCGGCGCAGGAACACTGCCATCACTTCGCGATACAGGGCCTCTTTCAGCACGCCGTCCTCGTTGCCGGCGTCCACGTTGGGGTTGTCGTTGATCTCGATGACCGCCAGACGCTTGCCGATCCGCTTGATGTCGACGCCGTAGAAGCCGTCTCCGATCAGGTTGGCCGCCCTGAGGCCCAGCTTCAGCACCGCCGCCGGGACTTGATCCAGCGCTACCGCCACGGTCGGGCCCTCGACATATTTTTTGGGGTCGTGTTTGACGATCTGCCAGTGGCCGGGGGCCATGTAGTACTTGCACGCGAACAGCAGCCGGCGGTCGAGCACGCCGACGCGCCAGTCGAACTCGGTGGGCAGCCATTCCTGGGCGATGATCAGTTCGGATTTTTCCAGCAGTGCGGCCACCTTGGCCGCCAGTTCCGCTTCGTTCTCCGCCTTGGACACGCCCAGCGAGAAGGCGCTGTCGGGCTTCTTCAGCACGCAGGGCAGGCCCAGCTCGGGGATGATGCGCGCGACGTTGTCGCGGTGTATCACCAGGGTCTTGGGGGTGGGCAGCTTGTGGCGGGCCAGCAGTTCGGCGACGTAGACCTTGTTGTTGCACTTGAGTATGGAGTCCGGATCGTCGATCACCACCAGCCCTTCGGCCTCGGCGCGGCGCGAGAAACGGTAGGTGTAGTGGTCGGCAAAGGTGGTGTCGCGGATGAACAGGGCGTCGAACTCGGCGAGGCGGCCGAAATCGGCTCGCGTCACGCGCTTGGCGTCCAGTCCCGCCGCCGCGGCCGCCTGCTCGAACTTGCGCATGGCGCGGGGGTTGGAAGGCGGTTCCGGATTGTCCGGGTCGTGCAGGATGGCCAGGTCGTAGCGGGGCGGCGAGCGCCGGTGCAGAGACTCCCGATGGCCGGAGAAATAGTCCGAGGCGGCCGCGACGACGAAGCCCTGGTGCGGCGGCGGGATGTCATTGGCGGCGATCGGCCGCACATTCTTCAGCAGCCACTGCGGCCCGTGGCGTTCGAACTGGGCGCGCAGCAGGGGAGCGGGAACCAGATTGAACAACTGCCGGCTCAGATGGCCGTGGCGGCTGGCGACGTTGCGGCCGAAATAGATGGACAGTTCGAATCGTTCCGACTTGATCGGCTTCAGGGAGCGCTGGATCAATTCGTCCAGATCCTGCGCGATCAGGCGCACCAGGCCGCGCGACTGCATGTCCTCGAGGGTGTGGGTGCGCGGCAGGGGCTTGTGCCCGCGGGCTTCGGCGAGCAGCGAGACGTAATAGCCCAGGCTCTGGTAACGGTAGGACTTGCACAGATTGAACACGCGGGCGCGGCGGTCTTCGCCGTAGGCCGGCTCGGTCAAGTAGGCGCGCGCCGGCACGACCTGCACGCCGGGGATGTCCAGGGGCCAGTCGCGCGCGTTGTTGACCACGATCAGGATGTTCATGCCGGCCGCCTCGGCCGTTGCGGCTGGATCACCAGCAGGTTGGCGTCGTGGGTGACGATGCCCAGCAGGATCGAGCCCAGCACCCGGTCGATGCTGATCCAGTAGTGGTGTGACGGGCCATAGGGATGCGGACCATAGGGATCGGCCACCAGCACGCTGCGCTTGCTGCGGTCATAGCCGGCCAGCACCACGAAATGGCCGCTGGGCGTGCCGCGGATGTCGTCAGGGATGTCGTCAGGACCGAACTCGCGTGCGCTGCGATAGAGATAGGTGGAGGACAGGCCGGTGAGGATAGGCTGGCCCCGGCGCAGGATGCCGCGGATGAGGCTGCGCGTGAGGTCCGCGAAACGCAGGCGTCCGCCCAAGCCAAGGAATTCCAGATACCCCTCGGTGACGGTGCGCAGGCGCGGCTCTGGCTTGGCTTCCTTCTGCCGGCGCAAACGCTCGCCGATGTCCATTCCGGCGGCAAACCAGGTGGGGTCGAATACCGTCAGGTTGTAGGTGTAGATGGTCGCCAGGTAGCCGCGGCGCAAGGCGTCGCAGGCCAGGAACACGACGAAGGTGCCGCCGCCGTTTTCCAGCTTTCGGGTGCGGGCGATGACCGCTTCCACAGGTTCGTCCGCGCCCCAATAGGCGTAGATGGCCTGCAGACAGGTCGGGCCGCAGGTCGTCTCGTCCGGCTGCGGTTGCATTTGTACCGGCAGGCTCAGCGTGATGGGCAACATCGTGTCATCCCCGTAGTGATGCTCTTGTCATCATTATGGTTGACGCGAGGGGCGGAACAATGAGCGCTGACCGTTACCCGGCGGCCTCGCCGGGAGGATGGCGCTGCCAGATCAGTTCGTCGTCACGCCAGACCTCGCGTATCCGATGCAGGGGGATGCTGTGTGTCTCCCCCAACTCGTCCACCAGATCGAAGAAGGCCGGGTTCTCGCCATCCCTGGCGATAGCCTGCAGATTGACGTACAACACCTTGCCGGCGATCCGATCCCGGTAGCCGATGACAAAGCGGGCCTGAGCGAAAGCCGCATCCCAGCGGATGCGCGCCAACAGTGCGTGGATGGGGAGCATGTCAGCACCTGTCCTTCAGTAGATTCGGTAGGGCGCGCTCTGCGCACCTAGCGGAAGTCGGATAAGCCAGGCCGCTAGGGCCTATTGCGGACTGGGTAGACCGGCGGCGCGGCGGATTCCGTTATCAAGTTGGCCAGGCCGAGGTAGTCGCCGGCGAAATGGTGGCCGCCCGGCAGAGCGATGCTTTTGCCCATTCCGGGCTCTAGTTTGGGGCACAGGCTGTCGCGTTCTTCGGCGCCGTGCACGCACAGCACGGAGAGGTCCGCCAGCCGCGCGAGTTCGCTCTTGATGTCCAGGCCTGCGTCCGTTCCGCCCAGCCAATCGGTCAGCTTGAATTCGAAATGCGCGTGCGTGCCCGGCCCCAACAGGACCACTTTTTCGATCTGCGTCTTGAGTTCCGTCGGCAGCCGCCGGACCAGGAAAGGCAGGACTTCGGCGCCGAAGGAATAGCCGAGCAGTATGATCTTGTTGCGTTTCAGCGCGCTCCGGTAATGGGTGATGATGCGTGCCAGATCGTTTGCGGCCGCATCCGGCGTGCGCGCGGTCCAGTAATAACGCAGCGAGTCCCAGCCGATCACGGTGATGCCGCGCGCCGCCAGTGCGGCGGCCAGCTCCTTGTCCAGCCCGGCCCAGCCGCCGTCGCCGCTGAGCAGGATCGCCAGCGTGTCGCCGGGCTGGCCGGCGACTTCCCGCAACGGCAGTTCGTCGATGGCCGCTTTGCCGGGGAACGCGGCCGTCGCCTTCGGCGCGGCTTGCTCGATATGCCTGAACGCCTGCTTGAATTGCGGCAGCCAGTTGCGCGGCGCCGAGAAACCGTGCCCCACCTTGGGCAGGCTGACCAGACTGCCGCCGGGCACCTTGCCGACGAAGTCGCCGGCGGACTGCAGCGAGCAGACCTGATCCTGGTCGCCATGCAGCACCACCCAGGGCTCGGCCAGATGTGATGCCGGCGCGAAGATCTGGCCCAGCTTGGGGTCGCTGTTGAAATTCAGGCCGGCGCCCTTGCACATCGCTTTATGCAGCAGCAGGTCGGGGCAAAAGCCCAGGCTGACCGCCCCGGAGAAGGTGCCGGGCGGCGCTTGCGCCAAGGTGGCGTACACGAGGGTAGCGCCCGAGGAATAGCCCACAAGCAGCGGCCGATGGAACTGGCGATAGCCCAGTTTCTTCTGCACAAACTGGCCCAGCGCCTCGAAATCCACCGCAGCGTTGGCGCAATTATCCGGGCTCGCCGCCAGCGACTTCAGGTAGTGCCGGATATCGACGCCGACGACCAGGGCATCGAGTCCGGCCAGTTCCCGTGCCATGTCCACCACGCCTAGATTCCAGCCGCCGTCGCCGGAGATGAACAGCACGACCCGTTCGGGCTCGGCGGCGGGGCCATACAGTGCAATCTTGCCGAAGCGGCCGAATTCCAGTGTGGATTCGGTTACTTCATCGGCGGCGAAGGCGCCGGCGGAAAATGACAGCAGCAACGCAAACGGCATGCTACGACGGCACAGGGAGTGAATAAAACGTCTCATGTCAGGCTCCTCAACGGCTGAACACACCCTTGATGCCGCCCGAGATCAGTGCGGCGACATCCAGCAGGATCGTCGGCAGGCCCATCCCGCCGGGGGCAGCAAGGTATTTGGGCCGCCAGACCGGGGCGAACTTGTTCTTGTAGGCGCGCAGGCCTTCGAAATTGTAGAAATGCTCGCCCTGCTGGTAGATCAGCGTACCCAGGCGGTGCCAGAGCGGCGCCAGCGGGTGGGTTTCCAGGCCGGAGAGCGGCGCCATGCCGAGATTGAATCGTACGTAACCTTCGCGGGCGCCCCACAGCATCAGTTCCACGAACAGAAAATCCATCACGCTGCGCGGCGCTTCGGATGTATGGCGCATCAGGTCGATGGACAGTTCCTGCCGCTCTGCGCCGGTCCAGACATTGGCGAAGGCGACAAGGCGACCGTGCCGGCGGATCAGCGCGCACGGGAAGCGGGCTAGATAGTCGGGTTGGAAGCAGCCCAGTGCGAAGCCCTTTTCCCGCGTGTGTTTCTCCGCCAGCCAGCTGTCCGATACCTGCCGCAATTCATCCATCTGCGCCGGCACGGCGGCGGGCGGCGCCAGTTCGAAGCTGAGCCCGTCACGCTGCGCCCGCCGGTAGGCCTGGCGCAAATCCTTGCGGGCCGAACCTTCCAGCGTAAAGCCGGCCAGGGGCACGATGCCTTCTTCGCCCAGCTTGATGGCGCTCAGGCCCAGATCCAGATAGAGCGGCAGGTTTTCCGCCTGCACCTGGTAGAACACCGCACGACCGCCATGGCGGTCCGCCATCTCGCGGAAGCGCCAGGCCAGCGCTTCCCGGGCGGGTTCCGGCCCGACCGGATCGCCCATCGCGATCCAGCTCAGGCCGCGCACGCGATACATGATGAAGGCATCGTCCGCCGGGCTAAACAGCAGATGCTTGTCGCCCAGCAGCGCGAGGGCGGGTTCAGTGTCGGGCGCGGCGGCGACGATGCGGGCCGCACGCGCAAGATCGTCGGCGTCCGGGCTGGACGGCTCGTGCGGCGCCGGCCGCAGCAGCCGCATCAGGCCCAATCCGGCCACCGTCAGCGCCAGCAGCAGCGAAGTGCGCAGGAAACGGGGGGCATCCGCGCGCGCGGCGAAGCGCCACCAGAGATCCGCCGAGTAGTCGACGTGCTTGTAGGAAAACAGCCCCAGCCAGAAGGCAGCCAGCAGGACCAGCAGCACGGTCAGCAACCAGCCCGGCGAGAAGGCGCGCTCCATCAGCGAGGACGGCCGGTTGAAGGCCGCACGCCCCAGCCAGAGGATGCCCAGCACCAGCAGGGACAGCAGCGCTTCCTCGTAATCGAGGCCTTTGGCCAGCGAGGCCAGCGCGCCCGCCGCCAGCAGCCAGAAGGCTAGGTGGTAAGCGGCATCCATGCGGCGGTACAGCGCGCGCGCCAGGATGACCAGGCCGAGGCCGGCGAAACTGCCAGTCAGGTGCGAGAACTCCAGCATCGGCAACGGCACCACGCCGTGCAGCAGCGCCATGCGTTCGGACAGTGCCGGCGTGCTGCCCGAGAACAGCAGCACGGCGCCGGTGATGAAGACCGAGACGCTGACCGATATCGGCGCCATCCAGGCGAACACTCCGCGCGCCTTCTGCAGTCCTTCGGCGAGCTTGTCGCCGCGTTCGTGCAGCAGGCTGGCGGCGGCCAGCAGGGCCGCAAACGCCAGGGGCGCCAGATAATAAATCGCGCGATAGGCCAGGATGGCGGCCAGCAAGCCGTCGCGCGGCACGTCCGGCAGGGCCAGCAACAGCACTGTCTCGAACACGCCGAGTCCGCCCGGCACATGGCTGATGATGCCGGCCACGACTGCCAGTACGTAGACGCCTAGGAACATCGCGAAGGAAACCGCCGCGTCCGCCGGCAGTAGCCAGTACAACGCGGCGGCGGCGCAGGCCAGGTCGGCGCCGGCCAGCAGCAACTGGCCGATGGCGATGTCGGGTCCGGGCAGGCGCAGTTGCCAATTGCGCAATTGGATCGGCGTGCGGCGCAGCAGGCCGAAAGCCAGGTAGCCCGCCACCGCCAGCAACAGCGCGCCGCCGAGCGCGCGCACGCCCGTTTCCGGCAGGTGGAGCAACAGGCCGGCCTCGGCCGGATCAAGCAGCATGGCCAGGCCGGCGGCGAACGTCACCCCGACGCCGAAGGTCAGTCCGATCAGTGCGGCCACGCCGGTGATCTCGGTGGCGGAGAGTCCGGCCGCGGTATAGAAGCGTAGTCGCACCATGCCGGCGGAGAGCATGGCCATGCCCAGGTTATGGCCCACTGCGGTGGCGATGAACGCGGTCAACGCCACGCGCGGGTAGGGCAACGGTTTGCCGATATGGCGCAGCGCCAGCACGTCGTAGCCGGTCAGGGCCAGATAGCTGCCCAGCGTGGCCAGCCCGGCCAGCAGCAAGCCGCTGAGCGGGACCTGATCAAAGGCGCGTCGGATATCCGCCAAATGGATATGCGCCAGTTCGTGTTGCAGCATCCACAGCGCGAACATGAACAGAGACAGGCTCAGTGCGGCCGCCAGCAGATGGCGGCGGGGATACAGCGCTTGCTTGAGCAGGGCGAGGGGGTTCATAGGGGGCGCATTCCGGAGTTTTGCGCGGCCGGGGCCGCAATGGCCCGTTTGTCCCGCCTCATGGCAGCGCCAGACCGGCGGCTGAATGCTCCCGCCAATAGCGTGGCGACGAAATGCGCGCCCAGTCCGCTATGGCCGTGGCGGTTGGCTGTGCCCCCGGCTCGGGAAAACCTTCCGAGCCGCCCCCAGCGGGGGCCAAGTCGTACTTGGGGCGGCCCGGCGAACGACTTGAGAGCGGAAAGGAATACGGCGTCATGGTTGCAGCCACAGGCCTTTCAATCCGTTGACGATGAATTCCACGGCGATGGCGGCGAGCACCAAGCCCATGAGGCGGGTGGCGATGTTGATGCCGGTGGTGCCGAGGGTACGGCTGATCGGCACGGCCGAGCGCAGCGTGAGCCAGACCGCCAGCGCGGCCAGCCAGATTTCGCCGAGCAGGACGGCATGCATCCAGGTCGGGTCGCGATGGGCATAGATGATGGCCGTGCTGATGGCGCCGGGGCCGGCGAGCAGGGGAATGGCCAGGGGCACGACGGCGATATCCGCCCGGTTCTGCGCTTCTTCGCCCTCCTTGTCGGTGTGCTGCGCGGCGCTCATCCGGGCGTGCATCATGGACACGGCCATCAACAGGATGAGCAGGCCGCCGCCGACCCGAAACGAATCGATGCTGATGCCGAACAGGTCCAGGATCTGCTGTCCCAGCAGGGCGGCGACGCTCAGCACGACGCCGACCGCCACGGCGGTGCGCCGTGCATTGGACAGACGCTCGCGATGGTTCATGCTCTGCGTCAGGCTGATGAATACGGGTACGGCCAGCATGGGATTGAGGATGACCAGCAGGCCGATGAACATCTTCGAGTAGTCGTGCCATTCGATCGGCATGGCGGCAAGCTCCCAGGGTTGTGCTGAGGGCGATGATGCCAGTGTGCGGCGAATCCTGCCGGGCCATGAAGGCCGCGGCGTTGTCGGTGTGGTGGCGGCCGCTCGGCATGGCCTTTTCCGACCGGTCAATGGCCGCGCACATTCCGCTTAAACGAAGCCGAAAGCCAGTACCAGGCTGGCCAGGATGATCAGGATCAAACCGGTCAGGAACAGGCGTTCCGCCCAAGCTTCCAGATTGTTGGCATTGTGCTCGACGCGCAGCGAGGCATACGACAGCGCCACGCTGCCCAGGAAAATCAGGCTGTCGATGGCCAGCGCCTCGTCCACCCAATTCGACCAACCGTGCCGGGGCAACAGTTTGACCAGGCTCAGTGACATGATGCAGACGCCGACCAGATTGGCGGCGGTGGGCAGGATATGGCTGGATAGATCCTTGGAGGGGGGCATGGCGCTTCCTGGCTGTGGTGCCGTTGCATGGCTGTTTCGTTGAATGAAGCGGCGGGCGGGGCGCCGCGCTCGCTGGCGGTTTAGCCGAGGGTCAACGGCACGAACAGCTTGGCGTCCGCGCGCTGCACCAGCAGGGCCAAATGCTTGCCGGCCTTGGCCGCCAGGCTGCGCAGGGTTTCGACGGTGCGCACCGGGGTGCCGTTCAGGGCCAGCACGATGTCGCCATCACGGATGCCTGCGCGTGCGGCGGCGCCCGCGACCTCCAGCACCAGCAGGCCGCCATTGAGGCCGGACGCCCGCCGCTCCTCCGGGCTCAGCGGGCGTACCGCCAGCCCGAGCCGCCCGCCTTGCGCGCTGCGTTCAGCGTCCGCCATCGCCTCCTGCGCCTGTTCCCCCGTCCGCACGGCAAGCTTTTGCCGCGCGCCGTCGCGCCACAGTGCCAGGTTGGCTTGGTCGCCGGGTTTCAGGGCCGCAATCCGCGGCGGCAGGTCCGCGGCCGACTGGATCGCGGCGCCGTCCAGCTCCAGGATGACATCTCCGGGCTTCATGCCGGCCTTTTCGGCGGGGCTGCCCGCCTCAACGGCACTCACCAGTGCGCCCGTCGGCTGCTTCAAGCCGAAAGACTGCGCCAGCGCCTGGTTCATGTCCTGCACGGCGATGCCGATGCGCCCGCGGGTCACCTTGCCCGCTTGCAGAATCTGGTTTTTTACCTGCAGCGCCAGTTCGATCGGAATGGCGAACGACAGCCCCTGGTAGCCGCCGGTCTGGCTGTAGATATGCGAGTTGATACCGACCACTTCGCCGCGCAGGTTGAACAGCGGGCCGCCGGAGTTGCCCGGGTTCACCGCGACGTCGGTTTGGATGAACGGCACATAGGTCTCATCCGGCAGGGCGCGCGCCTTGGCGGAAACGATGCCGGCGGTGGCGCTGTTCTCGAAACCGAACGGCGAGCCGATGGCCAGCACCCATTCGCCGACCTTCAACGGGCTCGCGGCGCCCAGGCGAGCCGCCGGCAGGCCATGCGCCTCGACGCGCAGAACGGCGACGTCGGTGGGCTTGTCGATGCCGACCACGCGGGCATTCAACTCGCGCCGGTCGGTCAGTTTCACCGTCACTTCGCGTGCGCCGTCGACGACATGGGCGTTGGTCAGAATGATGCCGTCCGGGCTGACGATGAAGCCGGAACCCTCGGCTTGGCGCGGCGGCGCCTGGTTCGGCGCGGGCAGGCCGAAGCGGCGGAAGAACCGGAACGTCGGGTCGTCCGCGTCTTCTGCCAGAGCGGCGCGCGGGTTGCCGGCGCCGACGACCTGAATGTTGACGACCGCCGGGCCGTATTCGCGAATGATCGAACTGAAGTCGGGCAGGCCGGAGATGGCCTCATGCTGGACCAGCGGGGCCGTCGCCTTGGCGTCGGGAGCCCAGAGCCGACGATGATCCACATGCCACCAGCCGAAGCCGGCCAGGGCGATACCGGCCAGGGCCATCAGCAGCACACGGCGCTCGAAGCCGCGATGAGTGATGAGGCGAAAAACTGATTTGGATTCAGGGGTGTTCATGGCTGCTCCTGTACGCATTGCGCAGGCAATTCGCCTGTCACGTTGGTCAGCGTAAGAGTGCGGGCTTAAGTCAGTCTTAAGTACGGCCGCCAACATTTCGCTTTGGCGGAGGGCGCGGGAAAACGCGATGCGGCCGGCGGCATGCGCCGTTTTAAGCTTCGGCTAAGACAGGGCTCATAAATTGAGCAGCACGGATCGGATTTTCCCGGTCCGCCCACCCAACCCGAAAAGGAATCGCCATGAACAAACTGCTGACCACTCTGGTTTTCGCCGCTGCCTCCACGTTCGCCCTGTCCGGTTTCGCCGCCGACAGCGCGTCGATGGATCACGCCAAGCCGGCCAAGCATGCCGCGGCCAAGAAAACCACCCATTCCGCCGCCAAGAAACCTACCTCGCACAAGAGCACGAAGAGCGAAGGCGCCGGCGAAGCCGCCGCCAAGTAATCCATCCGCTTTTCCGTTCAACGGCGGGCGCCTGCACGGGCGCTCGCCGTTTTGCATGCGCCGTCAGGGGACAGCCGGGAACAGCACCCTGACGCGCAGCCCGTTCCCGGCCGGGCCGTCATGCAAGGTCACCTGTGCGCCGTGGCGCTGGGCGATGCGCTGCACGATCGCCAGGCCGAGGCCGCTGCCGCCGGCCTCGACCGTCTCGCCGCGGAAGAATCGATCGAACACCCGCTCTCTTTCGTCGGCGGGGATGCCGGGCCCGGTATCGCTGACCTCAAGGCAGCACGCCTGTTCCGGCGTGAGGCACACGCAGACGTCCACCCGGCCGCCTGCGGGGGTGTAGCGCAACGCGTTGCCCAGCAGGTTGCTCAACAGAATGTGCAGTGCAGCGCTTTCGCCGTTGACCGGCACCGGTGCTTCCTCGCTCGACATGCCCAGGTCGATGCCCTTGGCGTGCGCCAGCGGCGCCAGCTCGGCCATGGCCAGCCCGGCCAGTGCATGCAGGTCCAGCGGCGTGAAGGCGTCGCCGGATGCCTCGCCTTCCTGTCGCGCCAGAGTCAGCAGCTGCTCGACGACGTGCGCGGTGCGTTGCAGGCCGGCCTTCAGGCGGGCCACGGCCTGTAGGCGCTCGGCGTCGGTGCGGCTGCGTTCGATCAACTGGACCTGTAATTGCAATGCCGCCAGCGGCGTGCGCAGTTCGTGCGCGGCGTCGGCGGTGAAGGCGCGCTGCCGGTCCAGCGCGTCGCCCAGGCGCGCCAGCAGATCATTCAGCGCCGCCACCAGGGGCTGCAACTCGTCCGGTACGGCGGGCAAGGCCAGCGGCGCCAGGCTTTCCGGTTTGCGCCCGGCCACCGCGTCGGTCACCGCGACCAGAGGCGCCAGGCCGCGCCCGATCGCGACCCAGACGAACACGCCCAGGATGGGAATCAGTGCGAACAACGGCGTCAGCACGCGCAGGGCCATGTCGGCCGCCAGGCTTTCCCGCACCGCCATGGGCTGGGCCACCTGGATGACATGGCCGTTGCTGCGCGTACTGAATATCCGCCAACGCCCTTCAGCCGTGCTCAAGCTGGTGTAGCCGAACTGGGCGAAGCCGGGCAGGTCGCTATGTGGGTGCGACAGATAGAGGCGCGTGCCGGTCTCGTCCCAGACCTGTACCACCAGATCGAAACGCGCGCCCTCGCTCGCGTCCAGTGCGGACAAATTCTCGCCGAATGTCTGGCTGCCCAGCGACAGCGCCACCTGGCGCAAATGGTAGTCGAGGATCACATCGGACTCGCGCAGCACCAGCCGGTAGGTGGTGTAGCCGCCGGCGAGCCCGGCCAGCAGCACGCCCGCCAGCAAATACAGCAGCAGCTGGCGGCGCAGGGAAGTCATGGTTGCGGCGGCGATTTCGGCACGTAATAGCCGACGCCGCGCAGATTGAGTATCCAGTCCGCGCCGAGTTTCTTGCGCAGGGTGTGGATGTGCACTTCCACCGCGTTGCTGTCCACCTCATCCTTCCAGCTGTAAACGTGCTGTTCCAACTGGGCGCGGGAAAGCGGCAGCCCCGGGCGCTCCAGCAGCGCCTGCAGGATGGCGAACTCCCTGGCCGATACCAGCACGCTTTGCGCATCCAACATGACTGCGTTGTGCGCCGGGTCCAGGCTGAGGGCGCCGTGCCGGATCAGCGGTGCGGCGCGGCCGGCGCGGCGGCGGCTCAAGGCGCGGATGCGTGCGGCCAGTTCATCCAGATCGAACGGCTTGACCAGGTAGTCGTCTGCACCGGCATCCAGCCCGGCCACCCGGTCGGCCACGGCGTCGCGGGCGGTCAGGATCAGCACCGGCAAGTCGCCGCCGCGGCCGCGCAATTCCGCCAGCACCCGCAGGCCGTCCTTTTTCGGCAGGCCCAGGTCCAGCAGCATCAGGTCGTAGGCCTCCGTCTCCAGGGCCAGGCCGGCGGCCTGGCCATCCTTCACCCAGTCCACGGCATAGCCGTCCTGGATCAAGCCCAGGCGCACGCTTTCGCCGATCATGGCGTCGTCTTCGACCAACAACAGGCGCATGGCAGCTCTATCGGTTATCGAGAAAGCGCGAGTCTGCTCGCCGCCGATGCCGTGTTCAAGGGCGGGCGCCGCAACGGCTGCGGCGCGGCGGCCACCGGAGCGGGGCGATCACAAACGGGCCAGGGCTTGCCGGGCATAGTGGATGACTTCGGAAGCGGTCAGGCCGATGCGGCCGCAGCCGGCCGCCACGGCGTCATCACCCGCCTGTCCATGCAGCCAGACGCCGAGCACGGCGGCCTGTTCGGCCGACAAACCCTGCGCGACCAGGGCGGCGATCATGCCGGCCAACACATCGCCCATGCCCGGCGCGGCCATGGCGGGATTGCCGCTGTTGTTGCGCCAGAGGGCCTGGCCGGGTTGCTGCACCAGCGTGGCATGGCCTTTCAGCACGACGCAGGCGCCGGTCAATTCAACCAGGCGGCGGATGGCGGCTACGCGATCGGCCTGGATGGCGTGCGCATCCTGTCCGAGCAGCCGCGCCGCCTCGCCCGGATGCGGCGTCAGCAGCGTGGCGGCGCGGCGCGCCGCCAGCGCCGCCAGCAATTCGCCATCACGGGCGAGCAGATTCAACGCATCGGCATCCAGCAGCAGGGCGTGTTCGGTCTGCAAGGCGGCGGCGAGGATGCGGCGCGCCTGGCTCGATCCGCCCATGCCAGGCCCGACCACCAGACAGGCCGGCGCGGGGAGGGCGGGCAACTCTTCCGCCGATACGATCATCAGCTCCGGGCAGACCGGATCAACCGCGAGACGCGCATCGATTGCACCGACATAGACCCGCCCGGCGCCGCAATGCAGCGCCGCGCGCCCGGCCAACAATGCCGCCCCGGCCATGCCCGGCGCACCGCCCAGCACGCCCACCGATCCGTAATCGCCTTTATGGCTGTCGCTTGCCCGCGCCGCGAGCCTGGCGGGCAGGCTGGTTTGTGTGATGGTCTGCATGGTTTCTATTGTGAATCAATGGCCTATAAATCCATAACAGACTAAATAAAGGAGACTGTCATGGAAACCTCAACGACTTTGTCCGGCGCTTCGCTGCTTTCATGTGATCTGGATGCGGCTTGCACGAGCCTGGATTGTGACGCGCTGAAGGATGAATTTGCACAGGCCCTGCAAGGCGGGCATGACGCGGCGGAAGTCGTCGCCCATTTTTGCGGCTTGGGTTATCTGAATGAATTGACGCCCGAAAATACGCCGCCAGAGGAACCGCAGGCTGGTTTGGCAGGACAGTAGATTTATCCCCATTCATAGTCGGGCCTATGCCGGGTATCCGCTTTAGAATCGGCCGCTTCGCAGTATTTCCATTGACCCGATGAATGCCAATGAAGACTCAGCGCGTGTGTTGGTGGTAGACGATGACACGTTGATGCGTGATGTCCTGAAAGCGGTGTTGCGTGACGAGGGGTTTATCGTGGCCGGCGAGGCGCACGATGGACACAGTGCGCTGACGGTGATCCGGCGTGCACGGCCCGACATCGTCTGTCTGGATGTGAACATGCCGGGGATATCCGGCATCGATGTGTTGAAAAGCATCCGCTCAAGCTATCCCGAGATACGGGTCGTGATGATTACCGGCGATTCCAGCATGGACACGGTGCGCGAAGCGGTTGGCTTTGGTGCGATGGGGTACATCATCAAGCCGTTCAAGGCCGGGCGCGTGAGTTCGTCACTGCGCGCGGCCATGAAAACGCCGCTCGATCCGCCTTTTGGCTGAGCGGCCGCGCAAGCCGCGCCCTTCAGATAAAATCCTGCGTTTTCCCAACCCCTGCGGGGAAGCGCCATGGGTACATCGCCTTCGAGTCCATCTTCAAATTTCCAAGTCCTGTTTCTGAAGGGCAACGGATTCACTTCTTCAGCGCTGTCTGAATTTCGCATCAAGAAACTGCTGCAGAAGCTGGCGCCGCTGGGCATTTCGGCCGTAACCGCCGAGTACCGCTACTTTGCCGAGCTGGAGGTCGGCGCGGACAGCCCGCTCAGCGCCGATGACCTGGCCTTTCTGTTCGAATTGCTGCAGGCGCAGGAACACCAGCCGGCAGCCGAGGCGATTCTGGTGACTCCGCGTCTGGGCACGGTTTCGCCGTGGTCGTCCAAGGCCACCGACATCCTGACGAATTGCGGCCTGCAAGCGATCCAGCGCATCGAGCACGGCATCGCCTGGCAACTATTCGACCGCAAGGGCAAGCCGGCCGCCGCCGATGTCGTGCAATCGGCCTTGCCTTTTCTGCATGACCGCATGACCGAAAGCGTGTTGCTGGATGAGCGTCTGGCGGCCGAGTTGTTCCACCATGTCGCGCCGCAGCCGTTGGCCTCGGTCGATCTGCTCAAGGGCGGCGCCGGGGCTGCAATCAAGGCGCTGGAAAAAGCCAATGCCGAATGGGGCCTGGCGTTGTCGGCCGATGAAATCGATTACCTGGCGGAAAATTTCCAGCGTGTGAAGCGCAACCCGACCGATGTCGAATTGATGATGTTCGCGCAGGCCAATTCCGAGCACTGCCGGCACAAGATTTTCAATGCGGACTGGGTGATCGACGGCAAGAAGCAGCCCGAGTCGCTGTTTTCGATGATTCGCCATACCCATGCGATGCGCCCGCACGGCACCTTGTCGGCGTATTCGGACAACGCTTCGGTGATCGAAGGCGCCCGCATCGGCCGCTTTTATCCCGACCAGGACCACATTTACCGTTTTCACGTCGAACCCACCCACATTCTGATGAAGGTGGAGACGCACAACCATCCGACGGCGATCGCGCCTTTTGCCGGCGCGGCCACCGGTTCCGGCGGCGAGATTCGCGATGAAGGGGCGGTCGGCCAGGGTTCCAAGCCGAAAGCGGGCTTGGCGGGTTTCACCGTGTCGAATCTGCGCATACCCGGCTTCGAACAGCCTTGGGAGGGTGGAAAACTCAAGGGCTACGGCAAGCCCGGCCGCATCGTTTCACCGTTGCAGATCATGCTCGACGGTCCGATCGGTTCGGCCGCGTTCAACAACGAATTCGGCCGCCCGAACCTGACCGGCTATTTCCGCAGCTTCGAAATGCATACGCCGGACGGCCAGGTGCGTGGTTATCACAAGCCGATCATGCTGGCCGGCGGCGTCGGCAATGTGCAGGAACGCCATATCCACAAGCAGTCTTTCAAGGCCGGCACGTTGCTGATCCAGCTCGGCGGGCCCGGCTTGCTCATCGGCCTCGGCGGCGGTGCGGCGTCCAGCATGGGCGCGGGCGCCAACATGGAAGCGCTGGATTTCGATTCGGTGCAGCGCGGCAATCCGGAGATCCAGCGCCGCGCCCAGGAAGTCATCGACCGGTGCTGGGAGATGGGGGCGGCCAACCCGATACTCTCGGTGCATGACGTCGGCGCCGGCGGACTGTCCAATGCCATGCCGGAACTGGCGCATGGCGCCGGCCTCGGCGCCAAGTTCGAATTGCGCGACGTGCTCAGCCTGGAGCCGGGCATGTCGCCGCGCGAAATCTGGTGCAACGAAGCGCAGGAACGTTACGTGCTGGCCATCGCGCCGGCCAGCCTGGAGCTGTTCCGCGCGCTCTGCGAACGCGAGCGCTGCCCGTTCGCCGTGGTCGGCAAGGCGACCAAGGCCGGCCAGTTGACGGTGACCGACCGCCATTTCAAGAACAAGCCGGTCGATATGGAAATGGACGTCTTGCTCGGCAAGCCGCCGCGCATGACGCGCCAGGTCGAACATGTCGAACCGGTGCTGCGGCCGTTCACCGCCGAAGGGCTCGACCTGGACGCAGCGGCCTATCGCGTGTTGCGGCATCCAGCTGTCGCCAACAAGAGCTTCCTGATCACCATCGGCGACCGCACCGTCGGCGGCTACACCGCACGCGACCAGTTCGTCGGCCCCTGGCAAATCCCGGTGGCCGATGTGGCGGTGACCACGATGGGGTATGACAGTCTGCTCGGCGAAGCCTTCGCGCTCGGCGAGCGCAGCCCGATTGCGCTGATCGACCCGGCGGCTTCCGGCCGCATGGCCGTCGGCGAAGCCATCACCAATCTGGCCGCCGCGGCGGTCAACCAGATCGGCGACATTCGCCTTTCCGCCAACTGGATGGCTGCTGCCGGTCACCCGGGCGAAGATGCTGCGCTGTTCGATACCGTACAGGCCATCGGCAAGGAATTGTGTCCGCAACTGGGCATCAGCATCCCGGTGGGCAAGGATTCCATGTCGATGCGTACGGCATGGCAAGACGGCGAAGAGAAGAAATCGGTGGTTTCGCCGCTGTCGTTGATCATCACCGCCTTTGCCCCCAGTCCGGATGCCAGCCGTACGCTGACGCCGCAACTGCAGCACGGCGAACAGGAAACCGATTTGATTCTGCTCGATCTGGGCCGCGGCCGTAATCGGCTCGGCGGCAGCATCCTGGGCCAGGTTTATGGCGAGCTGGGCGATACCTGCCCCGATCTCGACGACCCCGAGCGGATGAAAGCCTTCTTTGCACTGATCCAGCAACTCAACCGGGAAGGCAAGCTGCTCGCCTACCATGATCGCGCCGATGGCGGCCTGTTCGCGACGATCTGCGAAATGGCTTTCGCCGGGCATTGCGGCGTCGATCTGGATGTCGATGAGCTGCGTTACCACCGTTTGCATGACGACATCATGCTGGACGTGGAGGCGGCGCCCGATCCGCGCGAACCCTACACCAGCCGCCTGTTCGGCATTCTGTTCAACGAGGAGCTCGGCGCCGTGATTCAGGTCAGGCGGGCCGACACCCGGGCGGTGATGGCGGCCTGTATCGAGGCCGGCTTGCGCGATGAGTTCTATATCATCGGCAGCACCAATCGGAAGGACCGCGTGCGCATCCTGCGCGAAGGCGTGCCGGTGTTCGACGAGAAGCGCGCCGATCTGCTCGCGGCCTGGTCGGAAACCAGCTATCGCATGCAGTCTCTGCGCGACAACCCGGCGTGCGCTCAGCAAGAGTTCGTCGGCCTGACGGCGAAGAAGGATCCCGGCCTGCACGCCAAGCTCAGTTTCGACCTGAACGAGGATGTCGCCGCGCCCTATGTCAGGAAAAAGCGTGCGCAACCCAAGATCGCGATCCTGCGCGAACAGGGCGTCAACGGCGAGGTGGAAATGGCCGCCGCGTTCGCCCGCGCCGGCTTTACCCCGGTGGATGTGCACATGAGCGACATCCTGGCCGGCCGCGTCACGCTGAAAGACTTCAAGGGGCTCGCCGCCTGCGGCGGCTTCAGCTACGGCGACGTGCTCGGCGCGGGCGGCGGCTGGGCGGCCTCGATTCTGCATAACGCCCGCGCCAGCGATGAGTTCCGGGCTTTCTTTCAGCGCGCCGATAGCTTTGCACTGGGCGTCTGCAACGGCTGCCAGATGATGAGCCGGCTGTCCGGCATCATTCCCGGTGCGGAAAACTGGCCGCGCTTCGAGCGCAACCTGTCGGAACAGTTTGAAGCCCGTTTCGTTATGGTGGAAGTGCCGCAAACGCCGTCCATCCTGTTCGACGGCATGGCCGGCAGCCGCATGCCCATCGTCGTTTCGCACGGCGAGGGCCGGGCGGTGTTCACCGGCAAGGCGCAACGCAAGGCGGCCGAGGTCTGCTTGCGCTATGTCGACAATCGCGGCCGCAAGACCGAAACCTATCCGCTGAATCCGAACGGCTCGCCCAAGGGCATCACCGGTTTGACTACGCCGGATGGCCGCTTCACGATCATGATGCCGCACCCGGAACGGGTCATCCGCGCCGTGCAGCATTCCTGGAAGCCGGCCGAATGGCGCGAAGACGGCCCCTGGTTGCGCGTGTTCAGGAACGCGCGCAAGTGGGTGGGCTAGTTGTGCCCCCGGCTCGAAAAACCCCGAGCCGCCCCCCGCGGGGGCAAGTCAATCTTGGGACGGCCCGGCGATTGACTTGAGAGTTGTGCCCCCGGCTCGAAAAACCCCGAGCCGCCCCCCGCGGGGGTCAAGTCAATCTTGGGACGGCCCGGCGATTGACTTGAGAGAGCAGAACCGCTTCCCGGCGCTGGCGCCGGGGGCAGGGGTTTAGAGCCGCGGTTTAGGGCAGGAAGAACAGCAGCGGCAACAGCCACCAGGGTTTGTAATGCTGAATGACGACGCTGGCTGCCGCGCTGGGCGCGCTATCGAACTTGTCGCCATCCAGCGCAATCACGCGCAGCCAATATTGGCCTGGGGCGGGTTTGAGCAAGCGCGCTTCCGTGTGCTGCACGATGTGGCTTGAAATCAGCTGGCGGAAGGCATCGTCGCTGCTCAGTTCGAGGCGGTAGGCGGCGGACGCACCTTGCCAACTGGCGACCAGCAGGCCGCCTTCTTCGCGGACCTGCAGGCTCTCCGGCGGCGCCGGCGGCGGCTGGTAATGCCAGCGGGCGCTGGGCGAGTAGCCCTGCGTGATGTCATCGACACCGAGCGCGGCGACGCGCCAATGCCAGACGCCGGGCGCCGGCGCCCGCACGGCCAGCGGGGTATCGGTTACGCGTTGGTCGATGAGCGGCCGGGCGAAATCCGGCAGGGCCGCCACCTGAACGTGATAGGCCAGCGCGCCTTCCGATGGCTGCCAGTTCAGGCTGGTGTCGGCATGGGCCATGCGCGCGGCGTCGGCTTGCGGCAACAAGGTCGGGATGGCCGGCGGCGGCTGGTAATGCCAGCGGGCGCTGGGCGAGTAGCCTTGCGTGCTGTCGTCGACGCCGAGCGCGGCGACGCGCCAGTGCCAGTCGCCGGGCGCCGGCGTACGCACGGCCAAGCGGGTATCGGCCACGCGTTGGTCGATGACCGGCTGAGCGAAATCCGGCAGGGCCGCCACCTGCACCCGATAGGCCAGTGCGCCTTCCGATGGCTGCCAGTTCAGGCTGGTATCGGCATGGTCCATGCGCGCGGCGTCGGCCTGCGGCAACAAGGTCGGGATAGCTGGCGGCGGCTGCACACGAAAGGCGCGATGCGGACTGAACGCGCGCGGCCGGCCTTGCGAATCCAGGCTGGCGATACGCCAGTGCCAGTCGCCTGCCGACAGGGTTTCCCGGGTTGTTTCGACCGGCGGCAATGTACGTTCGATCAAGCCCTGGCCGAACTCCGGCGTCGGCGCCAGTTGCAGCCTATAGCCCTGGGCGCCCGCGGCTGCATTCCAGGCCAGCTCGACATCCGGCAGCGCGAGGCGCTCACCCAAAGCCGGCTTGAGCGGGGTCGGCGGAATCGGGCGGGCGTTGAGCGTAAAGGCATGCTGGGCGTCTAAGCCTTCCAGGCCGAGGCTGTCGATGGCGCGCACGCGCAGGAAATATTGGCCGTCCGGCAGGTCGTCCGGCCATTGCGCGCCGGGACGATTGAACACATCGTCGTACAGCACGGTGTGGAAGTCGGCATCGTCGGATAACTGCGCGCGCCAGGCGCGGGCGGCGCTGTCGGCCGGCCAGTTCAGGCTTGGCGGCAGGCGCAGGATGTTGTCCGGCAGGCCGGAAAGATCGGGTTTGGCCAGCAGCTTGACCGGAGCGGCGGGCGCTTTGCCCTGTTCCGCGTACGTGCCGAAGCCGGCGTCAACCTGCACTTCCACGCCTTGCGCCGAGACGGCGACCGCTCCCTCGGTGACTTCATTGCGCAGGGTTTTGCCGTCTTCATCGACGTTCAGACGAAAGCCGGTGCCGCGCAACCCCGCCACTGCCACGGGCGTGCGCACCCGGAAGCCGCCGGCCGGGGCGAGCTGCTTGGCGGCGCTGGCTTCGAGGCGGCCGCTATCAAGCGAAATTTCGGTCGAGACCATGCCGGTTTTGCCATAGCTGGCCAGGCGGCCGAAGCTCAGCTTGCTGGAGGCTTGCTGGGTCAGCCGGGTGTTGTCGGCAAAGCGGTAGCTGACGCTGGCCGCAAAACTGGTCAGCACGGTCTCGCCGCCATTCAGCACCTCACCGGCTTTGATCTGTTCATAAGGCCCGTCGGCGCGTTTGAAACGCACATTGCCCTTTACTGCAATGACGCTGACCGGCGCCGGCGTGACCTTGAGCAGTTCGACTGGAATCTTCAGCCGGCTGTTGGCAGGCAGGTGTTTCGGGATCGGCACGCCATTGACGGATTGCACCTTGGGCCAATCCTTCGGGTTGCGCAGATAAGTCTGGCCGATGCCGCTGAGGGTGTCGCCCGGTACGGTCAGGTAAAGCCAGTCGGCTGCCTGGCTGGAGAATGCGACAAGAAAGGCAAGAACCGGTGCAAAGAGTGCAGTGCGCATGGGTGGCCTCATACGTTAAGCTTTGGGCAACTACGAGTCTCCAAGGATAACCCCGTCATGCATATCGGTACGCCGCTTTCTCCCTCCGCCACCCGGGTGATGTTGTTGGGCGCAGGTGAATTGGGCAAGGAAGTCATCATCGCGTTGCAGCGTTTTGGCGTGGAGGTGATCGCGGTGGACCGTTACGACGGCGCGCCCGGCCATCAAGTCGCACATCGTTCACAAACCATCGACATGACCGATGGCAATGTACTCGCCCGCCTGATCGATTCTGAAAAGCCCGCGATAGTCGTGCCGGAAATCGAAGCCATCGCCACGGAAACCTTGCTTAAACTGGAACAGGCCGGTCTCTGCCAGGTAATTCCCAACGCCCGCGCCGCCAATCTGACCATGAACCGGGAGGGTATCCGTCGCCTGGCCGCGGAAGACTTGAAGTTGCCGACTTCGCGCTATGCCTTCGCCGATTCGTTGCAGAGTTTGCGTGCGGCAGTGTCGGGCAAGGACGGTATCGGCTTTCCGTGCCTGATCAAGCCGGTGATGTCGTCCTCCGGCAAGGGACAGAGCCGGGTCGAGGGGCCGGACGACCTGGGCACGGCGTGGGATTACGCCAATGCCGGCGGCCGCGTCAACAAAGGACGCGTGATCGTCGAAGGCTTCGTCGATTTTGACTACGAGATCACTTTGCTGACGGTGCGTGCCCGCGGCGCTGACGGCAACGTCGGCACGCATTTTTGCGCGCCGATCGGCCATCTCCAGGTCAATGGCGACTATGTCGAGAGCTGGCAACCGCAAGCGATGCGGCCGGGTGCGTTGCGACGCGCCCAGGAAATTGCGCAGGCGGTGACTGACAATCTGGGCGGCGTCGGTTTGTTTGGCGTCGAGCTTTTCGTCAAAGGCGAAGAGGTCTGGTTTTCCGAGGTCAGCCCGCGGCCGCACGACACCGGTATGGTGACCATGATCAGCCAGAAGCAGAGCGAATTTGAACTGCATGCCCGCGCCATCCTGGGTTTGCCAGTGGACGTTTCGCTGCAGACGCCGGGCGCTTCGGCAGTGATTTACGGCGGCGTCGATGCGGCTGGGGTGCGTTTCGAAGGGGTTGATGCGGCTTTGCAGATACCAGGGACCGATCTGCGACTGTTCGGCAAACCGATGGCCTACACGAATCGGCGCATGGGCGTGGCGTTGGCGGAAGGCGTCGACACCGACCAGGCGCGGCAGCGGGCGAAAGCCGCCGCGGCGCTGGTGAAGCCGGTCGCGGCCTGAAGTCGGCCCGACGAACGCCCGCGTTCAGCTGAACGCGGGTGGCATCCGTTCCGGGTCAGGAGCAAACCTGCTGCAGATTGAACGAGAGCAAGTTGGTTTTGTTGAGGCCGTCGAAGCCGAAATCCAACGCTTCGCGCAGCAACATGATCGGCGGCGGGGTGACGCCGATCAGTTCGGTCGGGCACTTGAAGTTGATCACGACCAAAGGTTTCTCGCCGGTCGGGTAGACCTTCTTGATAGTCGGCAAAATTGTGGAATCGCCGGTCAATGGCAGCCGCATCTTCAGACTGGCGAACAAGTCACCCAAGGGATTCGAGCCGCCGCCGAGCGGGTTTGTGCCCACGTTGGCCGTCGTGGCGGCGGCAGGATTGCCGAATTGCGGCAACGCGTTAAAAGCAACTTTCAGGCCGTCACCGAACTGCCCGAAGAGCTTGGCGGGGTCCGCCGGGATAAAGGGTTGTTGGTAAGCAAGATACGGATTGCTTGCGCCAGCCGCCCGGTTCCAGGGTTGATATGCAGGTACGTTGGCGCTGCTTGCCGCGGCGGCAGGCGGCCGAACGGCTACCGGTGCTGCCGGCGCGATAGGCTGTGCAATGCCGGGCGCGGCGGCGGCCACGATCGAAGCCGGCTCGGCAAAAGCCGGGCCGGCCGTCAGCGCTGCCGCTGGAGCGACCACCGCAGCGCTGACGGCCGCTACAGTGATGCCCGGGTTGGCCAGGTAGGGATTGGCTTTGGGCAGAGTCGCTACCAGCTGATTGGCAAAGTAGGGATTGGTCACCACCATGGCGCTTTTCGCGGCCGGGACGAATTCCTTGACGTTACTGCTGGCCGTCGTCTTCGGCGCAGCTTGCTTGGCCATTTTGTGCGCCTTGGCTTTGCTGGCTTTGGATTTTCTTGACTTGGCTTTGGCCGGTGCTTTGGATTTTGCTTGCGCGAGTTCGGAAGTGCTTGAACGCAACGATTTTGCCGACTCCGGCGCGCTCCAGGCGGCGCCAATACTGAGCAGAGAAAGCGAGGCAATAAGGGAAAAGCGAGTGATGAAGGGCGAACGATTCATTTTGACAGCCTTGTTAAGATGGCGTCACAGCGCCCAAGACCTTCAAACTATCCGGCATCAGGGGTGGGCGTCAACATAACCCCACTTGTTGACCCGAATTGCTGTTAAGCGTGTATCGATATGGCCCTAAGGGTTATTTCGCATACGCCGGCTGCGAGACAAATCGCGGCGCCGGCGGCACACTGTTGCGGCGCGTTAGCGAGCGGCACAATGCATTGCATCCGGCTGATTCAGGCGATCGTTCTGGTCATACCCGGATTATTTTTCTACGCGCAGCTCTTTTCGAGGAGTCAGACGATGTTTACCTCCGGCGGAGCAGCCGAAACCCGAATCGCAATGCGCAATTGCGTCCGCTCGCGCCGGCATGGTGCGCCGTCATTGGCGATGGCGAGCTGACATGGCGAGCAGCGGTAGCGCCTGGCAACGACGTATACGAATTACCGGCATCGTCCAGGGTGTCGGTTTTCGGCCGTATGTCTGGCATCTCGCACATGAACTGAAGCTCACTGGCTGGGTGCGCAACGATGCCGTCGGCGTGGAGGTGCTGGCGATCGGTCATCCGGAGCAACTCGACGATTTCACCCGTCGCCTGCCGCAGGAGATTCCGCCGCTCGCCCGGATAAAGGAACTGAGCTGGGTCGATACCCCGACGACTGCAGCTTTTCCCGACTTCAACATCGCCGAGAGCGGCGCCGGCCTGGCCGCCACGATGATCGGCCACGATACGGCGGTATGCCCCGACTGTCTGGCGGAGATGTTCGACCCCGCCGACCGGCGCTGGCGTTATGCCTTCATCAACTGCACCCACTGCGGCCCGCGTTACACGCTGACCCGCAAGCTGCCTTACGACCGCGCTCAGACCAGCATGGCGGCGTTTCCATTATGTCCGGCGTGCGAGCGTGAGTATCGCGATCCGGCCGATCGGCGTTTTCATGCCGAACCGACGGCGTGTCCGCTGTGCGGGCCGCGCCTGTCGCTGCAACCCAGCGCCGCCTTCCCCTCTTCGGAGGCGGGGGAGGCGGATGCGATCGCCGACGTATGCAACCGCCTCCTGGCCGGCCAGATCGTCGCGCTCAAAGGCCTGGGCGGGTTTCACCTGGCCTGCGATGCGCGCAATGCCGATGCCGTGCAACGGCTGCGAGCGCGCAAGAATCGCGACGAGAAGCCCTTCGCCGTCATGGCCGCCAATCCGGCTTCTCTCGCGGCCTGGGTGGAGATGAGCGCAGCGGAACACGATCTGCTGGCCTCGCCTGAGCGGCCCATCGTGCTGTTGCGCAAGAAGGCGGGTTTCGATGCGTTGTTTCCGCACCTCGCCCCCGGCCTGGCCTGGCTCGGCGCCATGCTGCCCTACACGCCGCTGCATTGGTTGCTGTTTCACCAGGTCGCCGGGCAGCCACGCGGCACGCAGTGGATGCAGCCGCCGCACGATCTGCTGTTGGTGATGACCAGCGCCAATCCCGGCGGCGAACCGCTGGTGATCGACAACGTAGAGGCGGTCGAGCGTCTGGCCGGCATCGCCGATGCGGTGCTGATGCACGACCGCAGTATCGTTGTGCGTTGCGACGACAGCGTCGTGCGCATGACCGAATCCGGCCTGCCGCAGTTCATTCGCCGCGCTCGCGGCTACACGCCGCGTGCCATTCGTCTACCGGTCGGCCGGTCGCGGGCCGCTGCATCGGTGCTGGCATTGGGCGGCTATCTTAAGAACACGGTTTGCGTGACGCGCGGCGATGAGGCCTTCGTCTCGCAACATATCGGCGGCCTGGATAACCCGGCGACCTGCGCCATGTTGATCGAAGTGGTCGAGCATCTGGTCGACATTTTGCAAGTCCGGCCCGAAGCCGTCGCACACGATCTGCATCCGGACTTTTTCAGCAGCCGTCATGCCGCCGAATTGGCGGCGCGCTGGGGCGTGCCGGCCATCGCCGTGCAGCATCACCATGCCCATGTCGCCGCGGTGGCGGCGGAGCATGGCATCACCGATCCTGTCCTCGGGTTGGCGCTCGATGGCGTCGGGTTGGGCAGCGACGGCACGGCCTGGGGCGGCGAATTGCTGCGCCTGGACGGTTGCCGCTTTACCCGTCTCGGCCATCTCGCGCCGCTCGCGCTGCCGGGCGGCGACAAGGCTGCGAAGGAACCCTGGCGCATGGCGGCGGCGGCGCTGTTTCAAATGGGGCGCGGCGATGAAATCGCGGCGCGTTTTCCGGACCAACCCGCCGCACAGCAGCTTGTGCATCTGCTTGAGCGCGGCCTTAACTGCCCCCTCAGCAGCAGCCTCGGCCGCTGTTTCGATGCGGCGGCGGGCTTGCTCCATGCGCGTGACGTCATGGCCTACGAGGGGCAGGCCGCGATGCGGCTGGAAGGTCTGGCCGAGGCGTACGGCGAGGTTGCGCCCATGCCCGAGGGATATCGCTTGCTGCCCGATGGCCGTCTCGACTTGCTGCCTTTGCTGGCTCGCCTCGCCGACACGGCCGATGCGTCGTACGGCGCCGCCCTGTTTCATGCCACCGCCGCCCAGGCGCTGGCCGACTGGGCGCAACGTATCGCGCGAGCGCAAGGCCTGAACACGGTGGCGCTGGGCGGCGGATGTTTTCTCAATCACATCCTTACGCGCGACTTGGCGCGCCGGCTCGCCGCCGCCGGCATCACCGTGCTGGCAGCGCAACACGCGCCGCCCAACGATGGCGGCTTGAGTCTGGGACAGGCTTGGCTAGTTACCCTTAGAATGGCTGCAAAGAACTAAAAAAATCGCCGCTCGCCTTGACTGAAAAAACGATAAGGTGGCGGCGCAGGTCGAGGTGGATCGGTGTTGCTTAACTAACGGTCAAGATAAACCCATGCGCGTTCTCCACGTTGAAGACAATCCGTTTGATGCCGATCTGACACGCCGCAGCTTGGCGATACTGGCGCCGGAGATTCAGCTCGTACAGGTGCCGACCTTGGCTCAGGCCATGCAGAGCCTGCAAAAGCCGGGACTGTTCGATTTGGCGCTGATCGACCTGAAGTTGCCGGATGGTTCCGGCCTGGAATTACTGGCTTATATCCGCGAGCTGCAATTGCCGATGGCGGTCGTCATGCTGACCGGCTCCGGCGATCAGGCCGCGGCCGTGGCCGCCTTGCAGGGCGGCGCCGACGATTATCTATCGAAAGGACCCGCGGTCATGGAGCGGCTGCCGGCGACCTTGCGCGACGCCTGCAGCCGCTTTGATGAGGCGAGCAATCGACGCTCGCATTCCATACGCGTGTTGTATGCCGAACACGATATGGCGGATATCGACCTGACGCGGCGCCATCTGGCGCGCCACGCGCCGCATATCCGGCTCACCGTGGTCGCCAATGCCGATGAGGCGTTGCGGCTGCTGCCGATGAGTGTCGCGACACCAGCGCAGTACGATGTCGTGCTGCTGGATTACCGTTTGCCCGGCATCGATGCGCTGGAAGTGGTGAAGACCCTGCGCAGCGAGCGCGGCCTCGATATCGCCATCGTCATCGTGTCCGGCCAGGGCAGCGAGCAAGTCGCCGCGCAGGCGATCCATCTCGGCGTCGACGACTATATCGCCAAACATTCCGGCTATCTGCATGAGCTGCCGTCGACCTTGGAAAAGGTCTGGCGGCAGCGGGAGCTGACCCGCGAACGCGGCTATTTTCGCGAAATCTCGCGGCGGCTGGAGCACGTGCTCGCCGCCAGCCCGGTGGTGCTCTATAGCCTTCGCCTGACGCCGGAAGGCGCTGTGCCGAACTGGGTCAGCGCCAATGTCGAACGGCTGTTGGGCTATAGCGAAGCGCAGGTGCTGGAGCCCGACTGGTGGTTCAGCCATGTGCATCCGGAAGACCGCGCCGCCGCGCTGGCCAGAATTTCGGCGTTGAGCGCAAACGCTCAGGTGGTGCATGACTATCGTTTCTTCGACAGCAGCGGTCAGATCCGCTGGATACGCGACGAGCTGCGCCTGGCGAACCCAGCCGGCGCACCTGCCGGCGAGGCGATCGGCATCTGGCACGACATCACCGAGACTCGCCAGGCCGAACAGTTGCGCGACACGCGCATTGCAGTGCTGGATGGCTTGGTGGGCAATTTGCCCTTGGCGGCCATACTCGAAGTCATCGCCAGCCGGCTCGAAGGCATCCATGCCGACATGCGGGTTTCCATCCTGGTGCGCAGCGCCCGCGACGGCCGGCTCTACACCGGCGCCGCGCCGAGCCTGCCGGCGTTCTACAACGAGGCGGTGGATGGCTTGCAGCCCTTGCTCGGCAACGGTTCTTGCGGCACCTCGGCCGCCTTGGGCGAAGCCGTGATCGTCGAAGACATTCGCACGCATCCGTACTGGGTGCAGTACAACAAACTGGCTGAGCAGGCCCATCTGGGCGCCTGCTGGTCGATACCGTTCAAGGACGCAGAAGGCGAGGTGCTGGGCACGTTCGGCATCTACTATGCGCAGCCGCGCAGTCCGACCCAAGGCGAACTCGACCTGATCGGCGAGTTCGCCCGCATTGCGGGTCTGGCCGTACAGCGCGTGCGCGCCGATATGACGCAGCGCCAGGCGGCCGCGGTGTTTGAGAGTACGCGCGAGGGCGTGGTGATCACCGATCTGACGCCGCGCATCCTCGGCGTCAACCGCGCCTACAGCGAGATCACCGGCTATCTGGAAGCCGAAGTGCTCGGCGCCAATCCCAGCCTGCTCAAGTCCGGTCGCCAGGGTGAGGATTTCTATCAAGTAATGTGGGCCAGCCTGCAGGAAACGGGCCATTGGCAAGGCGAAATCTGGAACCGGCGCAAGAACGGCGAAGTGTTTCCGCAGTGGCTGGCGATCAGCACGGTGTATGACAGCGAGGGCTTGCCGACGAACTACGTCGGCGTGATGACCGATATCAGCCAGATCAAGCAATCGGAAGCGCAACTCGACCATCTGGCGCATCACGATCCGTTGACCAGTCTGCCCAATCGGCTGTTGTTGCAGTCGCGCCTGGAGCACGCACTGGAGCGCGCCGAACGCTACCGGCGGCAGGTCGCCGTGCTGTACATCGACCTCGATCGGTTCAAGAACGTCAACGACAGCCTGGGCCACCCGGTCGGCGATGAGCTGCTGCAAGCCCTGGCCCAGCGCCTGCGCGAACGGCTGCGCGAGGACGATACCCTCGGCCGTCTCGGCGGCGACGAGTTTTTGCTGCTGCTGGAAGACATCGAACGTTCGGATTTCGCCGCCGGCGTCGCACAGTCCCTGATCGATCTGCTCGAGCAGCCGTTCACGCTGCCCAGCGGCTATGAGGTGTATGTCGGCGCCAGCGTCGGCATCAGCCTCTACCCGGACGATGGCCGCAGCGTCACCGAACTGATCCAGCACGCCGACGTGGCCATGTATCAGGCCAAGGAGTCCGGGCGCAATACCTACAGCTTCTACACGCCGGCGCTGACCCTAGCCGCCCACGAACGGCTCGATCTGGAGGCCCGCATGCGGCGCGGCCTGGCCCATGGCGAGTTTGTGCTGCATTACCAGCCGCAGCGGGACATGAAAACGGGTGCGTTGATCGGCTGCGAGGCCTTGCTGCGCTGGAACTCGCCCGAGGAAGGGCTGATCTCGCCCGCCCGTTTCATTCCGCTGGCGGAAGAAACCGGCCTCATCGTTCCGCTCGGCGAATGGGTGCTGCTGACCGCCTGCAGCCAGGCGCGCATCTGGCTGGACGCCGGCTTTGCACCCCTGGTCATGGCGGTCAATCTGTCCGTGCGGCAACTGCAGCAGCGCGATGTGGTGCAACGGATCGCCGCCATTCTGGCGCAAACCGGACTCCCCCCCAGCCACCTCAAACTGGAGCTCACCGAGAGCATGATCATGGGCCAGGGCGAGCATGCGCTCGAACTGATGCAGGCCATCAAAGCGCTGGGCGTGAGCCTGTCCATCGATGATTTCGGCACCGGCTATTCGTCACTCGCCTACCTGAAACGCTTCCCCATCAACGAAGTGAAGATCGATCAGAGTTTCGTGCGCGACATTCCGCACGATAGCAGCGACATGGAAATCGCCAGCGCGATCATCGGCATGGCGCACGGTCTGAATCTGAAAGTCATGGCCGAAGGCGTGGAAACCGACGCGCAACTGGATTTCCTCGCCAAGCTTGGCTGTCATGCCTACCAAGGGTTTCTCTACAGCAAAGCGGTGCCGGCTGCCGAGTTCACGCAATTTTTCGAGTGATCCGGCGGCAGTCTTCGCCAGGTGCTGATGGCCTGTTATGGCGCCGTTTTATGGGGCGCCGCTTATTGCCAGTCATGCACGTGCGTATGCCGATGTTCGATGTTGCCGTGGCGGTGGCGGTGGGTGTGCACCAGATTGGCGGCGGCAAGGCGCTCCATATCGGCCAGCAACGGCTGGATCGGACCGTCGTGAATCAGGCTGTGGTCTTCGCCCAGCACCAGCGCGCGGCTGCCCAGTTCCGGCGCCAGGCTGAGGTTGTGGGTGGTGGTCAGCGTGGTGATCTGAAGTCCGCTCAAAAAGTCCACCAGCCAGCCCGTAGAGCGGGGGTCCAGCGCGGCGGTCGGTTCATCCAGCAGCAACACTTTCGGTTCCAGCGCGAGCAGCGCGGCCAGGCAGACTTTCTGCTTCTCGCCGCCGGATAGCGAGAAAGGCGGCCGCTTCAGATGCGCGCCGACGCCGACCTGCGCCGCCCAGTGTCGTACCCGGGCGTCCACCTCCGCCAAGCCCATTTGGCGCGGGCCGAACGCGATCTCGTCAAACACCGTCGGGTTGAACAGCATGGCGTCCGGGTTCTGGAACAGCAAGGCGACTTCGCTGCGGAAGCGGCGATGCAATGCCGGCGCTTTCATGCCGATCGGCGTGATGGCCTCTTGCTGATACAGAAAGCGGCCATTCGTCGGGGCGATCAGGCCGTTGAGGATTTTCAGCAACGTCGATTTGCCGCTGCCGTTGCAGCCCAGCAGCACGACTTTTTCGCCCGGGCGGATGGCGAAGCTGATGTCGCTCAGCACGACTTTTTCTCCGTAGCGGTGCGAGACCCCCTCGACCGCCAGCACCGGCTCGGCCTTCCCGCTTTCGGCCGCCGCGGGCGAGATGAGCCGATAGCGCAATTCAGTCATGGAAAAAGCCGCGCGAACGCAGGGCCTGCGACGATTGCGTGGCGGCATGCAGCGATTTCTCGATGAACCAGGACACCGCCGCGGCGCTGGCGCGGTAACGATCGAGCAGGCTGGGACGCCGCACGGAGCGGCTGGCCAGGGCCAGGCGGAAATCGTCGTGGGCGCGGCGGAAGCTAATGGCCTGGCTGTAGGCAAGCGCGAGTACATAGCTCAGGCTTTTGGAAAAATCCAGCGCCCGGAACAGGTTGACGCGGTCAATAAACAGGAAGGTGAGGCTGGTCAGCAGCACTACGCGCAGGTTGAGGCGCAGCACGGTCAACCAGGGCGAAACATGCCCGAGCGTGCTGTCCTGCAGCCAGAGCATGCCGATATAGCTCAGGCTGACCACGCTGTTGAACGCCAGCACGCTGAGCACGGCGCGGCGCAGCAGCACGAAGGCTTGGTTGGGCTGCGCATGGCCGGCGATCAGCAGCACCAGCGCAAGTCCGCCGGCCAGCGCGAGCGGCGAGTGGATCAGGCTGGCCGCGACGATCGCGGCGAGATACAGCAGCAGGTAGGCGCGCTCCCGCGTCATTGCGCTGTCCTGGCCCGCAGCCGGGTGAGATAGCGGTAGCCCAGCACCGTCAGCGCGCCCTCCGCCAGTCCGACCAGCAGATGCGGCAGCACCACGGCGGGCAGCGTGATGTGGAGCCCGAACGGGAAGAACAACGGCGCGCCCTGCGCGTCGTGCGCAATCAGCGGCTGGATGCCCAGCGCCAGCGCCAGCAGCAGCGCCGGCAGCACGATGGACAACCAGCCGGCGAGGAACAACGCGACGCCTTCGTGGCGGCGGCCGAGCAGTTTCCACGCCGCCAGCGCCGCGAAACTCCCCGCGCCGCCCAGGGCCAAGGCATTGATCGGCAGGGCGGTGACGCCGCCGCCGCCGAACAGCAACGCCTGCATGGCCAGCACCAGCGAGACGGCGAGAAACCCCATCCAGCCGCCGAAGCTGATCGCCAGCAGGCCGACCCCGGCGGCATGCGCGGTGGCGCCGCCGGGCAGGGGCAGCGCGATCATCATCAGCACGAAGGACAGCGCCGTGCAGGCGGCCAGAAACGGCAAGGTATCGGCGTCCAGATCGCGCTGCACGCGCCGCGCCGCATAGGCCCAAAGTCCGGCCGCCGCCGCGTAGGCCGGCAGATAGGTCTGCGGGGAAAGGAAGCCGTCGGGGATATGCATACTCAGAACAAGGCCGAAAAAGTGGCGATGAGGCGGAATTTTTCCTTGCCTTCAGAGCCTTGCTGTTGGCTCTCCTCGTTGAGCCGGGTCCAGACCGGCTTCTTCAGCGCCAGGCCGAGGCTCAACTTGTCCTGGTACAGGCGCACGCCGGCGACGGCATACAGCATCTTGCCGCCGCTGGCCGGTTCAGCGCCGGCCTGGCTGATGTCGCGGCCGAGGGCCAGATAGTTGGCTTCAAGGTTGCCGTCGAGGCGAAAACGGCGTTCCGGAACGGTCAGCAGGCGATAGGACAGGGCGGCGTTGACGCGGCTTTCAGCGCCGAATTGCATGCGGCGTCCGCCGGCCGGGAAGTCGGCGTCGGCGGCGTAGTCATGGTTCTGGAAGCGCATCCGGCCGACCTCGAAGGTGGCCGTGGCCTTGTCGGAAAACTGCCGGCTTGCGGTGGCGCCGAGCGTGAAGCTGGCTTTGCCGAAGCCGAGCGACTTGCCCGGGTCGATCGTGCCGTCTGCGAGCCGGTGGTTGGCGTCGCCGCTGGGCAGCGACGCGCCGCCGTACAGCGTGAAATGCCAATCCATCAGGTCGTCCAGGCTTTCGTTGCCCGGCGCCAGCAGGAACCCCTGGTCGTACTTGAAGCCGAGCACGCCGACCAGCGACGCGTCCGCCCACCCCCTGGAGTCGAGCCCGCCCGCGGTGTCCTTTTTGATGTTGTAGGGCTGCAAGACATAGCCGCTGAGCCACGGTTTGAAGCCGTAACCCAGCCCCAGCATCCAGTATTGGTTGCTGTCGCTTTCCGGCGGCGCGACCAGGCCGGTCTTCGATTCGGCATGGTCGATCTTGAGAAAAGCCAGCCAGCGTCCCGCCGGCAGCGTGGCGGAACTCGACGTCTCCACCGGCGCGCCGGGCGCGTCCAACGCGGCCGCGCCCAACGAAGCGACGCCGTGGTGGGCGAAAGTCGACGTGCTGAACATCAGCAGGGCGAGTGCTACCGCCAAGGCGGGGTTCATGCGGCCCGCTTCCGTTTCAGATACAGGCTGACAAATCCGAACAAACCCAGAATGATCGCTACGCCCACGACCAGCCGGCTGTAGCGTTCGAAAGCGGGTTTCTCTGAGCCGGACAGCGCGGCGGCGGCATCGGTGCTGAGTTTGAAGTCGAGGCCATGCCCGTCCGCAGAGATCGCCTTGACCTGCCAGCTCGCGGCGCGATCCGGCAGAAAGGCGATGCGGCCCTGGCTGTCGGTACGACCGACCTGGTAGGGCAGTTTCTCGCCGGCGCGGTAGATTTCGTAGCCTTCGAAGCTGAACGGCGAGTTGTCGGCGTAGAACAGCTTGACGACCACCGCCTGGCCGCCGACGACCGTGTATTGCAGATCATGCGCAGCCGCGGGCCAGATGAGGAACAGCAGGACGCTCAGCAGGAGGCGGAGGGTTGTCATGGGATTTCGAACTGCAACGCGGAAGTGTGCAGCGCCTTGTCGGCTTTGCCGTCGTTGAGCGGCCGTTCCAGGCTGGCTTCGACCCGCTGTAAGCCGGGCCGGGTCAGGCGGATGTTCAGCGCGCCATCCGGACCGGTGACACCGCGCGGCTTGCCGAAATATGCCACCGTCACGCCGGCCGCCGGCTTGCCTTGGTAGTAGGCGAACAGGCGCAATTTGTCGCCGCTTTTCAGCGTCAGCGGGTTGTCGGCGCAGACCAGTTCCAGTTCCTGGCTCAATGGCTGCGCCAGCGCCGCGCCCCAGCGGTCGATGCGTTTCACGGCCTCCAGCGACAGCCAACTGTCGATTACTGCGCCGGCCTCGGTTTTCGGCAGATTCGTGCTGCCATAGGGCGTTTTGCTCCAGTAGCCGCTGGACAGCAGAAACCAGCTTGTAGCGCAGTCGCCGGTCAGCGTAACCGGATAACCCTGCCCGCGTTGCGCCGACTGCGGCTGGCCGGAGGTGTTGTAGCAAAGCGCCTGTTTGAGGCTGTCCGGTCTGTATTCCAGCCGCTTTACGCCATTATGTCCGGCGCCATCGTGGCCGTAGGCCAGGCTGTGCAACGGGCCGCTGCGTTCGATCCAGAGTTCATGCCCGCAGGCCAGCGTGGGCAGCAGGCAGAGCAGCAGCAAGCGGACAAAGGGCATGGCGAAACCTCGACAGGGACGCTGAGCGGACGCGTGAATTCTATTAAGAGATAAGAGAAAAACATAATTTGTATTATTTATCTTTACAGCGAAGCGAACGGCTCCATCGACTCGCGTAACGTCTATTCGGGGCGCCCTAGCTAAAAATCTGATGGTCTGAATTAAAATGGCGCCTCCGTCCCGTCTAAGGCAGCACGCTCGCGGCGGCGATCGGAGGCGGCGGCATGGATATTTGTCGTCCGCAGCGTGGAAGCCGTGATTCCGTCGTCTTGCCGGACATTCTGCTCTGGAGCCGAAATTGCCTCATGTCATGGGTCTGATCGCGCGTTTGTTTCATACCGGCCAGACGGCGGACCCGCCGGACCTGCAAGCCGCCATCGAGCGCGCCGTCTATCTGGTGGAGCCTCGCCTCAAGCTGGCCGGCGGTTTTCCGGCGCGTTACCGCAAGCCGGTGGCGCATGCCCTGGCGTATTGCCGCAGTCTGGCCGCACAGGTGCCCGGCCCCATCGTAGTGGACCGGAAGTCCTATGCCAGCGACCCGCTCGTGCATGCGCTGTTTCCCTCCTTGCACGAGGTGCGTGCCGCCATGTGCATCAGCCAGGCGATGCGGGATTTCCACAAGAGCTTTCCCGCCGCTGTCGAGGTGTATGCGCTGATGGGCATGCGCCGCCAGGAAAAGAAGATGTTCGGCATGGAAATGCAGGGCGAGACGCTGAAGCGGGATGTGTCCCAGCACCTGGTCTATTTTTCCGACCATACCTTGGCCGACCCGGCTCCCACTGAGGCCGAGGCGCGCGAACGCGTGATGTGGGGCTTGTTCGACAGTCTGATGGCGCATGTGACGCGGCGGGTAGCGGCGCGGCAGCAGGAGCGTGCGGCGCTGGAACAGGAAAAGGACGAATTGCTCGCGCGCATGCGCGGCGCTTCCGCCGCGACCCGGGCGGAACTGGAACCGCGTTGGCAGGAACTGTTGGTCAGACTGCAGGCGATTCATCAGGAACTCGATCTGCGCCAATACGGCGAGGACTTCGATGCCGTACTGCTGCAGCCGGAGGCGCATCTCTATCTGCAACAGACGGCCATGTACCTGGACAACATGGGCATCCACCGCGGCGAAAGCAGCGGCGAAAGCAGCGGCGAAAAACTGCAGTTCTGCGATTTGATCGGGCGCGATCGGCGTGCCTGGACCGTGGTTATGGTGCATTGCTCCAACCTGCAGAGCGACGCGACCCTGTCGGAACGGCTCGAAACCGGCCAACGCTGGCTGGGAGGGTGAGCGCGGCGTTGGCGGCTCAGACGCTGTGCATACCGGCGTAGCTTGGCAGGTTTCACTACCTGGTCGACGCGGACGGCTTCAGCATCGGCCGCAACTCGCGCCAGACGGTGTCCAGCAAGAGCGGTTGCGCGGCGGCGGTGGGATGCAGGCCGTCGGCCTGGAAGCGTTCCGGCTGAGCGGCGATGCCGGCCAGCAGGAAGGGGACCAGGCGAACTTTTTTAGTTTTTGCGACATCGGCAAACAAAGTCCGGAACTTGCGGGTGTAAGCCGCGCCATAGTTGGGCGGCAGTTGCATGCCGACCAGCAAGACCTGGCCGCCCTGTTTTTCCGCCAACGCGATCATGGCTTCCAGGTTGCGCGCGGTTTGCGCCAACGGCAGGCCGCGCAGTCCGTCGTTGGCGCCCAGCGCCAGAATGAGCAGTTGCGGCCGGTGGGCTTCGAGCAGTGCGGGCAGGCGAGTGCGTCCGCCGGCGCTGGTTTCGCCGGAAACGCTGGCGTTGACGACCCGGTAGGCCGGCTGGCTGGTTTGCACGCGCTGCGCCAACAGCGCGACCCAGCCCGACTCGCGCGGAATGCCGTAGGCGGCGGATAAACTGTCGCCGAAGACCAGGATGGTCGGCGCCGCCATCGCGTTGGCCGCCAAGCCGACGCCCATCCAACCGATAAATAACAGGCCACTGAAAAACTTCATGCAACTCGACATCGAAAACCTCGGCAAATCGGTACAGGTAGGGGAAGAAAGGCTCGACATCCTCGCCGATGTTTCATTTTCCGTGAACAAGGGCGAGACCGTCGCCATCGTCGGCAGTTCCGGTTCCGGTAAATCGACCTTGCTGGGCCTGATCGCCGGGCTGGATTTGCCGAGCGCCGGCCAGGTGCGGCTCGATGGCGTCGCGCTGAGTGATCTGGATGAGGACGGCCGCGCCGCGCTGCGCGGGCGCAACATGGGTTTTGTGTTCCAGTCCTTCCAGTTGTTGCCGGGCCTGACCGCGCTGGAAAACGTCATGCTGCCGCTGGAACTGGCCGGCCGCCAAGACGCCGCGGCGGTAGCGCGCGAACATCTGAACCGGGTCGGCTTGTCCGCCCGCGCCAGGCATCGGCCGATGCAGCTTTCCGGCGGCGAACAACAGCGCGTCGCGCTGGCGCGGGCTTTCGCGGTGTCGCCGCGCATCCTGCTGGCGGACGAGCCGACCGGCAACCTGGACGTGCATACCGGCGCCCAAGTCATCGAGTTGATGTTCGAGATGAACCGCGCGCAGGACGCCAGCCTGATCATCGTCACCCACGATGCGGCCCTGGCCGGACGCTGCGGCCGCCAGTTGCGGCTGGATGGCGGCCGCTTGCTGGCAGACCCGGCGGCGCCATGATCGCACTGGCCCTTCGCTTGCTGGCGCGCGAATGGCGCGCCGGGGAAATGCGCGTGGTGTTGCTGGCGGTGGCGTTGGCGGTGGCCAGCCTGACCGCGGTGCGTTATTTTGCCGACCGCGTCGAGCTCGCCCTCGGGCAAGAGGCCAACACGTTGCTGGCGGCGGATCTGGCGCTGGTTTCCGATCACCCGATCGATCCCGCCTACGTTCGCGCGGCGACCGCGCACGGCTTGCGCGTCACGCAGACCACGACCTTCCTGAGCATGGTGCTGGCCGGCGAGCGCAATCTGCTGACCGGCGTCAAAGCGGTGGTTCCCGGCTACCCGTTGCGGGGCGACTTACGCATCGCCCCCGACCTGTTCGCCGCCGATGCGAAGACGCGCACTCTGCCGTCGCCGGGGCAAGCCTGGGTCGATACTCGCCTGGCCAGCGGGCTGGGCGTCAAGCCGGGCGATGAGGTGGAGGTCGGCGCGGCGCGTTTGCGCATCGCCGCGATTCTGACCTTCGAAGGCGAGCGCGGCGGCAACTTCATGGCGCTGGCGCCGCGCCTGATGCTGCATGCCGATGATCTGGCCCGCACCGGCCTGCTGCAGGAAGGCAGCCGGGCGGTGTATCGCTTGCAGCTGGCCGGGACGGGCGCGCGCGGCGCGGCGCAGATCGAGGCTTTCCAGGCCTGGGCCAAGCCGCGCCTGGCGCGCGGTGAACAACTGGAAGATGTGCGCGGTGCGCGTCCGGAATTGCGCCAGATACTCGACCGCGCCCAGCGCTACCTGGGCCTGGCGTCCTTGCTGACGGTGTTGCTGGCCGCCGTGGCGACCCAGATGGCGTTGCGCCGGTATGTGCAGCGCCATTTCGATTCGTTTGCGCTGCTGCGCTGTTTCGGCGCCAGCCAGCGCCGTCTGTTCGGCTTGTATTTTCTGCAAATGGGCGGTTTGGGCCTGTTGGCCGGCGCTTTGGGCAGCGGCTTGGGCTGGCTGGTGCAAGCCGGCATGGTGTCTCTGCTGGGCGATGCGATGCGGCTGAGCTTGCCGCCGCCCAGTCTGCTGCCGCCGTTGCTGGGCGTCGCGGCGGGCGTGCTGCTGGTGCTGGCGTTCAGCTTGCCGGCGTTGCTGCGTCTGGCGCGTGTGCCGGCCCTGCGGGTCTTGCGGCGCGACCTGGGCCCGCCGCGCGCCGGCGCTTTGCTGGTGCAGGGCGCCGGCCTGGCGATGGTGGCCGGCCTGTTGTTCTGGCAGGCCGGCGAGCTGAAGCTGGGGCTGATCGTCGGCGGCGGCATGCTGGCGCTGATGCTGGCAGCCGCGCTGGCGATACAGCTTCTGCTCTGGCCGGTGCCGTGGTTGGCGCAGCATTTGCCGCCCAGTGCGCGCCTGGGCCTGCTCAATCTGCGCCGCCGCCGCTGGGAAACCACGCTGCAGGCGATGGCCCTGAGCCTCGGCTTGCTGGCCTTGCTGTTGCTGACCCTGGTGCGCGGCGACCTGTTCGACAATTGGCGCAATCAGGCCGCGCCCGGTGCGCCGAACCGCTTTGTGATCAACATCCAACCCGAGCAGGTTGACGCCGTGCGTGCGTCGCTGAGCGGGCGAGGCATAGCCGACGTCATCCTGTACCCGATGGCGCGGGCGCGTCTGATTCGCATCGGCGCTCACGCGACCAGCCCGGATGACTATTCCGAGTCGCGCGCCAAGCGTCTGATCGAGCGCGAGTTCAATCTGTCCTCGCTGCAGCAGTTGCCGCCGGACAACGAGATCGTCGCCGGGCGTTGGTCGAGCCAAGACGGTTTTTCGGTGGAACAGGGGCTGGCCAAGACGCTGGGCATCGAGTTGGGCGACGAACTCGAATTCGATGCCGGCGGTTTGCCGCTGACCGGCCGCGTCACCAGTTTGCGCAAGGTGGAATGGGATTCCTTTCGGGTTAATTTCTTCGTCATCGCCCCGCCGGGCGCATTCAATATGCTGCCGCAAAGCTTCATCACCAGCTTTTATCTGCCGCCCGGGCGCGGCGACGTGCTGGCCAAACTGGTCGCGGAGTACCCCAATGTGACCGTGATCGATGTCGAGCAGGTTATGGGCGAACTGCGCCGCTTGCTGGACCGGGTCAGCGCGGCAGTGCAGTTGATCTTTCTGTTCAGCCTGGCCGTCGGTGTGCTGGTGCTGCTGGCGGCTCTGTATGCGCGCCGCACCGAGCGCGCGCGTGAAATCGGGCTCTGGCGCACGCTGGGCGCCTCGCGCCGTCACGTCCTGCTTGCGCTGGCGACCGAATTCACCGCGCTCGGCCTGCTGGCCGGCGGTCTGGCCGCCGCCGCGGCAAGCGGCGTCGCGTGGCTGCTGGCGGAACGCGTGTTCGAGTTGCCGCATACGCCCGATCCCGCCATCTGGCTGGCCGGCCTGGGCGGCGGCTGGTTGCTGGTGCTGGGCGCGGGCTTGCTGGCCAGTCGCGGCATGGTGCAAGCACCGCCGCTGCAGAGTCTGCGCCGCGAGTGAGGCTAAGGTGAATCTACTAGAGCCGAATGCCGGTCTTAGCTGGCATCATCGCGCATGCGAATTTGAGCTGGAAATTGCACTAACGACATGAGCCAGACACAAGCCATCAAGCTGATCGACATCAAGCAACTGCGCCCGGGCATGTATGTCCATGACGTGAATTGCTCCTGGATGGATCATCCCTTCGTCGCCAACCATTTCCTGGTCAAGGACGCCACGCGCGTCAATGAAATCAAGGCATTGGGGGTGCATGAGCTGTATATCGACACGGCCAAGGGCATGGATGTCGGCGAGCTCGGCGAAGCGAAGAGCAGCAAGGGCATGCGCCAGGAAGTCGATGCCCGCATGGCTGAGATCGCCAAGGAAATTCAGGTCGTACCGCCGCGGGTCAGTCTGACCCAAGAAGTCGAACGTGCGCGTTTATTGCATGCCGAAGCCAACCGTATCGTGCGCGGCCTGATACAGGATGTGCGGCTGGGCAAGCAGGTCGAGATGGAGCAGGTCGAACCGGTGGTCGAAAAAATGATCGATTCGGTTTTCCGCAACCAGGATGCCTTGCTGCCGCTGGCGCGCCTGAAGGACCATGACAATTACACCTTCCAGCATTCCGTTTCGGTTTGCGCATTGCTGGTGTCGTTCGCGCGCGGCCTCAAACTGGACCGCGCGATCATCAAGGAAGTCGCCATCGGCGGTTTGCTGCATGACGTCGGCAAGGCCAAGGTGCCGGATGAAATCCTCAACAAACCGGCCAAGCTGACTGAAGCCGAATTCGGCAAGATGAAGTCGCATGTCGTGCAAAGCATCGTGATCCTGCAGAACACGCCGGGCGTCAGCCAGATTGCGATCGACGTCGCCGGCCAGCATCACGAACGCTTCGATGGCACCGGCTACCCGAACCAGCTCAAAGGCGATCAGATCTCGCTTTATGGCCGCATGGGCGCCATCGTCGACGTCTACGACGCGATCACCTCGGACCGCGTCTATCACAAGGGCATGGCCCCGACCGCCGCGCTCGGCCGCCTGCTGGAATGGAGCAAATACCATTTCGACCCGGAACTGGTGCGCGCCTATGTGAAATGCGTCGGCATCTATCCCAGCGGTTCGCTGGTGCGGCTGGAAAGCGGCCGCCTGGGCGTGGTGCTGGAACAGCATGAAGAGAAAATGATGCAACCCAAGGTGCGCGTCTTTTTCCACGCCGAACATAAGCGCTACTTGCCGCCGGAAGTCATCGACCTGGCGGGGTCCGGCTGCCAGGACAAGATCAACGGGCATGAAGAATTTGAAGACTGGAACATCGACCCGAAGCGCTGGGTCGGTTGAACGGCGTCGACAACGTCTCGGAGAGAACGCATGCAAGAACCCGCCAGCCTGATGCCGCCAGACAGTCTGGTCACCTTGAGCCATGTCATCTACGGCCTGCATGCGCTGACCGTGGTCACCGGCCTGATGACGCCGGCGTTCATCGTCACCGCCTTCATCACCGGCTGGCCGTCGTTGATCGCGGTGGTGCTGAGCTACCTCAAACGCGGCGACGCGCGCGGCACCTTCCTCGAATCGCACTTTCGCTGGCAGATCCGCACGTTCTGGTTTGCGCTGTTGTGGCTGCTGATCGCGCTGATGCTGGCCTTTACGTTGATTGGCATCCCGCTGGCCTTTGTCATGGCCGGCGTCGCCGGCATCTGGGTGCTGTACCGCGTCGGGCGCGGCTGGCTTAACCTCAACGACCGGAAAGCGATGCCGGTTTAACGCGTTTTCGCGGCCGTGCCCGCCCAACGCCAGCAGCCAGCCCGCCAGCATCGTCCAGATCGGCAGCCAGGCGACGACGGCGAACGACGGGCGGCCGCGCTTGGCGAGGTAGGCGAAGACGCGTTGCGTCCGCGCTGCAGGCGAATTGCAGCGACAGAATGCCGAACGGCGCTGCCGGGTTGATCAGCGCATCCGAATGGCTGCGCATGAATTCGCCCAGGGCCAGGGCGCTGGGCAGGAGGTCGAAGGGGCGGCGCATGCGGTGATGGGTGAAAGGGCGGGGTGGTAAAAGCACTCGAATGCTGGGCATTCGAATCACCGAAGTGATATTCACACGCCTCGGCAAGCCGTTGATTCCTGCTGCTGAAGCCCTCTATCAGACGGAAGGTGCATGCTGAAGCGGGTGAGGCCGTCCTGCGATTCCGTTGTGATCTCGCCGCCGTGGACCTCGACGATGGAACGGACGATGGCCAGCCCAAGTCCGACGCCTTCACCGCCGCTGCGGCGCGCGGGGTCGCCGGTATAGAAACGGTCGAACAGACGGGGCAAGTGCTCGGCAGGAATGGCGCCTTGGTTTTCGACTGTGACGACGCAGCCGGCGGCCTCGCTGCCAAGCCTGACCGTCACAGTTCCGCCGCTCGGGCTATGGCGGATGGCGTTCGAGAGCAGGTTGGACAAGGCTCGTCGCAACATCAGTCGGTCGCCGATCATGCCTGCACGGCCTGCGACCTGGAGGCGGATGCCGCGTTCCTCGGCGAGGATGCCGAAGAACTCGACCAGACCGCCGGCCTCGGCGGCCAGATCGACGTTTTCCAGGCTGAGGGCAATGAGCCGGTTGTCGGCCTTGGCCAGGAACAACATGTTGCCAATCATCCGGGCCAGACGCTCATATTCCTCCGTGCTGGATAGCAGCACCTCGCGGTATTCCTCGGCACTACGCAAGCGGCCAAGAGCCACCTGGGTCTGGATCAGAAGATTGGAGACCGGCGTGCGTAGTTCGTGGGCGATGTCGGACGAGAATTCCGACAGCCGCCGGAAGGACTCCTCCAGCCGATCCAGCATGGCGTTGAAGGCCGTGGCCAGGTTCTGAATCTCGGGCGGCAAACCGGTTTCCGGCAAGCGTTCGTTGAGGCGGCTGGCGGACAGGCCGGCCGACAGGTCGGTCATCCGGCGCAGTGGCTGCAAGCCGGCATGGGCGGCCAGCCAACCGAGGCCGGCAGTCAGCAGGGCGGCCAGCGTAATGGCCATAACCAGCCCCTGCCGGAAAGCGTCGATGAAGTGCAGGTGGTGACTGATATCGAGCACGATGGTGGCGGTGAGCGTCCGGCCATCGCCGGTCGTAACGGGCGCCTTCAGGCCGCGATAGCCGCGCTCACCTTCGCGCCAGGTGGTCAGGCCATGCGCCAGACGGGTGCGGAAAAGCGCGGCCGGATAGTCCGGATCGCGGCTGGCAAACCATTTTTGTCCCTGGGTATCGACCAGCGTCACCGAGAGCCCTTCGTGGCCGACCAGGGCATCATCCAGTTCACTGGGCACCTCATCCATGGCCTCGGGCGAATTTGCCTTGGCCAGCAAATTGCTCACCAGGGCGAATTTGCCCTCCAGTTCGTGCCGGTCGATTTCCTGGAAATGACGATCCACCGACCAGGCCGCCAGCCAGCCCAGTCCGAGCAAAACCGCCGTCACGCCGGTGGCGAACAACAGACTGACGCGGGCGGTCAGGGACAAGGGGGTCACGCGCCGTCCCGATCCGTTTCCAATACATATCCCATGCCGCGCACGGTATGGAGCAGCCTGGGCTCGAAGCCCTCGTCGACCTTGGCGCGCAGCCGCCGCACCGCAACATCGATCACGTTGGTGTCGGAGTCGAAATTCATGTCCCACACCTGGGAGGCAATCAGCGACCTGGGTAGCACCTCGCCCTGGCGGCGCAGGAACAGTTCCAGCAGGGCGAACTCCTTGGCGGTCAGGTCGATCTTCTTGCCGGCTCGAATGGCTCGCCGGCGCAGCAGGTCAAGTTCCAGGTCTGAGACCGTAAGCACGGTCGGTTCCAGGCCGCCTCGACCCCGGCGCAACAGAGAGCGCACGCGGGCCAGCAATTCAGCGAAGGCGAAAGGTTTCACCAGATAGTCGTCAGCGCCCAGTTCCAGGCCCTTGACCCGGTCTTCGACCTGATCGCGCGCCGTCAGGAACAGCACCGGTGTATCGATCCCCGCGCGACGCGCGCCCGCCAATACCTGCCAGCCGTCGAGGCCGGGCAGCATCACGTCCAGAATCAGCAGGTCGTAGTGGCCGTCCTTGGCGAGTTCCAGGCCATCCCTGCCGTCACGGGTCAGGTCGGCTATGAAGCCGGCTTCACTGAGGCCTTGTTTCAGGTAGTCACCCGTTTTGGGCTCGTCTTCGACGATGAGGATTTTCATGGCTGTGGCGCACGCTTCGATGGGTGCATCCTGCCACAGCCAAGCCGACGCGGATGTACATGACAGGTTTGTAATCACCCGGTCAGCTTTCTGTCGGTAGGTGTTGGTCACTATGCGAGGCATCGGCGCACGACCATGAGGGCGCGCCTGCCACGGAGGTCCGTAATGACCACTCACACACTCAAATTCTCTGTCCTCTTCCTGGGGGCCACCGTTCTTGGCGGCTGCGCCTCCTTCAGCCCGGATGGCGGGCTCGGCAAGGTGACGGAGATCACCCGCGAGCGCATGGCGATCGCGCCCGAACCCAGCCGCACGGAACAGGATTCCGCCCGCGTCGAGGACGAGGTGAAACGCCTGCTGGCGGCCCCCCTGAGCGCGGACGGCGCGGTCAAGATCGCCATCCTCAACAATCGCGGCCTGCAAGCCAGCCTGGCGGGATTGGGCATTGCCGAGGCCGATCTGGTCCAGGCCGGCCGCCTGCACAACCCTGGCTTCAGCTTCGGCCGCCTGGCCGGCGGGGGCGAGGTGGAGTTCGAGCGGAAATTCCTGTTCGACCTGATGGGCCTGTTCACCCTGTCCACTCGCAGCGGGATCGAACGCCGCCGCTTCGAGTCGGCCCAGCTTGCCGTCGCCGGCGATACGCTGCGTCTGGCACAAGCCGCGCGGCAGGCCTGGTTCGAGGCAGTGGCGGCGCGCCAGGCCACGAAATATCAGGACACTGCCGGCAGCGCCGCCGAGGCCGCCGCCGATCTGGCGAAGCGGATGGCCGACGTGGGCAATTTCAGCAAGCTGCGTTTGCAGCGCGAGCAGTTGTTGCATGCCGAGATGGGCGCCGAACTGGCGCGCGCCCGGCAGAACGAGGCCAATGCGCGCGAACGTCTGATCCGCCTGCTCGGCCTGTCAGGTGTGCAGCGCAATTTCACCTTGCCCGATCGCCTGCCCGATCTGCCCGCCAGCCCGATGCCGGAACAGGACATCGTGAACAAGGCCATGGCAAACCGTCTCGATCTGCGCATGGCCAGGCTGGAAATCGAGGGGCTGGCCAAGAGCCTCGGCCTCACCCGATCCACCCGTTTCGTCAACGTGCTGGATGCGAGCTATCTGAACAAGAGCGCGACCGGCAGCCCCAAAGCACGTGGCTACGAGATCGAACTGGTACTGCCCCTCTTCGACTGGGGTGACGCGCGAGTTGCCAAGGCCGAGGCCCTGTACACCCAGGCCCTGCATCAGGTGGCCAAGACGGCGGTGAACGCGGAATCGGAAGTGCACGACAGCTATGGCGCCTACCGCACCGCCTTCGATCTGGCGCGGCGCTACCGCGACGAAATCGTGCCGCTCAGGAAGAACATCTCTGAGGAAACCCTGCTGCGCTACAACGGCATGCTGATCGGCGTCTGGGATCTCCTGGCCGACGCACGCCAGCAGGTGGCCGGCGTCAATGCCGCGATCCAGGCGCAGAAGGATTTCTGGGTCGCGGAAAGCAATCTGCAAATGAGCCTGAACGGCGGCGGCGCCGGCGTCATGAGTCTGACCGCCGCCGCCGCTTCATCCGCCGCCGCCGGCCACTAACAGGAGAATTTCATGGATCGTCGACAATTTCTGCGCGGCACCGGTGCCGCTGCGCTGGGCGCCACAACTCTGGGGGCCGGACTGGTCGGCAAGGCCGGCGCCGCCAGCCTGCCCGAAGCCGCCATCTTCACCGATCCGGCCACCCAGCCGCCGCTGCATCCCCATGCGGGGCGGCCCTACAACCCGGTGGTGACGCTCAACGGCTGGTCTCTGCCCTGGCGCATGAAGGACGGCGTCAAGGAATTCCACCTGATCGCCGAGCCGGTGGTGCGCGAACTGGCGCCGGGCATGACCGCCAATCTTTGGGGCTACAACGGTTCCAGCCCCGGTCCCACCATCGAGTGCGTGGAAGGCGACCGGGTGCGCATCTTCGTCACCAACAAACTGCCCGAGCACACCACGGTGCACTGGCACGGCATCCTCCTGCCCAACGGCATGGACGGCGTCGGCGGCCTCAACCAGCCGCAGATCAAGCCGGGCAAGACCTTCGTCTACGAATTCAACATGACCAAGTCGGGCACCTTCATGTATCACCCGCATGCCGACGAGATGGTGCAGATGGCCATGGGCATGATGGGCCTGCTCATCGTCCACCCCAAGAACCCCGAATTCATGCGTGTCGATCGCGATTTCGTGTTCCTGCTCAACGCCTTCGATATCGAACCCGGCGCCGCCACGCCCAACATCAACACCATGCTGAATTTCAACCTGTGGTGCTGGAACAGCCGCGTGTTCCCCGGCATCGACCCGCTGGTCTGCCGCACCGGCGACCGGGTGCGCATCCGCTCCGGCAACCTGACCATGACCAACCACCCGCTGCACCTGCACGGCGTCGATTTCGAGGTCACCGGCACCGACGGCGGCTGGGTGCCGAAATCCGCGCGCTGGCCGGAGGTGACCACGGACGTCGCCGTTGGCCAGATGCGCGCCTTCGAATTCGTCGCCGACAATCCGGGCGACTGGGCCTTCCACTGCCACAAGTCGCACCACACCATGAACGCCATGGGCCACAACGTGCCGACCATGATCGGCGTCGATCAGCGCGCCGTCACCGAGAAGATCGCCAAGCTGCTGCCCGACTACATGGAAATGGGTTCCGCCGGCATGGCGGAAATGGGAGCGATGGAGATGCCCCTGCCCGACAACACCCTGCCCATGATGACCGGCTGGGGCCAGTACGGCCCGATCGAGATGGGCGGCATGTTCACCGTGTTCAAGGTACGCGACGACGTGAATCCGGGCGATTACTCGGATCCTGGCTGGTACAAGCACCCCGAGGGTACGGTGGCCTGGGAATGGACGGGCGAGCCGTTGCAGGAAACAGAACGCCGACCGGGGCCGGCCGCCGACGAGCACACCATGAACGCGGTGAAACCGTCCGGCCATCAGCATTGAGGGAGCGACCCGCATGCGCGCAATGAACAGGCTCTGGATCGGCGCTCTCGGCGGCCTTGGGATCGCGGCGGCAAGCGGGGTCGGCGTGCTGTATTCGGGTGTGCTCGACGTGGCGGCCGATGCGCCGCACAGCCCTCTGGTCTATCGCCTGCTGGAAGTGGCGCGGGAGCGCGCCATCATCCGCCGCAGTGATGCGATCAAGCCGCCGACGAACCTCGATGACGGCGAACGCGTTCGCCGGGGCGCGGGCAATTACGCCGCCATGTGCGCCGAGTGCCACCTCGAACCCGGGATCGACAACACGGAGATTCGCCTGGGTCTCTATCCGACCCCGCCCGATCTCACCCGTCCCGCCGGGACGAAGCCGGCCCCCATACGCGCGCAAGCGCGCCGATTCTGGATCATCAAGCACGGCATCAAGGCCTCCGCCATGCCCGCCTGGTCGAAAGGCGGCATGGAGGATGCAGCCATCTGGGACCTGGTGGCCTTTCTAGATCGCTTGCCGGCGCTTACCCCCGAACAGTATCGCGCGCTGGTCGAGGCCAGTGACGGACACGCGCATGGCGGTATTGCCGACAAGGCGGCCATGCCCGGCACAGCGGCCCACGACCATTCCGGTCACGCCCACTGAACCCATGCCAAACATGACGCAAATGTAATCCGCGCGTCAGCTTGTCGTGGGTGAGCGACGCGCAGACTGGAATCACCTTCCGACCGCCAGCTGCGTGTGCAGGCGCGATAACGCCGCCGAATGAACAATCCGGATTCAACCAAGGAGCCACAAGTGAAGACTTCGATTCTCAAGATCCTCCTCGTGGGCGGTATCGCCACCACGGCCTGGGCCGGACCCGGCGCCCCCGTCATCGATGTCTACAAGAGCCCGTCCTGCGGCTGTTGCGACAAATGGGTGGATCACCTCAAGGCCAACGGCTTCAGCGTGCGTGCCCACAACACCGATGATGTGGTGCCCCACAAATACCGCCTGGGCGTTCCCCCCGGCCACGGTTCCTGCCACACCGCCGAGGTCAACGGCTATCTGGTGGAAGGCCACGTGCCGGCCAAGGAGATCAAGCGCCTGCTGAAAGAGAAGCCCCGCGCCCGCGGTCTGGTGGTGCCCGCCATGCCGATCGGCTCGCCCGGCATGGAGCAGGGCAGCCACAAGGATAACTATGACGTGTTGCTCGTGAACCGGGACGGCAGCACCCGAAGCTACGCCCGCTACTGAAAGGAAATCTTATGAAACGCATCCTCTCCTCCCTGATGGCCACCCTGTTTCTCGCTATGCCCGCCTGGGCCGAAATGGGCCCTTCCAGCCACGGCGCCATGGCCAGCATGTCCAACACCCTCTCGGAAGGCGTGGTGAAGAAGGTGAACAAGGACCTGGGCAAGCTCACCATCCAGCACGGTCCTCTGGAAAACCTGGGCATGCCCGCGATGACCATGATCTTCCGTGTGCAAGACACGGCCATGCTCGACCGCGTGAAACCGGGCGACAACATCCGCTTTCTCGCCGACAAGCTGAACGGCAGGCTCACCATCACTCGCATCGAAACCACGCAGTAACCCACCCGATACCCAATTAAGAAGATTTTCATGGACACCATGCAACGCACCGGCCTGGCGCTGGCCGGCGTCCTGTCCATGCCCGCCCCCTCATTCGCCGCCGACGCGGCCAAGGACGAACATAGCGGCCATCACCCCGCGGCCTCCCCTGCGACCACCGAGGCCGCCACGCCGGCGGCGGCTCGAATGCAGACCCTGCGCCAACGCAAGATGGAAAGGCGCGCCACCCAGGACTCCGCCCAGCGCATGCCGTTGATGGATGCCCAAATCAAGGACGTGGAAACCATGCTGCAGAGCAGGGGCCCGGGCCAGAGGCAGAGTGGCGGCATGATGGACAAGCGCATGGACTTGATGCGGATATGCCAGGGCAAGACCACCCTGAAAAACCTGGAAGCGCGCTACGCCCGTGGCGAGATCGACCAGGAGGAATGCCTGAAACGCCGTGCGGGTCCTGGCGGCTGATGCATGCGGAGTAGTCTGCATCCAGTCGCTCTTTTGATATTCCTGGCCGCTTGCGGCCTGCAGACGTCGACCGAATCAACAACCCCGGTTGCCACGGCGCCGGCCGCCCAGCCGGGCGTGCTCGGCATCGGGCTGCTGTACCGCGGCGGGCGCGGCGGACTCAACCTCAACGACCGGAAAGCGATGCCGGTTTGACGCGTTTGCGCGCCAGTACGAGCCCGCCCAACGCCAGCAGCCAGCCCGCCAGCAGGCTCCATTTGAGCAGCGCCGTGCTGCAGGCCGCAGGGGCCAGCCAGACCTGCCCGCCGTCGGCCGAGAGCAGGGCCAGGTGGAGCAGGTTTTCCAGCCCGTCCGCCAGCATCGCCCAGAGCGGCAGCCAGGCGACGACGGCGAACGACGAACGGCCGCGCTTGGCGAGGTAGGCGAAGACGCGTTGCGTCAGCGCCGCCAGCGCGAAGCCGTAGGCCGGCGCAAAAGCCATGTCCCAATACAGACTCAAGCGGGCATGCTGCAGCGCGCCGCTATCCCAGGCGTCCAGGATGGTTCTGGCGGCGTCCGCGCTGCAGGCGAATTGCAGCGACAGAATGCCGAACGGCGCTGTCGGATTGATCAGCGCATCGGAATGGCTGCGCATGAATTCGCCCAGAACCAGGGCCAGGCCGCCGAGCAGCAGCAGGCCGAGAACGCTGCACAGACGTTGGGCCAGGGCGCTAGGCAGGAAGTCGAAGGGGCGGCGCATGCGGTGATGAGTGAAGAGGCAGGTTGCTAAAGGGTATGCGAATTCCGGTACCAAGAACGTCTGGCCGGATGCTGTCGCAATGGCTGCAGCATAGCGGGGCGGCGTACTGGATGGCATCGGCGACTGACCCAGATTGGTAGTCTACCGTTGCTCTCTTTGGCGTGAAGAAGCGCTTGATGCTGAGGGATTTTGTCGCTCTGGGCGCGGGTTTGGACGGCTCCTCACGACCCACAAGCGGCCACCGAGCCGCCGACGACTTGGCGGGCGACTGTCGGGGGTCAAGCGGCCATTCAACTATTCGAGGTGGATGCCGGGTCATCGGCGAGGCTGTGTAAAAACGCGGCGAGATTTCGTGGATAGCGGGAAGCGC
>CAYXMQ010000027.1:0-47195 GCA_964466195.1 uncultured Thiobacillus sp.
TCACCTGGAAAGATTTGGACGCTGTTCCCTGGTAACTATTGGACGCTGATTGACAATCAAGGCTTCATCGAAGCGGCGGGTCATGCGGGTGATCTGGTGCCAATGGTTCGTGACCACGTCCTGAGTGTGGGCGAGATGATTGCGCAGGGACTCCATATCCTTTAAATCAGCCTGGGCCGCGCGCTTGCTGCGGTAACCCCATTCAATCAATTGTTTAGGGTCTTCGATCAGAACGGCGATCTTGTCCGACAACTGCAGACACTCCACGAGTTCGACCGAGTGACCGCGTCGACCCCGTTCCCGCTGCAGTTGATGCGCCTTTTCCAGGCGGCCGGAGGACAGCAGATTGCACCACTCGCCATCCGGCCAACGTTGACGAATTCTCTCGGCGAACGCCAATTCAATCATCGTGATCATCCCGAACAGCCACATTCGGCCGATGGGTTTTTGCAGGTCGATACGACCAAGCACGCCGACGATCTGCCCGAGAATCCGCATGAAGGCGAAATCATGTCGCGTCAGAACATGCACCATCGCGCCCAATGAAGCCGTGCTATCCAGTACTTGATCCGCCTCAATGGCGCGCATGGCTTGGCTGCTTGCCCCTTCTCCCAAGTCGCCAAGCCGAACATATCCGGATATCAATCCGTCCCGACGCAGCCCCAGCACTGTCCAACTCCGATCTGCCATGATCCGCGCCGCGTCCGCTGCGGGATGGTTCTCGTCCAGAGAAGGCAGTGGTCTGGCCAGATCGCGCACGCTGAAGGTGTTCATTTGGCGCCAGACGGCCCGCCGCTGGTCTTCGGCTTGCTCATCGGAGGTTCCGTAAGTCGCGGCCATAACGGAGTCGCCCTGGTGACGCAAGTCGGCCACACACTCTTCATACACTCGACGAGCCTTAGCTAGCATGCGAGCGTCACCCTCTCCCAACACTTCCAGCAAGGCAGCCATTTCGCGCAGATAGGTATGAGCAAACTTCGGATCCGCGCCGCTGATATCCCGGGCGTTATCGCAAAGGTCCGCTAATTTGATGGTCTTGGCGCGAGGTGAAGCGACCGCCAGATGAGCCCGATCGATGGCTTTGCGGGCAATCCGGTTGCCGTCCCCCGGGCGGCTGACGTCGGTGAGTTCCTTCACCAAGCCCGCCACCGCCGGACCGAATTCCCGTTCCACTTCTTCGAGGGTGACCGGGGTATCTTCCACGATATCGTGCAGCCAGGCAGCAGCAAGCATCTCGGCATCCGCGCCAACCCCTGCTACCAGCTCGGCTACTGACCGTAGGTGCACGTCATAGGGCTGCTTGCTGTATTTGCGGCGATGGTCAATGCGCTGATGTGCCTGCGTGGCGAACGTGCGCGCCTTGGCAACGAGATTATGTTTCGCACTACCCGAATCTGCGTGCATCGTCTTCATCGAACTTAGTCATTGCCGGGAAACACACCCGCTACCCACCCCGCCGCGCGCATGCGGCGGTAACGCTGTTCGTTGTCGCAGGCAAAATAATCCGCAGTGAAGCAGCCTTCCTTCGCGTCCAACAATCAGCACTCGTTCGTGCTGGCGAGGACTCAATCCTAGGCAAATTTCCCACCCCGCCAAGCCAGTCACCTGACGAAGCATTTCAGCCGCGTAGTCGGATTCCGTACCCTTGGCAAGGTCGTGTTGACTGGTTCGGCAAGTCGACGCGAAGGTGTCGAGATACTGAAGACGCCACCCCGGTCTCGCTGGCACTTCTCGGCTCCTGGGCTGAGCATCGCGGCAACCCGCCGATTCGCCAGCCGCGATCCGTCCCGTTGACGAACCCGGGCCGTCCGTCATGCCGCCGACGCACGCCCCGGCATGATGAACTCGCTGATCAATGCGCCATTCTCAGCGCGCGGAACGGCGGCGGCCAACGCCTGATGCACCTGCTCGATGGCCGAGACCAGGATGCGGACTTCACCGCTGGCAAGGTGCGGATAGTTCTCATGAATGACGCGATGCGCCAGATAGTCCAACGGACTGCCGGCCCAGTCATGGCGGTTATGGAACAGGTGGTCAATATGCAGACGGGCATCCGGGTAGATCGCCCGAAGATGGGGATAACGGCGGCGCTCGGGGCGGGCCTGGGCTTCGGTTTGGGTATCCATGTCAGTCTCCTCGTATTTAGTTGGCCGCAGTAACGGCTTATTTAATGCTAGAAGATTTCGCGAGAACAGAAAGCGACTCCCGTTCTCGCGTCAATACACCGACCCCCGACTGAGCCGAATTTCAGACTCAGTTATTCCATAGCCATGCGTTACCAGTTCGTTTCACGTTCCGCCGTAGCGGAAATCTTGTGGATCGAAAGGTCGGCGCCGTTGAATTCTTCCTCGGCATCAAGACGGATACCGACGGCGAACTTCAACACGCCATAAACAACCGCGCCGCCGGCCAGGGCGATCAGGATGGCGCTTAGCGTGCCCACCACCTGGGCGCCGAAGCTGACGCCGCCGATGCCGCCAAACGCTTGCAGCCCGAATATGCCGGCGGCGATGCCGCCCCAGGCCCCGCATAGGCCATGCAACGGCCAGACACCGAGCACATCATCGATCTTCCATTTGTTCTGTGTGATGGTGAACATGACGACAAACAAGCCGCCGGCAATGGCACCGGTGGCCAGCGCGCCGATCGGATGCATCAGATCGGAGCCTGCACAAATCGCGACCAGACCGGCCAACGGCCCGTTATGAATAAAGCCAGGGTCGTTCTTGCCGGCAAAGAGCGCCGCGAGCGTGCCGCCGACCATCGCCATCAGCGAATTCACCGCCACCAGTCCGGAAACCGCCGCCAGCGTCTGCGCCGACATGACGTTGAAGCCGAACCAGCCCACCGTCAGTATCCAGGCGCCCAGGGCCAGGAACGGAATGCTGGAGGGCGGATGCGCAGAGACCATGCCGTCGTGACGATAGCGTCCACGCCGTGCGCCCAATAACAGTACGGCGGGCAGCGCAATCCAGCCGCCCATGGCATGCACCACGACGGAGCCGGCAAAGTCGTGAAATTTGGCGCCGAAACTGGCATTGATCCAGTCCTGGAAACCGAAGTTGTTGTTCCAGACCAGACCTTCAAAGAACGGGTAAAGAAAACCGACCAGAATGAATGTCGCACCCAATTGCGGATTGAAACGGGCACGTTCGGCTATACCGCCGGAAACGATGGCGGGAATCGCGGCCGCAAATGTCAGCAGGAAGAAGAATTTGACCAGTTCATAACCATTCTTCTGCAGCAGATGATCGGCGCCGCTGAAAAAATCGACGCCGTAGGCGATGCTGTATCCGATGAAAAAATAGGCAATGGTGGAGACCGAGAAGTCGGTCAGAATTTTGACCAGGGCATTGACCTGATTCTTCTTGCGCACTGTCCCGAGTTCCAGAAACGCAAAGCCCGCATGCATGGCCAGGACCATGATGGCGCCCAACAAGATAAACAGCACGTCAGCGCCTGATTGAAATGCATCCTGCATGGATTTTTCTCCTGAATAACGACTCGCCCAAACGGATGTAGCGATAGCAAGAGGCGTGCCTTAACTTAGGGCACGGCGCACCTGAATTGTCTTCACACCTGGCAGGAGGCCATAGATAGCGAAATTAACACGATATTTCATGCACTTAGGCGAAACCTGCTTCGAGCCAAGGAAACCAGTGGCAGGTTCGGAGTTGGCATAATCGGTGCATGGCGACTGTCACGCCCAATGAAAAACGCCCCATCAAGGGGCGTCCATTTGCCTTGACGCACCATCAAGGCGCATCAGGTCAGTTTCTTCTGCTCTTCCTCAATGCGATCCATTTCGTTGTCGAGATCGGACTCCGAGATCGGCTGGTAAGTGTCGTCTTCCACCGGTGCAACCGGCTTGTTCTTGATCATCCAACCCGCCAGGATGATGCCGAGTTCGTACAACAACCACAGTGGCACGGCGAGCATGACCTGAGAGATCACATCCGGCGGCGTAAAGATGGCGCCGATGACAAAGGCACCGACGATGACGTAAGGCCGCGCTTCCTTGAATTTTTCCACTTCGACCATGCCGGTCAAGGCCAGTGCAATGACCACGATAGGCACTTCGAAGGTGATGCCGAACGCCAGGAACATGGTAATGACGAAATCGAGGTATTTGCCGATATCGGTCATCACGGCGACGCCCACCGGGGCGATGCCGACGATAAAACCGAATACCACCGGAAAGACCAGGAAGTAGGCGAAAGCCATGCCACAGGCGAACAGCACCAGACTGGCGAACACCAACGGCACGATCATTTTGCGTTCGTGCGCATACAGCCCTGGCGCTATGAAGGCCCAGACCTGATACATGATCACCGGCAACGCGCCGAGAAAAGCGGTCATCATCGCGACCTTGATCGGCACAAAAAACGGCGTCACGACTTCCGTGGCGATCATCTGGCCGCCTTGCGGCAGTTTGTCCAACAACGGTTGCGCCAGGATGTTGTACAGGTCGCTGGCGAACGGAAACAGACAGACAAACAACACGATCCAGGCGATGACCGCCTTCAACAGGCGATCGCGCAGTTCGATCAAATGCGAAATAAAGGTTTCCGTACCATCCAGATTCATCGGGGTCAGCCAGCCGCTTTGTTATTGGTGTGAGTATCGGGGGCTGGCCTGACCGGCGTCTCGGAGGCCGCTGGAGAGACATCCCCGTCCATCGCCAAGGCGTCGTTTTTTGACGTCGTCAAGGCCGGAGTCAGTTCGGCCGCCGAAGCAGGCGCCGCTGTCGGATCAACAGCCGCCGCAGCCGCTTGTTCCGCTTTGATCTTGTCCCATTCCTGCATGGACAGGCCGCCGTCGGTAGCGCTCATGGCTTGCATGACGCGGCTGATCTGACCGGTTTCCTGCTCGACGGTCGCCTCCACTTCGCGCTTGACGTCGCCGGCCATGATTTCATAGCGCTGCGCGGAATCCTTCATGTCCTGCTGCATCTTGCGCAATTCTTCCAGCTTGATGTCGCGATCGATGTCCTGCTTGACTTGCGATACATAGCGGTTGAGTCGCCCGATCCATTGACCGGCGGCGCGCGCCACCTTGGGCAGTCGTTCCGGGCCGATAACGATCAGCGCGACGACGCCGATCAGCACCAACTCAGAAAAAGCAAAATCGAACATAGCGCGGGTCGCCGTTACGGATTATCGAGAATCGAGTCAAAGGCTCGCTTCACGACTGCTGTTTATCCTTGACCTCGCCTTCGATGGTCGTGCCGCGCGCCTTGTCCTGCATATCGCCCTGGACATCGCGCGGCAGTTCAGTCGACTTATTCTTTTCCTCGGCCATCGCGTCCTTGAAGCCTTTGACCGCGCCGCCCAGATCGCCGCCGATATTGCGCAGCTTCTTGGTGCCGAACACCACCAGCACTACTGCCAAAACGATCAGCCAATGCCAAATGCTGAAGGAACCCATGATTTAACTCCTCTTTCTATAAATGCCGTCTGATAAGACGAACCTGAAGATCACAGGGCGCGCAGAACGCCGCCTCCCATGATGTGAACATGCAAATGCATCACTTCCTGACCGCCGCCCCTGCCGGTATTGATGATGGTTCGGAAACCATCGTGCAAGCCTTGTTCCTTCGCCAGGATCGGCGCCAACAACAGCATTCTGCCGAGCAGGATTTCATGGCGCGCGTGGGCATCCGCCAGTGAGGCGATATGCTCCTTCGGCACGATCATGAAATGCACCGGGGCTGCCGGGTGAATATCGTGAAACGCGATCAGGTCACTGTCTTCGTACAGCTTGCGTGCGGGGATCTCGCCCGCGACGATCTTGCAAAAAATACAGTCATCGCTCATGTGTTTTCCTTACTACGACTCGCTTTTTCAGCAATGCCGGACAATCCCTCGCGCCGCGCCAGCTCGTGCAGGATTTCGTCGGGATGGATGCCTTGCTGGGCCAATAAAACGAGCGAATGAAACCACAGGTCGGCGGTTTCATAGATGATTTTTTCGCGTACGCCGTCTTTCGCGGCCATGATGGTTTCTGCGGCCTCTTCAGCCACTTTTTTGAGAATGGCGTCCAGGCCCTTGTGGTAGAGCTTCGCCACATACGAACTTTGCGGATCGGCCTGCTTGCGCGCCTCCAGCGTCTGCGCAAGGCGGTCCAGGATGTCGTTGTTCATTTCTGATAGATCTCGTGCGGATCCTTCAGAACCGGATCGATAGTTACCCATTGCCCCTGTTCCAGGCGCTGGAAGAAGCAGCTGCGGCGCCCGGTATGGCAGGCGATGCCACCGACCTGATCGATTTTCAGCAAGACCACGTCTTCGTCACAATCGAGACGCACTTCCTTGACCTTCTGGGTATGGCCGGATTCCTCGCCCTTGTGCCACAACTTCTTGCGCGAACGCGACCAATACACCGCCTCGCCGAGCTCCACCGTTTGTTTGAGCGCCTCGCGATTCATCCAGGCGACCATCAGAATGTCGCCACTGGCCGCATCCTGGGCGATCGCCGGCACCAGGCCGTCTTCCGACCAGTTGACCTTGTTCAACCACGCTTCAGCGCTCACAAGCGCACCTCGATTCCTTGTTCCTGCATATGCTTTTTGGCTTGTTCGACCGTGTATTCACCAAAGTGAAAAATGCTGGCTGCCAGTACGGCATCTGCGCCGCCCATCTTCACGCCATCGGCCAGATGCTGCAGATTGCCGACGCCGCCGCTGGCGATCACCGGAATGCGGATCGCATCGGCAATCGCCCGCGTCAGATTCAGATCAAACCCAATCTTGGCGCCATCACGATCCATGCTGGTCAACAAAATCTCACCCGCGCCCAGGTCCTGCATGACTTTCGCCCACTCGACGGCATCGAGACCGGTCGGCTTGCGGCCGCCGTGGGTAAAGATTTCCCATTTCGGCGCCGCCCCCCATACGGTCTGCTTGGCGTCGATCGCGACCACGATGCACTGCGAGCCGAAACGATCGGAGCATTCCTTGACCAACTGCGGATTGAATACCGCGGCCGTATTGATGGAAACCTTGTCGGCGCCGGCATGCAGCAGGCGGCGCACATCCTCGACGGCGCGCACGCCGCCGCCGACAGTCAGCGGAATGAACACCTGCGCGGCGACCGCCTCGATGATGTGCAGAATCAGATCGCGGTTGTCGGACGTCGCGGTGATGTCGAGAAAGGTCAGCTCATCGGCGCCTTGCTCGTCATAGCGTTTGGCGATTTCCACGGGATCGCCGGCATCGCGCAGATTGACGAAATTGACGCCCTTGACGACGCGACCGTTGGTCACGTCCAGGCAGGGAATGATGCGTTTGGCGAGCGGCACGGTTCTATTCGGTTGTGTTACGTCTCGCTCAACTCGTCGGCCAATGCTTGCGCCGCGGTGAAGTCGAGCGTGCCCTCGTAAATCGCGCGTCCGGTAATCGCACCCATGATGCCCTCGCCTTCAACGGCGCACAGATTGCGCACGTCGTCGAGATTGGTCAGACCGCCGCTGGCGATCACCGGTATGGTCAGCGCCTGCGCCAATCGCACGGTGGCTTCAATATTGACGCCGGAGAGCATGCCGTCGCGGCCGATGTCGGTGTAGACCACGGATTCGACGCCGTAATCCTGGAAGCGTTTGGCCAGATCGATGACGTCATGGCCGGTCACTTTCGACCAGCCTTCAACCGCGACCTTGCCATCCTTGGCATCGAGGCCGACGATGATGCGTCCCGGAAAAGCGGTACAGGCATCGCGCAGGAAGCCTGGATTCTTGACTGCGGCGCTGCCGATGATGACATAGCTGATACCGTCATCGAGATAGCGTTCGATGGTATCCAGATCGCGAATACCGCCGCCGAGTTGCACCGGGATCTCATCGCCCAGTTCATCGGTGATGGCCTTGATGGCCTTCTCGTTGATCGGCTTGCCGGCGAAAGCGCCGTTCAGATCGACCAGATGCAAACGTCGAGCACCGTTGGCCAGCCATTTACCGGCCATTTCCGCCGGGTTGACGGAAAATACCGTCGCACTGTCCATTTCGCCCTGTTTGAGACGAACACATTGACCATCTTTGAGATCGATCGCCGGGATGATGAGCATGACTTACCTCGAATTGCCTTCCCAAGTAATGAAATTGGCGAGCAGCGCCAAGCCTGCGGCCTGACTCTTCTCGGGGTGAAACTGTACGGCGAACACGTTGTCACGCGCTACCGCGCAGGTGAATGCAAAGGGGTAATGCGTAAAGCCGGCCACCATGGCGGGATCAGCCGGCTCGGCATAATAGCTGTGCACGAAGTAGAAACGGGCGCCGTCCTCGATGCCGGCCCACATCGGGTGCGACATGCCCTGGTGCACTTGATTCCAGCCGATGTGCGGCACTTTCAATCGGTTCCCTGCCGCATCCTTCATCGCCTCGGCCGGAAACAGACGGACATTGCCGGGCAACAGGCCGAGGCCGGCGCAATCCCCCTCTTCGCTGTGTGCGAACAAAGCCTGCATGCCGAGGCAGATGCCCAGAAACGGCTTCTCGGCCGCTGCACGTTTGACGGCCTCGGTCAAACCGCGCGCGGCCAGTTCGCGCATGCAGTCCGGCATCGCGCCGACGCCGGGAAACACCACCCGCGTCGCTGCAGCGATGACCGCCGGATCGGACGTGACCACGATTTCGGCCAGCGGCGCAACATGCTCGAACGCTTTTGACACGGACAGCAAATTGCCCATGCCGTAGTCGATGATCGCCAGATCAGCCATTACAGCGAACCCTTGGTCGAGGGCATCGCATCGCCCATGCGCGGGTCGACTTCCAACGCCATGCGCATCGCCCGGCCGAAGGCTTTGAACACGGTCTCGGCCTGATGGTGGGCGTTGATGCCGCGTAAATTGTCGATGTGCAGCGTGACCCCGGCATGATTGACGAAGCCCTGAAAAAATTCGCGGAACAAGTCGACATCGAAATCGCCGATGCGGGCACGCGTGAACTCGATGTGGTACTCCAGGCCCGGGCGGCCGGACAGATCGATCACCACGCGCGACAAAGCCTCATCCAGCGGTACGTAAGCATGGCCATAACGACGAATGCCCCGTTTGTCGCCCACCGCCTTGGCGAAGGCCTGTCCCAGCGTGATACCGAGGTCCTCCGTGGTGTGGTGTGCGTCGATGTGCAGGTCGCCTTTGGCTTGAATGTCTAGATCAATCAAACCATGCCGGCAAATCTGTTCGAGCATGTGATCGAGGAAAGGCACGCCCGTTTCCAGTTTGGCCTGGCCGTGTCCATCCAGATCGAGACGAACACTGATCTGCGTTTCAAGGGTGTCTCGATTAACGGTAGCAGTACGCATATAAAAACTCGCTGAGACTTCGCTCGAAGGGATGGGATTTTAACCGCACTAACCGAGTATTTCTCGCAATGCCCCCAATAGCGCGTCACATTGCGGGTCGGTGCCGACGGTGATGCGCAGGAAGGCGGCGATCCGCGTCGGCTGCTTGAAATGACGCACAACAATGCCGCGCTCGCGCAATGACGCGGCCAGCTCGGCGCCGTCGCGCCGGGCATGGCGGGCGAAGACAAAATTCGCACCCGAAGGCAACACGCCAAAGCCGAGTCCGACCAGTTCAGCCACCAAACGCTCGCGACTGGCGATCACCCGCTGCCGGCTCGCGTCGAACCAGTCGCGATCGCGCATGCATGCCGTGGCTCCGGCCTGTGCGAAACGGTCAAGCGGATAGGAGTTGAAACTGTCCTTGACCCGCGTCAGCGCTTCGATCAGGTGTGTCTGTCCAATCGCATAGCCCACTCTCAGTCCGGCCAGCGAATGCGACTTGGACAAAGTATGGACGACCAGAAGCTGGGGATATCGAGTCACTAGAGGGACGGCGGATTCGCCGCCAAAATCGATGTAGGCTTCATCGACCACCACCACCGAATTCTGATTGGCCTGCAACAGACGCTCAATCTCGGCTTGAGGCAGCAAGCGTCCGGTGGGCGCATTCGGGTTGGGAAAAATGATGCCGCCATTGGGCTGGTCAAGATAGTCGTCGATCCGGATGGCGAACTCCGCATCGAGCGGAACTTCCCGGTAGGGTATTTGATACAAGCCGCAATAAACCGGATAGAAACTGTAGGTGATGTCCGGAAACAGAATCGGTTCGGCGTGCTTGAGCAGAGCCAGAAAAGCGTGGCCCAAGACCTCATCCGAACCATTTCCGACAAACACCTGAGCGGCATCGACGCCGTGAAAATCGGCGATCGCAGTGCGCAAAGCATCGGAGTTGGGGTCCGGGTAAAGGCGCAAGTCATCGCCGACCACGGCGCGCAAGGCATCCAATACCCGGGGACCGGGGCCGTAGGGATTCTCGTTGGTGTTGAGCTTGACCAGATTCGCGAGTTTCGGCTGCTCACCCGGAACATAAGGCGTCAAGCCTCGCGTTACCTCACTCCAATAGCGACTCATGTCAGTTTCAGGAACGTCCCATCCGATACTCGGCGGAACGGGCATGCGCCTGCAAGCCTTCGCCATAGGCCAACGCCGATGCAATCTCACCCAGGGTTTTGGCGCCCGCCGCAGAGACGTTGATCAGGCTGGAACGTTTCTGGAAGTCGTACACCCCCAGTGGCGACGAGAATCGCGCCGTACGTGAAGTCGGCAGCACATGGTTGGGGCCGGCACAGTAATCGCCGAGCGCTTCGCAGGTGTTGCGACCCATGAAAATGGCGCCAGCATGGCGAATCTTGGGCAGCATCGCCTCCGGATCTTCGACCGACAGTTCGAGATGTTCCGGCGCGATGAAATTGGCGATCTCGGCAGCCTCATCCAGGTCGCGGCAAAGAATCAGGCCGGCGCGGTTGCGGATCGAGGTTGCGATCACCTCTTGGCGCGGCATCGTCGGCAGCAGCTTGTCGATGCTGGCCTGCACGGCGTCGAGATAGGCGGCATCCGGCGAAATCAGGATGGATTGCGCCAGCTCGTCGTGCTCGGCCTGCGAGAACAGATCCATCGCGATCCAATCGGGATCGGTCTTGCCATCGCAGATCACCAGGATTTCCGACGGCCCGGCAATCATGTCGATGCCGACGATGCCGAACACGCGGCGCTTGGCTTCTGCAACATAGGCATTGCCGGGACCGACGATCTTGTCGACTTGCGGGATGGTCGCGGTGCCATATGCCAGCGCCGCCACGGCCTGGGCGCCGCCGATGGTGAATACGCGATCGACGCCGGCCACTGCCGCTGCGGCCAGCACCAAGTCGTTGCGCATGCCATCCGGCGTCGGTACGACCATGATCAGTTCCTGCACGCCGGCCACCTTGGCAGGAATGGCGTTCATCAGCACCGAAGACGGGTAAGCCGCCTTGCCGCCCGGCACATACAGGCCGACGCGATCCAGCGCGGTCACCTGCTGGCCCAGCACGGTGCCGTCCGGCTCGGTGTAGGTCCACGATTCCTGGCGCTGTTTTTCGTGATACACCCGCACCCGCTCCGCCGCCTGACGCAAGGCCTGCTCCAGACGCAACGGCAGCTTGCCCAGCGCGGCTTGCAGATCGGCTTGCGAGAGTTCGAGCGCAGCCATATCAGGCGCATTCAAACGGTCGAAACGCGCGGTGTATTCCAGCACCGCCGCGTCGCCCTTGGCGCGCACGCCGGCCAGAATTTCTGACACCGCATTCTGCACCGCGCTGTCGGTGGCATCGTTGAAGGCCAGCAGCTCGGCCAGACGGGCGCGGAAATCCGCACTCGAGGCATCCAGCCGGGTAATGGAGAGGTCTGCGGAGAGGTCGGACATGATCGGGAGTACAGCGTCGGTTACAAGGTTGACCGGGCGAATTATAGCCGCGGCCGCGCGGATTATTCGCCCGCCGCCAGGCGGAAAGACTCGATGATCGGCTGAATAACGTCGTGCTTCAGCTTGAGCGCCGCCTGATTGACCACCAGGCGCGAACTGATCTGCATGATCTCTTCGACCGCGACCAGATTGTTTGCCTTAAGGGTGCCGCCAGTGGAGACCAGATCGACGATGACATCGGACAGGCCGACCAATGGCGCCAGCTCCATCGAGCCGTACAGCTTGATCAAGTTGATGTGCACGCCCTTTTCCGCGAAATGCAGGCGCGCCGTATTGACATATTTGGTCGCCACGCGCAGTCGCGCGCCGCGCCGCACGGCGGCGGGATAATCGAAGCCGACCGGCGTCGCCACCATCATGCGGCACTTGGCGATGTTCAGATCGACCGGCTGATACAGGCCTTCGCCGCCATGCTCGATCAGTACATCCTTGCCGGCGATGCCCAAGTCGGCGGCGCCGTGCTGGACATAGGTCGGCACATCGCTGGCACGCACGATGATCAGGCGCACATCCGGCCGATTGGTTTCGATGATCAGCTTGCGCGAAGACTCCGGATTCTCGCTCGGCACGATGCCGGCCGCCGCCAGCAAGGGCAGGGTTTCTTCGAAGATGCGGCCTTTTGAAAGCGCCAGGGTGATTCCGCTCATGCCTTCTCTCGCTTGATGTTCGCGCCCAGCGCAGTCAACTTGGCCTCGATGTTGGCGTAGCCGCGATCGAGGTGATAAATCCGTTCGATATGCGTCTCGCCCTCCGCCACCAAACCTGCGATGACCAGCGAGGCGGATGCGCGCAGATCGGTGGCCATAACGGTGGCGCCCTGGAGTTTTTCAACCCCGGTCATCACCGCCGTATTGCCGTCGATCTTGATATCGGCGCCCAAACGCTGCATTTCAACGGCGTGCATGAAGCGATTCTCGAAAATGGTCTCGCGGATGATTGCAGTGCCGTCGGCGACGGCGTTGATGGCCATGAATTGCGCCTGCATATCGGTAGGAAAGGCGGGGTACGGCGCCGTACGAATGGAGACCGCCTTCAGACGCGGCGGCGCAATGATATGGATCGATTCGCGACGCGGCGTTTTCTCGCTGACGATTTCGCAACCGGCATCAAGCAGCTTGTCGACGACGGCATCGAGATAACCGGTGGAAGTGCCGTTAAGACGGATGTCGCCGCCGGTAATCGCCGCCGCACACAGGAAGGTGCCGGTTTCGATACGGTCCGGCATGATGCGGTGGCTGGCGCCATGCAGTTTTTCGACGCCGCGAATGCGGATCAGGTCCGTGCCGGCGCCGCTGATCTGCGCCCCCATGCTGATCAGGCATTGTGCCAGATCAACGACTTCCGGCTCGCGTGCGGCGTTCTCGATCACGGTTTCACCGTCTGCCAGACAGGCCGCCATCATCAGATTTTCGGTACCGGTAACGGTGACCATGTCGGTAAACAGATGCGCGCCTTTCAGCCGCCCCACTTTGGCGACGACATAGCCGTGCTCGACGCCGATCTCCGCCCCCATCGAATGCAAGCCTTTGATATGTTGGTCCACCGGCCGCGCACCGATGGCGCAACCGCCCGGCAGTGAAACCCGGGCTTCGCCGCAACGCGCCACCAGCGGCCCCAGCACCAGGATCGACGCGCGCATGGTCTTGACCATTTCGTAGGGGGCGAGCGGATTGTTCAGGCCACTCGCGTCCAGCGTCACGTTTTCGCCTTCGCGCTCAACCTTGACACCCATCTGGGCGAGCAATTTGAGCATCGTGCCGATATCGTTCAACTCGGGTACGTTGCTGAGTTTGAGCGGTTCTGCACTGAGCAGGCTGGCGCACAGGATCGGCAACGCGGCATTCTTGGCGCCGGAGATGGTGACTTCCCCGCTCAGCCGGCCGCCACCGGTCACAACGAGTTTATCCATTGCGGTTTTGCCCTTGCGTAGCACTCGCCTGCCATTCTTCCGGAGTCAAGGTCTTCATCGACAGGGCGTGGATTTCTGCGCGCATCTTGTCACCCAGGGTTTGGTAAACCATCTGCTGGCGGGCCACCAGCATCTTGCCGCGGAAGGCCGGGCTGACGACCAGCGCCTCGAAATGCTGACCGTCATCGCCGCGAACCTGGATGTGATCGCACGCCAGACCGTCCTGAATCCAGCCCTGCAACTGTTGAGAAGTAATCATGTGAGAGACCCGAAAAAGTTAGTGTCGAAGTTTATAGCCCGACTTCAGCATCATCAAAGTGATAGCGGCCAGCGCCACCACAAAGGGTGACACCACGGCCAGGCCGAGCCACGGATCGACGTCGCCCTGGCCGAAAAAGCCGAAGCGGAAACCGTCGATCATGTAGAACACCGGATTGAAGTGCGACACGCTCTGCCAAAAAGGCGGCAGGGAGTGGATGGAATAGAACACGCCGGACAGGAAAGTGAGCGGCATGATGATGAAGTTCTGCACGCCGGCGAGATGGTCGAACTGATTCGCCCAGATACCCGCAATGATGCCGATGCAGGCGAACACTGCGCCGGAAACCAGAGCGAAGGTCAGAATCCAGAGCGGATGGCGCATTTCGATATCCGCAAAGAACAAGCCGACCAGCAGCACGCCCAGCCCCACCGCAAACCCCCGGATCAGCGCGGCGAACAGGTAGGCCAGGAAGAACTCCAGATACGAAAGCGGCGGCAGCAGGACGAACACGATATTGCCGGTGATCTTCGACTGGATCAGCGACGACGAGGAATTTGCAAAAGCGTTCTGCAAGACCGACATCATGATCAGGCCGGGCATCAGGAAAGCGGTGTAGGACACGCCGGGATAGACCTGTACGTGGTCTTCCAGCACATGCGAGAAAATCAACAGATAAAGCAACGCGGTCAGCACCGGCGCGCCAATGGTCTGCACCAGCACCTTCCAGAAGCGCAGGATCTCCTTGTACAGCAGGGTGCGAAAACCGCTCATGGTTGGCCGCCGTGCATGACCTTGAGAAACACCTCTTCCAGGTCGGCCTGCCGCAATGCCAGATCCCGGATCGGAATGCCAGCGGCGCGCAACTGCGCCAGGATGCCTTCCAGGTCGCCGTAGTCAGGCAGATCCAGCACGAAATGGTCGCCTTCGCGGCCTTTCAGGCGGGGGCGCAGAAAATCCGGCAAAGCAGGCGCGTCGAGCTCCAGCAGCAAACGACGCTCCGCGCCGGCGCGCAGCAGATTGGCGGTGCTATCCAACGCCACGATGCGGCCGTCCTGCAGCATCGCCACACGCTCGCACAGCATTTCGGCCTCATCCAGATAGTGCGTGGTCAGCACGATGGTGTGGCCCTGTTGGTTCAGTCGACGGATGAAAGCCCATAACGACTGGCGCAGTTCGACGTCGACGCCGGCGGTCGGTTCGTCCAACACGATTACCGGCGGCTTGTGCACCAAAGCCTGCGCCACCAGCACGCGCCGCTTCATGCCGCCGGAGAGCAAGCGCGTGTAGGTTTCGGCTTTATCGGCAAGGCCGAGATGGGTCAGCAATTCCTCGATCCAGTCGTCGTTACGACGTAGTCCGAAGTAGCCGGACTGAAGGCGCAAGGTTTCGCGCACCGTGAAGAACGGGTCGTAAACCAGCTCCTGCGGCACCACGCCGAGTGCGCGGCGGGCCTCTCTGTATTGCGTGGTGACGTCAAAGCCCATGACAGCGGCCGAGCCGGCCGTGGCGCGCGTCAGGCCGGCAAGAATGCTGATCAGCGTGGTTTTTCCGGCGCCGTTAGGGCCGAGCAGTCCGAAAAACTCGCCGGGTGCAATATCCAGATCGATGCCGCGCAACGCATGCACACGGGCAAAGCGCTTGTCCAGACCGCGCAGGCGAACGGCAGAGTTCATGGTTAAAAAGAATCAGCGCAAATCAGAACAGATCGGCGATGCCGTAAAGCACGGCCAGACTGGTCAGGCTGGCGGGCACATGGCGAAATTGCACATTTTTTCCATCCGAACTACGCCGCAGAGCCAGCAGCAAGCTGAGCGCGGAAGAGTCCATCCGGCCCACACCCGACAGATCGAACACGTTCACCCCCGTGCCGATGGCTGCTTCACATTCGGCAAGGAGGCGGGTTGCGTTATCGAGAACGAGATCGCCCTCCAGCATGGCGACGCCCTCTTCAACACGCATTACTGCTTTACTCCATTGGCCGCAGCCGGCTGGTTGCGCCGCGACAAAGCGGCCAACAAGCCCTCGACCCCGCCCTTGCGCACTTCCGAGTTGAAGGAACTGCGATAGACCGTAACCATGCTGACGTTATCGACCATCACGTCGTATACCTTCCAGCTGTCACCCTTCTTTTCCATACGGTAGTCGATCGGGATCGGCGGTGCGCCCGGTTTGCTGACCTCGGTATTGACCATCACATCGGTTTCTCCGGGCGCCAATCTGAAGGGTTTGAACTCGACGCGATAGTCGGCCACGCTGCTGAGCGAAGCGGAATACGTCCGCACCAGCATGGTCCTAAACTCATTGACCAGGCTTTCCTGCTGCTCGGGGGTGGCTTTGTTCCAATGCTTGCCGACGGCGAGTTGCGTCATCTGGCGAAAATCAAAATTCGGCAGTATGACCTTTTCCACCAGATCGAGAATCTTCTTGCTGTTCCCGCTCTTGATGTCCTTGTCCTGCTTGACGATACGCAGCACTTCATTGGTGGTGTTCTTGGCCAGGACATCGGGCGCAACGCTCTCCGCCGTCGCACTCAGCGCCAACAACGCCATCAGGCCGGCCAACAGTACTTGCATGAAACCTGTCATGTTTTCTACCTCTTAACGGTGTTTTATCGATTACGGCCTCGAAAGAATCGGGGCCGGATGATGTCGGGTCAAGCATAGGTTGCCAACGGGGCGGGACGGCCATGCCGCCGTTGTTATTGCGCCGCCGCTCCCGATTCCGCCGCGCCTTCATTCTTGTTGTAGAGAAACTGGCCGATCAGGTTTTCCAGCACCACGGCGCCCTGGGTTATCTTCAGCGTATCGCCATTGGCCAGCATTTTTTCATCACCGCCCGCCTCCAGCGCGACGTACTGCTCGCCCAACAGACCGGAAGTCATGATCGAAGCGCTGCTGTCTTTCGGGAACCGGTAGCCGGCATGCAGGGCCAGCGTGACGACCGCTTCATACGATTTGGGGTCAAAACCGATTTCTGCAACCCGCCCGACCACGACGCCCGCGCTTTTCACCGGTGCGCGCGGCTTCAAGCCACCGACGTTCTCAAACGACGCCTTGACGACATAGGTCGCACTGCTATCGAAACTACCTAGATTGCCCACCTTCAAAGCCAGGAAAAGGATGGCGGCAATGCCCACCACGACGAAGAAGCCTACCCAAAGATCAAGTGTTGCGCGCTGCATGGATCAAACTCCACGGAACATGAATGCGGTCAGTACAAAATCCAGGCCGAGAATGGCCAGGGACGAAGTCACTACGGTGCGGGTGGTGGCGCGTGAAACGCCTTCCGCCGTGGGCGGGGCATCGTAACCTTCGAACAGTGCGATGCTGGCGACGGCGATGCCAAACACCACGCTCTTGATAACGCCATTGAGAATGTCCTCTCTGAAATCGACAGCGGCCTGCATCTGCGACCAGAACGCACCCTCATCGACGCCGATCAGCACCACGCCGACTAGATAACCGCCGAGCACGCCCATCGCCGAAAACAACGCCGCCAGCATAGGCATGGAAAACACTGCGCCCCAGAAACGGGGAGCCACCACGCGGGCGATCGGGTCCACCGCCATCATTTCCATCGCGGCGATCTGTTCGGTCGCCTTCATCAAGCCAATTTCGGCCGTGATGGCGGAACCTGCGCGACTGGCAAACAACAGAGCGGCTACCACGGGGCCCAGTTCGCGCACCAAGGAAAGCGAAACCAACACCCCCAAGGATTCCTCTGCGCCATAGGTTTGTAACGTCTCGTAGCCCTGCAATCCCAGCACCATGCCGACAAACAGGCCCGACACCAGAATGATGATCAAGGACAAAACCCCGGCGCTGAATATCTCCCGCACGATCAGGTGAAAACGGCGAAAACTGGGACCGGAATGCAGAAAAACCAAAAGCAGGAAACGGGCCGCCACTCCCATGCGCCAAACCCTGTCCAACGTGCGTCGACCGATACCGCGCACATGGTTGAGCACGGCTTCGATCATGCCGCCAACCCCAGATCCGCAGCGTAGTTAGGCGCCGGATAATGAAAGGGTACCGGCCCGTTTTCCTCGCCATGCACGAACTGATGCACATACGGTAGATGCGACGCCTTGATCTCGGCGGGAGTTCCCTGCGCCTCGATCACGCCTTCGGAAACGAAGTACACATAGTCGACCATCTTGAGTGACTCCTGGACATCGTGGGTGACGACGATCGAAGTCATTCCCAAGGTATCGGTAAGCCGCCGTATCAAATTGCCGGTAACGCCAAGCGAAATCGGATCAAGACCGGCGAAGGGTTCATCATAAAGAATCAGCATGGGGTCGAGCGCAATCGAACGTGCCAACGCCACCCGCCGGGCCATGCCGCCGGATAATTCCGAGGGCATCAAGTCATGCGCGCCGCGCAGCCCCACTGCATTCAACTTCATAAAAACCAGATCGCGAATCATCGATTCGGGCAGGTCGCTATGCTCGCGCAGCTGAAATGCCACATTCTCGAAAACCGACATGTCGGTAAACAAGGCGCCAAACTGAAACAACATGCCCATACGTCGGCGCAACTGATAGAGCGCAGCTTGATCCAGCTGCCCGATTTCGACACCATCCACCTTCAGACTGCCGCTGGTCGCCTTGAGCGCGCCGCCGATCAAACGCAACAATGTCGTCTTGCCGCAACCGGAATTCCCCATGATGGCGATCACCTGGCCGCGACGTGCGGTCAGATTGATGTCTTTCAGCACCAGACGCTGGCCATAGGTAAACGAAAGATCGCGGATTTCAATGAGGTTATCGGACACGGGACAGACTAATTGTTCTAGGCGATGCATTCTAACAGGGCCTGTCGCGATCAACCGGCAAGCCCCATGACTTCGAGCAACGTAGCGACCCGCTCCATCTGCCCCAAGTCGCCATCTCGACTGATCGCATAACGCGGCGCCACGCCTGAATTCCCCGACAGCGCGGCGGCCAAATCCTTCAGTGAAGAATCACGCGTAAACCAGAGGAGGGCGGCATCGTCCGGTTGCACCAGCTCGGCTTTTTCGCCCAACTCCGCAGGTAACGACGGTTGAACCGCCGCCTCCTTTGTGCTCTCCAGCAGAAAGCGGAACTGTGCGTGCGTATCGGCATTCCACTGCGCTATCTGATCCGAACTTGCTTGCCGCCAGAATGCCTGTGGCAGGAATACACAATGGAACTGGGTATTGAAATAGGTCAATTGCCATTCCTGCGGCATATCGGCCGGATAAAACGTCTCGCTCCAGGCCGGGTTAGACCATCCAACCGCGCCCAAGCGCACTGCAACGGAGTCACTGAGTATTGTCATAGATTTTGCAAGCGTCGAAGGTGGCGGAAACGCAACAGCGTTAGGGCCCCATGAACAGAAAAAATTGGGCTCTTTGCCTAAATAAGCACATCCCTATATTCTGCACGTCATTGATTTTGTTGTCTGTCTTGTCTAGTAACACCCAACCCCAAGGAGATCGAAATGAAAATGAAATCCCTCGTTGCCGCCCTGCTGGTCTGCGCTGCTCCGGTAGCCTTTGCCCAAACCGCCGCTGCCCCCGCTGCAGCCCCTGCCGCCAAGCAAACCCCACAGACCCCGGAAGCCTGGTTGGCCCGCATGACCGACATGACCCAAAACATGTCCGCCTACAAAGACCCGAAAGTTTTTGTGCCCTGGCTGAACGCTGTGACCGAACCCGGTTTCTACACCACCATGGGCAACAACATGATGGATCCGGGCAACTGGCTGAACATGGCTAACACCATGACCCAGCCGGGCGTATACACCAATCTGGCCGCCTTCGCCGATCCCAACGTCTACATGAAGTGGCTGGCGGCGGGCATGGACCCCAATTTCTACACCGCCATGCTGACGCAGATGTCAGACCCGGGCAAACTGATGCGTTGGGCGATGTCCCCGATGGATCCGAAAGTGATGTCCATGCTGATGAACTCCATCAATCCCAATCTGTACATGAAGTGGATGATGTCGCCGATGGACCCCCGCGCTCTGCAGTTGATGATGGCCCCGGTCAACCCCAACCTGTACATGGGCTGGATGGGCGCTTCCATGAACCCCGGCTCTTACGGTGACATGTGGAAAGGCTTCATGAACCCTGCCGCCGGCGCCCTGCCGACCATGCCGGCTCTGCCGACCATCGGCACGCCCTGGGCCGTTCCCGCTGCTCCCGCCGCCGGCGCTGCCGCTCCCAGCTTCAATTTCTTCGACCCGAACGCCTGGAGCCAGATGATCCCCGCTGCGCCTCAAGGTGGTTATGCCTTCCCGTTCCCGATGCCCACTGCTCCGGCTGCCGCACCCGCTGCTCCCGCCGCCAAGTAATCAGGTTCGTAGCAATAAAAAACGGCTGCCTCGGCAGCCGTTTTTTTCGCCCATACGAATCCGGAATCAGCTCACTCGCGGCGCCACTGCGTCCCCTGCGCACCGTCTTCCAGGATGATGCCAGCCGCCTTGAGTTCATCGCGAATCGCGTCCGAACGTTTGAAGTCTTTGGCTTGACGCGCAGCCAGCCTCTCGTTGATCAGCGCTTCGATACGCTCGGCGACATAGTCATTGGCTGCATCATTGGCACCTCCGGCCTGCATGAACTGCTCCGGATCGCGTTGCAACAGGCCTAGAACACCCGCCAGCGATTTGAGCAAACCCAACAGTTTCGAAGCTTCCGCAGGCGCAACCACACGCATCCTATTCGCCTCCGCCGCGAGATCAAACAACACCGCCAAGGCTTCCGGCGTATTGAAATCGTCATCCATTGCCGACTGGAAGCGCGCCGCATAACCGTTGCTCCAATCGAGCGGGGAATCCGTAGTGTCGACACCCCGTAATGCGGTGTAAAGACGTGTCAACGCCGCTTTTGCGTCATCCAGATGCTGGTCGGAATAATTCAACGGGCTGCGGTAATGGGCGCGCAGAATGAAAAAGCGCACCACCTCTGCGTCGTATTTTTCGAGCACCTCACGAATCGTAAAAAAGTTGCCCAGGCTCTTCGACATCTTTTCGTCGTCAACGCGAACAAAGCCGTTATGCAGCCAGTAATTGACGAATTTGCAGTCATGCGCACCTTCGGACTGGGCGATCTCGTTCTCATGGTGTGGAAACTGCAAATCCTGGCCGCCGCCGTGAATATCGAAATGCTCGCCGAGCAAGTCGGAACCCATCGCGGAACATTCAATATGCCAACCCGGCCGCCCCGCACCCCAGGGCGAAGGCCAGGAGGGTTCGCCTGGCTTGGCGGCTTTCCAGAGCACGAAATCCATCGGATCACGCTTATTGGGATCGACTTCCACCCGCTCGCCGGCGCGCAGGTCATCCAGCGACTTGCCGGAAAGACGCCCGTAGTCGGCAAAGCTTTGCACGGCGTAATAAACATCCCCATTCGCCGCAGCATAAGCGTGGCCGCGTTCAATCAGGCGCTGAATCATGTTCAGCATGTTGCCGACATACTCGGTAGCCCGCGGTTCATGGTCGGGCGGCAGCACGCCCAACGCCGCGCCGTCTTCGTGCATCGCCGCAATGAAACGGTCGGTCAACGCGGTGTACGGCTCGCCATTGTCCTGCGCCCGCTTGATGATCTTGTCATCAATGTCGGTAATGTTGCGCACATAGATGACCTGATAACCCGAACTGCGCAGCCAGCGCGTCATCATGTCGAACACCACCAGGACGCGAGCGTGGCCAAGATGGCAATAGTCGTAAACCGTCATGCCGCAGACGTACATGCGCACCTGACCAGGCGTGATCGGGTTGAATGCTTCTTTCTTGCGCGTCAGCGAGTTATGCAGTGCAAGCATCAGCCCTGCCCCTTGTCTTTGTCCGATCGCCACGTGTCCTTCAGGCCAACCGCACGATTGAATACCAGCTTCTGACCCGGCTGGTGATCCAGCCGATCCGCACAAAAATAGCCCAGGCGCTCGAATTGAAAGCGCGCCTCAGGCGCTACCTTCTGCATGCAAGGTTCGACCCAGCCTTGCACGACACGCAAAGACTCCGGATTCAAGAATTCCAGAAAGTCGCGGTCCTTGTGGCCATCCGGCTCGGGATCGACAAACAAGCGCTCGTAAAGACGAATTTCTACGGGTAACGCATGCGCAGCGGAAAGCCAATGAATGACGCCCTTCACTTTGCGACCTTGCGGATTCCTGCCCAGCGTATCGTGATCGATGCTGCAACGCAGTTCGACGACATGGCCCGCCGCATCCTGAATCACTTCCTCGCATTTGATGACGTACGAATACCGTAAACGCACCTCGCCGCCGGGCGTCAGACGCTGCCAACCGGCCGGCGGCTGGGCGGAGAAATCGTCTTGTTCGACCCAGATTTCGCGACTGATCGGCACGTCCCGTTCGCCAAATTCGGGGTGATTCGGATGAAACCCCGCACTACGGCTCGCCGTCAGCGCTTCATCGAAATTCGTCAGCACCACCTTGAGCGGATGCACCACCGCCATCACGCGCGGCGCCTTGGCTTCCAGATCCTCCCGGACGCAACCTTCCAACACCGCCATATCGATGACGTTCTCCGACTTGGATACGCCGATGCGACGGGCAAATTCACGAATACCCGCCGGCGTATAACCACGCCGGCGCATGCCGTGCAGGGTGGGCATGCGCGGATCGTCCCAGCCGGAAACCAGGCCTTGTGTAACGAGTTGGTTAAGTTTGCGCTTGCTGGTCACGGTGTAATGCAATTCCAGCCGCGAAAACTCGATCTGTTGCGGATGCGACGGCACCGGCAATTGATCCAGCACCCAGTCATACAGCGGACGGTGGTCTTCGAACTCAAGCGTGCACAGCGAGTGGGTGATGTTTTCCAGTGCATCAGAGATGCAATGCGTGTAGTCATACATCGGGTAAATCACCCAGGCATCACCGGTGCGGATATGGTGCGCGCGCTTGATGCGGTAGATCACCGGGTCGCGCATATTGATATTGGGTGAGGCCATGTCGATCTTGAGCCGCAAGGTCTTGGCCCCATCCGCAAACTCGCCGGCCTTCATGCGCCTGAACAGATCCAGATTCTCGGCCACTGAACGCGCCCGATACGGGCTGTCGCGCCCGGCTTGGGTCAGCGTACCGCGATAGTCGCGCATTGCCTCCGGCGTCAGATCGTCGACGTAAGCCAGCCCTTTTTCAATCAAGGCTTCTGCATAATCGTACAAGGCCTGGAAATAATCAGACGCCCAGCGCACCTCGCCATGCCATTGGAAGCCGAGCCAGCGCACGTCTTCCTGGATGGCCAATGCGTATTCCTCGCTCTCCTTTTCCGGATTGGTGTCATCAAAGCGTAGGTTGCAGCAACCTTGATAATCCTCCGCTAGGCCGAAGTTCAAACAGATCGACTTGGCATGCCCGATATGCAGGTAACCATTCGGCTCGGGCGGAAAGCGGGTAACGACGCCATGATGCTTGCCGCTGTTGAGGTCGGCTTCAATGATGGAGCGGATGAAGTGTTGCACCGGCGCATTGGGAATTGGAGCTTGGTCGTTCATGGCACGAAGGGTCAATCAGGAGATCAGTCGGGAGAGAGAAAGGGGCGACGTTGGCTGAAGTAGCGGTGTTCGTGTGGCAGTGACCATTTTGCGTTGCGCCGCACGAAGGCTAGAATTCGCGGACCCGGCACCTCTGCCTCGAACCAACGCAAAAACGCCGAAAAGAATAGCACACATGCACATCTCCCGATTTACCCTCGTGTTCCTCGCAGCCTTGCTGCCCGCAACCGCATTTGCCGCCGCGCCTAGCATTCAGGACGCCAATCAGGCCTTTCGCCAGGGCAAGATCCAGTCCGCCCTGGAAAAGGTCAACGGCTTTCTGACGGCCAATCCGAAGGATGCGCAAGGTCGTTTTCTAAAAGGCCTCGTGCTAACCGAATTGAATCGCTATCCCGATGCCATCAAAGTGTTCTCCGGCCTGACCGAGGACTACCCCGAACTCCCCGAGCCTTACAACAATCTGGCCGTCCTCTACGCCGCCCAAGCCGATTACGAACGCGCCAAACAAAGCTTGGAAATGGCGATTCGGACTCACCCCAGCTATGCCACTGCGCATGAAAATCTCGGCGACATTTACGCCAAAATGGCTTCTCAGGCCTATGACAAGGCGCTGCAACTCGACAAATCCAATATGTCCGCTCAAACCAAGCTCGCTCTGATTCGCGATCTGTTCAGCCCCACACCACAAGCAACAACTCCGAGCAAAACTGCAGATGCCGGTAAAGGCAAGGCCAAACCGGCAGCACCGGCCAAGGAAACGGCCTTGCTACAGGAAGCCAAACCGGCCATCTCGCCTGCGCCGGAAGCGGCCACACCGGCCAAAGAAGTCGCCAAGGTCATTCCCGAGGCCATCGATCCGAACGCGCAAGTCGAGCGCACGTTGCGCGCTTGGGCCGAGGCCTGGAGCGCACGTGACGTCGATGCCTATTTGGCGTTCTACAGCAGCCGGTTCAGAGTCCCTGCTGGCAGCGACTTCGCCGCCTGGACGGAAGAACGAAAACTACGGTTAACCCGGCCCGAGTTCATCAAAATCGACATCGATCGACTAAAAATCAAATTAATAGAGGATTCCGCTCAAGCCGTTTTTACGCAGCGCTATGAATCCAACACCTACCGAGACTCCGGCAAGAAAACCTTGCTCTTCGAGCGTGAAGGTACGGCATGGAAGATCGTAGAAGAACGATGAAGTCTTTGCGTATTGCGCTTCGCTTTGCGGCGCATAAACTGACCCTGGCGGCGGCCTGCTTTGGTTTTTCCGCTTTCAGTCCGGTTCAAGCCAGTGAAGCGGCGGCCATGCCGCCCATCCTGCTTGCCGCCGCCGATACCGGGCGCTTTTTTTCCATACCGGCATTGGCGTCGCCAGACTCGCTCGTATCCAAGGCGCTGCAAGACATCCGCGCCAGCCGAATGGACGATGCCCTAAAAGAAGTCAATCGCGCCATTGCGCTTCGACCCGACTTCAAACTGGCTCACCTGATTCGTGGCGATCTGTTGATGGCGCGTGCGCGGCCATTGTTGGGCCTCGGTGCGGTGCCCAAGGCGTCTAACGCCTCTCTCGACGACCTGCGCGATGAAGCAAGGGTTCGCCTGATGCGCTACATCGACCAACCTGACCCGGACTTCCTGCCACGTCAGATTCTCCAGTTGGCTCCCAGCCAGAAATTCGCCTTGCTCGCCGATACTTCACGCGCGCGTCTTTACCTGTTCGAGAATGTTGATGGCGAGCCACGCCTGAAATCCGATTACTACATGACTATCGGCAAGAACGGCACGGACAAGCGCAAGGAAGGCGACAAGCGTACGCCGATGGGGGTTTACAGAATCACCGATCAACTACCGCGCGCCGGCTTGGCGGATCTCTACGGCGACGGCGCTTTTCCGCTCAATTACCCGAATGAATGGGATCAATCACAGAAACGAGGCGGCCACGGCATCTGGCTGCATGGCGTACCTTCCAACACCTACAGCCGCCCGCCGCGCTCCAGCGATGGCTGCGTCGTGGTTGCCAATCCCGACTTGAAAGAGCTTTCCCGCTGGATCAAAGTAGGCTCCACGCCAGTCATCATTACCGATCGCACGGACTGGGTGGCGCGACCCGAGTGGGAACAAAGCCGAGATGAGTTGCTCGCGCAGTTACAGACCTGGAGCGGCGATTGGGAATCGCGCGACCCCGATCGCTTCCTAAGCCATTACAGCAGCACCATGAACGGCGGCGACAACGCCACCTGGATCAAGGACAAGCGCCGCAACATTCTTGATAAGGACTGGATACGCGTGAGTCTGAGCGACGTCAGCCTGTTTCTCTACCCGGGCGGTGATATGGCCTACGCTGAATTCACCCAGCGCTACAGCAGCGACAAACTCTCCAGCCTGTCCAACAAACGCCTTTATTGGCGGCAGGAAAAGGGCGCCTGGCGCGTTGCACTGGAAAAAGCGCAAGACCTGCCCACCCCTACCAACCTTGCACAACGTTGAGGGTATCCATGAATTTTCATCGTCGTTCCCTTCTATTGCTTGCCCTTGCCTTGCCTTTTGCCGGTATCGCCAGAGCAGCAGCCAACAAACCTGCAGCCCCAGCCAAACGAAAGGTCAAAATGGTCAAACTTCACACCAACTTCGGCGCCATCACTCTCGAACTCGATGCCAAAGCGGCTCCGGAAACTGTCGCCAACTTTTTGCAATACGCCAAGGATGGCCACTATGACGGCACCATTTTTCACCGTGTCATCGACGGCTTCATGATTCAGGGTGGCGGCTTCACGGCCGACATGGAACAAAAAGCGACGCGCGCAACCATCCAGAATGAAGCCCAGAACGGCCTCAAGAATGTGGCCTACAGCATTGCCATGGCGCGCACACCTGACCCGCACTCCGCCAGCAGCCAGTTCTTCATCAATATCGCAGACAACGCTTTCCTCGATTTCCGCGCCGCCAATGCACAGGGTTTTGGTTACTGTGTCTTCGGCAAGGTCACTGAAGGCCAGGACGTGGTCGATCGCATCCGCAAGGTCCGTACCGGCATGCGCGCCGGCCATCAGGACGTGCCGGTCGAAAATGTCGTCATCGAGCGCGCCGAAATCATCGAAGGCTGATGCGGGATCGTTTGCCGGACTCTGCCATGTCCGACAATCTGCATGCACTATTCATCTCCGACCTGCATCTGACGCCGGAGCGCCCGCTTCCGGTGGAGTTGTTCTACCGCTTCATTGCGGAAATCGCAGCGAGCGCGCAAGCGCTCTACATTCTGGGCGATTTCTTTGAAGCCTGGGTCGGCGATGACAGCCTCGCCGCACCCTTTAACCAGAACATCGCTAGCGCACTGAAATCACTTTCAGAACAGGGCGTTGCGGTCTTTTTTCTACCTGGCAACCGTGACTTTCTGATTGGTTCGGCTTTTGCCGAAGCCGCCGGCCTGAAGCGACTGGCTGACCCTACGGAAATCAGTCTGTTCGGCGTACCAACACTGCTGGCCCATGGCGATCAGTTTTGTACCGACGACACCGCCTACCAGGCTTTCCGCGCACAAGTTCGCGACCCGGCATGGCAGCAGCAGTTTCTGGCTCAACCGCTACCGCAACGGCTTGCACTGGCAAAATCTTTGCGCGAGCGCAGCGAACATGCGAAAGCAGACAAAAAACCCGACATCATGGATGTAAACAGCGCAGCAATCAGCCAAGCGCTAGCCAACTCCCCAGTGGCACGCATCATTCATGGCCATACCCACCGCCCCTCGCACCACGAACATCGTCTGAACGGCCAAATCTGCGACCGCTGGGTGTTGCCGGACTGGTACGAAAACGCTGGCTACCTCTCTTGCGATGCGCTGGGCTGCCGGCTCCTCGCATTTCCCTGATCGACACCACTTACGACGACACGCGCGTAACCTGCAGGCAGCTCAAACAACGCAGGACGTGCACGCAAGTAAGCATGCGATTGATAAACGCGACTGCGCCCATCCCAATACCGTATCGCCAGCGGAAAACCATGGCTGTATTCGACACCAGCCGCTTGGACATCGAGCGCTAGCGCGCAAGGTTGACGCTTTTCTTCCGGCGTCTCCAGCCAAGCCTTCGCCTGATTGGCGGCCAACAGACGGCGGAAGTCGCCCAATAAGCGCGCCTCGGAATGCAGCATCGGCGCAGCCTTGAATTCGCTGCAGAACATGCCGTTCAGCCGGACTTGAACCAGCACGCCCTGCTCGCTCGGCGCCTGCTCCTGGCTTAAATTCCAGTCCTGCGCCCAAACCTTGCCAACCATGCCGGCGACAACGCCCGTCAAGCGACGATCGCTTGGTGAGACATGCCAGACAACATGGGCTCGGCCATCGAAAAGAATAAAACCGGCCTCGTCTTGACCGTAATCCATGCGCACACGATCACCGAGTATCAAGATTCGGCTTATCGAAACGGGCTGCTCGGGTTCGCGCTCTTCAAAGCGTATTTCGGTCATCAATTCGTTGAGCGACTTGGACAGGGTCAGTTTGATCGGGCTAGACGCCGCCACGGCCAGGCACGAGGCGAGCACTCCGAATACGCCCAACACGGTCATGCAACAAGCCCTCACTCCCAACTTCGCTCCCATCCTCACTGCCGGCTCCTGTTCGCCCTTTTTTTAGCACAAAAAAATGCCCCTGCTAGAGGGGCGTTTTCAAACCTGGTTGACCACGTCTAACGACTGCCACCCGCCACTTCAGTCAATGTGTCGTTAATAATGCCAGGCGCTTCGACGATTCGCATGAAGCTGCCCATCCCCACCGCCGGCCAGCCCAAAGCAATCCGGAAGCGCGCAAAAAGGTGGCTTGGTTTATTGTTCACGACATAGATTTCATATGGCAAAGCGGCAATATTCTCTGTGCCCACCGTTTTCACCCACCAACCTTCGCCTTCCTTGGGATCGTTCATCGCCACGCCGAACACCGCAATTTTCTTGTCCGGCATGATGATCTCGTAAACCTTGCTGGTCTTGGCCACTCCGCGCGCCAGGTTTTCCTGAATCGTCTTGACCGCATCTTCAAATGACAGGTGCTCCAAAAGCACATTCTTGTCGGACTCAAAACCCTCCATGCCAAACATGTACTGGTAATCGGCCAGATCCTTGCGATCGACCACGCCGCCAAACGGCTTGCCTGCCCCCAGCGCCTTGCCCAGCTTGGAGTGCACCGATTTGACCGTTTTTTCAGCCAGCGGAAATTGTTTGCGGAAGTAAGCCCGCGACCAATATTCCATATTCATATACGACACGGAACCGTCAGCCTTGACGCCGATACGGATAGGGGCGCCGACAATGCTGGCCCCACCCAGTCTGCGCACGACATCAAGTAACCCCTTATCGGTCACCACCAAGACCCCATAGCCTGCCAAGCCGGACGGCATGTATTTACCCACGACGTCGAACCCCGCCTTGCTCAGCTTGCCTTCGACTTGCCCAAGGACGGCTTGAACCTCGCCCGCCGGCACCTTGTCACCCTGAATATAAGGAGACAGCGCCCAGGACAGCGGCGCAAAACCGACCAATATAAGCGCGAAGAGGAATTTCCGCATGTTGCACTCCATTGAGACATCAATAAAAAGGGCCGGGGGGCTTTTATGCCCGCCGGCCCGCGCATTTTAAGCCTTTCGACTTAGAAGCGCTTGCTGTACATCAACTGCCAGCTGGTTTGGCTGTGGGTAACCGTATAACCAAAAGTGGAGTTCGTTTGCTTCACTTCAGGAGCGTGCTGCAGCGAGAAGTTGACGTCAGAGGATTTATCGACGGCATAACCCAGACCCAGGGTGTAATGCTCTTTGACGATGGCCGGGAATAGATAGTGCAAAGTCGCACTCGGAATCGGGTTGTCAGCCAGGTTGGCACCCGCGCGCAACGTCAGCTTGTCATTCATCTTGTAAGCGCCACCGATTTGGAAAACAGTCTGGTCATCCCAGTTTTGCGGTAGCGCAAAGGTGATCGAATCCCCCATTGCCGAATAAGTCATGGTGAAATTCTTCATGACGTCTTTCCAGCCAATGTGCTTCACGTCGGCGGCAATCATCAAGCTCGGCGTTGCTTGCACGGCGATGCCAATACCGTAGGTTTCGGGCCACTGGAAATCAACCACTGTGATCTTGCCGGGTACAGACTGGGTCGGATTGACCGTATCGGTCACAATCATCGTGGCGCCAGTGGTTCCTGTTTCCAGATCACCCAGCGAGGTCTTCGAGTGATAAGTACCGCCGATTGTCACTGCGGGAGTAGCCTTGTAGGTAAAGCCCAGCTTGCCAGCAAAACCGGTTCCTTTCGCCTTTCCCGTGTAATCGCTGCGGTCGCTGAAATCCAGGCGGGCGTTGTCGTATCCAGCGCCCATCATCCCACCTAGAGCACCCATTAACGTGCCATTGCCCATACCGGCAGGCGTAATCAAACCGGCCATGCTGGCCAGCGGCATCGCCATTCTCAAATCAAGCATGGCCCAAACATAATCGAGGGAACCACCGACAACCAGATCGGGATTGACATTGTATGCGAGCGGTAAAATCAAGCGACCGACGCCGAGTTCTGAACGTTCCGGCAGGCCATCCATGCCCATTGCGAATTCGGTGCCCATGCCGCCTTGAGCGAACATGGCGGCGCCGTATGTCAAACCATTGTTTTTCCGGGTCCAGCCCACAGCGGGCATGTAGTAAGAGTCGCCGCCCGACTCCTGGCCGCCGACCATATTCACATCAGGCCCGAGCATGCCGATGGCGACATCCAGACGTGAGCCATCAGCAGCCAAACCGAGCGTAGCCGGGTTATTCATCACAGCCGCATTGCCATTGTCATAGGCCATTGATGCACCACCCATACCAGCGGCGATCGGACCGTAGCCTTCCAGATTCATGCCATTGGTGGCAAAAACGGAACCAGCAAAGCCGATGGCAGTTAGAGCGAGCAGTAATTGGGTCTTGCGCATGTGTTTCCCCTCGAAAACGATGTGTTAAGTGTGTGTGTCAATCGGTTTACAACGGGCAGGATGGTAAACAGGCCCCCTCGCCATCGCAAGGAATAACCCTCGTCAAAAGCCCTGATTCGTCAAAAAGTTCAATCTTTTTTTCGCCAGAACTAAAAAAGCCACCCTAGGGTGGCTTTTTTAGTACAAACGAACCGGCTTTAGATATACAGGCAGATGTCCGTCTCTCCGGCAAATTCGAAGAACGTGGCCGCTCCGCCGTACTCGACGCCATCGATGAAGTCGCTGTGCTCGAAACCGAACAGCTCAACGGTCATCTGGCAGGCAATGAACTTGACTTCGGCTTCCTGGCAAAGCTCGCGCAATTCCGGAATGCTCGCCACCCCATTATTCTTGATGGTTTGCTTCATCAAGACAGTAGCCACCGATTCATAACCCGGCACCAGAGACTGAATCGCGTTAGGCATGTTCCAGTTGATGCCGCGGAACCATTTCGGGCCGAACGGCATTTTCATCGGCATACCTGGGTTGCCCAGAGGGCTTACCTTGAGACCGGAAAGATCCTTACGGAGCATCTGCAGGCCGTAGAAGGTAAAGAATATCTGTGTTTCGTAACCCAAGGCAGCGGCCGTAGAGGCCAGGATGAACGGAGGATAAGCCCAGTCCAGGGTGCCTTTTGTCGCGATGATCGCCATCTTCTTTTGATCGTCCATCACACCACCTCTCAAATCTTGCGATTCATGACAACGCCAGATGCGGCTTATTTCTTCTTGATGAAGAAAGTGTATTCGCTACCGGCTTCGGCAGAAGCAAGCAACTCGTTGCCAGTCTGCTTGGCAAACGCGGCAAAGTCTTTGACAGAGCCCGGATCGGTTGATACAACTTTCAGGACTTGTCCACTGGTACATTCGTTCAGCGCCTTCTTGCAACGCAGAATGGGCAGCGGGCAATTCAGGCCGCGGGCGTCGAGTTCTTTATCAAAATTCATGCTTGCTCCTTCACAAAATTAGCAAATGCTAAAAAAAGACGGCGTAATTTAACCCTGTTACAGGGGGATTGCAACGGCGTGGAAAACCGAAAAAATAGTGGAAAACAACTCAGGACAAGGCGGAAATCGGCTTCCCGGAGCGCGCCCAGGCCATGATGCCGCCTGAAAGATTATGCATATTCTCAAAGCCCTTGGCCGCCATAAAGGCGCAAGCCTGAGCCGAGCGGGCGCCTGAATTACAGTAGATCACAACAGGTTTGTCTTGCGGAATGTCGCCTGCTCGCAGCGGCAACAAGTGAAGCGGAATGTGAATGGCGCCATCGATCACGCCACGCGAAACCTCGCCTTCAGTGCGCACATCGATCAAATGAATCTGATTCTTGCCTTGTTCCAACGCCTCCACATCCAGTTCTTTGATGTTGTACATGCCGAACATATCCACTCCTCAAAAAAAACAATATCAGACTTTTCTAATCTACTATTTTTCCCCTTTTTTTTCAAGCACCTCGACACAACGCACCTATGATACTGACAGCGCCGAACACCCAAAAAACCCCGCTGCCGAGGGCAGAGCTTGGCAGTCATACACGTTTAAAAATCCAAGTACCGGTATGACGAACTGGGCAAGACACTCAGGAAATGTATAATCCGCGCCCGAAATGTCGCTGCAGTAGCTCAGTTGGTAGAGCAACTGATTCGTAATCAGTAGGTCGGGGGTTCGATTCCTCTCTGCAGCACCAACTCACCCAGCGCATACGCACCCGGACCACGCCGTGACCCCTCCCCTGTTTCAATCCCTCATCGCCGATGACATGGCGGAGGTGGATCGGGTCATTCGCGCCCGCCTGTATTCCGAGGTCGCCCTGGTGCGCCAGGTTTCCGAATACATCATCCACAGCGGCGGCAAGCGGCTGCGTCCGGCCCTCGTCCTGCTCGCCGCCGGCGCCCTGGACTACCGGGGCGGTCATCATCACGAGATGGCGGCGGTGGTGGAATTCATCCACACCGCCACGCTGCTGCACGACGACGTGGTGGACAGTTCGCAACTGCGCCGCGGCCGTGATACCGCCAATGCCCTGTTCGGCAACGCGGCCAGCGTGCTGGTGGGAGATTTCCTCTATTCCCGCGCCTTCCAGATGATGGTGGGCGTGCACAACATGCGCGTCATGGAAGTGCTGTCCGAAGCCACCAACATCATCGCCGAGGGCGAGGTCCTGCAACTCATGAACTGCAACGACCCGGACATCGACGAGGCGGCCTATCTGCGCGTGATCCGCTACAAGACGGCGAAGCTGTTCGAGGCCGCCGGCCGGCTGGGCGCCATCGTCCAGCATGCGCCGGCCGAGATCGAGGATGCACTGGGCCATTACGGCATGCACCTGGGCACCGCCTTTCAGATCGTCGACGACATCCTCGATTACAGCGGCAGTACCGAGACCATCGGCAAGAACGTCGGCGATGACCTGGCGGAAGGCAAGCCCACCCTGCCCCTGCTGTTCGCCATGAAACACGCGCCGGCGGAACAGGCGCAGGTGATCCGCCAGTCCATCCTGGAAGGGGATGCCAGCCACTTCCAGGAAATTCTCGGCATCGTGCGCGACAGCGGCGCCCTCGAGCATGCCCGTCAGCAAGCCGAGGCCGAGGCGGAGACGGCGCGCGAGGCTTTAAAGTCCTTGCCGGATAGCCAACACAAAACCGCTTTGTTAGAATTAGCGACTTTCGCGGTGACCCGCGAGTTCTGATCGCAAGCCGCGATCGGACACCCAGTCGGGGTGTAGCTTAGCCTGGTAGAGCGCCACGTTCGGGACGTGGAGGCCGGAGGTTCGAATCCTCTCACCCCGACCATATTTTCCTGAAGCGGCAGGCAACTCGACATCCAGTTTTCTGAGCGGTCACTCCCCTTCTGCAATCAGTGCTTCCAGTTGCGCGATCGCTTCTGGACTGTCCCATTCGATTGAGCCGAATAAACCCAAACGCTGGCGGCCCAGCTTGTCTACAACATAGCTGGTGGGAAAAGCAAAGACTTTCCATGACTTGAGAGATTCGCCTTCTCTGTCGAGCAGGATAGGGAAATTCACCGGTACTTGCGTCAGAAAAGCGCGGATTTCCTCCGGACTTTCGCCCTCATTCACACCCAGAATCGAAAACGGCCTGCCGGCAAATTTTTCCATCAAGCGCGTCATCGAGGGCATTTCCTTGCGGCAAGGCGGACACCAAACCGCCCAAAAATTGACCAGCACGACTTTGCCCCGTAACTGCGTCAGCTCGACGACAGCGCCATCAAGTCCAGGCAAAGCTAAAGCAGGCGCGGGTCGCAGGGGTAATGCCTTTAATTCCGCCGAGTAGAGCGGCGCTACAAACAGCATCGCCGCCATAAATCCAAACCAGGTTTTCATCTTCCATCCTTGTAAATTAGCGGCTTCAAGGCATCCAGCAGGATTTTTCCTAGACGCGACCCCGCAGCCGTTTCGTGTTCGGTGATATCGCTACGTCGATAGAAACCATCCCGCAAGCCAGGCAAGACATCCATCCATACCCGGCTTCCAGCGCTTTCGAGAATTCCTTTCAGGCGCTCGCGCCACCAGTAACCTGCCGACGACTTGGGCTGCAAAATAACCAAATCCAGTCGCGTCTGACTGACTACCGGGTCATATTCCGGCTCCTGGCCCGGAATCAGATCCTGGTACAACAGTGGAAACATCAGCAACACCCCCTCAACAGGCAAAGGACGGCCCTGACCATAGCGCTCCTGCCAGCTATGCACCGCTCGCAGCGCCACGCTTGAAACGCGACCTGTCGTAACCAATACAATGCGACGATCGGGCATTCGCTGCCGCACGGCTTCCAGCCATTCGGCCAAGTCTTGGTCCGGAATCTGATTCCAACTGCTTGCGACCAGGGGCAGGAAATATGGCGCCAGAAAATCCGTAACCCAGGTTTCCACGCCTTGTGCAGCCATATCTGCGGCCGCCTTGTGTTCTTCCTCAGTTCGCCCGTATTGGCCCGTCAACCAAATAGCAAGGACCTCACCGGCAGCGGGATAGCGCTGGCAAACCACTTCGATCCCGGAGCGCAAACTAAACACGACATCGGTAGGCGCTGCGCAGGCAGGTTTCCCGCTCGACAACAGACCAATCAGAATCAACACACGCCAAGCAAACACCGCCGGCTGTGCGAAATACAATCGTTGCATCCGCAGTTTCATCTCGCCGCATCAATCGGGCTGTGAATTTAACCGATTGCGCAGCCTGCAACCTTGGTACGTCTTGCCTGCACGCCTTAATACGTTATTCGGCGCCGGACCGTACGCGCATTGCTTAGTGCTTTAACACTTTGATATTAAGGACTATGCTGGAACCGGTTGACACGAATCGCAGGTATTGAATACCTGTTGGGAACTGGGCTTGAGCGTTTATTAGACTGTCAGCCTAGTACTTGGAAAGGAGTTGAGCCATGGATATTTCATCAGTGAACTCGCAGTCAAGTGTTGCTTCAAGCTTGCTTGCTCAGAGTGCAGTCCAACCTCAGGAACAGCAGGCGAGAAATTTGCGGAGCGAAAGGGAACGTGACGATGCAACGCGTCCCAATGATCAAGTCACTTTGAGCGGCGCATCACGTCAGGTTTCGGCACGCGAAACTGAACGGGTTGTTCCTCAAACCGAAGTCGCCCCGACAGACGCCAATGCAAAAGAAGCCAACCGCGTTGAACAAGCACGGCAAGCCCAGATTGAAACGCAACGGAGCGACCGCCCAGTACCGAGTTCAGTTGCACGTGCATTGGAAACCTATACCCAGACAGCCGCCTTGAGCAGTGGAGCTCGTTAAAAACCGAGCTCAACATCATGGAAATTGGCGCCACCTCCTCCAGTTACCTGCCGCCCCAGTTTGCGGAACCTAGGGTGCGGACGACGCCTGAAGCGTCGAATCCGCAGGTGAGTGCCGTCGCGAGCGAAAAGAGTCGCAACGAAAACGTCAACCAGAGCCCGGCCGTTCCGGTTAGCTCCAGTGGTCTGAAAGCTGCAGAACCCCGCAATGCAACTGAAAGCCAGACTGCCAACAACGTCCGCACCGTGCGCGAAAACCAACAAGCGGCGCAAGCGCGCGACGTGCAACGTGCGCAGCAGCAAGAGGTCAATGTTGACGTTGCTGGCAGCATCAAGCTGGAAGTGGATGATGGAAATCGCGTGCTCAAGGTGTTCGACAGCAAAGAGATCCTGATCTATCAACTCCCGCCCAAAGGTGCGCTGATGTTGATCAAAGCGCAAGAAAGCGCGCAGCAGCCGCAAGTCCAAACCAGCGCCTGAGCGACCTACTTCACAACATCAACCAACTTCCGCATCGCCCGGGCTGCGTTCGCCTCATACAATGGCGGCCATGTCCGCTCACCCTCTCCTTCCGTACGCCCTGCTCACCCCCGATACCGTTCTCGATGCGCTGGACAACATCGGCCTGCGCACCGACGGCCGTTTGTTGGCCCTGAACAGCTACGAGAACCGGGTCTTTCAAGTCGGCCAGGAGGAAGGCGCGCCCGTTGTGGCCAAGTTCTATCGGCCGGAACGCTGGTCAGATGCCGCCATCCTTGAAGAACACGCCTTCACGCTGGATCTCGCCAGCCGCGAAATCCCGGTCGTCGCACCGCTGATTCTGTCCGACCAGACCAGCTTGCACACACACCTTGGCTTTCGCTTCGCGGTCTATCCAAGGCACGGCGGGCGCATGCCCGAATTCGATCGCAGCGAAACGCTGGAATGGATGGGCCGCTTCATTGGCCGCATTCATGCCGTCGGCGAGCTGCAACCCTATGTCCACCGGCCGACGCTGGACATCGCCAGTTTCGGCGACGAACCGCGCGCCTTCCTGCTGCATGGCAACTGGTTGCCGCCTGACTTGCTGGCGGCCTGGAAAAGCGTGACCGAGCAAGCGCTAGAAGCCGTCCAAGCCTGCTTTCAGCGCGCCGGAAAGATCAAACACCTGCGTTTGCATGGCGACTGCCATGCCGGCAATGTACTGTGGACCGATGCCGGCCCGCATTTCGTCGATTTCGACGACAGCCGCATGGGGCCGGCGGTACAAGACCTCTGGATGCTGCTTTCCGGCGACCGCGCCAGCATGTCGCGACAACTCGCCGACGTGCTGGCGGGTTACGAAGATTTTTGCGAATTCGATACGCGCGAGCTTTATCTGCTGGAAGCCTTGCGTACCTTGCGGCTGATCCATTACTCGGCCTGGATCGCGCGGCGCTGGCACGACCCCGCATTTCCCGCCGCTTTTCCCTGGTTCAACACGCAACATTACTGGCAAGACCGCATTCTGGAACTGCGTGAACAGATCGCGCTGATGCAGGAAGAACCGCTATGGCCGGTCTAAGAAATCGAAAGGAGAGAGGTCATGTGTGGCATCGCGGGTGAATTCCGCTTCGATAGCAAGGCCCCTGATCAGGCGGCCCTGAGACGCATGGTGGCCAAACTGGTCAAGCGCGGCCCGGACGGTGAAGGGCTGTATTTTGATGGTCGAGTCGCACTCGGCCATCGGCGTCTGGCCATCATCGACCTGACGGATCGATCACACCAACCCATGCTGGACGAAGCTGCCGGCCTCGCCCTGGTGTTCAACGGCACCATCTACAACTATCCCCAGTTGCGTGCAGAACTGATCGGCAAAGGTCACACGTTTCACTCCGATGGCGATACCGAAGTCATCCTGCGCGCCTATGTCGAATGGGGTGATGACTGCGCCTCGCATCTGCACGGCGCTTTCGCCTTCGCGATCTGGGATCGTCCGGCAGGCGAACTTTTTCTGGCGCGAGACCGACTCGGCATCAAACCTCTCTACTACAGTCTGGACGAGCACAGCATCCGCTTCGCCTCCACGCCGCAAGCCCTGCTCGCCGCAGGAGGCATCGACACGTCCATCGACCCGGAAGCCCTGCATCACCACCTCACGTTGCATGCCGTGGTGCCGGCGCCGCGCACGCTATTGAATGGCATCCGCAAACTGGAGCCGGCCAGCCTGATGCGCATCGACGCGAGCGGCCGACGCCAGAGTCGCCGCTACTGGCGGCTGACGGCCACCCGGCCGCAGCGCCCGATGAAGGCAGGGGAATGGCGCGAAGCCATACACGATGCTCTGCGCAGCGCCGTGCGCAAACGCATGTTGATCGCCGACGTGAAGGTGGGCGTACTGCTTTCCGGCGGTCTCGACTCAAGCTTGCTGGTCGCTCTGCTGGCCGAACAGGGCGTCGAAGACTTGATGACGTTCTCGGTCGGCTTCGAGGATCAGCCCGAGGAAAAGGGAAACGAGTTCGAATATTCCGACGCCGTGGCCAGGCATTTCGCCACCCGCCATCACCAGTTCCACATCCCCAACAACCAGGTTCTCGCGCGCTTGCCGGAAGCGGTCGAACAGATGTCGGAACCCATGGTGAGCCAGGATGCGGTGGCCTTTTACCTGCTCTCGGAGCAAGTTACAAAAAGCGTCAAGGTCGTGCAAAGCGGCCAGGGCGCCGATGAGGTATTCGGCGGCTACTACTGGTACCCCAAGATGCACGCGCAGGCGTCCGGCACCCCGCTGGAACGGTTCAGTCGCCATTATTTCGACCGCGACCATGCCGAATACCTGGACACGGTGGACCCCGCGCTGCATGGCCTCGACCACACTGCCTTCACCGTTTCCGCCCGGCTCATGGAGCCCGATGCCGACACCTTTATCGACCAGGTCTTGCGCATGGACACTACGATGCTGATCACCGATGACCCGGTGAAGCGGGTCGACAACATGACCATGGCCTGGGGGCTGGAAGCGCGCGTGCCCTTCCTCGACCACGAACTGGTCGAACTGGCTGCACGCATGCCGCCGGAGCTCAAGCTGGGCTCCGGCGGCAAGCATATCCTGAAGAAGATCGCGCGCGGCCTGGTGCCGGATGCGGTCATCGACCGGCGCAAAGGTTACTTCCCGATGCCGGCGCTGAAATATGTGCGCGGCGAATTTTTCGACTTCATGGCCGACATCCTCAACTCGCAAGCCTGCCGCCAGCGCGGCCTGTTTCAGCGCGCTTATGTCGAAAAGCTGCTCGCCGCGCCGGAGCAGCACCACACACGCATCCAGGGCAGCAAGCTGTGGCACCTGGCGCTGTTGGAGTTCTGGCTGCAAATGCACCTGGGTCAGGCCTGAGGCCGCCATGCTCAGTCCGGCGCAGAGGTCACAGTTACAACGTCTGCGTTGGACCGCTTTCGGCGTAGTCGGCCTGGCCTACATACTGTCCTTCTTCCACCGTTTTGCGCCGGCGGCCATCGCCAGCGATCTGCAAGCCGCGTTCCAAATACACTCCGCCGCATTGGGCGGGCTCGCCGCGACGTATTTCTACGTCTATACCCTGATGCAGATCCCGACCGGCGTGCTGGCCGACACGCTTGGCCCGCGGCGCATCGTCGCCGCCGGCGGCATCCTGGCCGGACTGGGTTCGTTGCTGTTCGGCCTGGCCGACAGCTTCGTCCTGGCCAGCAGCGGCCGCTTGCTGGTGGGCCTGGGCGTATCCGTCACCTTCATCGCGCTGCTCAAACTCAATGCAGTCTGGTTCAGCGAGCGCCATTTCGGCACCCTGGCCGGACTCACCATCCTGCTCGGCAATCTCGGCGCCGTACTGGCCGCTTCGCCTCTGGCCTGGGCGCTCGGTTACGTCAGCTGGCGCGACGTATTCGTCACAGTCGGGCTGCTGTCGCTGTTTCTGGCTTGGCTGGCCTGGTGGCTGGTACGCGACAACCCGAGCCAAGTCGGCCTGCCCAGCCCGCGCGAACTGGATGGCAAGGCCGCACATCCCGTTCACGACGGCCACTGGTACGACGGCTTGCTGCAGGTGGCCGGCAATCGCGCCACTTGGCCCGGCTTCTTCGTCAATATCGGCATTGCCGGCACGCTGTTCGCGTTCGCCGGCCTTTGGGCGGTGCCTTTATTGACTCAAGGCCATGCCTGGGACCGGACGGCCGCCACCGCACATACCTCAATTTTGCTGGCCGCCTTCGCCCTTGGCGCTTTCTTCATCGGCACGCTGTCGGATCGGCTGGGTCGGCGCAAACCGGTGATCATCGCGGCGTGCGGCCTGTATGTCGCCTGTTGGCTGCCGCTGCTGCTCGGCTGGCGCCTGCAACCGGGCTGGAGCCACGCCTTGTTTTTTCTGATGGGACTGGGCGCCGCCGGCTTTACGCTGACCTGGGCCTGCGCCAAGGAAGTGAATCGACACGCCCTTTCCGGCATGGCTACCAGTCTGGTCAATACCGGCGCCTTCCTGGGTGCGGCCATCCTACAACCGCTGGTCGGCTGGGCTATCGACCGCGCCGCTGGCGCCGGCGTCCTTACATTGACGCTGGCGCACTATCAGACCGGGATTGCGGTGATGTTCGCTTTCGCATTGTTCGGCTGGCTGGCCAGCTTCACGCTGCGCGAGACGAACTGCCGTTACGTTTCCGAACTTTCCTGAGCCATGGCCTGATCGTCCGCCTGAGCGGCAATCGCCCCGCCCAATTCCTGCACGCCGCTTAGCAAATGAGCGAACGCAGCATCCAGCGTTTCGGCCGGGCCTTTCACGCCGAGGTCGATCTCATAGCGAAAGCGCTGCGCCGGATCGATTCGCGGCAGGCTGTAGACACGCACGCCCGGAAACGCCTGTTCAACCGCATCCATCAGCGGCGTCAACGTGCCTTCGTTGAGGCCGCGCACGAGCATGCCCCGCTCCGCCTCGGCGCCGACGCCGAACAGTTCGCGGTAGTACGTATCCAGCACCCATTCGATCATCGGCCAAGCCATGACCGGAAAGCCGGGGACGAAGTGATGCCGCCGCAGGCTGAAGCCGGGAATTCGGTTGTACGGGTTCGGGATCAGCGCCGCACCTTGCGGCAGCTCGCCCATGCGCAGCCGCTCCGGCGTCAGCGGCTGATTGATCTCGGCCATGTGCTGCGCGATCTGATCGCGCGCGCCGGCGTGCAAGACCAGGGGAACGCCCAAGGCGGCCGCGGCGGATTGGCGGGTATGGTCATCCGGCGTCGCGCCGATGCCGCCGCAACTGAACACCACATCCGCGCCATCGAAAGAATGCCTGAAGGCCTCTGTCAGCCTCGCCCGCTCGTCGCCCAGATACTGCACCCAGGCCAGTTTCAAGCCGCGCGCCGCGAGCAGCTCGCGTACTTTTGCAAAATGCTGGTCCTGGCGTTTGCCTGAAAGGATTTCGTCGCCGATGATGATGAGTCCGAAAGCCATGCACCGTCTCCATTCTGCCTCCAATGCGCGAAACCTTATCATCGTTCCTTTTATCGCAAGGAGGGCTTTCATGAGCGCTGAACTGGTTTGCTGGCAATGCGGCTCCAGCCTGAAAGACCAACCGCTGCCGTTCGGCCGGCGCGCCGAATGCCGGGCCTGTGGCGCGGCGCTGCATGTCTGCCGGCTGTGCCGCCATTTCGATGCCGGCAAGGCGAAACAATGCCGCGAACGGGCGGCGGACGAGATCAAAGAAAAGACGCGGGCGAATTTCTGCGACTGGTTTCAGCCCAAGGCCGGCGCCTACAACGCTAGCGCATCGAATCCGCCCAACCCTCTCAACAGCCTGTTCGGTGCTGATGCGCCGGCCAAAGCGCCGGCAGACCCCCGCAGCGAACTCGACAAACTGTTTGGCAAAGGCTGAACTGCCACACCCTTATCGGGGCGGTATCCGGATTTCCCGCTCGCCGTAACGCCCTGCATTGGCGCCAGGATGGCACGCAATACAGTTGGCCAGCGTGCCAATCTGCTTGCGCTTCCAGATGCTGGGCAGCACTTCATCGTGCATGAACCTGAAATAGCCGATCTCGGAAATCCGCTGCGGCTCCGTGTTAGCGGGGATGGCGGCGTTGATGCGGCGCATGCGCATTGTCGCCTGGCTGCCATCGGCCGCCAAAATTTCCAGCGCCTTGATGATTTCCAGCTGTTGCGGCTCGGACAGGCTGGCATCCTCGCCGAAGTGATCGGCCAGCGCTCGCATCATCTTGCGCCATGAGCGCGCCGGCAGCAGCCCGGGCGCATAGGCGGTATGGCAACTGCCGCATTCGTTGACATAGGTCTTCCCGGTCGGCATCGGAAAATCGGCTTCGTCAACGGCCGGCGCATTGGCGATCAGCAGCGTCGCGCCGGTCACCGCCAGGGTCAATGTCAACAGGTTCTTCCAGGTGATACCCGAGCTGAGCCTCATGGCAGCCTCACTTCAGCGAAATCATGTAGGCGGTGAAGTCCGCCTTTTCCTGCGCGCTGCAAGCCCGCCCAAGCACGTCGTTGCAGTTGCGTTTGAACCATTTCTCCACCTTGGCCGGATCGGTGAAACGGTCGAGCTGTGCGACCGGTGCCAGCGGATCGATCGCTTTGTTCGTTTTGACATGCCGGCCAACCGCTTTCGCGTTCTCGGTATGGCAGGCCGCGCACGAATCCGCATTCCTGCCGCCCGCAAACTTGCTGCGATACAGCTTTTCGCCCCGCGCAGCGGAAGCCGGCCCGGCTTCTGCCACCAGACTATCCAGTATCTGCTGCGGCGTTTCGGCGTGCGCCCCCCCTACTACCAACAACAACAACAGCACGCGCGGGATCATTCCTTTTCCTTTCGATACTGAAAACCGCTGATCATCGCCTGCGCCACGGGTATGCCATGACGAACCTCGTGCAGGATCAACGCAGCGATATGCAACACGACGAAAGCGATCACGAATTCTTCCAATAGATCGTGCGGCGACGAAAACGCAGACTTCATCGTCACGTCGTGGCCCAACCAGATCACCAGAGGTCCGCGACCTTGAGCGATCGCCGCCAAAGCCAGGCCGGTGAACGCCATGACCAGAACGATCAGATAAAACGCGAGGAAGGCGGCCGCAGCGTACGGGTGATGACCATACCCCTCCGGCTCGGCCTGCCAGTGCCGCGAGCGTATGGCTTGCCACCAAGCCCGGGCATGCCACATCGCCCCAAGGCGGGCGTGTTCGGGCCCGTTCACACCCCATGACAAACGCGCCACCAGGCCGATCAACAGGGCATAACCGGCCCAGACATGAAACCGCCAGAGAGCCGCAGCCTCCGGCGTCAATGCAGTCCAGTGGGCGATCTGGGCAGTCAGTATCAGCGCCGCGATCGCCATGCCGTTCCAGGCATGAATGCTGCGCAAGACAGGGTCGAAGACCCGTTCCCGGCTCAGCAGCATCCCGGGCATGCCGGTCGCTTACTTGGCTGCCGGATAAACCGGGATGCCAGAAGGCGCCGCGGCGGGTTCATCGTCGTCACCCTTGATCTTGATCAGCGGTGACGTGAAAGCCGGCTTGCCGAGAGATTGATAATAGGCGGAGATGTCTTCGATATCCTTCTCGTTGAAGAAGAACGTAGGCATATTCATCAACGGCTGCAGAATCTTGCCGGTCTTGTACTTCATGGTCTTCACGGTCAATTTGTCAGCGTTACGGCCGGCCAATTGCAGGGTGTAAAAAATTCCGGGGTAAATATCGCTGCCGTGGCAAGCAATGCAGGCGGCCGCTTTCTGTTTGCCGACGGCGGCATCACCGGCCAACAAGGGCGGGGAAACGACCAAAGCGGACAAGGCGAGCGTAGCCAGAGCGTGACTAAGTGTTTTCAAGGTTTTCTCCTAAGGAAAATAAATGTACAGGACATATCGTGAATAAAGAGGTGAATTTCATCCTCTTATGATTTTCTAATATTGTCAATATTCCCAATATAATCCTATAGATAGGACAACAGTCGGTTGCATCGCCTCCACAAAAAAGCCATGGCAAAACGTCCATTCCTTGCAAGTCATCAAACCGTCATGCAGAGGTATTTGGTTTCTAGGTAGGCCTCAATGCCAACCGCGCCGCCCTCGCGGCCCAGGCCGGATTGTTTGACCCCGCCAAACGGCGCGACCTCGCTCGAGATCACGCCGGCGTTGATCCCCACCATGCCGTATTCGAGCGCCTCGGCGACGCGCCAGGTGCGCGCCGAGTCCCGCGTATAGAAATAGGCGGCCAGGCCGTATTCGGTGTCATTCGCCAGACGAATCGCCTCAGCCTCGGTCTGGAAGCGAATTACAGGGGCGACAGGCCCGAAGGTCTCGCTGCGGCAAATCTGCATGTCCGCGCTGGCATTGGCCAGCACGGTCGGTTGAAAGAATCCGCCGCCCAACGCATGCCGGGCGCCGCCGCAAGCCACGCGCGCGCCCAGCGCCACGGCTTCCCGGATATATCGTTCGACTTTGGCCACCGCCGCCGCATTGACCAGCGGGCCCTGTTCGACGCCGACATCGAGGCCATTGCCGACGTGGAGACGGCTCACCGCCGCCGCCAGCTTTTCGACGAAGGCATCATGTATGCCGTCCTGCACCATCAGTCGATTGGCGCAGACGCAGGTCTGGCCTGCGTTGCGGTATTTTGAAGCCAAGGCACCGGCCACCGCCGCGTCCAGGTCGGCGTCATCGAAGACGATGAATGGGGCGTTGCCGCCCAGCTCCAGCGAAACGCTCTTTAGCGTCGCGGCGCAGGCCGCCATCAAACGCTTGCCTGTCTCGGTTGAGCCGGTGAAGGAAAGTTTGCGCACGCGAGCATCGCGCATGAATTCATCGCCTATCGTCTCGGCATCGCCGGTCAGTACGTTCAACACGCCGGGCGGCACGCCGGCCAGTTCGGCCAGATAGGCCAAGGCCAGCGCGGTGAACGGCGTTTTCGCAGCCGGTTTGGCCAGCACTGTGCACCCGGCCGCCAGCGCCGCGCCGGCCTTGCGCGTAAGCATCGCAGCCGGGAAATTCCACGGCGTGATCAGGGCGGCAACGCCGATGGCCTGCTTCAGCGTCACGATGCGTCGCTCCGGCCACGGTGACGGAATCACTGCACCGTAGACGCGCTTGGCCTCCTCACCGAACCATTCCAGAAAACCCGCCGCGTAAAGCACCTCGCCATGCGCTTCGGTCAGCGGCTTGCCTTGTTCCAGCGTGATGATGCGGGCCAGATCGTCGGCATGTTGCAGCATCAAGCCATGCCAGCGGCGCAGGACCGCAGCCCGCTCCCTGGCCGGCAAGCCGCGCCAGGCCGGCAACGCGGCATCGGCAGCGGCAATCGCCCGACTCACCTCAGCGCGCGCCAGCTTGGGCACCCTGCCCAGGGTTTCGCCGGTGGCGGGATTGAGGACCGGGAAATCGGCATGGCTCTCGATCCAGACGCCGTCGACATACGCCCGCTGGCGAAACAATTCAGGCTTCGATAAATGCTTCATGTCGGATCGGCCAGGGTTTGCAGGCTTTCCGCCGCGATTTCCCTCACATCCGCGCTTGCGTCGTGCAGGCAGGCTTGCAACCAGGGACGTGCCTCCTCAGCTTGCAGCAAGCTTAATAAATGGCAGGCATCAGCGCGAACACGCGCATCGACATGGCGCGTCAACCCGCCCAGCTCATCCAGCAGCGCGCGTAAAGCGGGATGCCCCGCGTATTCCTCGAACACCACGCCGACGCCCAGCTTCACATTCAGGCTGGCCTCTGGATTGGCGACGATCGGCAGCAGAGATGCCAGTCGTTTGGGGTCGGCCTGCATCAATTCCAGCACCTGCGCCAAGCCGCCCTGCTTGAGCAGATCGTGGCAAGCCTCGCCGAGGCCCTCGGCAGAAACGGCGCGGCGCGCCCATATCCCCAATTCGGCGGCGCTGCGGGCGCCGGCCAATTGGAACGGACCGATCCTCAGCCAGGGCACCGTACGCACGCCCAAAGCCAGCGCCGCTTCGGGATGGCTTTCAATGTTGACCACCTCCAGCCGGCCGAGCTCCCCCCGCTTCACCAGGTCGGACAAAGCGGCCAGTACGGCGGGACAATGCGGGCATTGGCTGGCAAGAAACAACAAGGCATCGGGTGCTGGGGGTGAATTCATGGCTGGTGTGAAGGTAAAGGGATCGTTAGGCTAGCAGCCTTCCCAGCAAGGAGACACCCATGCATGAAATCGACCTGTTCAGCCCGCTGCAACTCGGCCCCAACCTGCTCAAAAACCGCCTGGTCATGGCGCCGTTGACGCGCAACCGCTCCACGCCCGAGGGCGTGCCGCATGCGCTCAATGTCGAGTACTACCGGCAGCGCGCCGGCGCCGGCCTGATTCTGACGGAGGCCACCTGCATTTCACCGGAAGCGGTCGGCTATCCGCTCACTCCCGGCATCTGGAACGACGCGCAAGTCGCCGGCTGGAAAGTCGTCACCGACGCCGTCCATGCCGCCGGCGGTACGATTTTCTGCCAGCTTTGGCACGTCGGCCGCATCTCGCATCCCGACCTGCAACCCGGCGGCCAATTGCCGGTCGCGCCGTCCGCCATCAAACCTGCCGGCGACGCCGTCACCTTGCAGGGCCCGAAGCCGTTCGTGACGCCGCGCGCGCTGGCGGCGGACGAGCTGCCCGGCATCGTCGCAGCCTATCAAAACGCGGCTCGGCGGTCTCTGGAAGCGGGTTTCGACGGCGTCGAAGTGCATGCCGCCAACGGCTATCTGCTCGACGAATTCCTGCGTGACGGCAGCAATCAGCGCCAGGATGCCTATGGCGGCAGCATCGACAACCGCGCCCGCTTGTTGCTGGAGGTGATGACTGCCGTGTGCGAAGCCTGCGATCCGCAGCGGGTCGGCGTGCGCCTGTCGCCGGTGCAGCCGTTCAACGACATGCGGGACAGCAATCCGAAGGCCACGTTCAGTCGCGTCGTGGAGCGGCTCAACGCATTCGGCCTGGCCTATCTGCATGTCACCGAAATGGGCCGCGAGGCGCCCGGCGCAGCCGGACCGTTCTTCGATCCACTCGAGCTGCGTGCGCTCTGGCAAGGCGTGTTCATGACCAATGCCGGTTATGACAAAGCCCGGGCCACTGCCACTGTGCAACGCGGGCAAGCCGATCTGGTTGCGTTCGGCGTGCCGTTCATCGCCAACCCGGACTTGCCCGAACGCTATCGGCTCGATGCCGCCCTCAACCCGCCCGACCCGTCGACGTTCTATGGCGGCGCCGAAAAAGGCTATACCGACTATCCCTCGCTGGCCTGAAACCGATGCGCTTCGAAATCATTCCAGTCACGCCTTACCAACAGAACTGTTCCCTGATCTGGTGTGAAAAAACCGGCAACGCCGCCTTGATCGACCCGGGCGGCGATGTCGATCAGCTCCTGGCGGCGGTTGAGCAGGCTGGCGTCAAACTGGAAAAGCTGCTGCTGACGCACGCCCATCTTGATCATGTCGGCGGCACGCTGGAACTGGTGCGCAAGCTCAAGTTGCCGATTATCGGTCCGCACGAAGCGGACAGCTTCTGGCTCGACTTGCTGCCTGACCAGGCGCGCATGTTCGGCTTTCCGGCGGCCGCGGCATTTCGCCCGGACCGATGGCTGCAGGATGGCGATGTCGTCGAATTGGGCGCGCTCCGCCTGGACGTGATTCATTGTCCCGGCCACACCCCGGGCCACGTCGTGTTCTTCGAGCCGGAAAGCCGGCATGCCTTTGTCGGCGATGTATTGTTTCAAGGCAGCATCGGCCGCACCGACTTCCCCAAAGGGGACCACGCCGCCCTGATCTCGGCTATCAAGAACAAATTGTTTCCGCTCGGCGACGACGTCGCCTTTGTTCCCGGCCACGGCCCGATGAGCACGTTCGGGCACGAACGGCGCAGCAATCCCTATGTGGGCGGCGGCGCTTGAGCCGCTTGAGCCCGGTGCGAGCATAAAAAAAGCCGGACCTAAGCCCGGCTTATTCGGCTCGCGCCGAATCGACTGATCGCGCTCAGCTGATGGTGGCTTCGGCGGCGTTCTTGTCGCCGGTGTTGTCCACCCAGT
>CAYXMQ010000028.1:0-45075 GCA_964466195.1 uncultured Thiobacillus sp.
TCAGCCTGCCGACGCCGCGCCGCAGCGCCGTGCCGGCGCCGGTGCGCGCCATGCAGCGCCTGGCGCCGCAGAGCAAGGCGAACGCCGATGACGAGTGGGCGGAGTTTTGAGGTGTCCTGGCATGGGCTGTGTTTAGCCCGTTGCAGTCGTTGCCGACAATTCCGGCGTCAGGCCGGTTGTTAGCCCCTATACTGCGCGCCGGAGTTGGCCAGGCAGCCGCTGCGCGGTTTGCCGCGTAGAGGAAAGTCCGGGCTCCATAGGGCAGAGTGCCAGGTAACGCCTGGGCGCTATAAGTCGAAAGACCCAAGGCGACGGAAAGTGCAACAGAAAAGATACCGCCGATGGCCGGCCGCAAGGCCGGATCAGGTAAGGTTGAAATGGCGCGAAGACTCGCAAGAGGATTCGGGCCTGCCGTAAGGCAGGTCAGGTAAGAGCTCACCGCGGACGTGGTAACACGGACGGCAAGGTAAACCCCACTCGGAGCAAAGCCAAATAGGCAGGCGCGTCGTTGTTTGACATCGGTGGCCCGCCGAAGCCTGCGGGTAGGCTGCTTGAGGCGATGGGCGACCATCGTCCCAGATGAATGGCTGTCCACGACAGAACCCGGCTTATCGGCCAACTCCATCTCGCGTTCCCCCCCCCATTCCTAGTGGTTCCAGGCGCAACTTAATGTTCGACATTAAGTTGCGCCTCTATCGCCCGATTTCGATTGGATATTTGCTGTTTTTTCGCGTTCTAAGTCCTTGATGCCATTAAAAAAAAGCCATTTTTTAAGCTTGACGGTGGGGATTTGTGTTCTCTATAGTGGGGATAAGTGGGTAACTGTGTGGCTTTGTGTCTAACAGTGCATCACGGAGGAGAGCACGTGGCATTTCGGGGATCGACGCAGCTGGCGTTGGACGGGAAAGGGCGATTAGCCATTCCCGCGCGCTACCGTGAGCGTCTGGCTTCGGAATGCGGCAGCCATCTGATGCTTACCGCCGATCCGACCAACGGCTGCTTGCTGCTCTACCCCTACCCTGAATTCGAAGCCCTGGAGCGCCAAATCAACAGCCTGCCCGGCTTTCACCCGCTGACCCAGCAACTGAAGTTCGTCGTGGTGGGTTCGGCCGAAGAAGTGGAACCGGATAGCGCAGGGCGCATCCTGATTCCGCCCCTGCTGCGCAAGTTCGCTCAATTGGAGAAAACGGTCGTGCTGGTCGGCCAGGGCAACAAATTCCAGGTTTGGCACGAAGCCGCCTGGCAAGCCAAGTTCGATGCGGCCGCGCAATTGCCGGACATGCTCAACAGTGCCGCCCAGGACGGCACCTTGCCGGAGGAACTCAAGGGCTTTTCGTTGTGAGCGGCGAGGGGCATGACCGCCGCCGGGCCGCCCCAAGTCGGGCATTGCGCCCACTCGAAGGGCAGGAGGGCGGGGTTACGAGCGCGGGGGTTCACACCTCCGTACTGTTGGAGGGGGCGGTAAAGGCGTTGAACATTCGTCCGGACGGCATCTACGTCGATGCCACCTTCGGGCGCGGCGGGCACAGCCGGGAGATCCTGGCGCGGCTTGGCCGGGATGGAAGATTGATTGCGCTGGATCGCGACCCGCAGGCGGTTGCGGCGGCGGCGGAAATACAGGATGCGCGCCTGAGCATCGTGCATGCCGCTTTCTCGGCGCTGGCCGAGGTGTTGCATGACCTGGGTGTTGCGGCCGTGGATGGTGTGTTGTTTGACCTGGGGGTGTCCAGCCCGCAACTGGACGAAGCCGAACGGGGTTTCAGTTTTCGTTTCGACGCTCCGCTCGATATGCGTATGGATACCAGCCGGGGTTTGACCGCTGCAGAGTGGTTGAATCAAGCGGAGGAAAAGGAGATTGCCCAAGTTGTCTGGAACTATGGCGAGGAGCGGTTTGCTAGACAGGTTGCGCGGGCGCTTGTTAAAGCGCGCGCGCTCGCTCCAATCGCAACGACCCGACAGCTGGCCGACATCGTCGCCACTGCCGTGCGTACGCGTGAACGCGGCCAGGACCCGGCGACGCGCACCTTTCAGGCTGTGCGGATTTTCATTAATCGCGAGCTTGAGGAAATCGAAATGGCACTGCCGCAAGCGGTTGCCGCGCTGAAGCCGGGCGGACGGCTGGTGGTGATCAGTTTTCACTCTTTGGAAGATCGAATGACGAAGCGGTTCATGCGCGACGAAGCGGCCGGGGAACGGGTTCCACCCGAGATTCCCGTGACCGCTGACGCCTTGCGCGGCGGCCGTCTGCAACTGGTCGGCAAGGCGATCAAGCCCGATTACTACGAGTGCAGCGCCAATCCGCGCGCGCGCAGCGCCACGATGCGGGTCGCCGAGCGCACTCACGAGCCGGGGCAAGGGGGCGGTGCATGGTCAAGCTGAACCTGATCCTCACTGTGGCGCTGGTAGCGTGCGCTCTGTCCGTCGTCTCCGCGCGCCACCAGGCGCGCAAATTGTTTGTGAGCTTGCAGTCCGAACAAGCGCGCGCCCGCAATCTCGATGTCGAGTGGGGACAGCTGCAACTGGAGATTTCCACCTGGCTGATGCACAACCGGGTCGAAGAGGTCGCACGCGGCCGCCTGCATATGGTGATCCCGGCGCCGGGCCGCATCTATGTCCTGCAAAAGGATGCGCAGCGATGAGTCGCCGCCACGCCAACACGCATGCGCATCCGCTGCTGCGTCTCGACCTGCAGCGCTGGCGTGCGCGGCTGACTCTGGGTTTGCTGTTCGCCGGCTTTGCTGCGCTATCGGTGCGCGCGCTCTATCTGCAGGTCTGGCAAAGCGATTTTCTGACCAATCAAGGCGAGAAGCGCGCCCAGCGCATCGCCCCCATTCCCGCCTATCGCGGCATGATCACCGACCGGCGCGGCGAGCCGCTGGCGGTCAGCACGCCGGTCGAAACCCTTTGGGCCAATCCAAAGGAAGCCCATCCCAGCGCGACGCAGATTCAGGCCCTGGCGCATATTCTGGACAAGAGCCCGGAGCAGGTCGCGCGTTTGTTCGCCGACAAAGCCAAGGGTTTCGTCTATGTCGAGCGCCAGCTTGAGCCCAGCAAGGCCGAGCAGGCCAAGGCGCTGAAGATCGTCGGTCTGCACAGCAAGCCGGCCTACCGGCGCTATTACCCGGGCGGCGAAGTCACCAGCCATGTCCTCGGCGCCACCGATATCGAGGATAACGGACTCGAGGGCCTTGAGCTGACCTATCAGTCCTGGCTCACCGGCGAACCTGGCTCACAGCGCGTCGTGAAGGACCGGCCCGGCAACGTGGTGGAGATCCTGGAGCGACTGAAAACGCCGAAACCGGGGCGGGATCTGGCGCTGGCGCTGAACCAGCATATCCAGTATCTGGCCTACCGCGAACTCAACGATGCAGTCACGCTGCATAACGCCAAGGCCGGCTCGGTTGTCGTGCTGGATGCGCGTACCGGCGAGATCCTGGCGCTGGCCAACACGCCTGCATTCAATCCGAACAGCCGCGCCACCTATACCAATGAGCGGATGCGCAATCGGGCGGTGGCCGACACGTTCGAACCCGGCTCGACGATGAAGCCGCTGTTCGTCGCGGCGGCGCTGGATGCCGGCGCGGTGCGCCCCGATTCGGTGATCGACACTGGCCCGGGCTGGTTCATCATCGGCGACAAGCGGATCAGCGACACCCACCCGAAAGGCGTTATGACGCTGGCCGAGGCTATCCAGGTTTCCAGCAACGTCGCGGTGGCCAAGATCGCACTGGAGACGCGCGGCGAGGAGTACTGGAATCTGCTTTCGCGCGCCGGCCTTGGCGCCCAGCCCAAATCCGGCATGCCCGGCGAAGCCAGCGGCCGGCTGCGGCCTTACGCGACCTGGCGGCCGATCGAAAAGGCGACGATGTCATTCGGCCATGGCCTGTCGCTCAGTCTGCTGCAACTGGCGCGCGCCTATACCGCTTTTGCCAACAATGGCGTCATGCCGCAGATCACCGCATTGCGCCGCGAGGGGGCGGCGAGCGGCACGCGAGTCATGAGCGGCAAGACCGCAACGCAAGTCCTGCAGATGATGGAACTGGTGACACATGACGGCGGCACCGCACCGATGGCGCGCGTCTCCGGCTATCGCGTCGCCGGCAAGACCGGTACCGCGCATAAATTCATCAATGGCAGTTATGACGGCCGCGCCTACATCAGTTCATTCGTCGGCCTCGCCCCGGCTTCCGACCCGCGCCTGGTGGTGGCGGTGATGATCGACGAGCCGAGCGGCCGCGACTATTACGGCGGTCTGGTCGCCGCACCGGTGTTTTCGAAAGTGATGGCCGGCGCACTGCGCTTCATGGCGCTGCCGCCGGATGCGCCGTTCGATCAGACCAGCGCGCCGCCCGGCGAAGCGCCGGTCATTCCGGAGTCGGTATGAACAGCCCCCACCCTCACATTCGTTCGCTGCCCCCCGAGGGGGCGCAATGCCCGCCTTGGGACGGCCCGGCGGCGGGCATGGACGCGGTAATCGAATTGCTTCGCATCCTGCGCGAAATCGCGCCGTCGGCGCGCCATATGAGCGCCGACAGCCGCCGTATCGGCCCGGGCGACGTGTTCTTAGCCTTCCCCGGCGCGGTGCACGACGGCCGCGCCCATATCGCCAGCGCCATCCACGCCGGCGCCGCCGCCGTGCTGTGGGAACCGGAGGGCTACAACTGGGATGCCGAATGGCGGGTGCCGCATCTGCCCGTCGCCGGCCTGAAGGCGCGTGCCGCGGCTTTGGCCGCGGCCTGGTGCGGGCAGCCGTCGCACGCGTTATGGATGATCGGCATCACCGGCACCAACGGCAAGACTTCGGTGGCGCAATGGCTGGCGGCCACTTTGACCGACCTGGGCCGCAAGACGGCGACCATCGGCACGCTCGGCAACGGCTACCCGGGGCAACTCGCGCAGGCTAGCCATACCACGCCGGATGCGGTCGATCTGCAACGCTTGCTGGCCGAATACCGTAGCGAGGGCGCGGCTGGCGTGGCGATGGAAGTCTCTTCGCACGGTCTCGATCAGGGCCGGGTCGAAGGCGTTGCGTTCGATGTGGCGGTATTCACCAACCTGTCGCGCGATCACCTCGACTACCACGGCAGCATGGAAAACTATGCCGCCGCCAAATCACGGCTGTTCCATTGGTCCGGCCTGAAAGCCGCCGTGCTCAACGCCGACGATGAACTGGGCGCGGCGCTGATTGCACAGTTGCGCGGCGGCGCGGCGCACGTTCTCAGCTATGGCCTTCAATCCGGCGACGTGCACGCCGTACGTTGCGACGCGGACCGCATGGGGCTGCGGCTGGAAATCGCCACGCCCTGGGGGCGCGGCGAGCTGGTCTCGCCGCTGCTGGGCGAATTCAATGCCTATAACCTGCTCGCCACGCTGGCGGCGCTGCTGGCCAGCGCGGTGCCGTTGGAGGCGGCGTTGGCCGCGCTGGCGAAACTGCAGCCGGTAGCCGGGCGCATGCAGCGGGTCGAAACGGCCGCGGCGGATGGCGACGCGCCCACCGTGATCATCGACTTCGCGCATACCCCGGACGCGCTCGACAAGGTTCTGGCGGCCTTGAAACCGCTCACCCGCGGCCGCCTGATCTGCGTGTTCGGTTGCGGCGGCGGGCGCGATACCGGCAAACGCCCGCTGATGGGCGCGGCCGTGGCGGCGCGCGCCGATCAGGCCATCGTGACCAGCGACAACCCGCGCAACGAAGACCCGGCCCACATCGTCGCCGGAATACTCGCCGGCATGCCGCCGCAACAAACCGTGATCCTCGACCGTCGCGCCGCCATCAACGCGGCCATCGCCGCCGCCGACGCGCAGGACATTGTCGTGCTGGCCGGCAAGGGGCATGAGGACTACCAGGAAATCCACGGCGTCAAACATCCATTCTCCGATCTCGTCGAAGCGCGTCAGGCGCTGGCGGCAAGGTCGGCCAAACCAGCAAGGAATACGCATGCGTCTGCATGAAGTCGCTCAGGCCCTCAATGCCGCTGCCGTCGGCGCCGATGTCGAGTTGAGCGCGGTCGTCACCGACTCCCGCCAGCTTGTCCCCGGCTGTTTGTTCGTGGCGCTGAAAGGCCCGCGTTTCGACGGCCATCGCTTCGCCGAACAGGCGTTGGAACAGGGTGCGGCGGCGGTCATGGTCGCCGCCGGCGAACGGCTGTCGATCAGCCCGGCTATCGTCGTCGACGACACGTTGCACGCGCTCGGCCGTCTGGCCGCCTGGCATCGCGCCCGTATGGCCGTCAAGGTGGTCGCCATCACCGGCAGCAACGGCAAGACCACGGTGAAGGAAATGCTCGCCGCCATCCTGACGGCCGCAGTGGAAGATGTGGAACACGGCGGCAGCGCCGTACTGGCCACGGCAGGCAATCTCAATAACGACATCGGCGTGCCGCTGACGCTGTTGCGCCTGACGCCCGAGCATCGTTACGCGGTCATCGAAATGGGCATGAACCACGCCGGTGAAATCGCCTATCTGACGCACCTCGCGCGGCCCGATGTCGCGCTGGTCAACAATGCGTTGCGCGCGCATCTGGAGGGACTCGGCAGCGTCGAAGCGATCGCGCGCGCCAAGGGCGAGATCTACGCCGGCCTGAAGGACGACGGCATTGCCATCATCAATGCCGACGACCCGCACGCGATCCTCTGGCGCGGGTTGGCCTGCCCGCACAAAGTCCTCAGCTTCGGTTATTCGGAAAACGCCAATGTGCGCATCGAATCGAGCGGCGGCGTCGGCGCGGCCGGCCAGCACTCATCCGGCGATACCGGACCGCTGCTGCTGGACACCCTGCAAGGCCGCATCGAAGTCCGGTTGCAGGTTCCCGGCGAGCATAACCGGCGCAATGCCGCCGCCGCCGCAACCGCGGCGCTTGCGCTCGGCGTCGCTCCCGCGGCGATCGTCCAGGGGTTGTCCGCCTACGGCGGCGTCAAAGGCCGCTTGCAGCAGCACGCCTGCATCCTCGGCGCGACGCTGATCGACGACAGCTACAACGCCAATCCGGATTCCGTGCTGGCCGCCATCCAGGTGCTGGCCGCCAGGCCCGGCCTGCGCATTCTGGTTTTGGGCGACATGGGTGAACTCGGCGCGGACGCCGCCAATCTGCATCGCGAAGTCGGCGAGCAGGCCAGCGTGGCCGGCATCGACCGCCTGCTCTGCCTGGGTGAGATGTCGATCCATGCGGTCGAGGCTTTCGGCCGCGGCGGCATGCATTTCGAGCGTATCGAGGAGTTGCTGGCCGAAATCGAATGCGCGCTGGGGCCCGACGTCACGGTGTTGGTCAAGGGCTCGCGCTTCATGAAGATGGAACGCGTGGTGCAATCCTTTATGGAAGGAGATGACCGCCCCCACGCTCACAAAACCGGTTCGCTGCCCCCCAAGGGGACGCAAAGTCCTCCTTCGGGCGGCCCTGCGGAGGACAACACATGCTCTTGATGCTCGCCCAGTGGCTCGGCCACGACATTCGCGCCTTCAATGTCTTCCAGTACATCACCTTGCGCGGCGTGCTGGCCGCGCTGACCGCGTTGCTGATTTCCTTCGTTCTCGGCCCGGCGATGATCCGCAAGCTGACCGAGCTGAAAGTCGGCCAGCCGGTGCGCGACGACGGGCCGCAAACGCATCTGGTCAAGGCCGGCACACCGACCATGGGCGGCGCTTTGATATTGGCTTCGGTGATCATCACGACGCTGCTGTGGGCCGATCTGACCAACCGCTACGTCTGGATCGCGCTGACCACGCTGGTCGGCTTCGGCGCGATCGGTTGGGTCGACGACTGGCGCAAGGTGGTGGAAAAGAATCCGCGCGGGCTGGCCTCGCGCTGGAAATACTTCTGGCAATCGGTGATCGCCGCCTGCATCGCGGCCTGGCTGGCCTGGTCGGCGCATCTGCCGGCGCAGACCGAACTGATCGTGCCGTTCTTCAAACATATCGTGATGCCGCTCGGCGTCACCGGCTTCGTCGTGCTGGCCTATTTCGTCATCGTCGGTACCAGCAACGCGGTCAACCTGACCGATGGAGCCGACGGCCTGGCCATTCTGCCGACCGTGATGGTGGCGGGCGCGCTGGCCATCTTCGCCTACGTCGCCGGCCATGCCGTGTTCTCCAAATATCTCGGCCTGCCGCACATACCCGGCGCCGGCGAACTGGTGATCTTTTGCGCGGCGCTGGTCGGCGCCGGGCTGGCGTTTCTGTGGTTCAACGCCTATCCGGCCGAAGTGTTCATGGGCGACGTCGGCGCGCTGGCATTGGGCGCCGGCCTGGGGGTCGTGGCGGTGATCGTGCGGCAGGAAATCGTGCTGTTCATCATGGGCGGCGTCTTCGTCATGGAAGCCATCTCGGTGATGCTGCAGGTCGGCTCGTACAAATTGCGCGGCAAGCGAGTGTTCCTGATGGCGCCTATCCACCACCACTTCGAGAAGAAGGGCTGGAAGGAAACTCAGGTCGTCGTCCGTTTCTGGATCATCTCGATGATGCTGGTGCTCATCGGGCTGGCCTCGCTGAAGTTGAGGTAAGCGGACATGAATATGCAGGCGTCGAGTTTCTCCAACATCAAAGCGCTGGTCGTCGGATTGGGCGATACCGGCGCCTCCTGCGTGCGCTGGCTGCTCGAGCACGACGCCGATGTACGCGCCACCGATACGCGCGAAGAACCGCCGCATGCCCAGCATCTGCGCGAGGCTTTCCCGGAAGTGCCGCTCAGCCTGGGCGGCTTCGCTGCAGCCGATTTCGATTGGGCCGATCTGGTCGTGGTCAGCCCGGGCGTGGCGCTGGCTACACCGGAAATCCAGCGCGCCGCGGCCGCCGGCAAGGACGTGGTCGGCGATGTCGAACTGTTTGCCCGCGCCATTGGAAACAGCCCCCACGCTCACTTACGCTCGCTGCCCCCCGCGGGGGCGCAATGCCAGCCTTGCGACGGCCCGTCGGCAGGCATGGGTCGCCAGGCCAAAGTCATCGCCATCACCGGCTCCAACGGCAAGAGCACGGTCACCAGTCTGGTCGGCCATCTGTGCGCGGCGGTCGGGCTCGATACCGTGGTGGCCGGCAACATCGGCCTGCCGGTGCTGGAAGCGCTCGACAACCGGGAAACGCTCGGCCGCGCCCCGGATGTCTGGGTGCTGGAGCTGTCCAGTTTTCAGCTCGAAACCACTTCCAGCCTGCATCCCGACGCGGCCACGGTGTTGAACATCTCGCAAGACCATATGGACCGCTATGCCGGCCTGGACGAGTACGCCGCGGCGAAAGCGCGCATCTTCGCCGGGGCCGGCGTGCAAGTGCTGAACCGCGACGATGCGCTGGTGATGGCGATGGCCTTGCCGGAGCATCGCGTCGTCACTTTCAGCATCGCGCAGGACACGCCGCCCGCAGACGGCGTCTTCGGCCTCACCCAGCGCAAAGACCGTCTCTGGCTGTGCGCAGGGGAAGAAGCGCTGCTGCCGGTGGACAAGCTGCCCATCGCCGGGCTGCACAACGCCGCCAATGCGCTGGCGGCGTTGGCCTTGTGCCGCGCCATCGGCCTGCCATTTGCAGGCCTGGTACCGGCGTTGAAAACGTTTCAGGGTTTGCCGCATCGCGTGCAGCGCGTCGCCGAATTGGCCGGACGCACCTTCTACGACGATTCGAAAGGCACCAATGTCGGTGCGACAGCCGCCGCCCTGCTGGGTTTCACGGTGCCGGTCGTGCTGATCGCCGGCGGCGACGGCAAGGGCCAGGATTTCTCGCCGTTGCGCGCCGCCGTCAAGCAGGCCCGCGCCGTGGTGCTGATCGGTCGCGATGCGCCCTTGCTGGCGGCGGCGATCGGCGATGCCTGTCCGACTTATCGCGCCGCAAGCATGGCGGACGCCGTGCAGCTGGCCTTCAATCTGGCGCAAGCGGGCGATGCCGTCCTGCTTTCGCCGGCCTGCGCCAGTTGGGACATGTTCCGCAACTATGCGCACCGGGCCGAAGTGTTCATCGCGGCGGTGCATGAATTGGCCGCGGCGATGGAGCCCCCACGCTCGCAAAATCCGCTCGTTGCCCCCCAAGGGGACGCTATCCCCGCCTTGGGACTGCCCGGCGGCAGGAAACATGTTTTATAACGCCGCCCTCAAGCGCACCGCCCTGACACCGTACGACTGGGGTCTGGTGTTCGCTGCGGTCGGTTTGCTGATGATCGGCCTGGTCATGGTCTATTCCGCTTCCATCGCTACGGCTGAAGCCAAATCCGCCGCCAACCAGTCGGCGTTCTATCTGATCCGCCACGCCATGTATCTGGTCATCGGCCTGGGCGCCGGCTATGCCGCGTTGCAGATTCCGATCGACACCTGGCAGAAGATGGCGCCGATTCTGTTCATCGTCGGCGCGATTGCACTGGTGCTGGTGCTGATTCCGTTCATCGGCCGCGAAGTCAACGGCAGCCGGCGCTGGATACCGCTCGGGCCGCTGGGCAATTTTCAGCCTTCCGAACTGATGAAATTCGCCACCATTCTGTACGCCGCCGATTACACCGTGCGCAAGGCGGCGCACATGCAGAGCCTGAGAAAGGGCTTTCTGCCGATGTTCCTGGTCATGCTGTTTCTCGGCGGCCTGCTGCTGCTGGAACCGGATTTCGGCGCCTTCGTGGTGATCGTGTTCATCGCGCTGGCCATCCTGTTTCTCGGCGGCCTCAATGCCCGCCTGTTCGTCGGCCTGATTGTGCTGTTGGCGGCGGGTTTCGTGTTGCTGGTCGTGATGTCGCCCTACCGCCTCGAGCGCGTCACCAGTTATCTGAACCCGTGGAGCGATCCATACGGCGCGGGCTATCAGCTGTCGCAAGCGCTGATCGCGCTCGGCCGCGGCGAACTGACCGGCGTCGGACTGGGCGACAGCGTCGGCAAGCTGTTCTACCTGCCCGAGGCTTACACCGACTTTCTGCTGGCAGTGACCGGCGAAGAACTCGGCCTGATTGGCGTCATGACGGTCATCGGCCTGTTCGCCTGGTTGACCTGGCGCGCGTTCTCGATCGGCTGGCAAGCCGGCCTGATGGGGCGCAACTACGCCGCCCTGGTCGCCCAGGGCATCGGCGTCTGGCTGGGTTTCCAGGCCTTCATCAACATGGGCGTCAATCTCGGCTTGCTGCCGACCAAGGGTCTGACCTTGCCGCTGATGAGCTACGGCGGTTCCGGCATCGTGTCCAATTGTCTGGCGCTGGCCCTGCTGCTGCGGGTGGATTTCGAAAATCGCTGCATGATGAAGGGCAACGGCAACAGCAGCGGCGTGGTCGGCGGATCGGCGGCGATGCGCAAGCTGCGTTCCGGCGAAGGCAGGTACGCATGAGCGCGCCAAGAACCCTGCTGGTCATGGCCGGCGGCACCGGCGGCCATGTCATGCCGGCGCTGGCGGTGGCGGAAGCGCTGCGCAGCGAGGGTTGGCGCGTGGTCTGGCTGGGCACGCGCAGCGGCATGGAAGCCAGGCTGGCGGTCGACAAAGGTTTCGACATGGCCTGGGTTCGGGTGGCCGGCGTGCGCGGCAAGAGCCTGCTGACCAAGCTGCTGCTGCCGGTCAATCTGCTGGCGGCGTTCTGGCAGGCGGCGCGCGCGATCTTTCGCGAGCGGCCGGATGTGGCGTTGGGCCTGGGCGGTTATGTCGCGTTCCCTGGGGGCATGATGGCCAGCCTGCTCGGCAAACCGCTGGTCATTCACGAACAGAACGCCATCGCCGGCCTGACCAACCGGCTGCTGGCCTGTCTGGCCGATCGCGTGCTGCTCGGTTTGCCGGGCGCATTCACTAATCAAAACGACAAGCCGCTGCCTTGCGGCAAGGTGGCCAGCGAGTGGGTCGGCAATCCGGTGCGTCCGGAAATCGCTGCGCTGGCTGCGCCGCAACAGCGTCTGGCCGACCGCGCCGGGCCGTTGCGGCTGTTGGTGGTCGGCGGCAGCCTCGGTGCGCTGGCGTTGAACGAACGGGTGCCGCAAGCCTTGGCGCTGATAGCGCCGGCGCAACGTCCACAGGTGCGGCATCAGTCCGGCGCCAAGCATCTGGCCGCGCTCGAGGCGCACTACGCGACAGCCGGCGTCGAGGCGGAATGTCTGACCTTCATCACCGACATGGCCGCGGCCTACGCCTGGGCCGATGTCGTGATCTGCCGCGCCGGCGCGTTGACCGTGGCCGAAGTCGCTGCCGCCGGCGCGGCGGCCCTGTTCGTGCCGTTTCCCTACGCGGTGGATGACCACCAGAGCGCGAATGCCCGCTTTCTGGCCGATGCCGGTGCGGCCTGGCTGATGCCGCAAGACGAGCTCAGCGCGGAAGGGCTGGCGCAATGGCTGGCCGGCCTGAAGCGGGACGAACTGATGACCCGAGCCGTCAAGGCGCGCGCACTCGCCAAACCGGATGCGACTGCACGCGTGGCGGCGATCTGCAAGGAATATGCCCAATGAACAACCCCCACGCTCACCTCGTTCGCTGCACTCGCGGGGAGTACGCCGGAATGGGTACGCGCCGAAGCGCAACGACTCCGCTGCTCCCGTGGGCGCGTAATGCCCGTCTTGTGGCGGCCCGGAGACCGGCATGAAACATAAAGTTCGTCGCATCCATTTCGTCGGCATCGGCGGCGCCGGCATGAGCGGCATCGCCGAAGTCCTGCTCAATCTGGGCTATCAGGTTTCCGGCAGCGATGCCGCCGACAATCTGGTCACTCAGCGCCTTGCCGGCATGGGCGCCAGCGTGTTCCAGGGCCACGCCGCCGAGCATGTCGCCGGCGCCGACGTGCTGGTCATTTCGAGCGCGATCCAGGCCGACAACCCGGAACTTCAGGCTGCGCGCGCGGCGCATATTCCGGTGGTTCAGCGCGCAATGATGCTGGCCGAACTGATGCGCTTCAAACAGGGCATCGCGATCGCCGGCACGCACGGCAAGACCACGACCACCAGCCTGATCGCCAGCGTGTTGAACGAGGCCGGCCTGGACCCCACTTTCGTGATCGGCGGCAAATTGCTGGCCGCCGGCGCCAATGCACGCCTGGGCACGGGCGAATGGCTGGTGGCGGAGGCGGACGAATCCGACGCCTCGTTCCTGCATCTGTCGCCGGTGTTGTCGGTCGTCACCAACATCGACGCCGACCATATGGAAACCTATGACCACGATTTCGAGAAGCTGAAGTCGGCCTTCATTGAGTTCCTGCACCGGCTGCCGTTCTGGGGCATGGCCGTAGTGTGCGCCGACGACCCGAATGTGCGTGCGCTGCTGGCGCGCATCACCAAGCCGGTGATGACCTATGGCACGACTGACGACTGTGCGATCCAGGCCGTGAATATCCGCGCCGAAGCCGGTCGCATGCAGTTCACCGCCTTGCGCAACGGCACGCGTTCGCCGATCGACATCAGCCTCAACATGCCCGGTCAGCACAATGTACTCAACGCGTTGGCCGCGATTGCGGTGGCCTGGGAACTGCAGGTGCCGGACGCCGCGGTGCAGAAGGCGCTGGCCGGCTTCAGCGGCGTCGGCCGTCGCTTCCAGCGTTACGGTGAGATTACCTTGCCCGCCTTGGGGGGCAGCGAAGCGTGGGGGTCGTCAACTCCGGATGGTCGGACCTTCACGTTGATCGACGACTACGGCCATCACCCGGTGGAAATGCGCGCCACGCTGAATGCGGCGCGCGGCGCCTTCCCCGGGCGGCGTCTGGTGTTGGCCTTCCAGCCGCATCGCTATACCCGTACGCGCGATCTGTTCGAAGACTTCGTGCAAGTACTGTCGCAGGCCGACGCGGTGCTGCTGACCGAGGTTTACGCCGCCAGCGAAGCACCGATCGTCGCGGCCGACGGCCGCAGTCTGGCGCGTGCGGTGCGCGTCGCCGGCCGGGTGGAGCCGGTGTTCGTGGCCGACGTCAACGATCTGCCTGCCGCCTTGGCGGATTTCATCCAGAACGGCGATGTCGTGTTGTGCATGGGCGCCGGTTCCATCGGTCAGATGCCGGCGCGGCTGGCGGCGCTCGGCCAGGGGGTCCAGGCATGATGGTCGTCGAAAGCATGGACAAACCGGCGCGGGTTCCCGGCACGCAGGGCGAATTGCTGCACGCCGTCGACATGGGCGGCTACACCAGCTGGCGCGCCGGCGGCAAGGCGGAGCGCCTGTACACGCCAGCCGATCTGGAAGATCTGTGTGCGTTCCTGCGGACGCTGGACGCCGATGAGCCGGTGTATTTCATCGGCCTCGGCAGCAATCTGCTGGTGCGCGATGGCGGCCTGCGCGGCACGGTGATCCATCTGCACGGCGCATTGCGACGCATCGAGCTGGAGCAGCGTCGCACAAATCAACAGCTTCCACGCTCACTCGCAGGCAGTACGCCGGATTCGAACGCGCTGAATCGCAGCGACTCCGCCGTCCCCCAAGGGAGCGAAATGCCCGCTTTGAGACTTCCCGGCGGCGAGCAGGGCAGCAAAGAGGTCGGTACGTTCGGCGTGGTCTACGCGGAAGCGGGCGTGGCCAGTCCGAAGGTGGCGAGCTTCGCCGCCAAGCATGATCTGGTCGGGGCCGAGTTTCTCGCCGGCATACCCGGAACCGTCGGCGGCGCACTGGCGATGAACGCCGGCTGCTATGGCCATGAAACCTGGGAATTCGTCAACCAGGTGTTGACGGTGAATCGCCGCGGCGAGATTCAGCGTCGCGCGCCGAAGGAATATCGAGTCAGTTACCGCCACGTCGAACCGAACGCCGATTTGAATGCGCGCTTGGCCGGCAGCGGCGACGAATGGTTTGTCGCCGCCTGGTTCCTGTTCCCACGCGGCGACGGCGGCAAAGCGCGGCAGGACATCAAACACCTGCTGGAAAAGCGGATCGCCAGCCAGCCGCTCAACCAGCCCAACGCCGGCTCGGTCTTCCGCAATCCGCCGGGCGATTACGCGGCGCGGCTGATCGAAGCCTGCGGCATGAAGGGCGAAAAGATCGGCGCCGCACAGGTATCCGAAAAGCACGCCAATTTCATCGTCAATCTGGGGCAGGCCCGCGCCAGTGATATCGAATGCCTGATCGAAAAAGTGCAAGCGCGAGTGGCCGAACGGACCGGTATCAAGTTGCAACGCGAGGTGCGTATCGTGGGAGAGAAAGCGTGAAGGTCGAAAAAACCGAGTTCGGCAAGGTCGCCGTCATGTTGGGCGGCACGTCGGCGGAGCGCGAGGTTTCGCTTAACAGCGGCGCGGCAGTCCTGGCCGCATTGCAGAGCCGCGGCGTCGATGCGCATGCCTTCGATCCGGCCGAGCGACCGTTGAGCGACTTGTTGGCGGCCGGCTTTGCGCGCGTGTTCATCGCCTTGCACGGCCGCGGCGGCGAAGATGGCTGCCTGCAAGGCGCGCTGACCTTGATGAATCTGCCATTCACCGGCAGCGGCGTGCTCGCGTCGGCGCTGGCGATGGACAAATGGCGCAGCAAATTGGTCTGGCAGGCGCTGGGACTGCCGATCCCCGAGTTCGCGCTGCTGACGGCGGACAGCGATTTCGCCGCGGTGGCCGCCCGGCTGGGCCTGCCCCTGTTCGTCAAGCCGGCGCGCGAGGGGTCGAGCATCGGCATCGTCAAGGTCAAAACCGTAGCCGAACTGCCTGCCGCCTATCTGGAGGCCGCCCGCCACGACAGCCTGGTCCTGGCGGAACGCGCGCTGAGCGGCGGCGAATACACCGTGACCCTGCTCGGCGGCGGCGAGGGCGGGAAAACTCCGGCGCGCGCATTGCCTTCGATACGCATCGTGCCGAGCACGGAGTTCTACGACTACGACGCCAAGTACTTCCGCGACGACACCCGTTATCTGTGTCCGAGCGGGCTCGATGCCGAACGGGAAGCGCAAATGCGCGAACTCGCCTTGCAGGGCTATCAGGCGCTGGGCTGTCGCGGCTGGGCGCGCATCGACTTCCTGGTCGACACTGTCGGTAACCCGTATCTGCTTGAGGCCAACACCGCGCCCGGCATGACCAGCCATAGCTTGGCGCCGATGGCGGCGCGGGCCGACGGGCTCGAATTTGCCGACATGTGCGTGCGCATTCTGGAGATGACCGATGTGGGCTGACTTCTGGAACAACCCCGACGCACTGAATCGTCTGAGTCGGCTGGTTCTGGCTGCGGCGTTGTTGTTCGCCGGCTGGCTGGTCGGAAAGTCGGTGCTGGAAAACCTGTTTCCGTTTCGCCAGGTGACCGTGCTGGGCGCCAACCATGCCGATACACAAACGGCGGCGCGGGAGATGGTACGCAAGCTGTCGGGCGGGTTCTTCTCGATGGACCTGAACCGGGTGCATCGCGATTTTGCGGCGCTGCCCTGGGTGCGCCAGGCGCAGGTGCGCCGGCTCTGGCCGGGGCGCCTGGTGGTCGAGTTGAGCGAACACCAAGCGGCGGCGGCCTGGAACGATCGCGCAACACTGGATGTTCATGGCGAAATCTTTCCGGTGTTGCCGTGGACCGGGCTGCCGCGCATCTATGCGCCGGATGGCATGGAGCGCGAAGTTACCCGCCGCTACGGCGAGTTCAGCGCGTTGGTCAAGCCGATCGGCATGCAGGTTGAACAGATCGTGGTCAGCGCACGCCTGTCCTGGCGCGTGCGGCTGTCGAGTCGGGCGCCAAGCCATTCCGCCGACGATTCGGCCATATCGGCCGGTGGCGCCGAGCGGATGACGGCGCCGGCGCTAAGCCACGACATCAACGTCGAACTGGGCCGCGAACGCCAGACCGAGAGGTTGGATCGCTTTGCCCGCTTTTATCCACAGGCGGTGGCGGCGGTGGGGGCTATCCATCGATTCGATATGCGATATCCGAATGGTTTCGCCGGCGAGGTACAACACCCCGCACAGCGTCCCGGGCCACACCCAGCCCCTCTCAATACAACAACCAGACAGGCCAAACCGGCATGAAGAAAATGACTGAAAGCAAAGATCTGATCGTCGGCCTGGACATCGGCACCGCGAAGATCGTCGCCCTGGTAGGCGAGCCGATGCCCGAGGGCGGCATCAACATCATCGGCATGGGCCAGGCGCCGTCGCGCGGCCTGAAAAAGGGCGTCGTGGTGAATATCGAGGCGACCGTTTCGGCGATACAGCGTGCGCTGGAAGAAGCCGAGCTGATGGCGAACTGCAAGATTACCCAGGTCTATACCGGCATCGCCGGCAGCCACATCAAGGCGCAAAACTCCAGCGGCATGTTGCCGATTCGCGACCGTGAGGTTTCACAAGCCGATGTCGATCAAGTCATCGGCATCGCGCGTGCGCTAAACATTCCAGCCGACCAGCAGGTGCTGCATGTGTTGCCGCAGGAATTCATCATCGACGGCCAGGACGGCGTGCGCGAGCCGCTCGGCATGTCCGGCGTGCGTCTGGAAGTGAAGGTGCATATCGTCACCGGCGCGGTTTCGGCGGCGCAGAACATCGTCAAATGCGTGCGCCGTTGCGGCCTGGAAGTGCGCGATCTGGTGCTGCAGCCGCTGGCATCCAGCTATTCCGTGTTGAACGAGGACGAGAAGGATCTCGGCGTCTGCATCGTCGATATCGGCGGCGGCACGACTGACATCGCCGTGTTTACGCGTGGCGCGATCCAGCATGTGGCGGTCATTCCGATCGCCGGCGACCAGATCACCAACGACATTGCGCAGACCCTGCGTACGCCGACACGTGAGGCCGAGGATTTGAAGATCCAGCACGGCATCGCGCTGCGCCAGCTGGCCGATCCGAAAGAAATGATCGAGGTGCCCGGCATCGGCGAGCGCGGACCGCGGATGCTGTCCAAGCAATTGCTGTCGGAAGTGATCGAGCCGCGCGTCGAGGAACTTTACAGCCTGGTGCAGGCGGAATTGCGGCGCAGCGGCTTCGAGGAGCAGATTTCCTCCGGCCTGGTGCTGACCGGCGGCGCCAGCCTGATGCACGGCATGGTGGAGCTGGCGGAAGAGGTGTTTCACATGCCGGTGCGCATCGGCCTGCCCGAGTACGTCGGCGGCTTCTCGGAGCGGGTGCGCAATCCGCGTTTCGCCACCAGCGTCGGCCTGCTGCTGGCGGGGCTGGAAAAACATGAAATCGATCAAGCTGCACGTATCCAGGGCGCCGGTTTTGGCCAGGTCATGGAGAAGATGAAGTCATGGTTCAAGCAGAATTTTTGAATGAAATTGTTGAATACCGGGACGTGCTCGGTGTTTTTTTTGTACCACTGAAGGAGGGATGAAAAATGCTTTTTGAACTGGAAGAAATGCAAAGCCAGGATGCCGTAATCAAGGTCATCGGCGTAGGCGGCTGCGGCGGCAATGCGGTCGACCATATGATCAACCGCGGCATGACCGGGGTGGAGTTCATCACCATCAATACCGACGCACAGGCGCTGCGCCGCAACAAGGCCGGCGTGCAGTTGCAGATCGGCAATTCGGCGACCAAGGGCCTCGGCGCCGGCGGCAAATGGGAAGTCGGCCGCGAGGCGGCGCTGGAAGATCGGGAACGCATCGCCGAGTTGATCGATGGCGCCGACATGCTGTTCATCGCCGCCGGCATGGGCGGCGGCACCGGCACCGGTGCGGCGCCGGTGGTCGCGGAAGTGGCCAAGGATCTGGGCATCCTGGCCGTCGCCGTGGTGACCAAGCCGTTCAGCTTCGAAGGCAAACGGATGCGTTCGGCTGAAACCGGGCTGAAATCGCTGTCCGAGCATGTCGACAGCCTGATCGTGATTCCGAATGAGAAGCTGATCGCGGTGATGGGCGGCGGCGCCAAGCTGACCGATGCCTTCATTGCCGCCAACGATGTGCTGCACAACGCGGTGTCCGGCATTTCCGAAATCATCAGCAAGCCGGGCATGATCAACGTCGACTTCGCCGATGTGAAAACGGTGATGAGCGAGATCGGCATGGCCATGATGGGTTCCGCCGACGCCAGCGGCGAAAACCGTGCGCGTGAAGCCGCCGAGGCCGCCGTGGCCAGCCCGTTGCTGGAGAATATCGACCTCAAGGGCGCGCGCGGCGTACTGGTCAACATCACCTCCGACGACAGCCTGACCATGCAGGAATATTACGAGGTCATGAACACCATCCAGAGCTTCGCCGCCGAGGAAGCCACGGTCATCGTCGGCACCTCGTTCGATGAGGCGATGGGCTCCAGCCTGCGCGTGACCATGGTCGCCACCGGCCTGGGCAACCCAGTGCGGGGAACCGGCGCGAAGCCGGTCATGAAAATCGTCGAGCCGATGCAAATCTCGATGACCGGCACCGATGGCCCGACCGGCTTCAGCGGCGGCTACGATCCGAGCCGCGATTACGACAGCCCGACGACCATCCGCACGCGGCGCAATCAGGCGGCGGTGGAGATGGCGCAAAGTTCCGGCATCGATACGTTGGATATTCCGGCTTTCCTGCGCAAGCAGGCGGATTGATCGGCATCGCCATGTCCGCGTCTAGACCGTTGCGGGGCGCTGTCGCCCCGGCGCCACGGCGTGCCGCCAGCATGGCTGGATTCTCTCCCGGACGGATACCCCTCCTTTCCGTTCGGGATAGAATCCCTTTATTCGTCAATGAGTTACCAAATACCCCATGATCGGGCAACGCACAGTCAAAACACAGATCCGCACCACCGGCGTCGGTTTGCATACCGGCGAACGGGTGAATCTGACCCTGCGCCCGGCGCCGCCGAATACCGGCATCGTGTTTCGCCGCATCGACCTGCCGACGCCGTGTGACTTCGTGGTCGCGCCCGATCTCGTCAAAGACACGCGGCTGTGTTCCGCGCTGGAAGGCAACGGCGCCAAAGTCGCTACCGTAGAGCATCTGATGTCCGCCCTGGCCGGTTTGGGCATCGACAATGTCTACATCGACATCGATGGCTCGGAAGTGCCCATCCTCGATGGTTCCGCCGCTCCCTGGGTCTATCTGGTGCAGTCGGCCGGCATCGAAACCCAGAACGCGGCCAAGCGCTTCATACGCGTGCTCAAAAGCGTGCGCGTCGAAGAAGGCAGCGGGGCCAACCTCAAATGGGCTCAATTCGATCCGCACGAAGGCTGCACGTTGTCATTCCGGATCGAATTCGATCATCCCGTCTTTCGCCAGTCGGCCAAGGAAATGCATATCGATCTGGCGCGCGATTCCTACGTGAAAGAGGTCAGCCGCGCGCGCACCTTCGGCTTCATGAACGAAGTGGAATATCTGCGCAGCAATGGTCTGGCCCTCGGCGGTACGCTGGACAACGCCATCGTCATGGACGAATTCCGCGTGCTCAACAGCGATGGCCTGCGCTATGCCGATGAATTCGTCAAACACAAGGTACTGGATGCGGTGGGCGACCTGTACCTGACCGGCCATCCCATCCTGGGCGCATTTACCGCCTACAAATCCGGCCATGGCCTCAACAATCGTCTGCTGCGCGCGTTGACCGAAGACGTCAGCGCATGGGAATGGGCGACCTTCGAGAACGACGCCCGAACCCCGCCCGCCTTGCTCAATCTCTATCCGCAGCCGGCCTGATGCTGGCGATCCGCATCTTCCTGATCATCATCGCTGGGGTGCTGGTCTTCAGCCTGCTCGGCTACGGCCTGACCCGCGACCGGCGTTGGTTGCGCTTCGCCGGGCTCGGCCTGAAGGCGGGACTGGCGCTGATTGCGCTGCTGTTGCTGGCACTGTTGCTCGAACGCCTGCTGTTGGTGCTCTGAGCCAGAACAAACCTGGCTTGCGAATAACCCACGGCCCTACTCAGGCTGCTAGCAGGCGCAGCGGCGAATCCAGCTAAAATTCGGCAACTCTTTTCCAGCTGACCATCATGAATCCTGAACGCGTCAAAGAATTCCTTGCCGAACTGCAGCAACTCATCGTCGAGCGTATGCAGCAGATCGACGGCAAGCCTTTCCGCCGCGACGGTTGGGAGCGCCCCGAGGGCGGCGGCGGGTTGTCTTGTCTGGTCGAGGAGGGCAACGTTCTGGAGCGCGCCGGGGTGAATTTCTCGCATGTCAAAGGCGACAAGTTGCCGCCTTCCGCTTCCGCACATCGGCCGGAACTTGCCGGGCGTCGCTGGCAGGCGATGGGGGTGTCGCTGGTCATGCACCCGCGCAATCCGTATGCGCCCACCACACACATGAATGTGCGCTTCTTCGTGGCGGAAAAGCCGGGCGAGGAGCCGGTCTGGTGGTTCGGCGGCGGGATGGATCTGACGCCGTATTACGGCTTCGAGGAGGATGCGGTGCACTTCCACGCCATGTGCAAGCGCTCGCTCGATCCGTTCGATACGGGTTACTACCCGCGCTTCAAGCAATGGTGCGACGAGTATTTCTATCTCAAGCATCGCAATGAGGCGCGCGGCATCGGCGGCATTTTCTTCGACGATCTGTCGGAAGGCGGTTTCGAGCAATGCCTCAACCTGATCGAATCGGTCGGTGACCACTTTCTGGCCGCCTATGTGCCGATACTCGAACGTCGCGCTGAGCTGCCCTATGGCGAGCGCGAACGCGACTTTCAGGCTTATCGGCGCGGCCGTTATGTCGAATTCAATCTGGTCTTCGACCGTGGCACCTTGTTTGGCCTGCAATCCGGCGGCCGTACGGAATCCATCCTGATGTCGATGCCGCCAATCGTGAAATGGCGTTATGACTGGCATCCGGAAGCCGGCAGCGAGGAAGCCCGTTTGTATAACGACTTCCTGCCGGTGCGCGACTGGCTGGGTGTAGCGTAAGCTGCGGCGCGACACGAAAAAGTCCGAAGGTGCGCGTGGCGCACTCTACAAAACAAAATAACCATGTCTGATACCAAAAATACGTTGCCGGACGAAGAAAAGTTGCCGCCCAAGAAACCGCAGCGCCACCCTTGGCTGTGGGCCTTTCTGATTCTGCTGATTCTGGCCGGCGCCGTGGTGGCCGCCTATGAATTGATCGCTTCCCCGTTTCAGGCCATGGTTCTGGCCGGCTATGGCAAACGCCTGACCTTTCAGAGCGAGGCCGGCGAGAACACTGCGTTGCGCACGCCGACGGCCGGGCCCTACGACATCCGGCTGGGCTATGTCGGCTTGCCGGAGTTTGTCCGCCGCTTGAAGGATCAGGGCTTCGAAGTGACGCAGCAGGCGCGGGTTTCGCAAGACATGGCGCGGATCGACGATTTCGGCCTGTTCATGCCGTACAAGGAAAAATCGGTCGCCGGTCTGACGCTGCTCGATTGCCGCGGCGAAGCCATGCACAACAGTCCGCATCCACGTTTCACTTATACCGATTTCAACGCCGTGCCGACGGTGATTGCGAACACCTTGCTGTTCATCGAGAACCGCGAATTGCTCGACCCCAACCACCCGCAGCGCAACCCGGCGGTGGAGTGGGACCGGCTCGGCCAGGCCGTGCTGGAAAAAGCCCTGCAGGCCATCGACCCGTCGCGCAACGTGCCGGGCGGTTCGACCCTGGCGACGCAGATCGAGAAATACCGGCACTCGCCGGATGGCTTGACCATGACGGCCGTCGACAAACTGCGCCAGATGGCTTCCGCATCGTTGCGCGCCTACCTCGATGGCGAAGACACGCGCGACAACCGGCGCCGCATCGTGCTCGATTACCTGAACACCGTTCCGCTCGCCGCCGCGCCCAGCTTCGGCGAGGTGAACGGTATCGGCGACGGTTTGTACGCCTGGTTCGGGCTCGATTTCGAGCACGTCAACCGACTGCTCAGGACGCCGCAGCCGAGCCCGGATGCGGCGCGCGTGTTCAAGCATGTCCTGGCTTTGCTGATTTCGCAGCGCAAGCCGTCCTACTATCTGCTGAACGGGCGCCAGCAACTCAACGCCGTCGCCGACTCGCACCTGCGTCTGCTGGCCGAGGCCAAGGTCATCACGCCGGCCTTCCGCGATGCCGCGATACGCGAGCGCATCGTGTTTCACAGCAACGGCAGAAAGAAGAACAGCGGCCAGTTCGTCGAGAACAAGGCGAGCAATGCGTTGCGCGCCGAGTTGTCGGGACGGCTCGGCGTGCCAAGGCTATACGACCTGGACCGCCTCGACCTGACCGCCGGAGCCACGCTGCACGCCCCGACGCAAAACGCCGTTGCCGCATTCCTGCGCCGGCTTTCCGATCCGGTCGTGGTGGAAGCGGCCGGCCTGTACGGGCATTACCTGTTGGAAGCGGGCAATGATCTGGCCAAGCCGATCTACAGCTTTACGCTGTATGAAAACACCGACGAGGGTGCGCTGCTGCGCGTGCAGGCCGATAACCTGAACCAGCCGTTCGACATCAACAAGGGCGCCAAGCTGGACATGGGTTCTTCCGCCAAGCTGCGCACGTTGATCACCTATTTGCATCTGGTTTCCGAGTTGCATGCGCAATATTCCGGCCTGAGCCGCGCCCAGTTGCTCAAGCTGACTGTGTCCGAGAAAGACCTGCTGATGCAATGGGTGGTGAATTACCTGGCGAACGCCAGCGACAAAACCCTGACGCCGATGCTGGAAGCGGCGATGGCGCGGCCCTATTCGGCCAGCCCGGCGGAAGCGTTTTTCACCGGCGGCGGCGTGCATCGTTTCGCCAACTTCCATCGCGAGGACGACTACAAATCGATGGACATGTGGGAGGCGACGCGCAATTCGGTCAACCTGCCCTTCATCCGCCTGATGCGCGACATCATTCGCCATTTCATCTACCGCGATGCGAAGGGCGCGGCGCAGATCCTGGCGGATCCGGAGGACCCGCGCCGCGACGTCTATCTGAAGCAGTTCGCCGACAAGGAAGGCAAGGCCTATCTGGCGCGCTTCATCAAGAAGTACAAAAACCTAAAGCCGGAGGAGGCGACCGCTTCGCTGCTCAATCACCTCACCGCCAACCCGAAACGGCTGGCGGCGGTGTATCGCTATCTCGACCCCAAGGCCGATATTTCCGTCTTTACCGCGTTCATCAAGAGCCGCATGAACAACCCCGCGGCTTTCGACGAAGGCGATTTCCAGTATTTGTACGATACCTACGGCCCGGACAAATTCGACCTGTCCGATCGCGGCTACATCGCGCAGATTCATCCGCTCGAGCTCTGGCTGGTCGGATATTTGCGCGCGCATCCGAACGCGGGCTGGAGCGAAATCGTCGATGCCAGCGCCAATCAGCGCATCGAGGTCTACAGCTGGCTGCTGAAGACCAGCCGCAAGAATGCTCAAGACATCCGCATCCTGTCGCGACTGGAAATCGAGGCGTTCCAGGAATTGCACAAACGCTGGCGGCGACTCGGCTATCCGTTCGGCAGCCTGGTGCCGTCTTACGCCACCGCGATCGGCTCTTCGGCTGACCGGCCTGCGGCGTTGGCCGAGCTGATGGGGGTGATCGCCAACGACGGCGAGAAGCTGGCGCCGGTCACGCTGACGCGCGTCGAGTTTGCCGCCGGCACGCCCTATCACACCGTGATGAAGCGCAAACGGCAAGCGGCCGTACGCATCTTTCCGCACGAGATCGCGGTGGTCGTGAAGAAGGCGCTTGCCAATGTGGTGCAGGAGGGCACCGCGCGGCGGCTGCAGGGAACATTCAAGCTGGCGGACGGGACGGCAATGGCCATAGGCGGCAAGACCGGCACCGGCGACCATCGACTCGAGGTCTATGCCGCCAACGGCACGGTGATCGAGTCGAAAGTGATGAATCGAACCGCCACCTTTGCGTTCTATCTGGGCACGCGTTTCTTCGGCGTAATGACCGTGTTCGTGCCCGGCGAGGCCGCCGCCGACTTCCATTTCACCAGCGCCATCGCGGTACAGATCGTCAAGGACATGGAGCCGGCGCTACGGCCGCTGGTGTTGGGCAACGATAAGCCCGAAGCGAGCTGGGAAGAGTTGGTCACTGCGTTCGATGCGGAAACAGCGGCTCCGTTGGGCGCTCCGCCCAAAGTCGGCGCGCTGCCGCCGCCGGGAACGCCGCTGCCGGCGAGCGTCGCCGGCACTGGCGCGAAACCGCTGCAAACCGCGCCGCCGCCCAGCAAGCCCGCCGCCGCGCCGCCGAAGCAAGCGGCCAAGCCGCCGCTGAAACCGCCGGTCAAACCGGCTGCTCAGGAGCCGAGCGAACCACCGCCGGCGCCGCCGCCGCCGCAAGTCGACAAACCCGATCCGTTGCCGCCGCCCAACAAGCCAGTGCCCAGCAAGCCGGCACCCAATGAGCGGCGACCCAACCCTTGGGCGCCGGTAGAGGGGCAAGGCTTTGATTTCATGCGCTAGGGCGCAGGCTTAAGCCTGCGCATTATCGTTTCCCGGCGCAGATATCGCCGTGGGTTGACTCTCGTCAAGAAAACATCGCGAAACCTGAGGAACCTCAGAAAAAAACAGCGCAAAATCGCGGTCCGCTTCAGGCCTGGTAACAAAATACCAACTGTCATCGCGGTGTAATGCAAGCGGTCTAGATTTGAGCGCTCGAAAAATAACGACTACGGATGGAGAGAAAAATGGAAACGCCAGGGGTAATGCATGCACGTACCAACCGCACCGAGCGTCGCTGCAATCCATTGCTGCGTAACCGCTTCAGCGTCGCATTGACGTTGCTGAGGCCGCTGTTGAATGGACCGGGCTCGTTGAGCGGCACCAACCTGTACCGTGCCATGAGCCAGTTGCAAAAGACCTATCCCGATCTCAGCGGCAACGAGATCGAAGCGCTGGTCGCGGCGGTGGTGCGGTCATTGCAGAATCGGCACAAGCCGGGCGCTTAGCCAGTATTCGCTGCGCGGCGGTGCTGAGCCGCTGGTTTCATAAATACGGGTCATGCGCCCATAAACAAAGCCGCGCTGACAAGGGGGGAAGGGGTCGGTAAACTCGCGCGCCATTGCCGTCTTTCCATTATTCCCAAGGAGTTGTCATATGGCCACCCGCGACACCCTCGCCGATAAAGCCGCTGCCTGCACCAGCGCCGCAAACTTGTTCGCCATCGCCCGCGATGCTTTTGAAGCGCCGGCCGATATGGGTTACGCCAAGGAACTGTTGACCAGCGCTGCCTTTACCGGCGACGCCGCGGCCCGCGCCGCGCTCGACAAGGTGGCGGGCGACGCCATGTTCACCAAGGATTTCGTCGCGCTGGCGATCGGCTACCAGGCCCTGGGCGACGCCGCCAAGGCCAAGGAAATGCTTGGCCAGGGCGCCGATTTCGCGATGGACGGCAGCGAGAAAGTGGCAGTCGGCATGGGGCAATGGCTGGCGGTCAATGATGCCGCCGCGGCCGCCAAGGCGCTGGCCGGCGCACTCAAGGAAGTCTCCGCCACGGAAGAGCTGTATGGCCTGGCCGCGGTGGTGGCCGAATTGAACGATGCCGCACTGCATGGGCAAGTCATCGACAAGATCAAGACCAAGTGCGGGCGCGCCGGCGACTTTGCCCGCCTGGCCAAACTGGTTGCCGCCGGCGACAAGGCCAAGGGCGTCGAGATCATCAACGAGGGCGCGGCCAAGTACGGCAGCCCGGCCGATCTGATCGCGTTGTCCGGCGCCATGAATGACATCGATCCGGCCGCCGCCGCCGGCCTTTACGCCAAGGCGCTCGATTCCGCCAAAGACTTTACCGCCCTGATGCAGGTGTTGGCCGCCGCCGCCGGCAATCCCGATTTCGCCAAGGCCGTGCTGGCCAAGGGCGGCGCGCTGGCCACCAGCAGTGACGAATTGATCCAGTTGGCCGACGCCTGCTCCGCGGCGGGCGATGCCGCCGGCGCCGCCGAGATGCTGACCAAGGCGGAAGAGGCGGTCGGCAACCTGTTCGATATGCGCAAGGTGGTGGACGCGGTTGAGAAATATCTGGCCAGCGACAGCGCGCGCATCGAGCGCGTCAAGGGCAAGCTGGTCAAGCGCGAGGCCAACCAGGCCAAATACACCGAGCTGCAGAACGAAGAAGGCAAGTGCACCACGGTCAAGCAGTTCATCTCGCTGGCCGACCGCATCATGGCCGAACTCGAAGACGCTGCTTATGCCGGCAAGGTGCTCGGTCTGGCGGAAACCCAGATGCGCGCCGAAGGCGGCTTCCACTTCGCCCGCTTCAAGTCCTTGATCCTCGGTGTCGATCGTCTGGGCGACAAGGAATGGCTGGGCAAGCTGTTGGAAGAAAGCGTGACCAATGCGCACGACTTTGTCTGGTTCCGTGAAATCGTGCTGACCTGCGCCAATGAATTAACCGATGCCGACTACGGCAAGGCGCGCGCCCGCGTCTTCGTCGATGAGCGCACTCTGGGCGAAAGCCCCTACGACTACACCAAGATGGCCGAAACCGTGCAGACCGCACTCGGCGATTCCGCCTTTGCCGCCAAGCTGCTCGGTGAAGCCGCAGCCCGTGCCAAGGACCATTACGCCTTGGCGCATACCGCCAAGCTGTATCGCGACATCGGCGACAATGCCGCCGCCAATGGCCTGTTCGCCAAAGCCGCCGCCGCCTGCGCCAGCGGCGACCAGTGCGTCCAGCTGGCCAGCCGCCTGAAGGCTTACGAACTGCCGGCTTCAGAAATCGCGCCGCTGATGGATAGCTGCGGTGCGCATCTGACCTCTGCCAGCGACAAGCTGCGCTGGGCCGAAGGTGTCGCCGATCTGCTGATGGACAGCGCCTGGGCTGACAAGGCTTACCAAGGCATTGCCGCCAGCTTCAGCAATGCGACCGACAAGAAGCGCTTCGAACTCAGCCAGCAGATGCGCAGGGGTTACACCTTCTTCGGACCCGGCGTGCAGGCGCACTGATCCGGCGGCACGGACCCGAACCAACGGCTGCATCGGGGTTGCCCCCGATGCAGCCGTTTTTTGTTCAGTGGCTGGCGCGCGCCTTGCGCGCCGCACCCCAGAGTTCTTCCAAGTTGTAGTGCAGGCGCACGGTGGGATGCATGACATGCACGACCACGCCGCCGGCATCGACCAGCACCCATTCGCCGACCTGCTCGCCTTCCATGCCGATGATCTCGGCGCCGTTTTCCTTCAGCTTCTTCTGTACGTTGTCGGCGAGGGACTTGACCTGGCGCGTCGAGTCGCCGCTGGCGACGATCATCTTGTCGAACAGCGAAGTCAGATGGCTGACGTCGAGCACGCTGATGTCCTTGGCCTTGATGTCTTCCAGCGCCGCGACGGCGATTTTGACGAGTTGTTCGGAGGTGAGGTGTTGCGGGGCGGCGGTGCCGTGCGGTTCAGACATAGAGGCGGTTCTCGTTGATATAGTCAATGACGGAGTCGGGCAACAGATAGCGCAGACTCTTGCCACGCAAAGCGCGGTCGCGAATCTGGCTGGCGGAAATATCCAGTTGCGTGATGGTGTGAAGCAACACCCGGCCGGCGGGTTTTTCCGCGATTTCAGCGGCTTGCTCGCAACGGCGGGTGGACAACAGGGTGCGTAAAGGATCGGGCAGTGCATCTTCCCAGCTTGCCAGCGAATAGCCGGGCCGATGCGCCACGGCGATGTGCGCCAGATCGAATAACCGGCGCCATTCGTGCCAGGTGGTCAGGCCGAGAAAAGCATCGCCGCCCATGAACAATACCAGAGGTGTCGCCGGCGGCAACTCGGCGCGCAACGCGGCGAGCGTCTCGACGCTGTAACTCGGGGCGGCGCGGCGCACCTCGCGATCATCCAGTTCGAAGCGCCGATTGCCGGCCACCGCCCGCCGCGTCATTTCCAGCCGATGCGGCGCCGCGGCGCGCGGATGCCCGCGATGCGGCGGATTGCCGGCCGGAATGAAGCGCACCTGCTCGATCTGCAGCACCTCGGCCAGTTCTTCCGCCAGACGCAGATGGCCGTAGTGGATCGGGTCGAAGGTGCCGCCGAGCAGGCCGATCGCCGCGGCGGCTCCACCGTTGTTAACCACGCACGTGCCCATCGCCCAGCACGATCCATTTCTGGCTGGTCAGGCCTTCCAGGCCGACCGGGCCGCGGGCGTGGATCTTGTCGGTGGAAATGCCGATTTCGGCGCCGAGGCCATATTCGAAACCGTCGGCGAAGCGGGTCGAGGCGTTGACCATGACCGAACTGGAATCCACTTCACGCAGGAAGCGCATGGCATTGGGGTGGTTGGTGGTCAGGATGGCGTCGGTATGGTGCGAGCTGTAATGGTTGATGTGGGCGATGGCCGCATCCAGGCTGGCCACCACTTTGACGCTGATGATCGGCGCCAGGTATTCGGCGTACCAGTCGTCTTCGCTCGCATCGGCCAGCTGCGCGCCGGGCACCGCGGCGAGCAGGGCTTTGGCGGCCGCGTCGCAACGCATTTCGACGCCTTTGGCGGCGAAGATGGCGCCGATGCGCGGCAGGAACGTCGCCGCGGCGCGCTCATGCACCAGCAGCGATTCGGTGGCGTTGCACGGGCTGTACTTCTGGGTCTTGGCGTTGTCGGTGACGATCAACGCCTGTTCCAGATCGAATTCGGCGTCGACGTAAGTATGGCAGTTGCCGTCCAGGTGTTTGATCACCGGTACGGTGGCTTCCCGGCTGATGCGTTCGATCAACCCCTTGCCGCCGCGCGGAATGATGACGTCGACATGCGCCGGCATCGTGATCAGCTCGCCGACGGCGGCGCGGTCGGTGGTTTCCACCATTTGCACGGCGGCGGCGGGCAGGCCGGCGCTTTCCAGCGCCTGCACCACCAGTCGCCACAACGCCAGGTTGGACTGGATCGCCTCGGAGCCGCCGCGCAGGATGCAGGCATTGCCGCTCTTGATCGCCAGCGAAGCCGCTTCGATGGTGACATTGGGGCGGCTCTCGAAAATCATGCCGAACACGCCGAGCGGGACGCGCATCCGGCCGACGCTGAGGCCCGACGGCAGGCGCTTGATGCCGGTCATTTCGCCGACCGGGTCGGGCATGGCAGCCAGTTGCCGGCAGCCTTCGGCCATGGTGGCGATGACTTTGTCGGTCAGGCGCAGGCGGTCCACCATCGGCGCGGCCAGGCCGGACGCTTCCGCGGCGGCGATGTCGCGCTCGTTCGCCGCTTGCAAAGGCGGGCCGGCCGCAAGCAGCAGGCGCGCCAGTTCGGCGAGGGTGTCGTTCTTGGCCTGGGTCGAAGCGCGCGCCATGGCGGCGGAGGCGGCGCGCGCCTGTTGGCCGACGCGTTGCATGTAAGTCTGGATGTCCATTTCGGGTTCCTACGAGAAATCTACAAAAAAGCCGATGCCGTCGATTGCAGCGGCGCCCGATTCATCAGAATCAGGCCGAGCTGTTTCAGTTCATCCCAGGCGTCTGCGCGCAGCAGGCCCTTGGCCGCGCGATCCAGGCGCGACAGTTCGCGCATGGCCCAGGCCAGCTTGTCGGGGCCGGCGCGTTGCAGCGCGCGTTCCACCAGGCTCTGCTTGCTGTCCCACACCCGCGCCGCCTGCATCAGCGCGGCCAGGCGCTGGCCTTGCGCCAATCCGGCGTTGATGCGGTACAGCGTGCGGATCTCGTTGCCCAAAACGGTGAGCAGCAGCACCAGCGCTTCGCCTTCGTTGTGCAGACCGTCGAGCACGCGGCAAAAGCGCGCCGCATCGCCTTTCAGGAACGCATCGGACAGGTCGCCGACATCATAGCGCGCGACATCGGCGACCACGGCGCGCACGGTGGCCAGCGTGAGCTGGACCGACTGGCCGGGTTGTCGGGGCGGCGCCAGCAAGGACAGCTTTTCGATTTCCTGGTGCGCGGCGAGCAGATTGCCTTCGACCCGCGCCGCCAGCCAGGCCAGGGTGTCCCGGTCGGCTTTCAGATGGTGGCGCGCGAGCCGCTCGGCGATCCATTCCGGCAAGCGCTCGACCGGCGGCGGCGCGGTCTGCAGCAGGACGCCGGCGCGTTCGATCGCGCTCGCCCATTTCGTCGTCAGGCTGGCTTTGTCGAGTTTGGGCGCGGTGATCAGCAGTAGCGTATCGGCCGGCGGGCTGGCCGCCCAGGCTTCCAGCGTCTTGCCGCCTTCGACCCCCGGCTTGCCGGTGGGCAGGCGCAATTCGACCAGGCGCCGGTTGGAGAACAACGACAGCGAATCGAAGCCGGCCAGCCAGCCGCGCCAGTCAAAACCGGTTTCGGCCTGCCAGGACTGGCGTTCGTCATAGCCTTGGGCGCGGGCGGCGGCGCGTATGCGGGCGGCGGCTTCGTCGGTGAGCAGCGGCTCGTCGCCGCTGACCAGCCAGATCGTCGCCAACGCCCGCTGCAACGCGCCGTCGAGCTGTTCGCCGCGCAGTTTCACTGTGGCTTCACGTTCAGGTAGGACAGCCGGCGCAGGATCTGGCGCAGCGCGTCCTGTTCCATGGCGCGATTCAACGACGCTTCCTCGGCTTCCTTGGCCAGCACCTGCGCGTCGGAATAGGAGAAATCGTTGCTCAGGTAAATCTCGGCCGGTTCGGCCAGGGCGGCGCCGGTCGCATCGAACAGGCTGAGCCGGACGCGGTATTCGAGCCGGTATTCGCGCACCTTGCCGCCTCCCGACAAGGCCAGGATGGTCTTGCTGTGGGACTCCTTGTCCAGCCTGATGCGCACCGGCGCGGCTTCCCGTTGCGGCGCCAGCTTCTGCTGGCTGGACAAGGCGCGCCGCAGCGCGCCGGCGAGGTTGGAGGCGTCCGCCGCATCGACATAGGCGGCCGTGAACGGCAGCGCCGACTGGCCGCGCAACTGAAAGGCGCAGCCGTTGAGGACGGCGGCCAGGCCGACCGCCGCCAGACTGAGCAGGATATTGGTCACGCTTATGCGCAGAGGGCTCCGGTTCATCGTCCGCTCCTAAACGACCACATTGACCAAACGTCCGGGCACCACGACGACCTTCTTCGCCGGCTTGCCGTCCATGAACTTCTGCACGTCCGGACTGGCCAGCGCGATCTGTTCGATGGCGTCGCGGCCGGCATCGATCGCGACGGTGATCTTGCCGCGCAGCTTGCCGTTGACTTGCAGCATCAGCTCGATTTCATCGCGCACCAGGGCGGCGGCGTCGACTGCCGGCCAGCCCGAACTCATCAGGCAGGCGCCCGGTTTCAGCGCCATGATCAGGCTGCGGCAGATGTGCGGCACGATGGGCGCGAGCATCAGCACGATGGCTTCCAGCGCTTCCTGCCTGACGGCGCGGGTCTGCGCGTCCATGCCTTCCAGTTTCGCCAGCGCGTTCATCAGCTCCATGTTGGCGGCGATGGCGGTATTGAATTGCTTGCGGCGTTCGATGTCGTCGCTGACCTTGGCGATGGTGTGGTGCAACTGGCGACGGAAATCCTGCGTCGGCCCGATCAATTCACCCTTCGCATACGCCGCGACCACGCCGGCTTCGACATGCTCGTACACAGTTTTCCAGAGTCGGCGCAGGAAGCGGTTGGCGCCTTCGACGCCGGCATCGGACCATTCCAGGCTTTGCTCCGGCGGCGCCGCGAACATCATGAACAGGCGGGCGGTGTCGGCGCCGTACTGATCGATCAACGACTGCGGATCGACGCCGTTGTTTTTCGATTTCGACATCTTTTCGGTGCCGCCGACGATGACCGGCTGGCCGTCGGCCTTCAGCACCCAGACGCCCTCGCGTTGTTCCACATCGGCCGGGTTGATCCACTGTTTTTTGCCCGCGTTTTCAACACCGCCGAGATCGCGGTAATAGGTGTCGGCGACCACCATGCCTTGCGTCAGCAGGTTGGTGAACGGTTCGTTGCTGGTCACCAGGCCGACATCGCGCATCAGCTTGTGGAAGAAGCGGGCATAGAGCAGATGCAGGATGGCGTGCTCGATGCCGCCGATGTACTGATCCACCGGCAGCCAGTGGTTGGCGCGGCCGTCCAGCATGGCCTTGTCGTTGTCCGGGCAGGCGTAACGGGCGTAGTACCAGGACGACTCGACGAAAGTGTCCATCGTGTCGGTCTCGCGCTCGGCCGGGCCGCCGCAGGTCGGGCAGGTGGTTTGGTAGAACGACGGCATCTTCTTGATCGGCGAGCCGATGTCGATCTTGACGTCTTCCGGCAACACCACGGGCAGCTGGTCCGCCGGCACCGGCACGTCACCGCAGCTCGGGCAATGGATGATCGGAATCGGGCAGCCCCAGTAACGCTGGCGCGAAATGCCCCAGTCGCGCAGGCGCCAGGTGGTGCGCTTCTCGCCCAGTTTCAGGTTGGACAGCACCAGCGCAATCTTGTCGATGGCGTCTTCCGAGGTGCGGCCGGAGAAGTCGCCGGAATCGAACAGCACGCCCTGTTCGACATAGGCCGCCGTCATCGGCAGCGTCAGTTCGGCGTCCGCCGGCTTGATCACCGGCTTGATCGGCAGCGCGTATTTCTGCGCAAACGCGAAATCGCGTTCGTCATGCGCCGGCACCGCCATCACTGCGCCCTCGCCGTAGCCCATCAGCACGTAGTTGGCGACGAACACCGGAATCGCCGCGTTGGTGAACGGGTGGTAGACCTTGCGGCCGGTGTCCATGCCCTTTTTTTCCATCGTCGCCATGTCGGCTTCGGCCACGCTGCCCTGCTTGCATTCGTGGATGAAGGCGGCGAGCGCAGGATTGTCCTCGGCCGCCTGCGCGGCCAGCGGGTGTTCGGCGGCGACCGCGACGTAGGTGACGCCGAACAGCGTGTCGGCGCGGGTCGTGAACACTTTCAATACCGGTTCGCCATGTTGATGGCGCGGGTTCAATGGAAAATGGATCTCGACGCCGAAGCTCTTGCCGATCCAGTTGCGTTGCATGGTTTTTACCCGTTCCGGCCAGCCAGGCAGGTTGTCGAGTTCGGACAGCAGTTCTTCGGCGTAGACGGAGATGCGGAAGAAGTACATCGGAATGTCGCGCTTTTCCACCAGTGCGCCGGAGCGCCAGCCGCGTCCGTCGATGACCTGTTCATTGGCCAGCACGGTGTGATCGACCGGGTCCCAATTCACCGCCGCCGTCTTCTGGTAGATCACGCCCTTCTTGAACAGCTCGGTGAACAGCCACTGTTCCCAGCGGTAGTAATCCGGCTTGCAGGTGGCCAGTTCGCGGCGCCAATCGACCGCCAGGCCGAGCCGCTTGAGCTGGCCGCGCATGTAGTCGATGTTGGCGTAGGTCCAGCCGGCAGGCGCGACGTTGTTGGCCAGCGCGGCGTTTTCCGCCGGCAGGCCGAACGCATCCCAACCCATCGGCTGCAACACGTTGAAACCCTTCATGTGGTGGTAACGTGCCAGCACGTCGCCGATGGTGTAGTTGCGCACATGGCCCATGTGCAGCTTGCCCGACGGGTAGGGGAACATCGACAGGCAGTAGTACTTGGGTTTGTTCGAATCTTCCGTGGCGCGGAAGACCTGCTTTTCATCCCAGTGTTGCTGGGCTTCCGGTTCGATGATTTCCGGGCGGTATTGGGGGTCCATGTGGGAAACCATGTGGGCGTCCATCTGTAAGGTCGTATGTGCTTGAAGAAGCGGCGGATTATAGCCGCCCCCGGGCATAAAGCCGGCTATGGCCGGCGGCCGCCCAGTGGCAGGGAATCGCGGGCGCGTTTATACTCGTGCGCCCTTTTCGGGGTTAATAGTGAAACGTGAACGGTGTAGGCCGCACCTTTGACGTTTCCCGATTCGTTGTATTCATCTCTACCGCTGGTTCACCAGTGACATCTGCCACTTTTTTTGGGGAGCACCCATGTCCAAGAAGCATCCCGTCGTCGTCGTCACCGGCTCTTCCGGTGCGGGTACAACCACAGTCAAACGCGCGTTCGAGCACATCTTCACGCGCGAAAAGCTGTCTGCCGCGATTATCGAGGGCGACAGCTTCCACAGCCTGGGCCGCAACGAGTTCAAGGAAGCCATGAAAAAGGCGGAAGCCTCCGGTAACCACAGCTTCAGCCATTTCGGACCCGAAGCCAACGACTTTGAAGCCCTGGAAAATCTGTTCAAGACCTACGGTGAAACCGGCGGCGGCAAGCGTCGCTACTATATCCACAGCGAAGAAGAAGCCGTCGATCACAACGCCAAGCTGGGTACCAACCTGAAGCCGGGCGAGTTCACTCCCTGGCAGGATCTGCCCGGTGGCAGCGACATCCTGTTCTACGAAGGCCTGCATGGTCTGGTGAAGACCGAGACCGTGAACATGCCGCAGCACGTCGACCTGGGCGTCGGCGTGGTGCCGGTGGTCAACCTGGAGTGGATCCAGAAGATCCATCGCGATGCGGCCGAGCGCGGCTATTCCGCCGAGGTCATCGTCGACACCATCCTGCGCCGCATGCCGGACTACGTGAACTACATCACCCCGCAGTTCTCGCAAACCGACGTCAACTTCCAGCGCGTACCGCTGGTGGACACCTCCAACCCGTTCATCGCGCGCGACATCCCGACGCCGGACGAGAGCCTGGTGGTGGTGCGCTTCCGCAATCCCAAGGGCGTGGACTTCCCCTATTTCCTGAACATGATCCCCGGCTCGTTCATGTCGCGCCCCAACAACCTGGTGGTGCCCGGCGGCAAGATGGGTTTCGCGATGGAAGTCGTGCTCGGCCCGATCATCGAGCGCATGGTGGAGCAAAGCCGCAAGGCCTGAGTTTCGGTTGCTACTCGAAAAAAGCCGGGCGGGTGACCGCCCGGCTTTTTTTTGCTCTCCTGTGCGAGGTCAAATATGGCTATGCTGGGAGCGGTCGCATCTGTCCGGTTCAAAATTTCTGATGCGCGACATTGGCTGCCTTTTTCATTCCGATTCATGTCCCCCCGTCTGATCCGCTTTTTCCGCCGCCTCTATCACTACCTCGCCTATGTTGCCGGCGGGGCGGTGATTGCGGTGTGCATCGTGGCGCTGACCTTCAAATTCTGGGTAATGCCGAATATTTCCGGCTATCAGGGAGTGCTGGAAGACGCCGCCAGCAAGGCGGTCGGACAACCGGTGCAAATCGGCGTGCTGGAAGCGGACTGGAGCGGCTTCAATCCGCGCGTAACCCTGCGTGATGTGCGCATGACGCCGCCCGCCGGTGCGCCGGTGCACTCGCAAGGGGTACGCCAGCTCGGTAATGCGGCAGAGCCGCAAACGGGTCTGCTGTTGTTGCCGCGGGTCGAGGCGAAGTTTTCCTGGTTGTCGCTGGCCTTGCTGGATGTGCGCCTGGCCAGTTTGAGCCTCGATCAACCCCGCTTGCTGATGCGCCGCGATGCCGCCGGCGTGATCACCGTGGCCGGCATACCGGTCAATCTGCCGACCGCGCCCAGCCCGTTTCCGGACTGGCTGCTGCGGCAGCCGCGCATCGTGGTCAAGGATGCGGAAATCATCTGGCTGGACGAAAAACTGGCCGCGCCGGAACTGCGCTTCAACGGCGTGCGGGTGCTGCTGGAGAACCGCTTCGGCCGGCATCGTTTCGGCGGCATCGCCTACCCGAGCAATGCCGCCCGGCGTCTGGAAATGCGCGGCGACTTGAAGGGCCGCAGCCCGCGCTACTGGCAAGCCTGGTCGGGCGAGGTCTATGCCCGCGTCGACGATGCCCGTTTCGAATCCTGGGGACGCTGGGTGCCGTGGGCGCAAGAGTCGGTGCGCAGCGGCGTCGGGGCGATGCGTTTCTGGCTGACCTTGGGCCAGGGCAAGGTGCTCGCTTTGAGCGGCGATGTCCGCTTGAACCAGGTCGCCATCAATATCGACAAGGCGTTGCCCGATCTGCTTTTCGACAGCCTCACCGGCCGTGCCGGTTGGGCACGCGAGCAGGAGGAACATTCCTTTTTTGTCGATCGCCTGCGTTTCAAGACGCCGGGGGCGGCGCCCAGCGAGCCGGCCAGCGTGCGCATCAAGCTGTCGCCGAATGCGGCACCCAGCGGCCCGGCGGCGGGCATCGGCGGGTTCAAACGCATTGCGGTCAGCGCCCGGAATCTGCGCCTGGAAGCGTTCACCGCCTTGACCGGCGCCTTGCCGATACCCAAGCGCGGGCATGACCTGATCCAGTCGTTGAATCCGCACGGGCTGGTGGAAGAGGCTGCCGGGCACTGGTCCGGGATCGGCGATTACGCGCTCAAGCTGCGCATCCAGGCGGCCGGACTGGATGCCTATGAGCAGTTTCCCGGTATTCATGGCCTCACGGCGCGCATCGACGCCAACCAGAACGAGGGTGCGGCCGTGCTGGAAGGCCGCGGCTTGAAGCTGGAGTTGCCGCTCATTTTTCGCCATGAATTGAGTTTCAGCCAGGCGGATGCCGAAGCGACCTGGAAGTTCGATGCCGAGGGCATGAAGCTGAATTTCACCGCCTCGCGCCTGGCCAATCCGGACCTGGATGGCAGCGCGCAAGGCCGATTGGCCTTTCCCAGGACGGGGCCGATCCATGCCGACATCAGCGCGCATTTGCGGCGCGGCGAAGCGAAAGCCGTGTACCGCTATTTGCCGAGAAAAGTCGGCGACGACACCTACAACTGGCTCCAGCGCGGCCTGCTGGCTGGCCAGTCGGATGATGTGCGTCTGGTGCTGAAGGGACCGCTGGATCGTTTTCCGTTCGACAAGGGCGGCGGTGAGTTCAAGGTCGCCATCAACATGCTCGGCGGTGTCCTCGACTACGCGCCGGGCTGGCCGCGCATCGAGGGGGTCCACGGCCAGTTGCTGTTCCATGGCATGGAGATGCGCTTGAATGCCGATAGCGGCCGCATCCTCGATGCACGCCTGGGGCCGGTCAAGGTGTCCATTCCCGACCTGCACTATTCACCGGAGGAATCGTTGTTCATCGATGGCCGGGCCACGGGTGAAACGCGCGCTTTCCTCGATTTCATCAAGCGTTCGCCGGTCAACAGCTACACCGATCGGTTTACCGAGCCGTTCAGGGCGGTCGGCACGGGGCAGCTGGACCTGCATCTGCATATTCCGCTGCGCAAGACCGATGCCACCACACTGAACGGCAGCTTCACGTTCGATGACAACCGGCTCGACCCGGGCGGCGACCTGCCCGAACTCAGCGGCCTGAGCGGCAGCATCCAATTCACCCAGGCCACGTTGCAGGCCAGGGGAATACGTGCGCAGGTGCTGGGTTTGCCGGCCACGTTGGCTATCGACAGCCTGGCGGCGCCGGGAGTGGGGCAGATTGCCGGCCAGGGCGCGCGCCAGGTGCGCGTGCGGCTGGATGGCGAAGCCGCTGCCGCGGCGTTGCAGCCTTACCTGCCGGCCGCGCTCGACGGGCGGATCAGCGGCAGCACACGCTGGCAGGCGGAAATCGGCATGAATGCCGGCAACCGCTCCAGCCTGCGGCTCAGTTCCGATCTGGTCGGCCTGGCGATCCGTCTGCCGGCGCCGTTGGGCAAGGCGGCCGCGCAGCCGATCGCGTTGAGTCTGCTCAAAGAGTCGGCCAGAACGGCCGATCACGCCCCGGCGGAGCCAGTCAAAGCCGAAGCGGATGGCGTGTTTGCCCGCTATGGCGAATTCATGACCGTGCGGGCGCTGCTGCCCAAGGATGCGCCGGCGCGCGTTCATCTGCGTCTTGGCGCCGGCGAGGCCAGTGCGCCGGCGGCCGCCGGTCTTTGGGTCAGCGGCACGCTGCGTACGCTCGATCTGGATGCCTGGCGGCAACTCGATCTGGCTGGCGCAGCGGGCGCGTTGCCGCCGGGTGGACATGCCTCGCCGGTGCAAGGTTTGCCATTGCGCGAGGCCAGCGTCGTGTTTAACGAGTTGAGTCTGCTCAATCGTCGCCTGACCGATACCCACGTCCGATTGCGGCCGACCGACTCGGGTTGGCGCATTGGCCTGGCCGGGCGCGAGATCAGCGGCGAACTGGTGACCACGCAGGCCGATGCCGGCGTCAGCGTGCGGGCGAATTTCAAACGTTTGAGCTTGCCGGAGCCCATGCCCGGCAAGGGCCAGGAAGCGGACGCGGATGCGGGTGTGCATGCGGGGGCGGACGACATGCTGCTGAAGAACCTGATCGGACTCGAGTTGAATGCCGAGAGCACGGCCTGGATGGGGCGCGAATTGGGCGAACTGCGTCTGCGCCTGGCGCCGGATGCAGCGGGCAAAGGCAAGTTGCGCGGCTTGCGATTGGAGAGTTTCCTGTTGAAATCGCCGGATGGATTGCTGCGCGGCCAAGGCCTGCTCGCCAACCACCCGCGTCGGCCGACCCGCTTCGAATTCGAACTGGAGTCGGACAATCTGGGCAATCTGCTCACGCGCCTGGGCATGCCCGGCCTCGTCAAGCGCGGCGTGGTGCGGATCGCCGGCCCTCTGGCCTGGACCGGCGGGCTGGAAGATTTCAATTACGCGACGCTGTCCGGCGATCTGACCATCCAGATCAAGCAAGGGCAGTTCCTGAAAGTCGACCCCGGCGCCGGCAAGCTGCTCGGCATCCTGAGCCTGCAAGCGCTGCCGCGCCGCATTGCACTCGATTTTCGCGATGTTTTTTCGGACGGCTTCGCGTTCGATGAGATTGAAGGCAACGTGCATATTGAGCGCGGCATCGCCTATGCCAAGGATTTGCGCATGAGCGGGCCGGCGGCCAAGGTGAAGATGAGCGGCGTCGCCGATCTGGCGCAGGAAAGTCAGAACGTGCGCGTCGCGATCCAGCCGCGCTTGGAAGACACGCTCGCCGTCGCCGGCGCGTTGATCGGCGGACCGGCGGTCGGCGTCGGGGCGCTGATCGCCAGCAAGATGCTGCAAAACCCGATCGGCCAGGCGGCCGCGTTCGAATATGCCATCACCGGCCCCTGGGCGGAGCCGGTGGTCCGCAAGCTGGCGAAACCGAAGCCGCAGCCGACGCAGGGCGAGTAGCCTGCTGCCGATTGCACCGACGGGCTATTGCGGTTGCGCAAAGTCCTTGTGTACCCTCGGGGCTCGTTAATACCCATCCGGGGCAGGATTGGCATTAACGAGACTTGTTTTTTCAACGCCTCCACGGGAGCACGCAGTGATCCGCGCCAAGCCTTCCAGCCCCAAGCCGTCCAGTTTTGCCAAGACCAAGGCCCGCGCCGCGCCGAAACCGGCGCCCGAAGCCAGCGGCATCGTCCGCGTCGCTGCCGTGCAGATGGCCTCCGGCCCCAATGTGGTGGCCAACCTGGCCGAGGCGGAACGGTTGATCAACATGGCGGTCGTCGCCGGCGCCAAGCTGGTCGCGTTGCCCGAGTTCTTCGCCATCATGGGCATGAAGGAAACCGACAAGGTCGCCGCAGCGGAAATCGACGGCAAGGGCCCGATCCAGAAGTTTCTCGCCGCGCAGGCCAAGAAGCATGCGATCTGGCTGGTCGGCGGGTCGGTGCCGCTGGCCTGCGATAACCCGAAGAAGGTGCGCAACGCCTGTCTGGTCTATGACGACAAGGGCAAGCGCGTCGCACGTTACGACAAGATCCACCTGTTCGGCCTCGATCTGGGCAATGAACATTACAAGGAGCAGACCACCATTGAAGCCGGTAACCGCCTGGTCGTGGTCGAGTCGCCGTTCGGACGCATCGGCTTGTCGGTCTGCTACGACCTGCGTTTCCCCGAGCTGTATCGGGCGATGGGCGATGTCGACATCATCCTGGTGCCGGCGGCGTTCACCGCGACCACCGGGCGGGCGCATTTCGAAACCCTGATTCGCGCCCGCGCCATCGAGAACCTGGCCTATGTCATCGCCCCGGCGCAGGGCGGTTATCACGTTTCCGGCCGCGAAACGCACGGCGACAGCATGATCGTCGACCCCTGGGGCAATGTCCTCGACCGTCTGCCGCGCGGTTCCGGCGTGGTGGTCGCGGGGGTCAATCGCGCCTACCAGCAAAGCCTGCGCAAGAGCTTGCCGGCGTTGAAACACCGCAAGCTGGATTGCTCCACCGGCATCGCAGTCGATGTCGTCAAAGCCTGACCCCTCTTTTCGCTCCGTATTGACTGGCCATTCATATGCCCCCTGATTCCCCTTTCGCCACTGCCGAAGCGACGCTGCTCGCGCCCAATGAAGTCGATGCAGCGCAGCTCGACGGCATCTTCGGCCAACTCGCCGCGCATCAGGTCGACGATGCCGATCTGTATTTCCAGTACACCCGATCCGAGGCCTGGAGCCTGGAAGAGGGCCAAGTCAAATCCGGCAGTTTCAATATCGACCAGGGTGTCGGCGTGCGCGCCGTGGTCGGCGACAAGACCGCTTTCGCGTATTCCGACGACATCCGTCTGCCTGCCATCCGCGAAGCCGCCGCCACGGTGCGCGCCATCGCCGCCGCCGGCCAATCCGCCACCGCGCGGGTGGGGCAAGGACTGGCCAGCCGCAGCGCGGGGCATGCGCTGTATGCGCCGATCGACCCGCTGGCTTCGTTGGGCGAAGCCGACAAGGTCGCCTTGCTGCATCGCCTGGAGGATTACGCCCGCAAACTGGACGCGCGCGTCACCCAAGTGGTCGCCAGCCTGGCCGGCGAATATGAGGTGATCTTCGTGACCCGGCTGGACGGCCGCAGCGCCGCCGATGTGCGGCCGCTGGTGCGGGTGTCGCTGCAGGTCATCGTCGAGCAGGACGGCCGCCGCGAACAGGGCAGCGCCGGCGGCGGCGGCCGCTTCGATTACGCCTATTTCAGCGACGCGATGCTGCGCGAATACGCCGAGCTCGCCGTGCAGCAGGCGTTGACCAACCTCGATGCCAAGCCCGCCCCGGCCGGCAACATGACCGTCGTGCTGGGTTCCGGCTGGCCCGGCATTCTGTTGCACGAGGCCATCGGCCACGGCCTGGAAGGCGACTTCAACCGCAAGGGCTCGTCCGCCTTCTCCGGCCGCATCGGCCAGCGCGTCGCCGCCGACGGCGTCACCGTGGTCGATGACGGCACCATCCCGGACCGCCGCGGTTCTTTGAATGTCGACGACGAAGGCACGCCGACCCAGCGCACCGTGCTGATCGAAAACGGCATCCTGCGCGCCTACATGCAGGACAGCATGAACGCTCGCCTGATGGGCATGGCGCCGACCGGCAACGCCCGCCGCGAATCGTTTGCGCATCTGCCGATGCCGCGCATGACCAACACCTACATGCTTGCCGGCGAGGGCGATAAGAGCCGGGAACCGGCCGAGATCATCGCCTCGGTCAAGCACGGCCTCTATGCGGTCAACTTCGGCGGCGGCCAGGTCGACATCACCAGCGGCAAATTCGTGTTCTCCGCCGCCGAGGCCTACATGATCGAAGACGGCAAGATCACCTACCCGGTCAAGGGCGCCACGCTGATCGGCAACGGCCCGGATGTGCTGACCCGGGTTTCGATGATCGGCAACGACATGCGCCTCGATCCCGGCGTCGGCACCTGCGGCAAGGAAGGCCAGAGCGTGCCGGTGGGCGTCGGCCAGCCGACCTTGCGCATCGACGGATTGACCGTCGGCGGCACTCAATAATCGTCGCGATGGCTGATTCCGAACGCCACAAGGGCGCCGCCAAAACCGCCCGCATCCCGATCAAGATCGTTCCCAAGCCGCGCCAGAAGCTGCCGGTCTGGATCAAGGCGCAAGCCCCGAGCGCGCCGGAAGTGCTGCAACTCAAAGCCATCTTGCGCGAGGCCAAGCTGCATACCGTATGCGAGGAAGCCTCCTGCCCGAACCTGGGCGAGTGCTTCAGGCACGGCACCGCCACCTTCATGATCCTGGGCGACCTGTGCACGCGCCGGTGTCCCTTTTGCGACGTCGGCCACGGCAAACCGCTGCCGCCGGACCCGGAAGAACCGCGCCATCTGGCCGAAACGCTGGCCGCCATGCGCCTCAAATACGTCGTCATCACCAGCGTCGACCGCGACGATTTGAAAGATGGCGGCGCACAGCATTTCGTCGATTGCATCCAGGCCGCCCGCGCAACCTCGCCCGGCACGCGTATCGAAGTCCTGGTGCCGGACTTCCGCGGCCGGCTCGAACTCGCGCTCGACATCCTCGCGCTGACGCCGCCGGACGTGATGAACCACAATCTGGAAACCGTGCCGCGCCTGTACAAGGCGTGCCGTCCCGGCGCGGACTACGCCCATTCCCTGTCGCTGCTGCAGCAATTCAAAACCCGCTGCCCGCACGTGCCGACCAAGTCCGGCATCATGCTCGGCCTGGGCGAAAGCGATGACGAGGTGCTGCAAGTGCTGCGCGACCTGCGGGCGCACGACGTCGATATGCTGACCATCGGCCAGTACCTGCAGCCCTCCGAGCATCACCTGCCGGTGGAACGTTTCGTGCCGCCGGAACAGTTCGCCGAATTCGAGCGTATCGCCGTCGCGATGGGCTTCAAGAACGTCGCCAGCGGCCCGATGGTGCGCTCCAGTTATCACGCCGATCGGCAAGCGCAGAGCCTTTAGCGGCTTACGAATCCGGCGTGCCGAGAACCGGTACAGCGGAGTCGTTGCCGCTTCAGCGGCTTACGAATCCGGCGTGCCGAGAACCGGTGCAGCGGAGTCGTTGCCGCTTTAGCGCTTGCGGATTCGCCGCCCCCTCTGCGGCGCCGGCGTTTACAAGCCGGGTGAAGCGCGAGAATCCAGCCTGCCCATTGCGGCTGCGATGGGCGCTGAGACCGCTATGTCGGTTTTTCTTACAGTGTAGACGCGTAAATCCAAGCATTTTTTGCGTGTCGGCCTCGATGCTGACGGTCAAATGTTTTCGCCATCGTGTCGGCAATGCCGATCGCCGACAAGGCGAGCCTTTGGCAACCGGAAACAAGCAGATATATACAGGGGTAAAGAGCAGGGTAGAGGCGTAGGCCGTACGGCTATACGCTGTTCGCGTCTGCGAACGGGTCCGGGGAAATAATCGTAATGCATTGATTTTGTTTAATTAACAAGGCGGCTCTAAGTGTAGCTTGCCCTGCAAATGAACCTTCCTGGAGCTGGTTGTTGCAGCACATGTGCGGCCAGTCACGTCTGGCCGATAGCCACTACGCGTGTCTATGCAATACGTCACAACCCACCTCGCCGGGCGTGTCGGGTTTCTTGACATATTTGTGAAACACGCGCTCAACGCACATGGTGTCTTGTCCATGCCAAACAACGGCTTACGGTTGTGGCATGAACTTTGCTGGTTGTTTTCTGACTGTCCGATTTTTGGGCGGCTCAATCGACTACATCCTTTACCTCTACCAGGAGTTTGATATGCGTACCCTGCTCTCTATTGCTGTTCTGATGTTGGCCGCGATGCCGGCTTTTGCGGCCCCCGCGTTCAACGTTCCCGAGCCCGAATCGCTGGCGCTGATCGGTATCGCCGCTGTTGCGATGCTGTTGGTTCGCCGCAATAAAAAGTAAGTATCGGTTAGGGGCGCATAAATTAAGCGCCCCTTCCTTTTTTGACGCCAGGAATCATGTCGTCAAACCCGGTCAAACCCGCTACAGAAGCCTTGCGAATGCGCTGAGAAACGGATTCGCAAGCCCACTGAACGCAATCAAACAAAGGAAGCAGAGCCATGAGCACATTCACGATACGGGTCACCTCGTCAGCCACCAATGCTGCGGGTACTGCATATGGTCAGCAGCCGGACCTTGGCGCTCCCAGTTTTTTTGATATGGTCGTCACGAACAGCACCGACCCGCTTATATCCAATGGGGTGTACGACGCGTATTGTCTCAATCCGCTGATCGACATTACCCTGGCGCCAACGTCCTATTTGGCCGAGAACTATGCGGGCAACACACCGGCTTCTTTCGTGCCGATCGGCTTCAATTCGCTAACGCAGGCGCAGGTAAATCAGGTTAACTGGTTGCTGGCGCAGAACTTTACCGCCGATCCCAAGTACGGCGGCCAGTTCAACTTCGGTGAAGTGCAGACCGCCATTTGGAAGCTCGTCGGCTTCACCGACGCTCAAATTGCGGGTGCAGGCCTGACGCTCTTCCTGAACGACAACAATCGTAATGTCGTCAGTGCCGCCGATATCAATTTCCTCGTAACTTCGGCCCAGTCCGCTGTCGCTAGCGGTAACGGCGTGTTGCCCACGGATGCCTTCTTCACCTCCATCATCGATCCGGCCGGCAACGTACAACCCCTGATCGTGCAACTGCAAAGCGCCAAGCTTGGCAATTACGTCTGGGCTGATGCCAATGCCAACGGCATCCAGGATAGCGGCGAGACCGGCGTCAATAACGTGATTGTCGAGTTGTGGAGCAATGGTGTGCTTATCGCCAGCACCGTGACCGGCGACGACTTCAGTACCGCTGCCGTCGAACAAGGTTATTACCAGTTCGTCGGCCTCAAGGCGGGAGACTATCAAGTCAAGTTCATTGCCCCCGCAGGGCAATTTCTTACCACTCAGGACGCGAACGGCAACACTCAGGACGCCGCCGATAGCGATGCGAATGCCACAACGGGCTTCAGCCAGACCGTCACCCTCGCTGTAGGTGAATCGAATCAGACCATCGATGCCGGCCTGGTGCAGCCGAATCCCGCCAAGCTGTCGGGCTACGTTTACGAAGACAGCAACAACGACGGCAACCGCACG
>CAYXMQ010000029.1:0-44689 GCA_964466195.1 uncultured Thiobacillus sp.
ATCATCGTCCTCGCCATCCTGATGCCCATCTTCGAAATGAATCAGATGGTGCGGTAAATGGCAGGCGAGCTGGCCCTGAATGCGGCCTCGTTATAATCGGCTGGCCGTTCTCACCCCTATTCCGCATGTACCAGAGTTTCTTCGGTCTCGCCGAAGCACCCTTTTCAATCGCTCCCGCGCCGCGTTATCTCTATATGAGCCAGCGCCATCAGGAGGCGTTGGCGCATCTGCTGTACGGCGTCAACGGCGACGGCGGCTTCGTATTGCTGACCGGCGAAGTCGGCGCCGGCAAGACCACGGTCTGCCGCTGCTTGCTCGAACAGATTCCCGCAGCGTGCGATGTGGCTTACATCTTCAACCCCAAGCTGACCGTCGAGGAATTGCTTGCAACCATCTGCAGCGAATTCGGCATCGCCTGTCCGTCCGGCAATAGCAGCATCAAGCGCTTCGTCGACTGCATCAATGCGCATCTGCTCGATGGCTATGCACGCGGCAGGCAGGCGGTACTGATCATCGACGAAGCGCAGAATCTGGCGCCGGAGGTGCTGGAACAGATGCGGCTGCTGACCAATCTGGAAACCAATGAACGCAAGCTGCTGCAGATCATTCTGATCGGCCAACCCGAACTGGCGACGATGCTGGATCGCCCGGAGCTGAAACAACTGGCGCAGCGCATCGTCGCACGCTACCACCTGGGGCCGCTGACCCGAGCGGAAACCGCGGCCTATATCCAGCACCGCCTCGCCGTAGCCGGCACACAGCGGCCCTTGTTCCCGGCCGGGTTGATGCGTCGTCTGCACCGCGTCAGCGGCGGCGTTCCCCGCCTGATCAATGTTCTCTGCGACCGCGCGCTGTTGGGCGCCTACGTGCAAGGCAAGGAACGGGTGGACCGGAAGACCCTCGCCCAGGCCGAGCATGAAGTGCTGCCTACGCTGGCAACACGGCGCCGTAAACAACATCTGTTAGCCGCCGGCCTGCTGGCGTTGACGGCCGGCGCAGCGGCGGTCGGTGTGCTGTATCGGCCGGCAAGTGAAATCAAAGACGCAGCGCCAGTGGCCAGCGGCGCCATCACCAGTACGCCGGCGACGTTGGCCTGGCCGGCCGCCCTGCCTGCCGCGCACAGCGAAGCGCTGGCCTACACCGCCTTGTTCCAGGCATGGGGTGCGAACTACCAAGCCGGCGATCCCTGCCGACAGGCGACGGAACTGGGTTTGCGCTGTCGCAGCGAGCGCGGCGGCTTGCTGGAGTTACGCCAATTGAACCGGCCGGCAGTGCTGACTTTACGCAACGACCAGGGCCAGGCGTTTCATGTCGCGTTGATCAGACTCGACGCCGAGCGGGCCACGCTGGTCGTCGGCGAGCAAACCGTCAGCGTCAGTCCGGGCGCACTGGCCGCGCAATGGTCGGGCGATTACCGCCTGCTCTGGCGCGCACCCGCCGCCGTGCAGGAAACGCTGCGCCCGGGCGATAGCGGTCCGGCCGTAGCCTGGTTGCGGGAACGCCTGGCCGAAATCGAGGCTAGAGCGCCGCAGCCAGGCGAGAGCCCGCTATACGACGCAGCGCTGACACAGCGGGTCAAACAGTTTCAAATCTCGCGCGGCTTGCGGCCGGATGGCAATGTCGGCCCCAATACGCTGATCCATCTGCTCGGCCAAACCGATGCCTCGGCGCCGAAGCTGCTCTCCGAGCCGAGAGCCGAACCGTTGCGCCCCTCGGGAAAGGGCTAGCCATGTCGTACATCCTCGATGCGCTCAGAAAGTCCGATCAGCAGCGTCAGCAGGCGAAAGCGCCGACGCTGGCGACGGCGCAGAGCGTGCCGGCGCCCAAGCCGTCGAGGTTTGCGTTCAACGCCTGGCTGGCCGTCGCGTTGATCGGCGCCGGCATCCTGATCGGCTGGCTGCAACCGTGGCAGGCAGAAACGCCGCCCGCCGCGCCCAGCGCACCATTTCCTGTCGCCACCCCGCCCAGCGCATTCCAGGCGCTGCCAGCGCCGGCCGCCCCGCCGCTTGCGTTGCCGGCCGCATCGCCCCGGTACCCGGATGCCGACGTACAACGCGAACCCGGTACGCCGCAGCGCACTGAAGCGGCCAGCGAACCGCGCGCCGCCGTGATGCCGCCGAGCGATTTGCCGCCGCCGACGAGTAAACCGGCTGAAACCAAGCTCTCCATTCCGCACGCGCCGGCAGGCAATCCGCCGGCCAGCCCGAGTCCGTCAAGCGACCCGCCTGAAAGAAAGCTGCTGAGCGTGGCCGAACTCCCCGTCGAAGTCCGCCAGGAGATGCCCGCGCTGCTGATCGCCTTCCATCAGTATTCAAGCGCACCAGGCGAGCGGCGCGTCATGGTCAACAACAGCGTGTTGCGCCAAGGTGAGTTCATCGCGCCCGGCCTCAAGCTGGAGCAGATCACACCCGACGGCCTGGTGCTCAGCTACCGGGGCTACCATTTCCAGCGCGGCGTGCGTTGATAGCATGAACCGACCTACTCGCAACGCATCATGTCAAGCAACCGGGTAGGCGGCCCGAGCCCGCCATTGCCTTGATCATTCCACCTGAAAACATCACTGACCGGAAAAACCATGTACCCAAACACACGTCTTACCCCCCCCGCCGCCTTCAGCCTCGTACTCTGCAGCCTGCTGTTCAGCGGCTGCGCCAGCGAAAAAGCGTTGCTGACGCAAACACAACCGCTGCAGGAGCGCATTGATCGTGTCGAGCAGAATCTGGCCCATTCAAGCGAAGCCAGCCTGCGTGCAGCCAAGTCGCAGGCAGACAGCCTGGCGACGCGGCAGAGTGAACTGGAGCAGCACATGCACGCCGCTCAGGCTGAACTCGCCCGCCTGCGCGAGCAGATCAAGGCAGGCGACGCGCGCACGCTGGACGCCTTGGCGCGCCTGAAGGAACAAGTCGAATCGCATCTCAAGGCACAGGATGCACGCCTGAATGCCGGCCTGGCCGGCATGGAAAACCAGCTCAAGCCGATCGACGCGCTGGCGCAAAGCGCAGCGCAACGCAGCGCCGAACTGCTTAGCCGGCGCGAACAGGACGCCGCTGCCGGCGCCAGTTTGGCGGCAGGAGTGGCGGAGGGCATCGCCGACGCCGAGCGACGCATCGACGAAGTCAGTCACCGCACCCAGGCCTGGTCTCGCGAAAACGCCGAGCGAGCCGCTGCGTTGCAGAACCGTCAGGAGGCCGCGGAAGTCGCCAACGCTGCGCTGAGCAAACGTTTGCAGTTGGCGGAGGACAAGCTCAGCCGCCTCGCCGGCCACGTACAGGAAGCGCTGGCGCTAACTGCCAAAGAAATCTTTCTGGCCAACGGCCGGGAAGCGTTCAGCGTCATACTGACCGACGACAAGGTTCTGTACCCGCAGAACGACCCCGCTCTCGACAGCAGGGATGTGGCCAAACTGAACCAGTTGGCGCTCAAACTCGGCAAACTGGACCAGGAATACCATCTCGACATCCAGGGCCATACCGCGAACAACAGCACCGAAGACAACAACTACAACCTGGGCAAGGCGCGGGCTGAAGTGGTCAAGCGCTATCTGCATGAACAGCAGAATATTTCGATCAACCGGATGTCGACCATTTCGTACGGTGCGAGCAAGCCGCTGACGCCGGAAAATGGCCCTAACCGACGCATCTACGTCCGCGTGCTGGTATTGAAGTAAGACTTGAAACGGCAGAACGTCTGGCCGCCAATTCAGGCGGGCAGCCGTCAAGCATCAACGCTTCTTGCGTTTAGCCGCCTTCAAATGCGCCGGCTTGCGCCGGTCGTCCCGCTCTGCAGTGCGGATCTGGCGCGGCGTCGGCGCCTTCACCTCGCGTGATTCGAACGGGTTGTGGCCTGCCTTGAACTCGACCCGCAGCGGCGTGCCCTGCAGGTTGAAGGTGGTCCGGAAAATGTTCTCCAGATAGCGTTTATAGCTATTGGAAATGCCTTCCAGATGGTTGCCATGAATGATGATGATCGGCGGGTTGCTGCCGCCCTGATGGGCGTATTTCGGCTTCGGCCGGAACAGGCCGGACTTGGGCGGCGTGTGCTGCGTCACGGCATCCAGCAGCACCCGCGTCAGACGCGGCGTCGGCAGCTTGGCCATCGCGGCGGCGTAGGCTTCATCGACCGACTTCAATACTTCGCTGATGCCCTGGCCGCGCAATGCGGAAATGAAATGGAAACGGGCAAAGGAAAGGAACTCCATGCGCCGGGTCAGTTCGTGCTTGATCTGCTCGCGGTCATAGCTGTCCATGCCATCCCATTTATTCACCGCGACCACCAGCGCCCTGCCCGCTTCCAGCACGAAGCCGGCGAGATGGGCATCCTGGTCGGAGATTTCCTGCTGTGCGTCGAGCACCAGCACGACCACATTGGCGTCTTCGATGGCCTGCAGCGTCTTGATCACGGAGAATTTTTCGACCGCCTCGGTGACGCGTCCCTTGCGCCGCACGCCGGCGGTGTCGATCAGGGTATAGGGCTTGCCGTTGCGTTCAAAATCGACATAGATCGAATCGCGCGTGGTGCCGGGCTGATCAAACGCGATGACACGTTGTTCGCCGACGAAGGTATTGACCAGCGTCGACTTGCCGACGTTGGGCCGCCCGACGATGGCGATTTTCGGGTGCTGCTCCTCCGCGTCCTCCTCGGCGTCGGCAAACGGTTCCATGATCAGTTCGATCAGCTCGCGCACGCCTTCGCCATGCGCGCCGGAAACCGCGACCGGCTGGCCGAGGCCGAGTTCATGGAATTCGGCGGTGACGACGCCGGCATTCATGCCCTCGGTCTTGTTCACCGCCAGCAACACGGGCCGACCGCTGCGGCGCAATTTGTCGGCAATGATGATGTCCTGCGGCGTCACGCCGGCGCGCCCGTCGACCAGAAACACGACCGCATCGCCTTCGGCGACCGCCTGCATGGTCTGCTTGGCCATTTCCGCCAGGATGCCGGTCTCGGCGACCGGCTCGAAGCCGCCGGTGTCGACGACCAGATAGGGCTTGGAACCGATGCGGCCGTGGCCGTAATGGCGGTCGCGGGTCAAGCCCGGCAGATCGTGTACGAGCGCATCCCGCGTCTTGGTCAGACGATTGAACAGCGTGGACTTGCCGACATTGGGACGGCCGACCAATACGAGGGTGGGTTTCATAAGTTTTCTATTGCAGCCGGTAGGCAAATATTCCGCCGTTCGCGGTCTGCACGAGCAGACCGGATTTGAGCGGAATCATGACGCTGTTGATTGGACTGCCATCGGTGCCGGCGCGGGCGGCGAATGCGCCGTTTTCGGTATTGAGCAGGTGGATCTGGCCCTGGAAATCGCCCAGCGCGACGAAGCGCTCGGCGACCGCAACCGGGCTGGAAAGCTGGCGATCACGCAGTTTGTCCTGCTTCCAGGGGTTGCTGCCGCGATTCTTGTCGAATGCGGCGACCACGCCGCGTTCGTCGGCGGCGAAGACATAGGCCTCGTTCATCGCCACGCCGCGCAGGGCGGACAAATCGCGCGCCCAGGCCGCGTTGCCGGATATCTGATCGAAACAGGCAACACGTCCCTGGAACGCGGCTGCGCAGATCAAACGCTCGTCAATCGCCAGCGGCCCGGCGACATCGGCGATGCGTTCCAGTTCGGTCGCGCCGCGCGGCAAGGCCACGTTGACTTCCCATAGCGGCGCGCCGTTGTTCAACGCCAGCGCGGTCAGCCTGCCGCCGGCATGGCCGGCGAACACGGCGTTGTTGGTCAGCAGCAGATGGCCTTGTTCGCGCAAGGTCAGCACGGGCAGGCTGCGGCTGTAACTCCAGCGTTGTTTGCCGCTGGCGCTATCGAGCAAATACACCTTGCCGTCATTCGAACGCGCGACCGCCACCCCATTGCCGGCAACCGGCGGGGTCAGGATTTCACCCGAGAGTTTGGCGCTCCAGGCCGGCGCGCCATCCGCGCTCCTGAACGCCAGCAGGACGCCCTTGGCGGTGCCCACCAGCACCAGGCCATCGCCGACGCCGACGCCGGCGGAAAGCGGCTGCCCTGCGTCGATACGCCACATTTCGCGGCCCGAAGCCAGATCCAGCTTGACCACTTTGCCTTCGCGGCCGGCGGCATATACCGCCTGGCCGTCGGTATCCGGCGAGAAGTCGAACGGGCTGCCAGGCCCGACATGGGCTTCCCAGGACTTGCGCAATTCGACGCTGGGCTTGAAGTCGACCAGTTCGGCGGGTTTCAGCAGCGGCTTGCTCGATTGGAACCAGCCGCTGACCGTGGAACAACCCGACAGCGACAAGCCAAACGACAAGACGACGGCAATCAGGACTGCGCGAGGTGTCAACACATCAGCCTCCCAGAGCATCCAGGCGGATTTCCACCAGCGGTTTCAGCGAACTCTTGTCGCCCAGCTTTTCCAGCGCCAGCTTGTAAGCGGCGCGCGCTTCCGCCGTTTTGCCCTGGGCGACGAACAAGTCGCCCTTGAGTTGTGCGGCCAGGCCCTGGAATGCCGGTTCGAACGCGGGTTCGAGCAGCTTCATCGCGCCGGCGATATCCTTGTTCTCGAAATGCAATGCAGCCAGGCGCAGGCGCGCCAACTGGCGGACGCCGTCGTCGCGGGCGTTTTCAAGGGCGAACTGATACTGCGCACGTGCGCTCTTGGCGTCGCCCGCCTCGTGGTTGATGCGCCCGGCCAGCCAGGCCGCCGGCGTGCCGTAGGCGCTACGGGCATGGTTTTCCATGATCTGGGCCGCCGCCGCCTTGGCAGTCTTCAGATCGTTCATGCTGGCCGCCTGCACCGACTGGTCGAACAGCATGGAAGCTTCGGCCGCCTGGTTGTGGCTCCAGGTTTGCCAGGCGCGCCAACCCGCCACCGCCAGCAGAAAGGCCGTCACGCCCCAGATCACTTTGCTGCCATGTTGCTTCCACCAGGCTTTCGCCTCATCAACCTGTTCCTGTTCTTCGAGATCGAGCGCCATTGCCTATCCTTTCAAAAATCCGATTACGTCTGACACAGCCATACGCTGCTGTTCAGGCTGTTGTCCGTATTCACCGCGCAAGGCCTTCAGCGTGACCTGATTCGCCGCCGCTTCATCGTCGCCGATCAGCACGGCGAAACGCGCCAGGCTGGCGTCGGCCTTCTTCATCTGCGCCTTGAAACTGCCGCCGCCGCCGTGCAAAACCACATCCAGGCCGGCGTCGCGCAGGCTTTCCGCCGCTTGCATCGCCATGCGCGCGGCGGCCTCGCCGACGTTGACCAGATAAATATCCGGCGCATCCGGAGGCGGCAGCAGGTCGGCTTCGGCCATCATCACCAGCAAACGTTCGACGCCCATCGCGAAACCGCAGGCCGGCGCGGGCTTGCCGCCGAGCTGGGCGACCAGGCCGTCGTAGCGGCCGCCGGCGCAGACCGTGCCCTGGGCGCCCAGCTTGTCGGTCACCCATTCGAAAACGGTGTAGTTGTAATAGTCGAGGCCGCGCACCAGGCGGGGATTGACCCGATAGGCGATGCCGGCGTCATCGAGGCCGCGCTTGACGGCTTCGAAATGCGCGCGGGCGGTGTCGTCGAGTTCATCCATCAAACGCGGCGCGGCTTCCACCAGCGCCTGCATGGCGGGGTTCTTCGAATCGAGGATGCGCAGCGGATTGCTCGCCAGGCGACGTTGCGAGTCGGCGTCGAGCTGATCGGCATGCGCTGTGAAATAGGCGACCAGCTTTTGCCGGTGGCTGGCGCGCGCCTCGGCGCCGCCCAGAGAATTGATTTCCAGCCGAATGAACTCGGCCAGGCCGAGTTTCTTCCATAAGCGGGCGGTCATCAGCAGATGTTCGATATCGAGCTCCGGGCCGGCATAGCCGAGCGCTTCGACGCCGACCTGATAAAACTGGCGATAGCGGCCTTTCTGCGGCCGTTCGTGGCGGAACATCGGGCCGGCATACCAAAGCCGCTTGCCGCCATCGAACAGCAGATTGTGTTCGATCGCGGCGCGCACACAGCTGGCGGTGCCTTCCGGGCGCAGCGTCATCGACTCGCCATTGAGCGCGTCGATGAAGGTATACATTTCCTTCTCGACGATGTCGGTGACTTCACCAATCGCGCGCTTGAACAGGCCGGTATGTTCCAGGATGGGCGTACGCATCTCGCGATAGCCGTAGCCTTTCAGCCAGGTGCGGATGCTCTGCTCGAAATAGGCCCACAGCGGCGCATCGGCCGGCAGCAGGTCGTTCATGCCGCGCACGGCGCGGAGGGCGTTGCTCATACTGACTCGTTCTGGCTGTTGCCGTAGGTTTGCTGAACGTAATTCTCGACGATGGCCTGGAACTCTTCGGCGATGCGATCGCCTTTCAGCGTGACTGTTTTGGCGCCATCGACATACACCGGCGCCACCGGAACCTCGCCGGTGCCGGGCAGGCTGATGCCGACGTTGGCGTGCTTGCTTTCGCCGGGGCCGTTGACCACGCAGCCCATCACCGCGACGTTCATGCTTTCGACGCCGGGGTACTGGCCGCGCCAGATCGGCATCTGGCTGCGCAGCCAGTTCTGGATGTTCTGCGCCAACTCCTGAAACACCGTGCTGGTCGTGCGGCCGCAGCCGGGGCAGGCGGTGACCAGCGGCGTAAACGATCGAATGCCCATGACCTGCAGGATTTCCTGCGCGACCTGGACCTCGGTGGTGCGCGACTCACCCGGCTGCGGCGTCAGCGAGACGCGGATGGTGTCGCCGATGCCTTCCTGCATCAGCAACGCCAGTGCGGCCGTCGAGGCGACGATACCCTTGCTGCCCATGCCGGCCTCGGTCAGGCCCAGATGCAGCGCGTAATCGCCGCGCGCGGCCAGATCGCGATACACCTTGACCAGATCCTGTACGCCGGACAGCTTGCATGACAACACGATGCGGTCAGCGGACAGGCCGAGTTCCTCGGCGCGCCGGGCGGAATCGAGCGCGGACGTGATCAGCGCATTGCGCATGACTTCTTCCGGCGCATGCGGTTTCGCCCGCTTTGCGTTCTCGTCCATCATGCGCGCCAGCAGTTCCTGATCCAGGCTGCCCCAGTTGACGCCGATACGCACCACCTTGCCGTAACGCACCGCGGCTTCGATCAGCGTGGCGAACTGTTCATCCTTCTTGGCGCCGCGGCCGACATTGCCCGGGTTGATACGCAGCTTGGCCAAAGCTTGCACGCATTCCGGCACGGCCTTGACCAGGCGGTGGCCATTGAAATGAAAGTCGCCGATCAACGGTACGCTGCAGCCGAGCGCATCGAGTTTTTCCCGAATGGCCGGCACTGCGCGCGCGGCTTCTTCGGTATTGACGGTCAAGCGCACCAGTTCGGAGCCGGCCTGCCAGAGCGCATGCACCTGGGCGACCGTGCCGGCGATATCGGCCGTATCGGTATTGGTCATCGACTGCACCACCACCGGCGCCCCACCGCCGACGGGCACATGGCCGATCAGTACCTGGCGCGTAGGGCGGCGGACGATGGACGAATGCAAACTCATTGGGAAATTCCGATCACGTTCATTCCAAAGTCAAACGGGCCACTTTCTGGCCGATGAAGGGGGTCAGATCGATGCTGTGCCCGTTGTAAGTCAGTTTGACCTGGGCGGCTTCGCCCACCACCAAACGGAACGGCGGTTCACCGGAGAACGACTCGGCCGCGCCGGCGCGCACCAGCTTCGAGAAACGGTTGCCCTTGCCATCGACCACTTGTATCCAGGCGTCATGCGTCGGCTCGAAGCGCATGCTGCGCTGGCTGGACTTCGCGGCGGGCGCAGCGTTCGTCGCTAGCGCAGGCGCTGCCGGCGCAGGGGAGGCAGGAAGCGCGGGGGCGACGGGAAGCGCGGCTGGCGCCGGCTGACCGGCATTCGACGAAGGTGCGGGCTCGGTTTCGGGTGCGGGTGCGGGTGCGGGCACGGGTGAAAGTGCAGGCGCCTCGTCGGCAGGCGCAACGGCGTGTGGTGGCGGCGCCTCGGGCGACAGCGCAAGCGGTGGCAACGCTTGTGTCGTCACGTCGGGTGGCGCCGAGATCAAGGCGTCTTCTCCCTGGCGCAGCCAATGGTAGAGCGCCGCGACCAACACCAGGAACACCGTCACGACGATCAGCGGGTAAACCAGCCAGCGCCGAATTCCGTTGGAACCGACATGCAAACCGGCGCTGGGGGCGGTGATGACTTCCGACACCTGCGCATCCACCGGAGCGATCAGGCTGTCCGGCTCGAGACCGACCAGACGGGCATAGTTGCGCACGAATCCGCGCACGAATACTTCGCTCGGCAAATGGTCGAAGTCTTCTTCCTCCAAAGCCTCGACCTGGCGCGAAGTCAGCTTGAGCTTGGCCGCAACATCGGCCAGCGCCATGTTCTTCGCTTCGCGCGCCGCCTTCAGGCTGGCGCCGAAGCCGGCCTGGAACACCTCACTCATAACAGGCTCCCGGTTTTGTCATACAGACCCGAAAACAGCCACTGCGCCTGGACCGACTCCGGATAGCGGCGCCGCAAATGCGCGCCGTAACTGGCCTCGGCATCGCGGTCGCCCAGCTTGCGCTCGGCGCGCACACCCAGCCATAGCGCCTGCGGCCCCATTTCGGCGATATCGCCAAACAGGGCGCTGTACTGGCGCAGGACGCTGCGCGCAGCCAGCCAACGGCCCTGGCGGTAATGCACTTCGGCCATGCCCAGCAGCGCCGTCGCTTGATTGGAAACGCGCTTCAAGGCGCGCGCAAAATACAGCTCGGCCTGCGCCAGATCGTTCTTTTCCAGCGCGCAATTGCCGGCATTGGCGAGGGCCTTGTCCGGCGTGGCGTAAAGCGTGTTGTTCAGCGCCATTTCAAAATGCTGCAACGCTTCGGCCACGCGTCCGCGCTGGCACAAAAACAGGCCGAAGTTGTTATGCGCTTCAGAGAAATTGGGCGACAGCTCGATCGAACGTTTGAAATGCGCTTCGGCCTGCTTGTCTTCCCGCAACTCGGCATGCACCAGACCGAGAATGCTGTAAGCCGGGGCATAGGCGTTGTCGGCCTCCAGCGCAACGCGCAACTCCTGCAACGCAACGGCATATTGCCCGCGCGAGTAGTAGCCGGCGCCCAGTTCAGTGTGCAGGCGCGCGCTGATATTGCTGTCGCCCGTCGCCCGCGTCTCCGGCCTGTCGCTGCTTGATTGCGGCGCCGCGCAAGCGGTCAACAAAGCAGCCAGGCTCAGCATGGCCAAACTCAATCCGAATTTCATGCCGCCAGCTCCATGCGCTTGATGACGCGCCTCGATTTGTCTTCGACCTGGCCGGCCAGCTGACCGCAGGCGGCATCGATATCCTCGCCGCGCGTCTTGCGCGTGGTGGCGACTTTGCCGGCCTCCATCAGTTGATAGGCGAATTTGCGCACGCGTTCAGAGGGCGAACGCTTGAAGCCGGAATTCGGAAACGGATTGAACGGAATCAAGTTGAATTTGCAGGAAATGTCGCGCGTCAGCTGCAGCAGCTGCTCGGCGTGTTCCGGCTGGTCATTGACGCCATCCAGCATGACATATTCGAAGGTGATGAAATCGCGCGGACCGTCCACGACGTAACGCCTGCACGCCGCCATCAGCTCCTTCAGCGGGTACTTGCGATTCACCGGCACCAGCTGGTCGCGCAGGGCGTCGTTGGGCGCGTGCAATGACACCGCCAACGCCACCGGCAGTTTTTCACGCAGGCGATCCATCGCCGGCACGATGCCGGATGTGGAAACGGTGACGCGCCGCCGCGACAAACCATAGGCATGGTCGTCCAGCATCAACGAAACCGCCGTCACGGTATTTTCGAAGTTGAGCAGCGGCTCGCCCATGCCCATCAACACCACGTTGGTGATGATCCGGTCGCCCTTTGGATCGCGTTGCAGCGCCTTGTTCGCCCACCACAACTGGCCGATGATCTCCGCCGCAGACAGATTGCGGTTGAAACCCTGCTTGCCGGTGGAACAAAACGCACAATCGAGCGCACAGCCGACCTGCGACGAAATGCACAAGGTGCCACGATCGTCTTCCGGGATGAACACGGTTTCGACCCGGTTGTTCGGCCCTACTTCCAGCAGCCATTTGCGGGTGCCATCGCTGGAGCATTGCTCGTGGCCCAATACCGGCGGCCGAATCTCGGCCACCTCGGGCAAGCGGGCGCGCAGCGACTTGGCCAAATCGGTCATCTGCCCAAAATCGTCCGCCCAGCGTTGGTGCATCCACTGCAGCACCTGACGCGCGCGAAATGGCTTCTCGCCGATGCTTTCGAAGAAAGCGACGAGGCCGGGATGATCGAAATCGAGCAGATTAGGTCGGTTCAAGACGATTTAACGGGAGTAAATCTGGCAAGCAGGGAAGAAATAGGCGATCTCGACGGCCGCGGTTTCCGGGGCGTCGGAACCGTGTACGGCGTTGGCGTCGATGCTGGTCGCGAAATCGGCGCGGATGCTGCCCGGCTCGGCCTTCTTGGGGTCGGTGGCGCCCATCAGCTCGCGATTCTTGGCAATTGCGCTCTCGCCTTCCAGAGCCTGGATCATGACCGGGCCGGAAGTCATGAACTCGACCAGATCATTGAAGAAGGGACGGCCTTTGTGCACAGCATAGAAACCTTCGGCTTCGGCGCGCGACAGGTGCGCCATGCGGGCGGCGATGACCTTGAGGCCATTGGATTCGAAGCGGGAATAGATCTTGCCGATCACGTTCTTGGCGACGGCGTCAGGTTTGATGATGGACAGGGTGCGTTCAACAGCCATTTGGTTTTGCTCCGAGAAGGTAAATGAAAACGGGTAAGGTAATGAATGCCGGCAAGGCTTGAACAGGTGCGGCAAAGGGTTGCATTCAGCGGCGTCGTTGCCGCTTCAGCGGCTTATGAGCCCAGCGCCCCCCTTGCGGAAACGTACAAAAAAGCGCGCGCAAGTTACCACGAAACGCCCCTAAAATAAAGGCGACGCGCCGATCCAGTGCGCCATCAGGAGACCTGAATGCCAGCCGACGACGAGATGCCGGAAAACGAAGATGTCAGAAAAAAAGCGCTTCTGCGTCTGGCCGTTGCGGGTGTCGTAACCGCTGCCGCACTGGGCGGGTTGTGGTGGCTCGACCAATCGAGCAGCGAACAGAAAAAGCCGCCGGCCGCGGTGGCGCCCGCGCCGATCGTGCCGGCGCCACAGGCTGAAGCGCCGGCGCCGGAGACCGAAGTCGCCGCGACCACGCCGGAGGACGCCGAGCCGGCGACGGAAACCACGGCACAGCCGGATCAAGCCGCGCCAGCGCCCGGCAAGAAAGTGATGGAGGCCCCGCCGCCGCCGCGCGTCGACAACAACCTGACGAGGCCTGCGCGCGCGCCGTCCGCCCCCCTTCCGAGCCAGACGCCGCCAATCCCGAGACGAGTCGCCGAAGCGATGCCTCTGATGCAAGCAGCGTCCGCGCCAGGCCAAGGCTTTGTCGTGCAGTTGGGCGTATTCAGCAACCCCGACAACGCGCGTGAGTTGGTGGAAAAATTGAAAAAACAGGGCATCCGCGCGCATCTGGAAGCGCGGGTTCAACTGGGCCCGTTCCTGAATCGCAAGGAAGCAGAAAGAGCCCAGTCGGAGATGCGAAAACTGGGCTACAACGCGCTGGTTACGCTGCCTTACCTGGAATCCCGCTAGGCGGGGGTCCGTTAGCCTCGGCCTGCCAGGTCACCAGCCAGCCGGGCTCGCCGGCGGCCGCCAGATAATCGCTGTCGGCGCCGATTCTCGCCGCCCAGACCAGGGTCTCGCCGAGATAGATCAGCGGCAACGCGGCACGCTGCCAGGCCGGGATGTCCGCTTCGCGCAGCAGATTTTTCAAGGTCCGGCGCGGCCGCCCCGGCCCTGGACGCAAACGCTCGCCGCCCAGACGCCGCCGGATGGTGACCGCGCCCGGCGTCAAACGAACGCCTGCGCCGGTCACCGCTTGAAAGTGCAAATACCCGGCCGCACCCAGATCGAGACAGGCTTCGCCCTGCCAGGATGTGATCTCGGCGGCAGCCGCATCTTGCCGCACGTTTTCCAGCATCGCCCAATGCCGATGGCGGCGCAGCACGACTTGGCCTGCCGCCGCGCTGAAGGCCACGCCCACTTGCGCATCCTGGCGCGCGGTGAGCAACTGGCGCAGCGATTCATGCATCGCATCCTGGTGGATTTCGACGCCCGACTGCTCCAGGAAACGGCGCAGCAGGTTGCGCGCGCGCGGCTCGGGCAAATCGCGCAGCGCCGCTATGGACAACCCTTCGGCGGCAATGGCGTGGCGGCCATCCAGTTCGGCCAGCGCATCGAGCAACGCGGCGGCCTCCGCAAACTGGGCGGCGGCCAGCGCCAAGACCTTGGACGCGTCTGGAAAACGCTCGGCCAGAGCGGGAAACACCGCATGCCGCAGCGCATTGCGCGCCAGGCGAACATCACTATTGCTCGCATCATCGATCCAGCCGATGCCGTGTGCCGCCGCGTAGGCCGCAATGTCGGCCCGCGTCGCCGCCAACAACGGCCGCAGCAGAACCAGGCCGCCGACCAGAGGCCGCGCCTCCGGCATCGCGGCCAATCCTTTCAGACCGGCGCCGCGCAGAAGTTGCAGCAAGACCGTTTCGGCCTGGTCGTCGCGATGGTGCGCGAGGACCAGAAAATCCGCCTCGAGCTGCGCAAAGACGCGGTATCGCGCGGCGCGCGCCGCCGCTTCCAGCCCTTCTCCAGCCGGGCGAACCGCGACGCGCCGGATCGCCAGCGGCACGTCCAGTTCTCGGCAAACCTGCGTACAGTGATCCGCCCAGTGGTCCGCCTGCGGCGACAAGCCATGATGCACATGCACGGCCGCCAGGCTGAACCCGGCGCTCCGGCGCAGCGCGGCCAGCAGATGCAGCAGAACGCTGGAATCGAGGCCGCCGGAATACCCTACACAGAGCCGCGCCTGCGGTTGCAGCGCGGGTGCGGCGGCGAATCGAACATGCCGCTGGAGACTATCGGCGACCTGGAGCGAAAGCGGGCGGGTCAAGGCATCCCGGCTTGCAGTCATGGCTCGCCGAGCGTCAGGCGCGTCCTTCCTTGAACTTGCCGTAGCCCATCAAACGGGCGTAGCGGGTATTGAGCAGCGCATTGAGCGGCCGTTCGCGGACATTGACCAGCGTCTCGGACAGCGCCGCGCGCAGCGACTCCATCATCGCCTCCGGGTCGCGATGCGCGCCGCCCAGCGGTTCGGCGACGATCTGATCGATCAGGCCCAGAGTTTTCAGTTTGGGCGCGGTAATGCCGAGCGCTTCCGCCGCCGTCGACGCCTTGTCGGCGCTCTTCCACAGAATCGAGGCGCACCCCTCCGGCGAAATCACCGAATAGGTGGCGTACTGCAACATGATCAGCGCATCGCCGACGCCTATCGCCAAGGCGCCGCCGGAGCCGCCTTCGCCGATCACGGTACAGATCACCGGCGTCTTCAACTCGGCCATGACATAGAGATTGCGGGCGATGGCCTCGGACTGGCCGCGCTCTTCCGCGTCGATACCGGGATAGGCGCCCGGCGTATCGATGAACGTGAACACCGGGATGCGGAATTTCTCGGCCAGCCGCATCAGGCGCAGCGCCTTGCGGTAGCCCTCCGGCCGCGGCATGCCGAAGTTGCGATACTGGCGTTCCTTGGTATCGCGCCCTTTTTGATGGCCGATAAGCATGACCGGCTCGCCCTGAAAACGCGCCAGGCCGCCGACGATGGCCGGATCGTCGGCGAAAGCGCGATCGCCATGCAATTCTTCGAACTCGGTGAACAGGCCTTGCACATAGTCCAGCGTGTAAGGACGTTGCGGATGGCGCGCGACTTGCGAAATCTGCCAGGCATTGAGCTTGCCGTAGATCTGCTTGGTCAACGCCGCGCTTTTTTTACGCAAACGCACGATCTCTTCGGAGAGGTCGAGTGCAGGATCGCCCTGCACTTCGGACAACTCCTCGATCTTCGTTTCCAGTTCGGCGATGGGCTGTTCGAAGTCGAGAAAGGTCAGCTTCATGTTGGTGACGAATAGACTAAGAGGAGGCGCATTCTACAGGAGCGGGATTCCGCTCCTGTCGCCGGATCAATGCTGATGGCCGTGCGGGCCGTGCACGTGGCCGTGCTCGATTTCTTCCGACGAAGCCGCACGCACCGACTGCACCACGCACTGCAGGCGCAGGCTCTGGCCGGCGAGCGGATGGTTGCCGTCCACCACCACCTTGCCGTCCGCCACATCGGTCACGGTGTACAGCATGACGTGCTCGCCATCTTCGCTGGCGCCTTCGAGCTGCATGCCGATCTTCACTTCCTCCGGAAACACGTCGAGCGGTTCGATCCGCACCAACTCGGCGTCGTACTCGCCGAATGCGTCTTCCGGCGCCAGCACCAGATCGAGTTCGGCGCCGGCGCCCTGGCCTTCGAGCGCCGCCTCGACGCGCGGGAAAATGCCGTCATAGCCGCCTTGCAGATAAACCGCGGGCGATTCCGCCAGCGCCTCTTCCAGAAGCTCTCCATCCAGGGTGGTGAGTTGATAGGTCAACGCGACAACAGTGTCTTTACCGATTTGCACTTAAAGCTCCTTAACAAGTTTTAAAACTTCAGCGGCGTGACCTTTCGGGATCACGCCCGGCAGGACATGCGCAATCATGCCCTGGCCATCAATGATGAATGTGGTGCGGGTGACCCCCTCGCGCATGACGCCATCGACTTCCCGCGTCACCAGCACGCCGTAGCTGTTGCAGGCGATGCCGTCTTTGTCGGCCAGCAAACGCACCGAAATGCCGTGCTTGTCGCGAAACGCGCCATGCCGAATGCAATCGTCGCGCGAGACGCCGACCACGGTGCAATCGCAGCGCGCGAAGTCGCCTTCCAGGTCGCTGAACTCGATCGCCTCGGTGGTGCAGCCGGGCGTATCATCCCGCACATAAAAGAACAGCACGAGCGGCTTGCCCGCGTAATCCGCTAGATTGGCGATGCTCATATCCGCATCGGGCAGTTCAAAATCCGGCGCACGGTCGCCCTTGTTCAGCATGTTTTCCACTCCTCGGTATATATCGAAAGCATTATATGAATAAACCTGCGGATAAACCCGAAAGCGCCGGCCGCAACCGACACAACAAGCCTTTCACTGAGGCGAATTATTCCCTGCAACAGTTGCTGGGAGGCATGTCGGTGGAAACTTTTCTTGCCGAACACTGGCACAAGAAGCCGTTGCTGGTACGCCAGGCGCTGCCCGGCTTCGGCGACTGGCTGGACCGGAACAGCCTGTCCGAACTCGCCTGTCAGGACAATTCGGAAGGCCGGCTGGTGCAGTTCAAGCGCGGACAGTGCCATCTCGAATACGGCCCGTTCGCAGCGGAAGAACTACAGGCGCTGCCGAAACGCAACTGGAGCCTGCTGGTTTCCGGCGTCAATCACCTGTTGCCGCAAGGCGACTGGCTGCTGCACCGATTCGACTTCATTCCCGCCGCACGGCTCGACGACCTGATGGTCAGCTTCGCTCCGCCCGGCGGCGGCGTAGGCCCGCATTTCGACTCCTACGACGTGTTCCTGATCCAGGGCCAGGGCCGCCGCCGCTGGGAAATCAGCGCGCAGGACGATCTGAGCGTCGTCGATGGCGCGCCGCTGCGCATTCTGAAAGAATTTCGCGTCGATCAAAGCTGGGAACTGGAACCCGGCGACATGCTGTACCTGCCGCCGCAACTCGCCCACAACGGCGTCGCGCTGACCGACTGCATGACCTGGTCGATCGGCTTTCGCGCCCCCAAGGCCGAAGAAGTCGTCGGCCAGTTTCTGACCTATCTGCAGGACAAGCTGGAATTGCCCGGCATGTACGCCGACCCGGAGCTGAAACGCCCGAAACACGTCGCCGAAATCCCCAGCGCCATGCTCGACTGGACGGAAAAGACCATACGCGCCGCTGCGCGCTGGGACAAGAACGATGTCGCCGACTTCCTCGGCCGCTATCTCAGCGAACCGAAATCGCACGTCTATTTCGACCCGCCGATGCGTCCGAAAAGCCTCGCCGCATTTTCCAAAGCCATCGAAAAACGCGGCGTGGCGCTCGATGCGCGCAGCCAGATGTTGTTCAAAGGCGATGTCTTCTTCTTGAACGGCGAGCGCCTGGAAGCCTCGCCTGCCCTTACCTCGATGCTCCGACGCCTGGCCGACAAACGCTACCTCATGCCCGGCGAATGCGCGCACGAACAAGGCCCGGAAATGATCGCCCTGCTGCACCTCTGGTATCAGGCGGGCTACCTGTTCCCGGTGGAGTAGAACCCGGCGCAGTACCGCACCGCGCTGACCGATTCGCCGTAGAGGTCAATTGACAGCGCGAAGTGCCTGCGCCGTCCTCAGGCGATCCCGAACATCTTTAGATGCCCGAAGGCCTTGGAAAAGCGGTTCGGCGTTGCCGCCTGGCGTATTGCCCGTATCCAGCCTTTATTCGAGGATACGGCCGCGCTGGAAAACGGGGATGATTCAGCCATTCCGGCCAACTTCGTAACGAAACCGTAACGTGGCCCTTTTCAAACCACCCTCACAGGTAGCAAGGACAGAAGCATGAGCACCCCGCTGGCGAAAGAAACCCTGAAGCAGTTGCGCATCATCATCGGTGCAGTACGCCAGCATTTCCGCGCCCTGGAGTCCGCCTGCGGCGTGTCCGGCGCCCAGGTCTGGATTCTGGCCGCCCTCGCCGAAACCCCGGGCATCACCGTCTCCCGTCTGAGTGAGGAACTGTCCGTGCATATTTCCACCACCAGCAACATGTTGGAAAAATTGGCCAAGGCCGGCCTGGTGGAGCGCCGACGCAGTGAAGAAGACCGCCGCGTGGTGAATCTGTATCTCACGGAAACGGGCCGCACCGTACTGGCGCGTGCACCGCAACCCCTTACCGGCATCGTGCCCGACGCACTAGAGAGAATGCCGGAAACGGCGCTGCTCAGACTGAATGAAGATCTCGCCTTGCTGATCCAGCAAATGAATGATGTAGACATGAATGCCGCCAATGAACCTTTGTCCACCCTGATCCGCTGAGCGGACATATACCCGAAACGAATTTTTTGCACTGAGGAGCCAGAAATGAATCCCAATGAAGAAATCGCCGAAGAGGTTGTCACCCAAGCCGCCCCCGCCAGGCCCGCAGGCATGGACCGCCAGCGCAAGATCATTCTGGCCTTGATTGGCGCCCTGCTGCTCGTGGCCGCGGCCATGTACGGCTGGCGAGCGGCCGCCGTGAATGCACTGGAAAGCCGACTGGCCGAAGTCGAAGCGGAACATGCCCAGGCGCGCGGCCAACTTGTCGAACAGGCCAGGCAATTGGATGCCCGCCAGAGCGAGGAAGCGCTGCGTCGCTTCAGCGTTCCGATCGCCTGGGTCATCCGCCGCGAAATGATGGCCGGCAACCTGGATCAGGTCGACCAATACGTCACCAACCTGGTGCAGATGCAGGGTTTCCAAACCGCCTTGCTGGCTCAGCCCGACGGCAAAGTGCTGGTCGCCAGTGACCGGAAAATGCTCGCTGCCGCCTTCGCCAGCCTCTACCCGGCACCCTACCTGCAAGCCAGCGAAATCAAGACCGAACGCAGCGCAAATGGCAAATTGCTCGCGGTCATCCCGATCATGGGGCTGAACCAGCAGTTGGGCACCCTGGTGCTGGAATATGCACCGCCCGCCTATGCGTTGAAGTGATGCCATGGTCATGCCCGTCTGGCAAAAACTCCTGATCACCCTGATTGCCATGCTCATCGCCAGCTTTTTGGCGGGACGTTTGTGGCTGCTCGCCTTCGATTTCCTCATTCCCAGCTACCTGGCCGGCGTGAGCGGCGGCCTTGCGGCGATTCCGGTATGGGAGCTATTGCGCTGGATCGACAAGAAATAGCCCGTTCAGGCAGAACCGCGCTGGCCGGCGCGGTCTGCGCCTGCTGCCTCGCCTTCACCGCGCCGGCGCCGGCCGCCGATGCGCCGGCGCTGAACTATACGATCAGCCTGAACGCGCCCGAGAAACAACGCGGGCTGCTCGAAGCCCATCTGGACCTCTACCGCTGGCGCGATGGCGAGCGCATGGACGAGACCCAGTTGCGCCGTCTGGTCAGCCAGGCGCCGGAGCAGATCCGTAATTTGCTGGCCACGGAAGGTTTCTATTCCGCCCAGATTCAGGCCGAACTTCAGCAAAACGGCGCGAGCTGGACGGTTCACCTGGAGGTGCAGCCCGGCGAGCCGACGCGGGTCGACCAGATCGACGTGCAAGTCGTCGGTCCGTTCACCGACAACCCCGCCGACGCCAGCGCCGAAAACCGCGACCGGCTGCTCAAGTTGCGCGCCGACTGGTCTTTGCCGGTTGGCGCGGTGTTTCGCCACGCGGACTGGGAAAACGCCAAGCGCGCCGCGCTGCGCGGCCTGCTGCTGGACCGTTACCCGGCCGCCGCCATCCGCGACAGCCAGGCCACGGTCGACCCGCAAGCCCATCGCGTCGGCCTCGCACTGACGCTGGACAGCGGCCCGGCCTTCACATTCGGGCCGCTGCAAATCGCAGGCCTGCGGCGCTACCCTGCCAGCGTCATCGAACGGCTGAATCCGATCCGGCCGGGCGAACCCTACAACCAGAGCAAGCTGCTGGAATTGCAATCTCGCCTGCAGGACAGCCCCTATTTCGCCGGCGCCGAGGTCTACGTCGAGATCGACCGCGACCAGCCGGCCAGCCTGCCGGTCAAGGTCGGTGTCGAGGAAAACCGCGCCCGCACGCTCGGCCTGGGCGTCGGCATCAGCACCGACACGGGCCCGCGCGGCCAGATCGACTACCGCGATCTGAATCTGCTGGGCCGGGCCTGGCGCCTCGCCAGCGGCCTCAAACTGGCACAAAAGGAACAATCCGTCGCCGGCGAACTGCAGTTCCCGCAGACCCGGCAGGGGGACCGCGACAGCCTCAGTGCAAAATGGGACCGATCCGATGTCGAGGGTGAAGTCACCCGCACACTGACCTTGGGGGCCAGACGCAGCCAGCTGCGCGGCAAAAACGAGACCGCCTACGCGCTGCGCTACTACCTGGAACAACAGGACGTGGCCGGAGCCGCGAGCGACGGCCGCGCCGCCCTGGTTCCGTCCTGGTCCTGGACCCGGCGCGACGTCGACAACCTGCTGTTCCCGACGCGCGGCTACCTGCTCAACACGCAGGCGGACGCCGCCGCCAAGAGCGTGCTGTCCGACCGCAGCTTCCTGCGCGGCTACGCCAAGGCCACCTGGTTTCAGCCGCTCGGGGCTCGCGGGCAATTGATCTTGCGCGGCGAACTCGGCGCGGTCGCGGCGGACAGCCGCGCCGGCATTCCCTCCGACTTTCTGTTCCGCACCGGCGGCGACCAGACCGTGCGCGGCTACGCCTACCAGAGCCTCGGCGTGAGCGACGGCGCCGCCATCACCGGTGGCCGCTGGCTGCGCGTGGTCAGCGCAGAATATGTGCGTTGGCTCAACCCGGAATGGGGCGCGGCGCTGTTCGTCGACGCCGGCGACGCCGCCGACAGCCTGGACGCCCTGCGCCCGGTCGTCGGCTATGGCCTCGGCGCGCGCTGGAAAAGCCCGGTCGGCCCGCTCAACCTGGATCTGGCCTATGGCCGCGAAACAGCCGAGATGCGGCTGCACTTTTCCGTGGGGTTCAGCTTTTGAGCCGTGCTGCGGCCTTCAGCCGCTTCATGCGGCGCGGGCGTTACCGACTTGGCGGCCTCGTTGTTCTCGCACTGCTGGCACTCGCCGCGGCGCTGGCCTGGCTGGCGGCGAGTGAGCCGGGCCTGCGCTTCATCGCTCGGCAAGCCGTCAGTCTGAGCAGCGGCAAGCTGGACATCCGCGGTGTGCAGGGTTCGCTCTACGGGCCGTTGCGCATCGAAGCGCTCAGTCTGCGCAGCGAAACGAAACGCTTCGACGTCGTCGATGCCCGCTTCGACTGGTCGCCGCGCGCACTCTGGCAGCGCCACCTGCAGATCAATCAGTTGGCGCTGGCGGAACTGCGCATCACCGAACTGAAGCCCGACCTCGAACCGCTGCAACGCCCCGAAACCCTGCGCCTGCCTTTCAGTCTGAGCATTCCGGCGGCGAGCCTGGACCGTTTGATCATCAAAACCGGCGCCGGCGAGCGCACGTTCAACGACCTGCGACTGAGCCTCGACAAGCCCGAGCGCCGCTACCGGCTGGCGTTGCATCGCCTGGTCACGCCCTGGGGCCAAGTCGAAGCGCAAGCCAACCTGGGCGATGCGCCGCCGTTTACGCTCGCCGGCCAGGTCCGCTTCGAGCACGCATCCGGCAGCGCCGCGGCCAAGCTGGCCGGCGAGCTTGGCCGCATGCAGCTCAAGGCCAGTGCAGCGCTGGCGGGCGGGCGGGCCGAGGCGGATATCCTGCTGACGCCGTTTGCGCATCGCACGTTGACGGAGGCGCAAATCGACGCCGCGGGCATTGATCCCGCCCGCTGGGACGCGACCTGGCCGCGCGCCGATCTCAGCCTCACGGCCAAGCTGCGCAGCCAGGGCGAACACCGCTACACCGGAGACATCACGGCGCGCAACAGCCAGCCCGGCAGCTGGGACCAGAAACGCCTGCCCTTGCGCGAAGTCGCCGCCCAATTCAGCGCCACGGCGGACGCCATGGACCTGACCGATTTGCGCCTCGATCTGGCCCGCGCCGGCCGCTTCAGCGGCAGCGGCCGTGCCGAACCCGGCGCATTGACGCTGGACCTGCACAGCGACGACTTTGACCCGCATGGCTTGCACGCCAAGCTGCATTCCCTGCGCCTGGCCGGCACGCTGCGATTGCAAGCGGACCGCGAACGCCGGCATCTGACTGCCGACCTGGGCTATCAACGCTATCGTTTGACGCTGGACGCCGAGCAACGCGAGCAGGTTGTGCATATCAAGCAAGCCGTGCTCGCGTCCAGCGGCGGCAGCCTGAGCCTGTTCGGCTCGCTGGGTCTGGATGACCGCCAGGCCTTCGATCTGGCTGGAGCGCTGGAACGCTTTGACCCCGCCGCCTTCGGCGACTACCCGCAGGCCCGGATCAACGCGTCCTTCAACGCTCGCGGGCAACTCAACGCCAAGCCGGAAACGGCTTTGATCTTCGCCATCGCCGACAGCCAGTTCCGCCGCCAAGCCCTGTCCGGCCAGGGCAATCTGCGCCTCTCCGCGCAGCGCCTGTGGGACAGCGCGGCGGAACTGCGCCTGGCCGGCAATCAACTGAAAATTCAAGGCGCTTTCGGTGCGGCCGGCGACCAGCTGACATTTCAGATACGGGCCGACCAACTCGGCATCGTCCACTCGCAGCTTTCGGGCCAGGTCTTCGGCAGCGGCAAACTGGCCGGCCGCCTGGCCGAACCGGCCGGGGCGTTCGAGATCGCGGCGAAAAACCTGGCCTGGGGCCGCAACTACCGCCTCGCCAGCCTGCAAGCCGACGCCAGCCTGGAGCAGGGATTGAACGGCAACCTGGCCTTGAACGCGCGGCTCGGCCGCCTGCAGACGCCCCAATTCCTGCTGGATCGCGCCGATGTGCAAGCGCAGGGTCGGCGCGAACAACACCGCATCGATCTCACGGTGAACACCCCGGAGATCGAGTTGAGCGCCGAACTGGCCGGCGCATTGCGCACGGCGGGCGATCGTGCAGGCTGGTCCGGGCAAATCCTGCGCCTGGCCAATCGAGGCCGCCATCCTTTGACCTTGCAGGCCCCGGCGCGGCTGGAACTCGCACCGGACCGCGCCGAATTGGCGCAAGCTCAGTTTGCCGCCTTCGGCGCAGCGTTCACGCTTCAGGACGCGCGCTATCAAAGCGGGCAGTTCAACAGCCGCGGCGCGTTCACCGGCTTGGCCCTGAGCGTGCTGAAACGCCTGCCGGCCTGGCCGGAAAACATCGACGGCGATCTGGTGCTGGGCGGCGCCTGGCAGATCGATGCCGGCGAGCAGGCGAACGGCCAGATCAGTCTGGCGCGGGAACGCGGCGACCTGCGGCTGGCCACCGCGCCGGACGCCCCCACAGCGCTCGGCCTGCAACGCCTGAGCCTGCAGGCCGAAGCGCGCGACAGCAAACTGCACGCCAGCCTGGACGCCGCCGGCAGCAAGCTGGGACGCTTGCGCGTGCAGGGCGAAAGCCGGCTGTCGCGCCGCGACGGGGTCTGGGGCATCGCCGCCGACGCGCCGCTGCAGGGCAGCGCCGATCTGATCCTGCCATCCCTGGCCTGGGCCGCGCCCTATCTCGACGACAGCGGCCGCACCGTGTTCGACGGCAGTCTGAGCGCCCAAGTACAGGCCAGCGGCAGCCTGGCCGCGCCACGGTTCAGCGGCGCGCTCAGCGGCGAACATTTCCAACTGGCCCTGCCCGAGCAGGGACTCAACTTCAGGGACGGCCGCTTCCAGGCCGAGCTGAAGCAGGACGTGCTGACCTTGCAGTCCCTCAGCCTGCGCGGCGGCGACGGTCTGCTGACCGGCCAGGGCAAACTGGGCCTGCGCGGCGGCCAGAACGACCTGCAACTGACGTTCAACGCCGACAAGCTCCAAGTCGTTTCGCGTCCGGATCGCCTGCTCATCCTCAGCGGCGGCGGCCATGTCGCCTTGCAGGCCAAGAAGCTCCAATTGCGCGCCAAACTCAAGGCGGATCGGGGCCAGATCGAACTGGCCAAGGCGGATGCCCCCAGCCTCAGCAGCGACGTAGTGGTGCGGGGGCGAGAACACCAGGCCGCCGCCAAAGGCGTGCCCTATGCCGTCGACATGGAGCTCGATCTGGATCTGGGCGATCGCTTCTTCCTGAAGGGACGCGGCCTCGACGCACGACTCGGCGGCGCAGTGAAAGTCAGCGCGCGACAAGGCGCCCCGCTACGCGCCAACGGCTCGATCCGCGTAGTGAAAGGCGCGTATGCCGCCTACGGCCAGCGGCTGGATATCGACCGCGGCATCCTCAATTTCCAGGGTCCGCTGGACAACCCCGGCCTCAACATCCGCGCCCTGCGCAAAAACCAGGAGGTGGAGGCCGGCGTCGCCATCACCGGCAGCGCCCAGGCGCCGGTCGTCAAACTGGTCTCCAACCCCAGCGTGCCGGACAGTGAAAAGCTGTCCTGGCTGGTGCTGGGCCACGGCCTCTCCAATACCGGCAGCCAGGAATTCGATGCGCTGCAACTGGCCGCCGGCGCACTGCTCGGCGCGGGCGAATCCGTCACCCTGCAACAGCGCATCGCCCAGGCCGCCGGGCTGGAAGAAGTCAGCCTGAAAGGCGCCGGCACGCTGGAAAGCAGCGTACTTACGCTGGGCAAACGCCTGTCCGCGCGCGCCTATCTGAGCTACGAACAAAGCCTCACCGGCAGCGAGACGCTGGTGAAGATCAATTACCAACTCTCCCGCCGCCTCGCCCTGCGCACTCAGGCCGGCACCACCCCGGCGGTCGATTTGTTCTATACGTTCAGCTTCGATTGACCTGAACGGCTGCTGGCAGCACGGAAAACGCTTCCCAGCGGAGTAGGTTGATGCCTGCTTCACAGGTCAACGGCCGTTGACCTTGGTTGCGAAAGCTTCCGGGTTCGGCCAGTTTCAGACACCCGGGTCATCACCGCGAATGCCTGAAGCTCGGCCTTTGTTGCCGCTGGCATCTCCGCCCTGTACGTCAGCACTATTTCGGTTTGCTGCTGTTGATCAATTCAACAAGCCCAACGAATCCGATTCCTACCCATGACGCCGGCCGCATGCTTGAGGCCCTGCAAGCGAGCCCATCTCGTAGACTCCTCGTACATGGCACGGGTGGTATAGGCAAAACGACCACCATGTTCTCGCTGACCGATCTCTGGCCCCATGGACGTTGGGTCTTCTACGATTGTTTTGGAGGCGACACTTACAAAGACAGCCCCGGTGATGAACGGCACTCGCCCCGCCGAGCTTTGCTCCAACTCAGCAATCAGTTGGCGGGGTGCTCAACGCCTGCTCGATGCGTGAAAAACGGGGCGTCGCGATCGCGAAACGTCCACACATCAGGAACGCTCGCTGGCAGTGTCTGGCGGTTTCCTGTTCATGTTCAGGGTTGTCTACTATGAAGTGGCCAAAGCCCCGCAGCGGCACCCGTTGAGGGGCGCGGGCGAGCACAGATTGGGAGCGTACATGACGATCAGGACTATTGCGGTATCCGTGAGTGTGGCGATCATGCTTGTGGCGTCAGCGCCAAGCCTGGCGGCAGAATCGAGTGCCGGCCCTTCTGTCGCTGGCCTGATCAGGCTGCCCGCGCCCAGCAATGCCGGCAAGTTGCCTGTGGAAAAGGCGTTGCGCAGCCGCAGGTCTGTCCGGGATTTTTCCCGCCAGCCGCTGGCGCTTGCCGAAGTGGCGCAACTGCTGTGGGCGGGGCAAGGCATCACCGGCGCGGGCGGAAAACGGACCGCACCTTCCGCTGGGGCGCTTTACCCGCTGGAGCTCTACCTTGTGGCCGGGGATGTCTCCGTTCTGCCCCAGGGGATATACAAGTATCACCCCCTCGATCATTCCTTGATCCGGGTCGCCGACGGCGATCGGCGCGCCGCGCTCGAGGACGCCGCGCTGGGACAGGACGTGGTGAACGAGGCTGCGGCCGTGATTGTGGTGGCAGCGGTCTATGGGCGCACGACCTGGAAGTATGGTCAGAGGGGGGTTCGCTACGTGCACATGGAAGCGGGACTCGCGGCGCAAAACATCCACTTGCAGGCGGTTGCCCTCGATCTGGGTACCGTGCTCGTGGGGGCCTTCGACGACGACAAGGTAAAAAAAATCATCCGCCTGCCCAGCGACGAACAGCCCTTGTGCCTGCTGCCGGTAGGCAGAATCAAGCCGCGATGAAAGCCGATGCGCGCAAACCACGCACCATGATTTGGTTCTGGCTCGCGCTCTTGCTCGCGCTGGCGGCAGGCTTGCGTTACATGACCCTCATGCCGGGCAGCTCGCATGTCGGCCCGCTACCGCCTTTGAGCGGGGCGGAAGCCAAATTGCGTGACTGATCTTCCCCCGACTTCCGGGCTCCTTAGGCTGAGCATTATGCGAACTTTCTTTCATCCTGCTGGTCCGCTAACCAGCGTTGCTCGAACGTCATCCCAAGAGCGGCTGCCGGCCATGAAAAGACGCCCGCAGGGCCAGGAAACTGCCTTCCTGTGTGGCCGGTGTACCTCTGGAAGCTGCCAGACGCAGGTCTGGCAGGGTTGGCAAGTCCTCGGCCAATATGCTGACACTCAGAGCAACGATCGAGACAGCACGCGTAGCACGCGTAGGGCGGAAAAGCGCAGCGCCTTCCACCGAATGCGACACGGTTCATCACGCACCCCGCTCACCAGCGGGAAAATTGACACCACCCCGCCAAGCCCGAGGCATAGACGCCCGCCACATCGCGGTGGAACGAGGCATCCAGCGCGTCGAGCAGTCGGGGTCATCGGGCGGCAACGTCCAGACGGCATGCATGGGGTCGGGCAAGACGACCCACGCATCGATGTGAAAAGGACGCGCGGCGCGCACTTTTCTGACCGCCTTACGCAGTACATCGACATGACTGACCAACACGGTTTCGCTGCGCTCGAGCAGGTTGACCGTGAAGAAGTAGGTTCCGTCGGGAACCCGGTTGCGGCGATAGTCGGGCATGGGCGGATTGTGCCGATACGCTGCATTCGGCGGAAGGCGCTGCGCTTTTCCGCCCTACTTACTAGTCGCTGACGGCCGCAATGCGTGCGGCCGAACCGCCTGCGTGCATGTCCGTCCGCCATCCGCCGGGCTATCATGGCGCGACGAAAGCCAACGGGAAGCCACGCCATGAATCTGGAAAAGGTCATTTTCGGTTTCTTCATCATCCTCGCGATGACGCTCAATTTCGGTTTTGTCCTCGGCGACCTCGACAATGTCGATCATCACCATGTCTACGAACTGTTCGCCGTGGTGGTGGTGAACCTGATCGCCACGGTGCTCAAATTCGGCGAACGCACCCAGATCGGGGCCATCCATCTGGCGGCCAGCTTTGTCGCGGTCCTGCAATTGATTGCGGCCGCCAGCGTTTGGGCGGTCGCCGTGCATATCACGGGTACCGGCCTGACGCCCTCGGTCATGGCCAGCATCGTCTCTCTGGCGGCCGGTGCGCTGATCGCCAACGTGCTGTCGGTAGTCATCCTGGTCATCGAAACCGTGCTGTTCCACCGCTGAGCGGTTTTTGTCCTCGCAAGACGGGCTTACTCGATGAACAGCGTGCTGTTCCTGGTATTGCGGCGGATGCGTCTGCCGCTGATCCTGCTGATCATCAGCTATGCCGTTTCCGTCCTCGGCATGAGCCTGGCGCCCGGGGTCGATGCCGACGGCCGCCCCGTGCCGGGCATGAGTTTGTTCCATGCCTTCTATTTCGTCAGTTACACCGCCACCACGATCGGCTTCGGCGAAATTCCGCGGGCCTTCAGCGAAGCTCAGCGCGCCTGGGCGCTGGTGACCATCTACATGACCGTTCTGGTCTGGCTGTACAGCATCGGCGCCATCCTGGCCCTGTTTCAAGACCCATCGTTCAAGCGTGTCATCAAGGCCAACGCCTTCGTGCACCGCGTAAAACGATTGCGCCAGCCGTTCTACATCATCTGCGGCTGCGGCGAGACCGGCACATTGCTGATGCAGGCTCTGGACCACCGCAACCAGCAGGCGGTCGTGCTCGATATCGATCCGGACCGGATCAGCGAACTGGAGCTGGGCCAATACCACCTGGATATTCCGGCCCTGACCGGGGATGTGCGCCTGCCGGAGAATCTGGAACTGGCCGGTTTGAATCACCCTTCCTGCGCCGGCGTGATCGCGTTGACCAACGATGACCAGGCCAACCTGGCGGTGGCGGTGACCGCCAAGCTGCTGCGCCCGGAACTGCCGGTGCTATGCCGCGCCGACAGCATGGAGACCGCCGGCAACATGGCCTCCTTCGGCACGGATGAGATCGTCAATGCCTTCGAAGCCTTCGGCGAGCATTTGGCCATGGCTTTGCACAGCCCGGGCCAGCATCTGCTCTATGTCTGGTTGACCGACCTTCCCGGCATGCCGTTGAGCGAGCCGCTGCAGCCGCCCGGCGGCAAATGGATCATTTGCGGCTACGGCCGCTTCGGCAAGGCCGTAGTGCGCCACCTGCGCAGACAGAAGGTCGAATTCGTCATCATCGAGGCCGCCCCGAACCGGACCGGTTGCGCCGACTGCATCATCGGCAACGGCACCGAGGCGAATACGCTGCTGGAAGCCGGCATCAAGGGCGCCGTGGGCATCGTCGCCGGCACCGACAATGACGTCAACAATCTGTCCATCGTCATGACGGCGCGCGAGCTCAAGCCGGAACTGTTCATGGTGGTACGCCAGAACCGGCACGCCAACGCCCATCTGTTCAAACGTTTCGGCGCCGATGTCACGATGCAGTCGGCGGATATCGTCGGGCATGAGTTTCTCTCGCTGCTCACCACCCCGCTGCTCTCGCGTTTCTTCATCAAGTGCAAGGAGCAGTCCAACGACTGGGCCAATGAGCTGCTGTCCCGCATCGCCGCCGTGGTGGGCGACACGGTGCCCGATGTCTGGGACGTGGAACTCAGCCAGGAAAACGCCGTAGCCATCCGCCAGGCGATGGATCAAAAAACTGAACTGACCCTGCGCGTTCTGCTGCGCGATCCGTCGGATCGGGACGCCGACCTGGCGTGCATTCCGCTGTTTCTGGGCAATTCGGAAGCGCTGTTGCCCGACCTGGATACGCCGCTCTTTCCGGGCGACCGCATCCTGTTCTGCGGCGACCACGGGGCGAGAGGACGCCAGGTGCTCGCGCTGCGCAACCTGAGAGTCCTGGATTATCTGCTGACCGGCGCCGACAGCCCGGGCGGATGGTTCTGGCAATGGCTGCGGCGAGCGCCCGGCCGCGCCACCCGGGCGCTCAGGCAGCTACCGCAGAAATGAGCTGACGCCGGGCCGCCTGCGTGATGCCGGCGTAGCCCCAGTCGTCCGCCGGCAATTCGCGAATGACGATATAGCTGGCCAGCGGCATCGCGCCCAGCGCCTCGTTCAGCAGCGCCTGCAGCGCGGCGATCATGCGTGATTTTTCCGCAGGGCTATTGGTCCCGGCCGTGATGCAGATTTCGGCATGCACTGGAATCGGGTTCTCGCCGCCGAGCAATTCATCACCGACTATTTCACCGTTGATGCTCCAGCCGTCACCGGCCACGGCCTCGACCAATACGGCAGTGACGGCGCGCCGTTTGCCGAGTATATCGACGATCAAATCGGTACAGCCCCGTGCGAGGCGCTGCTTGACAGGGGCCGGCAAGGTCCGGCCGAGGGTGATGCGGATGAAGGGCATGGACGGTCTCCAGCAGTGGATTTGTCGCCACTGTACTAAGCGGGAACAAATTCATAAAATTGATATATTCAATTCAATAATTCGATTTAAAGATTATGCTCAAACGCAATCTCGACATGGATGCGCTGCGCGCGCTGGTGGCCGTGGTCGATCTGGCCAGCTTTTCGCATGCCGCCCAGCAGTTGGGACGGACCCAGTCGGCCATCAGCCTGCAAATCAAGCGGCTCGAAGACCTGCTCGGCCAGGTTTTGCTGCATCGCACCCAAGGCCGGGTAGACGGGGCAACCGCCGAAGGCGTGGCCTTGCTCGCCTACGCCCGCCAAATCCTGCGTTTGAATGACGAAGCCTATAGCTGCGTGGCGCAGGACGCAGCCGTCGGCACGCTGCGCATCGGCCTGCCGGAAGAATTGATGGAGTGCGTTTTTCCTGCCGCGATGTCCCGCTTTCGAGCGCTCTATCCGCGCATGCAGCTGCGCCTGCAAGCGGACACTTCGGCGCGGTTGCTGGCTGCGCTGGAGCGGGCCGAGTTGGACCTGATCCTGTTCAAGCACTGCTCGGATCGGGCGCCTGCCAACGCCAGCACAATCTGGCAGGAGGCGCTGGTCTGGATGGCCGGTGAAAGCCACGCCGATCTGCGGCCCTCGCCGCTTCCGCTCGCGCTGTTTGGCGAAAACTGCGCGTTCCGTATTGCCGCCACCGCTGCGTTGGCTCAGGCCGGTCTCAGCAGCCAATTGGTTTACAGCGGCAGCAGCCTGACCGGCTTGCGCCATGCCGTCCGCTGCGGGTTGGGCATCACGGCGCTGCCGAGCAGCCTGCTGCTGCCTGGCATGCGCAGCCTCGACTCGGGCCTGCCCGCGCTCCCGCCGGCCAGCATTGCGGTGCGCCATGCAGCGGGCGAAATTCATCCGGCGGCGGCACGCTTTGTTGCGCTGCTCGCCGAAGAGATCCAGCGCCAACGCATGCAACCCTCCGCTTACCACCCGCCGCCCGCGCCGCGCAACATGGCCTAGGACTGCGGCAATGCGCTGCAGTCAGAAGAAAGTCACGCCGCCGGGGGTGATGTCCTCTTCTTTGGCCAGGCCGCTGCTCAACATGTCTTCAAAAAAAGTGGTCTTGTTACGGCCGCTGTTTTTGCTGTGATAAAGCGCCTGGTCCGCGTAGTCGAGCAACGTACCGGTGAATATGTCGCGTGACATTTGGGTGGCGCCGAGGCTGATCGTTACCTGTCCCACTTGCGGGAAAGGCGTGCTCCCGACTTGTTCCCGGAAGCGCTCCAGCACCACACGGCAAGACGCCTGATCCGGACAGCGGATGATCAACACAAACTCCTCGCCGCCGAAGCGAAAGACCATGTCGTCATCTCGAAAGGCCTCCTGCATCAAGCGGGAAAGCAGAACCAGAACCTCGTCGCCATAGAGATGGCCGAAGCGATCATTGACCGCTTTGAAATGGTCGATATCGACCATCACCAGCCAGTAGCGCATGGCCTTGTCCTGTCGCCGTTCATGCGCCTTCTCCTCCACCGGCGACGGAATCAGCTCAAAAACTTTGGACACGCAGGCATCGAAGGTCTTGCGGTTGGCCAGTCCGGTCAATTGATCCATTTGCGATGCATTCACCAGCGAGCAGAAGTTGCGGTAGATCTGCAGCACCGCGGTGATCACGTGCGCATTCAACACGGAGGGCGCTGCCTTGGCGGTCAACAGCACATAGCTGCGCCCGCTGCGGGTCGAGACAAGGGCGATCAACAACTGGACGCCGTCGTCGCAGCGGATCGCGACTTGCGACGCTCCCGATTTGACCAGATAGTCGTCCGCACGCTGCAACGCCTCGGGCAATGTCAGATCGTCCCGGCGGACGGTGTACTGGCCGTCGTAGGCGATCTCCATGAGCAGGCGCCCCTGGCTATCCAGATGCAACAGGGTTAAGCCCTTGGGCTTAATGAAACTATGCAGTGTTTTGAGCAGGCTGAACTCAAGCAACTCCAGATCTTGAAGCGAAGTCAGGCTGGCAAGTTGGTCGAGCAGATGGGGCGTCATTCCAACTCCTGGGTAATAGGCGATCGCAGCCGTTTAGAGGACAACGCGTCGAACCGGTTTCCACAACAGTCCCAAACGCAGCCGGCCAAGCCGCCTATTCACGATAGGCCGAAAAATCTGCAGAGGCACGCATCGCCTGCGACCGCGACTGCCCTGCAGCGGCATGGGCCAATTCATCAGGCCGCATCGGTAACGGGAAAGACCCGTTTGCGATAAGCCTCCAGCAGGCGCTGATGCGTCACGCACCCCTTCAGGTCCATGCCCGGCGCATCCAGGCCAAAGAAACGCGCCTCGCCGCGCAGCATGGCCTGGGCCGTGTTCAGGCTGTAACTGCCGTACAAGCTCAACAGGCTGTCGCGATAGTGTTCGGCGTTATCCGCCATCTCCAGCAGCGTTTCCACGCAGCGATAAACCAGCCGGCGTTCTTCGTCGAGTTGATCGAAATGGCGCACCCACTGGCAGCCCTCGCGCGTCGCGTCGGCATCCTGAATGGCCAGCGCGATCAGCAATTTCAACTCGCCGACGCGCAAATCGTGCCAGAGCGACCAGGCGTCCTCGGCCAGCCCGATCAGCGCCGGCACCGGGCGCTGATCGTCGAGGCCGAGTTCGTCCAGCGTGTCGAGCAGCGCGCGCAGCGCGGCGTCGTCCAGCTCCGGCAGATGCAGCAGGCTTTGATGCAGTTGGTTGCCGACGCTGTTGTTGTTCCATTCCAGATCGTCGATCGGGTAGATCTCCGACATGCTCGGCACCAGGATGCGACAGGCGTAGACGCCCAGATGCGGAAAATCGGCGATGTAGATGTCGCGGCCATCGGCATGGATGGCGTCGCACAGCTCGGCGAACTCCTGCTCGGTGGTTTTGCCGAGCCCGCCGTTATCCCAATCGACAAACTCGAAGTCCGGCGACGCGCGCAAAAACTCCCAGCTGATGATGCCGCTGGAATCGACAAAATGGATCTCCAGGTTCTGCGCTTCGGCAATCTCGTCGAGATCGAATCCGGGCTCCGGGAAGTCGCCCAGCGCGTCCAGGGCGCGGCCTTGCAGCAGTTCGGTCAGCGCACGTTCAAGCGCGACTTCGAAGCGCGGATGCGCGCCGAAACTGGCGAAGCAGCCCTGGTCATCGGGATTCAGCAAGGTCACGTTCATGACCGGATACTGGCCGCCGAGCGACGCATCCTTGACCAGAATGCCGAAGCCGGCGGCGCGCAGGTCGCGGATGCCGGCTTCGATCTTCGGATAGCGCGCGATCACGGCCGGCGGCACATCGGGCAGGCAGATTCCCTCGCCGATGATGCGAAACTTGACGTGCCGTTCGAGGATTTCCGACAGCGCCTGCACGCGCGCTTCAGTGGCCGTGTTACCGGCCGACATGCCGTTGCTGACATACAGATTGCCGATCAGGTTGACCGGAAACCACAGCGCTGCGCCGTCGCGTTGGCGCTGATAGGGCAAGGCGCAGATGCCTCGCGCCGCGTTGCCGGAATTGCGGTCGACCAGCGCGCTGGCCGGGACGCTGCCTTCCGGGTTGTAGAAGTCGCGTAATTCGGCGTCCAGCAGCGCTTCCGGCCAGGTTTCATCGGCCGGCAACGGAAACCACTTTTCCTGCGGGTAATGCACAAACTCGCGCTGCGCCAGCGTTTCGCCCAGGTAGTAATGCGACCAGAAATAATTGCAGCCCAGCCGCTCGAAGAACTCGCCCAGTGCGCTTGCGCGCGCCGCCAGCTCGGTCGCGCCCTTGCCGTTGGTAAACAACAGCGGGCAGTTGCCGTCGCGGATATGGACCGACCAGGCATTGGCCACCGGATTCAGCCAGGAGCGTTCTTCGATGTGAAAGCCCAGTTCGGCCAGCTTGTCCTGCATGGAGAGGATCGAGGACTCCAGCGAGGCGTCCTTTCCGGCAATGAAGCTTTGGCCATTAAGGCTATCGGTATTCATGGTGTTTCCTGTCAATTTTTCGATGTAAGGCGCGTCGGAGCCGGTGCGTTATAGTGCTTACGAACCCGGCGAACGCCATCGGCGGGCACCCTATCATGGCTGCCCACCGGAATGGCGGATATGACCCCGACGGATTCGGTCGGATATGAAGCATGCCCCAACTCCCTGCTCTGCAAGCCGGCTTCCGCGCGGTAGGCGCGGATTTTTCAGCCCTTTCAACCTCGCCGAGCGATCCCCAACTCGCCGCCTGGAATCCGTCGGAGGAACTGGGCGAACAACGGGTCGGTGAGCTGTTCGTCGCCGCGGCCTTTCAAAGATTGCCGAACAGGATCTCGAACATCTGCCGCCGCTGGTCGGCATCCAGCCCGCGCAGCACGTCGATGGCTTTTTGCGCGACGCGCTGATTCCGCGACAAGGCATATTCGATCGCCAGTTTACGCCAGGCCTCGGCCAGCCTCGGATCGCTGGCGCTCAATTGGTGCAGCGATTGAGTCACGCCGGCGACGCCTTTCAAGGCATAGAAGGTCACGCCCAGGTTGTGCCAGGCGTCGATATAGTCCGGGTCGATCTGCAGCGCATCGCGAAAAGCCGCGATGGCGGCGCGCGACTGCTGGCTGTCGCGGTAGACCTGGCCCAGATTGTTCATTGCATAAATGTCGCCGGGTTCGATTTGCAAGTTCCGTTGATAGGCCTCGATGGCCTCCGGGTAGCGCTGCATGTGGCTGTAGGCGCGGCCGAGGACAAACCAGGCGATCGCATTATCGGGCTCGGTTCGAGTCCAATGCCCGCCCCAGGCCAGCAGGCCCGGCCAATCCCTGCGCTTTTCAAGTTCGCTGGCCCGGCTGACCCAGTCGGCCTGCCGCGTTGCGCCGGCATCGGGCTGGCCGCTCATTTGCCGCGCCGAGGCGGGCGCAGTACAGACAGACCAGACCAGCCAAAGCAGGGGCAAGAGGATGCGCAGCCGCCGCGACAGGGCGGCATGCTTCGCGGCGAGCTCGCCCCCGCGCACGGGCTGGAAGAGGGATAACAAGGTCATCACCGACGCCACGCCCTTTACAGGTCCGCCAGCACCCTGATGTGCGCCGCCACGCTGCGGCCGAGTGAACTCAGGTCGTAGCCGCCTTCCAGTACCGAAACGATACGGCCCTGCGCATGCCGTGCGGCGACGCCCATGACCTGTTCGGTCACCCAGACGTAATCAGCTTCCATCAGACCGAACTGCCCCATGTCGTCCTCGCGGTGGGCATCGAAGCCGGCCGAGAAGAACAGCATTTCCGGCTGAAATTGTTCCAGGCGCGGCATCACCTCGGCCTCGAACACTTCCCGATAACGCTTGCCGGTCGTGCCGGCCGGCAGGGGCACATTGACGATGTGCGGGTTGACGGTATCGGCGCCGCAGAACGGGTAGAACGGATGCTGGAAGGTGGAACACAGCATGACGCGCTCGTCGTCCTTGAAGATGTCTTCGGTGCCGTTGCCGTGATGCACGTCGAAATCGACGATGGCGACGCGCTTCAGCCCATGCACCGCCACGGCGTGCGCGGCGGCGACGGCGACGTTGTTGAAGATGCAGAAGCCCATCGCCCGGTTGCGCGTGGCGTGGTGGCCGGGCGGGCGGCAGGCGACGAACGCATTGGCGACCTTGCCTTGCATGACCCGATCCACCGCCATCACCGCGCCGCCGGCGGCATGATAGGCGGCATCCAGGCTATGCGGATTCATCAGCGTGTCCTGGTCGAGTTCATGCGTGCCGTCGTAAGGCGATGCGGCCTCGACGGCGTCGATATAGGCGGCGTCATGCACCCGCACCAGCTGGCTGTGGTGCGCCAGCGGGGCGTCGTAATGAATCAAAAAATCAAACAGATGCGCGGCATGCAGACGATCTTCGATGGCGCGCAAACGGGCCGGGCTTTCCGGATGCCAGTGGCCCATGTCATGTTTCAGGCATTCCGGATGAGTGATATAGGCAGTGTGCATAAGCGAGTATGGTGCGATGCAAAACAATATCAACTATACGTCCTGCTGCATGGAACTGTATTCCGTTGTGGCTTAGCATCAGCAGTCGAAACACGTGCACTTCCCTTTCTCCGTCCACAACAAGAAAGCGATCTATGTCCAGCCATTACCTACACCCCCTGCTCAGCCCCCGTTCCGTTGCCGTTTTTGGCGCCAGCGCGCGGGAAGATTCCGTCGCCGGCGTGATATACGCCAATCTGCGCAAATCCGGTTTCACCGGCCAGGTTTACCCGGTCAACCCGAAGTACGAAACGCTGCTGGACGAAAAATGCTATGCCTACGCCAGCGACCTGCCGGAATCGCCTGATCTGGCGATCATCGCGACGCCTGCCGCTACCGTGGCGCAGATCATGGACGACTGCGGCAAACGCGGCGTGCGCAATGTCGTCGTGCTGTCAGCCGGTTTCCGCGAAATCGGCCCGAAGGGCGTGTTGCTGGAAGAAGCCATCGCCAGCATGGCCAAGAAGCACGGCATCCGCTTCATCGGCCCCAACTGCCTGGGCATACAACGGCCGGCCATCGGCCTGAACGCGACCTTTGCGCTGGGCACGGCGCTGCCGGGCGATCTGGCGCTGGTTTCGCAATCCGGCGCACTGTGCACGGCGATGCTGGACTGGGCCGAATCGAACGGCATCGGTTTTTCCAGCGTGATTTCGACCGGCGCGTCGGCCGATCTCGATTTCGGCGAAATTCTCGACTACCTGGCTTACGACCCGAAGACCAAAGGCATCCTGCTGTACATCGAGGGCATCCGCGATGCGCGCCGCTTCATGAGCGCACTGCGCACCGTCTCGCGCCTGAAGCCCATTGTGATGATCAAGGTCGGCCGGCATGAAGCCGGTTCGAAAGCCGCCCAGTCGCATACCGGCGCTCTGGCCGGCTCCGATGCCGTTTTCGATGCGCTGGTGCGCCGCGCCGGCGTTGTGCGCGTGAAGACCATCATGCAGCTGTTCGCCTGCGCGCGCGCGCTGTCGACGCATATCAAGCCGACCGGCAACCGCCTCGCCATCGTCACCAATGGCGGCGGTCCCGGCGTCATGGCAACCGATCTGGCGATCGATGTCGGCGTCAAACTGGCCGAATTGTCGGCGTCGACGCTGGAAAAACTGAATCAGGCACTGCCGTCGACCTGGTCGCATGGCAACCCCATCGACATCATCGGCGACGCCGGGGCCGAGCGTTATCACGCCGCCGTGGAAGCCTGTCTGGCCGATCCCGGCGTCGATGGCGTGCTCACCATGCTGACCCCGCAAGCCATGACCAAGCCGACCGAAGCTGCCCAGGCCGTCGTCGAGGTAGCGAAACAATCGAGCAAGCCGGTACTCAGTTGCTGGATGGGGGAAAGCCAGGTCGCCGACGGCCGCAAGCTGTTCAAGGAAGCCGGCATTCCCTACTTCAGTACACCGGAACCGGCGGTCGAAGTGTTTTCGTTCCTGTCCGCGTTCTATGAGAACCAGCGTCAATTGATGCAAACGCCGGCTTCCCTCTCGCATCAAGCCACGCCGGATGTCGAAGGGGCGCGCATGATCGTCGAGAGCGCGCTGGCGCAAGGCCGCCATACGCTGACCGAGGTCGAATCGAAGTCGCTGCTGGCATCCTTCCATATCCCGGTCGCCCAGACCCTGATTGCGCGCGACGCAACGGAAGCCATGTTGATGGCGCAGCAAATGGGTTTTCCGGTGGTCATGAAGATCAATTCGCAACAGATCAGCCATAAATCCGATGTCGGCGGCGTCCGCCTGGGCCTTTCCAGCGGTCAGGCCGTGCGCGGGGCGTTCATGGGCATGATGACCGAGGTCAAGAAGCATCAACCCGACGCCAAGCTGGACGGCGTGGTCATCGAACCGATGGTGAATCGCCCGAATGCGCGTGAAGTGCTGATCGGCGTCGCGACCGACCCGGTGTTGGGACCGGTGATCATGTTCGGCGCCGGCGGGGTGGACGTGGAAGCGGTGCAGGATCGCGCGGTCGCGCTGCCGCCGCTGAATCACTATCTGGCCGACGATCTGATCAAACGCACCCGCGTACACAAGCTGCTCGGCAAGTTCCGCAATCGCGCCGCGGCGGATGTCGAGGCGCTGGAAAGGATACTGTTGCGGGTTTCCGAAATGGTCTGCGCCCTGCCCTGGCTGGAAGAGCTCGACATCAACCCGCTGCTGGTCGACGAACACGGCGCCCTCGCCGCCGATGCCCGTATCGTCATCCGGCCGCGCGCTCCGGCTGCGGACCGTTACAGCCACATGGCGATCCATCCCTACCCGGCGCATTTGGTCACGCAATGGCAACTGCCGAATGGCGCCGATGTCACGATACGTCCGATTCGTCCGGAAGACGCCGAGATGACGCAGGAATTTGTCCGCGGCCTGTCCTCCGAAACCAAGTATTTCCGTTACATGGACGCCGTGCAGGAACTCTCCCCCAGCATGCTGGTGCGGCTGACCCAGATCGACTACGACCGGGAAATGGCGCTGTTGGTGGTCACCGAGCAGGATGGCAAACAGGTGGAATTGGGCGTCGCCCGCTACGCCGTCAACCCGAATGGGGTTTCATGCGAATTTGCCGTCGTCGTCGACGACCAGTGGCAGCACCAGGGCATCGCCCATAAGCTGATGGATGTGCTGATGGATCTGGCGCGCAGCAAAGGCTTGCGCACGATCGAAGGCGAGGTCCTGAAGACCAATTACCGCATGTTGAAGTTGTGCCAGGGGTTGGGCTTCAAGGTGGAAACGCATCCCGAAGACGACTCGGTGCGCATCATCTCGCGGGCCTTGTAGACGCCCACGGGAACGCGACGACCGGCAAACAGCCCGCAGCGTGCATGCGGGCTGTTTCGTTACAGGCCAGCCGGCCGGTCAGTCGAAATGACAGACGTAGTGATAGCTTTCGCCGGGTGCAACTTCAATCTCGAAACTGGAATTTCCGGGCACGCTGAACGATTGTCCGGCGCCGTATTCCTTCCATTCGGTCTCGCCTTTCAGCAGCACCTTGCAGCGGCCTTCGACGGTTTCCATGATTTCCGGCGCGCCGGTATTGAAGGTCAACCTGGCAGGCAGGATGACACCCACCGATTTCCGGCTGCCATCGGCAAACTGCACCGTATGGGAGACGCATTTGCCGTCGAAATAGACATTGGCTTTCTTGATCACGGCGACGTTATCGAATTGACTCATATGACCCTCTTGCTCACCTTCGTTGGCGGCTCCCCGCGGGAGCCTGGACAGGGTTTAAGACCGCTCGGCGGACTGTTCAGGACTGCTTTTTGGCGGCGTCGAGCTTTGCGGCGATGCGCATGCGCAAGGCGTTCAGCTTGATGAAGCCGCCGGCGTCCTTCTGGTCGTAGGCGCCGGCGTCGTCCTCGAACGTGGCGATGGTGGAATCGAACAGCGAATCGGTCTTCGAATCGCGGCCGACCACGATGACATTGCCCTTGTACAGCTTCAGGCGGACGAAGCCGTTGACGGTCTGCTGGGTGTGGTCGATCAACACTTGCAGCGCCTTACGCTCGGGCGCCCACCAGTAGCCGTTGTAGATCAGGCTGGCGTAGCGCGGCATCAGGTCGTCTTTCAGGTGCGCGACTTCGCGATCAAGCGTGATCGACTCGATCGCGCGGTGGCCCTTGAGCAGGATGGTGCCGCCAGGGGTCTCGTAGCAGCCGCGCGACTTCATGCCGACGTAGCGGTTCTCCACCAGGTCGAGCCGGCCGATGCCGTGCTTGCCGCCGAGGCGGTTCAGTTCGGCCAGCACTTCGTGCGCCTTCATGGCCTGGCCGTTGATCGCCACCACGTCGCCGTTCTTGTAGTCGAGGGTGATGTATTCAGCTACGTCCGGCGCCTTCTCGGGCGACACGGTCCAGCGCCACATGTCGTCTTCGGCCTCGGCGTTGGGGTCTTCCAGGTGACGGCCTTCGTAGGAGATGTGCAGCAGGTTAGCGTCCATCGAGTACGGCGAGCCGCCCGACTTGTGCTTCATGTCCACGGGAATGCCGTGGGTCTCGGCATAGTTGATCAGCTTCTCGCGGCTCAACAGATCCCATTCGCGCCAGGGGGCGATGACCTTGATATCCGGCTTCAGCGCATAGGCGCCCAGCTCGAAACGCACCTGATCGTTGCCCTTGCCGGTGGCGCCGTGGCAGATCGCATCGGCGCCGGTGGCATTGACGATCTCGATCAGACGCTTGGCGATCAGCGGCCGGGCAATCGAGGTGCCGAGCAGGTATTCGCCTTCGTAGACGGTATTGGCGCGGAACATCGGAAAGACGAAGTCGCGCACGAATTCTTCGCGCAGATCGTCAATGTAGATCTGTTCAGGCTTGATGCCGAATTGCAGCGCCTTGGCGCGCGCCGGCTCCAGTTCCTCGCCCTGGCCGAGGTCGGCAGTGAAGGTCACTACCTCACATTGATAGGTATCCTGCAGCCACTTGAGGATGACGGAGGTATCCAGGCCGCCGGAATAGGCAAGTACTACTTTCTTGATGTCACTCATGATTTTCCTAGCTAAGAACGGCGCTGCGCGCGTATCGCCCGCAGCACAAAGCAATATCAGTGCGCAGCGCCTTCCACGGCATGGACTTCGCCAGGGAAATTGCCGACACGAAGAAGAGAAAGATCCGCTTTCTGGCTGGCATGTTCGAGCTCAATGCCAATCACCCGGCCATCTGCGCTCAAATTGATGACGACGCCTTCCTGCGCTTCCCAGGAATGCGAGGCATCCTCCGGCGAAAACTCGAAGTAAAGCGAATCGGTCTCTTTGAAATAGGCGATATTCATTGCATCAATCCTCGACCCGGCCGCGCAAAAGGTATTCAAGCAGCGCTTTTTGGATGTGCAGGCGATTCTCCGCCTCGTCCCAGACCACCGATTGACGGCCATCGATCACTTCCGCCGCCACCTCTTCGCCGCGATGTGCGGGCAGACAGTGCATGAACAAAACCTCTTTGCTTGCCACCGCCATCATTTCGCTATCGACTTGCCAGTCGGCGAAGGCCGTCATGCGTTCGGCGTTTTCGGCCTCGAAGCCCATGCTGGTCCATACATCGGTGGTCACCAGATCGGCGCCGCGGCAGGCGTCCATCGGATCGGCGAATTCTTCGTAATGCGTGGTCGAAAACAACCCGGCCCGCTCGGGTTCGACTTCGTACCCCGGCGGAGTGGAAACGTGGACATTGAAATCCAGCACCTCCGCCGCTTGCAGCCAAGTGTTGCACATGTTGTTGGAGTCGCCGACCCAGGCCACCGTCTTGCCCTGTATTGGTCCGCGCTGTTCGATGTAGGTGTAGATGTCGGCCAAGATCTGGCACGGGTGATATTCGTTGGTCAGGCCATTGATGACCGGCACGCGCGAATGCGCGGCAAAACGTTCGATGATTTCCTGCTCGAAGGTGCGGATCATGACCACATCGACCATACGAGAAATCACTTCGGCGGCGTCCTCGACCGGCTCCCCGCGCCCGAGCTGGGTATCTCGGGTGTTCAAATAAATCGCCGAGCCGCCCAACTGGTGCATGCCGGCTTCGAAAGAGAGCCGTGTACGCGTCGAACTTTTTTCGAAGATCATCGCCAAGGTACGGTCAGCCAAGGGATGGTAAGGCTGGTAACTCTTGAAGCGTTCCTTGATCACGCGCGTGCGGCCGAACAAATGCTCGAGTTCGCCACGCGACAGATCCTTGAACTGCAGGAAATGCTTGATGGGTGCGACCATGCTGATCAGCCCAGAAACGTGCGGATCAAGCCCGCCAACTTCTCGGTGAGCAAAGCGGCCTCTTCACGCTTCATCACCAGCGGCGGCAACAGGCGCACGACCGTGTCATTGGTGACGTTGATCAGCATTTTTTCGGCCAAGGCCAGCTTGACCAGCTCGCCGCAAGGTCGATTCAGTTCAATGCCGATCATCAAGCCCTGACCGCGAATTTCGACAACCCCTGATTGGCCTTGCAGTCGATCTGCCAAGTCCGCCCGAATGAAAGCGCCAAGCTGATCCGCGTGAGCGAGCAAGCCTTCCGACTCCATCACTTCCAGCGTCGTCAGCGCTGCCGTGCAAGCCAAGGGTCCACCACCAAAAGTGGAACCGTGTTTGCCCGGAGTAAAGGTTTCCGCAGCGACGTCACGAGCCAGACACGCACCGATAGGCACGCCGGAGCCCAGCCCCTTCGCCAATGTCATGACATCCGGCAATACCCCGCCGGCATGCTGAAACGCAAACCAGGTACCGGTCCGTCCAACGCCGGTCTGCACTTCGTCGAGCATCAGCAGCCAACCTTGTTCGTCGCAAACCCGACGCAACTCGGCCAGATAATTTGCCTGTGGAATCTGCACGCCGCCTTCACCCTGATAAGGTTCAACCAGCACGGCCACAATGTTCTTATGGTGAGACGCCAGTGCCGCAACAGCGTCGGAATCACCAAAAGGAACTCGCACGAAACCTGACATTAGCGGCTCGAAACCGGCTTGCACCTTGCGACTCCCCGTTGCCGACAAGGTCGCCATCGTGCGGCCGTGAAAGCTCTTTTCCATGACGACGATGGCAGGATTGTCAATTCCCTTGTTGTGGCCATACAAACGCGCGATCTTGATCGCCGCTTCGTTAGCCTCAGCGCCGGAATTACAGAAAAAAGCGCGAGCAAGACCCGAAAGCTGGCATAAACGCTGCGCCAATGCTTCCTGCTCAGGGATCCGGTAGATATTCGAGGTATGGATCAGTTTGCCGGCTTGATTGCACAAGGCCCCAACCAACTTGGGATGGGCATGCCCCAAACCGTTCACCGCCACACCGGCCAACGCATCAAGATACCGGTCGCCGTTTGAATCGAACAACCAAGCCCCCTCGCCACGTACAAAAGCTACAGGTTGCCGGGCATAGGTTTGCATCAAGTAATCAGACATACAGGGTTCCAACCGCTTGTAAAAACACAACGGCGGCAGTTGCCGCCGTCCGGAAAGAAAAGAACATACCACTATTTGAACTGGATAAAAATCCTTGCGAATCTTCCTGCATCAACAGAGCAGGTAGACTCTTGGCTTATCCTGCAGTCATTTTCGCCAACCTATCGTGTCATCTTCAGCGACAGTTATCACCGTGAGCGAGTTGAACCGTCTCGCGCGCCTTGCCATAGAAAAAACCCTGCCCTCTTGCTGGGTCAGCGGAGAAATCTCAAATTTCACTCGCGCCAGTTCGGGTCACTGGTACTTCACTCTTAAAGATGCGCAAGCCGGAGTCCGCTGCGCCTTGTTCCGCAATCGATCCCAGTTCATAGACTGGATTCCGACAGAAGGCGACAAGGTAGAAGTCCGCGCTCAAGCCACGCTGTATGAAGCACGCGGTGAATACCAGTTGATCGTCGATGCGATGCGACGTGCCGGACAAGGTGCATTATTCGAAGAGTTTCTGAGACTCAAGTCCAAACTCGAAGCCGAAGGACTCTTTCGAACAGAGAAGAAACTCGAACTGCCGCGATTGCCCAAACGATTGGGTATCGTGACTTCGCTGCAGGCAGCCGCGCTGCAAGATGTATTGCGTACTTTGGAACTTCGTTGGCCAAACTGTCCGATTGTCATCTACCCGACTGCGGTACAAGGGTCGGATGCGGCCGAAATGATTGTTCAAAGTCTACAAACGGCCATTAAGCGCAACGAATGCGACGTGGTATTACTGGTCAGAGGCGGCGGCAGCCTTGAAGACCTGCACCCGTTCAACAATGAACAGCTCGCACGCGCGATCTTCGCCTCGCCCGTACCCATCATCACCGGTATCGGACATGAAACGGATTTTTCCATCGCGGATTTCGTTGCCGATGTACGTGCAGCCACGCCGACAGCCGCCGCTCAAATTGCCGTCCCTGACCGAATGGATGCCGTTGCAAAGCTAAGTAACGTCGTTTTTCGCCTGAGCCAAGCTGGCACGCGATCGCTTTCAAACAAAAACCAAAACCTCGATGAACTAACCAGACGGCTGGTTCATCCGGGTACATCATTGGGCCAGAATCAGAAGCTCATCATGCAGTTCGTCAGACGCTTAGCCTTAAGCTGCAGATACACTTTTTCAAATTCAAATCAGGAACTTGGAAACAGGCTGAAACGGCTTGAAATGCTGCGCCCCGATTTGCTTGATCGACGTACTGGTCTAGCACGCCATATCGCGGCACTAAGCAGGCGGATGGAAACCGCACTCAATGCCTGGAGGATGCAACAGGAGAAACTTGCCAACTCCCTGCAGCAGCTCAACCCCGAAAACGTCCTGTCGAGGGGCTATTGCATTGCGACAGATGAGCGGGGCGAAGTCATCAAGAATACGAACTCACTCCGTATCGGCGGCCGAGTCGACATAAAAGCTTACAGGGGTCGTTTTGTAGCGACAGTGAACCAGGTGGACAGCGACTCAAGCTGATCGCCAACTTGCGTTTGGTTTAAGAAAACTGCCACACAAAAAGCAAACGCCCCTAAATAGGGGCGTTTGGAGGTAAGGGAGT
>CAYXMQ010000030.1:0-42145 GCA_964466195.1 uncultured Thiobacillus sp.
GGTTGGAGTTGCGCGCCTTGCCGACGTTGTAGAAGTTGATGTCGATGACGTTGTCGAGCATGCGCATGGCGGTGCGGATGGTCTGTTGCAGCTTGGCATGGTCGAGGCCGCCCCCCTTGCCGTGATGGGCGATGTGGTTGGCCAAGTTCACCGAACCCAGGTTGCAGACGGCGATTTCGTTGTCGTTGGTGTGCAGCGTGATCTCGGTGCACAGGTTGGAGCTGTGCACGACGCCGACGTGCTGGTTGGTGTAGCGCACGTTGCAGGCGTCCTTGAAGGTGATCCAGGGGTGCCCGGTTTCGAACAGCATCGACAGCATCTTGCGCCACAGGCCCAGCGCGGAGACTTTCTTGAACACCTTGATTTCGCCGCGCGCGGCTTTCTCTTCGTAGCGGGTATAGGCCGTTTCGAACGCCTGGCCGAACAGGTCATGCAGGTCGGGCGTGTCGGACGGGCTGAACAGCGTCCATTCGGCGTTTTCCATCACGCGTTTCATGAACAGGTCGGGCACCCAGTTCGAGGTGTTCATGTCGTGCGTGCGGCGGCGGTCGTCGCCGGTGTTCTTGCGCAGTTCGAGGAATTCCTCGATATCCATGTGCCAGGTTTCCAGGAACGCGCACACCGCGCCCTTGCGTTTGCCGCCCTGGTTGACCGCGACGGCGGTGTCGTTGGCCACCTTCAGGAACGGCACGACGCCCTGCGACTTGCCGTTGGTACCCTTGATGTAGGCGCCCAGTGAGCGCACGCGGGTCCAGTCGTTGCCGATGCCGCCGGCGTATTTCTGCAGCAGCGCGTTTTCCTTGATGCCCTGATAGATGCCGTCGAGATCGTCGGGAATGGTGGTCAGGTAGCAGCTGGAAAGCTGCGAATGGCGGGTGCCGGCGTTGAACAGCGTCGGCGTGCTGCTCATGTAGTCGAAGCGCGACAGCACGCTGTAGAACTCCAGCGCGCGCGCCTCGCGGTCGATTTCGTTGAGCGCGAGGCCCATCGCCACGCGCATGAAGAAGGCTTGCGGCAGTTCGATGCGCCGCTCGTCGATGTGCAGGAAATAGCGGTCGTACAGGGTTTGCAGGCCGAGATACTGGAATTGCAGGTCGCGCCCGGCGTCGAGCGCGGCGGCCAGGCGCGGCAGGTCGAATTGCTGCAGGCGCTCGTCGAGCAGCTCGGCTTCGATGCCCCGCTTGATGTAGGACTGGAAATAGTCGGCATAACGGCCCGCCATTTCGTGCTGGCCGACTTCTTCACCCAACACTTCGCGGCGGATGCTGTGCATCAGCAGGCGCGAGGTGACGTAGTTGTATTCCGGGTCTTTCTCGATCAATGAGCGCGCGGACAGGATCAGCGAGCGGCGCACTTCGTCCATCGGCACGCCATCGTAGATGTCGCGCAGCGTGGCTTGCAGGATGGCTTGCGGCTGGGTTTCGTTGAGGCCTTCGCAGGCGGCGGTGATGACGTCGGTCAGGTGTTGCAGGTCGAGCAGGCGGCGTTCGCCGTTTTCCAGGCAGAACAGCGCATGGTCGGCTACTTGCTGATGCTTCTGCTTGGCGCGCTCTTCGTTGCGTTTTTCGCGGTAGAGCACGTAGGCGCGGGCGACTTCGTGTTCGCCGGAACGCATCAGCGCCAGTTCGGCCTGATCCTGAATGTCCTCGATATGGAAGGTGCCGCCGTTGGGCTGGCGACGAATCAGCGCGTGGACGACGCCGCTGGTGAGGAGTTCCACGACGTCGCGGATGCGTGCGCTGGCCGCGGCCTGGCCGCCATTGACGGCGATGAACGCCTTGGTCAGTGCGATGGCGATTTTGTTCGGTTCAAAGGCGACCACAGCGCCGTTGCGGCGGATGATTTTGTGGTCGGGATAGGCGGGGGACGGCGAGGCGTCGGGCATCGCCGCGTCGGCCATCAGGGCAGGGCTAGCGGGGGTCTGAAAATCGGTGGAAATCTGCATGGGGGCGTCTCCTTCAGGTCTGATGCCGATACGGTTTCGGCATTCGGTGGTTTATTAGAAAACACTAAATCTAGTGTTTTATTTGCTTAGTGGCGCTAATTCTAGTGTGCAGAGAGGAGGCGTCAACCGCTTTCTTATGCACAATCTATCCACAGGGTTGTCTACAAAGCGGGAGCCGCAGCGAATCCAAAGCCGGTGCGGCAAGCCGGGCTTTGGCTTTCACTTATCCACAGCGCGGTCTGGCAGACAGTTGGACTTTCCGCGTGGGACGGCACTGGTGCGGCAAACCCGTCGGGTTATCATGGCGACCGATTTTTGCCCTGATTGCACGTTACTTCGCACGCCACCAAGCAAACCCAATACCACTATGCGTAATTCTGCCGTTCTCCTCATCGCCTGCCCGGACAAGAAGGGGCTGGTCGCCGCCATCGCCAATTTTCTGCTGCAACACAACGCCAACATCCTGCACGCCGATCAGCACCAGGACGGCGCCGCCGGCCTGTTTCTGATGCGCGTGGAATGGGCGCTGGACGGCTTCGAGCTGGGTTTGCACAAATTCGACGAGGCGTTCGCGCCGATCGCCGCCGCACATGCGTTGCGCTGGTCGCTGTCGCTATCCAGCGTCAAGCCGCGCATGGCGATCTTCGTTTCCAAATACGATCATTGCCTGGCCGACCTGCTCTATCGCCATCATGCCGGCGAGCTGTATTGCGACATCCCGTTGATCATCAGCAACCACCCCGATACGCATTGGCTGGCCGAGGCCTACAAGATCCCTTTCCGGCATCTCAGCGTGAACAAGGACAACAAGGTGGAAGCCGAGGCGCAGCAACGCGCGTTGCTGACCGCGCACCATGTCGATTTCATCGTGCTGGCGCGCTACATGCAGGTGCTGTCGCAGGACTTCATCGCGCATTACCCGAATCGCATCATCAACATCCACCATTCGTTTCTTCCCGCTTTCCACGGCGCCAAGCCGTATCAGCGCGCGTTTGAACGCGGCGTCAAACTGATCGGCGCGACCAGCCATTACGTCACCGAAGTGCTCGACGACGGCCCGATCATCGAGCAGGACGTGACGCGCATTTCGCATCGCGACGAACTCGATAACCTGGTGCAGAAGGGCGCCGATCTGGAGAAGGTGGTGTTGTCGCGCGCGGTGCGCTGGCATATCGATAACCGCATTCTGGTATATGGCAACAAGACGGTGGTATTTGACTGAGTTTTGCTGACTCTCCCCGGGAGCGACCATGAAAACCATATTGATCACCGGCGGCGCGGGCTACATCGGCTCGCATGCCTGTGTCGAGTTTCTGAATGCCGGCTATGACCTCGTCGTGCTCGACAACCTGTGCAACAGCAGCCCGGAATCTCTGAAGCGGGTGCGCGAACTGACTGGCCAGGATTTCCCGTTCATCGAAGGCGACATTCGCGACCGCGCGCTGCTGGACAGGCTGTTCCATGACCACGACATCGATGCGGTGATCCATTTCGCCGGCCTCAAGGCCGTCGGCGAATCGGTGGAAAAGCCGCTGCGCTATTATGACAACAACATCGCCGGCAGCATCACGTTGTTCGAAGCCATGCAGGCGGCGGGCGTCAAGAGCGTCGTATTCAGCTCCTCCGCGACCGTGTACGGCGATCCGGCCAGCGTGCCGATCCGCGAGGATTTCCCGGTCGGCGGCACGACCAATCCGTATGGCCGCAGCAAACTGATCATCGAGCAGATCCTGGGCGATCTGGCGATCGCCGATCCGAACTGGCGCATCGCGCTGTTGCGCTATTTCAATCCGGTCGGCGCGCACAAGAGCGGTCGCATCGGAGAAGACCCGCGCGGGACGCCCAACAACCTGATGCCTTACATTGCACAGGTCGCGGTGGGCCGGCGTGAATACCTCAATGTCTGGGGCGACGACTACCCGACGCCGGACGGCACCGGCGTGCGCGACTACATCCACGTCGTCGATCTGGTGCTGGGCCACATCAAGGCGTTGGAAAAACTGGCCGAGGCGCCCGGCGTGCGCGTCTGGAATCTGGGCACTGGCCAGGGCTACAGCGTGCTCGACATGGCGCGTGCGTTCGAAATCGCCAGCGAGCGGCCGATACCCTACAAGATCGGTCCGCGCCGGGCCGGCGACATCGCCCAGTGCTACGCCGATCCGTCCTTGGCGGCGCGCGAACTGGGCTGGCGCGCGACGCACGATCTGGTTGAAATGTGCGAAGACAGCTGGCGCTGGCAAGCGATGAATCCGCGGGGATACGGCAATTAACCTGATCAAAACAAGGGAACAAACATGATCCTGGTCACTGGCGGCGCCGGCTTCATCGGCGCGAATTTCGTACTGGACTGGCTGAAGCTGCATCACGAGCCGGTCATCAATCTGGACAAGCTGACTTACGCGGGCAACCTGGAGAACCTGGCCAGCCTGCATGGCGACGCGCGTCACCTCTTCGTGCAGGGCGACATCGGCGACCGCGCGCTTACCGCCAGGCTGCTGGCTGAACACCAGCCGCGCGCAATCATCAATTTTGCCGCCGAGAGCCATGTCGACCGCTCCATCCATGGCCCGGAAGACTTCATCCAGACCAACATCGTCGGCACGTTCCATTTGCTCGAAGAAGTGCGCGGCTACTGGAACAACCTGTCCGAAGCCGACCAGGCGGCTTTCCGCTTCCTGCACGTTTCCACCGACGAGGTCTATGGTTCGCTGGGCAAGGACGATCCCGCCTTCACCGAAGACACTCCGTTCGCCCCGAACAGCCCGTACTCCGCCAGCAAAGCCGCTTCCGACCATCTGGTGCGCGCCTACCACCATACTTACGGCCTGCCGGTGCTGACCACCAACTGCTCGAACAACTACGGGCCGTACCAGTTCCCCGAGAAGTTGATCCCGCTGATGATCCTCAACGCCACGCGCGGCAAGCCGTTGCCGATCTACGGCGACGGCATGAATGTGCGCGACTGGCTGTACGTCTCCGACCACTGCGCCGCGATCCGCGCCGTGCTGGATGAGGGGCGGGTAGGCGAGACCTACAACATCGGCGGCTGGAACGAAATGCCCAATCTCGACATCGTCCACACCGTCTGCGGCCTGCTCGATGAGATGCAACCCAACCCGGAAGGCCCGGCCGCGCGCCTGATCACCTACGTCAAGGATCGTCCCGGCCACGACCGCCGCTACGCCATCGACGCCAGCAAGATTCATCGCGAATTGGGTTGGAAACCCGCCGAGACCTTTGAAACCGGCATCCGCAAAACGGTGCAGTGGTATCTGGACCATATGGGCTGGGTCGACAACGTCGCCAGCGGCGAATACCGCAAATGGCTGGATACCAATTACGCCGAAAGGAATTCCTGATGAATCGCAAAGGCCTCATCCTCGCCGGCGGTTCCGGCACCCGTCTGTACCCGGCCACACTCGCCGTTTCCAAGCAACTGTTGCCGATCTACGACAAGCCGATGATCTACCACCCGCTGACCACGCTGATGCTGGCGGGAATACGCGATATCCTGATCATCTCGACGCCGCAGGACACGCCGCGCTTCGAACAGCTGCTCGGCGACGGCAGCCAGTGGGGCGTCAACCTGCAGTACGCGGTGCAACCGAGCCCGGACGGTCTGGCGCAAGCCTTCATCATCGGTGCGGACTTCATCGGCGACGCGCCTTCTGCGCTGGTACTGGGCGACAACATCTTTTACGGCCATGACATGGCGCAGGACCTGCGCGCCGCCAACGCCAGCGAGCAGGGCGCTACCGTGTTCGCCTACCGCGTGCACGATCCGGAACGCTATGGCGTGGTCGAATTCGACCCGGCCGGCAAAGCCATCAGCCTGGAAGAAAAACCGAAACAACCCAAGTCCAATTACGCGGTCACCGGCTTGTATTTCTACGACAACCGGGTGGTCGAGGTGGCGAAGAACCTCGCGCCGTCGCCGCGCGGCGAACTGGAAATCACCGACGTCAACAAACAGTATCTGGCCTGGAACGAACTCGGCGTCTCCATCATGGGCCGCGGCCTGGCCTGGCTGGACACCGGCACGCACGAGTCGCTGCTGGAGGCTTCGTTGTTCATTCAGACCATCGAAAAACGCCAGGGTTTGAAGATTGCCTGTCCGGAGGAAATCGCCTACCGCCAGGGCTACATCGACGCCGCGCAGGTGGCCCGACTGGCCGATCCGCTGAAGAAGAATGCCTACGGCCAATATCTGCTGGCGATGCTGAACGAACGGGTGTTCTGATGAAGGTGATCGAAACCAATCTGCCCGAAGTGTTGTTGCTGGAACCCAAAGTGTTCGGCGACGCGCGCGGCTTCTTTCTGGAAAGCTGGAATCGCCAGACTTTCGCGGAGCTGGGGTTGAATATTGATTTCGTGCAGGACAACCATTCCCGCTCCGCCCGCGGCGTGCTGCGCGGCCTTCATTACCAGCTCAATCAGCCGCAGGGCAAGTTGGTGCGCGTGGTGGCCGGCAGCGTGTTCGATGTGGCGGTCGATCTGCGCAAGAGTTCGCCGCGTTTCGGCCAGTGGACCGGGCATGAGCTTTCTGCCGACAACCAGCGCATGTTGTGGGTGCCGCCCGGCTTCGGCCATGGCTTTCTGGTGCTGTCCGAGTCTGCCGACTTTCTCTACAAGACCACGGCGCTGTATGCGCCGCAGTGGGATCGCGGCGTGCGCTGGAACGACCCGAGCATTGGCATTCCTTGGCCGCTGGCCGGTTTGCAGGGTGGTCAGCCGCAACTGTCCGCCAAAGATCAGGTCCAACCGTTGTTGCAGGATGCGGAGGTGTATGCGTGAAAAAGAACGGGCAGGCTCGCAGCAGGATTTTGCTGACCGGCAGCCGCGGCCAGGTCGGTTGGGAATTGGTGCGCAGTCTGGCGACGTTGGGCGATGTCGTGGCGCTCGATTCGCGTCGGCTCGACCTCGCCGATGCGGCGGCCATTCGGCGCCAAGTCGCTGAAATCAAGCCTGCCATCATCGTCAATCCGGCTGCGCATACCGCTGTCGACAAGGCGGAGAGCGAGCCGGAGCGGGCGTATGCGATCAACGCCATCGCACCCGGCGTCCTGGCCGAGGCAGCGGAAAGCATCGGTGCGCTGCTGGTGCACTATTCCACCGATTACGTTTTCGACGGCAGCGGCAACGAAGCCCGCTCGGAAGAGGCGGCCACCGGCCCGCTCAATGTTTACGGCGCCAGCAAGCTGGCCGGCGAAGTGGCGATTCAGTCCGCTTGCCGGCGTCATCTGATCTTCCGCACCTCCTGGGTGTATGGCCAGCGTGGCGCGAATTTCCTGCTCACCATGCGCCGTCTTTGCGCCGAGCGGCCGGAACTGAAGGTCGTCGCCGACCAGATCGGCGCACCGACCTGGTGCCGCAGCCTGGCCGAAGCCACAGCGCAGGTGCTGGCGCAGATCGAATCGCCGCTGCGCGGCGCCGACAAGCCGCCGTCCTGGGGGGTCTATCACATGAGCAACGCCGGCGAGACGAGCTGGCATGGCTTTGCCGAAGCGATCCAGGCGCTGGATGGCCAGGCGGCCCAGGCCCGACTGCTGCCCATCCCGAGCAGCGACTACCCGACGCCGGCCCGGCGTCCGCTCAACTCGCGACTGAACAACGACAAACTGCAACGCGTATTCGGCGTTCGTCTGCCGGATTGGCGCGAAGCCTTGCGCTTGTGTATGGACCGATGAGCAAACGCGGTTCAGGCACGCCGCGCCATCCCCGCAATCCGGTGGCCAAAGCCGTACGTACGCCGGCATTCAAGCTGCAGGTCGTGCCGGACAAGCGCTGGCCGAGCAAGTTGAAACAGGCCGAGAAAAACGGTGCCACGGCCGACGCGACGGAAACCGCGCCCGAGAGCAATAACGATGATGCCGACCCCGGCCAGGAATGACCCCCGCATCTGGCTGCTGCTGACCTTGCTGGTGCTGCTCTGGTCCGGCATCGCGCCGAAGGACCGTTTCGTCTGGTTCCTGGAAGTCGCGCCGGTGCTGATCGCATTGCCGTTGCTCATTGTCTCGCGCCGGGTTTTTCCGCTGACGCCGCTGGCGTATGCGTTGTTGGCCTTGCATGGCGTCATTCTGATGGTCGGCGGCCATTACACCTATGCCGAAATGCCGCTCTTCAACTGGCTGCGCGACAGCTTCGAGCTGGCCCGCAATCACTATGACCGTCTCGGGCATGTCGCGCAGGGTTTCATTCCGGCGATCGTCACGCGTGAAATTCTGCTGCGCCGTTCGCCGCTGCAGCCCGGCAAATGGCTGTTTTTTCTGACCACGTCGGTTTGCCTGGCGATTTCCGCGTTCTACGAGATGATCGAATGGTGGGTCGCGGTCGGTTCCGGCGATGAAGCCGTCGCCTTCCTCGCCACTCAGGGCGACGTCTGGGATACCCAGTGGGACATGTTCCTCGCGCTGTGCGGCGCGTTATCCGCGCAGTTACTGCTCGCCAGCCGGCATGACCGCCAGTTGGCCGAGATCAACCAAGGAAAGCCATGAGCGACCATTGCGATCACGATTGCCAGGCTGATCGCCAGCCTTTTCAACCCGGCGCGGTCGGCATTCCGCGCGTCGGCCGTTTCAACCCGCAAGCGTTCGAACAAGCGGTCAGCGACTTGCTGTTGGCCTGCGGCGTCGCCGCCGATTCCGTGCATACCGGCAAGACCGCGCGTCGGGTGCGCGATCTGTGGGAAAAGCGTCTGCTTGGCGGCTATGACATCGACCCGGCCGAAGCGCTGGGCGAGGGCTTCGCCGATCTGCGTGAAGACATGGTGGTGGTGCGCGGCATTGCCGTGCATGGGGTTTGCCCGCATCACCTGGTGCCGTTTCGCGGCGTTGCGCATGTGGCCTATGTGCCGGGCGGCCGTCTGCATGGCTTCGGCCGCATCGCGCGACTGGTCGATGCCATCGGCCATCGTTTCACTTACCAGGAATGGATGACGCGCGACATCGTCGAAGCGCTGGTCGTGCACGGCAAGGCGAAAGGCGCGGCCTGCGTCATCGAAGCGGAGCAGCTCTGTCTGTTGTTGGGTGAGGACAGGCGCGGCGATGAGCGCGTGGTCACGCAAGCCTTCAGCGGCTGTTTCCAGCAGGATGCGCAATGGCGCAATGAGTTCCTGCGTGCGATTTCCAGTCCGCCAAGATGATGCGCGATCCGGCCATACGCCCCCGCACCCTGGCGCCGCCGCCGCTGGTCTATGCCATTGCACTGTATGCCGCCTGGCGGTTGCAGGGCCGCTATTCGTTGGCGTTCGATCTGGCGCCGTTCGCCGGCTACATCGGCTGGGGTTTGATCGGCCTCGGCCTGGCCGGCTTTGCCTGGGCGCTGACGGCGATCTGGGGGCATCGCACCACCGTCAATCCCTACAAGGCGGCATCGAATCTGGTCACCCAGGGACCGTTCGCCCATTCGCGCAATCCGATTTATGTTTCCGACTGGCTGATCTATCTCGGCATCACGCTGTTGCTAGGCACGGTCTGGCCGCTGCTGTTTGCGCCGCTGGTCTGGGGCGTCATGCGTTACGGCGTTATCGCGCACGAGGAAGCGCATCTGCTGGCCAAATTCGGCGACGAATATCAGACCTATTGCAGTCGGGTGAAACGCTGGCTGTAAGGGTGTGTTAATGCCTCGCGTCGACTATGGCGCCGGCGCATATTTGTCCTATTTGACTCTGGAGTTTTCGATGTCCGCACATTACCGCTGGCCGCTGATCGGCCTGCACTGGCTGACTGTGTTGGTGATCATCGCGGCCTATGTATTGGCGACCCTGTTGGAAGACATGGCGCTGTCGCCGTTGAAACTGCAGCTGTATGCCTGGCATAAATGGTTGGGCATGACGGTGCTGTTTCTGCTGCCCTTGCGCATGTTGCTGCGCGTTTTTGATCCGCTTGACCAGCGCGCCGAACTGACTGCGTGGGAGGTGAAGGGGTCTGCTGTCGTGCACGGCTTACTCTACCTGCTGATGATCGTCGTTCCCGTTTTCGGCTGGCTGCACAGCTCGGCGGCCGGCTTTTCCGTGGTGTGGTTCGGCGTCTTGCCGTTACCCGATCTGGTCGGCAAGGATAAGGCCCTGGCGGCGGTTCTCAAGGAACTTCACGGCGGTTCGGTGAATCTGTTGCTGGCCCTGCTGCTCGTCCATGCCGCGGCGGCGTTGTATCACCACCATGTTCGGCGCGATGGCGTGCTGGCGCGCATGCTTCCCTGGATTGGCAAGAAGGCATAAGGAGACAACATGAAGGCGTACCGGCTGCTCGTTCTGGCGTTACTCGCCTTGCCTGTCTGGGCGCAGGATTGGAAAGTGGATTACGGCAAAAGCCAGATCGGCTTTGTCATCAAACAGATGAACGTGCCGGTGGAAGGCGGTTTTGCCCGCTACGGCGTCAAAGCGGCGTTCGATGCCGCCAAGCCGGAACAAGGCCGGTTTCAGGTCGAACTCGACATCGCCAGCATCAGTACCGGCTCGGAAGAGGGCGACAGCGAAGCGAGGCGGCCGGCCTGGTTCGATACTGCGCGCTACCCGAAGGCCAGCTTCGTCTCGAACAGCATACGGCGCGATGGCGTCGACCGTTTCACCGTCCAGGGCGATTTCACGCTGAAGGGCCGCACGCGGCCGCTCAGCGTACCGGTCACCCTGACCCCGCAACGCAGCGGTGGTTGGCTGGTTGCCGGCCGCGCGGCGCTGAAACGCTCTCAGTTCGATATTGGCGGCGGCGAATGGGCGGACCCGTCAGTGGTGGCCGATGACATCGAAGCCCGCTTCAAGATTTTGTTGAACCCTTAAGAAAAGGCGCAAGCGCATGCAATCGAAGCTTCCTTTTTTTGTGTTCCTGGCCTACGCCCTGATCCCGGCGGCCTCGGCTGGCGAGACCTTTACACTTGATCCTAGCCATACCTTCCCGAGTTTTGAAATCCGCCACCAAGGCATTTCGGTCATGCGCGGCAAATTCAACCGCAGCCAGGGCAAAGTCATGCTGGACGCGGAAAAACAGATCGGTGCGATCGATGTCCGCGTCGATGCGACCTCCGGTGATACCGGCCACGATGGCTTGAATCAGAAGCTGCTTGGCGCGAACTTCTTTCGCACGGCGCAATTTCCGGACATCACGTTTCAATCCGACAACGTCGAATTCAAGGACGGCAAGCCGGTTTCTGCGACAGGCAATCTGACTCTGCTTGGCGTGAGCCGGCCGGTGACGCTGGAAATCCGCGATTTTGCCTGCACTCTGCAGTTCCTGACGCGGCGGCCGATGTGCGGCGCGGATGTGCATGCCGTCATCAAGCGTTCCGATTTCGGCATGCATTACGCCATTCCGATGATCGGCGACGAGGTCAAACTCGCTATCGAGGTGGAGGGCTTCAAGGATTTTTAATGGCGTCTTAATACGCAAGCCTGATACTGTTTTGCCTTAACTTCGAGGGTGCGCTTGGCGCACCCTTTCTGTTGTCTAAAATTGTTGTCCTATGCTGTTTTTCTTCACCCATCTTTCAGGAAAGCCATGAAGCGAGCCGAACATCAACTTGAACTTTTTATTTTCAACAGCCGTTGGTTGCTGGCACCGTTCTATCTCGGCCTGGTGGCGGCGATCGGACTGTTGCTGGTGAAGTTCGTCAAAGCTTTCATTGCGGCATTGCCGGTGGTGTTTGAAGGCAGCAGCGGCGAAGCGATGATCGCCATCCTGACCTTGGTCGACATTACGCTGGTCGCCAATCTGCTGTTGATCATCATCTTCGCCGGCTACGAAAACTTCATTTCCAAGATCGACACCCAAGGCAATGAAGATCGTCCCGATTGGATGGGGCACGTTAGTTTTTCCGACCTCAAGCTGAAGCTGATCGGTTCCATCGTCGCAATTTCCGGTATCGAACTGCTCAAGTATTTCGTCAACGTGGGCAAGCACTCCGAGCATGATTTGATGTGGGTCGTGATCATCCATCTGACGCTGGTGTTCTCCGGTGTGATGTTCGCCTTGATGGATCGTATTTCCGGCAGCCACGGTCCGGAACCGGAAAGCCACCCGGCCACCAAGGAATAACGTTCTTCTGCTGTCGTCGGCTGGAGCGTAGCTGCGCCCAGGCCGGCACGGCGCCCGTGCTAGATCAAATGGCAGGCGCCGCGCAATAAGGCGAACGGCTCCGCCGCCATTGCGCGCGCGATTAGTCCAGCGCCCACATTTCAACCCGGTTGCGGCCGCTTTCTTTGGCGCGTATCAGCGCCATGTCGGCATCGGCGATGGCTTCTTCAACCGGTCGGCGCGGGTGCATTTCAGTCAGGCCGAACGAGGCGGTGACATACAGTGTTTCGCCGCTGGGCAGCCGAATGGGCAAGCTTTCCAGTCCGGAACGTATGCGTTCGATCACCAGCGCGGCTTCTTTGACCGGGCTGCCGGGCAGGCAGATCAGAAACTCTTCACCGCCATAACGGTAGATGGAGTCGTACTTGCGCAGCACGCTGGTGACGAACCGCAAGCTCTGGCGCAACACCGCATCGCCGGCCGGATGGCCGCGTTCATCGTTGACCTGTTTGAAGCGATCGAAGTCGAGCAGACACAAACAGCACGGGCGTTGAATGCGCAGCGAACGCTCCTGCTCCTCACGCAGCCGGGTCAGCATGCCGCGCCGGCTGGCGCAGCCGGTGAGGCTGTCTGTGGTCAGCAGTTCGCCGATGATGTCCAGTTGCACGCGTCGCAGCATGGTGTTGAGGCGCAAGGCCAGATCGATGCACTGGTCGTAGACCGCCGGCTCGGGGCGACGTTTGTCGAGCACTTCCAGCAACGCCAGGCGGGTGGCTTCATGCATGGCCTGCTGCGTCGCGCCGAGGGCCTGGAAATCGAGGTTTTCTCGCAACGGATGCGGCTCGCGGCTGTAGAACCACTGGCCGAACGGCGAGCGCAGGTGCGCGTCCTCGGCCAGATCCGCCTTGTTGACCTGGTTGGCGCAGACCAGGGTGCGGTTGATCTGTTTGAACCAGGCCAGATGGGCCGCAATGATGACTTCCAGTTCCTCGGTCAGATGCTGGATTTCTTCTCGATCCAGGGGGAGCGACATGACCCATCCATCGTGGCTGTTGTAGTTGAGGCAATATCGGTTCGCCGTTGGAAGTCTTTAATTCGGCCATTGCTTTGTTGCGTCGTCGGCGCGCAAGTTCATAAAGGAGAGCGGCTACAGATCGGTTTGATAATGCCGATAACTTAAGCAATGATCTGGTAGTCCAACGTACCGGCCGGTGCAAGGAGAGCAATTGTGGTGTGGGGCGAGACAACTCGAAGCAACGATGAAGTGGTGAACTACGCCGCCTTGCGCGCGCTGGTAATCGACGACTACCCCGGCATGCGCAGCGCGCTGAAACTGACGCTGTCCAATTTCGGCGTCACCAAGATTCAGATGGCCGCTTCCGCCGCCGAGGCGATCACGCGCATCAAGAACAACGTATTCGATTTCATTTTGTGCGACTTCAATCTGGGCGACGGCCGCGACGGCCAGCAGTTGCTGGAGGAGCTGCGCCATCGCGGAATGATCCAGCTTGAGACCGTGTTCATCATGGTCACCGCCGAGTCGATCTACGAAAAGGTCGCCGCCACGGCGGAACTGGCGCCCGACGACTACATGATCAAGCCATTCAATGCGGAAATGCTGCGCAACCGGCTGGAGGGCATTTTGTTGCGCAAGCTGGCCTTCAAGGAGATTTACAGCGATTACGCCGAGCACCGCCTGGAAGCGGCGATGGCCGGCTGCGATCGTCTGATCACCAGCAAGCCCAAATACCTGGTCGACGCCCTGCGTTTCAAGGGCGAGTTGCTCAATCTGATGGGACGCTTCGAAGAGGCGGAAGCGCTGTACAAGCAGATCATCAACATGCGCGCGATTCCCTGGGCCCGTCTCGGTTTGGCCAAGTCGCTGCATATGCAGCAAAAGGATGCCGAGGCGGAGGAAGAGCTGCGCGACGTGCTGGAACTGGCGCCTGAGATGGTGGCCGCCTACGATCTGTTGGCGAATGTCCGCCTGGCCAATAAGGACAGCGCCGGCGCCCAGGCGGCGCTGCAGCAGGCCGTCGGCATTTCCGGCAAAACGGTGCGTCGGCAGCAGAAGCTGGGCGAAGTCGCACATGCCAACGGCGATCTCGAATGCGCCCGCAATGCATATGCCGCGGCGTTGGAAAAAGGACGCCACTCGGTCTTCGTGACTCCGGCGGACTACGGCAATTTATGTCAGGTTCAGCTCGAACAGGGGGATCTGAAAGCCGTCGCCGAGACGCTGAAAAATGCCAAACATACCCTGCAGGCCAGCCTCGATGGCCAGCTCGTGATGGCCGTCGTGCAAAGCGTGGCGCAGCAGCAATCCGGGCGTCCCGCGGAATCGGCGAAGTTTCTGCAAGAAGCCGCTCGCCTGCGCGCCGACGGCGCCCATGCGGAAGCGCCGCTGCTGTTGCAAATGGCGGCAACCTATATGGCCGACGGCGAACATGAAGCGGCCGACCAGATCATCGGGGAAGTGGCGCGCAATGCCCACGACAGTGAAACCCTGCTCAACAAGGCCAAACAGATCTACCTCGCGGCGGGGCGGGAGGAGGCCGGCGCATCGCTGCTCAAAGCGGCGACGGCGGATGTACGCAAACTCAATAACGACGGCGTCATGCTGGCGCAGAAGGGCGATTTCCAACAGGCCGTCGAAAAACTGCTCTCCGCCTGCGAAGAAGCGCCGCACAACCCGCGCATCATCTTGAATGCGGTTTGGGTGATCCTGAAATGCCTGGATCAGCAAGGCATGGATGAAGCCTTGCTCGAAGAAGCCCGCCGCCGTCTCGGCGAGGCCGAGCGCCAGTCACCCGGCCACAGCCGGATCGCCGGCTTGCGCCTGCATATGAAGGAAATCGAAAACAAGTACGGCATACGCCGGAAAGCCACGTCATGAGCTACGACACTCGCGACCTCTACGCCACATTGATACACGAACTCAAGAATCACCTCGGCTTGCTGGCGATGACCATCGACCGCATCCCCATCCAGGGCGAGCCCATCCATGATGCGGTGGTTGATGACGCCCGACTGCTCTGCCAGCGGGTGGTCGACCGTCTGCAGCAGGCGCTGCTGATCTACAAAGCCGCCAATGGCCAGATTACGCCGATGATCGACGCCTATTCGCCGGAAGATCTGGTGCGCGAACTGGCCGACACCGCCGCCGCCCTGGCGCGCGGCCGTCTTGCCGTGCACACCCGCATCGCCGAGGCGGTGCCCGCCGTCGCCTTCTTCGACCGTACGTTGATCGAAATGGCGCTGATCAACGCCATCCACAATTCCCTGACCTATGCGCACAGCACGCTATGGATCGAGGCGGACGTGGATCAGGGCCGCTTGGCGCTGTCGGTGCGCGACGACTCCGCCGGCTACCCCGCAGCCATACTGGCCGGCTTCGCCGCCGAAGCCCCGCACCATCTGGGCGGAACCGGACTGGGCCTGCAATTCGCCAGGCTGATTGCGCAGACTCACGTCAATCAGGGCCGCCGCGGCGAGCTGCGCCTCAGCAACGAATCCGGCGCAGTGTTCCAGTTGCTGTTGCCGTAAAGCGCAGGCCGCGCCTCGCCTCATTTCAATACGCAGCGCACCGTGCCGCGACCGGACTGAGCGCGATCACTTCCTTGTCTTGGCCGGTTGCCGGCCAAGACCTTAGCCCTTGAGGCTGTCGCGGATGCGTTCCAGACGCGAACGCACTTCCTTGCCCAATTCGTGCACTTCCGGCCGGTCGACCAGTTTCAGAACGGCGGCGGGGTCCATGAAGGCGACGACTACGCCGTCATCCGCTTCGCGCACTACGACGTTGCAGGGCAACAGCAGACCGATGTCCGGCTCGGCAGTGATGGCCTGGTGGGCAAGCGGCGGGTTGCAGGCACCCAGGATGCGGTAAGGCCGTCCGTCGATACCCAACTTGGCCTTCATGGTGGCCTGGACGTCGATATCGGTGAGGATGCCGAAGCCTTCCGTCTTGAGCGCTTCAGTCACTTTCTGAACCGCAGTGTCGAAGGGGGTGTTTAGCGTGATCGAAAATCCGTACATGTGTGCTCCTATCAGTTTGAACTCGGGGTGGCCGGTGTGGCAGTTCGTCCCTGGAATTCGGCTATTTGCCAGGGGAGCGGCAGCCCGGATTATCCATCAGCCTGCTGCCGAAGGATTCCATGACTACTGCGTCGCACATTCGTTCCATGTTCGCGCGGTCACGACGAGCCGTCCAACTGCAACCACCCAGTTGTGGGCGTTTCAGGTCAGTCTCAGTCTGAGATTTTTGCCGCGAGGAGCGCGTGCGAGAAGACGGCTGGGCGATGCACCCGGCTTGAAATGTGCTTCCTGGTCTGCGTACTGCATGGCAGCGCGCAGACCAGGAAGAAGTGCAGCGTTCCGGATCGAGCCCAGGCTGGCCGGGCCGATCCGAAGTTGCGCTTTAATCCACTTTTTCCCAGCCGGTGATCATCGCCCTGATATGTGAGGTGACGGTATGGCCGGTGGTGGTGAGGTACACATGGATGATGAAGAAGGCCAGGATCATGAACGCGCCGACCGTATGGAAGAACGCGACCCATTCCAGCGACAGGTACTGATCGACGCCCCAGGCGGCCCAGTCGGCATAGAACAGATAGAACCAGCCGGAGAACCAGATGATCGGCGACATCACCAACCAGAAACCCAGATAGGCCAATCGTTGCAGCGGGTTGTGCTTGGTCAGCACGGTCTGTTTGAACGGGTGCGGCGCGTGCGTGAAGATGCCGATCAAGTAGTACTTGATCATGGCGTCCACCTTGTCGAGCGTGGGGATGTATTGCTTCCACTCGCCGGTGGTGAAGTGCCAGAAGATGGCGAACACCCACAGAGTCACCAGCGCCCAGGCGGCGACCGTGTGTATCGTCACCGCTTGGCCGAAGCCGAACAGCCCGTAGGCGCCGTGGATTTCAAAACCGGTCAGCATCAGGGTGATGATCAACAACGCCTGCGACCAGTGCCAGAAGCGTTCGAAGCGCTTGAAGACATAAATGCTTTCGCTCATTTTCGTTACTCCTTAGTGTTGCTTGTTGCTGCGGGCCATGACGATGCGCAAACCACCATGCACGATGACGCCGAGCAGGGTAAGCAGGACGATCCCCCAACCAATCTTGTTAAGCCACGGGTTGGCGTCGCGGCCGGGCATATAGAGACCGGGCACCTTGTCGAGGCGGCCATTAGCGCCGTGGCACTGCTGACAGGTGAGAGCGTCGCTCTTAGGCGCGACCATGTGGGTGATCGGCCAGGCCATTTCCGTGGCGACGAAGCCGAATTTGCCGCTGTATTCGGCGCCGATTTCCTTCATGCCGAATTCGATGGCTTTATCCCAGTTGAAGTTGGACCAAAGCGCGCTGTCGTCCTTGCCGTAGGTGTGGAATACCAACAACTGGTTGTTGCCGATGTCGTACGGCTGCTTGCCGCGGAAGATCTTGACCGGCCAGATCTTGGACTTGCCGTCGTTCGGGCTGCCTTCGAAACTGTTGATCTTGATCACTTGGTTCGGGTCGAGTTTGGTTTCCCGCAGCGTGTAATTCACTTTGCCGTTGAACCAGATGTACTCCGGAATGACGTTGTCTTCATACTTGAAGTCGCCTTTCTTGCTGTCGTAGGCATCGTGGCCGATGCTGTCCTTCAGCTTGAACGGTTTGCCGTCCTTGTCGAGTTTGCCGGCGGTGGACCAGTCCCAGCTCATCTTGGTCGGAACGCCGCCACGCGCGAATTCCGGAATATGGCAGGTCTGGCAGGCGATCTTGTCGGTATGGTCGTTGAGCTTGGAAACCTTCGCGGAGTGCGGACGAGTGCCATGGCAAGCCTGGCAAGTGGACGGGTTGGCGTCTTTCTTGCCGCGCATGTGGGCGCCTTGCTTGTCGTCCGTGGCGGTCGGGGCATAACGGCTGCCCGGTACGTCATGGCCGGAAGTGGCGTGGCAGGAGCCGCAGGTGAAGTTGAGCCCATCCTTGGCCATGTGAACGTCGAGGTATTTGCCCGGATTTTTCAGCGTGCTATCCAGGTCGCCGTGCTTTACGGCATCGCCGCCGCCGCCATAAAAATGGCAGGCGCCGCAGGTGGCCCGGCTGGATTTGCCGACATTGCGCGCGACCTCGCCCAGGTTCGTCGCTTTTACGATCTTGCCGGACTTGGGCGGGAACTCCACGTCCTGGTAGGGCGGATGGCCGGCCATTCCAGGCAGCTTGCGGTAACTGCCGGTGGTGTCATGGCAAACCAGGCAATCGACATTTTCCTGCGCGTTGAAATCAAACTTTTCGTCCTTCCAGCCATAGCCGACGTGGCAGGCGGTGCAGAACTCGTAGTTGGACGGCACGGCGGTGCAGAAATTGTTGATGACGTTCTTCTTGCCGAGGCGTTGCTTGGTCTCGGGATTGAGAAATTCCCAGGTCCAATGCTTGGTTTTCTGCACCTGCTTGGCGGCCTCTGTGTGGCAGGTGAGGCAGGCTTGAGTGACCTCGGGGCCGCTGGTGAAGGGCTTTTTCAGCGCTTCGAATTTGCTGTGGTCAGCGGTGGAGTGGGTAGCCGCTTTCGGCGCGGATTGAACGGGCGCTGCAGCCGGTGCGGTGCTGGCGTGTGCGCTCGATGCCAGCAACAGGGTCAACGCCAGAGATCGAAGTGTTGTGCTAAGTGACATGACGGCTCCTCGTATCGATTCGGTCATGTTCAGCAACCGCCGCCGCCGCCGCCCTGGCCGCCGCCGCTGCTCGGTGCGCTCGGCAGGATCATCTTAGGCGCCGGTGTATTGGGTTCGAAATGGAGAAACTTTTGCTGGTCGGCCGCAACCTTGCCCATCACCTCGCCCACCAACGGACCAAACATCTTGCCCATCAGGCCGGCGTTCATGGTGCCGATGTAGACCTTGCCGTCGTTCTTTTTGTAGATCGAAATCTTGCACGGCATCAGGATGGACAGAAAGCGAACCGTGTCTTCTTTCAGAATGGGTTTGGAGTAGTTCGTGCTGCAGGCTTCGATCATCAACACCGGCAGTACGTTGCCACCGTCTGTTTGCACGGCCTTGGCCGGATTGCGCAGACCGGACAGCGCCCAACCGTTGCCTGTGTTCTGGATGTTGTGCTGGATGCGGGCAACCGTCTCTTCCATGCCGTAGGGGCTGACGCGTTCCTTAAACATCATGTGCGGCATCATCATCCAGCCAGTCACTGCGACGACGACGATTCCGACGATAAAACCCACTATTGCCTTTAACATGCTCTTCTCCTGGTTGATTGCGCGATTGCGATTACCGTGTTTCCGACCTTGCACAATGTATATAAGTATATTTTTATATTCGAATAATTGCGACAGGATTTTTATGTCCTTTGATCCGACTAGGCCCGGAAAATTAGGGGCTGCCCTGCAATGGTTTCAGGGCGAAAAGACTTAAAACATCCTCAGGGGAATTCGTCAAGTGTCGCCAGGGATCGATGCATGGCTTGATCGTCCTGAAGAGGTCTTTGCATTCAGCATCGCCGCGCGCGCGCGTAATTGGCCGCAGCCGCCATCGACGTCCTGACCCGCCGAATTCCGCAGTCGGGTCAGGATGCCGCGCTGATGCAGGCGGCCCGCCATCGCAGAGGCGCGTTCCCATGCCGGGCGCTGAAAACCGAGCCCTTCGTTGCTGTTGTAAGGGATGAAATTCATCATCGCGTACTTGCCGGCGAGCAGCTTGATGATGCCGTCGACTTCTTCGTCGCTGTCATTGATACCCGCCAGCAGAGTCCACTGATACTGGATCGGATAGCCGGTCGTGCGGGCGTACTGTTCGCCGAGTTCAACCAGTTCTTCCGGCTCGATATGCTGTGCTTTGGGGAGCAGTTGCGCGCGCAGGTCGGCGCGCGTGGTATGCAGCGACAGCGCTAGAGCAGGCTTTACGACGCCGCTGGGCAGGCGCTCGAATACACGCCGGTCGCCGACCGTTGAGAAAACCAGATTCTTGTGTCCGATTGCGCCGCTGGTGCCGAGTAGATCAATCGCTTCGAGTACGTTGTCCAAATTGTGCGCCGGCTCTCCCATGCCCATGAATACGACTCTGCCGACCTTGCGCAGCGTGCGCGCCAGTGCGACCTGCGCGACGATCTCGGCGCTGCCAAGCTGGCGAATCAGCCCGCTCTGGCCGGTCATGCAGAACAGACAGCCCACCGCACAGCCAACCTGAGTCGAGACGCATAGTCCATCACGCGGAAGTAGTACGCTTTCCACGGTCTGGCCATCCGCCAGCGCAACCAGCAAGCGAGCGGAGCCATCTTCGCCGGGATGCTCGGATTGCAGACGCGCCAGCCCGTTCAACTCGCTGGCCAAAGCCGGCAAGGCATTACGCACCGCCAGCGGCAGGAAGTCTTCTGCACGGCGGTGGTGCGTATCCAGGGAGCGCACTTGCGTCCAGGCGCGCAACACGCGCTGTTCGTGGCAAGGTTTGGCGCCCAGCTGACGCAGGCGCTGGCGGAGGTGTTCGATACGCATAAGGCCGGTGATATTTAGGGCAGGCGATGCTAACGGGCAGAAGTGCTGTGTGGCAGGTGGTCGACGCGAAGCGGTTAGAAATCATCCTTTTTCCGCTCGATGTCCTCGCGTAACTGCTGTGCCTGTTGCTTTAGCCAGGCCTGTCTCTCGGTTTTCTTCTTGCGGCTCTGTTCCTGCAGCCAGTCCTGTCGGTCTTGGCGCTGCTTTTGAAAGCGACGGTATTCGTAGCGTTGATAGCCGACCACGATGCCGGCGGTAATCAACAAGACGCCGCTGCTCCAGCCGATCAGGCTATCAAGGCTGAGTGTCGCCACGGCCCCGACACCTGTGTAAACATAGGGGAGGGGTTCGTAGATCCAGTTGGGTAAAACGGCCATCTATTCACACCCTAGAGATGAACTTGCGCGCTGCAATCGAGCGCCAGCATGACGGCTCATTTAGCCGTGAACTAGCGCGATTCCGTCTCTTCGCACAAAAAGTGCTGCATTGAACCAGGAAAGTCGCCTCGTCGAAACACGGCTGTCGAATAATGACGACGGCGAAGGTCGCCAGCGTATTGTTTGAACTTCGCGTCGTTTCCGCACACCAATACGCGTGCCGCCGATATGAGTGGTGCTTTCAAATCAAATCAAGGAGCAACACATGAACCTCTCTCATAAAACCGGCCTGACCTTTCTCCTCGCTCTCATATTCTCGCTGCCGATCCAGGCAACGGCCGCTGAAACCGGCGTTTCGACTGAAGCCGCTGCCGCGCAGCCGATGTCCTCAATGCAGGATCTGATGCGGGATATGCGTGGTGATCAAGATCCAAGCAAGTGCAAAACCATGAAGGGTGCGGCGGCCGATCAGGATTCACCTGCAGCAATGCCCGGCATGGGCATGGGCATGCAGGGAGAAAACTGCAAGCAGGTCGGTAGAACGCAAGGGCCTGGCAAACCTTGCATGATGGGCGGGCACTATAAATGCGCTATGCATGCCGGTGCGAATGATCAGCGTCTGGATGCGCTGGAAAAACGCATGGACATGATGCAGATGATGATGGAAATGATGATGCGACAGTCGGGCGGCGGAAACTGATTGGTTGGTGACGTTCCCTTGGCCGCATGCCCATCACCGAGGGAAGCGTCCGCTTTGCGCGCAGCAATGGCGGAAGCAGCGGGCATTCGTTCTGATTCCGGTCTCCGTTGATGTTCATCAAGGCCGCCTTACTCAGCTTGAGTAGCATCACTCCCCCTGTCTTAGTCCCGCCTTCCCATGCCCAAAATCTTTACCGTGTACAGCGCTGCGCCGCATCGTGTTCTGTTTTTGCCGGGCTTCATTCAAGGCGTGCTGGCCATGTTGTGGTGGCTGCTTGATCTGGAGAGTCGATTAGCGGGGGGCGATGGTCTGGTCAGCGCCGGTTTGCCGGCGCCCTTGCTGCATGGCTGGCTGATGGTGTACGGGTTTTTTCCCTTTTTCGTGTTCGGTTTTCTGTTCACTGCCGCCCCCAACTGGCTGAGCGGACCGGGCATCGCGCGGCCTGCCTATCTATTGACGGCTTTGGGCCTCAGCAGCGGCACGGTTTTGCTTTACTTCGGCCAGAGCGTGGCGGGCATGGCGTTGCATCTGCTCGGCTGGAGCGTGGCGTTGCAGGCTTTGCTGGCGACCTTGCGCGCCGCCAAGGACGCCGACCCGCGTCACGCCTGGGCGGTCTGGGCGGCGTTGGTATTGGGCGCGGCCGGCGAGGCGTTGATGCTGGCCGGGCTGCTGCTCGATCGTCTGGACTGGCTGCAACCCGGCCTTGAACTCGGCATCTGGGGAGGGCTGGTTCCGCTGTTTCTGACGGTCTGCCATCGCATGATTCCTTTCTTCACCAGCCGCATCGTCAGCAATTACGTCTTGATCCGGCCCTTTGCGCTGCTCTGGGCGATGTGGGCGGCCTGCCTGAGCCATGCCGGACTGGTGACCGCGGGATATGGCGAGCTGGCTTGGCTGGTCGATCTGCCGCTGGCGGCGATGGCGTTCTGGTTTTCGGCGCGTTGGGGCTTCCGGCGCGGTTTTCAGGTGCGTTTGCTGGCCGTGCTGCATGTCGCATTTTTGTGGGCCGGCGCGGCGTTCGCGCTGTATGGGCTGAACAGTCTGGCGGGATTCCTTGGCCTGGCCTGGTCGGCCGGGCAGGCGCCGCTGCATGCCTTGGGCATCGCTTTTTTCGGCGCCATGTTGATCGGCATGGCGACCCGCGTCACGCTCGGCCACTCCGGTCGTGCCTTGCAGGCGGATGCGGCGACCTGGTGGCTGTTCTGGCTGGTCCAGGGGGTGGCGTTGCTGCGTATGTTGCCGGAGGTCTCGCAGGGCGTATTGCCGGATCGGCTCGTATCCGTGGCAGGCCTGTTTTGGTTGGTCGCATTCGGCGGATGGGCATGGAAATACGCCCCAATGACCTGGCGGCCGCGGATCGATGGCAAGGCGGGGTAGCCTTGCATAGGCGGGCGTCCCGGTATGCTCGGCTAGCCCTGTTGGCCAGCGCCGGGTTTTTGTTCAGCCCGTCGCTGCACGCCTGTCCGCCCACGCCGACGGGTTTTACGCTGCCGTCGCCGGCGCGCCAGCCAGTCGATCTGACGCGCGAGTTCGCTTCAGCCTGGCAAGCCGGCGGGGAAATCGTCTTGACTTGCGCGCCCGACGGCACGCCCAGGGTTGGCCGTCTGGCGCAAGCGCCGCGCGATAGCGCCGAGGAAAACGCCCGCCGTGCCGAACATTTCGCGCTCGCGCTGCGTATCAATATGGCGCGTAAAGGCGAGGCGCACCCGTTGGGCTTGCCTTTGGCCGCGCCGCAACGGGCTTTGCTGGAACGCTTCGCGATGAGCGATGCCGGCGCAGTCTGGCTGCGCGAGATCGCCGACGACAGCTTGCGTCTGTTCAACAAGGGATATCTGCAATACGACCCGGTTTTGTGGCAGCGTTCCTTAAAACAACGCCGCTCGCCGCCGTTGTCGAAATTGCTGACCGGCCGCCTCACCGAAACCGCGCTGTTTGCCGGTGATGCACAGGTGTTCAAATTCTCCGGCTATGCCGGTCCAGGTGCGATGGCGCATCCCGGCGCGATCGGTCTGGGCGATGCCGGCTTCAAATGTCAGTTCCCATCCAGCCACGAACTGGTCGACCCGTTTGCGATCATTTCGCATGAACTCGGCCATACCCGTTACGGTGATCCGGCCAGCGGCGGCACGTTGCTGGGCGAAGCGCGCACGGTGGAGCTGTACGAAAACCCGGTGCGGGTTCGCAATGGTTACGAACCCCGCGCGTTGTATTTCGAACGCATCAATCAGGGTGAGCCACGCGCGAAAAAGGGCAGTCTGGTCGATCGCTTGCTGCGGCTGGAGCGGGAAAAAGGCATTTCCGTCAAGCACTTGACCACGGTGGATCGCTACCGCTGCGACTGTCCCGGCCCCTTGCCGATCATGCTCGACTGCGAAGTGCGCGAGCGCCCGATCGGCCCGGGTGCCGACTTGAGTGCGTCGGCATACGAGCAAGACTGCAAGGTGACTTGGCAGCCGGAAACCCTGCCCTTGCCGGGGTTGCCTGCACCCAAGTAGCGGCAAGGCTAGGCGGGCGGGGCGTTGTAGCGCAGGCAGCCGCCAAAGTCATTGGGGCGCCATGCGCACCACCAGCAAAGCCGGGTCTTGCTGCAGCAGAATCCGCTCCACCCGCTCCTGCCAGAGCCGGGCGAACTGAGCCCGTTCCTGTTCATCGGCGACGCCGCCCGCCACTCGGCCCATCAACGGCGGCATGGCCGCCGCGGGCGGTGCGGCTTCGGGGTGGTAATCGACCAGCACCGCGCGGCCGTTATCGAGCCGCGTAAAGCACGCTTCCGCTGCCAGTGCGACGCCGAATCTGAGCAGATCGCGGCGTACGAATCGACCGCCGAGCCCCTTGAAGCCGCCGTCGCCCGCCGCGCCGGTGATCAAGCCAAGCACGGCGCCAACGACCCCGGCGGTGCCGGCATCCTGCGGCGCGCGCAGTTCGACGCGGATGTTGCCGCGTTCAGGCAGATCATCCGGATACAGCGCAGCCAGCGCCCGGCTCGCCATCAGCCAGGCTCCGGCTACGGTCGGACAGGAATGTCCGGCCAGCTTAACGGCATCGGCGTAGCGGTATTCGATGACGCCATCGGCCGCCGCTCCCAGCGTATCGGCCAACGGGTCGCGCAGCGTCAGGGCGGGGACTCGCTCAAAAAAATCGGGAAAAGCCATGCGCTTGCTCAATGGAAAAATGGGAGATGCCACTGTAGTTTCTGGCGCAGCCTTACGCCTTGACTTTTGGCAGGGTGGGCGTTGCCACGGTTAGGCGAGCCGTTGAATATCTCGCGCTTCATGCGCGTGCAAGTCGTGCATGCGGCTATCGTGCAAGTTGGCGGCATGCTGCCGTTCCAGCAACCGGAGAACACTCATGAAGAACAAAAGCCTACGACACCGAATCGGCTTTGCCTGGGCGGGTATCGCCGCGGCGTGGCGCAACGAGCGCAGCTTCCGCACGCAGATCGGTTTCGCCGCCGCGTTGCCGCTCGCGCTGCTGCTGTTGCAGGCCTCCGCTGTATGGTGGGCGCTATGCATGACGCTCGCTTTTCTGGTCTTGGCGGCTGAGCTGTTCAATACGGCTCTAGAGGCGCTCAGCGACCTGGTGCAGCCCGCACAGCACCCTGCCGTCAAGGCCGCCAAAGACAGTGCGGCGGGCGCGGTATTGCTGCTCAGCGTCTGCGCCGTGATCGTCGGCGTCATTGCGCTGCTGGTCGCGGCGGGCGTCTGGTCCTGACCCAGGCCGATCAGGCAGCCGGAACGGCCTGTCGAAGGACGTGCGTGGAAGCGGTTTTTTCACGGATTGACGAGAAGAAGCGGCATGGAATTGCGACTACAAATAAGGGTAAGCTGAGGACGCGCCGATATTGATCGGCATACACGCGCGAAACAGCGCGGAATAAAAACGAACAAAAGCTATTTCCGGGGAGGTTGTGCTGTGTTTAATCGTCCTGCCGTTTCCGAAATCCCTTCACTGAGTCCGCCGAAAGAGCTGCGGCCCAGAGCCACATTGATGATCGTCGATGACGAACCGGCCAACCTGTCGGTTCTGGCCGGCGTGTTGCAGCCGCATTACCGGGTTCGGGCCGCCAATTCAGGGGCAAGGGCCTTGGAGTCCGCCGTTGCGGATCCGGTGCCGGACCTGATCCTGCTCGACGTGATGATGCCCGCCATGGATGGCTACACGGTGCTGGCCCGCCTGCGCGAGAACCCGGCCACTCGCGATATTCCGGTCATCTTCGTCACCGCCCTGAGCGACACGGCCGACGAGGAACTGGGCCTGGCGCTCGGCGCAGTCGACTATATCGCCAAGCCGGTCAAGCCCTTGATCGTCCTGGCGCGGGTGCGCACCCAGCTGGAGCTCAAACAGTCGCGCGACCGGTTGAAAAACCAGAACGCCTGGCTGGAAATTGAAGTGGCGCGGCGCATGGCGGAGAACCAGGCCATTCAAGAGGTCAGCATTCACGCGCTGGGCTATCTGGCCGAGACGCGCGATCCGGAAACCGGCAACCATATCCACCGCACCCAGCAGTATGTGCATGAACTGGCCATGGCGTTGCGAGACCACCCGCGCTTTCGCGGTGCGCTCAGCGGTCACGCCATCCTACTGTTGACCCGGTCGGCGCCTTTGCACGACATCGGCAAGGTCGGCATCCCCGACCATGTCCTGCTCAAGCCGGGCAAACTGACACCCGAGGAATGGCGCATCATGCAGACCCATACCACCCTGGGCGCGGATGCCATTGAGAAGGCTGAACGCAGCATCAACAGCCAGGTGGATTTTCTTGTCGTGGCCAAAGAGATCGCCCGTTGGCACCACGAGAAATGGGACGCCAGCGGCTACCCGGACGGCCTTGCGGGCGAAGCCATCCCGGTCTCCGCCCGCTTGATGGCGGTGGCCGACGTGTTCGATGCCCTGATATCGAAGCGCGTTTACAAGCCGGCGCTGCACTATGATCAGGCGCGCGAGATCGTCGTTCAGGGCCGCGGCAGCCATTTCGATCCGGACGTGGTGGACGCCTTTCTCGCCACCTACGATCGCTTCGTCGCGATTGCCGAAAGCTACGCCGACGCAGCGGGCTGAAGAAATGCAGGCAAGGCGACCGAGCGTCGGCGGGTATCCGACCACAGCCATCCGCGCCCCGCTGCGCATCCTGCTGCTTGATGCCAGCCCCGCTGACGCGGAATTGAATGAACTAACGCTGCGCCAGGCGGGATTCGAATTCGAGTCATTGCGCGTCGCGCATTTGGCGGCCCTGCTGGATGCCCTGGAGCGCTTCCGGCCTGACCTGATCCTGGCCGACTTCAATCTGCCGACCTGCAACGGCCACCAGGCCATACTGCTGGTGCACGAACGTCGGCCTGAAATTCCTGTGGTCATGGTCACCGGCGCGCTGGCTGACGATGCGGTGGCGGAGCTGCTCAAGGCCGGCGCCAAGGATTATGTCCTGAAGGACAATCTCAAGCGCTTGCCGCATGCCGTGGACTATGCGCTGTCGATGGAGAACGGCATCCGTGCGCGCAAGGCGGCCGAGGACCGGATACGCGATTCCGAGTTGCGCTACCGGCGCCTGTTTGAAGCCGCCAAGGACGGCATCTTGATACTGGACGCCGAAACCGGCCTGGTTCAGGACGCCAATCCGTACATCTTGGAGAAACTCGGCTATACCCGCGATGAATTGCTTGGAAAGGCTATATGGGACCTGGGCGCCTTCGGCCAACTGGCGGAAAGCAAAGCGAGTTTTCAACAACTGCAGCAGCAGGAATACACCCGTTACGATGACCTGCCCTTGACCACCTCGACCGGAAAACAAATCGAGGTCGAGTTCGTCAGCAACGTTTATCTGGTGGATCACGCCAAGGTGATCCAGTGCAACATTCGCGACAATACTGCGCGCAAGCGCGCCGAGGAACTGATCGGCAAGCTTTCCCTGGCGGTGGAGCAAAGCCCGGAAAGCATCGTCATCACCGATCTCGACGGCGACATCGAATATGTCAACGCGACTTTTCTGCGCACTACCGGCTATGGCCGCGACGAGTTGATCGGCCGAAATCCGCGCATTCTGCAGTCCGGCAAGACGTCGAGGGACAGCTACGCGGCGCTCTGGGAGGCGCTGAGCCGCGGTCAGCCTTGGCAAGGCGAGCTATCCAACCGGCGCAAGGATGGCAGCGAATACACCGAATGGGCGAACATCGTGCCGATCCGCCAGGCCGACGGCCGCATCACCCATTACCTGGCGATCAAGGAGGACATCAGCGAGAAGAAGCGTCTCGCAGAGGAACTCGACCAATATCGGCAACACCTCGAGGAGCTCGTCAGGCATCGCACGGTGGAACTGGCCGAAGCGCGCGCACGGGCTGAGGCGGCCAACCGGGCCAAGAGCGTCTTCCTGGCCAACATGAGCCATGAGATCAGGACGCCGATGAACGCCATCATCGGCCTGACTCATTTGATGCGCCGCGCCGGCGCAACCCAGGAGCAGTCGGGGCAGCTGAACAAGATCGACGTCGCCGGCCAGCATCTCCTTTCCATCATCAACGACATCCTCGACATCTCCAAGATCGAGGCCGGCCACCTACAACTGGAAAACACGGACTTTCACCTTTCGGTCATCCTTGACAACATCCGCTCCCTGATCGGCGAGTCGGCCCGGGCCAAGAATCTGACTGTCGAGATGGACTGTGATTCCGTGCCCCACTGGCTGCGCGGCGACCCCACCCGGCTGCGCCAGGCCTTGCTCAACTATGCCTGCAACGCCGTCAAGTTCACGGCGCGGGGCAAGATCGTGCTGCGCGCCAAGCTGCTTGAGGTCAGCGGCGACGATCTGCATTTGCGCTTCGAGATCGAAGACAACGGCATCGGCATCGCCGCCGACAAGATTCCGCAGCTGTTTCGGGCCTTCGAGCAGGCCGATGCCTCCACCACGCGCAATTACGGCGGCACCGGACTCGGGCTGGCCATCACCCGCCGTCTGGCGGAACTGATGGGCGGAGAGGTCGGTGTCGAAAGTACGCCGGGGCAAGGCAGCACCTTCTGGCTCACCGCCCGCCTGGCCCGCGGCCACGGCGTCATGCCGAGCGATTGGCCGCCGCGCCTGACCGACGCCGAGGTGCGGCTGCGCCAACAGCATTCCGGCGCCCGCCTGTTGCTTGCCGAAGACAACGCCATCAACCGCGAAGTCGCGCTGGAACTGCTGCACAGCGTCGGTCTGGCGGTGGACACCGCCGAAGATGGCCGCCTGGCGGTGGCAATGGCGAGCGCCCGAGCCTACGACCTGATCCTGATGGACATCCAGATGCCGGTCATGGACGGGCTGGAGGCGACGCAAGCGATTCGCGCGCTGCCGGGCCGGGCAGCCATCCCGATCCTGGCGATGACGGCGAACGCGTTCGCCGCGGATCGCCGCGCGTGCGAGGCGGCGGGCATGGACGGCTTCGTCGCCAAGCCGGTCGATCCGGAGGTGCTGTTCGCCTCGCTGCTCGAGTGGCTGCCGCAGCCCGGCCGGTCGAGCGCAGCTTCGGGCTTATCTCCGGCCCTGTTCCCGGGCCTGCATCCGAGCGATATCGGCCCGCCGGCGACGCCGTTCGCGCCATTGGATAAGGCCGCGGCGTCCGTGGCGCCTCTCCCGCCCGATGCCGGTTTGCCGGTTCTTGCCGGTGTCGACGCGAGCCTGGGCCTGAAGTCGCTGAGCGGCAACCGGGCAGCCTATCTGCGCCTGTTGCGGCGCTTTGCCGCCGAGCATGGCGATGACACGAGCAGGCTGCGCGAACTGCTCTCGCGAAGCGAAATGGAAGCGGCCGGGCGACGGGTGCATGCGCTCAAGGGCGTCGCCGGCAACCTGGGAGCAACGGCGGTGCACCATCTCGCCGCCAGACTGGAAAGCGAGTTCAGGCTGGTCGGCGAGACGGCGAAGACCGAGAGTCTGCTCGGCGCGCTGGAAGCCGAATTGCCGCCCCTGGCCGCGGCCATCCTCGCCGCTTTGCCGGAGATGGCGACGAGCTTGCACGCGGACGCGGTGGAATGGGCGGCGGTACGCCGCGTGCTGGCGGAACTGACTCCCCTGGTGGCGGTATCCGACACGCAGGCGCAAAACCTGTACGAAGCCAACGCCAGTTTGCTCAACGCTGCACTCGGCCCGCTCGGAAAACAGCTTGAGGAAAGCATCGTCCGCTTCGATTTTCTGGCCGCGGCTGAAACGCTGCAGTTGGCGTTCGCACGGCATCCCGAGTTGGCAGCCTGAACGGCGATGATGAAATCACGCTTCGTATGGGTGCTGATGATTGCCTGGAGCGCGCTTCTGGCAGCCTCCTTGCTGTGGAATTGGCAACGCGTCGACCGCTACGTCGCTGAGCTGGCGCATGAGACCGCCCAATCCCATTTCGAAAAGGACGTGCTGTACCGGCGCTGGAACGCGCTGCACGGTGGGGTGTATGTGCCACCGACAAAAAAAACGCCGCCCAGCCCGTACCTCGCGTTCTTGCCGGAACGAGACGTCAACACCCTTTCCGGCCAGGCTTTGACGCTGATCAACCCGGCTTACATGACCCGCCAGGTCTACGAGTTGGCCGCGGAGCGGTTTGGCATACAAGGCCATATCACCAGCCTCAAACCCTTGCGCCCGGAAAACAAGGCTGATCAGTGGGAACGCCAGGCCCTGCTGGCCTTCGAGGCCGGGGCCAAAGAACGCTTTGAATTGACCCGCATGGGCGGCAAGCCCTATTTCCGCTTGATGCGTCCGTTGGCGACCGAGGCGGCCTGCCTCAAATGCCATCTGAAACAAGGCTACAAGGTCGGCGATGTGCGCGGCGGAATCAGCGTCGCGGTGCCCTACGCGCCGTATGCTCTGATTGCCGAAGCCCAGTACCAGGGGTTGTTGCTGGGCCATGTCGGCATCGGCGTCCTGGGGCTGGCCGGTCTTTGGCTGGGCGGCCGCCGTCTGCAACGCACGGAAGCGTCGCTGCGCCTGTCCTTGCAGGCGACCGAGCGTCTGGTCGCACAGCAACAGCTGCTCTTCTCCAGCCTGGGAGAAGGGGTCTATGGCGTCGACAATGCGCAGCGCTGCATATTCATCAACCCTTCTGCAGCCGCCATGCTGGGGTTCGACGAAGCGGACGCGATCGGACAGGACACGCATCGGCTGTTCCACTCCCGCAAGCCGGACGGATCGCCCTATCCGCGCGCGGAATGTCCAATCCAGCGCACCCTTCGAGACGGCGTCAAGCGGGCGGTTGAAGACACCTTCCAGCGCCGCAACGGAAAGCACGTTCCGGTACGCTTGACCGTAGCCCCGATGCTGCAGGACGGCGCCATTCTGGGCGCCGTCGTCGCCTTCGAGGACATCACCGAGCGCCAGCGGATGCAAGCCGAGCTGGCCCAGCACCGCCAACTCCTGGAACAGCAGGTGGTGCGCCGCACGGCCGAACTGGCCGCGGCCGAGGCGCGCGTTCGCCTGATTCTGGATTCCAGCGCCGACGGCATCTATGGCGTCGATCGAGAGGGCGTCGCCACCTTCATCAACCCCGCCGCCTGTAAGCTTCTCGGCTATGCGCCCGACGCGGTGATCGGGCGCTCCATGCATGGCCTCATCCACCATAGCCGTGCCGACGGGCGTCCTTTCCCGGAAGCGGATTGCCCGATGACCTCAAGCCTGCGCGACGGCAAGCTCGTGCGCGACGACGACGGCGTCTTCTGGCACGCCGACGGTCACGCCATCCCGGTCACCTTCGCTTCGCATCCCATGCTGGAGGGTGAACACATCGTCGGCGCGGTGGTCAGCTTCTTCGACAACAGCGCCCAGAAGGCGGCCCAATTCGAGGCTGAGCGGCTGGCGCGGCTGAAGCACGCTTTCCTGGCCAACATGAGCCACGAAATCCGCACGCCGCTCAATGCGGTGCTGGGCTTCGCCGAGATTGGCCTGCGCGACAACGAGGACGGCAAGAACGCCGACCGCTTCGGCCGTATCGTCAAGGCCGGTCGGCAACTGCTGAGCATGGTCAACGACATCCTGGATCTGTCCCAGATCGAGGCCGGCAAGCTTAGCCTGGAGGCGGGCGACATCGATGTGCGCGCGCTGATCGCCGAGAGCGTTGACCGCATCCGGGCCAGTGCGCACGCGAAAGGGCTGGCGCTGCGTATCGAGCTCGCACCCGAACTGCCGCGCGCCTGCCGCGCCGACGGCGTGCGGCTGCGGCAGGCGTTGGCCAACCTGCTCGACAACGCGGTCAAGTTCACCGAGGCCGGCGGCATCGTCCTGACTGCACGCTATGCGGCCGCGACCTTGATTCTGCAGGTTGTGGACAGCGGCATCGGCATCAGCGAGACACAGCGGCAGCGCCTGTTCCAAGCGTTCGAGCAGGCCGATGGCTCGACGCAGCGCAAATTCAACGGCACCGGCCTCGGGCTGGCCCTGACTCAGCGCCTGGTCGAGCTCATGGGCGGCGAGATTCGGGTGAGCAGTGCGCCCGGGCAGGGCTGCACCTTCGAGCTGCGCTTGCCCTGCGCCGCCAGCCTCGTTGCGGCGTCGGCGGTACCGGACGAACCTCGAGCGGAAGCGCTCCCGGCCGCGCTTGAGACCCTGCCGGACCCGCTCCGGGTCGACGCGCTGCTCGAACAGTTGGCGTCGCTGCTCGCCGCTGACGACACCGTTTCACATAGCGTGTTCGCTGCCCACCGCGGCCAGCTTCAGCATGCCCTCGGTGAGCCGGGGCAACAGCTGAGCCGACAGATTGAAGCCTACGACTACCCGGCGGCCTTGGCGACGTTGCGGGCGATCCAGTCCAGCCGGGCAGGCGCACGCTGAGGGCGCAAGATGGCATGCAGTCGGCGGCGCGCCATTCGGTTAGTCGAGGTGGCCGCCGAAACGCAGGAACAGGCATTTGGCGTGGCGCAGATTCAGCCCTTGCAGAATGGCGCTGGCAGCCAGCAGCAGCAGGCCCGGAATGGCGGCCGGCGCGGGCAGAAAGGGCGCCGGCAGCAGCGCGACCAGCATCGCCAGATGCAGCCGAAAGTGCAGGCGCGTCCGCGCCTCCGGAATCATCTCCTTCATGTTCGGCAGGCTGCCAACCCGGGCTCCGGTCTGGGTCTTGAGGTGGAACCAGGCCAGAAACGGCACGATCTTGTACAGCATGCCGCTGACCACCGAAGCGGCGAAGCCAAGCAGAAAAGCGATGCCGAGGCTGATTTCGGCAGCGGCTGTCCACTTTCCTGCCCACGCCGCCGGCAGCCAGCGCAACAACGGCAAACAGGCGGCTGTGAGGAGCAGGCAGGCCATGCCCAAACGCCAAAAGTTCAGCGTGATATCCGGAATCTTGCGGCGGCGTTGCGCCTGTATCCGCAAGGTGGCCACGGCGAACGCGATGCCGGCGGCGGCGATCAGCAACGTGCCGAGCAGGTTGCCGGCTTGTTCAAGAACGGGTAGCGGCGGGCTGGAAAGCAGCAGCAACCCGCACAGCAGGATCCAGGTCAGCCAGCGGCTGAGCCGGGCCGGGTAGGCAGGCGTGATCTGCAACATCGGGACGACTTGATAGGCCACGCCGATGACCAGGAGCAACACCCAGCCGACCAGGCCCCAGGCTGCGTGCAGTGCAGTCCGTTCGGCGGTTGCCGCAAGCGGCCAGAGACCGGCCAGTCCGCCGGCCAGGGCAATGCCCAGCGTCAGCGTGACGGCCAGGGAAAGTGCGGCCTGGCGTATCGGCCAGGCGATCTGCGGGGCCGCGGTCCGGATCAGGCTGATCGCGACGGCGGCCAGGAACGGCGCCAGGCCGAGCGACAGCAGCGCCATGCCGGCATGGAACCCGAGCGGTTCGCCGTGCAGAAAGCCGAACGCCAGACAGGGCGCGCCGCCGCCCAGGCCGAGCAGGCCGAGGCGGGCGACCAGCCGCACTGCCGGCACCGGCGCGCCGAGCACCACCGGCAGGAGTTGCAGCAGTGCGCCGAGCATGACCGCGGCGAGATAGCCGAGCGTGATCAGATGCGTCAGCGCGAGGCTGGCGGGCGTCCAGCGGCTGCTCTGCCAATCCGGCTGCACCAGGCCCAGGCAGGCGGCCAGCAGCAGAAATGCCGGGGCCAGCTGGAACAAGCGCAGCGGCGCGGCGAACGGCGGCGCTTGCTCGTAGGACAGGCCGGCGGCGCTCACTGCTCCGGCTCGATCCGCACCTCGTAGCATCCGTCTTCCATCAGATGCGTGGTGTGGCGGTAGCCCATCTGCTGCAGCACGCCATAAAGCGGCAGCGGCTCGCGATGGATCAGAAAACGAATGCCTTGACCGGGGTGCAACTCATCAAGCGCCGCCAGCACCCGTTCCATCGGCTCGGGCGGTTCCAACCAGCGGGCATCGACCAGCAGCCCTTTCTTCACGTCGGCAGCGACTCCATCTGACTCACCATTTCGGCAGCCGTATCGGCCAGGGCCTGATCGGCCATCGGATAGAGAATCTGCTCCTCCTTCAGATTGTGCTGGCGCATCAGCATCAGCAAGGTTTCGGCCAAGCCGAGGTAGGCTGCCGCGTCATGCTCGGCCAGCGACTGGCGCATGGCCTGCAGGGTCTCGCGCATTTCGGCGTGTTCGCTGCGCATGACGGCGGTGGGGCCGTGGCTGATGCCGGTGCGCGTTTCGAAGGCGGGAAACAATATCGATTCTTCGCGCGCGAAATGGTGCAGCGTGGCGGCCTCGAAAGCCTGGAATTGGGTTTGCCCGTTCTGCCAGTCGGCGCTGGCGACGGCATTTTCCGCAGCGGCGAAAAGATCGTCGCAATGGTTATGATCGCGGCTCAGATAGCGGCTGATGTCGCTCATTTCGTCTCCCTGTAGCGTGGTTTTGGTCAGGCTTGCATGGCGAGCCGGCGCAGTTGCAGCACGATGCGTCCGAGTCCGAGCGGCATGCCGGCGGCGGCGGTTTCCAGTTCCACCGCATCGAGCATGTTCTTCACGGTCAGGCCGAGATCGGTATCGCCTTCGATCCGCAGCCGGCGATTGAAGAACAGCGTGTCCGGATCTTCCAGGCGCAGCGCCAAACGGGCAAAGTCGGCCGTGGTCGCGCTGAAGGTGACATCCGCCAAACCGTTGGGTTCGGCGCGAAAGCCCGCGGCATGCAGCGAAAAATGCAGTTTCAGGCCGATGTCGCGCAATTGCACGCAGAAACGGCGCGTGTAGATGTGCGACCAGTCCAGCTCGCGCAGCGACGGCCAGGCGGCCAGATTGGCGGCGACGGTGAAGGCGTGCGAGGTGGGCATGACCAGAGGCCAGGCGGGCAGCGCGGAAATCAGGTCGCTGAGAGGCCGCGGGGAGCGCGGGAATGACACGCTGGGAAAAGGGATGGCGGGCAGCTTCATGCCGAGACTCCTGGGTTGACTGGGTGATAGGCCATGCCTGCTTCGCCCAGCCAGTAACCGTCGCAGGGTGCAGCCGGCATCAAGCGGTCGAGTCGGGCAGGGGCTTGCGCCGGTGCGATGCCGCCATCGGCCAGCGCGCGGAACAGGTCGACTACGCGTGCCATGTTTCTCGCCTGCGGCGACAAGCGCAGTACGTCGATGCCGACCGTTTTCAGTTCATCGAAGCGGTGCGCCAGGCTCATGACTTTGGCGGATTGGGTCTGAATGCCATTGATGGCAAGGAAATCTTCGCCTTCCCGCGAAGCCAGCACGAGTCCGTCGGGATGATCCAGACAGCGGAACTGGCAGTCGTCTTTCTGCAGGTTGTAATGCCGTGCCGTGAAACAGCGCGCCGAAAAGGCCAATGGCAAACGGCCGTAACCGAACAGTTCGGTTTCCAGCCGGGTTGATTTCAATACCGCCGCCAGCATCGCCTGGATCATGTCGCGCGACATCTCGACCGGCGGCACCCAACGCCTGGCGCCCAGCTCGGCGAGCAGGGCCAAGGTGTCGGGGTTGTAGGCATTCAAGGTCGGGCCGGCGACGAAATCGCGTCCAGCCTCGGCCAGCAGACGCACCGCGCCCCATTCGTTGGCTTCCACCTTGAAACGGCCGTCGGCGATCAGTTTGCGTAGCGCCTTCAGATCGGATTCCGACTCGATCAGGGTCTGGCTGGAAAGTACGACTTCCTTGCCGGCGGCGCTGAGTTGTTCGGCCAGTTCCAGCCAGTCCGGCAGGCGCAGCAGATGCCGCTTCGAGCAGACGCTTTCGCCCAGGTAGACGATGTCCAGCGGCCAGGCGGCAGCTTGCTGATAGAACGCAAGCGTGTCTTCGCGCGACCAGTAATAAAGCAGGGGACCGAGGGCGAGTTTCATGCGGCTTATTTCCACGGCCGGTAATAGGCGCCCAGGGTATGCATGCTGCCCTCGGACACTTTGTTCAGTTGCGCCATCCAGGCCGCTTGCGGCTTGAAGTCCTGCGGCGCGCGTTTCACCGCGTCGATGGCGGCGCGCCAGACCTGGGTGACTTGCGCGACATAGGCCGGGCTGCGTTGGCGGCCTTCGATCTTGATCGCGGCGATCCCTAAGCGCGCCATTTCCGGCAGCATTTCCATGCTGTTCAGGCTGGTCGGCTCCTCCAGCGCGTAATAGGTCTCGCCCTGCACGTCGAAGCGGCCCTTGCACAGCGTCGGATAGCCGGCTTTTTCGTGCTCGGCATAGCGGTCGATCAGTACGCCGTTGAGCCGGGTTTCCATGCCTTTCGGCGTCTGTTCCCAACGCACGGCATGGCCGGGGGAGCAGGCGCCGAAGGTGTTGGGCGAGTCGCCGCAGGCATAGGACGACAACAGGCAGCGGCCTTCGACCATGACGCAGAGGCCGCCGAAGCCGAACAGTTCGATCTCGGCGTCGGTGTGCTGGATTACGCTTTCCACCTGCGCCAGCGACAGCACGCGCGGCAACACGGCGCGCTGGATGCCGAAGCGCTCGCGGTAGAAATTGACCGCTTCGTAACTGGTGGCGGAGCCTTGCACGGACAGATGCAGGCGCAGTTCCGGGTGCACCTTGCGGGCATACGCCATCAGGCCGGGGTCGGCCAGGATGATCGCATCGACGCCGAGGCTGGCGGCGGTATCCACCGCTTGATGCCAACGCGGCAAGGTGGCCGCTTGCGGGTAGGTGTTGAGCGCCATCAGCACCTTGCGGCGCTGGCTGTGGGCATAGCGGATGCCTTCCGCAAGCGATTTTTCGTCGAAGTTCAGACCGGAAAAATTGCGTGCATTGGTGTTGTCCTTCAGCCCCAGATAGACGCCATCGGCGCCGTGATCGACCGCGGCCTTCAACGCCGGCAGGCTGCCGGCGGGACAGATCAGTTCAAGCAGGGGTGGGTTCGACATTTTTCCGGTTGGTTTCGCATCAGGGCTAACAACACCTTCTTGTCTTCAATTATATCCACGAAAAAATGGAAACTTGATTGAAAACGCTGTCGCAATCTCCGCCGAAAGCGCTCGAATCGGTGTTGCATCAATGTTCGCCTTTGGTCTTGCGCACGCCGGCGACACGGTTGCCCTGTTTCTGCGGGCCGCCCATCGGGAAGATGTCGTGCAGGTAGCGGCTGTTGCCCTTTTCCGGGCCCCAGGTTTCGCGGAAATGCATGACCATGTCGCGCACCTGCGCCTGGACGCCGCGTTCTTCGTAATATGCGCGGATGAAGCGGATCACCTGCCAGTGTTCATCGGTCAGCGTGAGACCTTCCTTCTCGGCCTGCGCGCGGGCGAAACCTTCGCTCCAGGCGTCCATGTCGAGGATGTAGCCTTCGGGATCGGTGAGGATTTCCTGACCATCCACCAGCAGTTTGCAGGTGTAGATGGAATAGGGGTTGGTCGTGCCGACGGCATCTTCCCGGTAGTTGATCTTCGGCATGTGGGATGTGGATTGCATGGGCGGACTCCGAGTAACTGGTTTTGCGAAGAAAAGACCGCCGCGACGCTTCTCGCACTTGAGCTGGGACAAGAGGAGGGCGCGGGAAGCAGCATGCTCGCGGCGGCGGGAAAACGGTTTGATAAAAGTCAGGCAGACCCGGGTTCAGGCCGTCCTTTTCGCACGCACGATCTGGTAGGCGCGGAACAGATAGCCGACCGGCGCGCTCCAGATATGGACCAGACGCGTGAACGGGAAGAACAGGAACACCGACAGGCCGAAGAAGATATGCAGCTTGTAGACGGTATCCACGTTGCGCAGCAGTTCCGGATTCGGCTGCAGCATGACGACGCTCTGCGCCCATTCGGCCAGACGCAGCATCACCGTGGCATCGCCGTGGCTGGCATGGTCGATCGACCAGAAGATGGTGGAGAAGCCTACCAGCGCGGTCATGATCAGCCAGCCCAGGATGTTGATATCCATCCAGCGGCTGGCGGCGCGCACGCGTTTGTTGGTCAGTCGGCGCAGCCACAGCATGACGCCGCCCAGGATCACCATCAGGCCGAAGATGCCGCCGGCGAAGATGGCGATGCCCTGGTGCGCCATGTCGGAGATGCCCATCGCCTGGAACACGGCATGCGGCGTCAGCAGGCCGACCAGATGGCCGAAGAAGATGCCGAGTATGCCGACATGGAACACGTTGCTGGCGAAGCGCATGTACTGCTTGGAGAGCAACTGGCTGGAATCGCTTTTCCAGGTGTATTGCTCGTTGTCGAAGCGGATCCAGCTTCCCAGCACGAAGGTCGCCAGACACAGATAGGGATAAACCCCGAAGAAGATTTGATGCAGATCCATGATGTTGACTCCTTTCAGGCCGCAGCCTTGACCAGCAGGCTGCGTTGTTCGACGAGGCGGATGAGGGGGGCGTAGGGGCTGCCCGCTTCTTCCAGATTGGCGGCGAGCACATTCAGCACCTTGGCCCACTGCGACAGGAACATGTGCGCTTCTTCCATTTCCAGCATCGCGGCGAATTCCAGCACCAGCGGCAGGTAGTCCGGCAGTTCGTTGCTGCCGCCGTCATTGGCGGCCGCGGCCCGCATTTCGAGACCGTATTCCTTGTAGAACTCGGTCAGGTCGATCAGAGCCGGGCCGCGGTTCTTGTCGTCGCCGAACAGGTGATGGGTCAGATGCAGGGCATGTTCCGGCGTCAGGTCGAAGGTCTGCACATAGGCCGCCTGCGCCTCGGTCGGGTCGAGGCTGGCCAGATGATGGATGAAGCGGTCCAGCACCACCCATTCGGCGGCTTCGTATTGGCTGCCGGCGCCGTGCTTGATTTCACTGGCCAGCTCCGGCAACGCGGCGAGCAATTCCGCGCTCGGGTAGTCGAGTAATTTGGATATCAGTTGGTAAAACATGGTGTTCTCCTGTGTCTGACTGTCGGCCTGCAGCCACGCTTTGTGCGCGGCCGCAAGCTACGCGCTGCAAATCAACGTTCGTCTGCGGCCGGGGCCGGGTCGCGCGGTTCCACGGTTTCCTTGCGCCGTTCCGGGAACAGCGAGTTGGGCGAAATGCCGGGCGAGGAATCGTTGCCGAACGAGAAGCCGTTCTGGCCCTGGAAGCCATAGAAGTCTTCCAGCGTGACTTCCTGATGGCCGGTGGGGATGACGAAACGGTCTTCGTAGTTGGCGATGGCCAGATAACGGTACATTTCCAGCGCCATGTCCACGCTCATGCCGATCTCTTCCAGGGCGCGCGTATCGGCGACGCCTTCGACGTGGATCGAGCGCTGATAGGCGCGCATCGCGATCATCCGTTTCAGCGCCAGCACGATGGGCGCTTCCTTGCCGGCGGTGAGCAGATTGGCCAGGTATTTGACCGGCAAGCGCAGGTTTTCCACCGGCGGAATGACGCTGTCCGGCGCGGAAGACAGCCCGCCCTGGTCGATGTGCGATTGCACCGGCGACAGCGGCGGCACATACCAGACCATCGGCAATGTGCGGAATTCCGGGTGCATCGGGAAGGCGATCTTCCAGTCCACCGCCATCTTGTAGATCGGCGACTTGCGCGCGGCTTCGATCCAGTCCTCGGGAATGCCGTCGATGCGGGCCTGCTTGATCACCTCGGGGTCGTTCGGGTCGAGGAAGATGTCGAGCTGGGCCTGATACAGATCCTGCTCGTTGGGCACCGAGGCCAGGGCTTCGATCTTGTCGGCGTCGTACAACATGATGCCGTTGTAGCGGATGCGGCCGACGCAGGATTCCGAACACACCGTCGGCATGCCGGATTCGACGCGCGGGTAACAGCCGATGCATTTCTCGGCCTTGCCGGATTCCCAGTTGTAATACACCTTCTTGTACGGGCAGGAGGACACGCACATGCGCCAGCCGCGGCATTTGTCCTGGTCCACCAGCACGATGCCGTCTTCTTCGCGCTTGTACATCGAGCCGGACGGGCAGGAGGCGACACAAGCCGGGTTGATGCAGTGGTTGCAGATGCGCGGCAGATACATGTGGAAGGTGTTCTCGAACTGCTTGTAGATCTCCTTCTCCAGGTTGTGCATGTTGCTGTCCTTCGAGCGCTTCTCGAACTCGCCGGCCAGATCGTCTTCCCAGTTCGGGCCCCAGGTGATCTTCTCCATCCGCTCGCCGGTGATCTGCGACACAGGGCGCGCGGTGGGTGCAGCTTCGGACAGCGGCGCATTCTGCAGATGGGCGTAATCGAAGGTGAACGGCTCGTAGTAGTCGTCGATTTCCGGCATGTCCGGGTTGGCGAAGATGTTGAGCAGGCGGTCCAGCTTGGAGCCCGCCTTCAGCTGCAGCTTGCCGTTCTTCAATTCCCAGCCGCCGCGCCAGATTTCCTGGTTTTCCCATTGCTTCGGATAGCCGATGCCGGGCTTGGATTCGACGTTGTTGAACCAGGCGTATTCGACGCCCTTGCGGTTGGTCCAGACGTTCTTGCAGGTCACCGAACAGGTATGGCAACCGATGCACTTGTCCAGATTGAAGACGAAGGCGAATTGCGCTCTGACTTTCATTTCACTTCTCCTGTTTCGTAGGGCGGATCAGGCGTAGCCGCGGCTATTGCCTTGATCCGCCGTTTGCATTGCGGCGGGTAACGCTTCGCTCACCCGCCCTACGACTCAATTTGTTAACCGCCGAGGCCCTCGGGCAGAAGCACCCAGCCATGAGACCCGCAACCTCTGAACCTCGACGGTTAAACCCGTTGCTTCCCGCGCTCGTAAGCGGGGGAAAGAAAATGTCCTACCTCGACCCCACGCCCGGCGGGTTCAACTGCGCTTCCCGTTCCGGCGTCAGCGCCCGTTCCAGCCAGTCGATGTTCTGATCCTCGACCTTGTGCAGGATCACCACCTCGTCCCGCTGGCAACCGACCGTGCCGTAGTAGTTGAAGCCGTAGGCGAGCTGGACGTAGCCGCCGACCATGTTGGTCGGCTTGACGATGACCCGCGTGACCGAGTTGAGAATGCCGCCGCGCTTGCCGGTGGACGGGCTGCCGGGCACGTTCACGTTCTTTTCCTGGGCGTGGTACATCATCGCCATGCCGCGCGGCACCCGCTGCGAGACCACCGCTCTGGCCATCGTCGCGCCGTTGGCGTTGATCGCCTCGACCCAGTCGTTGTCGGCGATGCCCACGCTCTTGGCGTCATCCTCGGAAATCCACACGTAAGGCCCGCCGCGGAACAGGTTCAGCATGCGCAGGTTGTCCTGATAGGTGGAATGGATGCCCCACTTGGAGTGCGGCGTGATCCACGACAGGGTCAGGTGCGGCTTCTTCAACACGTCGGCCGACACCTTCTTGTGCGCGCCGAGATCCTGCGGCGGCCGGAAGCAGCAGAAGCCTTCGCCGAAGTCGAGGAACCATTCGTGATCCTGGTAGAAATGCGCGCGTCCGGTCAGCGTGCGGAACGGAATGTGCTCGTGGATGTTGGTGTAGCCGGCGGTGTAGGAGACATGTTCCGACTCGATGCCGGACCAGGTCGGCGCGGTGATGATCTTGCGCGGCTGGGCCTGGATGTCGCGGAAGGTGATCTTGTCTTCCTGGCGGCCGGCGTACAGATGGTGATGGTCGATGCCGGTCTTCTTCGACAAGGCCGTCCACGACTTGTGGGCCACCTCGCCATTGGTTTCCGGCGCCATCCGCATCACCGAATCGCATACCGCGATGTCTTCTTCCAGCGACGGCATGCCGAAGGAAATGCCCGGCTCCTTCACCGTGTAGTTGAGCTTCTTCAGCTCTTCGTATTCCTGTTCGGTGTTCCAGTCGATGCCCTTGACGTTGTTGCCGATCTTGACCATCAACGGGCCGAGCGCGATGAACTTGTTGTACGTGGTCGCATAGTCCCGTTCGACCAGCTTCAACAGCGGCATGGTCTTGCCGGGAATCGGCTCGCATTCGCCGCGCTTCCAGTCCTTGACCTGGCCCAGCGGCTGCGCCATTTCGAAGGCGGAATCGTGCTGCATCGGCAGCGCCACCAAGTCCCGCTTCACGCCCAGATGCTTGCCGGCCAGGCTGGAGAATTTCTTCGCCAGGCCCTTGAAGATTTGCCAATCGGACTTCGACTCCCAACCCGGGCTCACCGCTTCACTGAGCGGGTGAATGAACGGATGCATGTCGGTGGTGTTGAGGTCGTGCTTCTCGTACCAGGTCGCGGTGGGCAGGATGATGTCGGAGTAGGCGCCGGTGGAATTGAGGCGGAAGTTGATGTCCACCATCAGGTCCAGCTTGGCGGTCGGGCCTTTCTCGTGCCATTTCACTTCCTTGCAGTTGTTGCCGTCGCCGCCTTCGCTCATGACGCCGTTCTGGGCGCCGAGCAGGTGCTTGAGGAAGTACTCGTGGCCCTTGGCCGAGGTGCCGATCA
>CAYXMQ010000031.1:0-38088 GCA_964466195.1 uncultured Thiobacillus sp.
TGACGATGATGCGTTCAGTTTAGGAAAGTTGGGCGTTTTCACACAGCCTCGCCGAAGAGCTGCCGCGCATGCCTCCTTGCTTGGCCGTCCCTCCTGGCCGAACATGACATCGGCGCCTGAATCCGAAAGCGCTCAGCCGCGCGTCTGATCGACGCTGCCCATCTGCAGGGTTTCCCGGCGCCACACCTGGTTGCGTAGCATACGAGCTGGCAGTCGAACGAACCGGGCTAGGATCAGTAATCGGTCACGAAACCCCGGGAGTCCCCCCTCTACGCTGGAGCCGCCTTGTTTAAGATCATTGCTAGTTTCGTTGGTTATTATTTTTTCGGATTCGTCGGGGCATTCTTCGGCCTGGTGATCGGGGCCGTGATCGATCGCCTGCGGGCCTACGGGTCCGGCGGCATCAATCCGCTGCAGAATGCGCTGCGGCAAACCGTTTTCCTCGAGACGATGTTCATTTCGATGGGCAAGCTCGCCAAAGCGGATGGGCGCGTTTCAGCGGAAGAAATTGCCCATACCGAGGATTTGATGCAGAAGTTGGGCATGACCGCTGAGCATCGCGCCCAGGCGATCGAGTTGTTCAAGCGCGGCGCGAGCCCGGCGTTTGATATCAAACCGACCTACACCCGCTTCATGTCGGTGTGCGGTCAGACCAAGCATCTGAAGCAGATCTTGCTGGTTTATCTGATCACGCTGGCGCTGGCGGACGGCCATGTGCATCCGGTGGAAGAGGCGCTGCTCGCCGATATTGCGGATCAGCTTGGCTATACCCCGGCCAGCTTCAGACAGTTGATGGACATGGTGCTGAATCAGTCCCATTTTGAGGGGGGTCAGCCCAGTGCGGCGGCCTCGCTGGACGAGGCCTACAAAGCGCTGGGCGTCACGAAAGAGCATAGCGACCAGGAAATCAAGCGCGCCTACCGCAAGCTGATCAGCCAGTACCACCCGGACAAGTTGATCGGTCAAGGGTTGCCGGCGGACATGGTTGCCATTGCCACGGAAAAGGCCAAAGAGATTCAAAACGCCCACGACGTGATCAAGCAGACCCGGAACATTTAGCCTTGTTCGGTCAGGCCGGGCCGTCAATGTAACTTGATCGTGGGCTTGTTCGGTGCGTTGATCAGGTTGGCGAGGCTGGCCAGCACGGTCTTGAACAGGCCGTTGAGCGCGACTTGATGCATCTTGTGCAGCGACCAGTAAACCAGGCGCGCCATGGCGCCTTCGATCATGACGCTGCCGCCGGTGAGCGCGCCCATCAGGTTGCCGACGGTGCTGTAGCGGCCGAGCGCGACCAGCGAACCGTAGTCACGATAGCGATACTCGGGCAGCGATTTGCTGCGGATATGGCGCTGGATCGATTTCACCAGCATTGAAGCCTGCTGGTGCGCGGCCTGGGCGCGCGGCGGCACGTTGCCGCCCGGCATCGGACAGGCGGCGCAATCGCCGAAGGCGAAGATGTCGCCGTCGCGCGTGGTCTGCAGGGTAGGGCGTACGACCAGCTGGTTGAGGCGGTTGCTTTCCAGCCCGGACAGATTGGCCAGAAAATCCGGCGCTTTGATGCCGGCCGACCAGACCATCATGCTGGCCGGGATGAAATCGCCGTTGGCGGTGGTCAAGCCGTCGGAGTTGACTTCGACCACGCGTTCGTTGACATGGACTTCCACGCCAAGCTCGCCCAGCCGCTGCGTGACAGCCTGCGACAGACGCGTCGGCAGGCCGGACAGGATGCGTCCGGCAGCTTCGACGATGACCAGGCGCACATGCTTGTCGGGGTCCAGTTTTTCCAGGCCGTAGGTGGAAAGCTGGCGCGTCGTGCCGTGCAGTTCGGCGGCCAGTTCGACGCCGGTGGCGCCGCCGCCGACGATGGCGACGGTGAGCTGGCCTGGGCTGATCGGGGATTCCTGGGTGTGGGCGCGCAGACAGGCGTTGATCAGGCGGCGATGGAATTCGCGCGCCTGATCCGGCGTATCCAGCATCAGGCAATGATCCTGTACGCCGGGAACGCCGAAGTCGTTACCCTGGCTGCCGACGGCGATGACCAGCGTGTCGTAGGTGAAGCTGCGGCGGTGAATGATTTCGACGCCGTTTTCGTCCAGTACCGGGGCGACGAAGACTTCCTTGCGCTTGCGGTCGAGCCCGTCCATGCGACCGAGGCGGAAGCGAAAATGGTGCCAGCGCGCCTGCGCCAGGTATTCCAGGCGATCGGCGTGCGAATCCAGGCTGCCCGCGGCCACTTCGTACAACAGCGGCTTCCAGATATGGGTGCGGGCGCTGTCGATCAGCGTGATATGGGCGGCGCCGCGTTTGCCCAGGCGATCGCCCAACTGAGTGGCCAGTTCCAGGCCGCCGGCGCCGCCGCCGACAATGACAATTCGATGCATGGGTATCCCGTGATGCGCTGCTTCAGGGTTTGGCCAGTGCGGCTTCCATATAGGCATCGGCCGGATCGACGGTGAGCACCGGCAGATTGACCGGCGCGGAGCGGGCATCCTGGGTCAGGGCTGCAATGTTGTCGCCGGTCAGCGAATTCATGAAGGCGACCAGCGCAGTCTTTTCCGCGACATCGAGGTTCAGCGGCACCAGCAGCGGCGACTTGTTCTCGTTGTCGATGCCGCCCTTGTCGTAGAAGTCGACGACCTCTTCCAGCGTGGACAGGGAGCCGTCATGCATGTAAGGACGCGTCACGGCGACATTGCGCAACATCGGTGTCTTGAACGCCCAGCGATCCTTCGGATCGAGCGTGACCTCGTAGCGGCCCACGTCGGCCTGCGGCGGCTCGAACGATTTCAGCAGTGACCCCATGACCTGGACGAAGGTGCCGGGGGCGAGTTGCACCTTGTAGCTGGCGCGTTCGGGGTGCATCGTGCGTTCCCAGCCCAGGCCGGTGTTGTAGAACTTGTGATCGGTGAACAAGGCGGATTTTTCGCCGATCAGATGGCAGGTTGAGCAGCGTCCCTTGCCGGTAAAGACCTCGAAGCCGCGCTGTTCCTGTTTGCTAAGGGCTTTTTTGTCGCCACCGTAATACCAGCGGTCGAAGCGGGAATTGCCCGAAACCAGAGTGCGTTGATAACTGGCCAGGGCCAGACCGATGCGCTCGGCGCTGACCGGACCGCCGAAAGCGGCTTTGAACAGCGGGCCGTACTCGGGCATCTGGCGCACCTTTTCGACTACATAGCCGATCGACGGCATGTCCATTTCCACCTTGGTCAATAGCGGGCCCCAGACTTGATCTTCCAGATGCGGTTCGCGCCCCTCGTGAAAGAAGGATTTGTGGTAGCCGATGTTGTAAATGGTGGGTGAGTTGCGTCGCAGGCTGCGGCCCTGCATGCCGATGGCTGTACCCAGTTCATAGGAGGTGAAGCCCTGTTCCGGCACATGGCACATCGCGCAGGACATGGTGTTGTTGTGCGACAGGCGGCGATCCATGAACAACTGGCGGCCGAGGTCGATCTTTTCCTTGGTCAGCGGATTGCTCGCCGGGATGGCGAGGGGAGGCAGGCCGAGCGGCGGGCTGATCTGGGCGGGAGTGCCGACGGCAAAGGAAAAGGAGGTGTACAGGGCGCAGGCCAGCACCCATCCGTACACGACACGCGCCTGTTTTTTCATGGCAGCTTGAGTCCTTGTTCCTGCAGCAGCGTGAGGATGTCGTTGTAGACCATGTCCGGATGCAGGTAGTTGGTGGTGTAGATCTCCCGGACGACATGGTCGCGGTCGATCAGAAAGATTTTCAGTACATGGCTGAACGTGCCGACCGGCTGCTGGGTTTCCCTGTCCAGATCGATGAAGACGTCTTGGCCGAAGTCATCGAGGATGGGCAGCAAGTTGGTCAGCGATTCGGTGGTCAGAAAATCCCACTCCACCGGTTGGTTCGGCAGGGCGTGTTCGCCCGCATAGAGCTTGAGCATTTGCGGCGTATCCCGCTTCGGGTCGAAAGACAGGCTGACCAGCCTGACCTTGTGGTGCAACTGGGTTTCGCGCTCAAGCCGGTTTTTCAGGTTATGAAATACCGTGTAGGCATAGGGGCAACCGTCGGGGTCGGCGCAGGAAGAATAGATGAAGGACAGTAAGGTCACCTTGCCGCCGGTATAGCGGTCCAGGCGCTGTTTCGCACCTTCGATGTCGAGTACGGCGCCATCCGCGGCGCGCATGATGTGTTGCAGTTCGTAGGAGCCTGCGGCAGGTACGTCGAATTCGAAATTGCTGGCAGGCGTCGACTCAATCGGTTTCGGCGCCGGCACTTCCGCAAACGCTTGTGTAGACAGGCCGAAGATGAGTAGACAGGAAGCAAAAACGCCCCCCCCGAGGGGGAGGCGCCATGCCTTGAACAGATCGTTGCAAGACATGGGCTTCTACTTACTTGCTGGTGACGTCGTTCTTGGCCACGCGCAGGTTGTCCAGGCTGGAAGCTTCTGCATGCAGCGGCTTCAGCGTACGCATGTCACGCGCCTGGAACTTCATATGGTGGGCGCGACCCAGCTTCTCTTTGTAGAAGTCGATCTCGAAAGACAGTTTCAGATCCTTGCCGTCCCAGTCATACACCTTCAGGAACTGATCGTCGTCCTTGCCTTTCTTGTCCCAGTTGCCCAGCAACGAGGTGGTGAAGTAGACGCGCTTGCCGTCGTAGCTCTGCGAAACCATGTTGACCTGGGAACCGATCTTTTTGGTGTAGACCTCTTTCGGCTTCATCGGGTTGCTGAAGTCCCAGAAACGGGTGGTGCCGTCCATGAACGTGTTGATCCACATGCCCTTGCCGTCGGCGGTCATGGAGATGTCGACCGGCAACGGGATATCGGCCGGATTGCCGATGGTGGCGACGTCATGCGCCTGCCATTCGCCCTTCTTGTCCTTCATGTAGACCCAGACCTTGGAGGTCAGCGCGGTAGTGGTCACCGCGAAGTCCGTGCCGCCGCCCCAGTTCCAGCGAGCTTCCAGCGGGGCGCCCGGGGTGCTGAAGATTTTGAGCGGCTTCATCGTCTTGTAGTCCCACATGATCGACGTGTTGCCGAAGTGCTTCATGGCTTCAGGGTCTTTGACCATCTTGCCCAGATCCATCATGTAGTTGTTCCAGCCGGTGAAGGACGTCGACAGCATCGCGTTCTTCTTCGGGTTGATGGCCACGTCGTAGTTGTAACCGTCACCCTTGACGCCATTCATTTCATGGGTAGGGATCTTGATGGTCTTAACGTAGTCGCCGTTGTTGTTGTAGATCACGTGCGAAGTCTCACCGCCGTGATCCTTGTTGTTGGACAGGCCGGTGATGATCATGCGGCCGGGGATGGCGTAGAAGGTGTGCGGGCCGACGACGCCGCCGGACTTCGCGGTGAAATCTTTGATCGTCTTGACCAGCTTCGGCTTAGCCGGGTTGGTATGCACGTCAAAGATGAAGATGTGGTTGCTGTCCAGACCGCCGCCCCAGACATAGCGACGATCATCGGTCAGGCCGATGTGGTGGGCTTCGTTGCGGCCGCCGACCGACAGGCTGTCGATCACCTTGCCGTAGGTCTTGGATTTCGGATTCACATCGACGGTGACGAGCTTGTCTGAACCGTCACCAATGCCTTCGACGCCCAGGGTCCAGATGTAGACCAAGTCTTCCTGGCCTTTGATCAGCGGGGTGAACGGGGAGCAGCTGGTTTCGTCAGCGTAGCTGGTGGCGGGCAGGGCGGTTACGCCCAAGGCCACGGCAGCGGATATGGCGGCCGCCAAGGTTTTCACGGAAAAGCGGTTATTGCGTGTAGTCATGTAAGTCTCCTTAATCGTCCACAAATATTGCGCACAGATGCCACGCATCCGGAACGCCAAGGCGACGACCGGGGTTCCAGCGAAGCTACGCATCGTTTATGAGCAATCTCCGTGCCAGTTTTCAAAGTCCTTTAATATCAACGTGCTAAGTGTGCCTATACGTACTTTCCCGCAGTCGGGGTGTGACAGAGTGGATTTCAGGGGTGTGACAATTTGTCGCAGGTTTGGGCCGGGCGAGGAGCGAGCTCGCGTGTGACATTGTGTCACGCCGCTGGCGCGCCCGGACTATGCCAGCGCGCTAATAATGGTTATTAAGTGGTTGATTGGTATGTGTATTTTTCTGGACAAAGCGGTTGCATGAGTGCTGGCATGCGAATTGCTGAAAACTTCAGAACCACAACCAGGTGTATTTCCATGTCACAAGCATCCACAAGCAACAGTAATCAGGCGGGCCTGTTGTCCGCGCTGCACCGATTGCAGGACCAGATCGGTTACATCCCGGAGCGTGAAATCGCTCAACTCGCCAGAGCCCACAATATCTCGCAAGCCGAGGTGGTCGGGGTGATCGGCTTCTATCATGACTTTCGCCGTACGCCGCCCGGCCGTCAGCGCCTGCAGATCTGTCGCGCCGAGTCTTGCCAGGCGATGGGCGCCGATGCGCTCGCCGCGCATGCCAGCAAACAACTCGGCGTCGCCTTTGGCGCTACGACCGAGGACGGTGCGGTCACGCTTGACGCCGCCTACTGCCTGGGCAATTGCGCCTGTTCGCCGGCGGTCATGCTGAATGGCAAGTTGTATGGCCGAGTCAGCGCGGAGCGCCTGGATGCGTTGCTGGCGGCGGAGCAAGCGTCATGAGCGCGCGCATCTACGTTTCACGCGATGCCAGCGCAATGTCGCTGGGTGCGGATGAGGTTTTTTCGGCGATCGAAGCGGAAGCGGAGCGCCGCGGCATTGCGGTCGACATCGTGCGCAACGGGTCGCGCGGGCTGTATTGGCTGGAGCCGATGGTCGAAGTGGACGTGGCCGGGCAGCGCATCGCCTACGGACCGGTCGAGCCGGCTCAGGTTGCCGGCCTGTTCGATGCCGGTTGGCTGCAGGGCGGCGCCCATGCCTTATGCCTGGGGCCGACGGAAGAGATTCCCTATCTGAAGAAGCAGACTCGGCTGACTTTCGCCCGCATGGGCGTGACCGACCCGTTGTCGCTTGAGGACTATCGCCGCCACGGCGGCCTCAAGGGCCTCGAGCTGGCGCTGGGCATGACGTCCGAGGACATCGTCGGCGCGCTCGATGCTTCCGGGTTGCGCGGACGCGGCGGCGCCGGTTTCCCCACCGGCATCAAATGGCGCACGGTGATGAATGCCGGCAAGGAGCAGGCAGGTTGCCAGAAATACATCGTCTGCAATGCCGACGAGGGCGATTCCGGCACGTTCTCCGACCGCATGCTGATGGAGGGCGACCCTTACTGTCTGATCGAGGGCATGATCATCGCCGGTCTGGCGGTGGGCGCGGACACGGGCTATATCTATCTGCGCTCGGAATACCCGGCAGCCTGGGAAGTGCTGGAGAGCGCCATCATCCATGCCTATCGCGAAGGCCTGTTGGGCGCGGACGTGCTGGGCTCGGGCCGGCGTTTCGAACTGAACCTGTTCAAGGGCGCCGGCGCGTATGTCTGCGGCGAGGAAACCTCGCTGCTGGAAAGCATCGAGGGCAAGCGCGGCCTGGTGCGCGCGAAGCCGCCGTTGCCTGCTTTGCAGGGCCTGTTCGGTCAGCCGACGGTGGTCAACAACGTGATTACGCTGGCCAGCGTGCCCTGGATCCTTGCGCACGGCGGCGTGGCTTACGGGCTGCATGGCGTCGGTCGCTCCAAGGGGACGCTGCCGTTCCAGTTGGCCGGCAATCTGAAGTACCCCGGCCTGGTGGAAGCGCCCTTCGGCGTGACGCTGCGCGAATTGCTCTACGACTACGGCGGCGGCAGCCAGAGCGGGCGGCCGATACGCGCCGTGCAGGTGGGCGGGCCGTTGGGCGCTTATCTGCCCGAAGCGCGCTTCGACTTGCCGCTGGACTACGAGGCCTACACCGCGGTCGGGGCGACGGTCGGTCACGGCGGCATTGTCGCGTTTGACGACAGTGTCGACATGGCCAAGATGGCGCGCTATGCCATGGAATTTTGCGCGCTCGAGTCGTGCGGCAAATGCACGCCCTGCCGGGTCGGCTCGGTGCGCGGCGTGGAACTGCTGGACGGCATGCTGGCCCAGCGCCCGCAACAGGCCAACGACGACACCCTGCTGCGCGATCTTTGCCAGACGCTGTTGGAAGGCTCGCTGTGCGCCATGGGCGGCATGACCCCGTATCCGGTTCTTTCCGCCCTCGACAATTACCCGGAAGACTTCGGCCTGGCGCCGAAGCAAGAGGAGAAAACGGCATGAGTTTGCATTGTCATCACGACCGGGGCACCCCGGCGCGCGTATCCACGCAGCAGGTCACATTGAGCATCGACGGCGTACCGGTCACCGTGCCGGCCGGCAGTTCCGTCATGCATGCCGCGGCCGAGGCCGGTATCGACATTCCGAAGTTGTGTGCAACTGAACAACTCGAGGCATTCGGCTCCTGCCGTCTGTGTGTCGTGCAGGTAAAGGACCGTCGCGGCTTCCCGGCTTCTTGCACGACGCTGGTGGAAGAGGGCATGGAGGTCACCACAGAAAATGATGCGCTGTTCCGTCTGCGCCGCGGCGTCATGGAGCTGTACATTTCAGACCATCCGCTGGACTGCCTGACCTGTTCCGCCAATGGCAACTGCGAATTGCAGGATATGGCGGGCAGAGTGGGGTTGCGCGAGGTGCGTTTTGCAGATGGCGCCAATCACCTGGAAGAAACGGCGGATGTCTCCAACCCCTATTTCGCCTACGACCCGGCCAAGTGCATCGTCTGCTCGCGTTGCGTGCGCGCCTGTTCCGACATTCAGGGCACCTTCGCGCTGACCACCACCGAACGCGGCTTCGACAGCCGCATCGCGGCGGCGGGCGGCGACGATTTCCTGTCTTCCGAGTGCGTCTCCTGCGGCGCTTGCGTGGCGGCCTGCCCGACGGCGGCGCTGATGGATAAATCGGTCATCGCGCTGGGCCAGCCGCAACGCAGCGTCACCACCACGTGCGCTTACTGCGGCGTCGGCTGTTCATTGAATGCCGAATTGCAGGGCGAGAAAGTGATTCGCATGGTGCCGGACAGCCAGGGCGGCGCCAATCACGGCCACGCCTGCGTCAAGGGACGCTTCGCGTGGGGTTATGCCACCCATGCCGACCGCATCACGACACCGATGATCCGCAAGTCGATACGCGACGCCTGGCAAGTGGTGAGCTGGGACGAAGCGATTCAATACGCCGCCAGCGAGTTCAAGCGTCTGCAGGCCTCACACGGCGCGGAATCCATCGGCTCGATTACCTCGTCACGCTGTTCGAACGAGGAAACCTATCTGGTGCAGAAGCTGACTCGCGCCGCGTTCGGCGTCAACAACGTCGATACCTGCGCTCGCGTCTGCCATTCCCCCACCGGCTACGGCCTCAAGCAGACGATGGGCGAATCCGCCGGTACGCAGGATTTCGATTCGGTAATGCAGTCGGATGTGATTCTGCTGATCGGCGCCAACCCCACCGACGGTCACCCGGTGTTCGGTTCGCGCATGAAGCAGCGTCTGCGTCAGGGCGCCAAGCTGATCGTTGCCGATCCGCGCGCGATCGATCTGGTCGACACCCCGCACGTGCGCGCGTCGCATCACTTGAAACTGCGCCCCGGTACCAATGTGGCGCTGATCAACGCGCTGGCCCATGTGGTGGTCAGCGAGGGCCTGGTCGATGAGGCCTTCGTGGCGGAGCGCTGCGAGGCGGAAGCCTTCACCAAATGGCGTACCTTCATCGCCGAGCCGCGCCATTCGCCCGAGGCCACCGAGGCGGTCACCGGCGTGCCGGCCCAGGAGGTGCGCGCGGCCGCACGGCTGTACGCCGGCAGCGGCAACGGCGCCATTTATTACGGACTGGGCGTCACCGAGCACAGCCAGGGTTCCACGATGGTCATGGGCATCGCCAATCTGGCCATGGCCACCGGCAACCTTGGCCGTCCCGGCGTCGGCGTCAATCCGCTGCGCGGCCAGAACAACGTGCAGGGTTCCTGCGACATGGGCTCGTTCCCGCACGAACTGCCGGGATATCGCCATGTTTCCGACGTGGCGACGCGGCATTTGTTCGAGTCGGCCTGGGGCGTCCCGCTGTCCGACGAACCCGGCCTGCGCATTCCCAACATGTTCGACGCGGCGATCGCCGGCAGCTTCAAGGGTCTGTACGTGCAGGGTGAGGACATCGCCCAGTCCGACCCCAACACCCACCATGTCACCGCCGCGCTGGAAGCGCTGGAATGCCTGGTGGTGCAGGATTTGTTCCTGAACGAGACCGCCAAATTCGCGCACGTCTTCCTGCCCGGCGCCAGCTTCCTGGAGAAAGACGGCACGTTCACCAATGCGGAACGGCGCATCTCGCGCATCCGCAAGGTGATGCGTCCGCTGGCGAGCTATGCGGATTGGGAGGCGACCCAGATGCTGTCCAATGCATTGGGTTACCCGATGAACTATCGGCATCCGTCCGAGATCATGGACGAGATCGCGCGGTTGACGCCGACCTTCCACGGCGTCAGTTACGCCAAGCTGGACGAATTGGGCAGCATCCAGTGGCCGTGCAACGAAGCGCATCCGGAGGGCACGCCGACCATGCACGTGGACGAATTCGTGCGCGGCAAAGGCCGTTTCATGCTGACCGAATACGTCGCGACCGAGGAGCGCGTCAATCGCCGCTTCCCGCTGCTGCTGACTACCGGCCGCATACTCAGCCAGTACAACGTCGGCGCCCAAACCCGGCGCACTGCGAACAATGTCTGGCATCCGGAAGACATCCTGGAACTGCATCCGGTCGATGCCGAGGATCGCGGCATTCGCGACGGTGATTGGGTCGGCGTGCAGAGCCGCGCCGGCGAGACGGTGTTGCGCGCAAAAATCAGCGAGCGCATGCAGCCCGGCGTGGTCTATACCACCTTCCACTGGCCCGGTTCCGGCGCCAACGTGGTGACCACGGAGAACTCCGACTGGGCCACCAATTGCCCGGAATACAAGGTCACCGCCGTGCAGCTCGCACGCGTGGAACAGCCGTCCGACTGGCAGAAGCAGTTTGAGCGCTTCAGCGAGGAGCAGTTGGCACTGTTGCAAGCGGAGTCGAGTCCAGCCCATGCGCCCGTGTGATTTGCCCGATCCGGCATTGTCGCTGCCTCCCGCCCTGGTCGAGACGGTCGTGCATGAGCCGCGCGGCATGCGGCTCGACACCGTGCCCGAAGAGGTGCCGGTGGCGCTGGCCTACAACGGCATTTCGCACGCCGTGATGCTGGCTACGCCGGAGGACCTGGAAGACTTCGGCCTTGGCTTCAGTCTGAGCGAGGGCATTCTGTCGACCGCATCGCAGCTGTACGACCTGGAACTGGAAATCGGCCAAGACGGCGTGGTGATACAGATGCGTATCGCCGAGTCGAGTTTCGCGGCCCTCAAGCTGCGTCGGCGTGCACTGGCCGGACGCACCGGCTGCGGTCTGTGCGGCGTCGAGAGCCTGGACCAGGTGGCGCGTCAACTTACGCCGCTGGCTAGCGATTTCGAGTTACCGGCAGCATCGCTGCAGCGCGCCTTGGCACAATTGAAAATCAGCCAGCCCATGCATGCCAGCACCGGCGGCGTCCATGCCGCCGCCTGGGCCGATCGCGCCGGCAACGTACGCATCGTGCGCGAAGACGTGGGACGCCATAACGCGTTGGACAAACTGATCGGCGCTCTGGCAAGTCAGCAGATCGCCGCGAGCGCGGGCTTCGCCCTGGTCACCAGTCGCGCCAGCTTCGAAATGGTCCAGAAGACCGTTGCGGCCGGCATCTCCATACTGGCGGCGGTCTCCGCGCCCACCGGCTACGCAATCCGTCTGGCGCGGGAAAGCGGCCTCTGTCTGGCCGGTTTCGTGCGCGAACAGCGTTACGCCCTCTATGCCCATCCAGAACGCCTCATCGAATAAGCAGAAGGAATAACTCTCCATGAATATCGAACACCTGGTTCAAATGGCCAATCAGATCGGCGCCTACTTCGCGGCCGAGCCTGACCCGGCCGTCGCCCGGGACGGCTTGGCCGACCATTTGGCACGATTCTGGGAAAAGCGCATGCGCTTGAGCCTTTACGCCAGCCTGGATCAGGGCGCGAGCGAGGGGCTTGCGCCGCTGGTCAGAGAGGCGTTGATCGAACACCGCGCGCGCATCCTGGGTAAAGCCGCATGAGCCTTGCCATGATCGCCCTCGGCGGCAATCTCGACGCTCCCGCCGCCCGACTGCTCAAGGCCATGGCGGAGCTGGACGATTTGCCGCACAGCCAGTTGCTGCGCGCCTCTTCGTTGTATCGCACCGCGCCGGTGGGCTACGCCGATCAGCCCGACTTCATCAACGCCGTCGCCCTGATCGAAACGGCGCTGCCGCCGCAGGCATTGATGGCGGAGTTGCTGGCGATGGAGACGCGTCATGGCCGCCGCCGCACTCAGCTCAATGGCCCGCGGACATTGGACCTCGACTTGCTACTGTATGAAGACCAAGTGCTCGACGACAGTTTCGTGACCTTGCCGCATCCGCGCATGCACGAACGCGCATTCGTATTGATTCCTTTGCTGGAAATCGTACCGGATTGCGTCATCCCCCGCCGCGGCGCGGCGCAACGGCTGCTGGCCGAATGCACGGGCCAGGATGAAATGGCGCGCCTGGAGGGCGTCGGTTTCGATTGGGGAATCCACACGCTGCGCAGACTCGGGAAAGGCTCGGTCGTACTGCCTGGCGTGCATCTGCATTAAGCCTGTGCGCCGCTGCCGACGCTCCAAATCAATTGGCCTGCTCGCGTCAGGTCAGACGTGGGTGTGTATTTTTGTCGAACCGAAGCTGCCGGACTGTTGATTGATCGCTGCAGGCGTCGCTCAAGCCGTTCCTGGCTTTTCGCAACAGGGCGATGCAGGAGTGAGCGTTTGTAAACCCGATATGCAAGCCTCCTGTCCATGCAGCTACGGAAGATTGAATTCCGGCGGCGCCGTTAAGCGGCACATCACTGTTGGAGTAAGGCTAAGTGCTTGATTTGGTGCGGTCGGCGGGACTCGAACCCACGACCCTCGGCTTCGGAGGCCGATACTCTATCCATCTGAGCTACGACCGCATTCTGTTGAACATTATGGCAAGACCCGACGTTAATCCGACCTTGACCAGCCTGCAGGCCATTTCCGTGCAATATCCAGCCGGGTCAAGCGCGCAAGCTGGGGCGCAGCATAGCACAGCAGGCGTTTGGTCGGCTGCGTAAAACCCTTATAATCATCAAGTTTCCCAACTACGACTCGAGTCTGCGCTATGTCCGATCACCATCAAATGACAAAAACGACGCCAAAGGATTTTATTGCAGCAACGCTGGGCGGCTTGCTTGCGCCAGGCTTGACGATCTTCATGATCGTGATGCTGTTCCTGGGCATACAGCACAACATGGGTCAAACCGATCCGGCGCCGATTGCCGAACAAGCGGTGCAGGCGCGCATTCAGTCTTTCGGCCAGTCGCTTGCCATCGATCCCAATGTTCCCAAAGTCGAGCTGACGGGTGAGCAGGTGTACAACGAAATCTGCGCGGGCTGCCATGCGTCCGGCGCTTTGGGTTCGCCCAAGTTCAAGGAAAAAGCCGACTGGGGCAAGCGCATTGCGTCGGGCTATCCGATGTTGCTCGAGCACGCGCTGAAAGGCTTCAACAAGATGCCGGCGCGCGGCGGCGATCCGGACCTGAGCGATCTGGAAGTGGCGCGCGGCATTGTCTATATGGCCAATGCAGCCGGCGCCAATTTCGAGGCGGTTCTGAAGAAGGAAGTGGAGCCCACCGCGGCCGAGCTGGCGCAGGGCAAAACGGTTTACGCCGCTAACTGCGCCTCCTGCCACGACAGCGGCATGACGGGTGCGCAGAAGCTGACGGATGCGAAAGCCTGGGCGCCGCTGGTCAAGGAAGGCAAGGAGTACCTGTACCACGCGGCGATCAATGGCAGCTTCGGCGGGCCGGCCAAAGGCGGCAACCTGAAGTTGTCCGACGCGGATACCCGGCTGGCGGTCGATTACATGGTTGTGGAAGCGAAGGCCGCGATCGCCGCAACCGCCAAGGCGCCCGCCGGCAAGTAGACGGCGCGACAGTCTAAGCAACGCGGCTTCGGGTTTGGCAACCCGGGCCGCGTTTTTATTTCGCCAGCATCGCCTTCAACGCGGAAAGGCGGCGGCGTCCGTCCTCTTTCACTTCAGCGCTTTCCTCCCCGCCGCCCGAGCCGGATCGCTTGACCTCGTTCGGGTCGATTTCGTCCAGGAAGCGCGAGGCGACGCAGGGCATGACTTCGCCGCCGCGTTTCCGTTTGGCGCAGAAGCTGACGGTCAGGCTGCGTTGCGCGCGGGTGATGCCGACGTACATCAGTCGGCGTTCTTCCTCCAGGCGCGCACCGTCCAGGCATTCGCGGTGCGGCAGGATTTCCTCTTCCACGCCGACCAAATAGACATGCGGAAATTCGAGGCCCTTGGCGGCATGCAAGGTTGACAGCCGTACCGCATCGACTTCTTCGTTGTCGCGCCCTTCCAGCAGATTCATCAGCGTAACGGTCTGGGTCAGTTCGATCAGCGTCTTGCCGTCTTCCGCGCCCTTCTTGGTCAGCCAGTCGACGAAATCCCGCACGTTCAGCCACTTCGCCTTCGCAGCCCGGTCGTCTTCCGTCTCGTACAGCCAATCCTCGTATTGAATCGCTGCCAGCAGTTCCTCCAACAAGCTGCCGGCGGCTTCCTTTTCGGCGCGGTCGGCAATGCGGCTGATAAAGCCGCAAAACGTCGTCAGCGGCTCCAGCTGCCGTTCGGGAAGTATGGCCTGGAACGCGGACTCGTAAGCCGCCTCGAACAGGCTGACATGGCGTTGGCCGGCGTGGTCGCCAAGTTTTTCCAGCGTACCGGCGCCAATGCCGCGACGCGGCGTGGTCACCGCGCGGATGAACGCAGGGTCGTCATCCTGATTGGCGATCAAACGCAGATAGGCGGTGAGATCCTTGATTTCCGCCTTGTCAAAAAACGATTGGCCACCCGAGAGCTGGTAGGGAATCTTGGCTTCGCGCAGCGATTCCTCGAACAGCCGGGCCTGGTGATTGCCGCGATACAGAATGGCGTAGTCGGCAAAGCGGGTGCGGCATTCGAATTTGTGCGCCGAGATGCGCAGCGCGACAGTCTCCGCTTCGTGCCGATCATCACGGCATTGCATCAGCTCGATCGGGTCGCCCAGTCCGTGTTCGCTCCACAGGTTTTTTTCGTGCAGGCGCGGGTTGTTTCGGATCACGCTGTTGGCGGCGCGCAGGATGCGCTGGCTGGAGCGGTAATTCTGGGTCAGTGGAATGATCTTGAGGTTGGGGTAATCTTTGCTCAGGCGGTGCAGGTTTTCGACGTCGGCGCCGCGCCAAGCGTAAATGGCCTGGTCATCATCGCCGACGGCCGTAAATCGTCCCGATGTCCCGGCCAGCAATTTCATCAATTCGTATTGCGCGCCGTTGGTGTCCTGGTATTCGTCGACCAGCAAATAGCGCAAACGGCCTTGCCAGGTTTCCAACGCCTCGGGGTGCCCGCGGAAGAGTTCGACCGGCAGGCGGATCAGGTCGTCAAAATCCATCGCCTGATAAGCGCGCAACGTTTCTTGATAGGCCTGATAGGCCAGTGCGAGTTGGCGCTCGGCCTCATCCTGTGCCGCCAGCAACGCGGCTTGCGGCGCCAGCAGCGCATTTTTCCAGTTGGAAACGAGGCTGGCCGCCTGGCGCAGGCCGGCCTTGTCGGAGGTCTTCAGAATGTCGGCCAGAATCTGCTGCGCATCCGCGGCGTCGAGCACCGAGAAGCGCGGCTTGTAGTTCAGGCGCTTGGCTTCATGGCGCAGAATCTGCAGGCCGAGCGAATGAAACGTCGAGACCGTCAGGCCCTTGCCCTGGCGGCCCGGCAGCAGCTCGGATACGCGTTCGCGCATCTCGCGCGCGGCCTTGTTGGTAAAGGTGATGGCGGCAATGTGGCGCGCATCAATGCCGCATTCGGTGGCGAGATAGGCGATCTTGCGCGTGATGACGCGTGTTTTTCCCGAACCGGCGCCGGCCAGCACCAGCAGCGGACCATCCAGATATTTGGCAGCTTCGCGCTGCTGCGGGTTGAGGCCTGAAAGCATGCGGGTAGGTTATCCAGCCATAAAAGAAAACGGCCCGCCTGAGGCGGGCCGTTGCAGGCGAACGGAAAAGATCAACGCAAGCCGTTGATGTATTCGGCAACCGCTTTCATTTCGCGATCGGTCATTTTGCGTGCGATGACTTGCATCATCTTGCCGCCGTCGTTGCTGCGATCGCCGCTGCGGAAATGGCGCAGTTGCGACTCGACATATTTGGCATGTTGGCCAGCCAGACGCGGGAATTGGACCGGAATGCCCGAACCCGCCGGACCATGGCAGGAAGCGCAAGCGGGAACGCCGCTGCCGGCGTTGCCGCCCTTGTAGATTTTCTGGCCTTCCGCCGCCAGTGCCGCATCCTTGGCCAAGCGCGGCTTGGGTTGCTGAGCGCTGAAATAGGCCGCCAGATTCAACATGTCGTCGTCAGAAAGATTGGTCACGTTCGGCGCCATGATGGCGTTCTTGCGGGCGCCGGATTTGAATTCGCGCAATTGCTTGGCAATGTATTCCGGGTGTTGCCCGGCCAGGGAAGGGTAGGCCGGCGAAGTGCTGTTGCCATCGGTGCTGTGGCAGGCGCCGCAGACATCATTGACGATCTTTTGCGCCTTGGTTGCGTCGCCCTTGCTGGCTGGAGTTGGCGCGGGGTTGGCCCAGGCGGGGTTGGCACAAGTTATGGCTGTGAATAACAGGCCTGTCAACAGCGCGAGGGATTTCATCTAAAGCTCCTTGGTCCACAATAACAGCAATGTAATCGCGGCATTTTAGCGGCCTGTTTGCTATAGTGCTAGCCTTTCAATCGGTGGCCCTCCCGTGCTCAACGCCGCCTTTCATATTACAGTCGCGCAAATCCGCGAACTTCCCACCGATAGCCTCGCCGAAGTCGCCTTCGCAGGTCGTTCCAACGCCGGCAAGTCGAGCGCTATCAATACGCTGTGCAACCATAAGCGGCTGGCCTTTGTCAGCAAGATGCCCGGGCGCACGCAGCACCTGAATTTCTTCCGCGTCGATGAAGGGCGTTTCCTAGTCGATTTACCCGGCTATGGTTACGCGCGTGCGCCCAAGGCGCAAAAACATGTCTGGCAGGCGCTGATCGGCGGCTATCTGTCCGACCGGACGCAACTGGCCGGGCTGGTCATGATCATGGACATCCGCCATCCGCTGACCGAACTGGATCGTTCCCTGCTGGAGTGGTTTCGTCCTTCCGGCCGGCCGGTGCATGTGCTGCTCTCGAAAAGCGACAAACTCGCGCGCGGTCCTGCCGCCCAGACCTTGCTTGCGGTCGGCGCCGAGCTGAAAAAGATGGGCATGAACGCCAGCGTGCAATTGTTCTCCAGTTTGAAAAAGGTCGGTGTCGATCAGGCTGAAGGCGTGGTGCGCGATTGGCTGGGCGTGCCCAAAAAAAACCCGGCTCAAGTGGAGGTTCTGGTTAAACCTCAAGCCGGGTGAAATTGTCTTGGCCTTGCGCCAAGACGCCCGCTCAGGGAGGGGGAGCGGGAGACGAAGCGATTCGTCTGTAGGCATGGAGAGGACGGCGCATGATTTGTTCCTCAAGCCGGCTCCGTTAGATTGGTATTTTCGTTTCAGGAGAGATGCAACATGTTCGATTTATCGAGCTTTCCCCGCAAACGTATGCGCCGCATGCGGCGCGATCCCTTTTCGCGCCGATTGATGCGGGAAAACACGCTGACCGCCGCCGATCTGATCCTGCCCGTCTTTGTGCTGGACGGCGAAAACCGCGTCGAAGACATCGCATCGATGCCCGGCGTACAACGCGTGAGTTTGGATAAGCTGTTCTTGCTGGCTGAAGATTGCCTGAAGCTGGGCGTGCCGGCGCTGGCTTTATTCCCGGTCGTCGATGCGGCGCTTAAAAGCCTGGATGCCGCCGAGGCGTACAACCCGAACGGTTTGGTGCCGCGCGTGGTTGCCGCTTTGAAGGCGCGCTTCCCTGAATTGGGCGTGATTACTGACATTGCATTGGACCCCTATACCAGCCACGGCCAGGATGGTCTGATCGATGCCGCCGGCTATGTGCTCAATGATGAAACCATCGCCGTGCTGACCCGCCAGGCCGAATGCCATGCCGCCGCCGGGGCGGATATTGTGGCGCCGTCCGACATGATGGATGGCCGCATCCACGCAGTGCGTGATGCGCTCGACGCCGCCGGCTTCATCCATACCCGCATCCTGGCCTATTCCGCGAAGTATGCCTCCAGCTTCTACGGCCCGTTCCGCGATGCGGTGGGTTCGGCGGCCAATCTGGGCAAAGGCGACAAGCATACCTACCAGATGGATCCGGCCAACTCCGATGAAGCGCTGTGGGAGGTCGGGCTGGACCTGCAAGAAGGCGCGGACATGGTGATGGTCAAACCGGGCATGCCTTACCTGGATATCGTGCGGCGCGTGAAGGAAACCTACAAAGCCCCCACTTTCGTGTATCAGGTCAGCGGTGAATGCGCGATGTTGAAGGCCGCCGCACAAAACGGCTGGCTGAATGAGCAAGCATGCGTGTTGGAAAGCCTGCTTGGCTTCAAGCGCGCCGGCGCCGACGCCGTGCTGACCTACTACGCGTTGGATGCCGCGCGCTGGTTGGCTGAGAAACAAACTCAGGTGTAGCGCGCGCGCCGTTCCCGATCCACCTGGATGATGTAGCGCTGGATCGCCGTTTCGACGCTGGCCGGCAGGTCAATGAACTGGCAGCCGGCGCGGTGGGTCAGGCGGCCATTCTTCAGGGTGATTTCGAAGGTCGTACAAACCTTGAGCCCGACCGCAAACTCGCCGGTGCCCGGCAAAGTAATGCGGCAACCATGAAAAGTCTCCCCCGCCTTGAGGCGGCCATCTTCCGGGTAAGCCAGTACTCCGACTCCGCCGATGCTGATATCAACCACGACCGTCTCCAACAAACCGGAGCTGGTATTGATCAGGCACTTCACCGGATTGATCACCGAGGTGACCAGGCGGTAGTACTCGCGGCGCTGCAGGCGCAGGATTTCGCGCGGCATCGGTACGCGAAACACGCTCTCATCGCCGAGCTTGTCCGACTCCAGCCGGGTGCTGGAAAACTGGATATGCACTTGGTCGTGGGTCGAGGCGAAAGTGCATTCCTTGCTGCCTAGCAGCGATGCGTTCATCGCCATATCGACACCCTGCTCGAACAATAAATAGCCCTTTTCGGGCTCAATTGCCACGAGTGTCGTCAGCAGAAACTGCTTGCTGTTCTCGCCATACAGGGCAACGATGTTCTTGTCGTCCCTCATTTCACGCAGTATCCGCTGGATTTCAGCGGCGTGGCTGACCAGATAGCGCCCACGATCTTCCGTGGTGATCAATTCAATCTTCATGGGGTTGATTGTAATGGACTGTGCCGTAAACTCTTGCGCTGATGGGCCGCAATTTGGCGTATTTGTTTTTTGTAAAATGAGCCCAAATTATATGAGTACAAAGCGTTCATGGATGTGAAGGTGTAACGATGGGGATTATGGAAAGGCTGCGTCGTGGCAGCCGCACATGGGCAAAAACACTTGCGGTTGTTGCTCCACCTCCTCGCCTGCAGAACGTCGGCATGGCCGACACGGGTCAGAATTTTGAAGATGAAGCGACGGGCGCGGTCAAGAAGGACACCTTCAAGATTCGTCTTGCTCATGACGACAACCGGACACGGGAAGCGCGTTTTCTGGTTGAAAAACGTTACCGCGACGTGGGTTATCAGGTTACTGCGCAAGCAGGCCAACAAGTCTGTCCGGAGCGCATCACGTTGGCCACTTATAAAGACGATATGGTCATCGGCACGATCACGGTCGGCTTCGATACCGGCCAAGGGCTATTGGTCGATGAGTTATACCGTGAAGAGGTCAACCAACTGCGCCAACAGGGTTTGCGCGTCTGCGAATTCACCAAACTGGCCATCGACCACAAAGGCGCTTCCAAGCGGATGATCGCCGGCTTGTTCCAGGTCGCGTCGCTTTACGCGGTAAAAATATGGGGTTACACCGATATCGTGATCGAGGTGAATCCTTCCCACGTTGCTTTTTATCAGCGCATGTTGGGTTTCCAGCAGGTGGGGGAAGAGCGAATTTGCCCGCGTGTCGGCGCTCCCGCCTTGCTGCTGCGACTGGATGCGGCCCACTACGGCCAGATGATGGTGGAGAAATTCGCCGGCCATCCGGAACTCGCCCGCCAGGAACGTTCGCTCTACCCCTATTTCATGTCCCTCAACGAAGAACGCACGATACTTGCGCGCATCGCCCGAGGTTGACCTGTGCGCACCGACTTCAACTACCACGAAGCCTTTTCACGCAACATCGGTTGGGTCACCGAACAAGAGCAAACCATTCTGAGCAATAAGCGAGTGGCCATTGCCGGTATGGGCGGCGTCGGCGGATCGCATTTGCTTACCCTGGCTCGCCTGGGTGTCGGAAAGTTTTACATCGCCGACCTGGATACGTTTGAAGTCGCCAACTTCAATCGCCAAGCGGGGGCTTCGATGGCCTCGCTCGGGCGCGACAAAGTTGAAGTGCTGGCCGAACAGGCTCGCCAGATCAACCCGAATTGCGAAATCGAAATCTTCCCCAATGGCGTGAACCGGGAAAACATTGTGCAATTCTTCCGGGATGTCGATCTCTATGTGGACGGCCTGGATTTTTTTGCTTTCGAGGCGCGGCAAATGGTGTTCGCACACTGCCACGCGCAAGCCATACCGGCGATCACCGTCGCCCCGCTCGGCATGAGCGCCGGTTTGATCAACTTCCTCCCCGATCAGATGAGCTTTGAGGACTATTTCCAATGGGGAGACCACTCCGAATTGGAAAAAGCCGTCCGCTTTCTGGTCGGTCTCGCCCCCGCCTTGCTGCATCGCCATTACCTGGCCGATCCGAGCCGAGTCAATCTGAAGGCCCGCAAAGGCCCCTCCACGGTCATGGCCTGCCAGCTTTGCGCCGGCGTGGCGGGCGCCGAGGCCCTGAAGATTCTGCTCGGCCGCGGCAAAGTCTGGGCCGCGCCACACGGCATCCAGTTCGACGCCTACCGCAACAAACTGGCGCACACTTGGCGGCCGGGCGGCAATCGCAACCCGATCAACCGAATCGCGATCGCCATCGCCAAACGGCAGTTGGGCATCTGACATGGGGCAGCCTCTTCCTGAGCATCTGCGGCGAATTCTGGACCTGGCCCGCTGGGCGCCGAGCGGCGACAACACCCAGCCCTGGCGCTTCGAGATACGGGGTGACGAACATGTCTTGGTGCATGGTTTCGACACCCGCAACCATGTCGTCTACGACCTGGACGGCCACGCCAGCCAGCTCGCAGTCGGCGCGTTGCTGGAAACCATGGCGCTGGCCGCCACGACGCAAGGCCGGCGCTGCGAAATCGTCCGCCGTACCGATACCCTCGAGACCCACCTGTTGTTCGATGTGCGCTTCAGGCCGGACGCTAGCGTTGGCGTCGATCCGCTGGCTGCTTGCATCGAAACACGTGTCGTGCAGCGGCGTCCGATGTCCACGCAACCGCTTACGGCAGAGCAAAAGGCCGCGCTGGCCGCCGCTTTGCCTGCTGGGTTCAAGGTCGTCTGGTTCGAGGACCTGCCGCAACGCTGGTGCTTGGCCAAATTCATGTTCGACAACGCCAAGATTCGGCTCACCATTCCGGAAGCCTATGCCACCCACAGCACGGTCATCGAATGGGCCGCGCGTTACAGCACGGACAGGATTCCCGAGCAGGCGGTCGGCGTCGATCCGCTCACCGCCCGGCTGATGCGCTGGGTCATGGCCAGCGACTGGGCGCGGGTCGAATTCTTCAACCGCTACCTGCTCGGTGATCTGCCGCCGCGCATCCAGCTCGACCTGCTGCCGGGCCTGTTTTGCGCCGCGCATTTCGCGCTGCTGGCGCCGCTATCTTTGAAGACCCTTGATGATTACCTCGCCGCCGGACGAGTCATGCAGCGCTTCTGGTTGACTGCAGGCAGCCAGGGGCTTTTTATTCAGCCGGAAATGACGCCGGTGATCTTTACCCGTTACCACCGCCAGCAGCGTCCGTTCACCAGTCTGGACCAGGCGGCCGGCACGGTCGCCAAGCTCGATGCGCGTCTGGCCGATTTATTGCACGGGGATAACCGGGATGCCCTGTTCTTCATCGGCCGCCTGGGCACCGGCCCGGCGCCACGGTCGCGTTCCATTCGCAAGCCTGTTGCCGCGTTGATGCATTCCGCTTGATAAGGCCTTGCTTTGATGATGTCGGATTTTCTTACAGAGTGGGGGGGGGTTAGATGCTAAAAGCTTCTGGACTCTCTCCCAGCCTAATTAGATCAATCGGTTAGCGGCTGATGGATAAGTTGGCACGGCTGTTGCTTATGTCAGGCAGACGCCGGATACCCCCACCGGATGTTTAATTAACGACCCTTGAAAGGAAACTAAAATGCGCAAATCACTATTAAGCACGTTGGTGGCCGGTACTTTGGCAATTGCTGGCTCCGCTCAAGCCGCTCCCCTGCTGTTCGACCTGGATGGTGCCGGCGGTTCTGGTGCAATTTCGGTTACGGCCTTCGACTGGGCGCCGACCAGCTTCTTGGCGATCGGCGGTAACGCTGCGATTGCCGCTTATCTGGCCGACAAGGCAAATGATGGAGTTGTGCAGGGCACCTACACCTTCGATGTTCTGACCCATGCGAAAATGACCGCATACAAACTGGATGGAAGCGCCGCCTTTACCGGCATCAATCGGGCGGATGAAATCACCCTGGTGGCCCGTTTTACCGAGCAAATCACCGATGTATTTTTTAGTTCCGGCGGCACCAAGGCGAATGCTGATTTCCAGGCTACCGGTGCGGGTTGGATCGAGATGTATTACGGGTTGCCCAAGAACGCCGACGACCTTACCGGCTCCGGTTTCGACGACGGCAGGCTGATCATGCGCGGTACCGGCGTGGATCCTGCCAGTGCCGGCGGTTTCTCTGTTCTCGTCAACACGCCTGCAGCCAGCTTGGACCAAAATGCGACCAACAACTACATTGCTGGCGTTAACAATCAGCAAACCGTTACCGGTAGTGGTGATCAGACCAATTTGACGGTTGGCTTCGGCAGCATGGCCCTGGATGCCAGCTTCTTCAAGACCGACCTGGCTGGTTTCAGCCTCTCGTTCGCCAATATCGGCCAGGCCTTGCCGTTCATTTCCGTCGATCCGTCTGACTGCTTTACGCCGAATGCCACGGTGAACTTGGTTGGAACGAATAACGCCGCGCCTCAGTGCCAAAACAACCATGTGCAAGGCCCCTATGCCATGCAGCTTAATGACGGTGGCCTGGCGCCGGTGACTGGCCCTGTCAACGGTTTCCTGGGTCTGGCTTCCCAAGGCGCCCTGGACTTCGTAGCGCAGGCCGACTTCAACTCCCCGGTTACCGGCCGGTCTGTTCCGGAACCCGCCACCCTCGCGCTGCTCGGCCTGGGTTTGGCTGGTCTCGGTTACAGCACCCGCCGTCGTCGCGGTTAAGTTGAGTCGAGAACGGTGAAAAAGGGGCCTTGCGGCCCCTTTTTCCATGGTTGCATCACTTTAATCATCCAGCCGCTTGATCAAGCGGGCCGGTACGCCGCCCCAGACTTCTCGCGGGCCGATGCGGCTGCCTTTGGGGACTACTGCGCCGGTGGCGATGATGGCGTAGTCGCCGATTTCAACATCCGACAGCACCGCCGAATTGGCGCCGATGGTGACGTGATTGCCGATATGGATGGGATAGTGGCCCAGCTTGTCGCCTTCGATGACATGGGGAATCAGCAACGCGCCTTGCCCGATGACCGAGTCATGCCCGATTTCAACGAACAGAGGGTCGTGGATGAGACCCTGGCTGTAGGTGTTCGGTCCCAGGCGCGCGCCCAGCGCCAGATAAAACAGCCGCATGAACGGCGCGGGTGGAATGCCGCTGCGCATCACCGGGTAAAACACCAGCAGGTAGAACAATACATAAACGTGATAAATGAACTCCTGCCGTGAGTCTTTCGGCACGTCTCCCGGCAACAGCGGAAACAGCGCGAGGAACAGGCGATACAGCACGATCGCGTAGAGATAGAGAAATACAAAAGCCCCGAACAACAAGGCAATGCCTCGGAAGTCGCCCAAGCGCAGGCCCCCCAATAACCATTTGCTCGACAAGATCGCCAAGCCGGTGGCCAGTGATAAAAGCAGTACGAAAACCAGAATCTGGCTGGGTTTGATCTTGCGCATGGGACCTCCTTGGGTGGCTGAATGGCTCAGTCTGGCCGGATTTCTTCCAGAAGTTGGGTGAAACGTTGAATGGCGGGATAGCGCGAAAACCAGGCGGCGACCTGCTCAGCGCCGGCCAGATAGGCGGGGTTCTCCAGCATGGCGCTGATCTCGGCGCGCAGCAGGGCGGCGTTGAATCCATCCTGACGCAGCAAGCGACCGGCGCCCGCGGCGACGACGGCTTGCATATTCAGGAATTGGTCGAGATTGCCGGCGATGCCCAGGACCGGCACGCCGGCTGCCAAGGCTTGATGGCTGGTGGGGCTGCCGCCATTGCAGATCACCAGGCTGGCACGGGCCGCCGCCTCGATACCGGGTAGATAGTCGGCCCAGTGGATATTTCGGGCCAGACCCGGCTCGGGCGGTTGCCCTGCGCCCGCCACCATCAGTGTAATCGGGAGATCGGCGCAGGCCTGGAGGATGGCAGGGAGCCGTTCACTGGCCCCGGAACTGCCCAGCGTCAGATAGATGAGCGGTTTATCGGCGGGAAGATCGTCCCACCAGGGCGGCAGCGGCACGGGCGGAGACCAGAGGAGTGGACCCAGATAACGGTGGTTGGCTGGCAGATCATGGGTGGGGAGTAACTCCGGTACATCAGCGTAGAGGGTGTAATCCGCATCGGTATAGACGCGGCGCAAGTCAAACCCCAGGCTGGGCAAACCATAGAATCGACGCAGCCGGTTGAGCGGCAGGCTGTGCACAGCAAAGGCCAGCGGACGCGCCAAGCGGAACAATGTGGTCGCCAGTCGGGGGCCGGTCCAGCGCACGAAAGGTAGAGCCGGAGCCGGATAGGCAAGCCGGGCGTAAGGGCTCCAGTAGGCATTGGTGATGCTCAGATATGGCACCTGCCTGAGCCTGGCACTGACCGACAAGGACAAGCGGAAGTCGCCGACGACGATATCCGGCTGAATGCAGTCGATCAGGGCGAGATCGTCCTCGACATAGCGTTTCAGCGTGGCCAGATCGTAAACAGGACTGCCCTTGGCCAGAGCAGCCAGAAAGTGTTGGCTGGGTAGGGAGTGCAGAGGGGCGCGATCGAAAGATTGCGTTTTCAGTATCGCCTGATAGCGTTCATCGCAGGCGAGAGTGACGTGGTAGCGACGCGCGTCGAGTTGGGTGGCCAGCACTAGAGGCCTGGCCAGATGCGCCAGGGTGACCGCCTCGGCGATGAACAGAACACGTGTGCGTTCGCCCATGGTTTCCCTTTGCGAGCTTGAGCTCGGTTCGGGATAGAACCGGGCTCAAGGCGACCTGCTTTTAAAGCCCTTTTAGGAGCGTTTCCGCTTCCTGGCGTTCCGAGAATGGCGTCCTGTCCACCAGCATCTTCTCCAGCTCTTTTCTTGCGCTGGTTTTATCGCCGGAGCGCGCCAAGGCGGCGGCATAGTGATAGCGGATTCCCGGTAATTTGGGCGCTGCTTGAGTCGCCTTGGTTAGCAATTCAAGCCCACGTTTGGTTTGCCCCTGCTGCACCAGAATCCAGCCCAACGTGTCCAAGACGGCCGGGATTTCCGGTGCCAATTTGTAGGCCTTCTCGGCCATGCTCACAGCGCGTTGTGTGTCGCCACGCCGCTGCAGCAACCAGGCCAGATCATTGATGATTGCAACCTGATCAGGTGTTTTCTTCAACAGCGTTTCATATTCGGCGATGGCTAGGTCTGGTTTGTTTAAACGCGCATACATGCCCGCCAGTTCCCCCCGGACTACTTGATCTTCCGGGTGCATCTTGAGCCACTGCAGCAGGCGTTTTTCAGCAGCTTGGGCCTCTCCTTGAGCGAGCTGAATGCTGGCTGCGCGCATCTGCAAGACGGCCGTGGGCTGAATCGCCAAGCCTTGATCGAATTGCTTAAGCGCATCACGCAGTTTCTTCTCTGCCAGATAGATTTCGCCATCCAGTAAGAAACCGGCGGATTGCTTGGGGAAGTCCTGCTTGATCGCCGCCGCCAATCTATGGGCTTCGACGTAATTGTTACCGTCGGCCTGCCAGCGTGCCAAGGTCAAACGCGGGGTCATGTCGCGAGGCGCCAACTCGATCGCTCTGGCCATGGCTTGTCTGGCTTCCTTGGCAAAACCGGCCTTGTCGTGGGCCAGGGCCAACTTGAAGTGCGCTGCGGCGGAATTGGGCTGTAACTCGGCCAATTTGGCGTAGTTCGAGCGGGCATTAACATAAGCGCCGCTGGCGTATTGCACGTCGCCCAGCAATTGCAGTGTTGCAGGGTTATTCGGCTCAGCGCTATGGGCTTGGTTGGCCAAGGAAAGCGCTTGTTGCTGGTTACCGGTGGCGAGCAAGTTTTGAGCGAGTTGTAAAAGGGGCGCCATCGCCTTGGGGTTGGCCTTGACGGCTTTTTCCAGCCATTCCCGCTGGGTTTTCAAGTCGTTTTGTGAATAGGCCAAACTGGCAAGACCCAGCAAGGCGGTCATGTCCTTTTCATTATGTTTGTGCAAGGCCAGAAATCTTTTCCGAGCTGCTTCAATCTTGCCTTCGCGCAAATCCAGACGGGTCAAATTCAAGAGTGCCGAGGCTGAATCGGGCTCAAGCGTCAACATCTGTTCAAACGACTTGCGCGCGCCAACCCAGTCTTCTGCCTGTAACTGCATGCTGGCCTGCAAGAACAGCGGTTCGGTGCTTTTTGGGGCGAGGCGGCGCATCTCCGCGATTTCAGCTCGGGCCTTGTCCGGTTTTCCCTGCGAGATGAGGGCTTGCACAAACTGGCCGCGCAATGGGATGGCCTGAGGGCTCAAGACCACGGCTTCGCCTAATTCCTTGAGGTAGAGATCGTACTGCCGCTGCTGGCGATAAGACTCCGCGAGCGAGAGTTTGAGACCCAGATCCTTGGGATTCTTGTCCAGCGCCATGCGCAGGTAGCGCTGCGCCTCGCCGGCCTTGCCAAGCGTGAGATAGGTCTGCCCGGTCATGCCCGATAGTGTGGGGTCTTCTACGCCAAGGCTGCGCAGCGCCTTAAGACTTTCCTCTGCTGAAATCTTGTTGCCTTGGCGTGCCTGGGCAGCAGCGAGAATGACTTTAGCCAGATGATCCTCGGGTTGACGGCTCGTGTACAAGGAAAGTGCTTTAACCGCCTGCTCGATGTTGCCCAGATACATATCCGCCACGCCTTGCCAATAAAGACTGGGGAGATAACCGGGTAGCAGCTTGAGCACTTTCTGGAAATAAAGTTTTGCGTCACCGTGTTGCCCACGCAGATGCGCTTCAACACCCAGTAGATGGGTGGGAAGCGGGCTGCTGGGCGCGGCCGCCAGCGCAACGTTGATGTCTTCCCTGGCGGAATCGAACTTTTTCAGCTTGAGACGCGCCATGGCTCGCCCCAGCAGCGCATCGACATTGCTGGGGGTGTATTCCAGGGCTTTGCCATAGGCGGTTTCGGCTTGCGCAAGACGCGCCTGACCGCGCTCGATATGGCCGAGCTGGAGCCAGGCCTCGGGGTCTTTGGGATCAAAGCGAAGCGCTTCGTCGACCAGCTTGCGGGAGAGGTCGAAATTCTGACGTGCCGCCGCGCAGCGGGATAAGCCCAAGGCCGCTGGTGCAGAGTCGCTTTTGAGTTGGCGTATCGCGTCATAACGGGCGCATGCTTGATCGAGTTTGCCCATGGCCATCAGCGATTCACCCTGAATCGCCATCAGCTTGAGCCTAAGATCGAGCGAATCATCCTGTCCAGGTTCTGCAGCCTTGAACGCCTCCTCGGCCTTGCCCTGAAAATACAGAGCTTTGGCCAGTGGGAGTTTGAGTACTTGAGCCGAAACGCCGCCTTCACCCGCTTTCTTCAGGGCCGTTTCCGCCATGAAAGGATTGCCCATGTCGAGAAAGGTTTCTGCAATCAACCAATTTGCCTGCGGATGATTGGGTTCCTTTTGGAGCACATTGCGCAGTTCAATCAGCGCCTCCTTGTACTTGCCCTTGGCATTGAGATCCTTGGCTTGCTGGATATGCTCTTCGGGTGTCTGGGCAGGTGAGTTGCATCCCGCCATTGCCAGGGAGATGGACAACGCGGCACCTGCAAGCATCGAAATCTTGAAGGAAGGGATGAGCTGTTTGAACCGGGTCATGTGTACTCCGTGTAGGTCTTTGAGTTACCGCAAGCTATCAAGTAAGCGCTTCGCGTCGGCTTCCTGAGGAAAGGCCTTGCCGCTATCGATCAAGCGTTCGAGTTCCTGCCTGGCCCTGGCTTTATCGCCGCTTTTTGCCAAGCCGGCGGCGAGATGCCAATGGATTTCCGACGCATCCGGGGCTTTCGCCAGAGCTTTCTTCAATAAATCAAGACCGCGTTGCGACTGACCTGAATTCACCAGAATCCAGCCCAGAGTGTCCTGCATCGCCGGGTTGTCCGGATTGAGTTTGTAAGCCTGTTCGGCGGTTGCGACGGCTTCCGGCGCGTTCAATTCGCCCAGTATCCAGGCCAGATTGTTGTAGGCCACCAGATCCTTGGGATTGGAACGAACCAAAATACGGTAGCTGTCCGCCGACTCGCTCAACCGTTTGGCATTCATCTGGGCAAGCGCCAGCTGATGGCGGACAAAAGCATCATTTGGCTTGGCCTTTAGCCACTGCTCCAGCAGTTTCTCCCCTTCAGCAGCTTGACCGCCTGCCGCGTAGGCCTGGTAGGCGCGCGCAAGCGGCTGGCCCTGGCCGGCGATCTGGGCGGCTTGGGCGAAAAGCTTGCCGGCGTTCGGGTATTTCTTATCTTGGAACAGCACCTCCGCTTCCGCCAGATAGCCTGCGGCCGCCTTAGGTGCGCCGGCCTGCACGCTGCGGGCGATTTTGATGGCGTCGGCGGAGCGGCCCATTCGGCTGAGCAGCAGCGCCTTGTTGACATTGGCATCGACAAAATCTGCGCGCAGCGCCAGGGCCTTGTCCAGCGACTTGAGTGCGGCGGCATCGTCCTTGGCGGCGATCTGTACCTGCGCCAGCCGGAAGTGGGCCATCGGGTTGTTGGAGCTGACCTCCGCCCAGCGAGTGAAGGTGGCAAGCGCGCTGGCTTGATCCTTTTGCAGGAGTTGCGCCAAGCCGATGAATTCCTGGAATTCGATCCGCCCGGTGGCGTCGAGCCCTTCGCGCGCTGCGGACAGGGCTTTGCCGCCATTCCTTTTTTCGAGCCAGTAACGGGCCAGTAAATGGTGTGCCTGAACACTCTTGCTGTTGGCCTTTTTGGCTTGCTCAAGATTCTTTAGGTAGCCGGCTTCGTTCTTCTCGCGCGCATCCAATGCCGCCAGCGCCAGCCAGGCTCGGCTTTCCGCGGGAGCCTGTTTGAGCAATTGCTCGAAGCGTGAACGAGCGGCTTTGCTGTCCTTGTCTTGCACGTCCAGCAAAGCCAGGTTGGAGGCGGCCGGGAAATAGCTGGGCTGGATTTGCAGCGCTTTGGCAAAACTCGCGCGCGCCAGCGCCTTGTCTTCGCGGGATATCGCGATAGTGCCGCGCAGATTGTGGATCAGCGGATCGTTGGGACGTTCTTTTTCTAACTTTTCGACAACCTTTAATGCCGCGTCGTAGCGCTTTTCCTTCAAGTGGGCGAGCACGAGCAGAACATCCGGCTTGGCCGACGCGGTATCGAGTTCCGCCGCCTTGGTCAGCGCCTCGATCGCCCCTGTATCGTCGCCTGTGCCCATGCGGCTGGCTGCAAGCTCGGTGAAATACTTCGGGTTCTGTGGCGAGTCGGCCCCCATTTTTTCTAGATGTTTGCGCGCTTCTGCGTAATCGCCCCGGCGCAGGGCAAGTTCGCCTTGCAGTGAGTTCAGAATGGGGTCGTTTCCGACATTCTCGAACGAGTCCAAAATTTTCTTGGCTTGCGTGACGTCGCCCATGTCGGCCAAGGTGGCAGCCATTAGTTTGCGCGCTAGCGGATGTTGGGGCGCCGCATTCAGAACCTTGTCGAGATGGAATCTGGCCGCCTCGCGATTGCCCATGGCGAGCTTTACGGCGCCGCCCAGCAGATTGGCGGGCAGGAAGTTGGGTGCTGAACGCAATACCTCCTGCAATTTGGCATCGGCTTCGGCAAAGTTTGAACGACGAAACTCGATGAAGGCCCCCAGGTAGCGGCCCATTACGTTGTTTGGCGCGTATTTGTGCAGCGTCTTGAGCTCGGCTTCGGCTTTATCGAATGCGGCCTCCGCTAGAAGGAGTTGGGCGCTGGACAGACGGGCGGGGATGTTGGACGGCTCGATGGCGACTGCCTTGGCGTAGGCGGACAGGGCGGCATCATTGCGTTTCAACATGCGCAGGAGGTCGCCTTGCATGACCCATAGATCGGCCCGTTTATTCGCCTTGGCCAAGGCTTGCTGTGTGAGCGCGAGCGCTGCGTCCGGGTTTTTCTGGGTCAAAGCCAGATAGGCGCGTGACACCAGCGTCTCGGGATGATCGGTCGAACGCGCATCCGCCTCCGCCAAATCCTTTTCTGCATTGGCCGGGTCATTCAGCAGAAGGTGAGCGCGTGCGCGCAATGCCAGGATGGCGGCATGGGTTTCGGGCGTTTCGCTGTCGCCGGCTTTGATTTCGTCCAGTATGCGCTGCGGCTGATTGATCAATAACAGGGTGCGGGCATACAACGGTTCCAGATCGGGGGTTTTGAAGGCCAGGTCACGCGCTTTCTTCAACTCCTTCTCGGCGGCCAAGTAGTCGCCATTGGCAAAATGGATGTGGCCGAGCAAATAGCGTGCTTCGCCGTTTGTCGGCGAGCCTTGCAACACGTTTTTCAGTTCAATCTCCGCGCCTTTGAAGTCGCCGCTCTGGTGTAGCGCGATGCCCGCCTTAAGGTGATCCTGCGGGGATTTTTTCGTAACGAAATACGCTCCGCCAGCCAACACGGCCACAGTCACCAAAGCCGCAAGGATCTTGGGAAGATGGGTTTGCAAACGATGCCAGGGTTTACGGCGATGTTTTTGGGCCATGAGGTTCCTTTTGTGTCCCGTAACTCTTTGAATTATCAGGCGAATACGACGTCGTACGTTCGTCCGGACTGGCGCCTGGCGCCAGTCCGGACGCTAAACTAACGACCGTTATTGCAGTTTCTTGAGGTAGTCCTTGGTAAATACCTTGTCGGGCAATTCTCTCAGCCGCATTTCCTGGTACTCAAGCACGGATTCATGCTCTTTTTTTAACGCATCGCTCATGACCAGGCGGGTTGGCCGCACCCGACCCGCCATCTCCCGGAAGTTTTCATACGTACAGGTTTTCATCAGCCGGTTGGAAACCGAATAAAACTCGGCTTTGCGCGGCCGGTTATTTGATTTGCTGACCCAGAGCAGTACGCGATGGTAGGTGACGCCGCGGTCAATGGCGGACAGTTCCAGGACATGCTGCTCATCACCCTTGATGCTATCCGTGCGCAGCAGCCGGGGGGTGTAGTCGCCGCTGAAGTTGGCGCGCGCCAGATCGCCGTTGGCGACCTGTCCTGTCAGACGTTGGGCCACGCCGAGCCGGATCGGTTGCGAAACATTGGGCATGAACACCCATAAGTCGCGGCCTTTCATCAACATGATCTGACCCCGCTCCGAAGCCGGCTCCAGTATCATCACCACCGTGCTGTCGTTGCCTTTGGAGAGGACGCGGTATTTTCGCTTGTCAATATCTTGCTCGGGCGCAGTGCTGGTTACGTTGATATCGACCTGGAAGCCTTCGCCTGGGAAGCGAATTTCATCGGTTTTTTCCAGAATGGCGCGCGCCACGGGGTCTTCCGATGAGGTTTCTTCAGCGCCTACAGAGCAGGGGACAAGCGCGAGAATGATCCAGACAGATAAATTGCAGGCGCGAAAAAACGAAGGTAAGGACATGTCAGATATCACTCCGATGATGCGGCTTCGCACGGAAGGACGAGCATGAGTCTGGTCCGTGTCGAAGGGGTAACCAAGGAATACCAACTGGGCGAGCAGAAAGTCGTCGCGCTGCACAATATAACACTCAGTATTGACGAGGGCGTGTTCCTGGCCATCGCCGGTCCGTCCGGCAGCGGCAAGACCACGCTGCTCAATATCATCGGTTGCATCGACAATCCGACCGAAGGCAAAGTCTTCATCGACGAGCAGGAAGTCACCGGCCGATCGCCGGATGCTTTGGCGGATCTGAGGGCTCGTACCACCGGGTTTATCTTCCAGACGTTCAATCTGTTTCCGGTGCTGACTGCGGCGGAAAATGTCGAGTATCCCTTGCTCCAATTGCCGGAGTTGAGCCGCTCCGAGCGCCGCAAGCGGGTGAAGCACTTCCTGTCGGTGGTCGGTCTGGAGAAATACGCCAACCACCAGCCCAATCAGCTTAGCGGCGGGCAGCGCCAACGGGTGGCCATCGCCCGCGCTTTGGCCATCAATCCGCGCATCGTATTGGCTGACGAACCCACCGCGAACCTGGATAGCAAGACGGGGGAGAGCATTCTTGTGTTGATGAAAGAAATCAACCGCCAGTTCGGCACGACTTTCATCTTTTCCACGCATGATCGGCGCGTGATGTCGAAGGCGGATCGCTTGATTCGCATCGAGGATGGCCAGGTGGCGATGCTGGGCGTGAAGGTGGATGCCGATTGGAAACTCGTCAGGCCTGAACGACAGCCGGCGCAAACAGACTCGGAGGTGGAATGAATTATTGGAAACAGGGAACGGCGATCGGGTTTATCGCACTGAGCATGCCGTTGCTGGCGTTGGCCAAGGACGATGCAGCGCCACTTTCGCGAGATGCACTATTCGATTTGGCGCCTCAAAAGGCGGGGGACGCGCAGCAGGCTTCGCCTGCACCTGCTGGCGAAGCCGGGCTTCCCGCTTCGAAGGACTCGTTGTTCGACCTGCCGCCTTCCCAAGAGGCCGGCCGCGCAGACGAGAAGACACCGCCCGCTTCCAGGGAGGCGTTATTCGCTGATCTGCCGGCGGAAACCAAACCGGCGGCAAAGGTCGTTGGCAAGACGGATTCGGGCTGGCATGGTTTCTTCCAGGGCGAGGCGGCGCGCACGTACGCCGATCCCGAGCACTGGTCCAAGTTGACCGGCCGCCTGGAACTGGGGACGCGCGGACGGCTTGATAACGGCATGAAATGGAAGGCCAGCGGACGCGTCGACTACAACGCGGTCTTTGACGTCAACGACTTCTACGCTCAGGCCGTGCGCAAGGACCAGCGCGCCGAGTTCTCTTTACGTGAGACCTATCTGGATATCGCCTCCGGCGATTGGGAGTATCGGCTCGGCCGGCAGCACATCGTCTGGGGTGAAATGGTCGGCCTGTTCTTTGCCGACGTGGTTTCCGCCAAGGACTTGCGCGAATTCATCCTGCAGGATTTCCAGCTCATGCGTATTCCGCAGTGGGCCGCGCGGGCGGAATATTTCAAGCAGGATTTTCATGCCGAGTTGATCTGGATACCCTTTCCCAGCTACGACGAAATCGGCAAGCCGGGGACGCTCAGCCAACACGCCGCCGAGTTCTTCGCGTATCCGGCCTCGCCCGGCGTGCCAATCGGCCTGAGCGTTCAGAAGCCCGGTGCGCGCCTGAGCAACACCAATTACGGCCTTCGGTTATCCAATCTGAGCAATGGCTGGGACGTGTCCGGCTTTGTGTACAGCAGCTTGGATAGTTCTCCGACCTATTACATGACCGGCAATCCGGCCCCCGGCCTGTTCAGCTATCAGGGGCGCCACGAACGCATCCATCAGGCTGGCGGCACGCTGGCAAAAGACTTGGGAAATTTCGTCCTCAAGGCGGAAGCCATTTACACAGGCGGGCGCCGCTATAACGTGACCACCTATGATGCCGTTCGTTATCCCGATGGCGTCGTCAAACAAAATACTTTGGATTGGGTAGTGGGCCTCGACTTCAATCCCGGTTCGGATACGCGTTTCAATACCCAGTTCTTTCAGCGGATTTATTTCAATCATGACAAGAACATCATTCCCGATCACATCGAAAATGGCTTTTCGCTGCTGCTGAATCACAAGCTTACGGACAAGCTGGAGGCCGATGCTTTGCTGGTCCGCAGCCTCAATCGCAACGACTGGATGTTCCGTCCGAAGTTGAATTGGGGTTTTGAACGGAACTGGAAGCTGACGTTTGGGCTGGACGTGTTTGGCGGCCCGCCGACCGGCATCTTTGGCCAGTTCGATGATAAGGACCGCGCTTATACCGAGCTGCGATACGACTTCTGATCAGACGCTTTGGCGCAACGCATCCACCACCGGGATGCGTCGCACCCGCGCCGCGGGCAGCAGCGCAGCGGAAACCGTGGCGATGAGGCCGACCAGGAAGGCGCCGGCAATCACCGACGGCACGATCAGAATATGGGCGGTGTAGGGGATATCGGAATTCGGCGGCGGCGGCATGTCTATGCCAACTGCCGATATGACCAATGCAAGCACAATGCCCAAGACGACGCCGATGCCCGCGCCAGCCAGACCGATGATGGAATTCTCCGCAATGATCAGGGCGAATACGCGCGTGCCGCGATTCCCCAGCGCCATCATGGTGCCGAACTCGCCGACGCGCTCGAACACGCTCATGTTGACGCTGTTGGCGACGCTCAATAGCACCATCAATAGAATGATGATGCGCAGCACGCCAAACTGCGCGTCGTACATTTCCACGGTCTTGGCGTAGAAGTCGTTCAACTGCAGCCAGGTCTTCACTTCGAGCTTGTCGGGAGCAAGGCGCGTGGCCAGTTGGGTCGCCATGGCATCGGTGTGTTCGGTTTTCTTCAAGGCGACCACCAAGGTATTGACGCCTGACGTGGCCAACATTTCCTGCGCCGCCGCCAGCGGAATGCGCACCGCGCGTGCATCGTAATCTTTGGAGAAGGTCTGGAATACGCCTATCACCTGGAATTCAAGGCTGTTCAACGCGCCATCGGCCGTGTTCATGACCAGGGTCGCATAGTCTCCCGGTTTGAGTTTCAGTGTTTGCGCCAGTCCATGACCAATCATCATGCCGCTGGCGTCATTTTCTTCCAGCAGGCGCCCGGCAGAGATGACCACGCCGGTGCCCATTCTGTTCTCGCGCGCGGGCTCCACGCCTTCCCCCACGATGGGCAGGTCGGAGCGCCCGTTATTCAGCAAACCCGCAAAGTAGACTCGCGCCATCACGTCATCCACACCGGGCATGGCCGCGATGGATTTTCGCAAGGGCTCGGGATCCGTCATCAGGAATTTTTCCGGACTGCGCGCCCCGCGCTCGAAATAGCCGGAGCGTGAGACTTGCAGATGCCCGGATTGGGAATGGATCAAGACCTCGCCCAACTGCTTGAAGATGTCTTGGACGAAACCACCGCTGAGGATCAGTCCCACCACGCCGACGATAATGGCCAGCAAAGTCATGCCGGTACGGGCCTTGTGGCGCAATACGTTGCGAAGAGCCAGTTTCCACATGTCCGGAGCCTTATTTGTTGTGTCTCAGCGCATCCACAATCACGAGTCTGGATGCGCGCCAGGACGGGTAAAGGCTGGCAAGCAGCGTGGTCACCAAGGCAAGCAGCAAGGCATCCCGCACGATCGCAGGCGTGATGATGATCGCGGCGGTAAACCCGCGCGACATGCCTGGCGCCGGCGGCATGGGAATGCCTACATACGATATAAGTGTGGCAGCGATAAAACCCACTGTTGCCCCGACGATGCCGCCAATGGCGCCGAGCAAGGTGCCTTCCAGCAAGAATAAACCAAGAATCCGCCGCCGCCGCACGCCGAGCGCCATTGAAGTGCCGATCTCGACGGTGCGCTCGAGGACGCTCATGGTCATGGTGTTGCTGATGCTGAGCACGATGATGATGCCGATGATCAAATTGATCACGGCAATCTGGCGCGTCAGAAGTTCGACCGTCTTGTTGTAGAAATCGGCCAGTTTCATCCAAGGAGTGATTTCAAATTCGGTCAGCTTTTTTTCGGATTTGAGACGTTGCATGACGTTATCGGTCATGTCGGTATCGCTCAGCGTGGTGATCCAGACGTGGGCGCCGGACGTACGCAATAGTTCGCGCGCCAGTTTGATGTCGATACGCAACAGAGAGTCGTCAAAGGCTTTCATCGAGGTCGAAACCAAACCGCGCACATGTCCCTCGACAGCATTGATCCCGCCAGAAGGGGAGTTGGCCAGTAACACAACGATATCGCCGGTCTTCACCCCCAGGTTGGCGGCCAGCCCGGCGCCCAACAAAATTCCCTTGGGATCGTCGCTGGACAGCAGCGCTCCCTCGACAATGATCAGATAACGAGTTGAGGGGTCAACAGCCGGATCGATACCTTCTGCGATGAATGACAGCGTGCTGTCGGCATGGCTGATCAAGCCGTTGAAACTCAGTCGCGGCGTCACGCTAACTACCTCGGGCTGCTTGCGGATCACCGCCTGCGCGGAAGCATCCTCGGGCAATAGATAGGCAAAGGGATCGGACTTGCCCCCCTCGTGATAACCCGGTTTGGTGATCTGGATATGGCCGAGTTGCGTCACCGTGACGCCCTCGCGATTGGCCCAGAAAATCCATTCGATATATCCCGCCGCCAGCATCATGGAGATGATGCCGAAGCCGATGGCGGCGATGGCGATCAGGCTGCGCCTGCGCTGGCGCAGGATGTTGCGCAGTGCAAGGCGAAAATCGACCGCTAGCGTGTTGGTAACGATGGCGCGCTCCGGGGTGGCGTGACCGGACCAGGGAAGTCCGAGCTTGCCGCGAACTATAACCGCACTTGAAAGCAAGCGTTAACCGCACCGGCCCGCGCTCTGCGCTGGATCGCCGGATTGATTCACGTTGGCTGAAGCCGCAAATTTGCGCTGCGCCGCTCAAGCTGGCGGCATATTTGCCGATAGCCGGGTGACGGCGAGTGAGGCTCCTCTGCCGCTGATCCCGACTTGTTTGACGATCCCCTCGGCTGTGAAGGAATGAAGAACCATGCATGACAATGGCCTCAAGCAGGAAAACAACAATCCGATGGCCGGAACATCGTCTTCTCGCGATAGCCGCGGTCTGCTGTACCCATTGAAGCATCTCAGCTTACGTGCTCGCGTCGCCGGCATCATTGCAACGGTAGTGGTCATGGTCCTGGTTGGCACGGCCATTGGTATGGGCGGGTTGTATGTCACCAGCCGGGACATGCGCGTGCTTTACCATAATCGACTGGAGCCCATTCAGTTGGTCGGCCAGATTGTCGGGTTGATGAGCGAGAACCAGACCCAGGTTGCGTTGGCTGTTCAGCACGCTCCGGATAGTCCGTTTGCCGCGCAGCATGACCATCCGGTCAGCACGCATATGGACACGATCCTTGCCAACCGCGATCAGATCGATGCACTCCTGGAAACATTCAGGCGTATCCAGATACCCCCTGAACAAGAGGCGGCGGCCGCGGCGTTTTTGGATGCGCGCACTCGCTATGTCAAGGAAGGCCTGGAACCCGCCGTGCAAGCGCTCAAGTCCGGTGATTACCCCCTGGCGACGCGTACGCTGCTGACCCGCGTCAACCCGCTGTTTCGCGAGGCCAAGGACAAGATGGTGGCGCTGCGTGAGCAACTGCAGGCGCACGCACAACGCGACTACCTGGCCGCCGATGCGCGCTATCACACTTTGCTCGCCGCCGGGCTCGTGGGGTCGAGCTTGGGCATCCTGCTGCTGCTGTGGTTCGCCAGGCAACTGCTGCGCGGCATCGTACAGCCGCTGATCCGCACCATCGGTTATTTCCAGCGCATCGCCGAGGGGTATTACGACACGCCGATCTTGATCGAGCGGCATGACGAGATCGGCCAGGTGCTGCACAGTCTCGAGGCAATGCAAACACGGCTTGGCCGCGACGTCGCCGAAACGCAGCGCATCGCCAACGACAATCTGCGCATCCGGATAGCGCTGGACAACGTGTCTTCCGGGGTCA
>CAYXMQ010000032.1:0-35734 GCA_964466195.1 uncultured Thiobacillus sp.
AGCCCTCCAGGTCGGCTGGCGGGCACCCCTAACGTGCCGGCGAAACTAGCTGAAAGCGGCCGCTAAAACAACCTTGTCGGCCGATTGGACGCTTTTCTGGGCTCAGCCGGCGACGCAGGCTTGACGGATCGATGCCGAAGCCATACATTAGAACGACCGTTCTGATTGAGCTCATGCCATGAGCAGCGTTCTCTCGCCGCGCCCCGATACGCGTTTTCTGGTTCTCGATACCGCCCTGACCCTGTTCACCGAGCGCGGCTATTTCAGTACGTCGGTACATGACATCGGCCGCGAGTCTGGCGTCAGCATCGGTTCCATTTACCACCATTTCGGCGACAAGGAAGGCATAGCCGGCGCCTTGTACAGCCAGCTCAGCGGCCGCATGGAAAACCTGATCGGCGATATTTGCCGGCGTCACACCAGCGCGCGCGATCAGGCGCACGAGCTGGTGGTCAGGTTGTTCGAACTGTGCGAGACGGAACCGCGTGCGATGGAGTTCATGCTCTATGCCAAGCACCGCGAGTTTCTTCCCAACCACGGCCCGGTCTGCTCCTCGCGCCCTTTCGAGTTGATGCGCGACATCGTCAGACGCGGCATGGAGCAAGGCGAAATCCGCTTGATGGATGCCATGGTCGCCTCCAGCAGCCTGTTCGGCGGACCGTTACGCATGATTACGGCTCGCCTGGATGGCATCGTGGAACGCCCGTTGCCGACTTATCTGGATGCGGTATGGGATTGCGCCTGGCGTGCAGTCGCCAGCGATACGACGCCACAATGACTAGACCGATGACTCCCGTCTTTCCGCGCCCCGGGCGCTTTTTTGTTGATGCGACTAGAACGATCATTCGTTCTAGTCGCAGACCTCAACCCATTGGGCCGTATTCGACCCCGTCTTACTGAGGAAGCCTCGCCATGCGACACGACATCACCGCCTTGACCGAGCAATACTGCTTCGGCTGCGTGCTCTACCCGCCCAATCTGCCGCCTTATGCCTATGCCGAGGCGGATTGGGCCATTCTGCAAAGCCTGCCCTGCTCACTGGAGCACTCGCCCGGAACGGAAGCCTGTCTGGGCAGCCGCAAGACCAGTTGCAGCCTGGTCGAGCTAGCCCCCTCACCCTGCCATTGCGAGGATGCCAGCGCCAAGGCATGAACCCGCCGTAACCGTAGTACCCACCCAGGAGACGAAAAATGCCGATACGACACGTAGTGAAGCTGTTTCTGCTGTTGAGCTTGCTGTTCTCTTTGTTCGGCGCTCACGCGGCGCAAGTCCCGCCGGTCAACGACAGCGCCGCGTTGCATGGCGTAAACGTAGGCAAAGGCGTGTTCCTGATCGACTTCACTGACCCGCGCAAAACAGCGTCCTATCTGGGCATCATCCGCGGCACGCATGCCGGCTTGATCCGGCAAGGGGTCAAACCCGACTTCGTGATCACCTACATCGGCCCGACCGTGCGCTTTCTGACCAGCACGCCGGACCAGGACCTCAAATTTGAACATCCGGACAGTCTCAATGCGATTGCCGGCCATGTGCGCGAACTGCAGAAATTGGGCGTTAGGCAGGAAGTTTGCGTCATCGCGACGCGGGCCTTCCAGGTGCCCAATGAAACCCTATTGCCCGAGCTGACTTTGATCGGCGACGGTTTCATTTCGCTGATCGGATGGCAGACCCAGGGTTACAAACTGGTACCGCTCTTTTGATTCGGCAGCGCCGCCTTGCTGTTTCAGACGGCGCCGCTTCGACAGCGTCAGAAATGCATGCCGACCGCCAAGCCGACCAGCAGCGGATCGAGCGCCAGCGTCTCGATCTTGGCGCCGCCGCCGCCCGGCAGCACATCGGTCTTCATATAGAACTTCTTCACGTCGAAGTTGATGAAGTAATCCTTGTTGATCGCATAGTCGAAACCGACCTGCAGCACGCCGCCGGTGTCGGCCGGAAAACCGCGCAAGGTATCGAACACCGCGCCGCTCTTGTCGAAGAATACGGTGTGGTGGATGCCCGCGCCGACATAAGGGCTGAAGTCCGACTTCGGCATGAAGTGGTACTGCATCATCAAATGGAACGGCGCCATGCTGGCCTTGCCCAACGTGGCGCCGCCGGCGGTGAAGGTATGTCGGGTGATGCCGGCCGCGGTGTTCAACGCCAGGTTGTCGTTCAGGTAATAGGTCAGATTCATGATCGGCTTGGTTTCCGTGGTGGCATCCGCCCCCACGACCGGCGAATCGATATCCGGAATGATGTTGACCAGTCCCAGGCTGACATCCAGCCGGTTGTCGGCCTGCGCCAGGGTAGTGGAAGCGGCCAGCAGAACGCACAGCAGCGAAGGGAAAGAGTAGGACTTGTTCATTACGGCTCCTCGTGGCGACATGTTGAAATGAGCAGTTCCGGCTAGATACCGGCGACTCGCCGCCGATTACAGGCCGGAAGCCCGGGAGCGTAAATTGGTGCCTTTACCGGACTGGCTACGTATCTTTACTTAGCAGAAAAGAAGTTTCCCTAGCTCTCAGCTAGGGCGCACCCCACTCGGCGCGCGGAATGCTCCGAATTCACAATCGGCTCCCGACGGGCGCATTCTTGCTCTCGTCGCAGCGCGCTTTGTATGACGCGTGCGTCAAATCGCATGCCCGACTTCCCCCATGGCGAAACTCTTTTGTAGCGCTGCTGCCGTCCCGATTAGTTTAAAAACCGGCGCCCGGCAGGTAAAAACGAACCTTTCCCCACCTATTACGAAAGTAATAGCATAGGACGTTTCCCCGAAAAGCTGGACGGTGCCTTCCGGCCTGCCGGGCCTGATCATTTTTCAACAGGCAAGATATCCATATCCCCCTCTTCACCATGTCCGTTGCGACTCGAGCGCTCTTAGTGCTATTCGGCTACTTCGCCGCGGGCTGGGCCGGGTTGCAGATTCCCTCTGTCGGATCGCATATCACGCTGATCTGGCTGCCGACCGGCATCGCGGTGGCGGCGCTGCTGCGCTGGGGATGGGCGGTATGGCCCGGCATCTACGGCGGCGCCCTGCTGGTCAATCTCGCCATCGGTTCAGCCTGGCCGCTGGCGGCGGGCATCGCCGTGGGCAATACGCTCGGCCCCATGCTGGCGGTATGGTGGCTCAAACGGACTGGGTTTCAACCGACATTCGACCGTCAGAAGGATGTCGCGTTGTTCATCGCAGCCGCCGGCCTGGGCATGCTGGTTTCGGCCTCCTGCGGGGTCGCCAACCTGTATCTTGCCGGCTTGACGCCGGCGGCGAACCTCAGCGCCGGCTGGCTGACCTGGTGGATGGGCGATACCGTCGGCATGTTGTTGGCCGCCCCCCTGCTGTTGAGCCTTTCGCGCCACGGTATCGCGCCGCTCCAGCGCCATCATCGCGAACTGCTGCTCTGGGCGCTGGTCGCCATTGCGGTGGCCTGGCTGGCCTTCATGCTGGATCACGACCGCTTCGGCCGGACCTTGCCGTTAGCCTTCCTGACTTTGCCCCTGCTCGCCTGGGCGGCGCTACGTTTCGGCATCGTCGGGGCGGCGCTGGCCAGTCTGGGCTTCTCCGTGGCGGCGGCCTGGGGCACCGCCAACGGACACGGCACCTTTGACCTGAATGACCCTCACTTCAGCCTGTTTCTGCTCTGGAGCTACATGGCCACCAGCGTGCTGATGGGTTTGTTGATCACCGCGTTGCAGGCTGAACGCGTACAAGCGGAAAAGGCCTTGCGCGAGAGCGAGGGCAAGCTGCGCGGATTGTTCGAATTGTCGCCGCTGGGCATCGCACTGACCGACATGAAGGGCCGTTACCTCGAGTTCAATCAAGCCTACAGCATCATCTGCCATTCCCCGACAGCCGAACTGAAAACCGTGGACGACTGGGCGCTGACGGCCAAAGACAACACTTCTGACGCGGCCCGCCAGCTGGAATCATTGCAGCGCAGCGGCCGCTACGGCCCCTATGAGAAGGACTACATCTGCCCGGACGGCAGCCTGATTTCGTTGCGCCTCAACGGCATGCTGATCAACGGCAATGGCGGCCAGGACTGCGTCTGGTCCATCGTCGAGGACATCACCGAGCAGAAGCGCACCGAGGCGGACCTGCGCATCGCCGCAACGGCCTTCGAAGCGCAGGTGGGCATCATCGTCACCGATGCCGATGGCGTCATACTTCGGGTCAATCGGGCCTTCTGCGAGGAAACCGGCTACCCGGCCGACGAGGTCGTCGGCCAAACTCCGCACATGCTCAGTTCCGGCCACCATGGCGCAGAGTTTTATGCCGCCATGTGGGACAACCTGCGGCGTTTCGGCGTCTGGCAGGGTGAAATACTGGATCGTCGCAAGAACGGCGAGATCTATCCCAAATGGATGACCATCACAGCGGTGAAAGACGATCACGGCGTGCCGACGCATTACGTCAGTACGCACAATGACATCAGCGTGCGCAAGGCGGCGGAAGACGAAATCCACCAGCTGGCCTTCTATGATCCGTTGACGCAACTGCCCAATCGCCGCCTGCTGCTGGACCGGTTGCAGCGGGCGATGGCCGCCAGCCTGCGCAGCGGCCGGCATGGAGCATTGCTGATGCTGGACCTGGATCACTTCAAGACCATCAATGACACGCTGGGCCATGTCACCGGCGATCTGCTGCTGGTCGAGGTGGCGCATCGCCTGAAAGCCTCGGTGCGCGAAGGCGATACTGTCGCCCGCCTGGGCGGGGATGAATTCGTCGTGATCTTCGAAGGCCTCGGCGGCAAACCGGAAGACGCCGCGGCGCAAACCGAACTGGCGGCGGAAAAAATCCGCGTCGAATTGAGTCGCCCCTATCTGCTCAACGGGCTTGAGCACCATTCCACGCCGAGCATCGGCATCGGCCTGTTCTGCGGCCATGCGGAAAACGAGGAGGACCTGCTCAAGCATGCCGACGTCGCGCTGTACCAAGCCAAGGCGGCCGGACGCAACGCCATCCGTTTCTACGATCCGAAGATGCAGGCGGCATTGGATATTCGTGCGGCGATGGAAACGGATCTGCGCCACGCCCTGCGCAAACACCAGTTTCAACTGCATTACCAGATCCAGGTCGACAGCCTGTCGCGTCCGCTGGGCGCGGAGGCGTTGCTGCGCTGGCGGCATCCCGAACGCGGCTGGGTGTTTCCGGATCAGTTCATCCCGCTGGCGGAGGACACCGGCCTGATCGTGCCGATCGGCCTGTGGGCGCTGGAAACCGCCTGCCTGCAACTCAAGGCCTGGCAGGACGATGTGCAACTGCGCGCGCTGACCCTGGCGGTGAACGTCAGCGCCAGGCAGTTCCGCCAGACCGACTTTGTCGCCCAGGTTGAGCGCGCCGTGCTGGCCAGCGGCGCGAATCCGGCGCGGCTGAAGCTGGAATTGACCGAGAGCGTCGTGCTGGAAAATGTCGAGGACACCATCGACAAGATGCACACGCTGAAACAGTTGGGCATCGAATTTTCGATGGACGACTTCGGCACCGGCCATTCCTCACTGTCCTATTTGAAGCGTCTGCCGCTCGACCAGATCAAGATCGACCGCTCCTTCGTGCGCGACATCGCCACCGACCCCAACGACGCCGCCATCGTCAACACCATCATCGCGATGACCCGGACCCTGGGCTTGAACGTGATCGCGGAAGGCGTCGAAACCGAGGCGCAGCGCGAATTCCTGAATCGCCACGGCTGCCACGCTTTCCAAGGCTATTTGTTCAGCCGGCCGGTGCCGCTGGAACAGTTCGAGGAAAACCTGGAACACTATTTCGCGGTCTGAGGGACGCCATGCCCGCTGCCGTCGGCCATGCCTGCGGCAGCGCAGACGAAACGGCTTTACACCGGCAAATGGCCGACCTTCACGAAGATCAGGCAACCGGGTTCACTGAACGGCACGTGCTCGCTCATGTGCGGCGAGCGCAGCCAGGTGCCCGCCGGGTAATCGCCGTGCTCGTCCTGGAACACGCCGGCGATGACGAAGATCTCTTCGCCGCCGTAATGCCGGTGCGGCTGGAAAAGGGTGCCCGGATCCCAGTTCACCAGTGCGGTATGCGCGCCGTCGTATTCCGCCAGCGACAGCACGTTCAGGCCCGGCACCAGGCCGGGATGCCAGACCCGCTCGGCCGGGCGCAACAGGCGAGGGCGCTGGTCCTGGCGGTCCAGGTGGCCGCGCTTGACGAACAACGTGCAGCCCGCGGCGCTGGCCAACCGCCCCGGCCAGGCGCAGGGCAGCTTGAGATAGCTGCCGGCCGGATAGTCGCCCGCGGCGTCTTGCACGCTGCCTTCCAGCACCAGCATCTCGGCGCCGTCGGACTCGTTCTGCCAGATTTGCGCGCCGGCCGCATAGCGCACGATATCGGTACGCATGGCGGCCTCGCCGCCGCTGTTAGCCAACGGTTTATGAGACACCGCGCCGGAGGGCGCCCCGTCGGCATCGAGCCAGTCGAGTTGATTGGTGTCCAGCGCGACGCGCTGGCGAGGATCGGCATTCAGCTGCATAAAAACTCCCTAGTCAGATTCTTGGGTGCGCAACGTTCGGCGTCGGCTCGCATGCGCCGCAACGGGTCGATGGAAAACCGGTTCATTGCTCCAGCCGGTAGGCGATCGGCACGTCGAGCCGGCTGGCCTGGGCGGGCGCGAGCCTTTCCGGCAATGCCCGCAAGGCTTCCTGGAACAGCACCAGCGCGGCTCGATCCAGCGCGGGAAAACCGCTGCCCTGTTTGACTGCGACTTCGGCCTGCCCGTCCGGCTGGATCAGCGCCTCCAGCAGCACCACCCCTTCCTGGCCCATGCGCCGCGCCGCCAGCGGGTAGCGCTTGAGTTCCGCCAACTTGGCAGCGAGTGCGGCGTACCAGCGGCGTTGCGCCTCGGCATCGACCCGTGGTGCGGCGGCTTTTGGTGGCGCGGGCGCGGCCGCAACGGAACGCGATAGCGCAGCCGGCGCTTCAACAACCGGCGCGGCTGGCGTGGCCGGCGCCGCCGGTTCCGGCGTGCTGGCCTGTACCGCCGGCGGCACTGTCATGGGGGCGGCGGCAGCGGGGGCCCCAACCGCCGGCTCGGGCGGCGCGGTTCTGGCCGCTTGCGCAGGCGGGCGCGGCGGCGGCACGCTGGATGGACTCGCCGCGGGGCGCGGCGGCGCAGACGATCGTGGCGGTTCAGCGGCGCGCGGCGGCGGGCTGGGCGCCGCCGGCGCGGGATCGAGCAGCGCGACTTGCCAGCGCATCGGCTCTGCGCGTCGCTGTAGCGAGGGTGTCGCGATAGCGAGCAACAGCGCCAGCAGCAGCGCGTGTATGGCCAGGGAGAACGCCCAACTTCGTTTCGTCATGCGTACGTTTACTTCCGGGCGACTTCCAGACTGACCTGAGTGAATCCCAGGGTCTTCACCCGATCCACCAAGCTGATGAATTCCCGCAGCATCAGGCCGCCGTCGGCGCGCACCACCACCGGCGTATTGCGTGCGGTTCCGGCCAGCGCGGCAGCCAGATCGGCGACCGGCTGGTCATTGAGATAGACGACCCGGTGCAGCGTCAGCGTCAGAATCACCGCTGTCTCCTGGCGCGGCGCCACGTTGCTCGCCTTGGCCAGATCAACCGGGATGCGACCGGTGGCGATGAAGGTGGCGGTGGTCAGCACGATGGTCAGCAATACCAGCATCACGTCGACCAGCGGCACGACGTTGATCGAGTCGATTTCCTCATCCATGGCCGGCGCGCTCCCTGGTCGCGTCGAATTCCGCCAGCTTGACGCGCACCCGGCGGCGCAACGCATTGTTCAGCGCGACGCAGGGTATCGCCACCAGCAGGCCGGCGGCGGTGGCTTTCAGCGCCAGCGCGAGGCCGGTCATGATGGTCTTCACATCCATGTCGCCGGACGCGCCCATGCTCTGAAACGTCAGCATGATGCCCAGCACGGTCCCGAGCAGGCCGATATAGGGCGCATTGGCCGCCACCGTGCCGATCACCGTGAGGCCCCGGGTCAGATCGGTTTCCAGTTCCACTCGTGTCGCGAAATCCGCCACCCGTACCTGGCGATAGTGAGCGAAGCGGCCGAATGCCAGCGCCACCGCCCAGATCGACAAGGCCAGCAGCAGGCCCATGACGCCGTATTCCACGGCCGCTTTCATGCTTTCCATACGATTCCCTTCCAGTCAGTCAAGCGCGTTGCAGCCATGGCATCGGCCGGCGCAAACTCATTTTGCGTCAAAGGTGTAGGCCAGTCCCAGCATGACGCTGCGCGGCGCGCCCGGTGTGTACGAATTCTGGCTGTCCGGCGCATAGGCGCCGACGCCGGAATAGGAACTGGACGCCGAATGCGCATAGTGCTCGTCGTTCAGGTTGAGCAGATGCAGCCAAGCCTCCCAGCCTTTGGCGAAGCGATAGTGGCCGCGCAGGTTGAGCAGCGTATGGCCGGGATAGCGCACGGTGTTGGCGTTGTTCATCCAATACTCGCCCTGATGCACGACTTCCAGCGCGATGCGCAGGCCCGGCATCGGCTGATAGCCGATCTCGGCGGCGCTGATGTCGCTCGGCGCCTGCGGCATGTCCTTGCCGCTGTAATCCAGCGTCGGCGCCGCCAGATAGGTCAGGAAGCGATGGCTAGCCAGCGTGGTGCTCAAACGCATGTCCAGGTCGCCCGCAGCATAGCTCAGGCCCAGCTCCAGGCCCTGGCTGCGGGTGCGGCCGGCGTTGCGGTTTTCGCTGTTGCCGGGCGCCAGCGTGTAACTGACGATGGTGTCCTTGCCATCGAGCCGGTAAAGGGCCGAGTCGAGTTTCAGCGCCCCATCCAGGAAAGCCATGCGCAAGCCGACTTCATAATTGTCGAAGGTCGCCGGCTTCAAGTCCGGAATGCTGGTCTTGCCGTACAGCTGGCCGACATCCGGCGGCGTGAAGCCCTGGCTCAGGTTGACGTACAGGCTGCTCGCCTTGGCGAGTGCATAGGTCGCGCCCAGTTTCGGGCTGAAACGGGAAAACTTGCGGGTTTCGTTGGGTGCGCCGAAATTCGGGTCGCCGGCCGGCGCGAGCGTGTTGTCGAAACCGTAGCTGATCGAATCGGAGCGGCCGCCCAGCACCACGCGCATCTTGTCCAGCGGCGTGAACTCCCATTGCGCGAACACCGCGGTGTTGTCGATATCCACCTCGTAGTCGCGTACGCCATCCAATAGGGTCGGCGCCGCCGTGTAGCTCAGGTTCACCCCGGTCAGCGGATCGCGCACGATGCTGATGTTGTTGCTGCGGTACGGGTTCGTGCTCTTGTCCAGGTAAACGCCGGCGATCAGGCGCGACGACAGCCAGGTGATCTCCTGTTCGTGCTTGAGATCGAGCCCGAGCGAATCGATATGGTTGTTGTTGAGGGTGCCGCGCCGGCAGTTCGCCAGGTTGGGCGCGCAGTTGCGGATCGTGTAGCTGGGCAGCTGGCCGTGGTCGTTCCTGCGCGTGAACACGGTCAGCGTCGACAGGCCGTTTTCGATCGTCTCGCCTTCCCAGGCCAGATTCATCCGCGTCGACTTGTCCTTGCGGTAGGTGAAGGTATTGATGCTCTTGCCGGGATTCGTCCGGTAATCGTTTTCGAACAGGCTGCCGGTCATGTCGCTGTCGAGATCGGTATGCACCAGCGTCGCGCGCATTTGCGCGGAAGGACTCAGCGCATAGTCGCCGCGCAGCGTGAAAGAGTCCTTGCTGGCACCGCTGTATTGCTGCCAATTGTCCTGTTCGCGGCGCGAGCTGTAATGCGAAAAACGCAGGCCCAGATCGCCCCAGGTATTGCTCGCCGCCGTGTCATAGCGAGTGAAGCCGTCGTTGTCGTCATGGCGCACGCCGAGGTGTGCATACGGCGTGCGCGAGGACGCCGCGGTCAGGAAGTTGACCGCGCCGCCGACCGCATTGCTGCCGTACAGTGAAGAGGCCGGACCCTTCACCACTTCCACGCTGGCTGTGCCCATCAGGTTGGTTTCATTCAACGCGTTATGGTTGAACACGCCGAGCGGGCGGATTGGGATGCCATCCTCCAGATACTGATACATCGCGTTGGTGCTGATCGGCTGGCGGATCGCCATGCTGTGCTGTTCATTGCCGAGGTCGTTCCATTGCACGCCGGGGATGCGGTTGATCGCGTCGCCGACGCTCTTGGGCTTGTCGCGCTGCAGGGCGGCGCTGCCGACCACGCCGATCGCCAGCGGCGTTTCCGCCAGCAGGGTTTCCGCGCGCGAACCCGACACGACGATTTCGCCCAGCGCAGCGTTTTCGCCGGCGGCATGGGCGCTCGCGCTCAATTCGGCCAAGGCGGCGAGCAGGGCGAGAGGCAATAGGCTGTGTTTCATGTCGTCTCCGTGGAAGGTTTCATTGCTGGCGTTTCAGCCAGGCTTTCAATGCGTTTTCGTCGAGCAGGCCGGAGACCGTTTCGCGGCGATGGCGCGCGTCATACAGGTAGGTACGCGGCACCTCGCCGCGCCAGCCCGGATCGACGGCCTGGCGCAGCCGCTCCGGGATGTCGTCGTCGAACACCCAGCTGTCCTTGGCGTCGAGGCCGAGGCGCTGCAGCGTCGCTTGGATCGCGTTGGAAAAATCCGGCGAGTCGGTGGCCACCAACACCAGCGGCAGACGCTTCTCGGTCTTGGCCAGCTTGCCCAGCATGGTCAGCTCGGTGATGCAATGGCCGCACCAGTTCACCGACCACAGGCTGAGGATGAAAGGCCGCCCTGCATATTTCGCTTTGATCGCGGCCAGGCTGTCGACGCCGAAGGCCAGCGGTTCCGCCGCGCCGGCGGGCAGCGCCAACGCCAGCATGATCAGCAGCGCGGGCAGACGCCGCCGCGCGGGGTTCAGTACGCGGTTCATCGCACGCCTCCCGTCGTTGCGGCGGGGATAGCTTCGGAGCTTGCGTCAGCGAGCGTCCAGACCCGCACGCCCTCCTCGGCGCTGCGCCAAACCACCTTGAGCTGTTTTCCGTCGCTCAACGGCAGCGGGTAATCGGCGCTGCCGCGGCTTTCCGCCAGGCGTTGCGGCGCGCCCCAACTGACGCCGCCATCGTGTGATTGCATGGCCTGTGCACTGTAGGCGCGGCCGTCGAATTCGCGCCAGGTGAGCAACACGCGATCACCCGCTACGGCCACCGCCGGATGGCCGGCTTGTGCGTCGGCGTTGCCGAAGGCCATGGGCGCCCCTGTGGAGCCCACCTCGGAGCCCGCCTCGGAGCCCGCCTCGATGCGCCGGTAGAACAAGCCCTGGCGCTTCGTGCCATTGGTAAACCAGGCCAGATGCAAGCCGCCGCGTTGATCGGCGGCGATGCCGCCGCCATGGTGCGGACAGGCGGCGATCTGCCATTCGTCGTCGCTGGCGCGCTGCAGCGTGGCGCGATCGAGATCGGCCAGCGCGAAATCGCGGATATTGCCGTCATACAGATTGCGCCAGAACGCCACCGGGCCTTGCGGCGTCCAGGCCAACGCCGTCCGGCAGCACTCGCAGGTATGTCGGGCCAGCTGGCGATTGGCGGCAAAGCTGGCGCCGTTGTCGCTGGACAAGGCGGCGTACAGCGACGAGCCGGCAAACGCCCGACCCTGTTCGCGTGCGGCATCGCGATCGCGCCCGTCCAGCCAGACCACCGCCACGCGGCCGTCGCCATCGATCGCCAGCGAAGTAAAGCTATGGCCGGCGATACGGTTGTCGTCATTCAGCGTGACGGGACTGGAAAAACGCTTGCCGCCGTCAGTGGAACGAGCAAAGCGGACATTCGCGGTAAAACGCTGCGGCAGCCCTTGCACCCAGACCAGCAACACGCTGCCGTCTTTCGCCACGGCGATGCCGGGCCGATTCTCGCCGTCTGCGGAAATATTCTCCGGCGTCGGCGTCACCACGACCGGGCTGGAAAAGCTGAGGCCGCCATCATCCGAGCGCGACACCAGCAGATGCTGGTTTTCCACCCTGGCCAGCCAGAGCCGGCCTAATCCGTCCAGCGTCGCACCGATCGCCAGGCTCGGCTTCGGCGCGCGCGCCGGCTTTTCCTGCGGCATCGATTCCCGCGTCATTGCGTGGGTCGCCGCCGGCTCGGCCGCCGCAGCCACGTAAACACCGCCGAACAGCAGAAGCGCCATCCAATGAACACACCCGCGCATAAGCACCTCTCTCAACTCGTCCTTACGGAGCTGTCCGCCTGATCAGGACTGACAGGCGGTAGCGGCCAACAGACCGGGCCGCGGCATCAACGCAGCCCTGTGCGGCGCTGCGCGGGTCGGCCGATACGCCGACTGGCGCAGAATTCTAGGTAAGACGGCGGCAAGTCTCGATGCGACAAGATGTCGCAGGGCCGCCGTTCAGTGACGCGAAGCGGGAACGTCCAGCGAGACGTCGATCTGGCTGCGTTTGCCGGCCGCATCGCTGACGGTCAGGCTCAGCGGCACGCTGGCGCCGGCCTTGAGCGGCGCTTTCAGGCCGATCAACATTGCGTGCAGGCCGCCCGGCGCGAGGCTGACGGTCTTACCCTTGGGCAGCTTGATCGATTTCAGCTCGCGCATTTCCATCGTGCCGCCGTCCATGCGCATGAAATGCAATTCCACCGATTGCGCAACCGGCGTCGCGCCGGCCACCAGTTCCATATCGCGCGCGGCAGTGATATCCATGAACGCACCGGCCACCTTCTGGCCAGGCACGGTAGCGCGCACCCAGGCGTTTTCGATCTTGACGTCAGCAGCCTGCGCGCCAACGGCGAAAGTCAGGGCGGCGAGCAGGGCAGGTAGTGGCATACGCATGGCAGGACTCCTTTACGGAAAATGGAAAACAACGCGGCTTCATTTCTCGCCGTCCAGCGCCCGCCAGACCTTGAGGGCATCCACCGTGGCGGCGACATCGTGCACCCGCACGATCGCGGCGCCGCGCATGGCCGCCATGACGGCGGCAGTGACGCTGCCGACGAGACGATCCTGCACGCGCCGGCCGGTGAGCACGCCGAACAGCGATTTGCGCGACACGCCGACCAGCGTCGGCGCCTGCGCGCTGAAGCGGCGCAAGGCGTGAAACAACGCCAGATTGTGGGCCGGCGTCTTGCCGAAGCCGAAACCCGGATCCAGCACCAGGCGCTCGCCGGCGATGCCGGCGCGCGTCGCGGCGGCCATGCGCTCGTGCAGAAAGGCGATGACCTCGCCGACCACATCGTCGTAACTCGGCGCCAGCTGCATGGTCTGCGGCGTGCCCTGCATGTGCATCAGGCAGATGCCGCAATCGGAATCCGCCACCGCGGCCAGCGCACCCGGCGCGCGCAGCGCGTTGACGTCGTTGACCATATCGCAGCCGGCCGCCAGTACAGCGGCCATGACTTCCGATTTCATCGTGTCCGCCGACAAGGCCGCGCCGCAGTCCCGCAGCCCCTCGAACACCGGCAGCACGCGGCACAGTTCGGCCATCGCATTGACCGGCATCGCCCCCGGGCGGGTCGATTCGCCGCCGATGTCAAGAATATCGGCGCCTTCCGCGCGCAGCCTCAGTCCGTGCTCGATGGCGCGGTCGACGTCGGCGTGCAGGCCGCCGTCGGAAAATGAATCCGGCGTCACATTGACGATGCCCATGACCAATGGACGATCCAGCGCGAAACGGAAGCGGCCGCATTGCCACATGTTCAACCCGCCTCGAATTCGAGCAGCTCGCAGTTGCCCACCCAGACCTGCCACATGCGCGCCGGATGGAGATGGCCGAAATAGCCGACCACCGCCTGCAGCACTTCGTGATGGGTCACCACCAACACGGCCGGCTCGGCGACCTGAACCAGCTCGTCCAGGAATGCATGCGTACGCGCCACCAGTTCACGGTAAGACTCGCCGCCGCCGTGCTTCCAGTCGAACGGATCGTCGGCGGCGTGCATCGCATCCAGGTATTCGGTCACCGGCCGGCCTTCGAATCCGGTGTTGCGGTCGTCCAGGCGGCTGTCGACATGGATCTGCGCGCAATGGCTGGAATTAACGATGGCCGCGGTTTCCTGGGCGCGTTGCAGTCGCGATACGTATACGCGGCGTATCGGCAGGCCGCGCAGTTGTTCAGCGGCGGCGGCGGCCTGCCGGCGGCCCTCCGGCGTCAGTGCAACCGGCGCGGCCGGATCGGCATTGCAGCGGCCGAGCAGGTTGTATTCGGATTCGCCATGGCGCAAGAAAAACAGTTTCATGTCGTGACCAGGATTTCTCCCTTGCCGCCGAAGGCAAGGTCGCCCATATAGCGGTGCACGCGTGAGGAAGCGGGCACGACAGCGGGCAGGATGGCATGCGCATGCCGGCGCAGCAGGCCCAGATAGGACAGCTCGACCACGCCGGCGTCATTGAACGTCGCCGGTATCGCGTCCGGCGCACGCCCCAGAATCAGGCTGCCGCGACGCAAGCCGAACCCGGGCTGGGCGCCGCAACCGCCCGCCACGACCAGCGTACCGGCCAGCATGCGCGCGGCGCAGGCGGCACCGGCACGGCCGCGCACCAGGACCAGGCCGCGCCGCATACGGTCGCCGAGGCGGTCGCCGACATCGCCCGCCACCGCCACCACGCCGCCCGCCATGCCGGTGCGGTCGCCGGTCAGTGCGGCGCCGAGGCCGTCGCCGGCATGGCCGGAAATTCGCAACAGGCCGCCTTTCATGCCGTTGGCGGCGTAATCGCCGACATCACCCGCGATCACCAGCTCACCGCCGCGCAGGTTCTGCCCGGCGAAATCGCCGCCGCTGCCCTCGACGCGCAAAGTGCCGACGGTCATGCCCTTGCCGAGGCAATCCAGCCGGCGGCAATCGCCCTGGATCAGCAGGCCGTCACCGGCCCCCGTCTCAATCTCGAACAGTTCGCCCAGAGCGACCGGCTTGCCATCCATCTGCAGCATGTGCAGCGCGATTTCGCCGGCGCTGCGCCCGGCCAGGGTTTCGGGCAACACGCCGGTCATGTCGATGCGCCCGTGCGGCGCGGCGCGCAAGGTCAGAGTCAGAGCGCTCATGCCAGTATTTCCCGCAAGTGATAATGAAATTGCCCCAGCTTGCCGCCGTAGTTGCCGGCCGACAGGCGCACGATGCCGCCCGCGGCGCCGATCGCCAGCACCGCAGCCATGCCGGCCTTCATGCCGGCGGCGACGTCGGCTTCGGTGACGCCGTCGAGCACGATCTCCAGCACCGCCTCGATATCCGGCGTCAGTTCGGAGGCGGCGACGCCGCGCAATGTGGGACAGAAGGCATTGTTGGTGGAGGCCGGCAAGGCCTTGTATTTGGAGCCCACCTTGGAGCCGGAACGCACCACGCCGCCGGGGAACGGTGCGATCACGCCGGGCAGCGCGGCGATCGCCGCCGCGGCCGCTTCACAGGCGACCAGGGCCTGTCGGCGCGAGCGCGCCAGCACCAGGAAATTGCCGCCGCCGACGGAACGCAGCAGGCCGGTGCTCTCCTCGGCCAGGAATTCGCCGTCCATCACCGGAATGCGCCAGAAGCGACGTCCGGCGATGACCTTCGACATCTGCCAGCCGTCGCCGAAATAGCGCAGGTTCTTGCCCAGCGGCAACCGATCCTCACCGTCGCAGCCGGCGAACACCGCGGTCGAAGGACAGGTCAGCACGCATTGGCCGACGCGGCGTTCCAACTGTTTGGCCAGCTCCTTGCTGGAAACCGCAAACAACAGGCCGGCGACGCCGGGACGGCCGTCCGGCGTCTGCTCCGGCGTCAGTTCCTGCTCGATGGCGGCCTCGCAGCCGCAGGCGATCACCGAAGTGGCGAAACCGAAGGCGGCGTTGGCGGCATTCCTCGCCCAGGTCAGCGTATCCGCCGTGATGATGATGCGGGTGGCCCGCATGCCGAAGGCCTCGGCGTAGGTGTCGTCGATGCCGACGCCATTGATGATCATGCCGTCCTCCCCTGGCACTGATGGGGAATCAGCTTGCTGGCGCCACAGGCGCAGATCTCGTCGTTGCTCACCTTGATGTGTTCCATCTTCACGGTCATGTAGCGGTCGAAATAGTCCTGCAGCGGTTTCTCGATGCCCTTGTCGTACTCCGGCTTGACCGCATGCACCGAGCCGTTGACCACTTTCACGACCTGTCCGTCGCGCACGATCAGCTCGCCGTCCTTGAACACGTACTGCGGCGTCGCGAACATGGCTTCGCGGTCGGCGTCGTCGCGGTAGACGACGATGTCGGCGGCCGCGCCCTCGCCCAGATGGCCGCGATCGGACAAGCCCAGCGAACGCGCCGGCGCAGCGCGCGTCATGATGGCGATCTCGTACAGGGTGTATTCACGCTCCATGCCGCGCAACTGGCTGTGCGCCGCCGCCTCGGCATTGATCTCATCGAGCTTGCTGTTGCGGAAATTGCGATCCATCAGCAGCCGGATCAGGTGCGGGTAGCTGGTGAACGGCGCGCCGTTGGGATGGTCGGTGGTCAGGAAGATGCGCCAGGGGTCGGTCACGCGCAGGAACAATTCCAGGCCGATGGCCCATTGCAGCGCATTGACGAAGTTCTTGTCGCGATACTTGAACGGCACCACGCCGCAGCCGGCGTCGCATTCGAGATCCATGACCACCCATTTGTCCGGGCTGGCGTGGCGATGGTTGCCGTACTGCTTCATGCTGTCGCCGGAAACCGTCACGGTCTGGCCGAACAGCACCTGGCCGACGTCGGCCGACACGTTGCTCATCCGGTTGATGGCATCGGCGATGCGCTCCGCTTCCGAGGAAAACTTGCGTTCGCCTTCCGTGCCGTAGCTGTGGAACTGGATATGGGTCAGGTGGATCGGCAGCCCCTCGGCCGCCGCCATGGTCGCCAGCGTGGTGTCGGCATTGCCGGGTATGCCCAGATTGCTGGCATGTACATGCAGCGGATGCGCGACGCCGAGGTCATGCACCGCGCGCGTCAGCGCCTGGATGACCTGGCGCGGCGTGACGCCGTAATACGGATGCGCCTCCTCCAGATCGAGGCTGCGCGTGTTGAACTTGAATGCGGAAATGCCGCCCGGATTCACCACCTTGATCGCCATGGCCTGGCTGGCGTCGAGCGTCCAGCCGACATAGTCGTTGATCAGACGCTGATCGGCGCCGCTGGACAACAGGCGCAGAAAGAAATCGTCGCTGCCGAGCATGGCGTAAGCGCCTTTGTCCACCATCGGCGTATCGCCCATTTCCAGATGCGTGTGGCGCGCATTGCTGGGCAGCATGGCCGGCTCGAAGCAGGCGGTGTAACCCATTTCGGCATAGCGATAGCCGGTGCTCCAGGTCGACGGCGCGGCATGGCCGCAGCCGGCATGCAGCTCGCCCGCCTCGCCCAGCGAGCGCGCCGGCGTCCGGTTGAGGCGATGGTCTTCCGGCAACAGCGCGCGGGCGATGTTCATCTTGCCGCCGCCGATATGGGTATGCAGATCGATGGCGCCGGCCATCACGACGCTGCCGGCCAGATCGATTTCCCGGTCGATCGTCGTATTCGGCAAGGGTGCGGCGACCAGGCGGCCGTGCTCGATATAGAGGTCGCGCAACTGGCCGTCGACGCCGTGGGCGGGGTCGTAAACCCGGCCGTTCTTAAGCCGCAGCATGCTGCATCTCCTGTTGAATGGCGGCCAGCGCCTGCGCGACGCTGGGCAAGGCGGACGGCGCCGGCGCCTGCAATGGCAGCGCCACCGCCGCGTCCATCCGGTGCATGAAACCGGCGTGCTGTACACCCGGCACGGCCACCGGGATGAACACGTCGGGGGCCTGGTCGAAGGTCATGTCGGCGCGCCCGAGCACGATGCTCGGACACGCCGCGCTCGGCGGCGTGCGCGCCGGATCGAGCGCCGAAATCCAGACCAGCGCATCGACCGCGGCGTCGGCCAGCAGAGCGTCGGTCGCATACGACTGCGGCTGGTAATGCGGGCCGCTCGCGGTATAGGCCATGCGCAACGGGTATCCGGTCTGCCAGGTGCACACCTGGGCGGCGGAGGTGTCGCCGTCGCTGCCGCCGAGCGGCAGACCGGCCCAGCGCGTAGTCTGGTTGAGATCCTTGATCAGATCGACGATAGCCTGAATGGTCAGATCGGCGTTGGCAAAATCCAACTCGGACGCATTCCAGACCACGACGCCGTAGCGCGCCGCACGCATCGCCGCGAGCAGCGCATCGAGCTGCTGCATCGGCATGCCGGCGACCGGGTCGGCGTCCAGTCGGCGGCCATGCAGGCGGGCGCGCAGGGCCAGGAACAGCTCACCCAGATGGCGAGCGGGAACAGGGGAGGCGAGGTCTGCATCGGAGGGGTATCCAGGCAACGGGGAGAGACCGCTGCCGAGGACGACGATCCTCCGATGCAGCTCGCCAAACTGGGACGGATGCGCTGAATGCGGCGGCAGACAACGCTCGAAGAAACGGGGAAAACGCGAAGCGTCGGTACCGGCCAGCAGGATCAGATCGGCGCGGTTGCGCACTTCGGACAAGGTCGTGGTCACCCAGCCGCCGTCCTGAAACACCCGCATGTTGCGGAATTGCGCTGCGCCGTTCATGTGGTCGACCACGCCGGACAGCCTTTCAGCCATCGCCAGCGCGGCGCGATGGCCGCTGACATCGCAGGCCAGGCCGCCCATCAGAGGACGCCGCGCGCGCGCCAGGATGGACGCGGCGGCGCGATAAGCCGCAGCGGCGGCGACCGGCTGGCCGGCCACCAGCGCCTGTCCCAGCACAGGAACCGCAAACAGCCGGGCGGCGCGCGCGCAACGGGCGCCTTCCAGACGAGCGCGGCCGTCTTGCGCGGCGACCTTCAGGTCATCGCAGAGCAGACCGCAAAAAGGACAACTGATAAAGGAATCGGACACGGAGGGATTAACCGAAAAAGGTGACAGCTCGTACCACAAAGCAGGTTCCATGCCATCGCAGCCAACGCAGCGCAACGAGCCGGCAATGACGCCGGCTTCCTCGCCCTCGCGGGCCGCACTGTCGTCCGCAGGCCGCACGGCGGCGACGCCATATTACAAATCGGCGACAGGCATCAATGAAGCGCCAATCGCCGTGAATTCAACAACCTGGACGGCAGCGCGGCGCGGATTTGTGCGGCAGTCCGGCATACAAATGCGCAAGCGACGCGATAGCCGCCATGCCCGCCGAAGCGCGCTTTTCGCTGTAACGCCAGCGACGCGTTCAGCGTGACAGATTGTCACGCCGGAACACGGCGCGCGACGGCTAGCCGCCTGATAGATATGGCTTTTGTCCTATGGCACGGAGATTGCTTCATGGAAACACCGACGCCACGAATATCGCCAACGCCATGCTCTCCAATCCGCTTTCCAGCACCACGGTCCGCGCTCCGGCCCGACTGCACATGGGGTTTCTCGACCTCAACGGCAGCCTGGGACGTCGCTTCGGCAGCCTGGGCTTGGCCTTGGAAGAGTTGTCGACGACGGTCACGGTTCGCCCGGCCGAGACGATTACCGCCCGCGGCCCGGAGGCGGAACGCGCCGCCGGGTTCGCCCGCCAAAGCCTGGCGGCGCTGGGCATCGACGCAGGCGCCGAAATCGTCGTCGAGCGAGCGATACCCGGCCATGCCGGACTCGGCTCCGGCACCCAGCTCGCACTGGTGGTCGGCACCGCGCTGGCGCGCCTGTATGGCGTCGATTGGCCGCTGCGCGAGATGGCCGCCACGTTGGGCCGCGGCGGTCGCTCCGGCATCGGCCTGGGCCTGTTCGAGCAGGGCGGCTTCCTGGTCGATGGCGGCCGCGGCGGCCGCGATGAGCCGCCGACGGTCATCGCCCGGCTGGAGTTTCCGGTTTCCTGGCGCTTCATCCTGGTATTCGATCCCAGTTTCCAGGGCCTGCACGGCGATCTGGAAAAACAGGCTTTCGCCAATTTGCCGCGCCTCAGCGAGGGCCGTTCCGGCCAGCTCTGCCGCCTGGCGTTGATGCAGGCCATGCCGGCGCTGGTGGAGCGCAATGTGCGCAGCTTCGGCGAAGCCATCAGCATCATTCAGGAAATCATCGGCGACCATTTCGCCGCTGCGCAGGGCGGACGTTTTGCCAGCCCGCAGGTCAGCCGCGCACTGGCCTGGCTCAGCGCCAATGGCGCCGCCGGCATCGGCCAGAGTTCGTGGGGCCCGACCGGTTTCGCGCTGACCGATTCGGAAACCTCGGCGCACGGCCTGGCGCGCGCGGCGCGTTCGGCGTTCGCCGACACCGGACTGGAGTTCATGGTCTGCGCCGGCCGCAACCGGGGCGCCGAGGTGTACACGGAAAACCGGGCCGCGCTGGCGCGCGCCGGCTGAGCCCGGACAGCCCCGCTTCATCTTCGGAGACAACATGGAAAAACCCTATCTGCTGCATTTCGCCACGCCCGGCGCACGGGTCAGCCCGTTTGACGTGAACATGGCCTACGACGCCGGCTGGAATGCCGTCATTCCGTATCCCGGCGTCGCGTTGGAGGACATGGCCGGCTTTACTCAAGATGCGATTTTTTCGCGCGGCCCGAAGGGGGTCAAACGCACCGGCATTTTCATCGGCGGCCGCGATGCCGTGCTCGCCGCCGACATGCTGGACGCCGCCCGCAAGGCGATGGTGCCGCCGTTCGAAGTATCGGTGTTCGCCGATCCCAGCGGCGCCTACACCACGGCAGCGGCGATGATCGCCAAGGTGGAACAGGCGCTGAAAAACAAGCACGGCAAGTCACTGGCCGGTCAGCGGGTCACCGTATTCGGCGGCACCGGCCCGGTCGGCATGGTTGCGGCTGTGCTGGCGGCGCAGGCCGGCGCCGAGGTGACCATTCCCGGTCATGACGGCCTGGCGCGCGGCCAGGAAGCCGCTGATCTGGTCAACGCCCATTTCGGCGTGCAGGTGCGCGCCGTCGACGGCAGCAGTGAAGCGGCCAAACTGGCGCTGCTGGCGACCACCGATGTCGCTCTGGCCACCGCAAAGGCCGGCGTCCAAGTGCTGTCCGCCGCACACCTCGCCGCCGCACCGATGCTGCTGGTCGCCGCGGACATCAACGCCGTGCCGCCGGCCGGCATCGCCGGCATCGGCGTAATGGACAACGCCGCCCCGCTGGCCGCCGCATCCGGCGTCGCCGTCGGCATCGGTCCGCTCGCTATCGGCAACGTCAAATACAAGGTGCAACAAGGTTTGCTGCAAGCCATGTTGAGCGCAGACCAGCCGCTTTATCTCGGGTTTTCCGAGGCGTTCGACGAGGCGCGCCGGCATGTCGGCTGAACGCCGCTCCCGCTCCTGGCTGATCGCCGCCCTGTCCGGGCGCGGTCTGGCCAAGGCAGCCACGCGCGCCGGCCTGCCGACGCGCGGCATCGACGGCTACGCCGATCTGGATACGCAGGCCTACAGCCGCGCCTGGGCGCGCGCGCCGCAGACCGCAGATTACAGTCTCGACCCGAGCACGCTGCTGGACCAGGCCGCGACACTGTGCCCGCCGACCCGCTGCCACGGCCTGGTCTACGGCGCCGGCTTCGAGTCGCGCCCGGAATTGCTGGCGCAACTGGCGGAAGGCCGCCGCCTGTTCGGCAACTCGCCCGAAGTGCTGGCGCAAACCGGCAATCCGACGCGTTTTTTTCCGTTGCTGAAGCGGCTCGGCATCCCGCACCCCGAAGTCCGCTACACGCGTCCGCGCCGCGCGCTGGGCTGGCTGTCCAAGCAGGCCGGCGCCTGCGGCGGCACGCACATTCAGCCCGTGTTGCCCAACACCGACGGCGCCGGGCGTTATTTCCAACGCCAGGTGCAGGGCCAGAGCTGCTCACTGCTGTTTCTGGCCAACGGCCATACGATATTCCCGGTCGGCTTCAACCGCCCGTTGCCGCCGCCGCCGGAAGCGCCGGGGCCCTGGGCCTATTCCGGCGCGGCGCGGCTGGGAGGCGAAACCAGCCGCGATTTTGCCGCGCTGCTCGACGCCGCGCGCGCGCTGACCTCGGCGCTGGGCCTGAAAGGCCTCAACGGCATCGACGTCATGATCGACCAGCGCGACTGGAAGCTGCTGGAACTGAATCCGCGCCCCACCGCCACGATGGAACTGTGGGACGTGGCGCCGATGCCGTCGCTGTTCGATCTGCACGTGCAAGCCTGCCAGGGCGTGCTGCCGACCAGTCTGCCCAACTTGCAAGGCTGTCTGGCTTCGGCGGTGGTGTACGCCGGCGAAACGCTGCAGATCCCAAGCGACTTCGTCTGGCCGGACTGGTGCTCCGATCTGCCCGCCGCCGGCAGCGTCATTTCACCCGGCGAACCGGTTTGCACCGTACTGGCGGCCGGCGACAGCGTCACCGTCGCCGAGTATTGGGCGGGCGAGTTCCGCCGCAGCATCCTGCGCCGCCTGAGCAGTTTCCAGGCGCGCGATTTTTCCCTTTCCAACACGACCGAAGAACCGGCCTGGGCCTGAACCTGATGAACATCGATCCCACTCTCAGCATCAATCAATTGGCCAATCCGCTGCTGGACGACCTGATTGCACGCGCCGCCGAACTGCGTCTGGCCGTATCGCACCAGGACAACGGCGTACGCATCGTCGACGCCGGTATCAAGGTGACGGGCGGCGTCGAAGCCGGCCGCCGCATCGCTGAAATCTGCCTGGCCGGATTGGGCCGCGTCAGCCTGACCGCGGCCGGCAGCACCGCCTGGCCCTGGGAGCTGACGGTTTCCACCGCGCAGCCGGTACTGGCTTGCCTGGGCAGCCAGTATGCTGGCTGGAGCCTGGCGCACGGCGAGGGCAAAAACGCTTTCTTCGCGCTCGGTTCCGGCCCCGGCCGCGCCCTCGCCGCGCGAGAGGAATTGTTCGGCGAGCTGGGCTACCGCGACACAGGCAGCCGTACCTGTTTGGTGCTGGAAACCGACACGATGCCGCCGCTGCCTTTGCTCGACAAGATCGCCGAGCAGTGCGGCATCGCTGCCGATCAGCTGACCCTGATCCTGACCCCGACCAGCAGCCTGGCCGGCGGCGTGCAGGTGGTCGCGCGCGTTCTGGAAGTGGCGCTGCACAAGGCGCATTTCCTCGGCTTTCCGCTCGACCATATCGTCGACGGCATGGGCACGGCGCCGGTCTGCCCGCCGTCGCCGGATTTCCTGACTGCGATGGGCCGCACCAATGACGCCATTCTGTTCGGCGGCCGCGTGCACCTGTTCGTCGCCGGCGAGGAAGCTGCCGCCGCAGACCTGGCCAACCGTCTGCCCAGCGTGGCTTCGGCCGACTACGGCCAGCCGTTTGCGCAGGTGTTCAAGGCGGCGGGCTACGACTTCTACAAGATCGACCCGCTGCTGTTTGCGCCGGCCCAGGTCTGCGTGACCTGCCTGAGCAGCGGCCGCAGCTTCCGCGCCGGCCGCCTCGATGCGGAATTGCTGGAACGTTCATTCGCATGAACTCCGCGCTCAAAAGCCACGCTAACGGCCGCATCGCCGTCTTCACCGACGATCCCGGCTGGCACGGCAAACGCCTGCAGCGCGCCTTTGCTGCGCGCGGTTACGCCGCCGAGTTCGTGTCGTTGACGGAATGCCGCGTGGACCTGGAAAGCGGCATCGGCGGCATCGTGCTGCCCGGCTTCGAACAGCGTCTGCCGGACGGCGTATTCGTACGCGGCGTGCCCGGCGGCACGCTGGAACAGGTGATCCTGCGCCTGGATTTCCTGCACGTACTGCCGGCCATCGGCGTGCCGGTCTACAACTCGGCGCGCGCGATCGAAAGAAGCGTCGACAAGGCGATGACCAGCCTGCTGCTGCATCAGGCCGGAATTCCGACGCCGCCGACCTGGGTCGCCGAGTCCGAGACGCAGGCGCGCGCATTGTTGATGCGCGAGGTGGCGCGCGGCCACGAGCTGGTGCTGAAACCGCTGTTCGGCTCACAGGGCGCCGGCCTGCGCCGGCTGGCGCATCCCGCCGACCTGCCGGCGGGCGAGGAATACCGCAATGTGTATTACCTGCAACGGTATGTCGGCGCTGAAAGCGGCGGCTGGGAAGATTACCGCGTGCTGGTGGTCGGCGGCGCCAGTCGCGCTGCGATGAAGCGCAAGGGCGCGAACTGGATCAATAACGTCGCCCAGGGTGCAGCCTGCGAGGCCGCGCCGGCCGACGCGGAACTGTATGCACTGGCCGAGGCGGCGACGCGCGCCCTCGCCATGGACTACGCCGGGGTCGACCTGATACGCGACCGGGAAGGCCGCCTCAGCGTTCTGGAGGTCAACAGCATTCCCGCCTGGCGCGGTTTGCAGAGCGTGGTCGAGGCCGACATCGCCGGTCTGCTGGCTGACGACCTGCTCGACCGTTACGTGGCAAAAAACCAACGCGAGCGCTGCGCATGAACGCCGCTTATATGCCTGTCATCGACTCGGCCGCCTGCGCGGCGGCGTTCCGCGCCGCCTGCGAAATGGACGTGCTGGCATTCAAGCCGGGCAATGTCAGCCTCGAATCGGCCGGGCATGGCATGAGCGCGCGCGATTTTCTGATCAGCGCCGAGGTGGCCGCGCCCTGCATCGCCGACCCGATGCTCGGACTGGGCGAGCGCATCTATCGCGCCATCGAGGCGACCCGGCTGTCCGTCGGCTGCAACACCAATCTCGGCATCGTGCTGCTGGCCGCACCGCTGATTCATGCGGCGCAGCAACGCCGGCCGGACGAGGGCCTGGCCGACGCACTGGACCGCAGCCTGGACGGCTTCGACCTGGAACAGACCACCTGGGCGTTTCGCGCCATACGACTGGCGGCTCCCGGCGGCCTCGGCAGGAGCCAGCGCCACGACGTCCACGACACGGCCAAGGCGCCGTTGCGGATGGCGATGCGCGAAGCCTCACGGCGCGACTGTATCGCCCGCCAGTATGCCAACGGCTATGCCGACATCCTCGGCAGCGGCCGCGCCGCGCTGGCGGAAGCCCGCCAACGCTGGGGCGAGGATGCGCCGGCGATGAGCACGTTGTTTATCAGCTATCTGGCCGACTACCCGGACAGCCATGTGCAGCGCAAGCACGGCGCCGCCGCCGCCGAGGGCGTTCGCCAGATGGCGCGCCAGTGCCAGAAGGAAGTGCGTCTGTGCGGCGACTGGCAGCAGGCCCGCAAGCCGCTCGAAGAACTCGACCGGACGCTCAAGTCGGCCGGCATCAATCCCGGTACCAGCGCCGATCTCAGCGTCGCCACCTGGCTGCTGGATCCGTTGCTGGACCTGGAAACAGCAAGCAGTTTTTCCCCAACCGAAACAGGTGCCCAGCATGTTTGATGTTCTGAAGCGTCTTTTAGGTTCTGCAACAAGTGGTAAACCAGCGAACGACTCGGCGCTGGCAAGCCACTCTAAATCGACCGAGTCTGTGCAATTCAAGGAGAAAACGATGGCTAAAATTGATCGCGTAATGGTAGGCGAGTCCCTGGTAGGTGATGGCAACGAAGTCGCGCATATCGACCTGATCATGGGTCCGCGTGGTAGCGCCGTGGAAGCAGCTTTCTGCAATGGCCTGGTCAACAACAAGGACGGCTTCACCTCCTTGCTGGCGGTGGTTGCTCCCAACCTGCCGTGCAAGCCGAACACCATGATGTTCAACAAAGTGACCATCAAGGGCGCCAAGCAGGCCGTGCAGATGTTTGGCCCGGCACAACGCGGCGTGGCGATGGCCGTGGCGGATTGCGTCGAAGACGGCACCATTCCGGCTGACGAAGCCGACAACCTGTTCATCTGCGTCGGCGTGTTCATCCACTGGCAAGCCGAAGACGACGCCAAGATCCAGGACTACAACTACGCCGCTACCAAGGAGTCGATCAAGCGCGCCGTCGCCGGCACGCCGACCGCTGCTGAAGTGGTTGCCAAGAAGGGCACCTCCGGTCACCCCTTCGCCGCCCACAACTAAGCGGGAGCGGAAATCGTGCGATGCCTGGAGTGCGACGCCACCGTGACGGAACTCGATAACGAGCATCTGTTTGCTTGTTGCGGCCTTACCCTGCAGGAATACGCCTTGCGCCATGCTTTGCCGCTGGACCTGCTGGTCAGCCCGGACAGCATAGCGGCCGCGCTGACGCAGGCGGACCTTCCGCTGCTGCCCGCTTTTGTGCCGGATGAAACGGCGCGGGCGGTACTGGCAGGCTTGCGCCTGGCCGGCAAGATAAACGACGCCGGACCGGTGTGCCTGATCGAGGGGGAAATCGCCTGGCTGGATCTGCTGTTCTGGGATCTGGCGCAACTCGCATCCTACGGTTTCCAATACCGGCAGGAATATCACTACGCGCCCGGTACGCACCGGGTTGTGGCGAAAAACCGGCTGGTGGCTCATAAACGCAATCTGGTCGGCCCCTGGCTACCCGCCAGGGTGCCGCCGCCGGAGCAACGTCTGAAATACGCAACCTATCTGGCCCATGCCGCCGAACGGCATGCCGGATACCTGTTTCTGCCATTCGCCTCGATAAGCGAAGCCGAAGCGGCAGCCGAATTCTTTTTGCGCGAGCTGAACATCCAAACTCGCGCTTTGACGCATGACCTGTCCGCCGGTGCGCCGCTGCTGCGCACGATGACGCGGGCCGACGGCAAACGCCTGCTGGACAGCCTGCGCAGCGAACTGGAAGCAATGCCCGGAGTCTGGCAGCGCTTCCATCCGGACACCCCGGAAGTCACGGTCAGCAAGGAAGTGGTGTTCGATTCCGCCCATTTCCTGACTGACCATCCTGCCAAGTGCAGCAACCTGCACGGCGGTCGCTATGTCCTGCACGTCAAGGTACGCGGTCAGATCGACCCGGTGACCGGCTGCGTGCTGGATTACGGCTACCTGAAGCGGGTCGTCAATGCCCGCGTGGTCGAGCGTTTCGACCACCACACCTTGAACTACGCCGGGCCGGAACTGGCCTGGCGCTCTACCACCGAGATGCTCTGTGTGTATATCTGGCAGCAATTGATCGAGTTCCTGCCCGAACTGGTCGAACTGACGCTGTACGAAACGCCGCAGTCCTGGTGCCAGTACAGCGGTCCCGACCTGAGCACCTGGCAACGCCAGGGCAGTCATCCGTTGCTGGGCCGTTTTACCGATCCCGATCTGGCTCGATCGCCGTGGCGGCAGCGGCTGCGCACGTCGGATGCTGAGTGTGAAAAGCGGCAAGTTCGGCGCGACTGAGCGCGCCATCGTGCAACGCCGAGGCCAGCAGCACGCCGGCTGCGCCGGCTGCGGCCAGCGCGGCCAGATCGGCGGCATGGCGCACGCCGCCCGCAGCGTACAAACGGACATCCGGCCGACGCCGGCGCAATTGCGCCAGACGCGGCAGATCCGGACCGGCGCCGACGCCGACCCGCGCCAGCGTCATCACGATGACTTCGTCAGGCCAGCGCTCGGCTTCATGCTGCAATGCTTCAGGGCCGAGGAATGCCCGCTCCCGAAAATCCAGCGACAGCACGCTTTGCGGCGGCCACGCGCGTGCATCCGGCGAGGCCTTCAGGCTCTCGCTGCCCAGCACCGGGCGACCCAGTCCGCGGCGCTGCCAGGACAGGGCCGCGGCGCAGTCGGCGAAGCCCGCATCCACCCACAGTTCCAGTTCGGGATGGCGTCGGCGCAGCGTCTCCAGCGTCATGCGATGATCACCGCGCCCGAGGATGGCATCCAGATCGGCGACATACAGGCGCTGGAACGGATACAAGCTCAGCAAGCCGTCCAGCACCGCTTCCGGCCGGCTGGAACGGCACAGAACGGAGGTCAATGCGCGATAGTCGTCGCGCCGCCCGGCGCGCGCGCGCACCACCTGCCCGTCCATCAGGTCGAGCACGGGAATCAGGCTTAGGGGCACGGACATGAAAATTTTCGTCTTCGAATATGTCACCGGCGGCGGCTACGCCGGACAGGCGCTGCCCGAGTTCCTGGCCGATGGCGAATTGATGTGGCGGGCGCTGGTCGATGATCTCATCGCCGTGCCGGGGGTGGAAGTGCTGACCTTGCGCGATGCCCGTCTCGCCACGCCACAGCAGCCTGGTCTGCACTGCGTGAGCGCCACAGCGGACATTTTGGCGCAGGCCTATCGGCGCTGCGTGCTGGCGGCCGATGCGGTCTGGCTGATCGCGCCGGAAACCGGCGGCATCCTGGAAAACCTGAACCGCGATGTGCTGGCCGCCGACAAGACCTTGCTCGGCTGCCGGCCGGAAGCGGTGCAGATCGCCGCCAGCAAGAGCGCCACCGCCGCCTGCCTGGACGCGGCCGGCATCGCAACCGTGACCACTGCGATCAGCCTCGATCAGTTGGCCGGACGCAGCGACCGGCGCGTCGTGGTCAAACCCGACGACGGCGTCGGCTGCCAGGACAGCCTGCTGTTCGCCGATACCGCCGCCGCACGCGCCTGGCAGCGCCAGAATGGCGCTGTCGATTGCGTATTTCAGCCTTATCTGGCGGGCGACGCGCTGTCGCTATCGCTGTTGTGCTGCGCCGGACGCGCGCAACTGTTGAGCGTCAACCGTCAGCACGTCAGTCTGGAGCCGGGGCCGCACGGCGAGCGCTTTCAGTTCCACGGCGTCAGCGTCAACGCGCTGCCCGACCCGGATGAACGCTACGCCGCACTGGCTGCGCAGGTGGTAAGAGCGATTCCCGGTTTGTGGGGCTATGTCGGCGTCGACCTGATCGCGGCCGCCGATGGCCTGCACGTGCTCGAGGTCAACCCGCGCGTCACCGCCTCGTATGCCGGCCTGCACGCGGCGTTGAATTGCAACCCGGCGCAAAGGGTGTTGACGCTGCCGGAGATGCGCCCCTGCCGTGGCGTCCGAGCCGTGACGGTGGAAACCGGCCATGCTTGAAAGCGTACTCGGCTGGGATGTCGGCGGCGCCCATCTGAAAATGGCGCGCATCGAGTCCGACCGGCGCATCGGCGGCGTCTGGCAAGAGGCATGTCCGCTCTGGCGCGGACTCGATCATCTGCATGCCGCGATCGACCTTATGCTGGCGCACAACCGCACCCTCGCCGCGTCCGCCGGCGCGACGCCCGTTCGCCATGCCGTCACGATGACCGGCGAAATGACCGATTTGTTCGCGACGCGCCGGGAAGGCGTGCGCACTCTGGTCGATCTGCTCTGCCAGCGGCTGGGCGAACGCCAGCTGCGCTTCTACGCCGGCGCCCAGGGCTGGTTTGATGCCGATACCGCGCGCCTTAATCCGGACCCGATCGCCTCGGCCAACTGGCACGCCAGCGCCGCACTCGTGGCGCAGCGTCTGGGCGACGCGCTGCTGGTGGATATCGGCAGCACGACCTGCGACATCATTCCGCTGCATAACCGGGTCGTGGCCACGCTGAGCGCCGGCGACAGCGACCGGCTGGCCGCCGGCGAACTGGTCTACAGCGGCGTCGTCCGCACGCCGGTCATGGCGCTGGCCGAGGCCGCGCCGGTGGCCGGCCGCTGGACGCCGCTGATGGCGGAGCATTTCGCCACCAGCGCCGATGTCTATCGCGTGCTGGGCTGGCTGCCCGCGGCCGCCGACCAGCATGACAGCGCCGACGGCGGCAGCAAGACCGTCGCGGCCAGCCGCATACGCTTGGCGCGCATGGTCGGCCGCGATGCCGGCGAGCTGCCCGACGCAGCCTGGCTGGAACTGGCGGCCTGTCTCGCCGACGCGCAACTGGAGCGGATCGGCCGCGCAATCCGACAGGTGTTGTCGCGGGTGCAACTGCCGCCGCAAGCCCCGCTGGTGATGGCCGGCGCCGGCGCCTTTCTGGGCACGCATCTGGCGGCCAGACTCGGCCGTCCGCTAGAGCTGTTCGCCGATCTGCTCGCCCCCGCCTCGGCCGCCGCGTCCAGCGACTGGTGCGCGCCCGCCGTCGCCGTCGGCTGGCTATTGGCGGGAGAACAGGCATGACGCCGAGCCGGCTGGCCGATGGCCGCACCGCAACCGTTATTTCCATTCCCAACGGCGCGGTTTGCGCTGCCGCTGCCAAGCCGCCTGCCTTAGGATGCGCGCCATGCGTCTGACCCCACTACCCTACCGCCCGGATAGCGCCGAGCTGTTTGAAGCCATTGCCGACGAACCCTGGTCGGTCTTCCTCGACAGCGGGCGTCCGCGTTCCACCGCCGGCCGCATCGACATTCTGGCCGCGCGGCCGACCACCACGCTGGTCACGCGCGGCGGCATGACCGAAATCCGCCAGTTCGAAAAATCCACTGCCGGCACCGTCACCTTGTCGCCGGCCGATCCGTTTGAACTGCTGCGCGAATACTTGGCGATTTCATCCGCCCCGCCGCCGTTGCCGGGCCTGCCCTTCAATGGCGGCGCCATCGGCTATTTCGGCTACGATCTCGCCCGCCGCCTCGAACGGCTGCCGAACCGCGCGCTCGACGCCGAGGCCATCCCGGAGATGTCGGTCGGCATCTATGACTGGGCCGTCGTCGTCAATCACGAACAACAGGCGAGCTGGCTGGTCGGCGCTGAACGCGACACCCGCACCACGGCGGCCTGGGACAAGCTGATCGCGCTGTTCAGCGCGCCGCCGCTGGCCGGCGCCGAATCGCCGCCGCGGCGGCCGTTCCAGGTCGGCAAGGTGAGCTGCAACTTCACTCGCGCCAGTTATCGCCAGGCTTTCGCCCGCATCCAGCGCTACATCGCCGCCGGCGATTGCTACCAGGTCAATCTGGCGCAGCGCTTCAGCGCACCGGCGACCGGCGATCACTGGTTGGGTTACCAGACGCTGCGCCGGCTCAACCCGGCGCCGTACTCGGCTTACCTGAATCACCCCGCCGCGCGCATCCTGTCGTCGTCGCCGGAGCGTTTTCTGGAAGTCAAACAGGGTCGCGTCGAAACCAAGCCGATCAAGGGCACGCGTCCGCGCGCCGCGGCGCCGGAGGCGGATTCCGCGCTGGCGCGCGAATTGCAGGGCAGCGACAAGGACAGGGCCGAGAACCTGATGATCGTCGATCTGTTGCGCAACGATCTGGGCAAGGTCTGCGCGCCGGGGTCGGTCGCGGTGCCTAAGTTGTTCAACATCGAAAGCTTTGCCACCGTGCACCATCTGGTCAGCACCGTCACCGGCCGCCTCGCCGAAGGCGGCGATGCCGTGGGCCTGCTGCGCGCGTCCTTCCCGGGCGGTTCGATCACCGGCGCGCCGAAGCTGCGCGCAATGCAGATCATCGAGGAGCTAGAGCCGAATCGGCGCGGCGTCTATTGCGGCGCGATCGGCTGGCTGGGCTTCAACGGCGATATGGACAGCAACATCTCGATCCGCACGCTGGTCAGCTCGGACCAGCGCCTGCGCTTCTGGGCGGGCGGCGGCCTGGTGGCCGATTCGCAGGCCGATGCGGAATATCAGGAGTGCCTCGACAAGGCCGCCGCGATGCTCAGGCTGGTGCGCGAATGCGGCGGCCAATGGGACGAAAACGAGACCGGGTCGGAGGCCGATGCGCCATGTTCCGCGTCGTAAAACTGGGCGGCAGCCTGCACGCGGCGCCCGAACTGTGCGGCTGGCTGCATGCGCTGGCCCGCGCCGGCGGGCGCATCGTGCTGGTGCCGGGCGGCGGCCCGCACGCCGACGCAGTCCGCGCGGCGCAAGCGCGGTGGGGCTTTTCCGATGCGACGGCGCACCGGATGTCGCTGCTGGCCATGGAACAGTACGGCCTGATGCTGTGCGACCTGGAACCCGGCCTGATCGCCGCCGCCACGCCCGAAGTCATCGTGGAAGCCATCGCGCGCAGTCTGACCCCGGTCTGGCTGCCCGCGACCATGTGCCTGGGGGCGACGGACATTCCGGAAGACTGGACGGTGACCTCCGACAGTCTGGCCGCCTGGCTGGCCTATCACCTCGGCGCCGAAGCTCTGGCTCTGATCAAACATGGCAACCCCGAGCGATTCGATGCGCAGAGTCAGGACGATGCACATTGGGTGGATGCCGCGTTTCCCGCATTCGCCAGGCGCTTCGCCAAACCGATTCGTCTGCTCGGGCATGGCAACCCCGATGTCCTCAACGCCTGGCTTGCCCAGCCGGCCCTTTGACCTCTCTTCTCGAAACGGATTCGCACTATGAACGCATGGGTAGATAGCCTAAGTCTCAAAATGCAGATGCTGGCCCTGGCCAGCCTCTTCCTGCTTTCCATGTCCGCGCTGATGGGGCTTGACTATTACCTGGTCAACGCCGGCATCGAAGGCAGTCAACTGTTCACCGGCATGGCGATCGGCTATGTTCTGGTGCTGGTTCTGACCCTGACGGCGGCGCTGTATATCGGTCGCCATGCCGGCCTGCGCGCCGAGAAAGTCGCACAGGCGCTGCAAACCATGGCGGCCGGCAAGCTGACGCACAAGGTCAAGTTGGAAGGACGCGACGAATTCAGCTGGATGGCGTACGAATACGACCAGTCGCGCCGCGCCGTCGCCAAGTTGATCGGCGCCAACGCGCAAATCGCCGCTGAACTGGCGCTGGCGGCCGAGCAACTGTCGTCAGTCACGCGCAGCACCAGCGCAGGCATCACCCACCAGCAGCAGGAAACCGACCAGGTCGCCGTGGCTGTCGCCGGCCTGGCCGAGCGCGCCCGCGAGGTCGCCGAGCTGGCGGCCGCGACCGAGCGGATGGCCTTGGATACCGATCGCATCGCCGGTGAAAGCGGTCAGGTAGTCAGCGGCACGCTGACCTCGATCGAAACCTTGTCGTCCGAAGTGGAGCAATCCGCTCGCGTCATCGATCAACTCAAGATCGACAGCGGCAATGTCTGGAAGATCGTCGATGTGATCAAGGACATCGCCGGCCAGACCAACCTGCTCGCCCTCAATGCCGCCATCGAAGCGGCGCGCGCCGGCGAGCAAGGCCGCGGCTTCGCCGTGGTGGCCGACGAGGTGCGCACGCTCGCCTCACGCACGCATGAAGCCACTCAGGAAATCCAGGAAACCATCCGCCGCATGCAGGAAGTCATCGAGGAGGTTTCCGAAGTCATGCAGCGCAGCCGCGATACCGCCCAGAAGAGCGCCGGCAGCGCCGGCGAAGCGCGCAAATCGGTGGATCGGATCATCGCCGCGGCAGCCGAAATCAAGGCGATGAACGTACGCATCTCCGAGGCCTCGCGCGCGCAGAACGATATGGCGGTCAACATTGATGGCTGTGTCCGCAACATCCGCGGCGTGGCGGACCAAAGCGCCGCCGCTTCAGCCCAAACCGTCGGCGCCAGTGCGGACGTGGCCTCGATGGCCGCGCGCCTGCGCCTGTCGATCCAGAGCTTCGAGGTTTAAACCATGCCGCTGAACGGCACGACTCTACTCCGCGGCTTGCCGAGCCGGTCTGCAAACCTGCTGGCCGCGCTGCTGCTGGGCTGGTACGCCACCGCGTACGCCGCCAACCCGTCGCCACTGGCGCACAGCATGACCGCGCACAGTGAGAAAGTGGCGGCGCCGGCGCTGAAGCTGGGCGATCTCGACGGCCGAGTGCACGATCTGGCCGCCCTCAGGGGCAAGGTCGTCCTGGTCAACTTCTGGGCGACCTGGTGCCCGCCCTGCCGACGCGAAATGCCTTCGTTGCAACGCCTGCAAGACAAGCTGCAGGGCGAACCTTTCGTCGTGCTGGCGGTGGACATCGGCGAGGAGGCCGACACCGTCGCGGCCTACGCCAGACAGTTGCCCGCGCCGCTCTCTTTCCCGCTGCTGCTCGATAGCCACAGCCGGAGCATGCAAACCTGGCAGATTCGCGGCCTGCCGGCGACCTATCTGATCGACAAGAGCGGGCGCATCGCCTACAGCGCGCTCGGCGGCCGCGAATTCGACCATCCCGAGATCGAACAGGTCGTGCGCGACTTGCTCAAGCGCTGACCGCCACGATGCGCATCGCGCTGATCTCCGACATCCACGGCAACCTCGCCGCGCTTGAGGCGGTCGCCAAGGACATCCGGCGTCGCGGCGTCGATCAGATCGTGAATTTGGGGGATTGCATTTCCGGGCCCTTGCTGCCGCTGGAGACCGCCCAGTACCTGATGGCGGAGGGGTGGCTCTGCCTGGCGGGAAACCACGAGCGGCAAATGCTCAGCCAGGGGCCGCAGCCCAAGAGCGCCTCGGATGCCTACGCGCTGGCGCAACTCACCGCTAAGGAACGGGCATGGCTCGCGGCCTTGCCGGCCACGTTGCGCTTCTCGCCCGAGGTCTTTTTATGCCACGGCACGCCGGGCAGCGACGCCGAGTACATGCTGGAAACCGTCGAGTCCGGCATCGCGCGCGTTGCGACGCGAAGCGAAATCGACGCGCGGCTCGGCTCTGAAGCTTCGCCGCTGGTGGCATGCGGGCACACGCATGTGCCGCGCGCCGTACGCAGCCGCCGCGGCCAGCTCATCGTGAATCCCGGCAGCGTCGGCAGGCAGGCCTACGACGACACGCTGCCGATGCCGCATGCGGTCGAAACCGGCTCGCCGGACGCGCGCTACGCGATCATTGAAAAGCAGCCTGCCGGATGGATCGCATCCTTGCTTGCAGTGCCCTACAACCATGCGTCCATGGCGCGTCTGGCCAAGCTGCGCGATCGGCCGGAATGGGAATACGCGCTGATGACCGGCTATATGCCATGAAACCGACTGCCGCAATATGCCCCCCCGACCGCATCCGCTCCGCACACACGCGTTTATACTCGTCGCGCCATGCGTCGTGGCGGGAGATGTCTATCTGGCGCTCGATGCGCGCGGTGAGATCGACCGCCTGATCGAGGCCGCCTTGTTGTTGGATCTGGCCGTCCTGGTGCCGTGTCTGTATTGGCTGTGCGATCGAGAGCGCGGCAGATCAGCCGTGCTGCGTGCGGCGGCGCTAGCCTGCCTGGGCATCTGGGCCGCATTGAAGCTGGTACCCGAATCGGAGCATGATCTGCTCGGCTATGTCGCGCCGCTGCGCTACGCAGGGCTTGCTGTGCTCGTTTGGCTGGAATTGGCCTTGCTGTTGACGATCTATCGCACCGTGTTCGGCGGCGGCTCGCTGCAGGAGGCCGCCGCAAAGGCGCAGGAAAGCGCTGACCTGCCGCTTTGGCTTGCCCGTCTGTTGGCGTGGGAGGCCCTGCTGATGCGCCGCCTTTGGCGGCAGCTGAAGAGAGTATTTGGCGGCGACTGAACGCCATCAGGCGCAACGATACAGGGCGGCACGGGTTCCGGCCGCTCCGATCGGACACGGCGGAGAATCAGGACGGGCTCCACAATGGCGGACAGCTGTCGCATCATGCTGCGGTTGCAGGCGAGACACATCCGGCGGCCAAGGTTGCCCAGTTCGAAACGAACGCCCATTCACAGCCGGTTGCTGGGTGAAACAACGGGAATGCGGGAAGAAAAGACCCTACGAATGGGGTTTTATTCCACGTCATTGGGTGATAAATAAAAGACATGTCCAAATACAAACTGTCATTCATCGGCCTGGCGCTGGCTTCCGCCGTATTGTTCATTTCGCTTGCTTTCAAAGTGGATATATTTGAATCCATCATTGAGCACCTCTCGATACTCGAACGCCACGAAGCCGACGAATTCATCATTCCGCTGGCCATCTTGGCCCTCTTCGCCTTACTCGACCAGAATAGAAGACAGCGACTCGATCATGTCGAGATTGAAAAAATCAAAATATACAAAGCCATGCTGTCCTCCACCCACCATATCCTGAACAACTTTCTGAACCAGATGCTGTTATTCAAGATGGCCGCTGAAGACACGCCGGGATTCGATCCTGAAGTATTAGCGTTGTATGACGAGATCATCAAAGGTGCATCCCTGCAGATTGCAGCGCTGGGCAGCATCGGCCAAATTGATGAGACCACCATCTTTGCGTCGGTTGCGCCGAAATAGGCTCTCCGTCAAGCGCACCACTGCGTTCAAGGGCGCCGCGATGGAAGAAGGCTCGGCATAAGCCTTTCGGTTAGCACTACCAGGCTGGTGAGAAACTCGCCGCCCCTTGCTGGCAGCGGGAATTCGGGCAAACTG
>CAYXMQ010000033.1:0-33992 GCA_964466195.1 uncultured Thiobacillus sp.
CCGGCATTATAGGGACCGTTTCATTCCCGTCAAGCTTTTGTTTCAGGTTTTTTACGGCGCCTGTTTAAAGCCTTTCCAGTCATACAGTTAACTAGTCGAAAGCAATACGTGCAAACCGCCGTTTCCCAACCTGGGCGACGACAGAGCTGCCTTTTTTCATCATCAAGGCCTTGTCCGCCACCTTTTCGCCATCCAGCTTCACGCCGCCACCGGCAATGGCGCGCATGGCCTCTGATGTACTCGGCACCAAACCCGCCATTTTGAGCGCTTGGGTGATAGGCAGACCCGCTTCAGGCACCGCGAAGCGAAACTCCACCAGATCATCCGGGATGCCGCCTTGGCGAAACCGCGATTCGAAATCTTCAAGCGCCATCCTGGCCGCGTTGCCGTCATGAAAGTGGGTGATGATTTCCTGCGCAAAGAGAACTTTGATATCGCGGGGATTGCGCCCGGCCTCCACTTCCTGCTTCCATTTCCGGATAGCAGATAGAGGCTCAAATGAGAGCAGCTCTATATAGCGCCACATCAAGTCATCCGAGACCGACATCAGCTTGCCGAACTGCTCCACCGGCGACTCCGTAATGCCAACATAATTACCCAGAGACTTGGACATCTTGTTCACGCCGTCCAACCCTTCAAGCAGCGGCATCGTCAGGATGCACTGCGAAGGCTGGCGGTAATGGCGTTGCAGTTCGCGGCCCATATGCAGATTGAACTTCTGATCCGTGCCCCCCAATTCAAGATCGGACTTGAGCGCGACCGAGTCGTAGCCCTGGATCAACGGGTAGAGAAATTCATGGATGGCGATCGGCTGCCCCCCCGCGTAGCGCTTGGAAAAGTCGTCGCGCTCCAGCATGCGGGCGACCGTGTGGCTGGCAGCCAGTTTGACCATGTCCGCCGCAGACATCGCCCCCATCCAGCGAGAGTTGAACTCCACCTCGGTCTTTTCCGGGTCGAGTATCTTGTAAACCTGCGCTTGATAGGTGCGCGCGTTCTCTTCAACCTGCTCGGGCGTCAGTGGCGGGCGTGTTGCGTTCTTTCCGGTCGGATCGCCAATCATGCCGGTGAAGTCACCGATCAAGAATATCGCCTGATGTCCCAGGTCCTGCAGTTGCCGCATTTTATTGAGCAAGACCGCATGACCCAGATGCAAATCGGGGGCCGTCGGATCAAACCCCGCCTTGACCCGCAAAGGCCGACCGGATTTGAGCTTTTCGACCAACTCGGCTTCAACGAGCAAGTCGTCGCAACCGCGCTTGATAATTTCCAGGGATTCTTCGATGGACGGCTTCGTCATTAGTGTTGGACCTGTCTTTGGGAATACCCAAAACTGCCGAACACGGCCAGGGACAGCCAGACGAGTGCGCCCTTGGCCGAGCGCAGCGCGAATCAGGATACAAAAGGTAGAAAACTGGAGCGGGTGATGGGAATCGAACCCACGTCTAAAGCTTGGGAAGCTCTCGTTCTACCATTGAACTACACCCGCGTTGTAAACTCGCGGACCAGCATCCTACTTGATTTCGTGGGCACCACAAAGTGATCACCCTTAGCATCAACGGCCAGCCGCGCCATTTCCCAGCCCCCTTGACGATTTCCGAACTGCTGCGCGAACTTGAACTGACCGGCAGACGCGTGGCGGTTGAGCGCAACGGTGAAATCGTGCCCAGAAGCCAGCACGCAGAGGTCAGCCTGCTTGACGCCGACCAACTGGAGATTGTCGTCGCCGTAGGCGGCGGTTAACGCATCCCAGCCGGCTCATCGAGCCGGCCCCCTATTCACGCATCCAAGATCGACATGAACTCACTCCTCATTGCTGGACTCTCCTTCGACTCCCGTTTGCTGGTCGGCACCGGAAAATACAAAGATTTTCAGGAAACCCGAGCCGCCATCGACGCGTCGGGTGCTCAGATCGTCACGGTTGCCATACGCCGCACCAACATCGGCCAGGATCCGAGCCAGCCCAGCTTGCTGGACGTGCTGCCGCCCAAGCAGTTCACCTACCTGCCCAACACGGCGGGCTGCTACACGGCGGAAGACGCCATCCGCACGCTTCGGCTGGCGCGCGAACTGCTCGACGGCCACGACTTGGTCAAGCTGGAAGTGCTGGGCGACCCGCAAAGTCTTTACCCGAATGTGGTCGAAACGCTGAAAGCGGCGCAAGTCCTGGTCAACGACGGTTTTAAAGTCATGGTCTACACCAGCGACGACCCGATCATAGCCAAACAGCTTGAAGACATCGGCTGCGTTGCCGTCATGCCGCTGGCCTCACTGATCGGTTCCGGCATGGGCATTCTCAACCCCTGGAACCTGCAAATCATCATCGACCGCCTCAAGGTTCCGGTCATTGTCGACGCTGGCGTCGGCACCGCTTCGGATGCCGCCATTGCGATGGAATTGGGCTGTGACGCCGTACTTATGAACACCGCTATCGCCCAGGCCGGAAACCCGGTGCTGATGGCCTCCGCGATGAAGAAAGCGGTTGAAGCCGGCCGCGAAGCCTTTCTGGCCGGGCGCGTGCCGAAGAAGATCTACCAGGCCAGCCCTTCATCGCCGACCTCCGGACTGATCGGCTCTTGAACATCCCTCAATTCTTGAACTGGCGATCGCCGCCAGCACTTCGGATGCGTCATGCCTGAATCCTCTCCGCGCCACACCATCCGCTCCTTTGTCCTGCGCGCCGGCCGCATGGGCTCCGGCCAACAAAAAGCGCTGGATGAATTAGGACCGCGTTTCGTATTGCCCTACCAGCCCGGCGAACTCGACCTCAAAACGGTCTTTCTGCGCGAAGGCGACATACCTGCCAAGACCATCCTTGAAATCGGCTTTGGCATGGGCAGCGCCACCGCCGACATTGCGCAGGCGCACCCGGAAAACAATTATCTCGGCATTGAAGTCCATACCCCTGGCGTCGGAGCGCTGCTCAAGCAGATTGGCGAACGCAATCTGACCAACCTGCGCATCGTCCAACACGATGCGGTGGAGGTGCTGCAGCACATGATCGCGGATACCTGCCTGGATGGCATACACATCTACTTCCCGGACCCCTGGCACAAGTCCCGCCATCACAAACGTCGCCTGATCCAGCCCGGATTTGTCGCGTTGCTGGCCAAAAAACTCCAAGCCGGCGGCTATCTGCATCTGGCGACGGACTGGGAAAACTACGCCCAGCAAATGCTGCACGTGCTGTCATCCGAGCCGCTGCTGCGCAATACGACGCAGGCTTATGCCCCGCGCCCCGAATACCGCCCGCTGACCAAATTCGAACAGCGCGGACTGCGCCTTGGCCATGGCGTCTGGGATCTCGTTTTTCAGCGTATTTGACCCGCCCCTCACCGCTCCGGGCGCCCCAAAAAGACCCGCTGCCGCCTCCCGGGCGTGGGGATTCGTCGCTACAATCCGCCAACCCCTTAATTAATAAGCACAAGCCATGAAAAGCAGCGACATCCGCCGCCAGTTTCTCGACTTTTTCGCCGCCAAAGGCCATACCCCGGTCGCCTCCAGCCAACTCATTCCCGGTAACGACCCGACCTTGCTGTTCACCAATGCCGGCATGGTCCAGTTCAAGGATGTTTTTCTGGGCCGCGAGTCGCGTCCCTATGTCCGCGCCGCTTCCAGCCAGCGCTGCGTCCGCGCCGGCGGCAAGCACAACGATCTGGAAAACGTCGGGTACACCGCGCGCCACCACACGTTTTTTGAAATGTTGGGCAATTTCAGTTTCGGTGACTACTTCAAGCGCGACGCGATCCATTTCGCTTGGGAGTTCCTGACCGTCACGCTCGCCATCCCGAAGGAAAAACTCTGGGTCACGGTGTATCAGGATGACGACGATGCCTACGCCATCTGGGCGGACGAAATCGGCGTACCGAAGGACCGCATCACTCGCATCGGCGACAAAGGCGGCCAGAAATACCAGTCCGACAACTTCTGGGCGATGGGCGACACCGGCCCCTGCGGCCCCTGCACGGAAATTTTCTACGATCATGGTCCCGAAGTCGCAGGCGGCCCGCCCGGCACGCCCGAAGAAGATGGCGACCGTTACATCGAAATCTGGAACAACGTGTTCATGCAGTACAACCGCGACGAACACGGCGTCATGCACCCGCTGCCGAAGCCTTCGGTCGATACCGGCATGGGCCTGGAGCGCATTTCGGCAGTGATGCAGGGCGTGCATTCCAATTACGACATCGACCTGTTCCAAGCGCTGATCAAGGCGGCGGCCCGCGAAACCGGCGCCGCCGACCTGACCAATAACTCGCTCAAAGTCATCGCCGACCACATCCGCGCCTGCGCTTTTCTGATCGTCGACGGCGTCATCCCCGGCAACGAAGGACGCGGTTACGTGCTGCGCCGCGTCATCCGCCGCGCCATCCGCCACGGCTACAAGCTCGGCTGCAAGACACCGTTCTTCCACAAACTGGTGGCCGATCTCGCCGCCGTCATGGGCGAGGCCTATCCGGAACTCGTTGCCGCGCAGGATCGAGTCGCTGCCGTTTTGAAGCAAGAAGAAGAGCGCTTCGCGGAAACCCTGGAAAACGGCATGGGTGTGCTGGAATCCGCGATGGCGTCCGAGGACAAGATGCTGGATGGTGAAACCGTGTTCAAGCTGTATGACACCTACGGCTTCCCGCTCGACCTGACTGCCGACATCGCCCGCGAACGCAGCATCACCGTCGATTTCGCCGGCTTCGAACATGCCATGCAAATGCAGCGCGAACGCGCCCGTGCCGCCTCCAAATTCAGCATGGGCAAAGGTCTCGCCTTCGACGGCGAAAAAACCGAGTTCGTCGGTTATGACAGCCTTGAGCAGGAAGCCCGCATCGTCGCGTTGTACAAAGAAGGTGCACAGGTCAACGAAATCACCGCCGGCGACGAAGCCGTGATGGTGCTCGATCGCACCCCGTTTTATGCCGAATCCGGCGGCCAAGCCGGCGACAGCGGCGAAATCGCCAGCGGCCATGGCAGCTTCAGCGTGGAAGACACGCAAAAGATCCAGGCCGAGGTGTTCGGCCACAAAGGTCGGCTGGCCACTGGCAAGCTGACTGTGGGCGAATCCGTCAACGCCCAGGTTGATGCCGAATCCCGCCAGCGCGCCGCCTACAACCACTCCGCCACGCATCTGATGCACGCGGCCCTGCGCGCCGTGCTCGGCTCGCACGTCACTCAAAAAGGCTCCCTGGTGAATGCGGAACGCACCCGCTTCGACTTCGCCCACCCGCAGCCGGTTACCGCTGCGGAAATCCGCCGCATCGAAGATCTGGTCAATGCCGAGATCCGCCGCAACAACCGGGTTGAAACCCGATTGATGAAACACGAAGAGGCCATCAAGGCCGGTGCAATGGCGCTGTTCGGCGAAAAATACGGCGACGAAGTTCGCGTAGTCGGCATGGGTGAGTTTTCCACCGAATTGTGCGGCGGCACCCACGTCAAGCGCACCGGCGACATCGGTTTGTTCAAGGTCGTCGCAGAAGGCGGCGTGGCCGCCGGCGTGCGCCGTATCGAAGCGGTCACCGGCCCTGGCGCCCTGGCCTACGCGCAGGAACAGGAAGCGACCCTGCGCGATGTCGCCGATCTGGTGCGTGCACAACCCCAGGAAGTGACTGCACGTCTGGCCCAGATTCAAGATCAGGTAAAAACTTTGGAAAAGGAACTGGCGCGTTACAAATCGAAAATGGCCTCCAGCCAGGGCGACGATCTGGCCGCCCAGGCGATAGAAATCGGCGGCGTCAAAATATTGGCGACGGCAATCGAAGGCGCGGACGCTAAAGCTTTGCGCGAACTGGCCGATAAGTTGCGCGACAAGCTCAAGTCCTGTGCCTTGGTGCTTGGGAGTGTGGTCGACGGCAAGGTCGCCCTGATCGCCGCCGTAACGCCGGATGCGATCGACAAGGTCAAGGCGGGTGAACTGGTTAATTTCGTCGCCGCGCAAGTGGGTGGCAAAGGCGGCGGCAAACCCGATCTCGCCCAAGCGGGCGGCACCGAACCGGACAAGCTCCCTGCCGCCTTGCTGGGCGTAGCAGATTGGGTACGCGGTAAATTCACGAGTGAGGGCTAAGACCTATGTTCGGGTTCTTCAAACGCAAGAAGAACGATGAGGATCCGCTTAGCGACCTGAAGACGGTCTCTCGGTGGATGCAGGAATTGCCTGCGGGTGATATCTACACGGCGCAGGAACAGGTTGTTCAAAGTCTGATTCAGTTCAACCATGCCGGCCTGCCGATGTCGAAAGAGCGTCTCCAGGTTCTCATGCATCTGGACAATCAGGCGCGCGACATGCAGTACTCGCTGTGCGTGCAGTATCTGCGCAACCCGCGCATGTCCAAGGTCATTGAATCGCGGCTGTGGACCGCCATCCATGCGTTCTACTGGGAAATCACCCGCGGCTACCACGCCTTCATCATGGACTTCGTCGGCAACCCCGGCGGCAGCAAGATTCAACCGACGATTCCGCAAATTGCCAGCCGCGCAATACGCGGTTTTTCCGACATCTTCAAATGGCGCTATTTCCGCTACGAAAAGGTCGATGACAAGCTCTGGTCACGTCTAAACAACCTCTATCGCATGACCGAGTTCGACGGCTTCCAGGGCACGCGCATGAAGCTGTATGCCTCCGACTCGAAACCTTCGAGTTGTATGGAAGAGTACGTGCGTGCGCTGTTGCTCTCACCGCTTGGGGCTGGCAGCCTGGTGCCCAAGCAGATTGAAATGGTCGACCACTGGCTGGAAAACTGGGCGGACAAGACTCAGCTTGAGTCCGACTACGATGCAAGCCGCCATTTTTTCTATGTTGATACCGCCAAGGGCCTGCCGCTCAAGCGCATCCGCCCCAATTTGGACATGGAAGCCAGCTTCCGCTTCATCGACACGACTCGCCTGCAAGAACACATTCAACAAACGGAACGCGCGCTGAAATCCGGAGCGCTGCCGCCCAGTCTCGGTTTGGGTGAAGATTTCCGTCTGCCCGATGGATATGACCTGCTCAGCCACGTCGCCAACGAATGGGCGCCGACCAGCGAGCGTGAACGCCGCGTCAACAACCGCGCCCCCGCGCAAGGACGCTGCGAGGTCGTGCGCGATCTGGCCACCATCTGCAAACGCCTCGAAGCCGAATTGGAAATCAGCAGCGGCACGGCACCCGGCCAGCAGCTCAGCATGGAAGAGATTCTCGACATCAAGCTTTACGGCTTCGTCACCGAACGCACCAAATCCTCGACCGCCCAGCGCGGCCAGGGCAGTCGTGACCTGAACAGCGAGCACTGGCCGTTGCTCGACCGCAGCGACTCCGGCCTCGGCGTCATGTTGAAGGGCGAGGAAAGCGAATGGGTCAAAGTCGGCAAATTACTCGCGATCCGACTGGACCCCACCCACCCTTGGCTGGTTGGCGTCATTCGCCGCATCACCCGCATGCACGACGACATGCGCAAGATCGGCGTGCAGACCCTGAGCAGCGAGCCCATCATGGTCCAATTGGAAATGCATGAGATTTCGGCCGGACTGAGCTATTCCGTCGAAGACAGCCATATCCAACCGCAAACCGTTAGCCAGGCTCTCGTCTTTCCGAATCTGCAGGATGGCAACGTGATCATCATGGAAAGCGCGCGCTACGCGCATGGTCGTCAATACAAGATGCGCGACCAAAGCGGTGTGCGCCTGATTCGGCTTGATTCAGTCCGCGACAAGGGAGACGGCTGGCTGATGGCAACCTACATCCAATCCGCCTGATTACACGCCCGACAACCTGTCGGCACGGCACGCTGCAGGCAAACACGAGTTCAGCTCAATGGCACGGCAGCATGAAGGAAAACCCGCATGAAATCTGAATCAAAACCGGCCCTGCTCATCGTCGACGACGACCCGCTCATCACCGACACGCTTCACTTCGTGCTGTCCAACGATTTCGAAGTCTTTGTGGCCGAATCGCGCCAGCAGGTCAAAAGCCTGTTGACCCAACTGGATGCGCCGCCGCCGCTGGCCCTGGTCGATCTTGGCTTGCCCCCCACGCAGCACAAGCCGGATGAAGGCTTCGCCCTGATTTCGGACCTGCTCAACTATTCAAAGAAAACCCGCATCCTGGTGCTTTCCGGCCAGAACGACGAAGCCAATGCGCGCCATGCCCGCGCGCTCGGCGCCATCGATTTCATCGCCAAACCCGCCGATCCGGAACAGATCAAACAGGCCCTGTTCTCCGCGCTGCGCTTCGATCAGGAAGCGCCCGCCGCAGCGCTGCCCGCCAGCCTGGAGTCGAGCGGCATAGTCGGTTCCAGCTTCGCGATCGACCGGCTGCGCAATCAAATCAAGCTGTATGCCGATGCGCCTTTTCCGGTCCTGATCGAAGGCGAATCCGGCAGCGGCAAGGAATTGGTCGCCAAGAGCCTGCATCAATGGTCCAAGCGCTACAACAAGCCCTATCTGGCGCTGAACTGCGCGGCCATTTCACCCACCCTGGTCGAGCCCACCCTGTTCGGCTATGCCAAGGGCGCCTTTACCGGTGCGACGCAAGCGCATTCCGGCTATTTCGAAGATGCCCGTGAAGGTACCCTGTTTCTCGATGAAATCGGCGAATTGCCGCTGGAACTGCAGGCCAAACTGCTGCGCGTACTGGAGAACGGCGAGTTTCAACGCGTCGGCGAAACCGGCAGCCGCTTTTCCAATGCCCGCATCGTCGCTGCCACCAACCGGGATTTGCGCAAGGAAGTCCGCGAAGGTCGCTTCCGGGGCGACCTCTACCATCGTCTTTCGGTCTTTTCCGTGCACGTGCCGCCGCTGCGCGAGCAGACCGAAGACAAGCTCTCGCTGCTGGAGCATTTCCGCGGCCATTTTGCACGCGAGGTCAACGCCGCTCCCTTCGTCTTCGCACCCGATGCGCGGCGGCTGTGGGAGGACTACCACTTCCCGGGCAACGTCCGCGAGTTGCGTAATATCGTCATCCGCCTGACCACCAAATATGCCGGCCGCACGGTCAATGCCAACGAACTGGAAGACGAATTCGACCTCGACGTGGTCAACCCGTCGACCATCCCGCTACCGACCGACGGCCTGGCCTTGCAGGAATATGCCAAGGCGCACCTGCGCAACCTGCACAACTTCAATCTCGATCAAGTCATCCGGCAATGGGAACGCAGCTACGTCGAGGCCGCGCTGGCCATGACGCATGGCAACCTTTCGCAAGCCGCCAAGATTCTTGGCGTCAACCGGACCACGCTATACAGCCGCATGCAGACCTACCAACAGGATTAATGTCGAATGCAGACTTTTGAATCGCGGCCGCTCCAACATTCAAGACTCAGCATTCGACAATCACACCGAAATGGCCCACTTCCCCGAACCGCCCAAACTCGGTGAATGGCTCGCCGGACAAGGCCTGATCAGTCCCGATCAGTTGCGCATCGCCCTGATGGAGCAGTCGGTCAGCGGCTTGCCGTTAGGCCGCCAACTGATCAGCCTGGGGTTCATCAACGATTACGTGCTGCGCGATGTGCTCGCGCAGAATGCCGGCGAAACCAGCATCGACCTGGTGCACGTCGTCGCCGACCCGGAAGCCATCGCCCTGACTCCGGAGCATCTGGCGCGGCGGCACCATATCCTGCCCCTGGCAGCCGATGCCGAAACGCGCACCCTGACCGTCGCCGTTCCCGACCTGTTCAACCTGGTTGCGCTCGACCAACTGCGCGCCCATCTCGACGGCCGTTACGACATCCGCCCGATACTCGCGGCGGAAGCCCAGATCCTCGAACATCTCGACAAGTTCTATGGATTCGATCTGTCCGTCGATGGCATCCTGAAGGAAATCGAAACCGGCGAAGTGGATTGGAGCAGCCTGCACATCGGCGCCAATGTCGAGGCGAATGCAGGCGCCCATGCAGGAACCGAATACACCCAGCCCATCGTCCGTCTGGTCAACGCCATGCTTGCTGAAGCAGTCAAGCGCGGCGCTTCCGACGTGCATTTCGAGCCGGAAGCCGCCTTTCTGCGCGTGCGCTATCGCATCGACGGCGTGCTGGAACCCATGCGCAGCCTGCATCGAAAATACTGGCCGGCCATTTCGGTACGTCTAAAAGTGATCTCCGGCCTCAACATCGCCGAATCGCGTGCACCGCAGGATGGCCGCCTGTCGCTCACGTTGTATGGCCGCGGCATCGATTTCCGCGTCTCCAGCCTGCCCACGCTGCACGGCGAAAACATCGTCCTGCGCATCCTCGACCGCGAAAAATCCATCATCCCGCTCAACCGCATGGGCCTGCCGGAGGAAACCCTGGCGCGTCTGCTCGGCGCCATATCGCGTCCGGAAGGGCTGGTCATCGTCACCGGCCCGACCGGCTCAGGCAAAACGACCACGTTGTATTCGCTGCTCGCGCATCTGAACCGGGAAGAAGTCAACATCATGACCCTGGAAGACCCGGTGGAATACCCGCATGCGCTGATCCGGCAGACCTCGCTCACCGAACTGTCGAAAGTCGATTTCGCCGGCGGCGTGCGCGCCATCCTGCGCCAGGATCCGGACATCGTTCTGGTCGGCGAAGTGCGCGACAAAGACGCCGCTGAAATGGCGTTTCGCGCCGCCATGACCGGCCATCTGGTCTTTACCACGTTGCACACGCATTCCGCGCTGGGCGTGTTTCCGCGCCTGGAAGACATGGGCATCCGTCCAGCGATTCTTGCCGGCAACATCGTGGCCGTGGTCGCACAGCGACTGGTGCGTCGCCTGTGCCCGCACTGCAAGGAAGCGCACACCCCGGACGAAGACGAGCGTGCTCTGCTCGACAACAACGCTCCCGACTCGATTTATCGCGCCAAAGGCTGCGTGCATTGCGCCTACAAAGGCTACCGCGGCCGTCTGCCGCTGATGGAATTGCTGCTGATGGACGCCACCATGGATGAAGCCGTTCTGCGCGGCGCCACGCCGCGCGAACTGGCCGCCCTGGCCGCACAGCGCGGCTGGCGCAATCTGGCCGAGGACGGACTCGAACGCGTACGCAGTGGCGACACCTCGCTGGCTGAAATCAGCCGAGTGGTCAATCTGGCCAGACGCTGAGCGATCTGCGCACCGACGAATAATCATGCCCCGCTTCCGCTACCGCGCCGCCGACGCCGAGGGACATCGCATCCAGGGCGAACTCGCCGCCATCAACGATATCGACCTCGACCTGCGTTTACGCCGCATGGGTCTGACCTTGATCCGGGCGCGCACCGCCAACCGGCGTGGTTTGTTCTCGGCCTGGCACGCCACCCGGCGCGACCTGATCAGCCTCTGTTTCCACATGCAACAGATTGCGCGCGCCAACGCGCCGCTGCTGGAAGGGCTGAAAGATCTCATCGCCAGCACGGAGAACTCGCGGTTTCGCGATCTGCTCGCCCTGGTGGCAGACGACCTGGAAGGCGGCAAGCTGCTCTCGGAAGCCCTCGCGGCGCATCCCGACGTGTTCGACCGCGTGTTCATCGCGCTGGTCCGCGCCGCCGAAAAAAGCGACCAGATGGAAATTGTGTTTGCGCGGCTCGAGGTGCGCCTCAAACAGCAGGATGAACTGCAAACCGAGTTCACCCGTCTGCTGATCTACCCCAGCCTGGCCGCCGGCGCCGTGTTCGCCGCCGCCGCTGTGCTGTTGTTCTATCTGACGCCCAAACTGGCGCTGCTGGTATCCAGCCTGAACATGCCCATGCCTGCCGCCACACGCGCGCTGATCGGTTTTTCCGAGCTGGCGCGCACGCATCTGATCTGGCTGTTGCCGCTGCTGCTGCTGGCTGGGCTAGGGCTTTTTCTCTCACTCCGGCATTCGCCGGCGCTGGCCCAGCGGATGGATGCGATCTGGCTGAGATTGCCGATACTCGGTACTACGCTGCGCAAACACATTCTCGCCCGCGTCTCCGGCCTGCTCGCCTTGCTGCTGCAATCCGGCGTCGGCCTGCTCGACGCGTTGCAGGCCTGCGCCGACAGCGCCGGCAACCGCGTCATCCAGCTCAAGCTGATCACCACCGCGCAGCACATCGCCGCCGGCGAAGGCGTCACCAACAGCTTGCGCCATCAAGACCTGTTTCCGCCGCTGGTGCTGCGCATGGTGCATACCGGTGAAGCCAATGGCGCATTGGCCGAGTCGTTTGAAAACGTCGCCTGGTTCTTCGAGCGCGACTCGCGCGAAACCATCACCCGCGCGCTGAAGTTGCTGGAGCCCGGCCTGGCGGCACTGCTCGGCCTGCTGTTGGCGGTCCTGATGCTGGCCGTGTTTTTGCCGATTTATCAGATCATCGGGGAGTTGCCGCTATGATTTTCAAGGCGCTGACCCAGCATGACCGCGTTCTGCTCTATCTCTCGGCTGCAGGCGCGAGCTGCGCGTTGTATCGCAACGGCACGCTCAAGGAAGTGCACTCCCTGCCCAGCGACGAGGAAGGCTGGGAGTTTTTCAACGCGCTGTTGTTGAATCATCCCGGCAAACCCGTGGCCATCGCCATCGACACGGTCGATGAGGTTTACCGGCAGGATGTTTTGCCGCGAACGCACGGCGCCGACCGACGCGAGATGACCGATCGCCGCCTGCGCCAGTTGATCCATCATTCCGCCTACCGCGCGGCTTTGCGCCAGAAAACGCGCATCGGCGGCACACGGCTGGATCGTCGCCAGGACCGCTACCTGATGATGGGCCTGACCAATGCTGAAATCGTGCGCCCGTGGCTCGACATCCTGCATGTGCGCGGCGCCCATCTAACCGGGATCTGGCTGTTGCCGGCGCTGGCCATTCCGTTGGCCCGGCATTTCCGCCTCACCAATACCCGCTTGCTGCTGGTTTCCGAACAAACCGGCGGCCTGCGCTTGACCTACCTGGAGGACGGCGAACTGCGTTTCTCGCGCTTGGCGCCGGTCGACAGCGACCAGTATGAAAATCCACTGGAAAGCTATGCCGAGGAGATTGAACGGACTCGCCAAGCGCTGGTCGGCCAGCGCCTGCTGTCACGTTCCGAGTCCCTGCGCACCTTGCTGCTCGACCCGCTCAACACGTTGCAGGAACTGCATACGTTCCTGCCGGAATCCGCCGGCTTTCAATGCGAAAGCATCCAGCGCGGCCAACTGCTGGAAACCCTGAAACTGCCGCCCACTCTATTGGCGGAATCATCGGACGCGCTGTATTTGAAGCTACTGCCGGATGCACCGCAGAGCGCCAACCTGATGACGCACGAGCAACATGCCGTCACCCGCTTGCACTGGATGAAGCATGGCCTGCAGTTCGTCGCCGCCGCCTGGCTGGGTTTGGCTGTGCTGGCTTCCGGCCTGCTCTGGCTCGATACCTGGCGGCTGGATCGCGCCGCCGCCAGGGAGCGCGCCAGCAGCCTGGCAAACCAGGCCAAGGAAGCGCAGTTGCTGGCTGGCGTCGGCGGCGCCGCCGCGCTCGAACAGCGCCTGCAAGTCGTGCAGGCCTGGCACCGCATCAGCGCACTGGAGCAGGATCCGGGGCCGCTGATCCAGCCTGCCATGCAAATCGGCAGACATATCGGCAACCTGCATGTTCAACGTCTGGCATGGTCAGCGAACACGTCTAGCGCAGCCGGACCGCTGCTGACCATACGCATCGATGGCGAGGTCTTGCCGTTCGACAATGATTTCAGCGCCGCTCACCAGCGCGTACAAAGTCTGGCCAAGCAACTTCAGAGCGCCCTTCCGGCCAGTCAGGTCGTGACCGTCAAACACTGGCCGCTGGACGCCGCAACAAGCAGCGATCTGGAAGGCGAATTCGGGCATAGCCGTGTCAATGCCCGCTTTCAGATAGAAATCACCGGATTGCCGCAATGATGTTGCCAGACCCGAAACTGCGTTTGCCCATTGCCCTGTTGATTGCAGCAGTACTGCTCGGCGCCGGCATCTTCCATTTCAGTTTGAATACCCGGCTGGCATCGGAAGCCCGCCTGATAGCGGATGAGGCACGCGCCGAGCAAGCCGAGCGCGCCCTACGGGAAGCGCCGGCCCGGCTGATCCAGGACCAGGCCGATGCGGCGCTGCACAGCCGGATCAGCAACAGCGGCTTTATCGGCCCGGAGAATCGCATCGGCTGGATCAGCGCGCTGGCGAAAACCCAAGCGCAACTGCATCTGGCCAGCCTGTCCTGGCGGATGTCGCCGCAAAGTCCCAGCATGCTGGCGCCCAAGCTGTACGTCAGCCAGATGGAGCTCAACGCCAGCCCGCTCGACCTGGCCGGACTCACCGCGTTGATCGAGCATCTGCGCGCAGTCGCGCCAGGCCGTTTTACCGTTGAGCATTGCGCGCTCGCACTCGATCCCACCGGCAGAGGCGGCCAGGCCAACTGCCGCCTGAACTGGTGGACCCTGGCACCACATGAGAATTGAACGCCATTCGGCCCGCAAGCGGGCCTTCTACCGATCGAATGGCGGCTTCACGCTGATCGAACTGGCCATCGTCCTGTTCGTCGTTACGCTGCTGCTAGGCGGCATCTTGACGCCCTTGGGCCAGCAAATCGTCGAACGCCAGACAGGCGAAACCCGACGCGCGCTGGAATCGGCGCAAACCGCGCTGGTGGGGTACGCGCTGCGCCAGGCCGATCAGGCCGGTCCGCTGCCTTGCCCGGATTTACGCGGCGCGCAAGCCGCCGCCAATGACGGCCTGGAAGACCGGCTTGCCAATGGCGCCTGCGCCGCCTACACAGGCAATCTGCCATGGAAAACGCTGGGCCTGGCCGAAGGCGACGCCTGGGGCAACCGCCTCGGCTATGCCGTCGCCCGCAACTGGGCGCTGACAAGCATCCAGCCTAATGACGCCAGCGCGCTGTTGCAGATTTGCCAGGACAAAACCTGCGTCCAACCGATGCCGGCGGCCGCGCTGATCATCTCGTACGGCCGTAACGGCTTTGGCGCGGTCAACGTGAATGGCGGCAGCGACGGCAATCTGGCGCCGACCTCCGCGGATGAACGGGAAAACAGCAACGCAGACCATCGCTTCATCATGCACCCGCCACGCGCCGTCGATCGGCCAGGCGGCGAGTTCGACGATCTGCTGTTGCCGCTTTCGCCCGACTGGCTGCGCGGCCGATTGTGCGACCCGGCTTCGCTGTGCAGCGGCCGTTAGCCGGCGGCTAGTCGCCGCTTAGTCGTTTCGGCAGCGGGCGGGCTGCAAATCCTGCGACCAGACGGCGTTCAGCTTGGCCAAGGCGGCCGCCGGGACTGCGTCCGAAACAATCAGACGCGCCAGCCCGGCCTCGGGACGCGGGCCGTATTTCACGTCCTGGATGCCCTGCTTGGTCAAACTGGCGGCGCGCGCCCGCGCCTGCGCAAGTTTGGCAAAGGCGCCCAGCGATATCGCATTCCGCATGGAACCGCCGCGCACCGGCGCAAAGTCGGCAATCGCGAGACGCTGCAGCGCTTCGATCCGCGCCTGCAATTCAAGCTTGCTCGGAACCGGCGGCAAGTACACCCACCATCCCAACGGCTTTTCCAGTTCGATCTCGTAGGCATCGGCCACGATGCCCGCCTGCTGCAAACGCGCTTCAATGGCATTCAGCGCGGCCAGATCGAGCGAAGCCCAACTCAGACAGCGCAGATTCATTTCCGCGCCGGTTTCCTCCGCCGCCGCGGGCGCACTGGCAGGAGAGGCAAGCTGAGCGGGATTGCGAGCGGCGGGAAGCACGGGCAAGGCCAGCAGACGTATCTTTTCGGCGTTATAAACCTGCGCCTCCGTCGCGGGGGGCGACCAACGTTGCAAGGCCATGCCGGCCAGAAAAACGCCGAGATTGAGCGCCAACAGCAAGCCGATGAGTTTCAGTGCGCCGTGCTCAGCGTTTCCCGGGCGATCCATGCCAATCCTTCCAATACCAGATCTTCGATTTCGATCAATTCAAGCTGCAATTCGTCGCGCACTTGATGGCGCGCACCACCGGTCAGAATCACGACGGGCGGCGCGGCTGACGCCTCGGCCACGCGCTCGCACACGGCCTTGATCGCGCCGACTTGGGCCAGCACGATGCCCGTGGCGACCGCCGTTTCGGTATCGCGCGGAAACCGGCTTGGCGCCGGGGGCGTACGGTCCGCCTGTATGCGGGATTCGATCTGGCCGGTGCCAGCCAGCAAAGCGGCGCGCATCAAGTCAGGGCCGGGGAGGATGATGCCGCCGAGAAACTCGCCATGGCCGTCGAGCCCGTCCACCGTGGTGGCCGTGCCGACGCAGACCACGACGCAACTTCCCAGTTTCAGGCGCGCGGCGGCGATCAGCGCGGCATAACGGTCGGCGCCAAGTTGCGCCGGCGACGCGTAATGATTGAGCAAACCATATTGCTCACGTTCGGGCTGCAACCACTGCACGACGCCGTCGCGTGACGCCAGTACGTCAGCCAGTTCCGCGCGCGTCGTCGCATCGGTGACACAACTCAGCAACGTTCCGACACAACGGTAGGGCCGCCAGGCTTGCGCCAGATCTGCTACGGAGGCGGTCGGCACGACGCCGGAAGCCCGCAGCACGCGCCCCTCGACGATGCGCCATTTGATGCGCGTATTGCCGGCATCGACCAGCAGGATCATGGCAGCGCTGCCCGCAGGCTGATTTCTCCGGAATGGAAAGCCCGGATGCCGGCCGGTGTTTGCAGGCGCAACGCGCCTTGCGCATCGACGCCCAGCGCAACCCCGCAAATCGCTTCGCCTTGGCCGGGTTGCAGGCACACCGGCTGGCCTTGTTGGGCATGCAGACGCTGCCAGTCGTCATGAAACGCCGCGAACCCGTCTTGTTCGAAGCGCGCCAGCTCCGCATCCAGGCGGCTCACCAAAGCGAGCAACAAGGCGTTGCGATCGACGCCGCCGCCAGTGGCCCAGTGCGCCTGCAGATCCGTCACCGGCTGGCCGACCCGGCGAGTCAACTCGTCGCCGCCACGGACATTGAGGCCAACGCCGATCACCGCCGAGCTCGGCCCCAACACGTCGCTGGCCAGATGGCCGTCGGCCAACGCGGTGTTGGCCAACTCGATCAACACCCCCGCCAGCTTCGCGCCGCCAAGTTGAATATCGTTAGGCCATTTGACCTGGGCTTCGGCCAGCCCGATTTCACGCAGCGCCTGCACCAAAGCCACGCCGACCGCCAGCGAGAGGCCGGATAGTTGAGCGGCAGGACGCGCCGAGCGCCATAAGAAGGAAAACGTCAGGCCGCCGCCCAAACCCGCATGCCAGTCGCGCCCGCGACGACCGCGCCCCTGACTCTGCCATTCCGCGCCGACCAGCGCACGGTGCGGCGCACGTTCGGGCCAATCCCGCGCCGCCCAGTGCAGCATTTGGGCATTGGTCGAGGCGAGCTGGTCATACAATTGCAGCGTAATGCCGCGCTGCGCGAAAAGCGCATTGAGATGAGCCGGATCCAGCCAGCTGACCGGTGCGGCCAGACGGTAGCCGCGCCCATGCACGGCATGCACTGAAAAACCCGTCGCCAGAACGGCTTGAATGGCATTGTGAACGGTGGCGCGCGAACACTTCAGCCGCTGCGCGATCGTTTCGCCGGAAATAAACGCATCAGGTGAAAGCAGGCGCAGAATGGGAAAGGATTGGGGCGGAAGCACGCTCACTACGCAGGTCGTTCACCAAAGCAGGCTAACGCCAACAATCCGCAATTCGCGCGTTTGCGCCGGCCACCCCTTTGCGTCCGGCCGAATCCAACAGCAATGCACCGCACGCATCCTCACCCATCGGCACGGCTTGCAGGGTATAGCTTTGCTTTGAGGTCGCCGGGAAAGCGGCCTTCGGCTCCGCGGCCTGGAGCTGCGTCGCGGCCAAGCCGATCCGGTAGTCGGCATCGCCCTCGCTGGGTGTTTGCGTAATCGGCAGCTTGACCAGATAGGTACCGCTCTTGGCATGCTGCAGCTTCAGCCACTCCGCGTTCTCGAGCAAGGCTTTTCTCGCCTCCGACCTGGCTTTGCGCGTCATGTGGTCATGAAAAGAGACCACGGCGACCGCAACCAAAAGGCACACAATGGTCATCGCCACCACCAGTTCAATAACCGTAAAACCTCTGTTTCGTAGCATTTGTATCCCTCATCCTGCCATTTAGTTGTAATGCCAACTGCAGCGGGCCGTGTTCAGTCCCGGGCTCTGCTGGCTGGGGTAATGAGAAAGTAAAACCCAACAAATTCAAGCAATCAAGAGCGTCGACGACTTAACGATGTTACTTGCCCCCGGGCGGCAAACGAACAGGATCAGACACCCTGCCCAGCAACTTTAAAGCGTTAACGTATACGGAGCGAGCGAGATCGCCGGCGCTTTGCCCTCGATCAGATCCGCCAGCAACACCGCCGAGCCGGGCGCCATAGTCACACCATAACGGAAATGACCGCTGTTGATGTACAGGTTTGAATAGTCGGGGTAGGCCGCGATGACCGGCACGTTGTCCGGCGATCCGGGCCGTAATCCGCTCCAATGGCGGGTCAGGACCAGTTCACTCAGCGCCGGCAATATCCCGGCGGCAAAGGCCAGCAAGTCGCGCTTGGCCGCATCGGTGGTGGATTTATCGAAACCCGTCCACTCCAGGGTGCTGCCGGCCAGGACATGGCCGTCCTTGCGGGGGATCAGATAAGCACCGTTTTGCACGACCAGAGTGTGCAACGTATCAGGCGGCAATTTGAACAGCAGCATTTGCCCGCGCACCGGGTAAACGCGTGTAGACAGCGCCTCAAGTCCCGGCAAAGTGCCGCTCCAGGCGCCCGCGGCAACGACAAAAGCGGCCGCGGAAAAATCGCCTTGCGTGGTTTTGACGCGCTGCACATGGCCTTGCTCGGCGATCAACCCGGTGACTTCCGCCGACTCGACGATATTCACCCCCTCGGCCAGTGCCGCTGCGCGCAGCACATGAATCAAGCGGGGATTGCGCACCTGCGCGACATCGGGCAACCAGAGCGCCTCCTCGGCATCCGTTGCCGGCACAAACTCGGCGCGCGGACGCAGCTCGCAGCGCCATTCATGGCGGCTGCACCAGTCAAACGCCTGTGCCTGGGAAAACGGCGCCAACACCAGCATGCCGCTACGGCGGTAATCGGCATCGAGGCCGGAAAGCGCCTGCTGGCGCGCGCACCAGTCCGGATACAACGCACGCGAGTATTCGGAAAGCGCATTGACCGCCTCGCCATACTGCCAGGGCAACAACGGAGAAAGGATGCCGCCGCCGGCCCAGGTCGATTCGGCGCCGGTGTTGGCGCGATCCAGTACGGTGACGCGAGCGCCGCGGCGGGACAGTTCGAGGGCGGAGGCGAGGCCGACGGCCCCGGCGCCGATGATCAGAAAGTCAGGCCGCAAAATCGATATATCCGTATGAAGTGACACAAAGTCCGTTCAGCGCACCCGGCCCATGCTCTTCATCACTTCACAGGGATCGCCCTGCACAGGCGGCAAGACGGTTTTGCGTTCCTTGGCGCGCTTGTCGATTTCGAGGTAGTGCGCCTGCATGAACGTCTTGCATTCAGCGAAGGACTTCATGCTCTGCAAGCGGGTCACATAGGTCTTGCGTTCTTCCGGCGACATCAACTGGGCGCCGCGAATATTGTCGCCTTGGGCATACCAGGGGAAGGCCAGCACCGGGCTGTTGAACGACGCCAGAATCACCAACAAGAACAGAAGATGCATTGCGATCCAATCAAAAAAGCCCCGGCGGAGACATCCCGGCCGGGGCTAGTTTAGCCGCTTGCGCGGCAGTTTGATCAAACGCAGCCGGTCGGCTTGGGCGTGCCGGCGTAACGGCCGGCCTGTTTGGCAGGGCCAAACGGAAAAATGTCGAAGAGAAACTTCTTATCGCCCCATTCGTCGCCAAACTCTTCCTTCAAGCCCTTCTGCAGGAATCGCAGATTCGGGGCGGTGCCATACTCATGAAAGTAGCCACGCATGTAGTTGATGATCTTCCAGTGATTCTCACCCAGTTCCAGCTTGTCCTGGCTGGCCAAATATTTGGCGACATCCTCAGACCAGTCTTCCAGGTTGACCAGATAACCCTCGGGATCGGTTTCGACGATACGTCCGTTAATTTCAAGTTCCATGATGCGTTCTCTCCTTGCAATTTGCGTTCAAAAGTAGATGACCACACTGTACCTATAGTTGACCCTTTTGGTCAACCTTTATTCCTGCACCGGCATCGCGGGATTGCTTTCGCGCATGCAAAATCGAACTTCGTACTTGGGGAGAAATCATGCAGCGCCCATTCAATTCGTTCATTCTCACCTCATTTCTACTCACCCTGCTTGCCGTGCTGTGCCTTCCGTTATCGGCGGGCGCCGCCAACGTCGAAAACTTTACTCCGCAGGGCGAGCAACTGACTGTGCGACAAGTCCAGGCGCGCTTTTCGGCGCCCATGACGGCGCTTGGCCAGAGCGACGCGCCGGCGCCGTTCAATATCGTTTGTACGGGCGCTACCAACTTGGCGGGCAACGGTTATTGGCTGGACGAACGCACCTGGGCCTATGACCTGGCCGGCGCGCCGCCGGCCGGCCTGGCCTGCCGCTTCCAAGCCAAGCCCGGCCTGGTCGCGCTGAACGGCGAGCGCATCGACGCGGGCGCCGAATATGCGTTTAGCGTGGCCGGCCCGCGCGTACTCGCCAGCTTGCCCAGCCCGGGCGAGCGCATCGATGAAGAGCAGGTTTTCGTGCTACTGCTGAACGGTACGGCGCGACCGGACAGCCTCGCCGCGGGGGTCCGTTGCGAAGCGCAGGGCATCCATGAGCAGATTCCCGCTCAACGCCTCACCGGCTCGGAGCGGACGCGCATCCTGCGCCAGCTGAACAACCAGCTCGATCAGCTCGCCGAAAACGGGGCGCAGCCCGATGCCAGCCGAGACCCGCGCCTCGAAGTTCTGCGCTGCCAACGCACGCTGCCGGCCAATGCCAAGGTCGCACTGGTCTGGGCGGCCGGAATCGCCACGCCTTCCGGCCAGACGAACCCCGCCGACCAGCGCCTCGAATACACGGTGCGCGACCATTTCGTCGCGCGCATGCGCTGCCAGCGCGAGAGCGGAAAAAGCAACGCCGCCTGCCTGCCGCTGACGCCGATTCGTGTCGATTTCACCGCTCCGGTGGCGCGCGAACTGCTCGACCAGATCACGCTGCAAGACGCCCAGGGCCAGGCTTTCCCGCAAAAGAAGGCGGAGCAGCCCGATGACATGGACAACGGCGTCGTCTTCGCCGGGCCTTTCCCGGCCAATGCCGCGCTGAGCCTGGCCTTGCCGAAGAGACTCGTCGACGACAAGGGGCGTGTGCTGATCAACGCCGCGCGCTTCCCGCTGCCGTTGCGGATTGCGGAGATGCCGCCGCTGATCAAGTTTGCCGGCGATTTCGGCATTATCGAGCGCGTGGCCGGCAGCCTGCTGCCGATCACGCTGCGTAATCTGGAACCCGATCAGAGCGGCGGCGTTTCTGCCAACACCGCCGCCAAAGTGCGCTGGATACGCCTGACCGACGATGCCGCCATCCTCGAATGGCAAGCGCGTCTGCACCAATTCGACCACCCGCCCTATGTGCCGGATGTCGCCAAACAGCCCGACCCGCGCCGGGCGCAATTGCTCACGCCGCAAACCGCTCACGTGCTTGAACGCAAGCTGCCTAAACCCAATGGTGCGCAGGCCTTCGAGGTCGTCGGCCTGGCGCTGGAAAAACCCGGCTTCTATGTGCTGGAAGCCGAAAGTCGGCGCCTGGGCAAGGCATTGTTGGGCGAAAACCGGCCGATGTATGTGCGCACCAGCGCCCTGGTCACCAATCTCGCGGTGCATTTCAAATGGGGGCCGGCCTCCTCGCTGGCCTGGGTGACACGTCTCGATCTGGGTACGCCGGTGGCAGGCGCGAGCGTTGCGGTACGCGATTGCCGCGGCCGCCTGTTTGCCGAGTCGACTACCGATGCACAGGGCATGGCCCTGTTGCCGAAGAACTTGCCCGATCCGCGCGCGGCAGCCTACGACTGCCCGCTTTTCGTCAGCGCCCGCAAAGACGACGATCTCAGCTTCGCCCGTTCGGACTGGAACGAAGGCATCGAAAGCTGGCGCTTCGGACTGCCGAGCGACTGGAACCAGGACGCCCGCATCGCCAGCAGCCTGCTCGACCGCACACTGTTCCGCCCAGGCGAAACCGTGCATATGAAGCATATCCTGCGCGACAAGCGTGAATCCGGACTGGGCTATCCAACACGACTGCCGCCGACCTTGCAGATCGAGCACGGCGCAAGCAACCAACGCTGGTTTTTGCCGCTGAACTGGAAAAACGGCGCGGCGACGAGCGACTGGAAAGTGCCTGACAGCGCCAAACGCGGCGACTACAGCCTGCGTTTGCTGAACAAGGCGATCCGCCCGGACAGTGCGCCTGAACAGCTGGAATATCTGGAAGGCCTCGAATCGGGCGCATTCAGCGTCGGCGATTTCCGCGTCCCGTTGATGCGCGCCGAACTCGATCCTGTCGGCCAAGAACTGATCGCCGCGCGGCAAGCCGATTTCGACCTCGGCGTGCGCTATCTCAATGGCGGCGGCGCCAAGAACCTGCCCGTCAAACTGCGCGCGCAAATGGAGCCGCGTTACCGGGTCGAGTTTGCCGACTACAAGGACTTTGATTTCGCCGGGCGCAAGCATGAGGACAGCGGCAGCGAAGAAAGCGAGCCGATCACCCTGCCCGGCGCCGCGATCAAGCTCGATGCCAACGGCACCGCACGCGGCCGCATCGCGGCGCTGCCGGCGTTGAACATGCCGCACACGCTGCGCGTGGAAATGGAATACGCCGACCCGAACGGCGAAATCCAGACCGTCAGCCGCACCGCGCCGTGGTGGCCGGCCAACGTGGTGCTGGGCGTGAAGAACACCCGCTGGGCGCGCGCCGGACAGACTCACCGCCTGCAATTCCAGGCGGTCGACCTGAACGGCAAGCCGGCTGCCGATGTGCCGGTCGAGGCCAAACTGACCTTGCGCCAAACTTTCTCGCACCGGGTTCGACTGGCCGGCGGCTTCTATGGCTATCACAGTGAAACCCGGGAAATGGCAGTCGCTGCGGCGTGCAGCGGCAAGACCGATGCCCAGGGCCGCTTCAGCTGTCAGGTGCAGAGTGCGGCCGGCGGCGAAATCCGGGTCAGCGCCCGCGCCCTAGACAGCGCCGGCCGCACCGCGACGACGCATCACAGCTTCTGGGTCGCCGGACGCGACGAATGGGTGTTCGATCAGGCCAACCATGACCGCATCGACCTGATCCCGGAAAAAAAGCATTACGAACCCGGCGAAAGCGCGCGTTTCCAGGTCCGCATGCCCTATCGCAGCGCCACCGCGCTGGTCACGGTCGAACGCGATGGCGTGCTCGATGCGCGCGTCGTCACGCTTTCCGGCAAGGCGCCGGTGCTCGACTTCCCGATCAAGGCGAGTTGGGCGCCGAACGTATTCGTCTCGGCGCTGGTGGTGCGCGGCCGCAACGACGCGGTCAAGCCGACCGCGCTGATCGACCTCGGCCGCCCCAGCTTCAAACTCGGCATCGCCGGCATTGAAGTCGGCCAACGCGCGCATCGGCTCGACGTTGCGGTCAAGACCGATCGTCCCGACTACCAGATCCGCGAGAAAGCCAAAGTCAGCATCAAAGTGCGCACGCCGGAAGGCGGCCTGCCGCCGGCTGGCACGGAAGTCACGCTGGCCGCCGTCGACGAAGGCCTGCTCGAACTCGCGCCCAACACCAGCTGGAATCTGCTCGATACGATGATGGCGGAGCGCGGCTACGGCATGCAGACTTTCAGCGCGCAGATGCAGATCACCGGTAAACGCCATTTCGGCAAGAAAGCGCTGCCGGCCGGCGGCGGCGGCGGCAAATTGCCGACACGCGAACTATTCGACACGCTGCTGTTCTGGCAAGCCGACGTCGGCCTCGACGCACACGGTGAAGCCAGCGTCGTGATTCCTCTCAACGACAGCCTGACAGCGTTCCGCATCGTCGCCATCGCCGCCTCGGAAGACCGTTTCGGCAGCGGCAAGACCAGCATCCGCAGCAGCCAGGATCTGCAGCTCATTTCCGGCCTGTCTCCGGTCGTGCGTGCGGGCGACCGACTGCAGGCTTATTTCACCGTGCGCAACGGCAGCGAGCGCGGCATGAAGATCGAAGTGAATGCGAATGCGCAAGGCTTGCCAGCCTTGCCGCCGCGCACCTTGACGCTGGCCGCCGGCGAAGCGCGGGAACTCGTCTGGCCGCTGGCCGTGCCGGAGGGCGAGAAGCTGGTGTGGACGCTGCAAGCGAAAGAAGTCGCCGGAACGGCTCAGGATGTCCTGAAGCTGACCCAGAACGTGCATGCCGCCGTGCCGGTGCGCGTGCAATCCGCCGCTCTGTACCGATTGCAACACGCGCTTGACCTGCCCGTGGCCCTGCCGAAAAACAGCCTGCCCGGCAGCGGCGAACTGCGCGCCACCTTGACCGCCAGCCTGGCCGATGGCCAAACCGGGCTGCGCGACTACATGCGGCATTACCCCTACGCCTGCCTGGAACAGAAGGTTTCCCAGGCCGTCGCGCTGCAGGATCAAACCCGCTGGGAAGGCATCACCGCCAACCTGCCGACGTATCTGGCCGAAACCGGCCTGGCTAACTTTTTTCCCGGGAGTGGTGGCAACAACAGCGGCAGCGTCGCACTCACCGCCTATATCCTGACGATAGCCGACCAGGCTGGCTGGAACCTGCCGTTGGACGCGCAAACCCGCATGCAACGCGCGCTGGCCGACTACCTGCTCGGACGCATCGAACTACCGCGCAACGCTTGGGAAAACCCGACGGTGCTGCGTCTGGCCGCGCTGGAAGCCCTGGCGCGCGCCGGCAAGGCGACGCCGGCGTTGATCAGCACGATCAAACCGGAACCGAACCTGTGGCCCAGTTCCGCGCTGATCGACTGGATCGGCATCCTGCAGAAAACCCCGCAGCTGCCCGAGCGCGCCAGCCTGCTGCGCAGCGCGCTGGCCGCGCTGGAGGCGCGCTTCACACACACCGGCCAGCGCCTCAATTTCAATAACGAAGCGCGCGACGAGCTCTGGTGGATGATGACCTCGGCCGACACCAACGCCTTGCGCGCCCTGCTCGTTCTGCTGCCGGAAGCCGGCTGGAAGGACCGCCTGCCGAAACTGGTCAGCGGCATCCTCGCGCGCCAGCGCGACGGTCGCTGGAACACCACCACTGCCAACGCCTGGGGCGTATTGGCGCTGGCGCGTTATCAGCAGCAGTTCGAAGCCGTGCCGCTGAAAGGCCGAAGCTACGCCGTACTCGGCCAGAACGGCCGCGTAGTGGACTGGAAAACCTTCCCGAAAGGCGCCACCGCCTTCCTGCCCCTGGGTACGCAAACCGCCAGCCTGAAGCTTCGTCACGAAGGCGACGGCCAACCCTACGTCAGCGTCACCACGCTCGCCGCCGTACCGATCACCACAGCGGTGTCACGCGGCTACAGCGTCAACCGGGAAATCATCCCGATCGACCAAAAAACACCCGGCCAATGGAGCCGCGGCGACGTCCTGCGCGTGCGCCTGAACATCGATGCCCGCGACGACATGGGCTGGGTGGTCGTGGAAGACCCGATCCCCGCCGGCGCCAGTATCCTGAGCAGCGCTACGAAACGCGGCTCCAGCCTGCTGACCCGGGGCGAAAACACGCAGGGCAATGCCTGGCCGGCCTGGCACGAGCGCTTGTTCGACAGCTATCGCGCCTATTACGAATACGCCCCGCGCGGCCGCTTCAGCCTGGAATACACGATCCGCCTGAACAGCGACGGCCGCTTCCAGCTGCCGCCGACACGAGTCGAGGCGATGTATGCGCCGGAGAGGTATGGCGAAGCGCCGAACGGCGTGTTCGAGGTGATGCCATGAGCGGATCTTCCCTGTGCGGGATGACCCTGAACGGGTTTGCCCTATGCGCCGCGCTGGCGGCGCCGGCCGCACAAGCCGACTGGCGCCTGATCGGCGAAGGCGATTGCCCGGGCCCCCAGGTCATCGCCAGCGCCGGCATGACGCCGGAGGCAGAACTCTGCACGCCAGCGTTCGCCGGCAAAACGGCGCTCTGCGTCACCCAGGTCTGTAATCCGAGTTGCCAGTACATCGACGTGGCGACCAGCGACTGCCGCGGCGGCGCCGAACTGGCGCAGGTCTACACCTGCGAAGCGAAACCGGCTGGCGCCAATCTCAGCCGCCAGCACGATAAATGAGAGTGCAACGTTGGAACCGACACTGAATAAGTTCGAGCTTGGACCCGGACAAATTCGAGTCTGGCCGCGATGCATCGAAAGCCCGACCGGCTTCCGGTCCAAACCTGGATTCCCGCCTGCGCGGGGATGACGGGATCATGCTGGGAGGCGGCTTATTGCGTCGCCGGCGCGACAGGCGGCTGGTCCGAGACCCGGGTGGCCAGCACCTGGTCGACCCGGTTGCGATCGACGTCGACGACTTCGAATTCCCACTCGTCCCAGGTGAAGCGCTCCGCCTTGCGCGGGATGTGGCCCAGCGAGGCGAGGACGAAGCCGCCCACGGTATGGAAATTGCCCAGGTGTTCCTGCGGAATATGACGGATATCCAGCTTGTCCTTCATCTCGTCGATGGCCAGCAGGCCGTCCAGCAACCAGGAGCCGTCCTGGCGGCGTACCGCCAGCGATTCCTCCGGGTCGTCCGACAGGGGCATCATGTCGCCCACCAGCGATTGCATCAGGTCGGCCAGCGTGACGATGCCCTCGGTGACGCCGAACTCGCTGACCACCAGGGCGAAGGTGGCCTTGTGCTGGCGGAAGCTGCGCAGCAGGTCGATCAAGGTCAGGCTGCTGGGCACGAACATCGGCGTCGCCAGCGGCAGTTCGGCGAAATCGATCTCGCCGGCGATGGCCGCCTGCAGGATGTCGTGGCTTTCGGCGATGCCCACCACCTGCTGCATGTCGCCCTTGCATACCGGCAACTGGGAATGCGGCGCTTCCTGCAGCATGCGCAGATTGTCCTCGCGCGGCGCCAGCAAGTTGACCCAGACCACGTCGCCCACCGGCGTCATGACGGCCGCCAGGCGGCGATCTTCCAGGCGCAGTACGTTGCCCATCATGTGGCTTTCCTCGAGGTTGAGGGCGCCGGAACGTTCTCCCTCATCGACAAAGGCGAGGATGTCCTCGATGCTGGTCACGGCCGGGGCGGAACGGACCGGCAGCAGCGCCAGGATGCGATCGGCCGCCCAGGACAGAAAGCGTATGGCGGGCGACAACAGCCGGATGAACCAGGTCATCGCCGGCGCGCACAGGGCGGCCACCTTTTCCGGCTGGCCGATGGCGATGCGCTTGGGCACGATCTCGCCCAGCACGATGGAAACCGCGGTAACGATGATGATGGTGGCGGCGAAAGCAAGGCTCTCGGCCCATTCGGCCAAGGCCGGCGCGCCGTCGATCACGATCCGTTCAAATGAGGCGGACAACGCCGACTCCCCGAAGACGCCCATCAGCAAAGCGGCGGCGGTAATGCCGGTCTGGGTGGCGGCGAGCAGTCGGCTGGGATGCTCCTTGATCGCCAGGGCGCTGGCCGCGCCCTGATTACCCGCTTCCGCCAACTGTTCAAGTCGAACCCGATGCGCGGATGCCAGGGACATCTCGGCGAGGGCAAAGAAACCGGAGAGGACGATGAGAAGCATCAATATCCAGAGCGCAGTCATGATGAGATGCAGACGGAGTAGTGAACCCAGGCGATTGTAGTCGTCGTGGCGCCGGGAACTAGCTGGCGTGGAGTGGCGCGCAAGCTGTTCGCCGTCGGCAGGCCGGAACTTTGCCCGCGGCCAGAGTCCGATACGCGGCCTGTGCGACGCTTCATGTGCAAGTCATGTCAAGAAACAGCCGGAAAAGCAGGATATCGTCCCCATATAGCGTGAACATCCAAACAGTAAGGAGAAGCGTATGTTCAACCCCGTCACCATTCCTTTCGGCAGCAAGATGCTGTTCAACGCCGTCAAACTCAAGCCCGGTGTCACCGCCAACGACATCGAACTCGCGCTGGGTGAAATGTGCCATGTGGTGAAGGAAACCTATGGCAACGAAAGCGGCGGCTTCATCGCCGGACAGGTGTTTTCGTACGCCGGCTTCATCAGCCGGGAAGGCTCCGTCAACTCGCTGAAAGAACCTGACTATGATGTCGCCATCGTGACCTATTGGGCCTCGTTCGAGCAGCATGAAAAATCGCACGCCGACCAGGCCTTCAATGAAAAATTCAGCGCCCTGGCCGAAAAGTGCAGTGCCTCCTTTGAACTGGGTTTCGACATGCTTTGGCAAGGCGTACCGGGAGAGTGAAAGTTTGAATTTTGAAGACGTCAACCCGTTGATGCGGAGAGCGCTTTCAAGTGGGGTGCTAGCGCTGGCGCTGTTCATCGCCGCGCCGGCCTTTGCCGCCCTGCCCGATTTCGCTCAAGTCCGCGCCAACTGGCGCTCCTCGGAAGCGCAGCTGCTCGACCGCCACGGCGAACTGCTGCAGGAAGTCCGCGTCGATCCCAGCATCCGGCGCACCGACTGGACGCCGCTGGCCGACATCTCCCCCGCTCTGATCGCCGCCGTGCTGAAAGCCGAGGATCAACGTTTCTTCGAACATGCCGGCGTCGATTGGCTGGCCGCCGGCAAGGCCGCGTTGACCAATTGGCTGAACGAAAAGCCGCGCGGCGCGTCCACGCTGAGCATGCAGCTGGCCGGCCTGCTCGATGCGAAATACCGCGCCAAGGTCGCACGCCGCGATGTGGCGGAAAAATGGCGTCAGATGCAGGCCGCCAAAATTCTCGAACAACACTGGAGCAAGGCGGAAATCCTGGAGGCCTACCTCAATCTGGCGCCGTTTCGGGGTGAACTCACCGGCATCGACGCCGCCGCACGCGGACTGTTCGACAAGCGCCCGGCCGGCTTGAACGATAGCGAAGCGCTGATCCTGGCCGCGCTGATCCGCTCGCCCAACGCCAAGGCCAAGGACGTTGCGCGCCGCGCCTGCGTACTGGCCGGGCGGCGAACGACGACCCGCAGCGCGCAATGCAGCGCGATACAGACGCGCACTTTGAACGCCTTGAGCGGACGCTACCCGCTCCTGCCGGCCGCCAATCTGGCGCCGCATCTGGCCAACAGGCTATTGGCCGCGCAACACGGCGACCCCCGCCCTTCCGGCAACAACATCCGCAGCACGCTCGACGCCGGCCTGCAGCGCCATGTGCTCGCCACCTTGGCGCAGCAACTCAAGCATCACGCCGCGCGCAACGTACAGGATGCCGCAGCGCTGGTGGTCGACAATGCCAGCGGCGCCGTGCTGGCTTACGCCAGCCTGAGCAGCCGCGACTCCGCCGGCGCGCAAAACGATGGCGTCCAAGCGCCGCGCCAGGCCGGCTCGACGCTGAAGCCCTTTCTCTATGGCCTGGCATTTGAAAAACGCCTGCTCACCGCCGCCTCGCCGCTGCAGGACGAAGCGCTGTCCATCGCCACCGGCGGCGGCCAGTACGCCCCGGAAAACTACGATCACACCTTTCACGGCCTGGTCAGCGCACGCGTCGCCCTGGCCAGTTCGCTCAACATTCCCGCCGTGCAAACCCTGCAACTGACCGGCCTCGATCCCTTCGCCATGCAGCTGGGCGAACTCGGCTTCAAAGGCCTCACCGAAGCGGCCGATTTCTATGGTTACGCGCTGGCGCTGGGCAGCCTGGACGTGCGCCTGGACGAACTGGTCAACGCCTACCGGAGCCTGGCCAACGGCGGGCTCTATGCACCGCTGCGCTTTACGCCGGACGCCGCTCAGCCGCGCAGCCGGCGCGTACAAAACCAGCAAGTCGCCTTTCTGGTCGCCGACATCCTGTCCGACCGGCAGGCGCGCGCGCTCACCTTCGGCCTGGAAAACCCGCTCGCCACGCGCTACTGGACAGCGGTCAAGACCGGCACCAGCAAAGACATGCGCGACAACTGGTGCATCGGCTTCTCGCGCCGCTACAGCGTCGGCGTCTGGATCGGCAACTTCAACGGCAGCCCGATGCACGATGTCTCCGGCATCAGCGGCGCCGCCCCCGCCTGGGCCGCGATCATGGAGCACCTGCACCCGGCCGGCAGCCGACTCGACGCCGCACTGCAGGCGCCGAAAGCCCCCGCCGGCTTGCTCCGCCAAATCATTCAGCCCGCCGGCGAACCGCCGCGCAGCGAATGGTTCCTTCCCGGCACCGAGCCTGCCGCCGCAAGCTGGCAGCCCGCGCAACCGGCCAGCAAAATTCTTCACCCCGTCGATGGCATGATTCTGGCCCTCGACCCGGACATCCCACCCGAACGCCAGCAACTGCATTTGCGCGCCCGTAATGCGCCTGCCGGCGCAACCTGGCAAATCAACCAAATCAAACTGGAGACCGCCGACTGGCCATTGACTCGCGGCAAACACCGCCTGAGTCTGATCGATGCCGGCGGCAGCGTACTGGATCAGCTTGAATTCGAAGTACGGTGACCCGATGCTGCCGTTGGCCGCACCGGCACCATCACCCCACAATAACCTACAAATTCAGTCAAGCATTGCCCGCGCCCCGTCCCACCCCGTAAAATGCGCGCTCAGATTTACCGCGCTTGCACTTTCACAACCCAACCGGAGATTCCCACATGGAACACCAACTGCCCGCCCTGCCCTATGCCAAAGACGCGCTCGTCCCGCACATGTCGGCCGAAACCTTCGACTACCACTATTCCAAGCATCATCAGGCCTATGTCACCAACCTGAACAACCTGATCAAAGGCACCGCTTTCGAGGACAAGTCCCTCGAAGAGATCGTCAAGACCGCGCCCGCCGGCGGCATCTACAACAACGCCGCCCAGGTCTCCAACCACACCTTCTTCTGGAGCTGCATGAAGCCGAATGGCGGCGGCGCTCCCACCGGCGCGCTGGCTGACGCCATCAACGCCAAGTGGGGTAGCCTGGATGAATTCAAGAAAGCCTTTCAGACCAGCGCCGTCGGCAACTTCGGCTCCGGCTGGACCTGGCTGGTGAAAAAGGCCGACGGCTCAGTCGACATCGTCAACATGGGCGCCGCCGGCACTCCGCTGACAACGGCCGACAAACCCTTGCTGTGCGTCGACGTCTGGGAACACGCCTACTACATCGACTACCGCAACCTGCGCCCGAAGTTCGTCGAAACCTTCCTGGCCAGCCTGGTCAATTGGTCGTTTGCCGAGGCGAATTACGCCGCTTGATCAGTGTTGTTTCGTGAGAATAAAGTCTTGAACGCTTTAATAAAGGTTTGAACTTTTCGGTCCATCCGAATAATAAAGTTCTGAACAATCATTGTTATCGAAGGCTCTGGGTTGAACCTCAGAGCCTTTTTTTTGGCTCCTCTCGCAAATACTGATGACGCTATCATGTCCTGGCCTCCATGAAGAGCCGTTAAGAGGGCGTGTGCTCAGCCCGGCAGGCAGCACGGAACAAATTGCTATAGTGTTCATGGGTGTCGCGGCCGGCGGGGTTCGCATGAAGCGTGGCGGATCGGCGATGTATGGCTTTGCCATCCGTTGTTGTCAGCTCAAGGACCGCAGGGAGTCGAATTCGCCACTGAGCCCGGCTGCTTTCGGCAGTGCCAATTAGGATGTAAGGGCAATAGAGGCCGGGCTTTTGCTGGAACTGGACGGAGATCCCGCCGCTATCGGTTTACAGCTGACCGCCCGTAAGGAGGGTTCTGGCATGTCCCCGAGAAATACCTGGGCTTTATACCTTGCACTGTGTCTCGCCATTCATGCCCCGGCTTGGGCCGACGCCAAAAGCTGGGCTGAATGCGCCGACATACCCGAGGATGCCGTCCGCCTGCGTTGCTACGATAGCCTGGCGCACACGGCCCGAACTCCGCCGTCGACTGAGGTGGTGGTCATCTCGCCTGTCGTCGAACCCAAGACGATTTCCGTTCCTGGCGCGCAGGCTTCCGCACTGTCGAAGCGTTGGGAACTCGAGCCGGAAAGCAAACAGGGCATATGGTCGTTTCGCGCGCATAAGCCCAATTATTTCCTCCTTGGGCGCTACACGGATCGCGTGAATAGAAAACCCTACGATGTGTTCTTCACGGCGATAAAAGATGAAAACCTGGGTTTAGACGCTACCGAGGCGAAATTTCAGCTGAGCTTCAAGCTTAAGGCGGCAGAAGACCTGTTTGGCGGCAACGCCGATCTCTGGCTGGGCTACACACAGCGAAATCACTGGCAGGTATACAACAGCAACATATCCGCTCCGTTCCGGGAGACCAACTACGAACCCGAGGTTTTCCTCACCTTCCCGGTTCGCCACGGCTTCCTGGGGCTCACCGGACGCTTCGTCAACCTGGGATTGGTGCACCAATCCAACGGCCAAGGCAGACTCCTCTCGCGCAGTTGGAATCGGGCCTATGCCCAGTTCGGCTTCGAACGCGGCGACAATTTCAGCCTGCTGCTCAAACCCTGGTACCGGATAAAAGAGAACTACGTGGTGGACGACAACCCGGACATCACCGACTACATGGGGGATTTCGAGATGGTCGCCAATTACCGGCTAGGAACGCACTCGTTTACCGCCCTGGGCCGGAGCAACTTCGGATTGGATCGAGGCTATATGCAACTGGACTGGAGCTTTCCTGTTTATCAGAACTTGAAAGGCTACATCCAGCTCACCACAGGGTATGGCGAGAGCCTAATCGACTACAACCACCGCCAAACCACTTTCGGTTTCGGCTTCATGCTGACGGATTGGTTGTAAATGCGGGAATCAAGCATACCGACCGACAGAAGATCTGTTTCGGGCTGCCTTCCAAAATGGCTTGTTGAGCGGACAAGCATGGACCTAGAGTGGCCTGGGGCGGCGCGGGATATCAACAACATTTGCCGACGTCGAACGGCGGCCCGCAAATCGCGGGCCGCTTTCAGCCACTCACATCGGCTCCGTTCAAACCAAGCCGGCAAACTCGTGCTTGTCATAACGTCCCCTCCACTTCCATCGAGAGGTCTACCGTGAAACAACCCCTGCTTTTAGTCCTGATTTGCGCCTGTTTACTCACCTCGCCGGCATCGACTGGCGCCGATTCCCAAGGAAATGCGCCGCCCCTCGAAGCAACAGCCGTTCCCTTGGAAGAAAACGCCCAGATCATCGGTTGGGCGAGGGAGATACTGGAACAAGTCGAATCCCTCCCCGCCGACAAGCGGGCTCTATTCGAATCTCTGGTCGGCGACGCCAAGGGTTTCGCCATCTTTCCCAATGTCACCAAGAGCGGGTTCATCCTGGCCAAGATATCCGGACGGGGCGTACTGATTTATCGGGAAGCGGACGGCACTTGGAGCCTGCCCGTCCTGTTGCGTTTAGCGGGCGACAGTATCGGGCCCCAGATGGGCGCCATGTCTAGCGACGTGCTGGTGGTGTTCAAAACTGTGGCGGCCTTGCGCCGCCTGGGTGATCAGAACCACGTCGTCACCGATATTCCCGTCTCGACGGGGCTGCACGCTGGCGCTCAAGCCGAGATTGTCTCCTACCATACCAAACGAGGATTGGTGCTGGGGCAGTCGCTAGACACGATAAACCTCTATCTCGACGAAACCGGCAACGAGGCTCTCTATGGCCAGGGTATCAAGCCTGGCGCTGTTTCCCGGTCCGTACGGGCGAGCCTGAAGCCGCCGCCCTTCGTACAGAAACTTATTGAGCAGGCCAACACCTTGCAGGGCAAGCCGCCATCCACCATGCAATGGCGATAAATCAGCATGAGTTTTTTGGCGCCGCCGCAGGGCAAACGCGGCAGTCCACACTACCAACCGGTATCCGCGATGTGCCCGTCGTACTGGACCTTTCGATGGCAGACTCATTCCTGCCGCCTTGCTCGACAATAACCGCCGCAGCGACTGAAAACGGAAGCCGCGAAACCAGGAAGCCGAGTCTTATCGCCTCGGTTTCCACGCTGTTTCACACGCTAGCGACCTCCGCGCCCGAAGGGCTTGGCGACGGTGTTAACCTCACGCACGCAGGCGCGGCTGAGCGGGACCGGCGCAATCCATCAAGGCTTGTGAAACAGCGTGCAAAACTTTCCAGATTTCCGGGGTAAACAGCGTTCAATAGT
>CAYXMQ010000034.1:0-31989 GCA_964466195.1 uncultured Thiobacillus sp.
GCGCGCTTCCCGCTATCCACGAAATCTCGCCGCGTTTTTACACAGCCTCCGGCCAAACATTCAAGGGGTTCGAGCATGTCCCATTTCTCTACGATGCACCGTGGTTACTTTCTAGCGCTGATGTTCAGCCTGCTGACCTGCCAGGTCGCTCTGGCAGCCAGTCTGGTTCCGGACAAGTCAGAGATTGCGATTGGCGAAACCACCTATATCAAACTGGATGCAAGCTTCATTCTGACCATCGACTGGTCCGCCACCCCGGGCATCAGCATCCTCGACTCCGGTCGCAGCGGCGCCACCATCAAGGGAACTGCGGCAGGGCCAGGCAGCGTGACCGCCAAGATCAACGGCAAAAAGAAATCGGTCCAGATCACGGTCAAGCCCGCTCAGACCGCGCCCGAGCCGAGGGCCGGAGAACTACTTTACCAACGCGACAATGCTTCGGCACCGGCTCAACTCGCGCCCATGCCGGGTTGGCCTGAGCCGCCCGCCATCCATACACAGGGCGTGCAAAGCGGCACGCTGGCGCTGCCGCCGCCCAACCTGCCGCCGGCGGATATTCAGGCCATCCTCGACGAACTGGCGCAGAAAGCGAAAAAACTGGCCGATCTGGCTGTCGATACGGCCGACGACAAACTTGGGCCGGGCCGACACGCCGGCAGCGTCGCCTCGCACGGCGGCGGCGGACAGGCGCTGGATGAATGGGCGAAATACTGGAAGAACCTCAGCCAGGGCCTGGACAACCGGGGCAACACGATTCCGCGCGATCAATGGCGTGCCATGTTCGAGGGCGCCGACAAGAAGGCGCAGTGGGAAAAATACAAGGACTGGTTCGGCGAGCAAACCGGAAAGCTTGAAAAGCTCGGCCGCGCCATTTCCATTGTCGATTCCGGCTCCAAGGTCGCCGGCGCGTTCTACGGCGGCGGCGCACGAGTCGCCGCGGTCACGCTGGCCGATGAAATCTGCAAAACCGGCGCGGTCACCTTCGGCGGCCTGTTCGGCGCGCCTTGGGGGCCGATCGGGTCGGTCGCCGGGGCGGCGGCCGGGGAGGAGCTTTGGGGCGCATTCGGCCACCCCGAATTCGAACGCAAGGCACAGTTCGTCAAGAACCTGGAAACCTGGAACGCGACCGCCGGTGACCGGGTCAAGCGCACCATCGGCAATCTGCGCGAGTTCGACGGCTACATGCAGGGCACGGTCAGCGAAGCGGAATTCCGCAAGGCCGTGCATGCCTATGCCGAGAAATACAAACAGGCGAACGAAAAGAAGGAGAAGCAACGCCAGAAGGAGGTCGCCCTGCTGCGCCAACAGGCCAAGGCCGAACCCGGCCTGACACCGCTGATCGATATCTATGAGTCCCCCGCCACAAAACTCTCGCCGGAGCAGAGAGTTCAGCTTAAAGAGGCGCTGCAGCGCGCCATCCAGGCCAAACAGGCCGCGGGCGGCAAGGTCGATGACGACATGCGCTGCGCCCTGCCCCCCGCCCCGCCATCCTCCGGCGGACGCGACTACACGTCGACGCCAATCCAAGCGCCGCCGGTCAGCGACAAACAGACCGATGACTACCTCAGCTGCCTATGCCGCTACTGCGGCGGCGCTTCGGGCGGCTATTTCACACGCGATGCCAAGAGCGAATGCAACGGCGGCTGCACCTGCTGGGGCCCGCTGAGCGGCTGGTGTACCGCCGTCCCCACGCCGGATGCCGCCGTCAAGTCGTGCTATGCCGGCGCCTTCGGCGTGACCGAACCGAATCCGGAGCAAATCCGCCAGGGGCAGGAAATCGCGCGCGACAGGAATCGCCAGAAGCTGGAGACCACCCTGCAGCAACAGCTGGGCAAGAACGATCTCGATGGCGCAATCGCAAGCGCAAGCAACGCGATGCAGATGGATCCCGGCATGGAAAGCCCGATGTTCAGAGAAGTGGCTGGCCGAGCCAAGAAATCAGGTTGGGACGCCCTCAACCAGGCGGATCACCAAACCGCCGTCAAGCGCCTCGAACAGGCCTACAGCCTGGACCCGAATGACGCTGACGCTCAGACCAAGCTGCAACAGGCCAGGGACTACGCCGCCCAATGGCCGCGCGTCGAGGCCAAGGCCAAGGCGTTCAACGGCTTCATTGCCGAACGAAAAATCTGGTCCGCGCAACGCGCCATGCTGGAGATGCAGGACGTTCTGCGCGGCATGGCCGCCGGCCAATCCGCCGAAAACCCGCTCTGGCAACGGGTCAGCAATGATTTCAACCAGGGCTTGGCGGAATACAACCGCTTCATTCAGGACAAATCCGCCCGCCATACTCAGTTCTTCAAGGCGCAGGACTACGCCGCCATCCTGCGCAATGCCGAGGAAATGCGCCAACGCGAGCTTTCGCCGGCGGATGAAAGGGAGGCCCAGTCCCGCATCGACTTCGCCAACCGTTTCCTGGCTGCCGGCACGCTTGGCGGTGCTTCAAGCCTAGCGGGCGGCTGGAACATCAACGCCAATGGCTACAAAGGCAAGCTGGAGTTGAGCGAATCCGGCGGCCGCCTAAGCGGTCGGGTCTGGTTCGATGCCCATAGCGTCTGGGAAGAACTGCGCGACATCCGCTTCGATGGCCGCACCCTGCGCTTCCTGCGTCCCGGCCCCAACCAGCACTACACCGGCACGCTGGCCGGCAATGAAGTGCGCGGCACGTTTGACGGCGGCGGCAGCTGGAACTGGGTGATCACCCGTGTCTCCAACAGTTCATCCGCTCAGCTGCCCCCTGTTGCGGAAGGTGGCCGATCCGCCGCGTCGAAACGGGTTCTCGAAGATGACAAGGGACCTTATCAATGGGTCGAAGGCACGGAAGTTCAAACCCAGCAGGTCCACGCCGGGCGCGCCGCTTTCCGCTCCACCGGCAACAATCACTTCACGCACCGGCTCGGCATCGCCGGCGACTATGCCGATCAATATCGTTACCTCGACTTCTGGATCTACCTGATCAAACCCTCGGCGGATATTCAGCTGCAGGTTCAGGTCGATGGCGCCTGGGGCAAGCGTTGGGGGTTTGACGGCGATGCGACCTACAACGGCTACGGCTGGGCGATGGAAGGCGCGACGGCAGGCTTGCCTGCCGGACGCTGGCTGCAGCAACGTGTCGACTTGCTGCAGCAACTGCATATCAACGCCGGCCAGGCCATCACCGGTTTGGCATTCTCGTCAAACGGCGGCGATGTCTATTACGACTCGGTCTACCTGCTGCCCAGCGCAAGCCCGACGCCGCCGCCGCGGGGCGACCTCAACGGCAAACGGGTGCTGGAAGACGAGGCCGGGCCTTACAACTGGATCGAGAAGACCAGCGTCCAGAACGAGGTCGTCGCCCACGGCCAGGCCGCTTTCAGATCGACCGGCAACAACCACTTCGCCGGGGCCGATTTGGGCGTGGTCGGCGACTATCCCGAGCAATTCCGCAGCCTCAGTTTCTGGCTGTTCCCGATCGGCCCTGAAGCCGACCTGCAACTCCAGATCCAGGTCGACGGCGCCTGGGGCAAGCGCTGGGGCTTCGATGCCGGGCCGAAATACAACGGTTATGGCTCGGCCATGGAAGGTACGACCACCGGCCTGAAGCCGGGTCAATGGCAGGAAGTGAGCGTGGACCTGCTCGACCAGTTGCACATCAAGCCGGGGCAGAAGATCACCGGCCTGGCCTTCTCGTCGGATAACGGCGATGCCTATTACGACTCGGTTTATCTGCACCCGAACCCGAATCCGGCGCGCAAGCCCGGCTTCCAGCCGGCCGGCAAGCTCGTGCTCGAAGACAGCGCGGACGGCTACAACTGGGTAGAACGCAGCGAAGTAGAAAACTATCTGGTCTTCAACGGCGCCAAGGCCTTCCGTTCGACCGGCAACAACCATTTCCTGGCCGATCTCGGGGTGGCCGGTTCCGGCCGAGGCCAGTTCCGGCACCTCAACTTCTGGGCCTTCTTCATGGGGCCCGAGGCCGACGTTCAGGTTCAGGTCCAGGTCAATGGCAGTTGGGGCAAGCGTTGGGGATACGACGCCGGCCCGGCCTACAACGGCTACGGCTGGGCCATGGAAGGCGCCTCGGCACGCATGCCGAATGGCCGCTGGGTGCAAATCCAGCTCGATTTGATCGGCCAACTGCATCTCAAACCCGGCGACAAGATCACCGGCCTGGCCTTCTCTTCCGACCATGCGGACGTCATCTACGACAGCGTCTATCTGCTGCCGGATGGCGTGACACCGGGTGTTGGCGGCGGCTTCCAGGGCGGAGAGAGTGGTCCAAGCGGCGGACGCGACTACACCTACATGCCGCCACCGTCTCAAGACAGCCCGCCGCCCGTCGCCGACGGCAGCGGCAGTCTGAGCCTGGATAAATCCCGCTACGCCCCGGGCGAGGCCATTACGGTGCGCTTCACCGCGCCGGCCGGTTGGCCGGACGATGCCTGGATCGGCATCATTCCATCCAGCATTCCGCACGGCAGCGAAGCGGTGAACGACAAGCACGATGTCACCTATCAGTACCTAAAGAAACGTACTGCGGGCAGCATGACGTTCAACGCACCGGGTCCGGGCGCCTGGGATATGCGGCTGCACGATTCGGACAGCGGCGGCAAGGAGTTCGCCTCGGTCAGTTTCCAGGTCGGCGAGCCCCCCCCGGCACCACCCGGCGGGCGCGATTACACCGGACACGTCCCGCAAACCGCAAAGAGCACGGTCCTGTTCGACAACGGCAACATCGCCGGCGTCGACAACGGACCGAGCCAGCCGACCACCTTCAGCCTGAGCACGGCGCACGTCATCACGCTGATCCAGAACTATCACTGGAACAGCGCGCGCGGCGCGACACCCGGCACGATCGGGCTGCGCGATGCCAATGGCCGCCTCTACGGCCCCTGGCAGAGCGTCGGCTCGCCCGGTCAGGGCGGCGTGCCCAATGCCTATTGGACGGTGCGTCCCGACATCATGCTGCCGGCAGGCGTCTACAGCGTGATTGATTCGCACCCGGCCAGCTGGTCGCGCAATGGCGGCTCGCAACAGCGCGGCTTCACCCGGGTCGAGGGCTATCCGGCCGGCTACAACCAGATTCCGGACGGCGGCAGGGACGATTCCTACGCCGCACCGCCGAATTCCTCTCTCAGCCCGCCCGGCAAAGCCGAACCCAGCCTTGAAGAACAGGCCGGGCAAGCGCTGAAGGCACTGAAAGGCTTGTTTGGAAAATAACACCGGGCCAGCGCCATGGCCGCTCCGCCGTCCCCTGGCCTGGCTGCTGCCGGTCACCGTACTGGCCTACCTGAATGCGCTGACCGCCGGTTTCCAGTTCGACGATTTCAACATCATCGTCGACAACCCGCAGGTGCATTCCCTGGCCGCCTGGTGGCAACAGATGCCAGGCATCCGCCCCCTGCTCAAGCTGAGCTATACGCTGAACTGGGGCAGCGGATTCGGCGCGCCCGGCTTCCATGCCGTCAACCTGCTGCTGCATCTGCTCAACGTGGCCCTGCTCTGGCATCTGTCCGCCTTCTTCCCGCTGCCTGCCGAATCGAAACGCAGCCTGTTCGCCCGCCTGCTGGCCACGTTGCTGTTCGCCCTGCATCCCATCCAGACCGAGGCGGTGACCTATGTCAGCGGCCGTTCCATGCTTCTGATGGCCAGCTTCGGCCTGGCGGCCCTGTGGTGCTGGCTGGCGGCCGGGCAGCGCGCGCAGCCGTCAGTCTGGCGGGCGCTGGCCTGGCTGCTGTTCGCCGCGGCGATTCTGAGCAAGGAAGTGGCCGTGGTGCTGCCGCTCGCGCTTTTGCTGTTGCCGGGGAACGCGCCAAGACAGAGGGCGCTGCTTGCCTTGTTCGTCACTGCGGCGCTGCTCGCGCTGTTTTTTCTGTTCGGCTACCAGCGACTGCTGACCACGCCGCTGCCGCGCGGGCTGCTTGCCAATCTGGCCTCGGAAACGAATGCGCTGTACTACCTGCTCGGCCAGTTGTGGCGGCCGCACGCCCTCAACATCGATCCGGACCTGCCCGAGCTGGCGGCCTGGAGTCGGCTGTTGGCGGCGCAAACGGCAGGCCTTGCCGGCGTCGCCATCCTGGCCTGGACGCAACGGCGTCAGCGGCCCTGGCTGAGCTTCGGCATCGGCTGGTTTCTGCTCTTGCTGTTGCCCACACATAGCCTGATCCCCCGCCCGGACCTGGCCAGCGAGCGCCATCTCTACCTCAGCGGCATCGGGCTGTTCTGGCTGGCGGGAGCGGCTCTGGCCGCGGCGCGGTTGCCTAGGTTGTCGGAGTTGTACAACTCGGCCGGGGCGGCGCTGATTGCGCTGCTGACGCTCACCGGCGCCGCCTTCACCGCCAACCGCAACCAGGACTATCGGGATGAGGTCAGCTTGTGGCGGGCGACGGCGCGCCTGTCGCCGCATAAGGCCCGCGTCTGGAACAATCTGGGCTATGCCCATGCCCTGGCCGGCCAAGCGCAGCCGGCCCGCGCCGCTTTTCGGCAGGCGCTGGCCCTCGATCCCGGCCATGCCCGTTCCCTCGCCAACCTGCGCGACCTGGACGCGGGCCGGCTCGGGCCGGCTGCGCCGATTTCAACCACACAACCCGGGAGCACGCCATGAACAGTCAAGCCACGCCGCTGGTTTGGGAAACCGACCTGCCCCTGTTCAGCCGCCAGATGCTGACGCAATGGACCCTGGCCATGTTGGCGACTGCGCTGGTCATGGCTTTGATCATGGGCACGGTCTTCATCGCGCAAGCGGAGTGGGATGCGCTGCCGCCCATGGCCGGCATGATAGTCGCCGTCAGCGGCGGACTCTGGCTGCTCGGCATCGCTGTCATGGCGGTGCTGTTTCGCGGCCGTTACCGGGTGCGCTATACATTGTCGAAGCAGGGCCTGCGTTGCGACACCATCGACCCGGTCGCGCAGAAGGCCAATCGCCTGGCGATCGGCCTCGGCATGGTGATGGGCAAGGGCCAGCTGCTGGGCGCCGGCTTGATCGGCGTCTCGCGCGAGTCGGAGGAAGTGAACTGGTCGGGCGCGTTTCAAGCCCGCTTCGATCCGCTGCGCCATACCGTGCTGATGCGCAATGGCTGGCGCACCCTGCTATGGGTGCAATGCACGCCCGAGAACTACGCCGAAGTGGCGGAAAAAGTCAGTCGGCACATGCGCCGTCGCCGCACCGCCAGCCGTCTCGCCAAAGGCTCGCCGCTGCCGGCCTATCTGGGACGCAGCCTGCTGGTCTTGCTGGCCTGCGCGCCATTGTTCCCCCTCGCCGAGGAATACCATACCGGCCTGTTCCTGCCGATTTTCACGCTCTGCTTCGCCCTGGCCATGGTCTGGCTGATCAACCTGTTCGGCTGGGTGGTGCTGGGCGGACTCGCTCTGCAAATCGTCCTGGTGATCCTGGCCCAGTTCGAGGAACGGCGATCCTTCCTGCATCCCGGCGAGGTCTACCCCGCCTACGCCGTGCTCGGCGGCGACGACTTCGAGCTGTTCCTGCTGGCGGGCATCGGCGCAGCCGTCTTGATCTGGCTGTGCCACGGCGCCTTGCGCGGCCGCTGGCTGGCGGCCCTGGTCGCCGACCAGAGCGATATGGGCAACTGAGACTAAATGGCTGGCGCGGGCACTATGCAACCCGCCCGCCCCATCAGCGCGGCGCGAGCACGGCCTTGCGTTCCGCCTCGGTAATGTCCTTGGCGCGTTTCAGATTCCAACTGCCCATCCAGCTTTTCCACAAGGCCAGATTCGCAGCGCGCTCGGCCGCGTCCTTGCCCAGGTATTTATGCATGTTGCCGGGCTGCTTGTCCTGGGTATTGGCGCCATCATCGAGGCGTCGCATGATCGCCCCGGTGTCGATGCCGCTGACCATCACCATCAGATATTCATAGCTATCGATGCGCGGCCCGAGCTTCTTCGCCTTGTAACCCTCCAGATCCTTTTTGAACTCCTCCATGTTCGGCGCGTCATTGCCGTGGCATTCCAAGCAATGCTTGTCGACGAGCGCCCGGATCGTGTTCTCATAGGTGACCTTGGGCGTAGTGGTCGTGGTGGTCGGGGCGGTAGAGCAGCCGGCGAGGCAAGCGGCCAGGACAGCGACGTAAAGTGAGTTCTTCCGGACATTCATGGTTTTCTCCTCGTATCGAACAGTGCATGCGCGCTCGCCAATCATGCCGATCACCGAATCGGCGGTCAGGGTGGCTGCGAGCCATTTCAGCATAGTCGACGCGCCGCGGCCTGTTCTATAGCCGCCTGCTCGGAGTATTCGACGGCTCCGGCTTGATCGGTGTTGCCCGGTTGTCGGCGCTGCCCCCGAACGCGCCGACAGTGAACTGTCGGAATTCCGTCGACGCGGACTAAGTTTCGCCGCCCGGCGCCGCTCGCCGCAGCGAAACCCCGCGTAAACAGGCGGATTCAGGCCATTTTCAAGGCCGGAAAGGCGGGCACGCAATTTGCAAAGTCATGGTGCAGAAAACGGAGAACACCATGACCCTCAACCTGACCCCCAGCCTGACCATACGCATTCGCAAAGCGACGGATAAGGCCAGCCACATTGTCCGCACGCAGACGCGGCGTTTGTCGATCACCAGCCTGTCCTTCCTGAAACTGGAAGTGATGGTGTTCAAGTACCACGTGAAATGATCAGGCTGGCGACCAAGCCGCCGCCGTCGCGCTCCGCCAGCTCGATGCGCCAGCCGTAGGCATCGGCCAGCTGGCGCGCAATGGCCAGCCCCAGCCCGCTGCCGCCGGCTTCACGGCTGCGTGAAGATTCCAATCGGGTAAACGGCCGAAACACCGCTTCGCGCTGCGCGGCGGGAATGCCGGGACCGCGATCCAGCACGGCGATGCGCACCGCCTCGGCGGTGCACTCCAACGCCAGTTTCACCGGCGCATCGGGGCCGTAGCGGCGGGCGTTTTCCAGCAGATTGCCGACGATGCGGCGCAACGCCGCTTCGCCGACCTGAACGACGCAGGGCGGGCCGGCCTGCCATTCGAGCGGCCCCAGCTGCGCGGCCTGCACGGCCAGATCGGCCAGCACGCGGGTCAGATCGCAGGCCTGCACGGCCTCGACCTTCAGCGAACGGGCGAACACCAGCATGTCGCTGATCAGGCGGTTCATCTCGTCGAGATCGTGTTCCATGCGCTTGATCAGCGCGGGATCGCCGTCTTCCAGCAAAGACAGCGCCAGGCGCAGCCGCGTAATCGGCGTGCGCAGGTCGTGGCTGACGCCGGCCAGCAGCACGGTGCGGTTTTCCAGCAAGGCCTGCACCTCTTCCGCCATGCGGTTGAACGCGACGGTGAGTTCGCGCAGTTCGCGCGCACCGGTTTCCGGCAACAACTCGGGCGTCCGCCCCTGGCCGATTTCGCCGGCCTTGCGCGCCAGGCTGTTCATGCGCTGGCTGGCCTGGCGCACCATGAACAACGCCGTCAGCACGGTCAACGCGGCGCCGAGCAGGAACACGCCGACGGCCGCCAGCGGCGCTTCCATGGCGTAGCGCTGGCGGTCGAAGCCGACGCGCAACAACGTGTCGGCCACCTGGATTTCCAGCCAATCCCAGTTCGGATCGGCGGCGCGCTTGAGCGTGATGGTCTGTTTGGCGCGCCGGCTGAGCGCCGCGGCGATCAGATCGCCGAAGTAATTCGGCGCCGCCGCCTGCGGCAAGCGCGCCTTGACCTCGGCCAGTTCCAGATCGTGGCGAAAGGCGAGTTCCATTTCGTAATCGGCGCGCGTTTGCGGCGGCAGTTCGACCCAGGTTTGCGCCGACAGCAGGATTTTTGCGGCCACATCGTCGGCGGAACGCTGAGCCAGCGGCTGGATCAGCATGAACCAGACGACGCCGAAAGCGATGGCCTCGAACACCAGAAATGCCGCCAGCAAGGCGGCCGCGGTGCGCCCGAACAGGGTTTCCGGCATCAATCTCGCAATCAGGCTCAAACCGATTTGCCCTTCGGCGAAAACAGATAGCCCTGGCCCCAGACCGTGCGGATGTAAACCGGGTTGGCGGGATCATCCTCCAGTTTCTTGCGCAGCCGGGTCACGCGCACATCGATGGAGCGATCGAACGGATCGCGCTCGTAGCCCTTCAGGCTGTCCATGATCTGGTCGCGCGAGAGCGTGCGGTTGGGCCGTTCCACGAACAGTTTCAGCAACGTGAACTCGGCTTGCGAAAGCGGTATCTCGGCCCCATCGCGCGACAAGGCCTGCGCCGCCAGATCGAGCCCGAATGGGCCGAAACGCACGACTTCGCCGAGTGCCTGGGCGTTATTGGCGGCCAGGCCGCGGCGCAACACGGCGCGAATTCGCGCCAGCAGTTCACGCGGATTGAACGGCTTCGGCAGATAGTCGTCGGCGCCGACTTCCAGCCCGACGATGCGGTCGATATCCTCGCCGCGCGCGGACAACATGATTACCGGCACATCGCGCGCCGCCTTCACGCGCCGGGTCAGGCTCAAGCCGTCTTCGCCGGGCAGCATCAGGTCCATGACGATCAAATCCGGATAATGCGCGGCCAGACGTTCGTCCATTTCCTTGCCGTCGCGCGCGGTGGCCACATGCATGCCTTGTTTGGCCAGATAGTCGGCCAGCAAATCGCGGATGCCGGCATCATCGTCCACGATCAATACAGTCGGGTTGTCGTCTGGGTCGTGATTCAAAACGGAGTCCTCACAAAAAAGGCGCCGGATTCATGCGCGCCGAAGCGCCAACGACTCCGCTGCACCCGAAACACTTTGTTACAAATCAGCCTGCGCCGGAAACCCCGGCGTTACGCCTGCCGCCTAGCATGAACAACATGGAAAGGAGAACACCATGACCATTGCCAAGACATTGAGCGCACTGCTGTTGACGTTGGCAACTGTACCCGCACTCGCCGATCAAGCCGATAGCGGAATGTTCGGCCCGGCTTTCGGCAAGTTCGCGCAGGCCAGCCAGGATGAGCGGCGGATGCTGCGCGAGCGTTGGGAGCAGTCGAGTCCGGAAGAACGTATCCGGATGCGCCGCTCGTTCGAGGAGCGTATGGGCCAGATGCCGGCTCAGGACGCGCCGCGTCGCGGAGCGGCGCAGCGGGAGAACTGCCGCGATCGCGAAGGCGGGTGCAATCAGGACGCCGGCCAGCCGAGCGAGCGCCGCTTCGGCTTTGGTTATGAAAAACGACATTTCGATGAAAACCGGCCGGACCCTTCGGTCTGGCCCGGCAACCGCCGTCAGCGTGACGACGAGCGCCGCTAACCTGAATCTTTGAAGGAGCAGCATCATGCGTACATACCCTCACCCGATATCCGGCAAATTCATCGTCCCGGCGTTGATGCTTGCCTTGTTCGGCGCCGCCCCCAGCCAAGCTGGCGGCTATTCGGCCAGCAAAGGCTTCCAGGATACCGCCTGGGTCGTCGCCAGTACGCCGGTCTACGAAAGCGTCAACGAACCGCGCCGCGAATGCTGGGATGAGCAGGTCGGCTACGAGCGCACCGAATACCGGCGCTACCCCGATCGCAACATCGGCAGCGCCATTCTCGGCGGCGTCCTCGGCGGCGTGTTGGGCCACAGCGTCGGCAAGGGCGATGGCCGCAAGGCGGCGACGGCGATCGGCGCGGCGGTCGGCGCCATCGCCGGCGACAACTACGGCAACGAGCAGCGCGACGAGCACGATGTCGTACGCGGCGAGTCCCGCCCGCGCTATGAACAACGTTGTCGCAGCGTCGACAACTGGAGCCGAAAAATCTCCGGTTACAACGTGACCTACCGTTACCAGGGCCGCGAATACGCCGCTTTCCTGCCCTACGACCCGGGCAATAGCGTGCGCGTCAATGTCAGCGTCAGCCTGGCCGAACGCTGATCCAGATTGGCAAGCAACGCGGCGCGACGGCGATGCCGATGTGCCGCGTTTTCCGCTCGACGGGTTGCAAGTCCGTTTGAGTCAGGGTCCGGCGTGAGGGTACAGTGCGCACCTTTCCGCAATAACCGGACCGGGCGACCAGTCCCGAATGAGTGACGTGATTTTTCGACTATTTCTGCATGTACTGCTGCTCGCCTTGGCTTCCGCGCCGGTCCTCGCGTCGGTCGAATCCGACTTCCAGGACGCCCGCGAGGCCTACCAGAAAGGCAAGATCGAGCGCTTTCTCAAGATCGCGGCGCGGTATCCGCAAGATCATCTGCTGACGCCCTACATCCGTTTCTGGCAGCTGAAAACGCTGACCGGTACCGACGGCGAGCATCAGGCTTTCATTCAGCAATACGCGGATTCGCCGTTGTCCAACCGTCTGCGCATCGATCTCGCACGCAACCATGGCCGCCAGGCCGACTGGCCGGAATTTCTGGCGAGCTACGCGGCTATCGTTAAGCCGGATCAGGAACTGCGTTGTTTCGAGCTGCGCGCCCGGCAAAGCCACGGCGACGCCCAGGCCGACAAGGCCGGCATTGAGCTTTGGCGCACCGCGCGCGACCTGCCTTCCAGTTGCGACCCGTTGTTCACCAGCCTGGCCGAGCGCGGCCTGCTGACCTTGGAAGACCGTTTGGCGCGGCTGCGGCTGGCACTGGACGACGGCAATCTGCGTCTCGCCCGCGAACTGGATGCGCGCCTGCCGGACGAAGCGCGCATGGCGCCGGATGCATTGAGCGAGGCGCTGCGCAACCCCAAGCAAGTCGTCAGTGCCGCGGAACCGCAGCGGGCGCAACGCGAAGTCGCCCTCTATGCCCTGACCCAGATGGCCAAAAAATCGCCCGACGAAGCAGCCGCCTTATGGCAGCAGCAGCAGGAGAAATACGCACCTGCCGAACAGTTCTACGGCTGGGGGCAGATCGGCCTGCACGCGGCGCGTCGGCACGATGCCAACGCCATGGCCTGGTTTCAGCGCGCAGGCAATGTCGGCAGCGAACTGCAAGCAACCTGGAAGACGCGCGCCGCCTTGCGCGCCGGCAAATGGCTCGAGGCCTACCGCAGCATCGAAGCGATGCCGGAGCCGCTGCAGAACGAAGCGGCCTGGCGTTACTGGAAGGCGCGCGCGCTGAAAGCGCTGAACGCCACCTATCCGGCCAACGTGCTGTTCGCCAAGCTGTCGCGCGAGACGCATTACTACGGCCTGTTGGCGGCGGAAGAACTCCCGGCCAAGCTGGAAGCGCGCCCGGACAACTACAAAGTCACGCCCGGCGATGTGAAAGCTGCGGAAGCGCAGATCGGACTCCAGCGCGCGCTGCTGTTGCGCAAGCTGGGCGATAGCGGCAATGCGCTGGCGGAATGGGAATGGGCCCTGCGCGGCCTGCCGGATCGCGCGCTGCTGGCGGCGGCGGAACTGGCGCGCCGCAACAACTGGAACGACCGCGCCATCGCCACCGCCGAAAAAACACAGGACGAACATGATTTCGATCTGCGCTACATCGCTCCCTACCGCGACCTGGCCAGCGCTTACGCACAAGAGAACGGCCTCGACGAAGCCTGGGTATACGGCCTGATGCGGCAGGAATCGCGCTTCGTCGACTACGCTCGCTCCAGCGTCGGCGCGCAGGGCTTGATGCAGATCATGCCCGCCACCGCCAAGTGGATTTCACGCCAGCTGGGATTGGGCAAGAATGCCCATAGCGGCGTCGGCAAGCCGGAAACCAACATCCGCTTCGGCACGTTTTATCTCAAACACATCTACGATTCGCTCAGCCAATCGCCGGTGCTCGCCACCGCCGGCTATAACGCCGGCCCCGGCCGCGCCCGCAGATGGCAGGCCGCCACCCCGCTGGAAGGCGCGATCTATGTGGAAAACATTCCCTATTCCGAAACCCGCGATTACGTCAAGAAAGTGCTCACCAACGCCATGTTCTATCGCAGCCGATTCGGCGGCGACTCGCAAACGCTGAAAGACCGTCTCGGCGTGATTCCGGCCCGCGCCGACGCCCTACCCTCGCCCCCGGACGACTCCGCCCTCGCCACCGCCAGCACCACCGAGTAGGCACACCCCGCCGGCGCCGCTTTGCTCATGCAACGGGCGCCTCCACCGCAGCACTGACGGCCACGTTCTGGAAATCGAACACGCGAAATACAATCGGGCGCGCTTGATGCTGTTTGAGCAAGAACCATCCACCCAGCCGCCACCCCCATAACCAAGACCAACGGGCGTTAACGACATGTTCATCACGCAACTTCTCGACGACCTCAACCGCGACGCCCTCATCGACCTGTTCGGCCTCGCCGCCGTCATGAACGTTGAAGCCGCGCTCACGGAAAAAACCGGTAAACCCTACGTACGCTGTCTGGTACGCAAGAAAGACGTGCAGGCCAAGCGCGAGGAACTGGTTCGTCAAATGTGGTTGCATCGCCTGGCGGAGGCATACAAATACCCGCTCTCCCGCCTTGCCGTGGAATACCCCATCACCTTCGGTCGCGACTCCTCCAAGCGCGCCGATATCGTCGTCTACGACGCCGACCGTCCCACCGTTCCCTACCTCATCGTCGAGGTCAAACAAGGCAAGCTCAAGGACGGCAAGGAACAACTGCGCTCCTACACCCACGCCACCGGCGCGCCCCTGGCCATGTGGTGCAACGGCGTCCAGTCCGTCACCTGGCACCGCAAGAACCCCAATTACTTCGTCGAAATCCCCGACATCCCCACGGTCGGCCAGACCATCGACGACATCGCCGGCACCCCATGGACGGTAGACACCCTCATCGACATCGAGAAGAAGCGCGAGGCCGAAGGCAAGGGCGCGCGCAGCCTCAAGCAGTTGATCGAGGACATGGAAGACGAAGTCCTCGCCAATGCCGGCGTGGACGTGTTCGAGGAAGTCTTCAAGCTCATCTTCACCAAGCTCTACGACGAGATGTACTGCTTCCGGGGCCGCCACAAGCACCTGCGCTTCCGCAACAGCAACACCGCCGCCCAACTCAAGGCCAACATCCAGGGCCTGTTCGACGACGCCCGCAAGCAATGGCCCGGCGTCTTCGCCGAGGATGAAAAGATCAAGCTCGGCCCGGAGCACCTGCAAGTCTGCGTCGGCTCGCTGGAAGAATGGAAGCTGTTCAATTCCAACCTGGACGTGGTGGACGAGGCCTTCGAATACCTGGTCAACAAATCGTCCAAGGGCGAGAAAGGCCAGTACTTCACGCCGCGTTGGGTCATCGACCTGTGCGTCAAGATGCTGAATCCGCATGAGTCGGAGACCGTCATCGACCCCGCCTGCGGCTCGGCCGGCTTCACCGTGCACGCCATCTTCCACGTCTGGAAACAGATACTCGAAGCCGAAGGCCTGCCCGTCTCCCATCTGTTCACCATGGAGGACAAACCCCAGCGCTGTAAGGACTACGTCCAGGACAAGGTGTTCGCCATCGACTTCGACGAAAAGAGCGTGCGCGTGGCGCGCTGCCTCAACCTCATCGCCGGCGACGGGCAAACCAACGTGCTGCACATGAACACGCTGGACTGGCCCAAGTGGGACGAGCGCATCCGCCAGGATGAAGATTGGCAGGACACCTACGGCGAAGGCTGGAAGAAACTCAAAAAAATGCGCGCGGCGAAGAACGACAACCGCGCCTTCCAGTTCGACGTGCTCATGGCCAACCCGCCCTTCGCCGGCGACATCAAGCAGAGCGACATGCTCTCGCCCTACGAACTGGGCCACAAGGCCAACGGCAAGCTGGAAGGCAAGGTGGGCCGCGACCTGCTGTTCATCGAGCGCAACCTGGACTTCCTGCGCCCCGGCGGGCGCATGGCCATCGTCTTGCCGCAAGGCCGCTTCAACAATTCCAGCGACAAACGGGTGCGGGAATTCATCGCCGAACGCTGCCGCATCCTCGCCGTGGTGGGCCTGCATCCCAGCACCTTCAAGCCCCACACCGGCACCAAGACCAGCGTGCTGTTCGTGCAGAAGTGGAATGAAGACGCCACGGAACCGCGCTACCACTGTCCCAGGGTGGACGACTACCCCATCTTCTTCGCCACCCAGAAGCTGGAATCCAAGGACAACAGCGGCGAGAAGATCATCGCCAAGGACGCGGCCGGCAATCTGCTGCGTGACAGCCACGGCCACTGGGTCATCCAGCACGACTTGTTCAACCACGAAGGCTTGACCCGGGACGGCATCGCCGAGGCCTTCGCTGAATTTGCCGCGAAGGAGCGATTAGGTTTTTTTTGAGTCGCCCCTTTGATGAACCCCGGTATCGGGGGTTGTTGGAGGGGCTGGAAGTGGTGGAGTTGCCTCTAACCGAAGTGCTTTCGGACAATCGAGTGTTTCGCTTCGATGCACAATATTTCGCGAAGACCGCACTGCAAATCGAAGCCACGCTCAAGGAGGGTGTTTGGTGCGAGTTGATCGGCGCGACTGATCGGGTTGATAGCTTCGGCGCCTATGCGTTAACCAATAAGTATTCGTATGTCGAAGAAGGTGTGCCATTCCTGCGCTGTCTCAACATCCGCCAGGGCTTCACGAATTTCTCGGATGTTCTCTACATCAGCGAGAAAGCAAACAAGCTTCTTTCCAAGTCGGAGATTCAACCTGGCATGGTGTTGCTTACGATGTCTGGGAGTGTTGGCAACGCTGCTGTCGCCTTGCCTAACTGGATGTACCCCGTTAATTCCAATCAGGACATAGCCAAGATCACCCCCAAGCAAGGGGTCGATAGTTACTACCTTGCGGCATTCCTTGGCTCGAAATACGGACGCGCACAAATGGAGCGTTTACCTGTAGGCAGCGTTCAGCAACATATATTTCTCTGGATGATTGAGAAGCTTGTTATTCGGCGTTTGACACCAGAAACCGAATTGACCATAGGCAAAGCTGTATCGGACGCTTATTCGCTTGAGCAAGCGGCAGTTGAGGGCATCCAACAAGCCGAACAAACCCTCCTCCGAGCCCTCGGGCTGGAAAACTGGCAGCCGCCGGAACCCCTGACCTACACCCGACCCAGCCGCGACGCCTTCGCCGCCGGGCGGCTAGACGCGGAGTATTTCGCACCGCGCGTGGCCAAACTCCTTGGCCGTCTGAAGCGCGACGGACTGATCCTCGGCGGGGTGGCCCCCGTGCGGCATGAACGCTTCATTCCGGGCGCAACCGACACCTTCGACTACATCGAGATCGGCGGCGTGCGCGCGGATGGCACCGTCGTTTCCGAAACCGTGCCCCTGGCCGAGGCGCCCAGCCGCGCCACCTGGCTGGTCCGTTCCGGCGATGTCATCACTTCCACGGTGCGCCCCATCCGCCGGCTCTCCGCTCTGGTCGCCCCGGAACAGGACGGCCATGTCTGTTCGTCCGGCTTTGTGGTGCTGCGGCCCGAGGCCATCCCGGCGGAAGTGCTGTTGACCTACCTGCGCCTGCCGCAGGTTTGCGAGTTGCTGGACCTGCACACCAGCGCCAGCCTCTATCCCGCCATCTCCGAGGTCGATTTGCTGGCTATGCCCATGCCGCGCATCGATGCGGCCACCCAAGCCCAGATTGTGGCCGCCGTGCGCGCCGCCCAGGCCAGCCGCCGCCGGGCCGCCGAACTCCTCGACGCCGCCAAGCGCGCCGTCGAAATCGCCATCGAGGAAAGCGAAACCGCCGCCCTGGCCTGGCTGGAGGAAGTCACCGGAACACTTGCCGATCCGGCCGCGTCTTGCGATCCTAGCGCCAACCAGGAACCCCACCATGACCACCCGACAACTGCAACACCTCGACCGGCATCTGAAGCAATGGCGCGCCGCCCATCCGGACGCAGCCAGCCTGCGTGCGGCCTATCGCGCCCGGGTGCTGGAGTTCACCCTGAATTCCATGGCCCTGGAGCGGGAGCCGGTGGACCCGGCCCGGCTGCGCGACTTGCTGACTCGACCCAGCCGCTAGACGCCACCCGCGAGCTGTCCACCGCCGCCGGTTCGCTCACCTACACCGAAGTTGCTGAACGCCTGGCAGTGAATATCGTCCGCTGCCTGGATGCCATCCTCGACGCCGAGCCGGAGACGCTGGCCTTTTCGCCGGACTGGCTGCGCGATGTGCACCGCCTGTTGGCGGGCGAACTGTTCCCGGACTGGGCCGGCCAGTTCCGGACAACCGACGTCCAGGTCGGCACGCATTTCCCGCCGCCGGCCCATGCGGTGGCCGTGAGGGTAAAAGAGTTCTGCCTGGACCTGGAAGAGCGCCTGCGCCACCTGGCCGACGCCAAATCCATCGCCGGCCTGCTGGCCTGGGTGGATTGGCGTTTCCAATGGATACATCCGTTCAAGGATTTCAACGGCCGGGTAGGACGCATCCTGCTGGTGGCCCTGGCCTACAAGCTGGGCCTGCCGCCGATGGACCCGGCCGGAACGGCAGACAAGGACGCTTATTTCACGGCCCTCCGCGCAGCGGATGTCGGCGACCTGACGCCGTTAAGGGAAATCTGGCTGCGACGGCTGGCTCTTTAGACGGCGCCGATAACCTGCAAGCCAACGAACCATAGCAACGGCGGATCGCATAAACCCATAAAATCGAAGCCACTTTTCCAGCTCACACGGATACCCATGACCATACAAAACGTTTGCATCCTCGGCGGCGGCGGTTTCGTCGGCCACCATCTGGCCGCCTTGCTGGCCGCGCGCGGTATCAAAGTCCGCGTTCCGGCGCGCCGGCGCGACGCCGTCAAAGACCTGAACGTGCTGCCCACGGTCGAGGTCGTGGAAACCGACATTCATGAACCCGCCAGCCTGAACGCCTTGTGCGCAGGCATGGATGCGGTGATCAATCTGGTCGGGCTGCTGCATGAATCCGACGCCGGCAAGAAGGATAGTCCGCAGGCGCGGCGCGGCAGTTTCCAGCACGCGCATGTCGAGTTGCCGCGCAAGCTGGTGCAGGCCTGCAAGGACAACGGCGTGCCGCGGCTGTTGCACATGAGCGCGCTGGGCGCCGACGTGAATTCGCGCAGCGCCTACCAGCGCAGCAAGGCCGCCGGCGAAGCCCTGGTGATGCAGGCCGCCGGCGATCTGGCGGTGACGGTGTTCCGGCCTTCGGTCATTTTCGGACCGGGCGACAGCTTTCTGACCCTGTTCGCCGACCTGCTCAAGCTCGCCCCGGTGCTGCCGCTGGCCGATGGCGGCGCGCGCTTCCAGCCGGTGTACGTCGGCGATGTGGCGCGCGCTTTCGCGGTCGCCCTCGATCTGCCGGAAAGCCACGGCCAGTCCTACAACCTGTGCGGCCCCAAGGTCTACAGCCTGGCCGAACTGGTGCGGCTGACCGCCGCCAGCCAGGGTCTGAACCGGTGCATCGTGCCGCTGGGGGCGACGCCGTCATACTGGTTCGCCAGGCTGATGGAATTGAAGCCCGGCGCGAAGATCATGACCCGCGACAATCATTACGCCATGCTCACCGACAACGTCTGCCCGGATGGCTTCCCGGCCGAGTTCGGCCAGCCGACGGCGCTGGAAAGCGTCATCGGCTACCTGAAGGAAGCCGGTCCGCGTCGCAATTACATGGCTTATCGCACCCACGCCGGGCGCTGAAGCCTGATCGGCCGTTGCGCTTCCCTGACCATATCCAGGTTTATGTCGTCGGCGGCGCGGTGCGCGACCGCCTGCTCGGCTTGCCGCCGGGCCGCTCCAGCCACGACCGCGACCATGTCGTGGTCGGCGCAACGCCGGAGGAGATGAGCGCACTCGGCTTTCAGCCGGTCGGCAAGGATTTCCCGGTTTTTCTGCATCCGCGTACGCACGAGGAATACGCGCTGGCCCGCACCGAACGCAAAACCGCACGCGGCTACAAGGGCTTTCAGGTCTATGCCACGCCCGATGTGACGCTGGCAGAGGATCTGCGGCGGCGCGACCTGACCATCAATGCGATGGCGCAAGCCGAAAATGGCGACATCATCGACCCGTACCAGGGCCGCGCCGATCTCGCCGCGCGGGTGTTTCGCCATGTCAGCCCGGCGTTCTCGGAAGACCCGGTACGCATCCTGCGCGTGGCTCGCTTCGCCGCCCGCTTCGGCGAGTTTTCTCTGGCCCCGGAAACGCTGGCCCTGATGCGCAAGATGACCGCCGACGGCGAAGTCGATGCGCTGGTGCCGGAGCGCGTCTGGCAGGAACTCGCACGCGGCCTGATGGAGACGCAGCCGTCGCGGATGTTCCTGATGCTGCGCGAATGCGGCGCGCTGGCCAGATTGTTGCCGGAGCTCGACGCGCTGTTCGGGGTGCCGCAAAACCCGAAAAGCCATCCCGAAATCGACACCGGCGATCATGTCATGCGCGTCATCGACTACGCCGCCGCCGCCGCGCAACCGCTGCCGGTCCGCTACGCCGCGCTGCTGCATGATCTGGGCAAGGGCCTGACGCCGCCGGCGAACTGGCCGAAGCATGGCGGCCACGAGGCCGCCGGGCTGGAACGGGTCAAACAGGTGAACCAGCGCCTGCGGGCGCCGACCGAATGCGCCGCACTGGCGCAGATCGTCGCCCGCTGGCACGGCCAGGCGCACAACGCCGACAACATGCGTACGGCTGCTTTGCTGGAACTGCTGGAACAGACCGATGCGTTCCGCCGGCCGCAGCGGTTCGAGCAGTTTCTGCATGCCTGTGCGGCGGATTATCACGGTCGCCCGGGCTGGGAAGCGCGGCCTTTCACGCAGGCGCAGCGCCTGCTGCACGCCCTCGCGGCGGCGCGGCAAGTCGATGCCGGCGCGGTGGCGCGGCAGGTCGCTGCCGCCGACATTCCCGATGCGATCCGCGCCGCCCGCTTGCAGGCCGTCGCCAACGCATTGGCCGAACCGGCATGACGCCTTACCCGACACCCGTTGCCGGGGCGACAAGACCGTATCCGGTATTGGCTGCGCGGAGTTAGTCCGCCGGCACCAGGCCGGTGCGGATGGCGAAACGGGTCAGACCGGCGACGTCGTGAATATTGAGCCGCTGCATGAGCTGCGCACGGTGGCTTTCCACCGTTTTTACGCTGACATGCAGTTGGACGGCGATCTCGCGCGTGGAATAACCGCGCGCAATCAGGTGCAGAATCTCGCGCTGGCGCGGCGTCAGCCGATCATCCCGGCGATGGCCCTTGCCGGGTTCCTCGGTGCGTAGATAGTCCTCGATGACGACCACGGCATCCTTCAGGTTCGACAACACCGAGCGATGCTTTTCGCTGGCCTGGCGCAAACCTTCCAACGCCTGCTTATGGCTGGTCACGTCCATGCCGCAGCCGATAAACCCGAGCAAAGCGCCGGTCTTGTCGTCGCTGAACGGCTCGCCGGTCTTGTGCAGCCAACGGTATCGGCCGTCGCGCCGGCGCAGACGGCACTCGATGGAGAACGGCTCCCGCTCGCTGATGGCGCGATCGATCAACTCGGGCCAGGCCGCGGCATCTTCCGGGTGCATCGCGTTGAGCCAGCCGTCGCCCAGCGAGTCTTCCAATTTACGGCCGGTGAGCTCGCACCAGGCGCGGTTGACCAGCAAGCAACGCCCTGCCGCATCGGACACCCAAATGATCGCCGGCACCCAATCCAGCGCGCGGACCATGTCAGCGGTGAGTGGCGCGTCGACCGTTTTTATCGTCATGATTTGTGCTCCTAAAGCGAGCTGAACCCCTAGTGGCCCAGTAATCGAATCCCGTATAGCTTAAGTTGTAGCGGATAGGCCACGCATCGGGATAAACCCGAATATCAATAGGGAAAACACCGAGGTCGCACTCTTGCCCCACGCAAAACCCCTGAACGAAGCCTTGCACGCCTGCGCAGGGGACTTCCTGCGCTTAGAATCCGGCATCCCCCGGTACGGGGCATGCAACCCTCAGAGAGGCCCTGAACATGAGCATCAAATCCGACAAGTGGATACGTCGCATGGCGGCGGATCACGGCATGATCGAACCCTTCGAGCCGGGTCAAGTCAAGACGGCCAATGGCGAAAAGATCGTTTCTTACGGCACGTCAAGCTACGGCTACGATGTCCGTTGTGCGAACGAGTTCAAACTGTTCACCAACCTCAACCACACTATCGTCGACCCGAAAAACTTCGACCCCGACTCCTTCGTCGATGTGAAGGGCGATGTCTGCATCATTCCGCCCAACTCCTTTGCGCTGGCGCGCACGATCGAATTCTTCCGCATCCCGCGCAGTGTACTGACCATCTGCCTGGGCAAAAGCACCTATGCCCGCTGCGGCATCATCGTCAACGTGACGCCGCTAGAACCCGAGTGGGAAGGCCATGTCACGCTGGAGTTTTCCAATACCACGCCGCTGCCCGCCAAGATCTACGCCAATGAGGGCATCGCACAGATGCTGTTTTTCGAGTCGGATGATGTCTGCGAAACCTCCTACCGCGATCGCGGCGGAAAATATCAGGGCCAGACCGGCGTGACCTTGCCGAAGATTTGATTTGCCGCCCGATCTACGTCGGGCCGCGCCTTATTGCTCAGTAAGGGGGTCGGGCTCCGACAGGCCGATGAAACGGCGGCCTTTTCGGCACAGGCCGTGCTGATTCAAATCGAGGAATCGCTCCAATGGAGGCAGGCAATCGACGATGACCAGGCCGATGCCCTGAAAACGATGCAGATAGCGCACGATTTCATCGCCGAAATCGCCCTCGGCGCTGGTCAGCCGATAATCGATGCCGGAATGCTCCAGCCGGAGAAGCAGGCCGGCCAGCAAGAAAGTCGGCGCCTTGGGCGGGTTGACCAGAAGGATGTCCAGGCGGCTGCTCGACTGCACACAGTGTTTCAGGGCGGCAAGCTGCCTGTCCTGGGTCAGGCGCTGGCCGTCCAAGGCCAGCAAGGCCCGCTGCTTGGCATAGGCAAACGGAATCTTGGGCTGGGCCGCCGCAGTCAGCGGCCAGTGCATCATCGCAGCGTGGCTCATGGCCGCCCCGCTTCATTCAGTACGCTGTTCAGCATCGTGTTTCCCGCCATTCATTGGTGAATACACAAGGTATCAGCCCGCTCAACCCGGATTCAGCGGCTGAGCCAGGTCGCGTTGCCGCCACGGATTTCACGCCAGACTCGGTTCATGCCGATCGCGGTCGCAAGACTTGATCTGAAGTTTAAGCAGGGAAACGCCCTACAGAAATTATCGGATCATTTATCGGGCTGAAGGTATCTTTACAACGGCCGCCCAGCCGGTTATGCGCGCTGGGTTAAGACCAGCGGCCGAGCGGCAGAACGGCCGACCTCGGCAAGCAATTCGCTCAGCGCTGCCGGATCGACCGGCTTCACCAGATGCTGCTCGAAACCGGCCTGGCGGCTGCGTTGCACCGTCTCTTCGTGGCCGTAACCGCTCACCGCCCACAGCGTTACTCCAGCGCAGTCCGCACGCTTACGTATGCGTTCAGCCAGGGCATAGCCGTCCTGCCCGGGCAGGCCGATGTCGATCAGGACCACTTGCGGCCTGAACTCGCCGAGCAGGCGCATGGCCGCTTCGGCCTCTGCCGCGCTGCGCACCTGGTAGCCATCCAGTTCCAGGAACACGACCATGCTTTCGGCGACCACGGCATCGTCCTCAACCAGCAAAACCCGCAGCGCAGATCCGGCCGCGCTCCCTGCTCGTTCCTCGCCGGCCAGGGTGGAGCGTACATCGGCGCCGTCGGCCAACGGCAGGCGCACGCTGAAGCTGGCGCCTTGACCGCGGCCCGGACTGGCGCCGCTGACCTGGCCGCCATGCAGCTCGACCAGTTGGCGCACCAGCGTCAAGCCGATGCCGAGCCCGCCCTGCGAGCGATCCAGCGTGCGATTGCCCTGCCTGAACAGGTCGAACACCACAGGCAGCAGCTCTGCGGAAATGCCCATGCCATTGTCACGCACGACGAGTTCGATTTCCGACCCGTTCAGGTTGCCGAGAAGCTCGATGCGGCCGTGGTCGGGCGTGTATTTGGCGGCATTGTTGAGCAGGTTCTGCAAAATCTGCACCAGACGCACCAGATCGCCTTCCAGCACGACCGGCTCGGCCGGCATATGCACCTCGAAGCGATGGCCTTTTGCGGACATCAGCGGCTGCACCGACTCACAGGCCTGGCGGATCAGATCGGCGAGTTCGACGCGCGCCTTCTTCAGCACGATCTTGCCCTGCACGATGCGGGCGACATCCAACAGTTCATCCACCAGATGGGCCAGGTGACTCACCTGCCGCTCGATGATGTCCTGCGCCCACAGCAGGCGCGGCTCCGCCAGATCGAGCCGGCCCAGAACGTAGGCGGCGTTGCGGATCGGAGCCAGCGGGTTACGCAGTTCATGCGCCAGCATCGCCAGAAATTCGTCCTTCCGCTGGTCGGCTTCACGCAGGGCCAGTTCGGCCTGCTTCAGCGAAGTGATGTCGGCCATGACGCCGAGCATGCGCCGACAGGCGCCGTCCAAGGTGTATTCGAAACGGCCGCGTGCGCTCATCCAGTGGATCGACGCATCCGGCCAGAGGACGCGGAACTCGACCCCGAAATCGACCCGCTCCTGCATGCTGCGGCGCATCTCCGCTTCAACCCAATTGCGGTCTCCCGGGTGGACGCGTTCGGCCCAGGCGCCATAGCTGGGTGCAACCTCGCCAACCTGATAGCCCAGTATCTCGTAATGCCCGCGCGACCAGATGATTTCGCCGCTAAGCACATTCCAGTCCCAAGTACCGGAGCGGCCGATTTCTGTTGCCAGTTGGAAGCGTTCCTCGCTGTCGCGCAAGGCCTGTTCGGCCGCTTTGATGTCGCTGATGTCCTGCGTGATGCCGAAGCCGCTGCGCAGTTTTCCGGCCGGGTCGAACTCCATCTCGGCTCTTTGCCGCACCCATTTGAGTTGGCCATCCACCAGCAAACGGTATTCGATGTCATAGGGTTCGCCGCGCAGTCCCGCCTGCCATGCCCGATCGACATAGTCTCGATCGTCCGGATGCACACAGGCCAGAAAAGCCTCATAAGTCAAGGCAATGCCGACCGGAACGGCGAAGATACGATGGCTTTCCGCCGACAAGGTCAGCTCGTTAAGACGCACGTCCAGCCGCCAACTGCCGATATGCCCCACCGTCTGGGCGCGATTCAGGTCGTCCTCCCGCTCGCGCAGCGCCTGTTCGGCCCGCTTCCGATCGCTGATGTCACGCAGGATGGTCTGTACAGACCCGTCGGCGAGCTGCCTGCCGCTGATCTCGCCGGCAAACAGGCTGCCGTCCTTGCGTTTGAAACGCCACTCGCTGACCACCACGCCACCGCCTTCGAAGCGCGCCGCTTCTGGCCCGATGCGGGGAATCTCGAGCGGATCGATGACGTCAGCGACGCCGAGGTGCAGCAATTCCTCGCGTCGGTAACCCAACAGCATGCAGCCGGCGGAGTTCACCTCCAGATATCGGCCTTGCCGGTCGCTGAGGAAGATGCCGTCCGAGGCCTGCTCGACCAGTGAGCGGAAGCGCTCTTCGCTGGCGCGCAGCCGTTCCCCGGCCAGTTTGCGCTCGGTGATGTCGCGCAGGATAAGGGTGAACAGGCGCTTGCCGCCCAGGTCGGCCTGCGAGATGGAAGCTTCGATCGGAAATTCCTGGCCGTCGCTGCGCATCGCAAACAACTCACTCTGCGCATCCAAGCTTCGTTTGCTCGCGCCGGTCGCGGAAAAATTCCGGACATGCTCGGCATGCTTGCTTTGGAAACGCGCCGGGATGAAGCGCTCTATCGTTTCTCCCAGCGCATCGGCCTGCGTGCAGCCGAATATTTTCTCGGCCGCCGGGTTGAACAGGCGCACCCGTTGTTCGGCGTCGACGATGATGATGGCATCCATCGCCGATTCAATCACGCTGGACAATCGGGCGCTGCTGGCCGCCAGCGCCTTTTCCACCTGCTGGCGCCAGAGCCGCCACAGCATGATGCCGATGATGACGATGGCAGCGAACGCCACCATGCTGACCCAGGCCAGCAAATGGCGTAGCGGCTGTTGCACTTCATCCCGGTCCACCTTCGCGACCATGAACCAGTCGGTTCCCTGCACCGGGCGCACGGCAGCCAGCACGGGTATGCCGCGGTAGTCATGTCCTTCCACGGTCTGGCTGTGCTGGTCGCGCAAGACCATCGCCGCGGGCAGTTCGGGATGGTCGAGATGCAGCCGCAGAGTCAGTGCGGTACCCTGGCGATGGCGCAGATCGTTGAGAAACTGCACATGATCGCCGTCGCGCCGCACCAGCAGGGTCTCGGCGCTCGGGCTGGCCGTAGGCCAGGTCTGGATCAGCGGAAACAGGTAAGCGCTGGCCTGGGTATGCAATACCACCGCGCCCAGCGCCTCACGCCCGCCAGGGACAGGTTTGAACAGCGGCGCGACAAAGTCCAGCCAGATCCGGCCCTCGGCATCACGGTAAAGCTCGCTGGTCTGCATCTGGCCGCTGGCCAGCGCGGCATCGACTACGGCCCGCCGTTCCGGCGGCATGGCGTCGTTCAGGCTGCGAACATCGACCAGCTCCAACGTCTCATAGCGATAGGCGCGTTGCAGAATCTCGGCGCGGCGGGCCAGTCGGGCGCCCGCGCCGGGGTCGCGCCGATCGAACCAGAGTTGCACGTCGTCGATGTAGCTTTCGCTGGCCATGATCATCTCGGCATCGCCCCGGCGTTCGCTCAGCCAGGTTTCGATCTGCTCCGCCTTGAGCCGGCCGATGGCGGCCAGATTGGCCAAGGCTTCAGCTCGGATGCGCGGCGCTTCCAGACGCTGCACGCTGTAGGCGAGCAACGGCACGACCAATGCCAGAATGACCAGGATCAGGATGCTGGAGCGGTTCTTGAGGTGGGCAGCAGTAGGCAAGGGAGTATCGAGAGTACGGTCCGACTGCAAGTTATCACCTATTCCAGATTTCGATAATGCACCTGCCTCCGCTCAACCCGTTCAAGTCGTTCGCCGGGCCGCCCCAAGCACGACTTGACCCTCTCGGGGGGTCGGTTCGGACGGTTTTACCGAGCCGGGGCCACGGCCAACCCGTTTGCATGGAAATCATTTGTCTGTCGGATTGGCGCTTCCCGGCGCAGATTGATCCGGCCAGGCGGGGTCGCCATTTCGTTCGGGTCGCGCGTGGCCTAGCTCGTCACCGTTTCACGCGCGCGACAGCCAGCGGCGCGGCCATGGGGTCAAGCTGGAATCAATCGACTTGCCCGTACCGCTGTCGGGCGGCACGAAGTTGCAGTATCTGCTGCTCCAGTTTTTCCGAAATTGGGCAGGCGCGCCGGCGTTCGCTCTGAAGTTGCGCGTAGTCCCTCAATATCTGGCTTCGGAGCGTTTCATTGCTCGCCAGCGTGAGCCGCTGCTGGTATTGCGCGCATTCGGAATCCATCAACAAGGCTGGACACACCGGCATCTCGGCACGAACGCCGACAGCCCCCCCTGCCAGGACCATGACGAAAGCGGCCTGAGCGAACAGGCGCAAGCCGGAAAAACACGCGCGGGCAGCCTTGTTCGGCTGCCTTGGCATGATGGCCGGGGCGGCGGACGAGACCGACAGGCCCCGCCCGCTTACCAGCTTCCTGACTCCTCTCCTCAACTTCCTTACTCCTCTCCTGACCCACCCAGTCTGTTTTTGCCGGCGAGCGTTTCTTGAGCATCCCATTGATATTCACCACGCCAGTCTCATGCCGCGCGAGTCGTTGCCGACCACCCATGCAAGCGGCAGTGATCTGCTCGGCATGATGCCCAGGACATCCTCGACATCCAGCCGGGTGCCGACCGGAAATGAGATCGCGCCGTGAGCCAGCAGCACCCCTTTCGGCAACACGGCTTGCACCCGGTAGAGACCGGCCCTGCGGCCTTGCATAAGCAGCGATACAAAAAAAGCGGCTGGACGAGTCGCCTCGCCGATTTGCCAATCGACGATGAAATGTCCATTCATCGCGTCCGGCGGTATCTTTTTTGGCATCGACATGAACCTCACTCGCTCGGGTTTTCCGTTGTCCTGGTTATCGGGTCGAATTGCGATAGCAGGGTAAAAGAAGCCGGAGCCGAACAAAATTGCCGAGTCATTTAGCCCGGTTAAAGATTGCTTTAGCCGGACCCGAATGTACGGGTATCGGCCTACAGGCTCTCCTGCCCTTGCTTAGCCTGCGTCGTTGCTCTGAATACGCAGCTGGATCAGTTCGGAAAGATTGCGTGTACCGGTCTTGCGCATGATGTTGAAGCGATGCACATCGACCGTCTTTTCGCTGATGCCCAGGTCGTAGGCGATGGCTTTGCTGTGCTGGCATTCCATGATCCGGTCGAGTATCTGGCGTTCCCGCTGGGTCAGGTCCTTGAAGCGCTGCGCCGCTTGTTCGCGGGTCTGCTGGCGGCACAGATCCTGGTCGCCCTTATTCAGCGCGGCGAGTATCTGATCGAGCAAATCCTGCTCATTGAACGGTTTCAGAAGGAAGTCGACGGCGCCGGCCTTCATCGCCCGCACCGCCATCGCCACGTCGCCGTGTCCGGTGATGACGATGACCGGGAGATGGATGTCATGCGCCTTGAGATATTGCAACAACTCCAGACCGCTCATGCCCGGCATGCGCACATCCACCACCAGACACCCCGCCATGCCCGGTTCGGCGGCCTGGAGAAACTCGTCCGCCGAAGCATAGGCGCGAGTCGGAATCGAAACCGACCCCAGCAAAGCACACAAGCCATCGCGCACAGCGGGATCGTCATCGACGACATGAGTCACGGCGAACGATTTCACGTCTGGTACCTCGGCAAATGAAAATAACAAAAGGTTGCACCGCCGGCGCGACTGCGGCACCCGACCTCCCCATTAAAGCCGGCGATGATCGAGCGGCTGATCGCCAGGCTGAAGCCCAGCCCTTCTTCCAAAGCAGCGGCGTCAGCTTCGTCCTCCGCGCTATCGGGGGCTTCAACCTGGCCTGAGCCCGCGCTGAAGACGTCCACCCAGACCCGCTTGGCATCGGCATGCGATCTTATCGTCACCTGCGCCGGATGCGGCAGCCCCGCCGCGGCCAGGATGGCATTACGGGCCAGATTGAAGACCACCTGCTCGATCAGAATGCCGGTGGCCAGAATGGGAGGCAAAGACTCGCCAAATTCCAGATTCAGGCCGACCTGCCGGGCGGCGGCGTCATGCGCCAGTAACGCGGCGACCTCGCGCAGCGGGGTGTTCACATCAAGGACGACCGGATCCATCTTGCCCGGCCGCACGAACCGCCGCAGACTGCCGATCACTTCGCTGGCCCGCTTGGACTGGGCGTTGATGGTCGCCAGCCAAGCGCGCACCTGCTCCGGATCACCGCCGCCGGCCAGAGTGCGTTCGGCGGCGCTGCTGAACATGGCGATGGCGGCAAGGGGCTGGTTGATCTGATGGGCGATCTCGGCGGCGACCTCGCCGACACTGGCCAGCCGGGACAGGTGGGCGAACTCCAGCAGCTGCTCCTTGTCGCGCCGTTCCGCCTGCTTGCGGCGAGTGATGTCGTCGGCCAGGACGAACAGGCCTTTGACCTGGCCGCTGTCGGCCACGTCCGGCAGATATGCCACGGCCAGATCGCTCGCCCGATCGCCGTCCGCCAGATGCAATTCGAAATCGACTCGCTGCCCGGACAGAGCGCGGTCCAGATAGGGTTCGATCTGGCGATACGTGCTTTCGCCGAGAACCTCGCGCACGGGCCGCCCGTAATGGCCTTCGCCAAGGTTGCTAGCATTGTCCAGGCTGGCCCGGTTGTTGAACCGGTAACAGCGGGCGGCATCGATATAGGCGAACTGCATCGGCAGGTTGTCCACGGCCTGTCCCAACGCCTTGGCCAGCGACTGCTGACGGGCGATCGAGAAAGCCAAGGCCAGAGACAAGGCTAAAGCCAGCAAGAACAGCAACACGCCCCACAGCGTCTCAAGGTCGATCTGCGAGACGTTCAGAATATGCACCGCTTCGATATGATGCAAAGACATCTCCAGCAGGATGAGCGGCAGCAGCATCCAAAGGCTGAACAGCAGCGCCAGCTTGATGACCAGGCGAGTCTCAACGCGCACGATCTGCGCCAGAGAGCCCCGACCGCCCCGAGCTGTGCGCCGCGCCAGCGCTGCGCCGAAACCACCTGATTCAGACGTCACCATGATCGACCTTGCTAGGGTTTGAACTGCGCGAATTATGCGCTGGCATGACCGGCTGCTACCGACGGGCAAAACGACGGCGACAGGCAAACGCACGGCACGCATTCCTGCAATATTCGGCCGGCATAACGACAGCGTTGGCAAAGCGCTGTGATATGCAAAGGAACTTCCGGCAAAGCACCGCCACTCAAGCATGGCGGCACGCCTTGCCCGAAGGATACGGACGCGCTTGCCGCCGACCCCGGCAGGAAAACGCTGCATCGCGCGCAATAGGTTACCGAGGGCGAGCAGCCTCCCTATAATCCGCGCGAATTTCTCGCCTTGATTTCTTACCCTGTTCTACGCCCACTGAGGAGAGGCCATGCGCTTCCGTTTCCCCGTCGTCATCATCGACGAAGACTTCCGTTCCGAGAATGCCTCCGGCCTGGGCATACGCGCCCTGGCCAAGGCGCTGGAAGATGAGGGCATGGAAATACTCGGCGTCACCAGCTACGGCGATCTGTCCTCGTTCGCCCAGCAGCAGAGCCGCGCTTCCGGTTTCATCCTGTCGGTGGACGACGACGATTTTTCCTCCGGCGAGACCGAGGAAACCATCGCCGAACTGCGTTCCTTCGTGAAGGAAATCCGCCATCGCAATACCGATATTCCGATTTTCCTGTACGGCGAAACGCGCACCACCCGGCACATTCCGAACGACGTGCTGCGCGAGCTGCACGGCTTCATCCACATGTTCGAGGACACGCCGGAATTCGTCGCCCGCCTGATCGTGCGCGAGACCAAGGCGTATCTGGATTCGCTGCCGCCGCCGTTCTTCCGTGCGCTGACCCATTACGCGGCGGACGGCTCCTATTCCTGGCATTGCCCGGGCCATTCCGGCGGCGTCGCGTTCCTGAAATCGCCCATCGGCCAGATGTTCCACCAGTTCTTCGGCGAGAACATGCTGCGCGCCGACGTCTGCAACGCGGTCGAGGAACTGGGTCAATTACTCGACCACACCGGCCCGGTGGCCGCATCCGAGCGCAATGCCGGACGCATCTTCAAATGCGATCACCTGTTCTTCGTCACCAACGGCACCTCGACCTCGAACAAGATCGTCTGGCATTCCACGGTGGCGCCGAACGACATCGTCGTGGTCGATCGCAACTGCCATAAATCCATATTGCACGCGATCATCATGACCGGCGCGATCCCGGTGTTCCTGATGCCGACGCGCAACAATTTCGGCATCATCGGACCGATTCCGCGTTCCGAATTCACCTGGGAAAACATCAAGAAGAAGATCGCCGCGCATCCGTTCGCGCCGGACAAGAACGCCAAGCCGCGCGTGCTGACCATCACCCAGAGCACCTACGACGGCATTCTGTACAACGTCGAAGAAATCAAGGCCGAACTCGACGGCAAGATCGACACGCTGCATTTCGACGAAGCCTGGCTGCCGCATGCCACCTTCCATAGTTTTTATCGCGGCATGCATGCGATCGGCGCAGACCGCCCGCGCTGCAAGGATTCGATGGTGTTCGCCACCCAATCCACCCACAAACTGCTGGCCGGCCTGAGCCAGGCCTCGCAAATCCTGGTGCAGGAATCGGAGAACCGTAAACTCGATCGCGACGTGTTCAACGAAGCCTTCCTGATGCACACCTCGACCAGCCCGCAGTACGCCATCATCGCCAGTTGCGACGTGGCGGCGGCGATGATGGAAGAACCCGGCGGCACCGCGCTGGTCGAGGAATCCATCGCCGAAGCGCTGGATTTCCGCCGCGCCATGCGCAAGGTCGGCGGCGATATGGAAAGCGATGAAGGCACCGACTGGTGGTTCAAGGTCTGGGGACCGGAAGAACTGGCCGAAGAAGGCATGGGCTCCCGCTCCGACTGGATGCTGCGCGCCGGCGAACGCTGGCACGGCTTCGGCGACCTGGCGCCGGAATTCAATCTGCTCGACCCGATCAAAGCCACCATCATCACCCCCGGCCTCGATGTCGGCGGCGATTTCGCCGATTGGGGCATCCCCGCCGCAATCCTGACCAAATACCTGGCCGAGCACGGCGTCATCGTCGAAAAAACCGGGCTGTACTCGTTCTTCATCATGTTCACGATCGGCATCACCAAGGGCCGCT
>CAYXMQ010000035.1:0-25308 GCA_964466195.1 uncultured Thiobacillus sp.
GCGCGCTTCCCGCTATCCACGAAATCTCGCCGCGTTTTTACACAGCCTCCGGCCATAGCCGACCTTCAATCTTCGGCCCGAGTCGGTCAGCAACGTATCGGGTAGCTGCCGTTCGACGGCGATTCACGGTGGACTGCAGTTTCTCGATCTGGCGAACTCACACTCCCGACCCGATGCAGACATTGCCGTACATATCAGCGGTGGCGGCAACCGCCTCTTTGCGGCCGGTCGCCACGTCAATGGTTCAATGGCGGTTAACCGATGTGACCCCGTCATCCAATTGCGCTACACGCTCAGAACGTGCGCAACGCGGAGCAGATCGTGATCAAATCGCGTGCGCAAATCCCACGCTTCTGCAAGAGGGCGCAGCAACAGATGTTGCCCGTTTACGCCTACCATCTTGCCAGACTCTCCGGCGAGCAGAGCCTCAACCGCGCGCACGCCCATGCGGCTGGCAAGCACCCTGTCGAAGGCAGTGGGCGCCCCGCCGCGTTGCAGGTGCCCGATCACGGTAACGCGATTGTCCTTGAACTCTGATTGCGCCCCCACTTCCGTGGCGATGGCTTGAGCACCACCCAAGACATCTCCTTCGGCCACAATGATGATCGACGACTTCTTCCCACGTGCCTCGCCCTCGCGCATGCGCTCCACCAGTCGCTCGATGGTGATGGGGGACTCCGGCACGAAAATTTCCTCGGCACCACCGGCGATGCCGCTGATCATGGCCACATAGCCTGAACGCCGCCCCATGACCTCGACGAAGAAAATACGGTCGTGAGAGGAAGCCGTGTCGCGGATGCGGTCGACCGCATCCATGGCCGTGTTGATCGCGGTATCGAAGCCGATGGTGTAGTCGGTGCCGCCGATGTCATTGTCGATGGTGCCTGGTATTCCAATGCAGTGGATGCCAAATTCCTGGTGCAGTTTCTCGGCGCCACGGTAAGAGCCGTCGCCGCCGATCACGGCGATTCCCTCAATGCCGAACTTGGCCAGTTGCGCCGCAGCCTGCTCGCGCCCGGATCGCTCCAGAAATTCCAGACAACGCGCCGTATAGAGCATGGTGCCGCCGCGGCCGATGATGCCGCTGACGTCGCGCGAACTGAGCGGACGGATCGCGCCTTCGATCATGCCCTTGTAACCACGCTCGATGCCGAACACTTCGATCCCGTGATACACGGCAGTACGCACCACTGCGCGTATGGCCGCATTCATGCCGGGGGCATCCCCTCCACTCGTTAATACACCTATACGTTTCACATTGACACTCCATAAAACAGGGGCTACCCCAGAAAATCTTCCCCAGAACGCGGCGCAGTATAGTTAGCTCGGATTACATGGCTATGATTCTCCTCCGATATTGCGCCTCGTTGCTCCAGTTGATGAACCGCAGGCGGCGCAACAGCAGGCAGCAGTATCGCCTCATCATTCTCCTTGTGCAGTCAGTGATTGTCCGTAAAGACCGAGCATGAAACGCCCGAGCTACCAACCTGGGCGTCTGAAACTGGCCCTGAGCAGTCCTCGAACGCCTAACCACGATTTTTCACAAACGCAACGCCGTCAAAACGTCTCGCGCAGCCGCAAATAACTGGCGAAACGCGGCAAGCCGTTCTGATTGAGTTCGCGATAGCGATAGCTGATCAGCGCGCCGACCGGCGGCGGATCGCGCCGCACCGCGTCGCTGAACCCGGCGCCCAGGCTAAACCGCCGTCCATCCGGGGTTTCCAGCCGCAGCGCGCCGAGCAGGCCGCGGTATTTGCCGTTGCCCGCGACGTGCCCGATCACCGTCGCCTCGGCGTCCAGCCAGGGTTTCAACTTCAGCAGCACGTCGCTGCGGCCGGTCACGTAGGGCGCATCGGCCCGATGCAGCATCAAGCCTTCGCCGCGCCGCTGCAGCACCTGCGACAAACGCTGCTGTAAATCTGCACGATCGCGCACGCGAAATTGATCGACGGCCTGCAGCCAGGGAAGCTGCGCCGCCGCGACGATTTCACGAAGCCGTGCGATGCGTTCGCTGAACGTGCCGGGCGCGTCCGGCAACTCGAATACCCAATAGCTGACCTGACGCCATTCCGCATCGTCCGGCTGGCGTTTGCGCACGATGCCGGACAAGCGATCGAACTCGCCGCGCCCCAGCCAGAGTTCGCCATCCAGCGCCTCGGCTGGAAAACCTGCCGTGAACCAGGCAGGTGCCGCCACCAAGCGGCCGCTGCGAAAACGCAATTCCCGGCCATTCCAGACCGCGCGAGCGCCATCCAGCTTCTCGCTGACCCAATATTGCGTAACGTCGGTGTGCGGCTGCAACACTTGCGCCAGCAGCAATGCCGGCGCGGCAGTCTGGGTGTCGTCAGCGCGCGCACCCGGCAGACTCAACCACAACAGGAAGAGGATCGCCCCGGCCAGACGCCTCGCACGCGCCATACCCCTATGCCTTCGCCGTTCAGGCCGGAAACACGCCGGTGGACAAATAGCGGTCGCCGCGGTCGCAGACGATGGAAACGATGACCGCGTTTTCGACCTCTTTCGATAACTGCAGCGCGGCATAAAGCGCGCCGCCGGAAGAGATGCCGGCGAAGATGCCTTCTTCGGCCGCCAGCCGGCGGGCGGTTTCCTCGGCCTCGGGCTGGCCGACATAGATCATCCGATCGACCCGCTCGTAGTCGCAGATCGACGGCACATACTCCGGCGGCCATTTGCGGATGCCGGGAATCTGGGCCCCCTCCTCCGGCTGCACGCCGATGATCTGGATCGCGCCGTTCTGTTCCTTGAGATAGCGCGAGCAGCCCATGATGGTGCCGGTGGTGCCCATGCTGGAGACAAAGTGCGTGATCTTGCCGTCGGTGTCGCGCCAGATTTCCGGGCCGGTCGATTCATAGTGCGCCGCCGGGTTATCCGGATTGGAGAACTGATCGAGGATTTTGCCCTTGCCTTCCCGCTGCATGCTTTCGGCCAGATCGCGCGCGCCTTCCATGCCTTCTGCCTTGCTGACCAGAACCAACTCGGCGCCATAGGCGCGCATGGTCTGGCGGCGCTCGATGGACAGGTGTTCGGGCATGATCAACACCATGCGATAGCCTTTGATCGCCGCCGCCATCGCCAGTGCAATGCCGGTGTTGCCGCTGGTGGCCTCGATCAAGGTTTCGCCCGGCCTAATCTCGCCGCGCGCCTCGGCTTTGGCGATCATCGCCAAAGCCGGCCGGTCCTTGACGGAGCCGGCCGGGTTGTTGCCTTCCAGTTTCACCAGGATGACATTGGAGGTCTCACCCGGCAGTTTCTTCAGCCGGACCAGCGGCGTGTTGCCGACGAAATCCTCGAGCGTTTTGAACATGGCGATCAGTCTTTCCCGAACAGGTCGCGGCTATAGACCTTGTCGGCCACATCGCGCAGGTCGTCGGTTATGCGGTTGGCGACGATGACGTCGGAACGGCGTTTGAACTCGGCCAGATCGTTGATCACTTTGGAATGGAAGAACTCCGGCTCGGTCAGCACCGGCTCATAGACGATGACCTCGATGCCCTTGGCCTTGATGCGCTTCATGATGCCCTGGATGCTGGAGGCGCGGAAATTATCCGAACCCGCCTTCATGATCAGGCGGTGCACGCCGACCACTCTAGGATTGCGTTTGATGATGCTGTCGGCGACGAAGTCCTTGCGGGTGGTGTTCGAATCGACGATGGCGCGCATCAGGTTCTGCGGCACATCCTGGTAGTTGGCGAGCAGTTGCTTGGTGTCCTTCGGCAGGCAATAGCCGCCATAACCGAACGAAGGGTTGTTGTAATGGTCGCCGATGCGCGGATCGAGGCTGACGCCCTGGATGATCTGCTTGGTGTCCAGGCCGTGCGTCGCCGCATAGGTGTCCAGCTCGTTGAAGTACGCCACGCGCATCGCCAGGTAGGTATTGGAGAACAGCTTGACTGCCTCGGCCTCGGTGGAGTCGGTGAACAGCACCGCGATGTCCTGCTTGATCGCGCCCTGCTTGAGCAGATTGGCGAAGGTTTCCGCCCGCGGCGAGCGTTCGCCGATGATGATGCGCGACGGATGCAGGTTGTCGTACAGCGCCTTGCCTTCGCGCAGAAACTCCGGCGAGAAGATCAGATTGTCGCAGTTGAATTGCGCCTTCAGCTTGGCGGTGTAACCGACCGGCACGGTCGATTTGAGGATCATGACCGCGCGCGGATTGATCGCCATGACATCGCGGATCACCGCTTCAACCGATTTGGTGTTGAAGTAATTGGTTTCGGTGTCGTAGTCGGTCGGCGTCGCAATGATCACGTAATCGGCGCCGGCATACGCTTCCTGCTTGTCCAGCGTGGCACGAAAGTTCAGCGCTTTGTGGCTGAGATAATCCTCGATCTCGACATCGACGATGGGCGAAACCTTGCGGTTGAGCAGCTCGATCTTCTCGGCCACGATGTCGAGCGCCACGACTTCATTGTGTTGCGCGAGCAGGATGGCATTGGAAAGGCCGACGTAGCCGGTGCCGGCAATGGCGATTTTCATGGGCTGATTCTCTTCAAAGGGTTGCAATGTCCTGCGCGATGGACGCCAGCACTGTCAGTGGGTCGGCCGCCTGCGTAATCGGCCGGCCGATGACCAGATAATTGGCGCCGGCCTGCAAAGCTTGCCGCGGCGTCAGGATGCGGGTCTGGTCGCCGGTGGCGCTGCCAGCGGGACGAATGCCGGGGGTGACCAGACAAAACTTCGGTCCCATGTCCTGCCGCAACACGGCCGCCTCCAACGCCGAGCAGACCACGCCATCCAGCCCGGCGTCCCGCGTCAAACCGGCCAGACGCCGCACCTGCTGTTCAGCATCTGCCGCCACGCCGATCGCGTTCAATTCCTCGCCGCCCATGCTGGTCAGCACCGTCACCGCAATCAACAACGGTCGCTTGTGCAGCCCTTCCAGGGCCTCACGCGCCGCCGACAACATACGCGGCCCGCCGGCGGCATGCACATTCATCATCCAGACCCCCAGACGCGCGGCCGCCTTGCAGGCTTGCGCCACGGTATTGGGAATGTCGTGAAATTTCAGGTCCAGGAAAACGTCATAGCCCTGCTCGACCAGTTCCTGCACGAAGGCCGGCCCGGCCGCCACGAACAGCTCCTTGCCGACCTTGAGCCGACATAACTCCGGCCCGCTTTTCGAGCCAGCCGAGCCAAGGCGGGTGACGAATTTCCGCGCCGCAGCGGCGTCAGGGTAATCGAGTGCAATGATGATTCGAGATTCAGTCATGTTCTTCCCGCTCCGGCAAAATGCTTTCCCAGCGCGCACAGGCCGGGCATTGCCAGAAATACTGGCGCGCCTTGAAGCCGCAGCTGCCGCACAAATAGAAAGCGTTACGGCTGACCTGGCGATGCACCAGATCCTGTGCGACTCGGTCTTCCACGCTGGCGTCCATTTGCTGCACCGCATTGCTGGCCTGCAGATAATCATCCAGCGCGCGCAAACTGGGATGCCGCTTGAGCTCTTCGGCGGCCAGTTGTCGCGCAGCATCCCAGCCGCGTGCTTGCGCCACGGTCTGGAACAGGAAATGCAACAGGTCGGGACTGGGGCGACGCTCCAGATAGGCTTTCAACAAATCGATAGCCTCATCCTGCCGCCCGCAACGCGCCAAGGTCTGCGCCAAGCGTTCCGCCACGATCGGCAGATAAGCGGGATTCACTTCCTCCAGCCGACGCCACGCTGCAATGGCCGCCTCCGCCTTGCCGGCCTTGGCCTCCAGATCGCCGAGCAGCACCCAGGCGCGCGCGGCGCGTTTGTTTTCCTGCAAGGCGCGATCCAGATCGGCGCGCGCCGAGTCTTCATCGCCCTTGAGCATCGCCGCCAACGCCAGTTCGCAGTAGTAATGCGCGGTATCGGCGTTTTGCGCCGGGCAGCCGAGTTTCTCCAGGCGCGCGGCGGTGACGATCGCCTCGCGCCAATCCTTGGTCAGCACCTGAATCTCGAGAATGTTGCGCAACGAATCGCGGGCATAGACGCCGGATTCCAACCGCCGGAACACCGCCTCGGCGCGATCCAGCAGCCCTGCCTTGAGGAAATCCTCGCCGAGCTCGTACAACGCCTTCATGCGATGATCCTGCGACAAATCGGCCCGGTCGGCGACGTTCTGGTGGATGCGGATGGCGCGATCGAGTTCGCCGCGGCGACGGAACAGCGCCCCCAGCGCGAAGTGCAGCTCCAGCGTATCCGGATCCATCTTGGCCACTTCCAGAAAGGCCTCGATCGCCTTGTCCGGCTGCTCGTTGAGCAGGTAATTGAGGCCTTTGAAATAGGACCGCGGCACCGCGCGCGACTCCGCCATGACATGGCGGATATCCACCCGCGCGGCGATCCAGCCCAGACCGAAAAACAGCGGAATGACCAATAGGTACCAGGCTTCGAATTCCATGTTCAAGGCGTGTTGTCCGGGGTATCCGAAAGCTGGCGATGCAAGGCCCGCAATTCACGTTGATTGCGCAACAAACGAAAAGAACAGCCCAACAAACCGGTCAGCAATCCCACCGCGAAGGCCGCCAGAATCACCAGCGAAAGCGGCGCCTGCCATTCCAGGCCGAGAAAATAGCGTAGCGTCACGTCATCGCTGTTCACGGCGGCAAACCCCAGCAACAGCAGGAACAGGCAAATCTTGACGACTAGCGTGAGTGATTGCACGGGATCGAGAGGGATTGAATACCGCCGGGATTGTAGCGGCAGGCCCGGCTTGCGACACAGACGGCGCACAGGAAAAACACGCAGTTGTGTCTGAGGCAGGTCAAAAATCGAAACTCAACGTTTTGTTGAATTGGCGGAATGACGTAGACCGCATCATGATTCGGCCTGTCCTGTGTCCTGACTCACTATCTCAATGCGCGTCACCAAGACCTTGTCCACCCGGTTCTTGTCCATATCCATGATCTCGAAGCGCAGGCCTTCCCACTCGAAATGCTCGGTCACGGCCGGAATACGGCCCAGCATTTGCATGACAAAGCCGCCGACAGTGTTGTAAGCGTTCCCCGCCTCGCCGGGCAGATCTTCATCGATATCCAGTTCCGACTTGAAACGCTCGATTGCCACGCTGCCATCCACCAGCCAGGAGCCGTTCTCACGCATGACCATGTCATGATCGTCCGACGAGGGCATTTCTCCGACGATAGCGGTCAGGACGTCGGTGATGGTCACCAGGCCTTCCAGTTCGCCGTACTCATCGACGATGAGAGCGAACTGCATACGCGCCGTGCGGAAGTTTTCCAACAACTGGGTGGTGGTCACGCTTTCCGGGACATAGAGCGGCGGGCGCAGGGCGCCCTCGATATCGATCGTCCCCCCCTCAAGCGCCGGCTTGAGCAAGTCGGAAGTGCGCAGGACGCCGACGATGTGCTCCAGGCCGTCACGGCAGACGACGACGCGCTCGTAGGGACTTTCCGCCAGCCGGCGGTGGACCTCGTCCTCCGGGTCGCTCAGGTCGATCTGGTAGATGTCGCTGCGGTGGGTCATGATCGAAACGATGCGCTGCTCATCCAGGCGCAGCACATTGGAGACGATCTCCTGTTCGCTCTCGTGGAACACCCCCGCCTCGGCGCCCTGTTCCATCAGCACGTTGATCTCGTCGTCGGTCACCGGCGGCTCCTCTTTACGACGGGCACCCATCACGCGCAACAGCAGACTGGAGGATGAGGACAGCAACCAGACCAAAGGACGGGCGATGCGAGAAAGGGAGTTCATGGGCCGTGCGATCAGCGATGCGATGCCTTCGGGGGCCAGCAGCCCCAAGCGCTTGGGCACGAGCTCCCCAACCACCACCGAAAAATAGGTCAGGCCCACCACCACCAAGGTCAGAGCGATGCCTTTTGCATAGGGTTCAATGGGAGCGAAACCGTCCAACCAAGCGGCGAGCGGATCGGCCAGCGCGTTCTCGCCGATGGCGCCGCTCAGGATGCCTATGGAGGTGATACCGACCTGAATAGTGGACAGGAAATTGGAGGGTTCGCTATGGAGTGCCAGGGCGGAATGGGCGCCAGGGCTGCCATCCTCGGCCAGACGATGCAGCCGGGCCTTGCGGGAAGAAACCACGGCGATTTCGGACATGGCGAAAACACCGTTGAGCAGGATCAAGAACAGCAGTAACGCTATATCCATATAAAGCCGCCCATCGCCTGCATGGCGTGCGGCCCCGGGGTTGATAAGCCGCGGATATTATCATCCGCCGCCCCGGCGCTCCGCCTCGGCCATGGTCAACCAAACGGTGGCAAGTACCCCCCCGAAGTCACTGCAGCCACTGCCGCCTTTCTGGATTTTTTGACTGCGTTCCGATTACCCAAAGAAAAAGGCGCCCCAACCGCAGCGCCTTTTTCTTTGGGCTCACCCCGGCAAAGCCGGAGTTAGCCATCGTAGTCCACCCGGTCACGCAGTTCTTTGCCGGCCTTGAAGTGGGGCACGTATTTTCCCGCGACATGGACTTTATCGCCCGTCTTGGGATTGCGCCCCACCCGCGGCGGCCTGAAATTCAGGCTGAAACTGCCGAATCCGCGAATCTCGATGCGCTCACCTTCAACCAGACAAGCGGTCATTGCATCGAGTATCGTCTTCACCGCCAGTTCGGCATCCGCTGCAACCAGTTGAGGATGGCGCTCGGCCAAGCGGGCAATTAGCTCCGACTTGGTCATTGCACCGGCGATATCTGCTTCCTGGTCTGTCACTCGGCACTCTTGTTATCAAGCTTGGCCTTGAGCAGCGCTCCCAGATTGGTCGTGCCGGTGGATTGCTCGGAAGCCAGCTTGCGCAAGGCTTCGGATTGCTCGGCAGCATCCTTGGACTTGATCGACAGGTTGATCTGACGATTCTTGCGATCAATGTTGATGATCACGGTCTCGACTTCATCACCGTCCTTCAGGTGGGTGCGGATGTCTTCGACACGGTCACGTGAGACCTCGGAAGCGCGCAGATAACCTTCGACCTCGCCATCCAGCGTCACCACGGCGCCCTTGGCATCCATCGACTTGACGACGCCTTTGACGATGGCGCCCTTGTCGTGAGTGGCCACATAAGCGTTGAACGGATCATTTTCCATCTGCTTGACGCCGAGGGAGATGCGCTCTTTCTCGACATCGATGGCCAGAACGACCGCTTCGACTTCCTCGCCCTTGCGGTAATTACGCAGAGCTTCCTCGCCGGGCAGGCTCCAGGACAGATCGGACAAGTGGACCAGACCATCGATGCCACCGGGCAGGCCGATGAACACGCCAAAGTCGGTGATCGACTTGATCTGGCCGCGCACCTTGTCGCCCTTCTTGGCATTCATGGCGAAATCGTCCCACGGATTGGACTTGCACTGCTTCATACCAAGCGAGATGCGGCGACGGTCTTCGTCGATCTCCAGCACCATGACTTCGACTTCGTCGCCCAGCGAAACCATCTTCGACGGATTGACGTTCTTGTTGGTCCAATCCATTTCGGAAACGTGCACCAGACCTTCGATGCCCGGCTCGATCTCGACGAAGCAGCCGTAGTCGGTCAGGTTGGCAACCTTGCCGAACATGCGGGTGCCGGTGGGGTAACGACGGGAGAGGCCGACCCAAGGATCTTCGCCCAGTTGCTTGAGGCCCAGGGAAACGCGGTTCTTTTCCTGGTCGAATTTGAGTACCACGGCAGTGACTTCGTCGCCCACGGTGACCACTTCGGAAGGATGCTTGACCCGACGCCAGGCCAGATCGGTGATGTGCAGCAAGCCATCGATGCCGCCCAGATCGACGAACGCGCCGTATTCGGTGATGTTCTTGACGATGCCCTTAACCTGCGCGCCTTCTTTCAGGTTCGACAACAGGCTCTCGCGCTCGGCGCCCATGCTTTGCTCCAGCACGGCCTTGCGGGAAACCACGACGTTGTTGCGCTTGCGGTCGAGCTTGATGACCTTGAATTCGGATTCCTTGTTCTCGAACGGCGTGGTGTCCTTGATCGGACGCACATCGACCAGAGAACCCGGCAGGAAGGCACGAATACCGTTGCACATGACCGTCAGGCCGCCCTTCACCTTACCGTTGATCAGACCCTTGACCACGCGGCCCTCTTCCATCGCCGCTTCCAGATCCAGCCAGGCAGCCAGACGACGCGCACGATCGCGCGACAGCTTGGTGGCGCCATAACCGTCTTCAATCGATTCGATGGCGACTTGCACGAAATCGCCGATGGCGACTTCCACTTCGCCGCGGTCGTTCTTGAATTCTTCGACGGGGATCAGGCTCTCGGACTTGAGGCCGGCGTTAACGGTGACAAAGTTATCGTCGATGCCCACCACCTCGGCGGTGATGACTTCGCCATGCCGCATTTCCTGCTTGGAAATGCTTTCTTCGAACATGGCGGCAAAGGATTCGGCAAACGACTCTTCGGGTTGGGAAAGGGTAGCTGTGGTCATGAAAAAACCTGGTTAATACCGTGTTGCCACGGCGGGGTTGGTTAATGAAAAGACCCAAAGGGTGCACCTTGCTCTCGGCCTAACCGAGGCAAAGCAAAACCCTTCGGAGGTTCAAACGGCGTTGCCGGCTTGCGAATACCAATGCAGCACTTGCTGCACAGCCTGTTGAATACTCAGGCTTGTGGTATCGAGCAAAACAGCATCAGCCGTCTGTTGCAGGGGAGCGGCGCTACGTGCGGCATCGCGCGCATCGCGCTCCTTCAAGTCCTGCAATAGGGCGGCGAGGTTAGCATCGAATCCTTTGCCAATCAACTGCTTATAGCGTCTCAGGGCGCGCTCTTCGGCGCTCGCAGTGAGGAACACTTTAAGCGTCGCATCGGGAAAAACGACCGAACCCATATCGCGCCCGTCAGACACCAGGCCCGGCGGTAAACGAAATGCGCGTTGGCGTTCCAGCAGGGCCTCCCGCAGCGCCGGCAGCGCGGCGATGCGGGAGGCGGCGCGTCCGGCTTCTTCGCTGCGTATCGCATCGCCTACCGGCTCGCCATAGAGAAGCACTTCGCCCCCTTCAAAGCGCAGCTGCAGGCCACGCGCCAACGACGCCAGTCCGGCTTCGTCCGCCAGGGCCACCGCAGCGATTTGCGCGGCATAGGCGGTGACGCGATAAATCGCTCCGCTGTCGAGATAATGAAAGCCCAGCGCCTGTGCCACCAGCGCAGCCACCGTTCCCTTGCCGGAAGCCGAGGGGCCGTCAATGGCGATGACCGGGCTGGAGCAAACGGCCGGGTGGACCCATGCCGCCGGATCGACCGAATCAGAATTCATGTTCAACATGGTGTCACTCACTTTCCCCGTCAGAAGATGCGTATTTTCGCCCGATTTCCGGCTGGGTAGCCGCTTTGGAAATGGCGTAAACCCGGATCAAAACCGATAATCAAAGCAAGACCAGATGTTTCTGGCTTTCAACCAACGGAGGCAAGCACATGACGACCCGCAATGATTACGTTGAAAACTTGAAAAACCACCTCGATCAGTGGAATGTCGAAATTGCCAAATGGGAAGCCAAAGCGCGCGTCGCGAAAACCGATCTGCGCATCGATTACGAAATGCAGCTGGAATCCTTGCGCAAACAGCGCGACGAAGCGAAGGCGAAGCTTGATGATCTGCAAAAATCAACCGGCGATGCCTGGCAGGACTTGACCAAGGGCGCCGACGAAGCCTGGGCGAAAATGCGCGAGGCCTTCGAAAAGGCGAGCACCCACTTCCAGAAATAGCACGCCGTCGCACGACCGCACATCGTTTTCAGGTGTGCGGTTTTTTCGCCCATAACAATCAGACATTCACCCTACGAGGAACCCCATGAGTAACAAGAAAATCCTGGCCATGGTCATCGCGGGGGGGGAAGGCTCGCGCCTGCATCCGCTGACGGCGGAGCGCTCCAAACCCTCCGTGCCCTTTGGCGCACGTTATCGCATTGTCGATTTCGTGCTTTCCAACCTGGTCAATTCCGGCATTCATTCCATCTACCTGCTGGTGCAATACAAATCGCAATCGTTGATCGAGCACGTGCGCAAGGCCTGGGTCATGCCGCCGCTGTTGCAGGAACAGTTCATCACCGTGGTGCCGCCGCAGATGCGACGCGGGCAAGAATGGTTCCAGGGCACGGCGGATGCGGTGTACCAGAACATCAACCTGATTCGGCAGCACAGCCCGGACCTGGTGCTGGTGTTCGGGGCCGACCACGTCTACCGGATGGACATCCAGCAGATGGTCGACTTTCATCTCGAAAAGGGCGCCGGCGCGACGGTCGCCGCGCTGCCGGTGCCGTTGGAGCAGGCCTCCGAATTCGGCGTGATCGACGCCGATGCAAACAGCCGCATCCGCGCTTTTCAGGAGAAACCGGCCAATCCGCCGGCGATGCCGGATCGCCCCACGCACGCCTATGCCTCGATGGGTAATTACCTGTTTGATACGCAAGTGCTGCTGAATGCACTGGAAAGCTGCAACGCCGCCGGCGGGCACGATTTCGGCAAGCACGTCCTGCCCAGCCTGCTGGCCAGCGGCAACCTGTATGCCTACGACTTCAGCAGCAACCGCGTACCCGGCGTGCGGGCTTATGAAGAACCCGCCTATTGGCGCGACGTCGGTACGCTGGACGCGTATTTCGACGCCCATATGGACGTACTCGGAGCGGAAGCGCGCTTCGATGCCTTCAACGCGCGCTGGCCGATTTTCTCCAGCAACTACCAGGGCCCGGTCGCCAATTTCATTGACGCGCAGGTGCAGCGCAGCATCATCAGCGCCGGCTGCCTGATCAACGGCGCCCGCGTAAAGAATTCGATCCTGCGGCGCGAAGTCGTGCTCGAACCCGGCGTGGAATTGGAAGACTGCATCATCATGGACTATGTCGTGGTGCGACGCGGCGCCAAGCTCAAGCGGGTCATCGTCGACCGCTACAACGAGATTCCGGAAGATGCTCGCATCGGCCATGACCCTGCCGCCGATCTCTCGCGCTACAAGGTCACCGACAGCGGCATCGTGGTGATCCCGGAAGGCCAGCCGTTCCAGACCTCGCGCACCTCATACAGCGGAGAAACCTGATGTTCAGTGCTGACTCGCACAAGTCTTGCTGCATTCAATCCGCTCGGCGCGCCGAGCGCAGCGATGCGCATCCTCGCCATAGCAGCGACTATGTCTGCGGTTCGTGCGGCCGCCAGGGGCGCGCCGGAGAGCGGAGTCGTTGGCGGCTCTGCCGCCTTACGAATACGGACTCCCCCTTGCGGGGATACATACACGCCAAAGCGCGACGGCTCCGCTGCCAGGCGCCCGGCACGCCAAGCGGCTTTCGGTACTGACACAGACTTATGCGAGCAAGCAGCAGTTTTACCGTCTGGCCGGGTCGCCCCTATCCGCTGGGCGCGACCTGGGATGGCGAGGGGGTCAATTTCGCCCTGTTTTCCGAGCACGCCGAAAAAGTCGAGTTGTGCCTGTTCGATGCCAAGGGTCGGCGCGAAATCGAACGCCTGGCCTTGCCGGAGCAGACCGATCAGGTCTGGCACGGTTATTTGCCGCAGGTGCGGCCAGGGCAGCTCTACGGCTACCGCGTGCATGGCCCTTACCACCCGGAAAGCGGCCAGCGTTTCAATGCCAACAAGCTGTTACTCGACCCCTACGCCAAAGCCATCGTCGGCCGGATGGGCTGGTCCGACGCCCATTTCGGCTACCGTGTCGAGCATCGTCGCGAAGACCTGTCCTTCGACCGTCGCGACAGTGCGGCCGGCATGCCCAAATGCCAGGTCATCGACCCCGCCTTCACGTGGGGCGACGACCGGCCGCCGGCCATACCCTGGCATGACACCGTCATCCACGAACTGCACGTCAAAGGTTTTACCCAGCAGCATCCGGACGTGCCGCCCAAGCTGCGCGGCACCTACGCGGGTCTGGCCACCGCGCCGGTCATCGCGCATCTGAAGAAGTTGGGCGTGACCGCGGTGGAACTGATGCCGGTGCATGCCTTTGTCGACGACCGCCATCTGGTCGAAAGGGGCCTGCAGAACTACTGGGGCTACAACTCGGTCGGCTTCTTCGCGCCCGACATGCGCTATCTCGCCAGCGGCCAGATCAGCGAATTCAAGACCATGGTCAAAGCGCTGCATTCGGCCGGCATCGAAGTCATTCTGGATGTGGTCTACAACCATACCGCCGAAGGCAACCAGCTTGGCCCCACGCTCTGCTTTCGCGGCATCGACAACGCCGCCTATTACCGCCTGATGCCCGATCAGCCGCGCTATTACCGCGACTACACCGGCTGCGGCAACACGCTCAACATGCTGCATCCGCGCGTGCTGCAACTGATCATGGATTCGTTGCGCTACTGGATACTGGAAATGCATGTCGACGGCTTCCGCTTCGACCTGGCCTCGGCGCTGGCGCGCGAGCTGCATGAAGTCGACCGCCTGTCGGCGTTCTTCGACATCATTCATCAAGACCCGGTCATCTCGCAGGTCAAACTGATCGCCGAACCCTGGGATCTCGGCGAAGGCGGTTACCAGGTCGGCAATTTCCCGGTCGGCTGGACTGAATGGAACGGCAAATACCGCGACGCCGTGCGGGCATTCTGGAAGGGCGAGGGAGGAAGAATCGGCGAGCTGGCTTACCGGCTTACCGGCTCATCCGACCTCTATGGCCGCGAAAGCCGCCGCCCTTACGCCAGCATCAACTTCATTACCGCGCACGACGGCTTCAGCCTGCGCGATCTGGTCAGCTACAACGACAAGCACAATGCCGCCAACGGCGAGGACAACCGCGACGGCGAATCGCACAATTTGTCCTGGAACTGCGGCGCCGAAGGCCCCAGCGACGACCCCGAGATCATCGAACTGCGCGCCCGCCAACGCCGCAACCTGATCGCCACGTTGCTGCTCTCGCAGGGCGTCCCCATGCTGCTGGCCGGTGACGAACTCGGCCGCAGCCAACTCGGCAACAACAACGCCTACTGTCAGGACAACCCGCTGAGCTGGGTGAACTGGAACCTGGACGCCGATGACCGGCATTTCCTCGATTTCGTGCGTCGCATGATCAAGCTGCGCCACGATCATCCGGTCTTCCGCCGCCGCAAGTTCTTCGAGGGCCGCCCGATCCACGGCGGCGCGGTGAAGGACATCGCCTGGCACAACCCCAACGGCACGGAAATGAGCGATGAAGAGTGGAACCAGCACTTCGCACGCAGCCTGTGCGTTTACCTGTCCGGCAGCGCGCTCGACGAGTGCGACCGCTTCGGCCAGCCGATACGCGACGACGATTTCCTGCTGCTGATCAACGCCCACTACGAAACGATTCCGTTCTCCTTGCCCAACTACCCCGGCGACACGGACTGGCTATGCGTGCTGGATACTGCGTATGCCGACGGACTCGCCAGCGACGGCCGATATTCGAGCGGCGCCTCCTTCCCACTGCAAGGCCGTTCGCTGGCGCTGATGACCCGCCCGCACCGGCCGACGGAATAACCATGACCTTCCCCCTGCATCAACTGGCCGAGCTAGCCGGCATCGTCTCCGAATACCACGACATCTGGGGCCACGCCCACTACGCATCCGATTCCACCCGGCGCGGCCTGTTGCAGGCGATGGGCATCGCCTGCCACGACGACGCCGCAATCGCCGCCTCACTGCAGCACTGGCAAATGCAGCACTGGCATCGACGCCTGGCGCCTGTTCAGGTCGCTCCGGCCGCTCAGCCGGTGCCTGTGCGGTTGCAACTGCCGCAAAGTGAAATGGGCAATCCGCTGAGCTGGACGCTGATGCTGGAAAACGGCGAGACGCTCAGAGGCGAGTTCAACCCGGGCGAACTCAGGACGCTCGAATCCGCCGAATTGAATGGCGAAACCTGGCACGCGCTCAACCTCGACCTGCCGGCCCTGGACGCGCCGGGCTACCATCGCTTGCAGATCGGCGACGCACAGGACACGCTCAGCCTGATTCTCCACCCGCCGCGCTGCCATCAACCGCTCCGCGACGATCAGCGCGTCTGGGGCCTCTCGCTCCAGCTCTATGGCGTGCGATCCGGGCGCAACTGGGGTATCGGCGACTTCAGCGACCTGCGCGCTTTGACCGAGTGGGCCGCGCATGCCGGCGCCGACCTGATCGGCGTCAACCCGCTGCACGCCCTGTTCCCGCACAACCCGCGCCACGCCAGCCCGTACAGCCCATCCAGCCGCGAGTTTCTCAACACGCTGTATATCGATGTTGAAGCCGTGCCGGATTACCGCGAAAGCGCGGGCGCCCGCGCCATCGTCGAAACCCCCGATTTCCAGGCCCGCCTGAGCGCGCTGCGCGACGCCGAAATGGTCGACTACGTCAGCGTCGCCAAGCTCAAAACGACCTTGCTCGAACGCGTCTATCGCCACTTCCGCAAGCATCATCTCGAGCTCGGCACGCCACGCGCCAACGACTTCCGCCGCTATCAGGCGCAGGGCGGCGCCGATCTGGCCCGTTTTGCGCTCTACCAGGCCTTGCAGGAACACTTTTTTGCCCACGCCGACGACTACTGGGGCTGGCCGGTCTGGCCGGAGGAATATCGCGACCCGAGCAGTGCAGCCGTCGCCGCCTTCGCGGCAGAACACCGAGAGCGCGTCGAGTATTTCCAGTACCTGCAATGGCTGGCCGCGGCACAACTGGAGGAAGTCGGCGCTTTGGCACGGCAGTCCGGCATGGCCATCGGCCTTTACCAGGATGTCGCCGTCGGCGTCGATCTGGGCGGCGCGGACACCTGGGCCCGCCGCGATCTCTACGCGCTCGGCGCGCGCATCGGCTGTCCGCCCGACGACTTCAGCCTGCTCGGCCAGGATTGGGGCCTGCCGCCGTGGATTCCGGAACGCCTGCGCGAACAGGCCTACGCGCCGTTCATCGCCATGCTGCGCGCCAACATGCACGGCGCCGGTGCATTGCGGCTGGACCATGTCATGGGACTGATGCGGCTGTACTGGGCGCCCCCCGGCGAAGATGCCCGCAGCGGCGCCTACCTGAACTACCCGCTGGGCGACCTGATGGGCATTCTGGCGCTGGAAAGCCAGCGCAACCGCTGCCTGATCGTCGGCGAAGACCTCGGCACCGTGCCCGACTCGGTGCGCAGCGCGTTGTACGAACTGGGCGTGCTGTCATACCGCCTGTTCTATTTCGAACGCAATTACGGCCACGAAAACCACGGCGCATTCAAATTGCCGCACGAATATCCGCAGCAGGCGTTGGTCGCCGGCAGTACGCACGACCTGCCGACCTTGGCCGGTTTCTGGCAAGGCGCGGACATTGAATTACGTACCGCACTGGGGCTATATCCCAGCGAAGACCAGCGCCATCAGCAAATCCAGGAGCGCGAACAGGACCGGGGTCGTCTGTTGGCCGCCTTGGCGCAGGCAGGCTTGCTGCCGGAAGGCGTAGCGCAAGACCCGGCGCAGGTTCCCGACATGACCCCCGCCCTGCTGCGCGCGATCCAGCGCTACCTGGCGCGCACGCCGTCGCAGCTGCTCATGTTGCAGGCCGAAGACCTGCTCGGCCAGAGCGATCAAGCCAACCTGCCCGGCACGGTCGAGCAACATCCCAACTGGCAACGAAAATTAAAATTCAAGCTCGAGACCTGGGCAGCCGATAACGACATCAAGGCCATGACCGATGCATTGAACGCCGAGCGCCACAGCGGAGCCGCTTGAACGCTTTGGAATCCGCGGCAGCGGGCGCGACGAACTGAAACGAAACCAGCCTAAGAGAGCACATAAGGAAGCACGCAAGAAAACACAAAAAGAAACACGCTAGCCCACGAAGGAGAGAACAGATGCTGCAACAAGACCTGTCGCCCGCCGAACTGGAAAACATCCTGGAACGACACCAGCGAAATTCGACGCGTTTACTGCAAATCCTGATTGAAATCCAGGCAAGCCAGGGCTGGATCGCCGCGCCGACCATCGACCTGCTGGCGGAACGCCTGAACCTGCCGCGGGCGCGCATCGAAGGCGTCATCGGCTTCTACAGTTTTCTGCACGCGGAGCCGGTCGGCCAGTACCGGCTGCTGTTCTCCGACAACATCACCGACCGCATGCTGGACAATCAGGCGCTGCTCGAATACCTGTGCAACAAGCTTTGGCTGGAGCGCGGCCATGTGGCCGAAGACGGCCTGGTTTCAGTCGACACCACCTCCTGCACCGGCCTATGCGACCAGGGGCCGGCGCTGCTGGTGAACGGCTGGGCGATTCCTCGCTTGACGCCGGAACGGCTCGATCAGATTGCCGAACTGGTCAAGCAAAGAGCCCCGCTGCCGCAGTGGCCGCGCGACCTGTTCCGCATAGACGACAACATTCGCCGCCGCGACATCGTGCTCGGCCACGACCTGCAGCCCGGCGATGCCTTGCGCGCGGCGATCAACCGAGGTACGGCTCCGGACACCGAAGCGGCCGCCAATGCGCGCTCCTGGCGCGAGGCCAACATTCCCGCCGCCCTCGGCCCGCTTGCCACGCTGGAAGAAATCAAGCGCGCCAACCTACGCGGACGCGGCGGCGCCGGCTTCACCACCGGCCTGAAATGGGAAGCCTGCCGCAACGCCCAGGCCGACGATGGCCTGCGCTATGTGGTGTGCAATGCCGACGAGGGCGAACCCGGCACATTCAAGGACCGCGTGCTGCTGAGCGCTTACGCCGACCTGCTGTTCGAGGGCATGACCGCCTGCGCCTATGCGATCAACGCGCGCCAGGGTTTTCTCTACCTGCGCGGCGAGTACCGCTACCTGCTGGAACCGCTCAATGCCGTGCTGCAACGCCGGCGCGCGGCCAAGCTGCTGGGCGCCGACATCCTCGGCCAGGCCGGCTTCGACTTCGACATCGACATTCATCTCGGCGCCGGCGCCTATGTCTGCGGCGAAGAATCGGCGTTGATCGAATCGCTCGAAGGCAAACGCGGCATCCCGCGCAACCGTCCGCCCTACCCGGTCACGCACGGCTATTTGCAGAAGCCGACCACGGTGAACAATGTGGAAACCTTTTGCGCCGCCGCACTGATCGCCAAGCACGGCGGCGACTGGTACCGCAACATCGGCACTGCGAAATCCGCCGGCAGCAAGATTCTTTCCGTTTCCGGCGATTGCGCCCGTCCCGGCATTTACGAATATCCGTTCGGCGTCACGGTGCGCGAGGTGCTCGCCGATTGCGGCGCGGAGCGTACGCTGGCGGTTCAGATCAGCGGCCCCTCCGGCGTATGCATCGGCGCGGACGAATTCGATCGCCGCATCTCGTTCGAAGACCTCGCCACCGCGGGCGCCTTCATGGTGTTCGACGACCGCCGCGACATGTTTGAAGTCGCACGCAACTTCGCGCACTTCTTCGCGCATGAAAGTTGCGGCTTCTGCACGCCCTGCCGGGTCGGCACCGCGATGCTGAAAGCTACGATGGACAAGATCGCCGCCGGCCACGGCACGCAATACGATCTGCGCGAAATCGACCAGCTCGACCGCGTGCTGCACCAGTCCGCGCACTGCGGCCTCGGCCATACCGCCTGCAATCCGACGCTGGATACATTGAAACGCTTCCGCCCGACCTACGAGCGTCGCCTCAAATCGCTCGATTTCGAACCCGCTTTCGACCTCGACGGCGCCCTCGCCGCCGCGCGCCGCATGACCGGCCGCGACGACGCCGGCGCCCACCTGACCACGGAGGACCAGTCATGAGCGCAACCTTCCAGCTCGACGGCGAAGACATTCCCTACACGCCCGGCCAAAGCGTCCTGCAAGCCGCGCTCAGCGCCGGCCGCTACATTCCGCACCTGTGTTACCACCCGGAATTCAAGCCGCATGGCAGTTGCAAGGTCTGCACGGTGAAGGCGAACGGTCGCACCGCGGCCTCCTGCACCTTGCCGGCGCAAGCCGGCCTGGAAATCGAGAGCGACAGCGACGAGATGAATACGCTGCGCCGCACGCTGGTGCAGATGCTGTTTGCCGAGGGCAATCACTTCTGCCCGTCGTGTGAGAAAAGCGGCAACTGCGCCTTGCAGGCGCTGGGTTCCGACCTCGGCGTGATGACCGCCGGCTTCCGCCATTTCTACCCGGACCGGCCGGTGGATGCCTCGCATCCGGACATCCTGCTCGATTTCAACCGCTGCATCCTGTGCGAACTGTGCGTGCGCGCCTCCTGCGAAGTCGATGAGAAATGCGTGTTCGCGCTATCCGGGCGCGGCATCAGCAAGCATCTGGTGGTCAACGCCGCCTCCGGCCAACTGGCCGATACCGACATCGCGCTGACCGACAAGGCCATGCAGGTCTGTCCGGTCGGAGTGATCCTGAAGAAGCGGGTCGGTTTTGCCGTGCCGATCGGCCAACGCCGCTACGATCAGCGTCCGATCAGCGCGCAAGCGCTCGACGACGCACCGCGGCCAACCGGCGGCAGCGGTCAATGCGCCGCGTGCGAGGAGTAGACGCCATGGCCGCCACCGAGCAAAAGAAAATCCGCGTCGCCACCACCTCGCTGGCCGGCTGCTTCGGCTGCCATATGTCGCTGCTCGACATCGACGAACGCCTGTTTGCGTTGCTCGAACATGTCGAGTTCGACCGCTCGCCGTTGACCGACATCAAAACGTGCGGGCCCTGCGACATCGGCCTGATCGAAGGCGGCATCTGCAATGCGGAAAACGTGCATGTGCTGCGCGAGTTCCGCAAGAACTGCAAGATTCTGGTCGCCGTCGGCGCGTGTGCGGTCACCGGCGGCCTGCCGGCGCAGCGCAACCATCTCGATCTGGCCGATTGTCTGCAGGAGGTCTACGTCACCGAAGTCAGCCTGCACAACGGCATGATCCCGAACGACCCGGAACTGCCGTTGCCGCTGGACAAAGTGCATCCGCTGCACGAAGTGGTCAAGGTGGATTACTTCATCCCCGGCTGCCCCCCTTCCGCCGACACGCTATGGAAATTCCTCAGCGACCTGCTCGCCGGGCGCACGCCGCAACTCAGTGTGGAGATGACGCGCTATGACTGACCTCAGCCTGAAAGCCAATCTGGAAACCGCCGCCCATCCGGAAACCCTGCGCCGCGTCGCCATCGATCCCATCTCGCGGGTCGAAGGCCACGGCAAGGTCACGCTGCTGCTCGATGAAGACGATCACGTCCAGCAGGTGCGGCTGCACATCGTCGAATTCCGCGGCTTCGAGAAATTCATCCAGGGCCGGCCGTACTGGGAAGTGCCGGTGATGGTGCAGCGCCTGTGCGGCATCTGCCCGGTGTCGCATCACCTGGCGGCCAGCAAGGCGCTGGACCAGATTGTCGGCGTCGGGGTGGGCAATACGCATCTGACGCCCACCGCCGACAAACTGCGCCGGCTGATGCATTACGGCCAGATTCTGCAATCGCACGCGCTGCACTTCTTCCATCTGTCGTCGCCGGACCTGCTGTTCGGCTTCGCGTCCGACATGGCCAAACGCAATATCGTCGGCATCGCCGCCGCCTATCCGGAAGTCGCACGCCAGGGCGTGCTGTTGCGCAAATACGGCCAGGAAGTCATCCGCCATACCGCCGGCAAGCGCATCCACGGCACCGGCTCGGTGCCGGGCGGCGTCAACAAGAATCTGAGCCTGGCGGAACGTGACGAGCTGCTGAAAGACATCTACCCGATCATCGGCTGGGCGCGTGGCGCAGTGCATCTGGCACGCGAACTGTTCGAGCAGAACCTGGACGAATACAACGCCTTCGGCCGCTTCGACGCCCACACGCTGAGCCTGATCCGCGCCGATGGCGCGATGGACCTGTACCACGGCGGCCTGCGCGCGCGCGAAAGTGGAAAACCCGGGGCCGGCAAGACGATCTTCGACCACGTCGATTACAACCATTACTGGGAACAGATCAGCGAAGAAGTTAAACCCTGGTCGTACATGAAATTCCCCTTCCTGAAGACGCTCGGCCCGGACACCGGCTGGTATCGGGTCGGCCCGCTGACCCGGGTGACCCAGTGCGATTTCATCCCGACGCCGCTGGCCGAGCGCGAACGCCAGGACTTTATCGCTTTCGATGCCGGCCGCGCCGCCGGCGCCACGCTCGGCTACCACTGGGCGCGCATGATCGAGATGCTGCATGCCGCCGAAGCGATCAAGGAATTGCTGCACGATGCCGACCTGCAGGGCGACGATCTGGTCGTCAAAGGCGAACGCCAGGACCGCGGCGTCGGCATGATCGAAGCGCCGCGCGGCACCTTGATCCACCATTACCGCGTCGACGAACAAGACCAGGTCATCCGCGCCAATCTGATCGTCTCCACGACGCACAACAACCAGGCCATGAACGAAGCCGTGCGCGAGGTCGCACGCCAATACATCGATGGCCGCAAACTGACCGAGGGCCTGCTCAACCATATCGAAGTCGCCGTGCGCGCCTTCGACCCCTGCTTGTCGTGCGCCACGCACGCCTTGGGCAAGATGCCGTTGCAGCTGGAATTGATCGACGCGGAAGGCACGCAGATCGATCGTCTGGTGCGCGATGCCCCGTAGCAGGTTTATTTTCGGGCTGAATCAGGCCTGCCCAAGCGGTTCGGCCTGCGCCCGCGTTTCGCGTTGAACAGCCCCGCGCCCATTCTGATCATCGGCATCGGCAACCCCAGCCGCGGCGATGACGCGCTCGGGCCGCTGCTGATCGAGCGGCTGGAGGCCCTGCAAACGCCCGACGTCGAGTTGCTCACCGACTTCCAGCTGCAGGTCGAGTTCGCGCTCGACCTGCAGGGCCGGCAACAGGTGATCTTCGTCGACGCCAGCCTCACCGCCACTGCGCCGTTCACCTGCACGCCCGCGGTCGCGGCTGAAGATCACAGCTACAGCAGCCACGCCCTCACCCCCGGCGCCGTGCTGCACGCCTACCGGCAACTGATCGGCGCACCGCCGCCGGCCTGGGTACTGGCGATCCGCGGCGTGGCCTTCGAACTGGGCGCAGGCTTGAGCGCCGAAGCTGCCGCCAATCTGGAAGCGGCCTACGCCTGGCTGCGCAACCGGTTGACGCCGGCCGAAGAGGCCGGCCGCCAACAGGCAACCTGGGAATTCCCGCCAGAACAGAATCAAGCAAGCCGTTGAAACATCCGGTGGCGAGCGACCAAACCCCGACTGTGCGGTCCCTGCCCTCTCTTGAACTTGTGAAAGCCGCGAATGCGGTTCAGGTTTGCGCTGCCGCCGAGCAAACAGCCAGCTACGGCCATTCGCTCTGCACGGCAACCGACCGAATGAACGTCTATAGCACTCCAGACAGCGGCCATGCAGGCCATTCTTGCGTGCTTCCGCAGCTCGGCCATTCCGGCCATCCGCCTTCACCTGATTGCAGCCATTCACGAGTGACCGCTTCGCCTGTTATCGAATGAGTGCTCCCGCCCCAAAAGGGACAATCAAGCCCCACACATCGAATATCGGATTCCATGCCAAGACCTGCAGCCTGATCGCCTTGCCAGGCATTCGACAATGGAGACTGGAGTCAGGCCAGGCACTCGTCAAGCAACACGGAGACATATGCTGGCGAAGCGGCACCGGTTGCTCATCGGTCAGGAAAATCAGAGGGTCAATAGGTCTTGTATGGCAGGAATTTTCCGTTCAATACGATGTTGACACGGTCCCCCTTGGGATCGGCCTGGCGCTGGATATCCATTGAAAAATCGATGGCGCTCATGATGCCGTCGCCAAATTCCTCATGGATCAAGGACTTGATCGTGGTGCCGTAAACCATGATCAATTCGTAGAAACGATAAACCAGCGGGTCGGTAGGTACACTGGACGGCAGCGAGCCCTTGTAGGGCACGACCTGCAACTGAATTACAGCCTCATCCGGCAGTTCCAGCAGCTTGCCAATGGCCTCTGCTTCTTCCTTGCTGAAGGTCATCTGGCCCAGGCAACCGGCGGTGGTCCACTCCTTGCTGTGGCCTACCACTTTGGCGATGTCCTCCCACTTGAGGCCCTTCTTGAGCTTGTTGATGATGATGAGTTCGGTGACGTCGTTGCGGTTCATGGGTGTTACTCCTTGTCGAAATTGCGATGGGTGGATTCAGGCGGCTGCCGGCATGGCGGGCTGGTGCAGATGACGCACCCGCTCCCCCTTTAGGACGGTGTCCGCCTCCGGCTCCAAACCTGGCCGCACCTGGGGTGGGTGCATCGGGTCGTAGCCGGCCGGCACGTTGTTGCGGAATTCCTTTGAGCGCGTCACCAGGAAATCGACCAGGTGGTTGCGGATGCGGTAGTAGTGCGGATGCTTGTGCACGTCGTGGCGGCTGCGATCGCGCGGCAGCGTGTTCACCACGATCTCGGCGATCTTGGCGTGCGGTCCGTTGGTCATCAGCACGATCTTGTCAGCCAGCAGAATCGCTTCATCGACGTCGTGCGTGATCATGAACACAGTCTGGTGGGTTTCCGCGCAGATGCTCACCAGTTCATCCTGAATCACGCCGCGGGTCAGTGCGTCGAGCGCGCCGAACGGCTCATCCATCAGCAACATCTTGGGCTGGATGGAAAAAGCACGGGCGATGCCGACACGCTGCTTCATGCCGCCGGAAAGCTCGGCCGGCTTCTTGTTCTCGGCGCCGGTCAGGTGCACCAGGTCGATGTATTTCTGGCACTGCGCGCGCAGCTTGTCGCGGCTCCAGTCCGGCCAGCGCGACTTCACCGCGAACTCGATGTTCTGCATCACCGTCAGCCAGGGCATCAAGGCATGGCTCTGGAACACCACGCCGCGATCCAGGCTGGGTCCGGAGACTTCGCGCTCATCCATGATCACCGTGCCGCCGCTGGCTTCATCGAGGCCGGCCAGCACATTCAGGATGGAGGATTTGCCGCAGCCGGAATGACCGATGATGCAGACGAATTCGCCCTTGGCAATCTGGAAGTGAATGTTTTCGAACACCGTCAGCGGGTCACCGCCGCGCATCGACGGAAACACCTTGGCGAGGGATTCAATCTTGAGAAAAGCGTTAGTCATATTTCGGCTCCATCACTCGCGATACGCCACCAGCCGGGACACCCAGCCGAACATCAGGTCGAGCACCATGCCGACGACGCCGATGGACAGAATCGCGAAGATCACATTGTTCAAGGACAGGTTGTTCCACTCGTTCCAGACGAAGTAGCCGATGCCGGTACCGCCGACCAGCATCTCGGCCGCGACGATGACCAGCCAAGCGATACCCATCGAGATGCGCATGCCGGTCAGGATGGTCGGCGCCGCCGCCGGCAGGATCACCTGGAACGCCTTGCGCAGCGGATTGACTTCCAGCGTCAGTGCGACGTTGAGCCATTCCCGTTTGACCGAAGCGACGCCGTGCGCGGTATTGATTAGCATCGGCCACAGCGAGCAGATGAAGATCACAAAGATCGCCGACAGCGACGAATCCTTGATCGTGTACAGCGCCAGCGGCATCCAGGCCAGCGGCGAGATCGGC
>CAYXMQ010000036.1:0-24841 GCA_964466195.1 uncultured Thiobacillus sp.
CGACTTCGCCGCCAAGCAGGGCCTGTCCGAACAGGAGGCGCTGGCCAAGGGCATGGAAGTCAAATCCGTCGAATTCGTCAAACAGGGCGCCGAGGTCTACCACAAGGTCTAGCCGCGTCGGGATGCCCGCATTCATGCATCGGGAACCACGCGTAATCCCGGAACCCGCGCCGGACAATGGCTTTTGTCTCGAACATGCCCGGCTGCTGATCGCCAGTCATCGCCGCCTGACCGGGCGCGATCTGGTCGATCCCGGCCTATTGCCTGTCGACGCCGCGCAATATCTGTATTACGCCCCCTTCGTCGCGCTCTCCCACGACCGCACGGAGGACCCCCGCTTTACCTACGCCAATCTGGCTGCCCAGGCGCGCTTCGAGATGCCTTGGCAGGAAATCGTCGGCCTGCCCTCGCGCCTGTCCGCCGAACCCCTGGTCCAGGCCGAACGCGCCCGCTTGCTGGCGCAGGTCGCCATGACCGGGTACATCGACCATTACAGCGGCATACGCATCGCCAAAAGCGGCCGCCGTTTCAGCATCCACAACGCCACCGTGTGGAACCTCATCGATGCCGCCGGCCATCTACACGGCCAGGCTGCGACGTTCACGGAGTGCAGCGATCTGCCAGTGCCGTAGGGTGCGATAAGCCGAGATTGTTTTTGTGGGCGCGGCGGCGGATAAGCATCCGGCGCAATGCCCGATGGTTATTGCGCCCTGCGCTTGCTATGCGAACGCTTGATTTCCGTGGCGTTCCCAGAAAGCAGCTGGCGTAATAATCGGAAACCGGTCTGCCAGCACCAGCAAATCCTTATCGCCGGTAATGAGGTAATTCACGTCTGCAACCTTGAGGCCGGCCAGCAATGTGCCCAGAACCGGAAGATCATTCGCATCCCGCAGTTCAGATTCGTTGGCTGGCAATGGCTCAATCATCTCCGCTTGAATGGCGAGAATATCCACCAAATCATCAATTTCAGCGGCGGACAGACCGTGCCGGCTCGCCAGCCGTGGCAATACACGCCGCAACTCTTCGAGGATGAACGTGCATAGCAGCACCTCTATGGAACCATGCCGCCAAGCCGCCACGATTTTCCCGGGCACGCTGCCGGGATAAGCGATTCCTGAAAGCAGTACGTTGGTATCCAGCACCACCCTGAGTGTGTTCGCCACGTTCAGCGCGATACCTGTCCATGAAATTGAGCGCGATCCTCGGCGATAGCCGCCTCGATTTCAGCCATGCCGTCGGCTTCGGGTACGCCAGCAAACCCTGCTTCAATGCGCTGGCATAGTGCGTCGAACCGCCCCTGCATCCGGCGAATACGCTCAAACAGACGCGCATCAACCAGCGCAGCGACCGGCTTGCCGTCTTTGTTGATCACGACACTATCGTGACGGTACTGCACCTGATTCAGCATCTCGCCAAGGTTTTGGCGGAAGGTGACTGCACTTATATGGGTGATCATGAAATATTTCCCTTATTAACCATGCTGATCATTATGATCATGCTGCTCATTAGGTCAAAGAAATTATGCGGGCCTGTCCCGTTTGATCAATACGATTTGATCTATTACACAGGTCACCAAATCCCTTCCTTTGGCCACCCGATCATCTGCCCCAAGTTCATCGTAGGCAGCCTTGACCGCCACAAAGCTGGCTTCGATGTCACCCTCGGCAATGGCTTCCACATCGAGATCAGCCAAATCCGACGCCGTGGGAGTGGCTTTATCGGTCGCTAAGGCTGCAACCTGCATGGCGATATAGAAGCGCAGATTATTTCGTTCCCTAGCATCCAGATCGACATTGGCACGCAGCATGGTGTCGACCCGCTTCACGATCGAGGCGCACACCCGATAGATATCAATCGGCAGATCAGGCGAGAACACCATCGCGTAGTCCGCATCCTCCTTAAGCAGTGAGGATGGACGAGCCCTAGCGTCATCTGGCCTCTGAAGCAAAATCGCCAGTCCTACCCCGCCACACCCGAAAGCAGTCATTAGCGCCTGTCGGCGCAAGTACCATCACCTGCCTATTCACGCGAAAACCAGCCTTTCGCTACAGGGATAACGAACCAGGCAGCGTTCCCCTGATCACGGCAGGGTGGAATTTGCGCGCTCTCGGCCTTATGTTGCTGCAATCCTCCCGCTCTGAATCGCGAACCATCCCATGTCAACCACCGCCATTCCCTTCGACAACACCTATGCCCGCGAGCTGCCGGGCTTCTACGAGCCTTGCCTGCCCGCGGCCGTGCGAGCGCCGGTGCTGTTGTTCTTCAACCGGGGCCTGGCGGGGGAGCTGCGGCTGGACTTGGCCGGCCAGGACGATACTGAACTGGCGGCGATGTTCTCCGGCAACGCGCTGCCCGACGGCGCGCAACCTATCGCTCAGGCATACGCGGGGCATCAGTTCGGCCAGTTCAATCCCCAGTTGGGCGACGGCCGCGCGCTGCTGATCGGCGAGGTCATCGACCGCCACGGCCGGCGGCGCGACATCGCCTTCAAGGGCTCGGGGCGCACGCCGTTTTCCCGCCGGGGCGACGGCAAGGCGGCGGTGGGACCGATGCTGCGCGAGGTGCTGATCGGCGAAGCGATGCATGCGCTGGGCATCGCCACCACCCGCGCGCTGGCGGTAGTGTCCACCGGCGAGCCGGTCTATCGCGAGCGCGCGCTGCCCGGCGCGATCCTGACGCGAGTGGCCGCCAGCCACTTGCGCGTGGGCACCTTCCAGTATTTCGCGGCGCATGGCACCCCGGCGATGGTGCGCCAGCTGGCCGACTACGCCATCGCCCGCCATTTCCCGGAATTGCGCGATGCCGAGGACCGCTACCTGGGCTTCCTGCGCGGCGTGGCCGAACGCCAGGCCGCGCTGATTGCACGGTGGATGCACGTGGGCTTCATTCACGGCGTGATGAACACCGACAACATGAGCCTTTCCGGCGAGAGCATCGACTTCGGACCCTGCGCCTTCATGGAGGCCTTCGATCCGCGCGCGGTGTTCAGCTCCATCGACGAACGCGGCCGCTACGCTTATGAGGAACAGCCGCGCATCGCGCGTTGGAACCTGTCCCGCCTGGCCGAAACCCTGCTGCCATTGATCACTGAAAACGAAGGCCACGCGATCTCGCTGGCCAGCGAAGTGCTCGACGCCTTTGTCGGCCGCTACCAGCATCATTGGCTGGCCGGGCTGCGCGCCAAGCTCGGATTGCATGGGCAGGTGGAACATCCGGGACAAAGCGACAGCATGGACACCGCCCTGGGCGAAAGCTGGCTGGAGCTGCTGCACGCCCAGCAGGTGGATTTCACCCTGGCCTGGCGACGACTGGCGGAGGCGGCGGCGGGCAATGACGCGCCGCTGCGGGCCTTGTTCGCCGGACAACCAGGACTGGATCGCTGGCTGCAACGCTGGCGCGAACGTTGCGCGGCCGAAGATGCCGGCGCAGATGTCGGCGCTGGCCGCGCCGAGGCCATGCGCCGGGTCAATCCCTGGCTGATCCCGCGCAACCATCACGTCGAGGCAGCGCTGAACGCCGCCTCGGATGAGGGGGATCTGGCGCCCTTCGAACAACTGCTGCATGCCCTGCGGCGCCCGTACGACGAAGAGCCAGGCCTGTCCCGCTACGCCGAACCGGCGTCAGGCGCCTTCATGGCGGAATTTCGCACCTTCTGCGGCACATGATGATGGACCTGCGCGCACGAGCCGCCTGCGTAAGCCAGGCATCCGGTGCGGGCCACAAGAAAACGCAAGCCAGTTCGTGAAGCATGGGCGCCGACGTTATCATTCGCTTCGATCGCCGCGAACAACGGCACTGAGAACGACTCAACAGGAGAACAACATGGGTTTATTTGATAGCGTGGTCGGCAGCGTCTTGAACAATATCGGCGGCGGCGGGCAGGCGGCGGGCGGCGACATGATGCAATTGGTCATGGGCCTGTTGCAGCAGAACGGCGGCCTTGGCGGTCTGGTGGACCTGCTCAACCGGAATGGCCTTGCCGAGCAGGCGGCTTCCTGGGTCGGTACGGGCAATAACCTGCCGGTTTCCGCCGACCAGATCACTCAGGCGCTGGGCAATGGGCCGTTGGCCGAGCTGGCCGGCAAATTCGGCATCGACCCGCAGCAGCTCAGCGGCAGCCTGGCGCAATACCTGCCGGAGGTGGTCAACCAACTCACCCCGCAAGGCCGTTTACCCGATAACGCGAACGAACCTGACCTGCTCGGCCAGGGCTTGTCCGCGCTGGCCGGCAAGTTGTTCGGCTGAGTCGACCCGACGGCGCGCAAACCTGCCGACAAGGCCAGAACCATGCTTTCCCACATCACCCGTCTATTCCTCGTATTTGTGCTGGCGTTGCTCCTGCTCGGCGGCGGCTGGACCTGGCTGACGCTGCACTGGAGCTACTCGGAAGGTGAACGGGCCGGCTATGTGCAGAAGCTGTCGAAGAAAGGCTGGCTGTGCAAGACCTGGGAAGGTGAAATCGCCATGGTGACCATGCCGGGCGCCATCCCGGAAAAGTTCGCGTTCACGGTGCGGGAAGATGACATCGCCGGACGCATCAATGGCCTGGCCGGCCAACGCGTGGTTTTGCTGTATCGGCAGCACAAATACATTCCCCTTTCCTGCTTCGGCGATACCGAATATTTCATCCAGAGCGTCAGGCCGGTTCCGAATGAAAACGCCGTCCCGCCGCCTTCGGCGCAACAAGGGCAGCTGCTGGCACCGCGCTGAACCCAGCCGGGATGCAGGCGCAGTTCTGCTGGGTTGAGCCTGCACCGAATTTTCCCGCCGGGAATCTGCACCCTTTGCCTATCATTCATGGGCGGTTTCATTTTCCCCACCTCAGCAGGAGCATTTCATGAGCGACGCACTCAATTATCTGATCGCCGTGCGCGGCGACGCCCTCGGCCACTATTTCAAGTTCCTCAAGGACACCGGCAAGCATCTCGACCCGAAGACCCGCAATCTGATTTCGGTCATCACCAAGGTGTACGCCCAGACCGAGCCGGGCTTCAAGCAATACCTGATGCGCGCGCTGCGCGAGGGCTGCACGCCGATGGAGGTCGTCGATGCGCTGCTGATGGCGTTCCCGGCCTTGGGGTTGGCCAAGATCGTCTGGGCCGCCGAGATTCTGCTGGAAATGGACATGCCGGAGTTCTCGCCGGAACTGATCAACAGCCTGCCGCAATGGCGCGAGGTGATGGCTGCGGCGGACCTGGCCAATGGCGAGGTGCGGCGGGTCGATTGCGGCGTGCGGGCGGTGTTCGTCTATCGTGAGGGCGAGACCTACAAGGTCTACGACTCGCACTGCCCGCACCAGGTCACCAACATTCCGCATCTGGCGCTGGACGGCATGACGCTGACCTGTCCGAAGCACTTGTGGAAATTCGATATTCGTAGCGGCGCCTGTATCGACAAGGGCAAGCATCCGCTGAAGGCGTTTGAAACCAAAGTGGAAGACGGCAAGCTGTTTGCGATGTGGTAATCCGGCAGCCTCGGAGCGAGGCAACCTCGCTCCTATAAATTCGTTTTGACAGATATATACAAACGGTAATAAGCTGCAGCACCGTTAATCACCATCTGTCTTGACGAATATGAACACCGATCAACAGGCGTTCTTCGAAGCTCTCAACGACCCGATCCGGCGGCGTATCCTGGCCTTGCTGTTGATCCACGACGAACGCTGCGTGTGCGACCTGAACGCCGCGCTCGACGCGCCGCAACCCAAGGTTTCCCGCCATCTCGGCGTGCTGCGCGAAGCCGGCCTGGTGCTGACCCGGCGCGAAGGCGTCTGGATGCATTACCGCCTGCATCCCGATCTGCCGGCCTGGGCCGTGCGCGTGCTGTGGCACATGAAAGAGGGGATGCCGGCGGAAGCTGCAACGCCCGATCTGAGCTGCCGAACCTGCGCCTGACCGCCTGATTTCCCACGCTGCGAAAGCCACCCTAATGAAAACCGTCCTGATCCTCTGCACCGGCAATTCATGCCGTTCCCAAATGGCCGAAGTGCTGCTCAACCACGACCTGGCCGGCCAGGTTCATGCCCTTTCCGCCGGCACCAAACCGCAACCCAAGGTGGCCGATGGCGCCATCGAGGCGCTCAAGCTGGCCGGATTGAACACTGACGGGCTTTACCCGAAAGATGTCGACGCGGTGATGAACCAGGACATCGATCTGGTCGTCACCGTGTGCGACAACGCCAAGGAAACCTGTCCGATCTTCCCGCGCCCGGTGAAGAGCCTTCATCTGCCCTTCCACGACCCGCACGGCGAGCCGCTGGACAGCTTCATCGCGGTGCGTGACGACATTCGCACGCGGCTGCTGGCTGCCGTCAAAAGCGAATTCGGCCTCTGACATGCCGCTCGCCCGCAAACTCACCGCCGAAGCGCTCGGCACCGCGTTTCTGCTCGCCGTGGTGGTGGGTTCGGGCATCATGGCCGAGCGCCTGGCGGGCGGCAACGTCGCCCTCGCGTTGCTGGCCAACACCCTGGCCACCGGCGCCGGCCTGACCGCGTTGATCCTGACCTTCGGGCCGATTTCCGGCGCGCATTTCAACCCGGCGGTGACGCTGGCCGATGCCTGGCAGGGCGGACTGCCCTGGCGCGAGGTTCCGGCTTATCTCGTCGCTCAGGTGCTGGGCGCGTTCGCCGGCGTCGCGGCGGCGCACGCCATGTTCGATCTGCCGCTGTTCTTCGCCTCGCAGCACGAACGCGCCGGCTTGCCGCAACTGTGGAGCGAGTTCGTCGCCACCTTCGGCCTGCTCGCGGTGATCTGGGGCACGGTGAAGAGCCGACCGTCGGTGACGCCGTTCGTGGTCGGCGCTTACATCACGGCGGCGTACTGGTTTACCGCGTCGACTTCGTTCGCCAACCCGGCAGTGACGCTGGCGCGTGCCGCCTCCGACACCTTCGCCGGCATTCGGCCGATCGACGCCTCCGGTTTCATCGTCGCGCAATTGCTCGGCGCCTTCGCCGCCACGGCCGTGTTCGCCTGGTTGATTCCCGCCCTGCCGGCACGCGCCGAAGACGTGATGCTGCCGCACGCCGATTCCGAATAGGACAAGCATGTTCGACGCCCTCGCCGCTCTGCTCATCTTCGATTTCGCCGGCCTGTCGCCGGAGTCGCCGCTCGGCGCGGCGCTGCATTTCTTCGTCATGGACGTGGCGAAGATTCTCGTGCTGCTGACCGTGGTGATCTACCTGATGGGCTGGTTGCGCGCACTGCTGACGCCGGAACGGGTGCGCCTGATGATGCGCGGCCGCTCCGGTCCCGGCGCACGCCTGATGGCGGTGGGTCTGGGCGCGGTGACGCCGTTCTGTTCCTGCTCGTCGATTCCGCTGTTCATCGGCTTCGTCGAAGCCGGCATACCGCTCGGCGTCACGTTGTCGTTCCTGATCGCCAGTCCGATGGTCGATCTGGCAGCGATCGCGGTGCTGGCCGGCGTCATCGGCTGGCAGATGACGCTGATCTATGTGCTCACCGGTCTCAGCATCGCCTTTATCGGCGGCTACGTGTTGCAGGCGTTCAAACCGGAACGCTGGGTGGAAGACTACGTCTGGAAAATCCAGATCGGCGAGGCGCCGGCAAGCGAACGCGACAACAGCCTGCGCGGCCGCCACGACTACGCCTGGAGCGAGGTGCGCCAGATCGTCGGCCGGATCTGGAAATATGTGTTCATCGGCGTCGGCGTCGGTGCGCTCATCCACGGCTATGTGCCGGCGGACTTCGTCGCCCGCATCGCCGGCGACGGCAGCGTGCTGTCGGTCATCGTCGCGGTGCTGGTCGGCGTGCCGATGTATTCCGACGCCGTCGGCATCATCCCGGTGGCGGAAGCCCTGCTCGGCAAAGGCGTGCCGCTCGGCACCGTACTGGCCTTCATGATGGCGGTGGTCGCGCTGTCGCTGCCGGAAATGCTGATCCTGCGCAAAGTCGTCAAATGGCCGCTGCTCGGCCTGTTCGCCGCCTACCTCGCCGCCGCCTTCGTGGCGGTCGGCGTCCTGTTCAACGCCTTGAGGAGTGTCATCGCATGACTGCCCAATTGCATCCGTCCATCGTCGCGCTGGTTTCCCTGGCCGCCAACATCGCGTCGAATCATCCCAAACAAGGCCTCTGTCAGGTCGACCGCCTCAAGCAATACGGCGTCAGCCGCGAGCAGATCGACAGCGTCATCGAGATCGCCCGCCATATCCGCGACGAAGCCGCGCAAGCCATGGACGCCAGTTTCGATGCGGCCTATGCGCAAACGATGCAAGCGGCCCAGCCGAAGCGGCCTGTCGACCCGTTCGCCAATATCGCCGTAGCGGAAGGCCCCTGCTGTACGCCGACCCAATCCGGCCAATCCTGCTGCTGAGGCCCGACATGTCCGCGCTCCAGCATGACGACATCCGCCGGCACGTGCGCAACGCCTACGGCGCCGTTGCGCGCGCCGACGATCCCACACTGGCGACCGCCGGCTGCGGCTGCGCGCCGGCCGCGGCGGCCGGGGGCTGCTGCGCGCCTTCCGATCAGTCGGTCGCTGACCTGTTGTCGCGCGGCATCGGCTATAGCGCAGACGACGCCGCCGCCGTACCGGCCGGCGCCAACCTCGGCCTGGGCTGCGGAAATCCGCAGGCCATTGCGGCGCTGAAAGCGGGCGAAACCGTGCTCGATCTTGGCAGCGGCGCCGGTTTCGACTGTTTCCTGGCCGCGCGCGCGGTCGGCCCGCAAGGCCGCGTGATCGGCGTCGACATGACGCCGGACATGATCTCGAAAGCGCGCGCCAACGCCGCAAAAGCCGGCTTCCCCAACGTCGAATTCCGGCTCGGCGAAATTGAATACCTGCCGGTGGCCGATGCCAGCATCGACGTCATCCTGTCCAATTGCGTGATCAACCTGTCGCCGGACAAGGCGCAGGTATTCCGCGATGCGTATCGCGTGCTGAAGCCCGGTGGCCGCCTGGCGATTTCCGACATCGTGCAGACCGCCGAACTGCCTGAAGCCATGTTGGCCGAAGTCGCGCTCTATACCGGCTGTGTCGCCGGCGCGGCAAAAGTCGACGATCTTGCGGCGATGCTGGCGGCGGCCGGCTTCAAGGCCATCCGTATCACAGCGAAACAAGCCAGCCGCGAATACATTCAGCACTGGGCGCCGGGTCGCGGCATCGAACACTTCATCGCCTCGGCCGACATCGAGGCCGTCAAACCGGAGATCGCAGCATGAAAAACATCAAGATTCTGGGCAGCGGCTGCCGCAACTGCCAGACCACCTACCAGCTGATCAAGGACGCCGCGCAGGCGCGCGGCGTCGACGTCGAGCTGGAGAAAATCGAAGACATGGCCGCCATCCTGGGTTACGGCGTCATGTCCACGCCCGGTGTCGTCATCGACGGCAAAGTCGTCCATGCCGGCAGCGTGCCGGACCGGAAGAAAATCGACAGCTGGCTATAAGCCGACTGCGGCATCGCCATCAGCCCGGCAGCGGCTTTTCAGTTAACGACTTTTCAACCCGGTTGCGGCCGCCCGCCTTAGCCAGATAGAGCGCCTGATCGGCGAGGTCAACCCGTTCGCCGGTTTTTCACCAACGACCTCGGTGGCGCGCAGGTTCGCGCTCAGAACTTGGGCAACGTGCTGCAACACCTGGTCGCCGACCGGATGCTCATCCTTCAGGCGCGCGATGCGCGGTCACGCCAGAACAACAAGCCCTGGCAGTTGAGTTCCACGTCGTTGGCCAGCAGCGCGCGGCAAGTCGTGTCATCCAGCTTGCAGCCGTGCGCGCGCAGCCGCGCCAGCAACAGGTCGTACATCGCCTGCTGCAACGCCTCTTGTCGCGCCGGGCCGGCAGCCGCCAGCGCCAACGCGACGAACTCATCGATCAACGCATGCAGAGTCGGCGCCAGCGCCGGCAAATTCTCGATGCGGCCGTAATGGGTCAGATAGGCGGCGGCGGCATTGCGCGCGATCAATCGGTCTATCGACGCATGCAGCGCATCCGGCTCGAACTGCACCGGCGTCGTGGTGGGGAAGATGAACGGCACCCCGTCGACATCGAATTCGCGATAGGAAATGCCGAAGGTGTCGCCGGTGAACAGGCTGTTGCTGGCGAGGTCATGGATGCCATAGTGGTGGCGGGCATGGCCCGGCGTATCGAAGAAATCCAGCCGGCGGCCGTTGAAGTCGAGCGTGTAGCCGGCGCTTCCCAGCACGTCGGCCGCGATCACCCGCTCCGCCGGCGCGGGCACGATCTCGCCGTAGAACTGCTCAAACGCCGCTTCGCCGTAGACCGCCTTGACCCCCTGCACCAGCTTGGTCGGGTCGATCATATGCGGCGCACCGCGCGGGTGCACGACCAGCTTGGCGTGCGGACACGCCGCAAGCAACGCGCCCGCGGCGCCGGCGTGATCGAGATGCACATGCGTGACGATGACGTAATCCACGCCTTCCGGCGCTATGCCCAGCCCGGCCAGCGCAGCCAGCACGTGCGGCACGGCGCTGTTGGTGCCGGTATCGATGATGGCGGCGCGGCCCTGTTCGACGATCAGATGCACGGCGGCCAGGCCGGGACGCTGATATTCGGCATCCAAGGTCACGATGCCGTGCGGGTAGTAACGTGGGGTTGCAGGCGTCATGGCGGAACAGGCGCGAGGTTGAGGAATGCCGAACTTTACAAGGCCCGAGCGGAATACCGCCAGCCTTGGGCAGCATGGGTGCGACGGCGGCAGCCGGCACGCGGCTCGACGACCAAAAATCAGTCGTCCCGCTGCACGACAAATGCCTTTTCGACGGTAAACGTGCCGACGCCCCGGTAGTTGGTCATCGTCCAGAACTGCGACTCGAGGTGTTCCTTCATTTCATCCAGCATGTCCGGATTGCCGCACAGCATCACGCGATCGTGCTCCGCTTCGGCGGACGGCAGACCCAGCATGGCGCACAGCTCACCCGAACGAAACAGGTCGGAACAGCGCGCCTGCGTCTGAAACGGTTCGCGGGTCACCGTCGGGACATAGCGCAACTGATCATCGGCCAGATCGTTGATCGCATCGAAATAGGCCAATTCGGCCCGGCTGCGCACGGTGTGCACCAGAATCACTTTCTGATAACGCTCGTACACCTGCGGATCGCGTATCAGGCTCATGAAGGGGGCCAGGCCGGTGCCGGTCGCCAGCAGAAAAAGATGACGACCCGGCTGCAGATACTTGAGGGTCAGCGAACCCGTCGCCTTGCTGTTGATCCATATCCCCTCGCCCGCGCGGATTTGCGCCAGTCGGCTGGTCAACGGGCCATCCGGCACGTGGATGCTGAGAAACTCGAGCTGGTCGGCGTCCTTGGGCGAAACGATGGAGTAGGCGCGGGCGATGAGTTTGCCCTCGCGACGCAGACCCAGCGTGACGAACTCGCCGTTTTCAAACCGGAAATCATCCGGGCGCGTGGTGGTAAAGCTGAAGGTCTTGTCCGACCATTTGCGGATCGAGGTGACTTGTTGCTCGGTGTAGGCCATTGAACGTTCCGTTTGCAAAGACAGGGGGCCAGGTTGACCGTGGCGGGATGCGGCGCCCGCCGCATCAGCCCATCAGAGAGCGTTGGCCCGGACATTGTTCCGCTCCTGGCTTAACGGACGCTTAAGCGCGTCGAGGCCGCCTACGCGGCTGTTTTGCGGCGCGCCTGCACGCTCACCGCAACCGCATGTTCCCGCTGGTCATCCACCAGGGCGATCGCAAGACCGCGCTGTGCGACGCCGTCGACCGTCACGCTCGTCACGTCACCGCCGCCGTCATCGCCGGCAGGCGTTTGCGAAACGGCAATGTGATAGACCGTCTCCCGGTAGCGGTAGTGGATCGTGCAGCCGGCCCAATGTGCAGGCAGGCAGGGCGCGACATGCAGGCGGCCCGCTTCGAGGCGCAGACCGAGCAGCGATTCGACGATCAGCCGGTACATCCAGCCGGCCGAGCCGGTGTACCAAGTCCAGCCGCCGCGGCCGATGTGCGGCGCCACGGCGTAGACGTCGGCGGCCATGACGTAGGGCTCCACCTTGTAGCTGGCGATGGCGTCCGCCGACTTGGCATGGTTGGCCGGGTTGATCAGGGTCGCCAGTTCCCAGGCGCGGCGGCTGTCGCCCAGGGCGGCGAAGGCCATGGCCGCCCAGATCGCGCCATGCGTGTACTGGCCGCCGTTCTCGCGCACGCCCGGCACGTAGCCCTTGATGTAACCCGGGTCCAGCTCAGTCCGGTCGAAGGGCGGATCGAGCAACTGGATCAGCCCGTGCTCGCGGCGCACCAGCCGCTCGTCCACCGCCTGCATCGCCTGACGGCAGCGCTCGGCATCGCCGGCCCCGGACAGCACGGCCCAGCTTTGCGAAATCGAATCGATCCGGCATTCGGCGCTGTCCGCCGAGCCGAGCGGCGTGCCGTCGTCGAACCAGGCGCGGCGGTACCAGGCGCCGTCCCAGCCGTGTTGCTCGATGGCCTCGCCCAGGCGCCGGCCAGCCGCCGCACAGTACTCGGCGAAGGCGGAATCGCCGCGCTGTCGCGCCAGCTCGCCGAAGCGGCGCAGCACTTCGTACAGGAAGAAGCCCAGCCAGACGCTTTCTCCCTTGCCGCCAATGCCGACCCGGTTCATGCCGTCGTTCCAGTCGCCGGTGCCGATCAGCGGCAGGCCGCGCTCGCCGAAACTCATGCCATGGCGGATGGCGCGCACGCAGTGCTGATAGAGGTTCTCCGCAAGCCCGGAATGGCCGGGCAGATCGTAATAGGAATCGTCGTCCGGATTGAGCGGGCGGCCCTCCAGGTAGGCCGCGGACTCGTCCAGCACGCCGGTGTCGCCGGTGCTCTGCACATAGCGGCAGGTGGCCAGGGCCAGCCACAGATAGTCGTCGGAACAATGCGTGCGCACGCCGCGGCCGGCCGGCGGGTGCCACCAGTGCTGGACATCGCCTTCGCGGAACTGGCGGCCGGCGCACAGCAGCAGTTGCGCGCGCAGCAGCCGGGGTTCGGCGTGCACCAGCGCCATCGCGTCCTGCAACTGGTCGCGGAAGCCGAAGGCGCCGCCCGACTGATAATAGCCGCTGCGCGCCCACATCCGGCAGGCCAGCGTCTGATACAGCAGCCAGCCGTTGCTGAGCACGTTGAGCGACTCGTCCGGCGTTTCCACCTGCACCGCGCCGAGCGTGTGGTTCCAGTACTGCCAGACGGCTTCCAGGGCGCGCCGGGCGGCATCGGCGCCGCGGAAACGCTGCACCAGATGATTGGCATCGAGATGGCCGCCCTCGCCGCCCAGGCCGAGCCGGAAAACGATTTCGCGTCCCTGGCCATCGGCCAGATCGAAGCGCACCTGAATCGCGGCGCAGGGGTCCAGGCCGCTGCCCAGCTTGCCGGACAGGTGGCTGCGCGCCATCGCCGCCGGATTCTCCAGGCTGCCGTTGCGGCCGATGAACTCGGCGCGGTCGCAGGTTACCGAGCGGTCCGCAGCGTCCACGTCGAAGAAGGCGACCCGGTTAGGAAACTCGGCGTTGTAGGTGTTGCTGGCGTAGAGCGCGCCGCTGTAGGGATCGATCGCGGTGGTCACGTGCATGGCCGATTTCGGGCGTAGATCGCCCAGCACCCATTCGACATAGCCGGTGGCGGACAGCCGGCGCGGCCGGCCGGAAACGTTGCGCAGCTTGAGCACGCAGAACTTGACCGCCGCGTCGGTGGCGACATAGACCCACAGTTCGGAGCGGATGCCGCCCTCGCTGTGCTCGAACACGCTGTAGCCGAAGCCGTGCCGGCTGACGTAGGGCGTCGCGCCGCGCCTGGGTAAAGGGGTGGGCGACCAGAACTGGCCGCTTTCCTCGTCGCGCAGGTAAAAAGCCTCGCCGCTGGGGTCGCAGACCGGATCGTTATGCCAGGGCGTCAGGCGGAATTCGTGCGCGTTCTCGCCCCAGGTATAGGCCTGGCCGCTCTCCGAGATGACGCTGCCGAAGTTCGGGTTGGCCAGCACATTGACCCATGGCGCCGGCGTCAGCTGCGCGGCCGTGGTGGTGATGACGTACTCGCGTCCGTCCGGGGTGAAGCCGCCGATGCCGTTGGCCAGAATCAGGTCGCGCTGTGGCAGGTCGAAGTCCGCGGACGACTCGGGCAGGTGGCTGGGTACGAGGCGGGGCACGCGCGCCTGCACGGGTGCGGAACGGTCGACCTGTTCCGCCAGGCTGCCGCGGCTGTCGCTCAGGATGACGCGGGCGACAGCCTGGAACAGCGTGCGGTCTTCCTCCGCGATCTGTTCCGCCGAGCGTACGAAGATGCCGCCCGGCCGGTCCATCGCCTGGGTTTCCAGGCCCACCGCCACCAGGCCCAGTATCTGTTCCTGCAGCACCTGCCGGTAACCGGCCCGATCCTCGTTCCAGATCACCAGATCCACCGCCAGCCCCTTCAGGCGCCAATAGGCGTGCGCCTGGATGAGTTGGCGCACCAGTTCGATATTGGCCAAATCGGCGATGCGCAGCAGCACGATGGGCAGGTCGCCAGATATCGCATAGCCCCAGAGACCGGATTGGCCGCGCCGGTTACGCATCAGGACGCTGCTGTCGGCGCGCAGTCCGGCATGGGCGTAAAGAATCGAATTGGCCAGACGCCCGTAGAGCTGGGCGTCCGCTTCGCCGGCGTCGATCTGGCGCAACACCACCTGGGCGTGGGTCCAGGCCAGGTCGAAGACGCGATCGGCCAGACAGCGGTCCTGATATTTCTCCACCAGGCCCAAGGCGGCGGCGCGGCTGTCGCCGATGCCGTAGACCAGGTCTACGTTGGCCGATTGCCCGGGTTCCAGGCTGATCCGGCAGCGGATGGCCGCCACCGGGTCGAGCACGGAACCCTGGCTGCCGGACAGCGCCGCGTCGGCATCCAGCGCCCGCGGCGAGGCGACGCTGCGGCCGCGGCCGATGAACTGCGCCCGGTCGGTCTCGTAGGCGAAGCCTGAAACTGCTGCGTCATGCACCGCCATCAGGTGAAACAGCCACGGCGAGCGCTCGTCGTGCGAGCGTGGACGGCGCGTGCACAGGATGGCCTGGCGCGTCGGCACGATCTCGGTCTGCACGAAGAGATTGCTGAATGCCGGATGCAGATCGTCGGCGGCGGGGGGCGCCAGCACCACCTCGGCATAGCTGGTGATCTCGATGCTGCGGCGGGCGGCGGCGCGATTGGTGATGCGCACCCGGCGCAGTTCGATGTCGTCTTCCGGCGACACGACGATATCGCTATGGGTATCGAAGTCGAAGTCTTCGCCCTGCTCTGTCCCGCTATCGCGGCGGCGGAACTCCGCGCGTCCTTCGGAGAAGATCGCCTCGTAGTGCTGCGCGCGGCGCAACGTGGGCTGGTGCGCGGTCGACCAGATCGCACCGCTGGCTACATCGCGCAGAAAACAGAACGCGCCCCAATGATCGCGGGTGGCGTCCTCGCGCCAGCGCGTCAGCGCCAGATCCTGCCAGCGGCTGTAACCGCCGCCCGCGGCGGTGAGCATGACGTGATAGCGGCCGTTGGACAGCAACTGCACTTCCGGCTGCGGCGTGGCGGGATCGTCCAGCACACGGATCGGCATCTGCGGACTGGCCGCGCCGGCCTGTACGCCGCTGAGGTCGGCGGTATGGACATAAAACGAGGTGGCCTTGGGAATCCGCTCCTGCAACAACAGCAGCGTGGCCTGGAACAGCGGGTCGGCGGCGAAGCGCTTCTGCATCGGCCGGTCCAGCAGCAACGTGGTCAAGGCCAACAGGCTCATGCCCTGGTGATGCGCCATGTAGGAATGCAACAGCGCATGCGGTTCGCCGCGCCGCTGCCGCGCCGGGGTGTAGTCGATGGCCTCGAAAAAGCCGAAGCGCCCTTCCGCGCCGATGCCGGCGAGGCGTTGCAGATTCAGGCAGGCCGCCTCCGGCGCCACCATCAGCGCCATGGCCGCGGCATAAGGCGCCACCACCTGATCCTCGCCGAGCCCGCGTTTCAGCCCCAGGCCAGGCACGCCGAAGGCGCGGTACTGGTAGTTCAGATGCACGTCCACCGCGTTGTAGCCGGATTCCGACACCCCCCAGGGCAAGCCGCACTGGCGCCCGTAATCGATCTGCCGCGCCACTGCCGCACGGGTGGTCTGGTCGAGCAGCGTGTTTGCGTAGGTCGGCATCACCAGTTGCGGCATCAGGTACTCGAACATCGAGCCGCTCCACGACAGCAGGATCGGCTCGCCGCCGGCGCTGGTGAGCAGGCGCCCGAGGGCGAACCAGCTGTCCTGCGGCAACTGCCCCTGCGCGATGGCGACGAACACCGCCAGGCGGGCCTCCGAGGCCAGCAGGTCGTAGAAACTCGCGTCCCGCCGCCGCTCCTCCACGCTGTAGCCGATGCTGAGCAGTCGCGATGACGTGTCGTACAGGAAGCCGTATTCCATCTGCGCGAGTTCGCCGGCTTGCCGCACCAAGCCCTGGATCGCCGCGATACGCGCCTGCGCGCGCTGGCTGCCTGCCGCCGCGTGCCGGCGCAATTCGGCCAGCCATCGCGTCTGCACGGGCGTCAGTTCGGCCTGCTGAAGCGTCGCCAAGCGGCTCGACAAAGCCGCATCGAACCCGGCCAGGGCGCGCAATGTCGGGATCGTGTGGCACTCCGGCAACTCGCCGATTCCCTCCGGCGCCGGCGCCAGCTCGCCCCACGGCGCCAGCAACGCCAGCTCGTCGCGCTGGGCGCGGCATTGCCGCAGCAACGCCTTCGCCCACCAACTTGCCTCGCTCTCGGGTTCCCCCTCTACAGCATCGGCATTCACTTCGGCAGCGATCGCCGCAGCGGCCTGCAGCAGCCGCTCGAGCAGCAGGCGAGCCGCCGGCAAGGTGTCCGGCCGGGCCGCATCGGCGGATTCGAGATCCAGTCGGAATCTGGCCACCGCGGCCAGCGCGGCCGGCGCCGCATCGCCCGCCGCCAGCGCCAGGATTCCGAGCGTGTCGCCGAGGCCTTCCAGCCAGCGCGGTTCCAGGATCGGACGATCCAGCAAGGCGAGCAGGCCCGGACGCAGGGTCAGCAGATGGCCGGCCAGGTTGCCGCTGTCCACCGTCGAGATGTAGACCGGGTGCAGCGCCTGCAGCGACTGGGTGTCGTACCAGTTGTAGAAATGGCCGCGGTGGCGCTCCAGTCCCGCCATCGTCGCCAGGCTGCGCGTCGTGCGCTGCAGCAGCGCGCCGGCCGGGATGTAGCCGAAGTCGTGCGCCGCCAGGTTGGCCAGCAGCGCCAGGCCCATGTTGGTCGGCGAGGTGCGATGCGCCAGCGTCGCCTCGCGATATTCCTGGTAGTTGTCCGGCGGCAGCCAGTGGTCGTCCGGACCGACAAAGGTTTCGAAAAAGGCCCAGGTCTTGCGCGCGATGCGGCCGAGAAAACGGGTCTGTTCGCTGCTCAGCCGGGCCTCGCGGCGGGCCAGCGGCAGGCTGATCCACCAGGCGATGGCGGGGGAGGCCAGCCACAGCAGCAGGATCGGGGCGGCCACGGCCAGCGCCGCCGGGTTCGCCGCCGCCAGGGTGATGGTCGTAGCGACGGCGAGCGCGGGGGCGAACCCCATGTTGCGGAACGAGGCGGCCATATCCGTGCGACTGAATGTCTGCGCCCGCGCCCCGCCCCCGCTCGCGGCCGAGTCAATCTTGGCACGGCCCGGCGATTGGCTTGTGCGTTCCTGTTCGCCGGAGGGGTTCCATTCCAGCAGGCGCTGCTTGCTGACCAGCAGGCGCGCCAGGGTGCGCAGGATCGCGTCCAGGCTGTAGTACGCCTCATGCGGCAGCGTCACCAGCGCCAGCCCCGCCTGCAGGAAACGCTGGCCAGCGCCATGGGCGGCGGCGGCGAGATGCTGGCCCGGCCGCATGTCGTCCGGTTTGCGCAGCAAATCCAGCAGGACGGCCAGCACCGGCGGGATCAGCAGCACGCCGAGCACCGCCAGCGTCCATACGGCGGCCGAGGCAAGCGACGCCCAGCCCAGCAGCAGCAGCAGCGTCAACACCGCCGGCGCCAGGCTGCGGCGCAGGTTGTCGAACAACTTCCAGCGCGACAGCGCGGACAGCGCATTCTTGCGGTAGCGGCCGTCGGGGCCGGGCGCCCACGGCAACAGCCAGGCCGCGAGCTGCCAATCGCCGCGTATCCAGCGGTAGCGGCGGTTGACGTCGGCGTCGTAGCGAGCCGGATATTCCTCATACAACTGCACGTCGCTCAACAACCCGGCCCGGGCGTAACAGCCTTCCAGCAGGTCATGGCTGAGGATGCGGTTTTCGGGGAAGCGGTCCTTGAGCGATTGCTCGAAGGCGTCGATGTCGTAGATGCCCTTGCCGATGAACGAGCCTTCCTGGAAGGCGTCCTGGTAGACGTCGGAAACGGTGCGGGTATACGGGTCGATGCCCGGCTCGCCGCCGTTCAGGCGGGCGTAGCGCGACAGGCTGGCGCCGGCCAGGCTGACGCTGACGCGCGGCTGCAGAATGCCGTAGCCCGCGCTGACCCGCCCCAGGGAGGCGTCGTAGACCGGACGGTTGAGCGGATGCGCCATGGCGCCGACGAACTGCTGCGCGGCGTCGCGCGGCAGTTGCGTGTCGGTGTCCAGGGTGATGACGTACTTGATGCCGACGAGCGCTGCGGTATCGCCGACCAGCAGCGAGAAACCGTCGCGCTGGCCCGACCGCAACAAGGCATTCAAGTCCGCCAGCTTGCCGCGCTTGCGCTCGTAACCCATCCAGATCTTGTCGTGCGGATTCCAGCGGCGCGGACGGTGCAGCAGAAAGAAGATGTCGCCGCCGGGGTGGCCGTCGGGGCTGCCACTGGGGTTGCTATTAGCCGCGTATTGCGCGTTCAGGGCTTCGATGCGCTGCCGGGCCAAAGCCAGCAATGGCGCATCGGCCGCCAGGGTTTCCTCGGCGGCGTCGCGCAGATCGGTCAGCAGCCCGAAGCGCAGATTGCCGTCGCGATTGGCCAAAAACCGGACTTCCAGCGCCTCGGCCAGGCTGTCGATGCCGCGCAGGCTGGTGAGCATGGTCGGCACCACCACCAGCGCGCGCGCATGTGGCGGAATGCCGGCGGAGTAGTCCATGCGCGGCAGCGGCTGCGGCGACGCCACCAGAGTGGCCAGCCAGTTCACCAGCGCCAGCGCCAGCTGGCCGCCCGCCAGCAAAGCAAGGACGCCCAGCGGCAGCCATGTCCAAGGCGCCAAGCCGGCGGCCAGACCATCCGTTCGCGCCAGCGCCAACAGGCCGGCGCCCAGCAGCAGCGTGAGCAGCGCGCTCGAACCCAGGTACAGCAGCAACGGAAATCGGCCCAAGCCGCGCCGCAGCGCCGCCGCCGGGGACAGCCGCATCCGACTGGCGGCTTCCAGTTCGGCGCGGCCGCCGTCGATCAGGTAATAACCGACATGGGCCGCCCTGTCCGCGTCCCCGCTCCGGGCCGCACCCTCACGCGCGAGCTCGATGGCGAGGCTCGTCACCGTCGGTTCGGCCAGGCCGCTGGCTTTCGCGATGCGTTCGACGGCGTGCCGGTAACGGTCGCGACTGGCGAAATCCATGCCGGCGTAGGCCGCGGCCGGGTCCGTGCGCAGGCTCTGTTCGACCACGCTCATCGCCTCGACGAACTCGCGCCAGTCGGTGCTGCCGAGCAGGCGCAGACTGCCGATGCTGTTGCTGATCGACACCTGGTCGGCCGCCTGCTGCTGATTGCCGGCGCGCACCAATTGCTCGATGCTCAGGCCCGACTCGGCCAGCTGCTGTTCGACCCAGGTCAACGGCAAAGCCAGGGCGGGGCCCTGGCCTTGCAGGCGACGCGAGAACTCGGACACGAAGGGCGCCGTCATCGGCGGCTTCGAATACGCCATGTCCGCGATCACCAGAATCAGGCTCTTGGCATCCGTGTGCGCGATATCGATCAGCGCTTCCGCCCAGGTGACGGCAATATCCCGCTCCTGCCTGCCGGCCGCGATATGCACCGCGACGCGGCGCAAATTCTCGATCAGCGCCAGGCGCAGCATGATCGGTATGGCCCACAACTCGCCCAGCTTGAGGGGGGTGATCGTCTGGTAGGCCACGACGAAACGGCTCAGGCTGTCCGGGTCCACGCGGCCGTCGCCGTGGGCGATGGTCTCCAGGGCGATGTCGTAGACGCGCGGCAAGCCGCGTGACGCCCCCTCGTCCAGGCTCGGCAGCTCCCGGCTGTAGCCCTTGGGCAAATGGCGTCGGGCGGTGCGAATCTGCTCTTCGATGAGATAGAAGTTGTCGAGCAGCCACTCCCCGGCGGGCGTGATGCGCTGCTTCGCCTTGACCGCCAGCGTCAGCCGGCCGAAGGTTTCGAGCAGCACGGCTTCGTTCGCGGCCAGTCGCGCCAGCAACTGATCCGGCACGCGTCCCGGCGCCAAGCGATGGGCGGCGGCGAGGCGCACGCCGTGCCGCGCCATCTGCTCGGCGCTGAACAATTCGGCCCGCAACGGCGGTTCATCATGCCCGGCACGGCCCGGCGCGCCGTTTCCGCGCACGCGCAGCCTGTTCTGCCGCCAGGATTTGAAGCGATTGAAAAGGCCCGACTTGCGCGCTGATCCCACGTCGTTCTCCCATCCGCTCGACGAGCGGATGCTTTGCGCCAGGCGGCAAGACGCCACGCTGACGATGACCATGATCGGAGTGCTCTGGACGGATCTGCCCGGACGCCCGGAAGCCATATTCCGGACTGCGGCGAAGGGATCGGGGCGGCAAATTCACCCTGGTATGAGTCTGGATCATACACGTGACGGGATAGTGCCGACGGCGTACCGGCCGGCGAGAAACGATACGCCGCAATTACCCGAATACTTTAGTCAAGTATTCGGGTATAAAAAGAACGTGCCGTGCCGGGATCGTGCCGCCACTTCACATCCACCAACGAAAGGAACAACGATGCGCAACATTCATATCGACTATCAAGGCGACGCGCTCAATTTCCAGAGTGCCAGCCTCCTCGCCAAAGGGATAGCCCGGGAAAACCAGATGCAGAACCCCACCATCTTGGCCTGGCATCAAAGTAGCGACCAAGCCATGCCGCCGTTCTATGACGGCGCCGACCCCGAAACCTGGTGGGCCAAATATGGCGCGGGCAACGGCGGCAAGCTGGAAATCTGCGTCGGCGAGGATTACCAGTTCATCATGATGGATGCGCGCGGCTACGAGGAACTGGGCGAAATGCCGCTGCGCAACCTGTCCGACGAACAAGGCAACGAATACCTCTGCTATACGCCGATGTTGGGCCGGACCGCGACCAAACCCAATCCGGAAGCGTGCAGCCAACTGGACGGCTGGGCGGCAGATCAATACTGATCGCTCTCCCCGCCGGGTCGAGCCCGATTCGAGCCGCGCCAGGCCGCAGACGCCTGCCTCGCGGCGTTCAACGATTCACATCGACGACGAAGCGCCCGGTCATCTGGCCGGCGAGTATCTTCGCGGCGGCGGCCACGGTCTCGGACAGCCCGATTTCATGCGCGATGCCGGCCAGCATGGCCAGATCGAGGCCGTCCGCCAGGCGCGCCCAGGCGGCTTGCCGCCGCGCCGGACTGGCATAGACCGAATCGATGCCATACAGCGTGATGCCGCGCAGGATGAAGGGCGCGACGCTGGCCGGAAAATCCATGCCCATCGCCAGGCCGCAGGCCGCCACCGCGCCGTTGCGCTGCAGTTGCGCGCAGGCGTTGGCCAGCGCGTGGCTGCCCAGCGCATCGACGACGCCGGCATAGCGTTCCTTCTGCAAAGGCTTGCCCGGCGCGGCCAGTTCGCTCCGGTCGAGCACCACGGCCGCCCCCAGGCCGGTGAGATAGGCGTGATCCGCTTTGCCGGTCAAGGCATGCACTTCGAAGTCGGCGCGCGCCAGCAGCATCAGCGCAATCGAACCGACGCCGCCCGTCGCACCGGTGACCAGAATCGGCCCGTCTTGCGGCTGCAGTCCGTGCCGTTCCAATGCCTGCACGCACATTGCCGCGGTATAGCCGGCGGTGCCGATGGCGGCGGCGTCGCGCGGCGTCAGCGGCGCCGGCAGCTTCACCAGCCAATCGCCCGGCGCCCGCGTGCGCTGCGCCAGGCCGCCCCAGCGCGTTTCGCCCAGCCCCCAGCCGTTCAACACCACCGCGTCGCCGGGCTGGAAATCCGGATGCGTCGAGCGGGCCACCCTGCCAGCCGCGTCGATGCCGGCGACCATCGGCCAAGTCCGCACGACCGGGCCGGCATTGCAGATCGCCAGCGCGTCCTTGTAGTTCAGCGTCGAGTAGTCGACCTGCAACTCGACGTCGCCTTCGGGCAGGTTCCCCGCAAGCCGGTCGTCCAGTTCCGCCACCTGGGCGGAAAATTCGGGGGTGTTGGCGAGATAGAGGGCGCGGTAGGTCATGGTGAACTCCAAGAAGCTGACGAATGCCAACCCCAAAGCGGCTGGCGGCGAGAATCGGCATTCCTCGCCAGGGAGGCATAACAACCAGATTCGGGTCGCTGGAAATCAACAACTCGACCTGCGCAGTATCCGCCAGGGCAAGAAATTCGGAACTTTCGGGTCGCGGCAGTCTGTCACGATTTTCACGATTTGGCAGGCCAGCACCATCAAAACACGTTCACGCGAGCCCGCATGCGCCCGCGCCGAATCCAGGTCGGACGCCGCTGCGCGCCTCTGCATGGTGAATATCGCCCGGCTCGCCGCAGGTTTTGGCCTGCAGGCCTGTGCACACTCAAGACCGGCGCCCTTGGTTTTGGCGGGTACTATCTGCCCCCGCCCATTCAACAGAAGCAAACGCAGCATGCAAAGTGAAGTCAAAGATAAAACCCAGTACGCCATCGTGGCGGCGGTGCAGCGGCCGGGCGTGAGCGACGTTGAATTCGGGGCGTCGCTGACCGAGCTGCGCGAACTGGCAAAAACATTGGGCTTCAAGGTCACCCGCACGTTCACGCAAAAACGTAACGGCTTCGACAAAGTGGCCTACCTCGGCGTCGGAAAACGGCAGGAGATACGCCACTTCGTAAACAACGAACCTGACCAGGAAACGGACACCGGGCTCGCCTCGCAAGACGAGGCGTGGGATGCCGAGGCCGCCACGGTCTCGGCCGAGCCGATCGACGCTCTCTTCGTGGATCACGAGATATCCCCGTCGCAGGCGCGCAATCTGGAAAAGGAAGTCGGCTGCCAGGTGATGGATCGCACCATGGTCATCCTGGAAATCTTTCACCGCAACGCACGTTCCCCCGCTGCGCGCGCGCAGGTTGAAATCGCTCGTTTGGGCTACCTGGCGCCGCGCCTGCGCGAGGCGGCGAAGCTCGCGGGGCCGCAAGGGCGGCAGCGCAGCGGCATGGGCGGCCGCGGCGCCGGCGAGTCGCACACCGAGCTGGACAAACGCAAGAACCGCGACCGCATCGCCGAACTGCAGAAAGAAATCGTCGGGCTGGAACTCGAGCGCAAGACGCAGCGCGCGCGCCGGCTGGCGAACGAAAGTCTGGCCAGTGTGGCGCTGGTCGGCTACACCAATGCCGGCAAATCGACCTTGATGCGCGCACTCACCGGCAGCGAGGTATTGGTCGCCGACAAACTGTTCGCGACGCTCGACACGACCGTGCGCAGCCTGCACCCCGAGAGCATCCCGCGCGTGCTGGTCAGCGACACGGTCGGCTTCATCAAGAATCTGCCGCACGGGCTGGTCGCGTCGTTCAAGTCCACGCTGGAAGAGGCGCTGGATGCCTCGCTGCTGCTGCACGTCATCGACGCCAGCGATGCCGGCTTCGAACGCCAACTGGAAACCACCGACGCAGTTCTCACCGAGATCAATGCGCAGGACGTGCCGCGCATCCGCGTGTTCAACAAGATCGACCATGTTGGCGACGCGGCGGCGCAAGCTGAACTCGAAGCAGCGCTGCGCGCCCGCTACCCGGATTGCATCGTGATGAGCGCGAAGCGCCCTGACGACATCGCGAGATTGCACCAGGCCATCGTCGCGTTTTTCCAGCGCGACCAGGTCGAGACCGAGCTGTTTCTGCCCTGGTCGGCGCAGCAACTGCGCGGGGAAATATTTGCGCGCTGCGAGGTGCTGGCCGAGCGTGCCGACGAAGCGGGTGCGTTCTTTCACGTCCGCGGCGAGCAGGGGACATTGGATAGCCTGCGCGAGCAGTTCGGCTAGGCGCGACGTCGGTTTCGGTCGATGACCTGGCGGCCATGTCGACTCAACGAGCGGCGGCTTGCAGATCACAAGCGTGACGTTCGACGGCTCAGCCAACTTCAACGACGGGTGTTGAGCGAAGAAGCGACCTTCATCCCTGCTTGATGTCGGGCAGCACCTCGACCGGAACGACAACGGTCTAGATTGATTCGCCCCTTGAGTCCATGGCAGCCCCTGCTATACAGCAATTAGAGAGTTTTTGGTCCTGTATCCAACAGGAGTGCAAGATGAGGCAAAGGGTTAAACGCAGGCTATTCCTGATGAGCATGGCGTTGGCGACAGGTGCTTCGTATTCCGCATTCGCCAAGGGCGGCGGTAATACCGGAGGCGATGCGCATTTCTATACCGAAGACAGATTGAGCGCGCATCTCACTTCTCTGCCGGACGACGTAATGCGAGAAGCCGAGACAAAACCACCGGTACTGTTCGGCAAATTGAAGAACCTGCTTGTCGGCTTGAGCTATGGCTCTGGTGTCGCCCCGCCTCCCGCGGGGGCGAAAGGGTGGCGGCTGGAGATGCTTCCGACAGATGCCAGGCCCGATCTAGCCAGTGATTTCAGGCTGGAAAGAGCAAAACGCTTTGGTATTGCTTTGCGCGTGCCATTCTGAACCCAGGTTTGGTTGGGGGCGGCCTGCTGGTCGATGCGCGTCGCCCTCGCGGTCTCTCCATCGGCGAGGCTGTGTGAAAACGCCCAACTTTCCTAAACTGAACGCATCATCGTC
>CAYXMQ010000037.1:0-22555 GCA_964466195.1 uncultured Thiobacillus sp.
TGCGCGCTTCCCGCTATCCACGAAATCTCGCCGCGTTTTTACACAGCCTCCGGCCGAAGATGACCGTCAGTGAGTAGGGCGGAAAAGCGCAGCGCCTTCCGCCGAATGCAGCTACCACATCAAGTCATCCGGAATCTGAAAGGCGGCATACGGGTCGTCCGCATCGATCTCGGCGCGGCTCTTGTTCACTCGAATGACGAGCGAAGCATCGCGTTCGGCGATCTTGTCGGCGATGACTCGGGGGACCAATTCGGTGGCGCCGCCGTGGCAGACGATCACCAGGCGCCCGGCCGTCAAATGCGCCTGGACCTCGGCCGACACATACAGCCGTTCGATCTTGTTGCCGCGCGTGAAGTGGTAGGCGATGTTGCCAGTGCCCTTGCTCTGGCGATTCTGCTGCACCATCTGGGCAATTTGCGCCTCGATCGCCTTTTGGGTGGCGGCCGCATCGCGCTGGGCATTGAGTTCGCGGGCTCGCTCGGCATTCTTGCGTTGCGTTTCAAGCGCGGCCAGGCGCGCTTCATCGACGCTTTGCGTGCCGGTCCGGCGCTCGACCTTCTTCTGCTTGCTCTTGTCATGATTGGCCTGTTTGACTTTTTTATTGTCGACCAGGCCGGCTTTTAATAACTGCTCCGCAAAAGAAGCCATTTGGGTTGCTCCGTAAATTGGGCCGCTGGCCCCCGCAGCGGCGCTGGCCAGTGGAAAGACGCGAGCATAGCAAAAGCCGACGCCCTGGAACCGCGATCACAGCCTTGCCGGCACGCCTGGCCCAACAGCCGCAAGCGGGTCGGAAACTTCGAGTTTTCCGAATGACCGCTGCGGCTTTGGGCTGTCCGAGGAGCTGCCCCTGGACACGGCCTGGCATCCAGTCGCTGGAGGAATGCCACGGGCTTTGCTGACAGTTCCGATGCCTCTGGCAGCCCCGGCCGACTAGGTACATTCCCTTATCGTCCCGGCCTGCCGCGGTCGGCATAATCGGCCTCCGCCCGGCGGGCATCTCGGTGGAGCGATGCAACCAATCAAATGCGGCGCCGGCCTGCACGGCGACCGCCAGACCGCCCCGGCCAGGTGCACACAAGCATCCGACAAGCCCGCCATCAAACACCTCTGAAAGGAATTCAATTGAGCAACAAGATCGTCTTCAAATCCGGCGAAGCCACCGTCCTCGCCAAAGAGGGGCAATACACCGACGCGATGCCGGAAATTCTGATCGGCGCGGTGGACGGCCCGGTCGGCCACGCTTTCGCCAACATGATGGGCCAGAGCGCCGGCCATACGCGTATGTTCGCGATACGCGCCTGCAATCAGCAAGTGCGTCCGGCCACGCTGATGGTGCCGAAAGTCACGATGAAGACCATGGCCTACGTCGACCTGTTCGGCGGCACGGTGCAGTCCGCCACCGCCGACGCGGTGCTGGATTGCGTCATCGAGGGCATTCTGCCGAAAGATCAGGTCAACGACCTGTGCATCGTCAGTTTGGTGTGGATCGACCCGCGCTGCGCGACCGACCCCAACCTGGACCACAAAGACCTTTACCGGACCAACTACGAAGCCACCAAGCTGGCAATAAAACGAGCGCTGAACGACGAACCCGGCATCGACGAATTGATCGCCAACCGACACCGTATCCAGCACGACATGTACGCGCCGGAGAATTGAACGATAGTGGAAGATAGCCCTATTTTTGGCAGGGTTAGACGGAATAACACGGCGCTTTCGATGCAACGCCAGCTTGTCTTATGGAGCGTAGGCTGTACGCTCATACCATGAGACCGCCAGCCTTCGATGCGCATCAACATCCTTATCTGCTATTCAACCCGCAAGGCGCTTGCGTAGGCGGCAACGCGCCTGGCCTGGGCATACTTGAACGCAGTGATTTTCCTGATCTGTCGGAGATCGTCTGGCGCCTGGGCGGCATAGAGGCCTCGGTGGTAACCACGCACCTGAACGCGGCGCTGTCCGGCACACCGGGTGAATGCCGCTGGCAGTCGGTGCAGAACGGCGCCATGGTGGCATTTTTTGAGCCTATCCCGGATGCAGATTCGCCGCCACATCGCGTCAAGATGATCTGGTACGCCGACGTCGACAGCGGTTTTCTGAGCGGCGAACATCCGCCGGAGGTGATTAACCTGGCGCCCTACGGCATGCTCGACCTGGATGCAAACGGGATCATCCGCTGGGCCAACCTGTCCGGCGCCCGCTTGCTGGGCGCCTGGGGCCCCACCCACCTGCTCGGCGAGCCGCTTGCCAACTGGCTGCGGACCGAGTCCGCTGACGACCTGGGCAGGCTGTTTGCCAGCGCGAAGATTCAAACCGGTTTGTGCAACAGCGCCGTACTGGCTCCCTATACCAGGCTGCACCTGGATCTGAGCCTGACGCCGCAGCATCCGGATGGTTACCTCGTCTACTTCCACAACATCAGCAAACGCATCGACACCGAGCGCGCGCTGGCCGAAAGCGAATACCGCTACCGGATGCTGGTCGAAAATGCGCCCTATTGCATCCACGAGATCGCGCGCGATCGACGCGTCACGTTCATGAACCCGGCCGGCCTGAGCATGCTCGGCTTGGACAAAGAAACCGACGTATTGGGCGTGGACTATGCAGATTTCGCCGAGTCCGGCCACCGGGAGCAGGTCGAAGCCCTGTTCGACCAGGCTCTGTCCGGGGAAAGTTCGCATTTCGACTTCACGGCGACCAACGATCGAAACTATCAGACCTGCTTCGTTCCGTTCGGCAGCGTCGCAGGCGAAGTAAGCCGGATCATGGGATTGACATTGGATATCACCGAGCAGCGGCGGAACGAAGAACGCATACAGCGCACGATACGAGAAGACAAAATACTGACCAACCTGCTTGAACTGTCGCTTACCGATCTGGATATGGCCGGCTACCTGCGGCTTTGCATCCATGATCTGTTCCAGTATCCCGTGTGCGGCAAGCAACTGTGTTGCGGCGGCCTGTTCCTGGCGGATGACGCGTCAAATGGCTACGCATGCATCGCCAGCAAGGCGCTGCCGCTGCCGCGCCCGTATCTGGCAGCCTATTTGCAGCGGGCGGACTTCAGCGACACGCGTCAGATCCAGTTTCAGGCCGACGCCAGACTGCTGCACGCCGAACACTGGTCGGCAGAGGATCAAATGACGCAATACCTGGTGCCGATCGCTTCGGAGGAACAGCTGCTGGCCATCATGACCGTGTTCTGCCGCGCGGAAGGCGGCCGTCCCGATCCAGCCAAAGCACATTTTCTGACGCGCGTGGCGGACGTGCTCGGCATGGGCATAGGGCGGCGCATCTACGAAGAGCGCGTGGCGCATCAGGCGATGTTCGATCCATTGACCGATCTGCCTAACCGGCGTCTGTTGTTTGACCGCATGCTGCAGAATCTGGCCATCGCCCGCCGCAACGGCAGTTTCGGCGCGGTGATGTTCATCGATCTGGACCATTTCAAGAAAATCAACGACGTCTTGGGCCACTCTTTCGGCGATGAGATTCTGAAGCTGGTCGCCAAACGGCTCGCCCATATCGGCCGTAATTCCGACACCGTCGCACGTCTGGGCGGGGATGAATTCGTCATCCTGCTGGCCGATATCGACACCAACGAGCGCAACGCCGTGCGCAAGGTCGGTGTTCTGGCGCGCGATTTGCAGGAAAAAATGGCGGCGCCCTACACCTTGCAGGGCAGCGACTACCACCTGACCCCCAGCATCGGCGTCGCCATCTATCCGATGGGAGACAAGAGCCACGAGGACATCCTGAAATTTGCCGATACCGCCCTGTATCAAGCCAAGCAGGAAGGCCGCAACCAGTTCCGCTTCTACCGCGCCGAGATGCAGGAACTCGCGCAGAAACGGCTCGATATGGAAAGCGGGTTGCGCCGCGGGCTGGAGAGGGAGGAATTCGTCATTCATGTGCAGCCCAAGGTCGACCCGGCCGGCAAAGCCATCGCCGGCGAAGTCCTGCTGCGTTGGCAGCACCCCAGTAAGGGCATGGTTCCACCGGCGGAATTCATTGCGCTCGCCGAAGAAAGCGGCCTCATCGTTCCGCTCGGCTACTGGGTGCTCAAACAGGCCTGCCAGCTGCTGAAAACCATCAACGCCGAATGCGCACAGCCGTTGGACCATCTGGCCGTCAACATCAGCTGCGTGCAGTTTCACCAGCGCGACTTTTCCGCCAAGATACTAAAGATACTGGCCGAAGCCGGGGTGTCACCGACACAGATCGTGCTCGAAGTCACGGAAAGCGCGCTGATCAAGGATGTCGAGGACGTCATCGCGACAATGAACCGGCTGTGCGCCAAGGGGATACGTTTTGCGATTGATGACTTCGGCACCGGCTACTCCTCCCTGTCCTATCTGAGACGCTTGCCGATCTACGAAACCAAGATCGACCGCTCATTCGTCGTCGACGCGGATACGGATGCCAACGCGGCCGGCATCGTCAGAGCCATCATCGCGATGGCCCGCCAACTCAAGATGGAAGTCGTCGCCGAAGGCGTGGAAACCCGGGCGCAGCTGGATTTCCTCCACGCCGTCGGCTGTCGCCAGTACCAGGGCTATTATTTTTCCCGCCCGCTGCCCGCGGTCGACTTCCTCGCTTTCCTGCGCCGCACACAGTCCATTCAGCCGCAGCCGCCCGATTGAGCGGTTGCGGCTCGCCCCTCGTGCGCGTCCGCACACGCCGGTCAATCGGCAGAGCCCGCCTATGGATACGGCCGCTACGTAGTCACCCTAATAGGCTTTTGCCTGGCCGCTGCCGACAATGAACGGAGGCGACCTGAGTCCGTTCGGGGCCATCATCAAAGTGAGGAATCGGTATGAAAGTTATCTGGAATGACAAGGCCTGCTGCCACAGCGGCAACTGCGTAAAAACCCTGCCCGAAGTGTTCAAGGTCGTAAACGGCCAATTCCTGATCGAGCCGCAAAACGCCAGCGCCGAAAAGGTGCAGCAAGCCGTCGCCGCCTGCCCGGCCAAGGCGCTGAGCATCGAATAGCACGCGCGCGAAGTTCTCTCCTTCAGCGGACTGTTGCTTCCAGTCCGCTTTTTTTTTCGCCTACGCGATACAGTCGCCTCCCCGAACTCGAAGCGCCGGACCGGCGCCATCACGCGATGCCCGCCCCGACTGAATCCGCGCAGCAAGAATCCCTCGATCCCGAAAACTGGCAGGCGCTGCGCGATCTCGCCCAGCGCATGCTGGACGACGCCTTCGCCTACCTGCGCGACGTGCGCCAACGCCCGGTCTGGCAAGCCATGCCGGCACACCTGAGTCCGGTTTTCCAGACGCCGGCGCCGCGTGCACCGGAAGGCGCGGAAGCCGCCTACCGGCAGTTTTCCGAAGCGGTACTGCCCTATGCCATGGGCAACATCCACCCCCGCTTCTGGGCCTGGGTGATGGGCAACGGCAGCATGACCGGCGCGCTCGCCGAATTCCTCGCCGCGGTCATGAACAGCAATGCAGGCGGCGGCAACCATGCCGCGATCCAGGTCGAACACCAGGTCATCGACTGGATCAAGGCCATGCTGGGCTTTCCCGCCACGGCCAGCGGCCTGCTCACCAGCGGCGCGTCCATGGCCAATTTGATCGGCCTGGCGGTGGCGCGCGACGCACGGGCCGGTTTTGACGTGCGCGCCGACGGCATGTGCGCCGCGCCGCAGCCCCTGGTGGCCTACGCCAGCATCGAAGCGCACAGCAGCAACGGCCGCGCGCTGGAACTGCTCGGCCTCGGCCGCGCCGGCCTGCGCCGCATCCCCGCCCGCGCGGACTACACGCTGGATATCGACGCGCTGCACAGCGCCATCGCCGCCGACCGGGCCGCCGGCCGGCGCCCGATCTGCGTGATCGGCAGCGCCGGCACGGTCAACACCGGCGCCATCGACGATCTCGCCGGGCTGGCCGAACTGTGCCGGCGCGAACGCCTGTGGTTCCACGTCGACGGCGCCATCGGCGCGGTGGCCGTGCTGGCGGACGCGATCAGGCCGCGTCTGGCCGGCATGGAACGGGCCGACTCGATCGCCCTCGACCTGCACAAATGGATGCACATGCCGTTCGAAGCCGGCTGCGTGCTGGTCCGCGACGCCGGCGCGCATCGCCGCGCCTTCGCCATGGCCGCCGAATACCTCGAACCCTGCGAACGCGGCCTGGCCGGCAATCAGGCCGGATTCCACGAATACGGCGTGCAGACCTCGCGCCAATTCCGCGCCCTCAAGGTCTGGATGACGGTCAAGGAACACGGCCTCGACCGTTTCGGCCGCCTGATCGCCCGCAACGTCGAACAGGCCCGCAATCTGGGCGCCCGGGTCGAAGCCGAAGCGCAGCTGGAACTGCTCGCCCCGGTCGCCCTCAACATCGTCTGCTTCCGCTACAACCCCGGCGGCCTGGACGTCGCGGCATTGAACCGGATCAACCGGGAAATCATGATCCGCCTGCAGGAGGAAGGCACCGCCGCCCTCTCCGATACCGTGCTCGCCGGCCGCCGCTGCCTGCGCGCCGCCATCGTCAACTACCGCAGCCGGCAGGAGGACTTCGATCTGCTGGTGGAGGCCGTGCTCAGGCTGGGCAGCGAGATCGGCGCGACGCCAGCCGCGTCTTGATGCGCCAGGGCGAGCGCGCGCTCGTCCTGCCGGCCGGTGCGACGCACATGCTTTTCATCTATAAGCAAAGACATAGCGGCCACGATTCCGGCGGCTTGCCCAGGCGGGCTGGACTAATCAGTTTCGCTTAAGACTGAAGTGGTAAAAAATAAGGCAGTGCCAGGTTTCCTTGGCGCTCCGGCGAACGCCCGCGAATGCCCGATCCTCGCAACGCCAGCGTAACGCTGAACCCGGGGATCGGCAGCGGTTCATCCCGAGCGTGTCGCAGCGTTCATCCGGCTGCGGCCCGAGGCATTGGATGCAGTGGCAACACGTCATTAACCGGTTGAAAGGGCTGTCGCAATGAATTCGCGCTGGTATCGGAACCTGAGCATCCGGGGCAAATTGATCTTCGGCTTCGGCCTGCTGATGGCCTTGTTCGTCGGCCTGCTGGCGACCGCCGAATACAGCCTGCGCACCATCTATAACAGCAGCGACGCACTCGGCAACCGACTTTATCCGAAGGCCGACAATGCCAACGACCTGATCAAATACACGCTGACCGCGGCCAACAGCTACCGCGATTTGGCGCTGTCGACCGATCCGGCGGAAAACCGCGAAGATATGAAGATCATCCGCGACAGCCGGGAAAACATCGAGCTGACGCTGCACAGAATCGAAGCGCTGCTGGAAAACCCGCAGGAGCGCGAACTGTTCATCGAAATCAAGCACAAGCTGGCCAAGCTCGACGCCCAGTTCGAAGTCTTCTTCAAGCTGCTGGAAACAGACCGCAGCCGCCTGCTCGAATTCATTCCAAAAACGCTCGCACCGGTCAACGACAGCCTGATCATTTCGATGCAGACGATGGAAGACCTCCAGGCCAAGCAGGTGGTGGCCACCACAGCGGAAGGGCTCAATGCCTTCCGCAACGCTGAAATCGCCACCGGCATCGTCGGCGCACTCAGCCTGCTGTTTGCCGCCTTCATGAGCTTTTTCATCAGCCGCGGCATTACCGCTTCGCTGCGCACCTCCACCGACACGCTGGCCTCGTTTGTCGCCGGCCTGGAGGAAAAGGCGCGCATCGCCACAGCGATCGCCAACGGCGACCTCGACCAGGAAGTCAGCATCAGCAAGCAGATCGACTTCGATCAAGCGGCGTTGAGCCGGGACGAGGCCGGGCAATTGCTCGCCAACATCCAGGCGCTCAACCGCGTGCAGATCAGCTTCGATACCGCGCTGGCCGAAATGACCGCTTCGCTGCGCGCCACGCGCTCGATCGAACGCCTGCGCGACTGGCAGAAGACCGGCGAAAGCCAGCTCAACATGCTGCTGCGCGGCGAACAGGACGCAGCCCAGGTGGCTGAACTAACCTTGCGCTTCCTGGCCGAATACCTGAAGGCCGGCGTCGGCGCCTTTTATCTGTTCGACGCCGCGAACAGCGAGTTGCAGCTCGCCGCCTCCTACGCGTTTACCCGGCGCAAGCAGCTCGGCGTCGGCTTCAAGCTCGGCGAGGGCTTGATCGGCCAAGTGGCGAAGGAACGCAAGCTGATCTGCTGGACCCAGGTTCCCGCCGAATACCTGCATATCGGCTCGGCGCTGGGCGAGGCGGCGCCGAGCAACGCCATCGCCGTGCCGATCCAGCGCGAAGACGCTTTGCTCGGCGTCATCGAACTGGGCAGTTTCCAGGCCTTCGACGACGATGAACTGGCCTTCCTGACGCAATGCGCCAACGCCATCGCCATCGGCCTCGCCGTCGCCGAGTCGCGCCAGCGCGTCGATAACCTGCTCGAGGAAACCCGACGCCAGGCCGAGAAACTGCGCGAACAGCAGGATCAGTTGCAGCAGTCGAACGAGGAGCTGCTCGAACGCGCCCGCCTGCTCGAACAGCAAAAGCGGCAGGTCGATGCGAAGAATATTGAAATCGAAGCCGTCAGCGGCGAAATCCAGCGCAAGGCCGATGAATTGCAGCGCGTCAGCACCTACAAGTCCGAATTTCTCGCCAACATGTCGCACGAGCTGCGCACGCCGCTGAACAGCATGATGATCCTGTCGAAAATGCTGATGGACAACAAGGAAGCGACGCTGACCGTAAAGCAGCAGGAATACGCCGCCACCATCAACGGCGCCGGCAAGGATCTGCTCAACCTGATCAACGACATTCTGGATTTGTCGAAAGTCGAAGCCGGCCGCATGCAGTTCAGCCTGGAGGAGGTTTCGTTCGCCGCGCTGACCAAGTCGTTGGAAACGCTGTTCCGGCCGCTGGCCGAACAGAAGGGGCTGGACTTCGAGGTCAACCTGGCTGAAGACCTGCCGGAAACCTGCCGCAGCGACGCACAGCGCGTTCAGCAGATACTCAAGAACCTGCTCGCCAATGCCTTCAAGTTCACCCGCGCCGGCACGGTCTCGCTGAACGTGGCGCTGCCGCAGGGCGAACAGAATCGCCTGCCCGTGCCTGCGGTGGCCTTCAGCGTGCGCGACAGCGGCATCGGCATCCCGGCCGCCCAGCACGAGCAGGTGTTCGCGGCCTTCCAGCAGGCCGACGGCACCACCAGCCGCCAGTACGGCGGCACCGGCCTGGGCTTGTCGATCGCCCGGCAACTGGCGCGCCATCTCGGCGGCGACATCCTGCTCGAAAGCACGGAAGGTCTCGGCAGCGTGTTCACGCTGCTGCTGCCGCTGAGCGGCGACGCTTCGGTCGCGCTGGCCGGCGACGCGTCCGCAGCCGCCAAGCGGCCGGCGGCGCGCACGCCGGCCCAGGCCGTCATGGCGGACGACCGCGCCGGCCTGCAGCCGGGCAGCCGCAGCATCCTGATCATCGAAGACGATGCCAATTTTGTCGCCATCCTGCGCGACATGGTGCGCGACAAGGGTTTTCTGGCGCTGGTCGCCGGCGACGGCGAAAGCGGCTGCCTACTGGCCGAACAGTATCTGCCGAGCGCCATCCTGCTCGACGTGATGCTGCCCGGCATGGACGGCTGGAGGGTCATGCGGCGCCTGAAGGACCAGTTGAGTACGCGCCACATTCCGGTGCATTTCATCACCTGCCTGGAAGGCCGCCAGCGCGCAATGGCCATGGGCGCGGCCGGCTTCGTCAGCAAGCCGGTGACGCCGCAGCAACTCGACGACGTGCTGAACCGGCTCGAACACCTGATCGAGCGCAGCGTGAAACGCCTGCTCGTCGTCGAAGACGAGCCGAACGAGCTGAGCCGCGTCACCGAACTGCTCGGCGGACGCGACCTTGCAATCAGCGTCGCGCATAGCGGCAGCGAGGCGATCAAGCTGTTCGACGCCGAGCCCTACGATTGCGTGGTGCTCGATTTTGCGCTGCCCGACGCCTCCGGCTTCAGCCTCCTCGAACACATGCAGACGCTCGCGCCGGAGCGGCGCGCGCCGATCATCGTACACAGCGGACGCGCGCTGACCCGCGCCGAGCAAACCCGCCTCGAGCATTACGCCCAAAGCCTGGTGATCAAGAACGGACGCAGTCCGGAACGGCTGCTCAACGAGGTTTCGCTGTTCCTGCATAGGGTCGAGAGCCAGCTGCCGCCGGAGAAGCAGCGCATGATCCGGGCCGCCCTCGACAAGGAAGCCATGCTGGCCGGCAAGAAGGTGCTGGTCGTCGACGACGACATGCGCAACGTCTTCTCGCTGTCCAGCATGCTCACCGCCAAAGGCCTTCATGTGCTGGAAGCCGCCAACGGCCAGGAGGCGCTGATCCAATTGCGCGCGGCCCCCGATGACATCGACATCGTGCTGATGGACGTGATGATGCCCGCGATGGACGGCTACACGGCGCTGCGCGCGATCCGCAGCGACAACCGCTTCCGCGACATCCCATTGATCGCGATGACCGCCAAAGCCATGGCCGGCGACCGCGAGAAATGCATCGAGGCCGGCGCCGACGACTACATTTCCAAACCCGTCGACGTGGACAAATTGTTCTCGCTGCTGCGCGTCTGGCTGTATGAGAGATCGTTGAGCCGGTAACGCCATGCCCCGCCGCAGCCCCGAAGAGATCGAGATGCAGCTGCTGCTGGAAGGCGTCATGCAGCGCTACGGACAGGATTTTCGCGACTATGCGCCGTCCTCGCTGCAGCGCCGGCTGCAGGGCTGGCTGGCCGACTCCGGCTTCGACGGTTTCTCGCAGGCCCAGGCCGTGGTGTTGCGCGATGCCGCCGTGGCCGACAGTCTGCTGCGCGGCCTCACCGTCAATGTGTCGGAACTGTTCCGCGACCCGCCGCTGTTCCGCGCGCTGCGTGAACACGTCATGCCGGCGTTGCGCACGCGCCGGCATGCCAGGCTGTGGGTCGCCGGCTGCGCCGGCGGCGAGGAAGTCTATTCGCTCGCCATCCTGTTGCACGAAGCGGGTTTGTTGAAACGCTGCCGTCTCTACGCCACCGACATCAACGAGCAGGTGCTGCAGCAGGCGCGCGAGGGGATTTTCCCCATCGCCCGGATGCGCGCCGCGACGCGCAACTACCGCCTGGCCGGCGGCCAGCGCGACTTTGCCGATTACTACACGGCGCGCTACGAGCATGCTCTGATCGCGCCGCAATTCAAGGAGAACGTGGTGTTCGCCGCGCACAACCTGGTCGACGACGCCGCCTTTGCCGAGATGGATCTGACGCTGTGCCGCAACGTACTGATCTACTTCAAACCGGGCTTGGTCGAACGGGTGTTGGCCAAGCTCGATGCCGGCCTCAACAAGGGCGGCTATCTCGGCCTGGGCGAGAAGGAATCGCTCGAACACCGCGGCATTGCCCGCCAGTACCTGGAAGTGGCGCAGGGCGTCGCCCTATACCGCAAGCATGATGACCAAGACCGCCAGCGCTGACCCCCGCGTGGTCGCCATCGGCGCATCCCAGGGCGGTCTCACGGCGCTGCACACGCTGCTCGGCCGGCTGCCGGCGGACTATCCGCTGGCGCTGCTGGTGGTGCAGCATCGCACGCCCGACGGCGATCATTTGCTGGCCGCCAGCCTGCGCGCGGCGTGCGCCCTGCCGGTGCTCGAACCCGCGCGGGTCGGCAAGCATTTCCTGGCGCCGCCCGGCGCCATCTATCTGGCGCCGGCGGGACGCCATCTGCTGGCCGAAGCGCATCATTTTTTGCGCCTGTCGGCGGCCGCGCCGGTGTTCGCCGCCCGGCCGTCGATCGACCTGCTGTTCCATTCCGCCGCCCGCACCTACCGCCGCAATCTGCTCGCCGTGCTGCTGACCGGCCTGGGGCGCGACGGCAGCGACGGCCTGCGCCATGTCAGCGCCGTCGGCGGCGTCGCCATCGTGCAAGACCCGTGCGAGGCCGAAGCGCCGGCCATGCCGCGCAATGGGCTGCAAGCCGCGCCGTCGGCGCTGGCTCTGCCGTTGGCGGAAATCGGCCGCTATCTGTTGGACTGGGCGCAGGCCGAGCCGGCCGACCAACGCCAGCCGACCGCCAGCCGGAGGCAGGCATGAATCCGGCCGAGCGTATTCCCGTGCTGTTGGTCGATGATAGACAGGCCAATCTGCTGGCGCTCGAAGCGGTGTTGGCCGAGGACGAATACGCGCTGAGCTACGCGCTGTCCGGCCAGGAAGCTTTGCGCACCGCGCTGAAACAAGACTACGCCCTGGTCCTGCTCGACGTGCAGATGCCGGACATGGACGGCTTCGAGACGGCCGAACTGATGCGCTCCAATCCGAAGACCCGCAATGTGCCGATCATCTTCGTCACGGCCGGCATGAAGGACGCGAAACATCTGTTCAAGGGCTATGAGTCCGGCGCGGTCGACTACCTGCTGAAGCCGCTTGAACCGGCGGTGCTGCGCAGCAAGGTGCGGGTGTTCGCCGAACTCTATCGCCAGCGGCTGCAGATCGAGCGGCATGACCGCGAACTGCAGCTGCTGGTCGATCGGCGCACGCAGGAACTCGCCGCCAACCTGCAAGAAAAGGAAGTCCTGCTGAAGGAGATTTTCCATCGCGTGAAGAACAATCTGCAGGTGGTTTCCAGCTTGTTGATGATGCAAGCGCGCAGCGCCACCGAACCCGGCGCTCAGGCGATGCTCAACGAGAGTGCCGACCGCGTGCGCTCGATCGCGTTGGTGCACGAGCAGCTCTATCAATCGAACAATCTGGCGCAGATCAGCTATCCGGACTACGTCCGCAAACTGATCACCCTGCTTGCCGGCACCTACGATCCGGTCTCCAAGCGGGTGCCGATCCGCAGCGAAATCGACAACCTGCAGTTCGGCATCGAGACCGCAATCCCGCTCGGCCTGATCATCACCGAGCTGATCGCCAACGCCTACAAGCACGCTTTTCCAGCCGAGGCGGCCGGCGAAATCAATGTCACGCTGCACAAGTTGCCGAATGGCGAAACGCAGCTGCGCGTGTGCGACAGCGGCTGCGGCCTGCCGCCCGACGACGCCGAGAGGGAACGCAGTTCGCTCGGTCTGCGCCTGGTCCACATGCTGACCGATCAGCTCGAAGGCGAGCTCAGCGTCACCTCGCCCGGCGGCGTCTGTGTCGAAATGCGCTTCCGCGCCGACGAGCCCGGCGCGCCGCCGACTCGCACCGATTAGCTTTTTTTTCGAGGAATACAGCATGCCAGCCACCCGCATCATGTTGGTCGAGGACGAAGCGATCATCGCCATGGACTTGAGCCACCATCTCGAAACCTACGGCTATCAGGTGGTGGCGACGGCCGCCAGCTGCAAGCAGACGCTGCAGCGCATCCCCGACGCACAGCCCGACCTGATCATCATGGACATCATGATCAAGGGGCCGATCGACGGCATCGAGACGGCGGAACAGGTGCGCAAGGAGCACCATATACCGGTGATCTTCCTCAGCGCCAACAGCGACCCCGGCACCGTGGCGCGCGCTCGCGCGGCCGGCGCGTACGGCTACCTGGTGAAGCCGTTCCGGCCGGAGGAATTGCGGGCGAGCATCGAAGTGGCGTTGTTCAAGGCCAAGATGGAAGCCCAGTTGCGGCAGAGCGAGCAATGGTTCGCCAAGACCCTGCACTGCATCAGCGATGCGGTGATCGCCACCGACAGCGACGGCAGCGTGCGCTTCGTCAATCCCGTCGCCGAACGCCTGACCGGCTGGACGCACGCGGAAGCCTTCGGCCGCCCGGTCGAAGATATCGTGCAGACCCTGGACGAAGCCTGCCGGACCCCGATCAACAACCCCATCCGCCAGGCGCTCAAGAGCCGCTGCGTCGCCCAAGTCAATGACACCGCGCTGATGCGCGCACGCGACGGCGCCACCGTGGCGGTCGACGAAGGCGCCGCGCCGATCGTCGACGACGAACAGAATCTGATGGGCGCCGTGCTGGTGTTCCGCGACATCACCCAGCGCCGCGCCGTCGAACAGGCGCTGCGCGAAAGCGAAGAGCGCTTCCACAGCGCCTTCGACCATGCCTCGATCGGCATGGCCCTGGTCGCGCTGGACGGCCGCATCCTGCAGAACAATGCCTCGATCGCCCGCATGTTCGGCTACACGCAAGCCGAGCTGCTCGGCATGAGCCTGCGCGCGTTGAGCCATCCCGACGACCTGCAGAACGAGCTGAACGCGTTGGGCGCGCTGGCCGCCAACGAGGTGCCGGCGATCCAGCTGGAGAAGCGTTTCCTGCATCGCGACGGCCATGCCGTGTGGACGCTGCTGAATGTCTCCATGGTGCGCGCGGCGGATGAGGCGCCGCTCTATTGCATCGTGCAGACGCAGGATCTGAGCGCGCGCCGGCGCGCCGAGGAGCAACTGATCCAGATGGCGCACCACGATCTGATCACCGGTCTGGTCAATCGGCCCTATTTCATCGAACTGGGCAGCCATGTCATCGCGCTGGCGAACCGGCGCAACGAGTCGTTCGGCGTGCTGTTCCTCGATCTCGACGGCTTCAAGGCGATCAACGACAGCCTCGGCCACCAGGCCGGCGATACCTTGCTGGCGGCGACCGCCGAGCGCCTGCGCCGCTGCCTGCGCGACAGCGATGTGGTCGGCCGCTGGGGCGGCGATGAGTTCGTCATGATCGCCGAGTCGGCCGGGTCGAAGGAGCAGCTCGAGCGGGTGGCCGGCAACCTGCTCAAGGAAGTCGGCAAGCCGCTGCGCATCGACGGCGAGGACGTCGCCATCTCGGCCAGCATCGGCATCGCGATCTATCCGCGCGACGGACAGACGCTGTCCAGCCTGGTGGTCAATGCCGACAGCGCGATGTATCAGGCCAAGGAATTCGGCAAGAACCAGTTTTGCTTCGCCACCAAGGACAGCGCGCCGGCGCTGCTGCAGCAGTCGCGCCTGGAAAACCAGTTGCGCCACGCCGTCGAGCGCGCGGAACTGCGCCTGTATTACCAGCCCGTGGTGCACCGGGGGCGCATCGATTCGGTCGAGGCGTTGCTGCGCTGGCAGCATCCGGAGCGCGGGCTGATGGCGCCGGATGAGTTCATTCCGATTGCGGAGAAGAGCGGGCTGATTCTGCCGATCGGCGAGTGGGTGCTGAACACCGCCTGCCGGCAGGCGCACATCTGGCGCAGCGGTCCGGCGCCGGCGTTGAACATGGCGGTGAATGTCTCGGCGCGGCAATTGCGCTCGCCCGCGTTCGTGCCGGCGGTGGCGGCGGCGCTGGCCGCCAGCGGCTTGCCGCCGCAGGCGCTGGAGCTGGAGGTGACGGAGAGCTGGGTGATGGGCAGCGTGCAGCATTCGGCGCGCGTGCTGGGCAAGCTGGCCAAGATGGGGGTCAAGGCGACCGTGGATGATTTCGGCACCGGCTATTCCAGCCTGGCCTATTTGAAGCGCCTGCCGCTGTCGCGCCTGAAGATCGACAAGAGTTTCCTGCTCGGGGTGCCCGGCGACGTCGGCGGCGAGGCGATCGTGCGCGCCATCGTGTCGCTGGCGCGCGAGCTGCATCTCGAGGTCATCGCCGAGGGCGTCGAAACCGACAGCCAGATCGCCTTCATGCTCAGCCTGGGCGATCTCTTCCTGCAAGGCTTCGGCCTGCATTTGCCCATGGACGCCAACCGCATCAGCTCGCTTCTGGCCAAGCCGATGCCAGGCGCCGAGTAACCTCCGCCGGTGATGGCGCCGCTGCCTGCCACCCAGCTTTTATCGAGGCGAATAGCACGCTTGCCTCTCAGTTCGACAGCCGTCGGCTGTGAAGTCTTCCTGTGCAAGCCCTGCCGCAACACCAATCTTCTGGAAATTCCGGGACGACCGTTAAAGATCATCTTCACTTATGCCGACAATAGGCTGAAGGATGCCGAGGCGTTGATCGCGGCTCCGCCCGGCTTCGATCCGGTACCCGCCTTGCTGCCGGGCGATACGCGCGAGTTGCGTTACCCGCGCCTGCTTGAGCCCTGCCTCGGCACGTTGGCGGAAACGCCTGGAGACCCCCTATGACTGCGATTGCGCAAGGATGCCCGCCATGACCGCCGAGACGAGGGATGAAATCCTGGTGGTCGACGACACGCCGGACAACCTGAAGCTGCTCACGGCTCTCCTGAGCGAACAGGGTTACCGGGTGCGTCCGGCTGCGAGCGGCAGCATGGCGTTGCGCTCCGCCGCGGCCAAGGCGCCGGACCTGATTCTGCTCGACGTGCGCATGCCGGATATGGACGGCTATAGCGTCTGCCAGCGCCTCAAGGCCGATGCGAGGCTGCGCCCGGTACCGGTCATTTTCATCAGCGCACTGAACGAGACCGCCGACAAGCTCAAAGGGTTCGCCGCCGGCGGCGTCGACTACCTCGCCAAGCCGCTCGAGCCCGCCGAAGTGCTGGCGCGAGTGCGCACGCATCTGGAGCTGCACCGTCTGCAGCGCCGCCAGGAACAGATTCAGATCGAGCTGGAGCGGCGGGTCGCGACGCGCACCGCCGAACTGGCAACAGCCAACCAGGCGCTGCAAGCCAGCGAGGAGCGTTTGCGCCTGGTCATCGAAGCCACCAGCGATGCCATTTGGGACTGGAACCTGCGCAGCAATGATCTGTATTTCAGCGAACGCTGGTACACCATGCTGGGCTACGCGCCCGGAGAATTCGCCGCCGCTTACGACAGCTGGCGCGAGCGCGTGCATCCGGACGACGTCGCCGCAGCGGAAGCGGCCCTGCAAGCCCATTTGGACGGCCGCCTGCCCGAGTACAACGTTGAATTTCGCCTGCGCACCCATTCCGGCAGCTGGCATTGGATTCACGCCCGCGGCAGAGTGGTCGAGCGGGATGCCACCGGCGCGCCGCTGCGCATGGTCGGCACGCATGTCGACATCGACACGCGCAAGCGGGCCGAAGACGCTTTGCGTTATAGCGAAGCCCGGCACCGCCATCTGGTCGAATCGTCGCCGATCTGCATCCATGAAATCGACATGAACGGGCGCTTGCAGTCGATGAACCCGGCCGGGCTGAACATGCTGGGCCTGACCGACGAACAGAAGGTATGCGGCCTCGACTACCTGAACACCGTCAACCCCCGCGACCGTGCGCGCATTCAGGGGTTGTTAAAGAGTGCATTCGACGGTGTCGCGAGTCATTTCGAATTCACCTCGTCCGACGCGCCGCCGTTGTATTTCAAGTCCTGTTTTATTCCGATCGTCGAGTCCGATGGCCGGGTTGAAAAATTGATGGGGCTGACCGAAAACATCACCGAACGCAAACTCGCCGAAGCCCGCATCGCAGCGGCGCTGCGCGAGAAAGAGGTGCTTCTCAAGGAGATCTACCACCGAGTGAAGAACAACCTGCAAGTCGTGTCGAGCCTGCTCTCCATGCAGAGCGCCAAGGCCGGCTGCGAGGCATGCGCCCTGTTGGCGGAGAGCGCCGGCCGCGTTCGAGCGATGGCCCTGGTGCACGAGTTGTTGTACCGCTCCCCGGATCTATCGGTCGTCGAACTGCGCGACTACTTCGCCGGACTGCTGCGCTCACTGGCTGCCGCGCATGACGGCAGCCTCCGCAACGTGAGGGTGGAACCCGAAGTGGATAGCGTGCGTGTCGGCATCGAAACGGCCATCCCGCTCGGCCTGGTCGTCAACGAACTGGTGTCCAATGCCTACAAGCACGCTTTTCCCGGCGAACGCGGCGGCCGCATCCTGCTGCGTTTGAAGGCGCTGGCGGACGGGCAGCTTGAGTTGGAAGTGGCGGATGACGGCGTCGGGTTGCCCGCGGGATTCCAACCGGAAGCGACCGAGTCGCTCGGCATGCAGCTGGTGGTGTCGTTGACACGGCAACTGGCCGGCCGGCTGGACTATTCCAGCACCGCCGGAACGCATTTTGTGCTGCGCTTCGTCCCGGAAGAAGACGACAAACGCCGCTTCACGGTAGAGGATTAAGGCCATGACCATGCCCGATTCGGCTGCACAGATGACTGGCGCGGCGCAGGTGACGCCGGTAAGCCAGGCGCCGCCGCGCCAAACGCGCATTTTCATCACCGAGGACGAAGCCTTCATCGCGCTCGACCTTAGCCTCCAGCTCGAAGAAGCCGGCTATCAAGTGGTGGGTATCGCAGCCAGCGGTGCGGAGGCGCTGGAAGGCATCGAGTCGCAGCGCCCGGACCTGATCATCATGGACATCGTCATCAAGGGCCCGCTGGACGGCATCGCCGTGGCGCAGCAAGTGCGCGAGCGCCACGCGATTCCGGTGCTGTTTCTGACCGCCTACGCCGATGAGGCCACACTGCGCCGGGCGCGTACCGCCGGCGCGTACGGCTACCTGGTGAAGCCGTTCCGGCCGGAGGAATTGCGGGCGAGCATCGAAGTGGCGTTGTTCAAGGCCAAGATGGAAGCCCAGTTGCGGCAGAGCGAGCAATGGTTCGCCAAGACCCTGCACTGCATCAGCGATGCGGTGATCGCCACCGACAGCGACGGCAGCGTGCGCTTCGTCAATCCCGTCGCCGAACGCCTGACCGGCTGGACGCACGCGGAAGCCTTCGGCCGCCCGGTCGAAGATATCGTGCAGACCCTGGACGAAGCCTGCCGGACCCCGATCAACAACCCCATCCGCCAGGCGCTCAAGAGCCGCTGCGTCGCCCAAGTCAATGACACCGCGCTGATGCGCGCACGCGACGGCGCCACCGTGGCGGTCGACGAAGGCGCCGCGCCGATCGTCGACGACGAACAGAATCTGATGGGCGCCGTGCTGGTGTTCCGCGACATCACCCAGCGCCGCGCCGTCGAACAGGCGCTGCGCGAAAGCGAAGAGCGCTTCCACAGCGCCTTCGACCATGCCTCGATCGGCATGGCCCTGGTCGCGCTGGACGGCCGCATCCTGCAGAACAATGCCTCGATCGCCCGCATGTTCGGCTACACGCAAGCCGAGCTGCTCGGCATGAGCCTGCGCGCGTTGAGCCATCCCGACGACCTGCAGAACGAGCTGAACGCGTTGGGCGCGCTGGCCGCCAACGAGGTGCCGGCGATCCAGCTGGAGAAGCGTTTCCTGCATCGCGACGGCCATGCCGTGTGGACGCTGCTGAATGTCTCCATGGTGCGCGCGGCGGATGAGGCGCCGCTCTATTGCATCGTGCAGACGCAGGATCTGAGCGCGCGCCGGCGCGCCGAGGAGCAACTGATCCAGATGGCGCACCACGATCTGATCACCGGTCTGGTCAATCGGCCCTATTTCATCGAACTGGGCAGCCATGTCATCGCGCTGGCGAACCGGCGCAACGAGTCGTTCGGCGTGCTGTTCCTCGATCTCGACGGCTTCAAGGCGATCAACGACAGCCTCGGCCACCAGGCCGGCGATACCTTGCTGGCGGCGACCGCCGAGCGCCTGCGCCGCTGCCTGCGCGACAGCGATGTGGTCGGCCGCTGGGGCGGCGATGAGTTCGTCATGATCGCCGAGTCGGCCGGGTCGAAGGAGCAGCTCGAGCGGGTGGCCGGCAACCTGCTCAAGGAAGTCGGCAAGCCGCTGCGCATCGACGGCGAGGACGTCGCCATCTCGGCCAGCATCGGCATCGCGATCTATCCGCGCGACGGACAGACGCTGTCCAGCCTGGTGGTCAATGCCGACAGCGCGATGTATCAGGCCAAGGAATTCGGCAAGAACCAGTTTTGCTTCGCCACCAAGGACAGCGCGCCGGCGCTGCTGCAGCAGTCGCGCCTGGAAAACCAGTTGCGCCACGCCGTCGAGCGCGCGGAACTGCGCCTGTATTACCAGCCCGTGGTGCACCGGGGGCGCATCGATTCGGTCGAGGCGTTGCTGCGCTGGCAGCATCCGGAGCGCGGGCTGATGGCGCCGGATGAGTTCATTCCGATTGCGGAGAAGAGCGGGCTGATTCTGCCGATCGGCGAGTGGGTGCTGAACACCGCCTGCCGGCAGGCGCACATCTGGCGCAGCGGTCCGGCGCCGGCGTTGAACATGGCGGTGAATGTCTCGGCGCGGCAATTGCGCTCGCCCGCGTTCGTGCCGGCGGTGGCGGCGGCGCTGGCCGCCAGCGGCTTGCCGCCGCAGGCGCTGGAGCTGGAGGTGACGGAGAGCTGGGTGATGGGCAGCGTGCAGCATTCGGCGCGCGTGCTGGGCAAGCTGGCCAAGATGGGGGTCAAGGCGACCGTGGATGATTTCGGCACCGGCTATTCCAGCCTGGCCTATTTGAAGCGCCTGCCGCTGTCGCGCCTGAAGATCGACAAGAGTTTCCTGCTCGGGGTGCCCGGCGACGTCGGCGGCGAGGCGATCGTGCGCGCCATCGTGTCGCTGGCGCGCGAGCTGCATCTCGAGGTCATCGCCGAGGGCGTCGAAACCGACAGCCAGATCGCCTTCATGCTCAGCCTGGGCGATCTCTTCCTGCAAGGCTTCGGCCTGCATTTGCCCATGGACGCCAACCGCATCAGCTCGCTTCTGGCCAAGCCGATGCCGGCGCTTGATGACTCGCGCCGGTAAACGCGAGCAGGCCGAATCCGATGACCAAGCCAAGCCAAGATCAGGAGTTGCGTCGCCAGGAACAGATTCAGAGCGAACTGGAGCAACGCGTGGCGGCGCGCACCGCTGAACTCGCCGAAGCGAATCGGGCATTGCGCGTCGAACGGGACTTGAATCGGACGCTGATCCAATTCTTGCCCGCCTTCTTCGTCGCCATCGGGGCGGACGGCAAGACCTTGATGATGAACGAAGCCATGCTGGGCGCGCTGGGTTATGCCGCCGAGGAGGTGATCGGCGCGGACTATATGCAGACTTTCGTACCGGCCCGGGAGCATGCGCAGCTGGCCCGTGTCTTTGAACAGCTCGTCATGCAGCGGCAAGCGTCGCACAGTGAAAACCATGTACGCGCCAAGGATGGGCGGGAACTCCTGGTCGAATGGCACGGCCGCCCCTTGTTCAAAGGCGAGGCGTTCGATTATTTCTTCGGCGTGGGCATCGACATCACCGAACGCAAGCGTGCCGAAACGGCACTGAAGAAGAGCGAGGCCTTGCTGAAGGCAACCCAACATCTCACTCAAGCCGGCGGCTGGGAGTATGACGTCCTGTCCGGCAAGATCGCCTGGACGGATGAAGTCTATCGAATACATGGCCTGACGCCGGCGCAGTACGACCCGAATGATCTGGGCCGCAACATCGCGTTCTATGTCGCCGGAGATGACGTTGTCATCGCGCAAGCCTTCAAGCAGGCGGTCGAACGAGGCATAGCCTACGACCTTGAACTCAGATTCAGAAATGCACAGGGGGAAGACAAGTGGGTCCGTACGATCGGACAACCCGAACGCGTGGATGGCCGCACCGTGCGCGTGTTCGGCAACATCATGGACATCACCGAGCGGGTACGGACGGCGGCTGCGCTGCGGCAGGCCACCGCCCAGTTACAGGCCATCTTCCAGGCGATGCCGGATATCTATCTACGTCTGGCGCGCGACGGCACTCTGCTGGATTGCCTGGCCGGCTCCCGCGCCGACCTCTATGCGCCGCCGGAAATCTTTGTCGGTAAACACGTCGAGAACGTGCTGCCGCCGGAATTGGCCAAGCGCTTCATGGCGGCCGTCGAGCAGTCCATCGCGACCGGCTCGCTGTCCAGTTTCGACTATCCGCTGGACGTGCCCGCCGGCAAAAAGATATTCGAGGCGCGTCTGGTGCCCTTCCCCGGCAACCAGGCGGTCGCGGTGATCCGCGACATCACCGAACGCAAGCTTGCGGAAACGCAAATCGCCGCCGCGTTGCAGGAAAAGGAGGTGCTGCTCAAGGAGATCAGCCACCGCGTCAAGAATAATCTGCAGGTGGTGTCCAGCCTGTTGAGCATGCAGGCGCACGCCGCAAAGGATCCCAGCGTGCACGCCCTGCTCAGCGACAGCGCCGATCGGGTGCGCTCGATCGCGCTGGTGCATGAACAGCTCTACAAGGCGAAGAGCCTGTCGCAAATCAGCTATCCAGCCTACATCGAGCAACTCGTCGCCTACCTCACCAACGCCTACGATCCGCAATCCAGAAGGGTGCCGATCAGGACCGAAATCGACGATTTGAGTTTCAGCGTGGAGAGCGCCGTCCCGCTCGGCCTGATCATCACCGAGCTGGTCGCCAACGCCTACAAGCACGCGTTCCCGGGCGATGCCGCTGGCGAAATACGGGTTAGCCTGCGCGGCCTGCCGAACGGCCTGGTGCAACTGGTCGTACGCGATACCGGCTGCGGCTTGCCGCCCCGGCAGGAGGGCTCAGCGTCGTCGTTGGGCCTGCGTCTGGTCGGCAGCCTCGCCGACCAACTCGACGGCCGGCTTGAAGCCTCCTCGCCGGGCGGCGCGTGCTTCCAATTGACCTTCAGTCAGGCCGGCCATGATGTCAGCCATATGGGGGGCGATATCGGGGGCGATATGGCTGACGTCACGGCTGACGTCATGGCTGACGTCATGGCGGCCGACCTGGAACGGCGTTCGACCTAAGCGGAAGGAGAAGCGGCGCGATCGGTTGGATACGCCATCAGGCCGTCGCCCTGGCTGGCGCGCTTCACGCTCGCCTCGAACTGTTCCAGCGGCACCGGCCGGCTGAACAAATAGCCTTGGAAGGCGTGGCAGCCGTGGCGATTCAGGAATTCGCGCTGCGCCTCGGTTTCGACGCCTT
>CAYXMQ010000038.1:0-20820 GCA_964466195.1 uncultured Thiobacillus sp.
ACTGCCTGGCCATCGCCCCCACCGCCACCATCGCCAACATCGTCGGCGTCTCCGCGTCGATCGAACCGACCTACCAGAACCTGTTCGTCAAATCCAACCTGTCCGGCGAATTCACCGTCGTCAACCAGTATCTGGTGCGCGACCTGAAGGCGCTGAACCTGTGGGACGAAGTCATGGTCGGCGACATCAAATATTTCGACGGCAGCCTGGCCAAGATCGACCGCATCCCGGCCGACCTGCGCCAGCTGTACGCCACCGCGTTCGAAGTCGACCCGATCTGGCTGATCGAAGCGGGTGCGCGCCGCCAGAAATGGATCGATCAGGCGCAAAGCCTCAACCTCTACTTCCACGGCGCCTCCGGCAAGAAGCTGGACGAAACCTACAAACTGGCCTGGATCCGCGGCCTGAAAACCACCTACTACCTGCGCTCGATGGGTGCCACCGCGGCCGAGAAATCCACCGGCAAGGGCGGCGAACTGAATGCGGTTTCCGCACACGGCACGAGCGGCGGCTATGCGGCTGCCGCCAATCTGCCGGAAGCGGAAATCGTCGGCCGCGCCTGCACGCTGCGGCCGGGCGACGCGGGATTCGAGGAATGCGAGGCGTGTCAGTAAAGCCGTATTCGGCATGATTAGCCTGTCGCTTGCATCAAGCGTCTCCGTATGGGGCTTTACAGGCCCCATATAACTAACCATCATGTCGGCTGAGCGTGCCCAACGCATTCACACCTTCAAACAGGCCTACGGAACGGGTCGTATCGAAGGGGTGGTCTGGCGGGTACCTGAGCCGGTTCCGCCCAGTGAGCATCCGTACAAATATAGGTTGGTCTATGTGGTCAATAGAAAGCGCATCGTGGGTTACGACAACGAGCGCGGAAAGGGCGACCACAAACACCTTGGCGACAAAGAACTGAACTATGCGTTTGCGGACGTCAAACAACTGCTGACGGATTTCATGATCGACGTGGAGGCGAACAAAGTATGAGTGACAACATTCTGCGCATCGAAATACAACCCGCCCAAACCGCCTTGGCGCGTTTTGGTGAAACCCTCACGCAGCTCGAAGCAAACCAGCCTGTCCAGCCCTACGCCGGTATTGGATTTGAGAGCCTGCCCCAGTTCATAGAAATCTTCACGCCCAAGCGCTGGGAACTCATCGCCACGCTCAAGCAAACCGGCCCGTCAAGCATCTACGCGCTGGCCAAGAATCTGCGCCGCCATTACCGCAACGTCCATAAAGACGTGACCGCGCTGACCGAATGGATGGTGCTGGAAAAGGATGAACAAGGCCGTGTATTTGTGCCATGGGATGAAATCGACGTGCGGCTGCCATTGTTGAAAGCGGCTTGAGAACTGCAATGGAGATCGATATGCCCGCCAACAACAGAAAAGCGGAATGGCGACGTGAGTTCGTCGCACCCGCCCTGAGACCAAGGGAAGAAGTCGAACCATTTGGCTTGGCTTACGAAGCGGACGAAGTGTTCAGTTACGTTCGCGCCTTGTTCGAATTTTCTGTCGCAGATGCGCGCGCATGCCCGCATGCTGGATTTCAGCGTCGGCGACCGGGTGAGTTTTCAGCCGGATGGCCGCCCGGCCCTGTTCGGCATACTGCCCCGTTACAACAAGAAAACCGTGACCGTGATTACCGAGGCTGGCGAGCATTGGACCGTGTCGCCGCATCTGTTGCGCAAAGTGGTGGATGTCGATCAGACCGCTCCGATGCAAGCCACATTGTTGAATGCCACCGGAGCGGCACATGCCTGAGCTAAGCCGTTTCTTCGGAATCATCGTCCGCATGTACCTTGAAGCATCTGGCCAGCACCATGCACCGCATTTCCATGCCTACTATCAGGATGAAACGGCGGTGTTCAGCATTGACCCGGTGGAGTTGATTGCCGGCGATTTGCCGAGAAAACAACTGCGTCTGGTTGAAGCCTGGGCAGAGTTGCACCAGGAAGAACTGGCGCAAGATTGGGCGCTGCTGCAAGACGGCAACCGGCCCAAACCGATTGACCCTTTAAAGTGAGGCACGACATGAATCACAAGATTTTCCGTGTCCGTTCGTTTCGCCATGTGGCGCCCTTTACCCTCGCGGTGAAATTCGATGACGGACTGGAGCAGGTGATCGACTTCAGCCCCATTCTGGCGGGCGAACTACTTGGCCCTCTCTGTGACGAGCAATTGTTCAATCAGGTTCGCGTCGACCCCGAAGTGCATACCCTGGTTTGGCCGAACGGCGCCGACTTCGACCCTGAAACCCTGCACGACTGGCCGCAGGCGCTGCCCTATCTGGTCCAGCAAGTGCAACGTTGGAAGCAGGTTGCTTAAGGCTTCGCCACAGCCTCAGTCAGCGCTCAACAACACGGCATACAGCCCGAACACCCCAATTCAAGGAGATACCTCATGCTGAACTTCGAAGACGACTACACCCCCGCCGCTGCCCCGACTCCGCGCGCGATGCCGCCGGCGATGCCGCAATTGCAACCGGCGCCGATGGGCATCGACCTGGCCGCGCCGGGCGTTGCCCAACCTGCCTGGAACAAGCCAGTTCCCGCCGCCGCAGCTGCCACCGCCCTTGCCACCAAACCCGCCGATGACATCGCCCACCGCCGCGTGCGCGTCGAGGACAAGCTGATCATCAACGCCAAGGCCGACGTCAACCAGCTGGTGCCGTTCAAGTACAAATGGGCCTGGGAAAAATACATCGCCGCCTGCGCGAACCACTGGATGCCGCAGGAAGTGAACATGAACCGCGACATCGCCACCTGGAAAGACCCCAACGGGCTGTCGGATGACGAGCGCCATATCATCAAGCGCAACCTGGGCTTCTTCGTCACCGCCGACTCGCTCGCCGCCAACAACATCGTGCTCGGCACCTATCGCCAGATCACCGCGCCGGAATGCCGCCAGTACCTGCTGCGCCAGGCCTTCGAGGAAGCCATCCATACCCACGCCTACCAGTACATCGTGGAAAGCCTGGGCCTGGACGAGGGCGAAATCTTCAACGCCTATCACGAGGTCAGCAGCATCAAGGCCAAGGATGAGTTCCTGCTGCCCTACATCGACGTGCTGTCCAATCCCACCTTCAAGACCGGCACGCATGAAACCGACCAGGCCTTCCTGAAGAGCCTGATCGCCTTCGCCTGCATCATGGAAGGCCTGTTCTTCTACGTCGGCTTCGTGCAGATCCTCGCCTTGGGCCGGCAGAACAAGATGACCGGCGCCGCCGAGCAGTACCAGTACATCCTGCGCGACGAATCGATGCACTGCAATTTCGGCATCGACATGATCAACCAGATCAAACTGGAAAACCCGACGCTGTGGACCCATGAACTCAAGGCCGAACTCAAGGCCATGTTCGAGCAGGCCGTGGCACTGGAATACCAGTACGCCGAAGACACCATGCCGCGCGGCGTGCTGGGCCTCAACGCGCCGATGTTCAAGGAATACCTGCGCTTCATCGCCAACCGCCGCGCCACGCAGATCGGCCTGGATGAGCTCTATCCCGGCGCCAACAACCCGTTCCCGTGGATGGCGGAAATGATCGACCTGAAAAAGGAGAAGAACTTCTTCGAGACCCGCGTCACCGAGTACCAGACCGGCGGCGCGTTGGCCTGGGATTGAGCCGTACGGCCTCCTCCGCTCCGGCCCGGGGCGCCGGCGGGAGCGCAACAGCACCTGCGGCAGCGCTTCCCGCCCCGGCGTCAGCCATACAGCAGCGAGTAGGGGCGAGCCAATTGCGCCGCCAGCGCGGCCAGGCCGAATGCGCGCGACAGGCGAAAACTTTCCCTGCCTTGCGTGAACACGATCAAGACGGGAATGGTGAAGACGCCATAGGCCGCGGCCAATGCGCGCGAACGGGCGCAATCCACTTCGGCGCAGGCGATTCTTGGGTACTCCGCAGCCAGCATGGCGAGCAGTTTCGGCTGCAAGACCGTGCAAACCGCACAGTCCGGCGCGCTGAAGTAGACGGCGGAAATGGGGCTGGAGTCGACGAAAGCGTGCAGCCCGGCTTCGTCAAGCAATAGTGGCGTCATGTGCGTTTTCTTTCGTAATCACGGTTGGCGGTATCCCGGCTCGGCACTCCACCCGAGCCGCCCCCGAGGGGAGCAAGTCCTCCTTGCGGCGGTCTGGCGGCGAACGGCCCCTGCGCTTGCGTGCCGCATTCTATGGCCTGGATGATTTCGCCTGGAGCATGTCTGACGTGCTTGAACTCGCAGCCGGAGCAACAGCATTCGCCAACTGCCGCAGCCAAGCTTACGGTGTTGGGTTTATTGGGTCGTCGTCAAAGAATGGCCGCACAAAACCCGCAGCCGGCACAGGCATGCAGGCAAACGGCCTCGTTGCGGAAGGCAAAGCGATCGGGCCGGCGAATAACCTTGATTTTTCGGCACGCCATGTCAACACTGTCTGTGACTTGGTCCAGGCATGACCGATGCGGGATTTCGATGCAATTTGCCCGCTTTCGAACACGCCCCCAACCCGGACCCCAATCTGAATTCGCTATCCATGCTATTGAATAATCAAGGGAAACCATGAAACCGAATGCTTTTGTTCTGGCGCTGCTGGTTGCTGCAAGCGTTGTTCCCGGTTCCGCGCACGCAGCGGACGACTTCTGCTCCCGCATCTTCATCTACGCGATCAATCAGATCTGCCAACTGCTTCCGAATGGCCAAAGCCTATGCCAGCCTATCGGCCTGGCGGGGCCCGGGCCAAGTTGCGATTCGCCGAGCGCGCAGCAGTTGGTCCAGATTCCGTTGGGGCCGCCGGCCATTCAGATGGCGCCGTTTTCACCCTTCGCCTCCGCGCCCAGCCCTTACGCCGCTAACCCGTTCCCGGTCAATCCATTTGCTGCAAACGCGTACCCGCCTTTCCCGTTTGCGCCCAATCTGTTCGCGCCGAATCCTTACGCGCCAGTTGCGACGCACTTGCCGCCAAGCGCGCCGCCGACCCAGCCGCCCGCGCGGCCGCCGGTTATCGCTGCGCCCGCAAGGAGCACGCCGGATTCCTATGCGCTGAAGCACTCCGACTCCGCTGCGCCAGTCAAGCCGGCTGCCGTGGTCGAGCCGGCACCGAGCGCACCGGCCGAGAAGCCGCTGATGAAGTTGATGCCTGCAACTGCGCCGAGCGCCGCCGTTGCGCGCGCAACCCCGCCGGCGCCGCCAGCCGAGGCAGCGAAGCCGTTGGCGGCTCAGCCGCCTTACGGAACCGGCCTACCCCTTGCGGATGCAGCACCCGTAGCGCCGTCGCCAGTCAAGCCTGCTGCCACGCCTGCTCCGCAAGCCGCCGTTGCGCCGATAGCGGTTGCAACTCCGGCGAGCAGCCCTGCGGCGGCTCCCATCGTCGCAGCCGCCGCGCCGATCGAGATCAAACCCGCCGACCCCGAGGCCGCAGCCCAGGCTGAAATCGCCCGCGCACACGCTGAAAAAGCGATCGAGGAGGCCCTGGCCCACTTCGAATTCGATAGCGCCACCCTGACCCCGCGTGGTCGCGCCATGTTGGACGAATGGCTGGCGCAGAGCGCCGGCGATGCAACGATATTGGTCACCGGCCATGCCGACCGACTCGGACCGGAGCCTTACAACGAAAAGCTTTCGTTGCTGCGCGCGGAAGCTGTAAAGAAGTACCTGATCGAAAAAGGCAAGCCGGCAAATCGCATCGAGCTTGTCGCCAAAGGCGAGCACATGCCGGTCGTCAGTTGCAAAGGCGACGCCAATCCGGAAACCAAGTCCTGCCTGGCGCCGAACCGCCGGGCCGAGATTGCGCTCAAGCCGGCGGCGAAAGCCTTGCTAAAGCCGGCCGCCAGGAAAGCGGCCAAGCCCGCCAAGACCAAATCAAGCCGGTAAACGCATGTCGCTCACATACTGCATGACCTCCAATTGCCCGCTGGCCGAGAACTGCCTGCGCTTCGAGGATGACGTCGCCCGCAACAGCCTGCATCGCACCTACGCCGACTTCAGCGAGGAACTGATACGACCGAGCCAGGGCGATACCACCTGTCCCTTCTTCAAACCCCGCCCCCCGGAGCAAGCATGACCGACCCGCATCAAAAACCCGCCTTCTGGATCGGCAACGGTCTGCTCGGACTCGCGCTGGCCATGCTGTTTTTCTTCGGCCCGCTGGCGGAACAGCTGGGCGGCGTTTTGGCCATGATCCTGTGGATGCTGCTGGCCGGCGTCGGCATGTATCTGATTACCCGTGACAAGGGCCCGAGCAACGACCTGCCGGACTGATCTGATTTGACTGGATTCACCATGCTGCCAACCTTGTCACCGACCGAAGCCCGCGTGCTCGGCGTATTGATCGAAAAAGCGAAAACCACGCCGGATGCCTATCCGCTCACCGTCAACAGCCTCACAGCCGGCTGCAATCAGAAGACCTCGCGCGAACCGGTGATGGCGTTGAGCGAAAGCGAGGTGCAGACCTGTCTGGAAGCGCTGCGCGGCCGCACGCTGATCATGGAGAGCTATGGCGCTTCCGGCCGCGTGCTGCGTTACGCCCACAATTTCGCCAAGGTTTACGATGTGCCCGCCGCCGGCGTCGATTTATTGGCCGTGCTGATGTTGCGCGGTCCGCAAACCGCCAGCGAACTGCGCGCCAACTGCGAACGCCTGCACCGCTTCGCCGATGCCTCCACGGTAGAAGCCTATCTGGAAGAACTGGCCGAGCGGGCCGACGGCGCCATGGTGTTGAAACTGCCCAGACAACCGGGTGCGCGCGAACCACGCTGGACCCATCTGCTCTGCGGCGAACCCGTATTGGAAGCGCCCAGCCAGGGAAACCCGGTTGCGAAAGCTGCACTGGAAGCCCGCGTCGAGCAACTCGAACACGACGTCGCCGAATTGCGCACCAAGCTGGCGTTGCTGGCGGGTGAATGAGGCGAGATAAAAAACCACAATTCTGAAATTGTGCAGTTGCAGCAAAAAGACTACGCTTACGTGCGCAACTCACCGTTCGGCGGGGTTTTTTGTTCAACCATCCGGAGTCAACGCCATGACCGACATCGCAGCCAACTTCAGCGCCAATGACATTACCGAAGCCATTATTCAAGCCACTCGGCGCATCACTCCGGAATCGACCGCCGAAGTGCGTCAGATTGTGCTGCGCATCAATTCACCCGCGCTCTACTTCCTGGAAGGCCAGAATATCGGCGTTCTGACGCCCGGGCCGCATCCCTACGGCAACAAGACCCACCATCGTTATTACACCATCGCCAACGCGCGCGAGTCGGCCGACGGCGACGGCGTGGAACTGGAACTGCTGGTGCGCCGCTGCTTCTATATCGACGAAGTATCGGGCGAGGAATATCCCGGCGAAGCCTCCAACTACCTGTGCAATGCCCAGCCCGGCGACACGATCAGCCTCACCGGTCCGCATCGCAGCCCGTTCCAGATTCCGGCCGACACGAACTGCAACCTGCTGATGTTGGGCACCGGCACCGGCATCGCGCCGTTCCGCGCATTCCTGCGCCGAATCTACGATGAACAGCTGCAATGGAACGGCAAAGTGCGTTTGTTTTACGGCGCCCGCACCGGCACTGAAATGCTCTACATGAACGACCTCAATCAGGATCTGGCCACGTACTACGACCAGGCCACTTTCCAGGCCATCCAGTCACTCAGCAAAGGGGTGTTGAAGGATGAAGGCGACGCGCTGCAAAACGGTGTCGAAGCGAACGCCGTGGAAATCTGGAATTTGCTGCAAGACCCGAAAACCTATGTCTACCTGTCCGGCCTGCAGAAAATCGCTGCCGCTTTCGATGCCAGCATGGCGCGCATGGCCGGCTCGGAAGCGCAATGGCAGGCCTTCAAACAGACGCTGATCGAAGACCAGCGCTGGTCGGAGCTGACCTACCACTAACCCCTTGGCGTGCGCCTCACTCGTCTGGGACGAAAGTCAGCGAAGCCGAGTTCAGGCAGTAGCGTTGCCCGCTCGGCGGCGGGCCGTCATCGAAGACATGGCCGAGATGGCCATCGCAGCGGGCGCAACGGATTTCGTCCCGAATCATGCCGTGGCTGACATCGCGCAGCGTGCGGACGTGTTGCGGATCGAAGGTCTGATGGAAGCTCGGCCAGCCGGTGCCCGACTCGAACTTGGCGCTGGAACGAAACAGCGGCAAATCGCACAAGCGGCAGTGATAGACCCCGCTCGCCTTGTTGGCCAGCAAACCGCCGCAAAAGGGCGGTTCGGTGCCCTGGTTCAGAATCACCCGTTTTTCTTCGGCGCTAAGATCGGCAATCCGGCGCTCACGCTCGGCGGCATCAAGCGGATCCAGAACGTAACCCGAGGCGGATAAATGCGGCATTTGCGGCATGGGAATCTCCCTGAAACGGCGTCATGAACTGACCGCGCGGGAATAAAAAAACGGACGCTTCGGCCTCCCGATAACGTCCGTTTAGTACTGTGTTGGCGGAGTGGACGGGACTCGAACCCGCGACCCCCGGCGTGACAGGCCGGTATTCTAACCAACTGAACTACCACTCCAGTTACTGCGCTGCATCAAACCGGTTTCTTCTCGAACCCGGCTGCGAAGTCCGAGCATTATAGGCAGTGGCCACTACGACCGCAAGAGCGGAACTCGATTTTCCAGCGTTCCAAGCAAAGGTCGAACCTTCGTCACCCGATACGAGCTGGCGGAACGCTGGCCGTGAAAAAAGTTGCCGCCAACACGGCCGTGGTTGCCCGTCATCGGTGTCGCCGTCCAGATGGAGCAGACGCTGACAACTCTGCTCGGGGGGCGATATCAACGAACGAAAACCGAACGCCGACCAGACCAATCCAGGACGGCATCGCCTCCGCGGCGTTTCATAGGTCGTAGTCGCAAAGTAGTTGCGAAATCCCGCTCCCAGCCTGATCGGGAAAAACACTTTTCGCCGCCTGTGTAAGACGGGACAGATTCAGTCGGCACTGAACACGCATTCAACTCGACAAGCCGCTGCTTCCATACCGGCCTGGATACAAAAACACCATGGGTGTCAACATACCAATGGCCATATTGGTATGTTAATACCTACAGAATCTAGGCATATTTTCTCAATTTATTCGATACACAACCGATGTACCCAGCCACAGCAAGCGAGTTGCCCTGTGCAAGCAGACCCCCGCAGCCGCACCTCCATCCGCAAAGGAAGCCTTATGACCATCTATCGCAAGTTCCGCCTCGTTACGTTAGGAATTGCCGCCACGCTGGGTTTCATGATTTTCGGCATGTTTGAAATTGCCAAGACGGGCATGTTCCAATTTCTCGAACGCGAACATATCGAGTTCACATTACTGCTTGATGACCGTCTGAAGGAATATGAGGCCAAGAACTTTGACGCCGCCGTACTGGACCGCAGCGGAACGCGAGACACCATGGGAATACGCCCGCTGCTGGAAGGCGTCATCAAACAGCCGCGCGACTGCTTGGACAGCGTCAACTGGCTGGAAGTGCAGATCTTCCGGGTTCTCGGCTTTGGCCAAGCCTTTGTGCTGTGCGAAAAAGACATCAAGGATAGTCTGCAAGCCTTGGAACTCGTCGATGCGGTCGCCAGCAAGCGCATAAGTGGCGCAGAGTTTGACGCGAGCTTCACCAAGGTCATTGCGGAGATCAAGGCGAATTCGCATGGTTTTGCGACCATCATTCCCGAGGCGCGGGTCTTCGTTCGCTCGCTGATGATCTACAGCTCCATACTGTTTGGTTTGATTTGCCTCAGCGCTATCTTTTTGATCTCCAGGAACGTGGTCGGCAGCATCAGAGAGATGGAAAGACAGCTTAAGCAGGTCGCCGACACCAACGACCTCACCGTAACCTGCCCATTAAAGGAATCCGACAACGAAATCGGCGCGGCCGGCGCCGCCTTCGAACGCCTATTGGCTACCGTCAAGCAAGCAATTCAAAAGATACGGGAAAGCGCGGAGGCAGTTTCCGAGGAAGCCAGGAAGATGGCCGCCTCCAGCCAACAGATTGCCGAATCGTCCAATATCCAGAGTGACGCGGCAGCCAGCATGGCGGCCGGCGTTGAACAGATGACGGTCAGCATCGACAGCATCAGTGAAAACTCAACGCACGCTCAATCCGCCTCAATGGAAAACGAGCGCCGCGCCGATGCCAGCAACAGTTTGGTCCAAAACGCCGTTGCGCAGATCGAGGCGGTTGCACGTTCTGTCAGCGAGTCCGCCAAGATCATCGACGAACTGGGTACGCAATCCGAGCAAATCTCCGGCATCGTGACCGTCATCCGCGAAGTCGCCGAGCAAACGAATCTACTGGCCCTAAATGCGGCCATCGAGGCCGCCCGCGCCGGTGAACAAGGACGCGGCTTCGCGGTAGTCGCCGACGAAGTACGCAAACTGGCCGAACGTACGGCCGCCTCCACCTCGCAGATTTCGGACATGATCAATGCAATTCAAGACGGCACCCGGCGCGCAGTGGTCTGCATGCAGGATGGCGTCGCCAAGGTCGAGGAAAGCGTGACCTTGTCGAGGAAAGCGGGCGAATCAATTCAAGGCATCAAGGAAGGCACGCGTGAAACGGAAACCCGCGTCACCGAGATATCCAGCAATCTGCGCGAACAAACCGTAGTGGCCAACGAGCTGGCCAAGAGCGTTGAACGCATCGTGCAAATGATCGACGGCAACAATGCGGCCGTCGCCGCCAACGCCGGCGCCGCGACGCATCTCGAGACGCTTTCCCAACGCCTGCGCAGCTCCGTCCAGATATTCAAACTCGAGGCCTGAGCCGCCAAGCCAAGGCGTTGACGCGGCTGGGCATGGCGATGCCGGCCAGCGGGAAACGCGGTCCCGATTGATCGCTATCGCTCGTCTGCGCCGCCGCCCGCCGCCTGCTTCGCGGTGTTGTTGGGCGACGGAGGCGGCAAGAACTGCCATTCCGAATACGTTCTCTTGCCCTCGAAGCTCGAGTATCGCGCTGGGAAGCCGGCCTTTTTGCGCGGCTCCGCCTGCGAAAGGCTATGCACGCCCAGTATTCCGCCATCGGCCGCCTTCAGCACGCCCCACTCTTCGCTTCCGCTGACCGGGTCGCGATAAAGCCGCCGCAAATGCCTGACCGGCAGCGGAAACCTGGGGTCTTGCAGCAGAGCGGCGAAATCGGGCGGGTACGTCTTCACCGTGCCGGGTGTCTGCCGGTAATAGCTCTCGATGGCGCGCCGATATTGATCGCCGACGAACAGCAGTTCGCTTTCCTTCTCGCGCTGCACATGCGTATGCCAGAGCGTGCCGAGCGCGGCCAGCGCGACGCCGAAGCCGGCGATCAGAAACAGCAGCAGCAGCAGCGTGAAGCCGCGCTGGCGCTCACAGCTCGGCTCACAGTTCGGAATAGGGCCGGCCATCGCTGCCGCTGCCTTCGGCGCCGCTGTGCAGGTTGTAGATGCCGCCGTCGACGCCCTCCCCGGCTGGCGCTTCCAGCAGCCAGCTGGTGTTGCTTTCGGTGATCGGATCGAGCGGCAGCGTACGCAGATAACGCTCGTCGACCAGCGCTTGCAGCGTTGTCGGCCAAGCGCCCTTGTCGGCGTGGTACTGGTCCAGGGCCTGGCGCACGCTGGCGAGGTTCTCGCGCAGCACCGCTTCCTTGGCGCGTTCCACGTGCTGGAAATAACGCGGCGCAGCCAAGGTCAGCAACGTCGCGATGATGGACAGCACCACCAGCAACTCGATCAGCGTGAAGCCGTGTTTCGTGCGCATCACCACTCCCGGTAGGCCACGCCGTTGAGACCTTTCCGGCCGGACAGCGAATACACATCGAACACGTCCTCGCCCGCCTGCGGTGCATCCGGCGCACTGGCATAACTGCGCAGCCCCCAGGTCTCGGCGGCCGGCGCCGCCTGTTCGGGGTGGAAAGGGTCGCGCGGCAGACGGCGCAAGAAATAGATCGGACGGTTATCGGGTCGGGTCAGATCCGGCACGCCGCGCGTGAGCGCGTCCAGATCGGGCGGATAGCCGCTGGCATCGGCCGCGGCGGCGATCTTCTTGTCCAGCACGGCCTGATGGTAGGCATCGATGGCCGTGCGGATGTCGCGCAGTGCGCTGCGCAGTTGCGTTTCCTTCTGGCGCTGCGCCGTCACCTCCAGCATCGGCACCGCCAGCATCGCCAGCACGCCGAGGATGGCGACGGTCACCACCAACTCGATCAACGTGAAGCCGCGCGCAGCCGGCATCAACGCCTCGAATCCAGCACCGGCGGCGCGGCGTCCGGCGGCGGCAAGACATCCTGCGGTTCGGGGGACTCCTGCACCGATGGCATCGCCAGCGCCGGCCGCAGACGGACCGGCTGGCTGGAAGCGGACGCCTCGGTGCCGGCGAAGAACTCGATATCGGCCAGTTCCGGCCGCTCGACATTGCGCAGGATGCGCGGCGTGATCAGCAGCACGATTTCGGTCTTGTTGTTTTCATCGCGATGGCTGGAGAACAAGCGGCCGAGCAACGGAATGTCGCCCAGCCCCGGCACCTTGCTGGCGCTGGCGCGCTCCTCGTCGGAAATCAGGCCGGCCAGCACCTGCGTCTCGCCATCCTGCAGCCGCAGCGAAGTCGAGGCATTGCGGCTGCCGAGCTGATAGGTCAGCGTGCCGCTGCCGCTTTTCACTTCGCGCACGATATTGGAGACCTCCAGGCCGACCTTGATCGACACATCGCCATCGAGCTGGACTTGCGGCTCCACGTCGAACTTGAGGCCGACGTCGAGATAGGCCACCGACTCGGAAATGACGCCGGTCGAAGTGGTGTTGGAGGTAATCACCGGCACCTTGTCGCCGATGTGGATGCGCGCTTTTTCCCGGTTCTTGACGCGGATGCGCGGATTCGCGAGCAGGCTGACGTCGCCATCGTCCTGGCTCAGGTTGAGGCTGGGATTCGGCGCCACCCCGAGGGCGCCCCAGGTCGTATTGCGCAGTTGCTTCACGGTCAGCCGTCCGGCTGGCGTCGACGTGGTCACCAATACGCCGCCGGTCGTGCTGCTGGTGCTGGTCGCTTCCGGGGTGATCACGCTCAACTTGGTCGGCCACTGCACGCCCAGCTCCAGCAACTTGCTGCGCTTCACTTCGAGGATTTCCACTTCCAACATCACTTCCGCATCCGGACGATCCGCCACTTTCACCAGCTTTTCGGCCAGGCGCACGACTTCCGGGGTATCGCGGATCACCACCAGATTCAGCTTTTCGTCGACATGCACATCTCGGGTCTTGGTCATCGTCCTGATCAACGCCATGATCTGTTTGGGATCGGCATTGGCCAGGAAGAAGGCGCGCACGATCATGTCCTGGTAATCGCGCTGCTTGGCCGGCGTGTTCGGGTATAGCAGCAAGGTGTTGGGATTGAGCGTCTTCTTGCCGAGCTGGTTGGTCGCCAGCAGCATGTCGAGCGCATCGGCAATCGCCGTGCCGCGCGCGAACAGGGTCGTCTTCTGGTCCAGCCGCACATCCTTGTCGAATACGAAATTGAGGCCGGACTGCCGCGCCAGCGCGTCGAACACCTGCTTCAGCGGGGCATCGCGAAATTCCAAGGTTACCGGCTTGCGATAGGCCGCCGCCAGTTGCGGCGAACCGACCGGCTGGCTGCGCCCGGCCATGTCTTCCACCTGCGCCAGCAGCGCGCGCGCCGCCGCATGTGCAGGGTCACGCGCCAGCATGGCGCGCAGCTTGCCGCGCGCGATCTCGTAATCGTCACGCTTGAAGGCGGCTTGCGCGTCATGCAGCAACGCCTGATTGCGGCGGCTGCTCTCGACGTTGGCGAGGCCGTCGCTGGCGCGCGGGCTTTCCGGATGCAGGCCGAGCACCTCACGGTAGGCCGCCTGTGCGGCATCGAATTGTTCCGCCTGCAACGCCGCGTCGGCCTGCGCCAGCAGGCGGCCGATCTGCATATCGCGCTGGCGCAGATAGGCCGTACGCAGATGCAGATCATCCGGCTTCGCCTGCCAGGCCTGCTGAAGCTGTGCCAGGCCTTCGCGCGGCTTGCCATCGGCGATCATTTTTTCGCCCTGTTTCAGGGCGGCATCGCTGGCGCAACCGGCCAGCAGGGTCAGCGCGGTGAAGGCGAAAACCGCGCGAGGCGGCGGCTTCTTGCACGAAAAAAATGTCTTCAAGAGAGCGCTCATGGGCCGAATCTCAGTTGGCGTTGCTGTTGCAAGGGGAGATAAGTGAAGTTCAAGCCGCCGGCGTCGACCGAATCGAGTTGCCATTGCGCCAGTTTCTGGCCGACCCGGAGGCTGGCCACCTGTTCGCCCTGGGCCAGGAAAAAGGCCTCGCCCTCGCCCGCATCCCAGCGACCGATGTATTTGAACGGCAACGGCGGCGCTTGCGGCGGCGGTGGTGGCGGCGCGATGACGATGGGTGGCGGCGGCGGCGGCGGTTTCCAGGACTGGGCAGGAAACAGATTCGGGCCGCTGCTGACGAAGCGCGCCGGCGTCACGGCCACTTCAGACCCGCCTGCTTCAAGCGCGCCGACTGGCGCGGCTGCCGGCGCAGGCGCGCGAGGCGCCGTCGACAAGGCACGCGGCCTCGCTTCGACCACCTCGGCGGCATCGTCCCGGCCCAGCCAGGCCGCCGCCACGGTCGCGGCCAACGCCGCCGCAAGCAAGGCGTGGCGCGGCTTCATTGCGCCGCCTCCCGCTGGGCACTGCTCGCGTCCGCGCCGCCCAGATACAGCGTGAAGCGCAGTTCGGCCTCGATCTCGCCCTGATTCATGTCGCTGCGCAGCAGTCGCAAGCCAGCCAGCGCCAGACTCGGCTCGCGCTCCAGCACCTCGGCGACAAAGGCGCGCACGGCGGGGTAATCGCCGCTGACCGGCAAGCTGATCTGGTAACTCAGCAAACGGCTCGCTTTCTCGCCCGCTGGCCGATACGCGCCCTGCTGCAGGCTCAGGCCGGCATGCCGGGCGGCCGCAAACAGGCGGGCAATGGCTTCCGGCATGCGCTCTGCGCCCGGCAAGGTCGCGCTGAACGGAGCGGCGGGCGGCGCTTCGCTTCGGCGCTGCGGCGGAGCCGTCTGCGCCAGGCGCGCGCTGCGCTGGGCCAGCGTCGCGCGCGCTTCGTGCAGGGGCTCGACGGCCAGCGCCTGCAGCAGCCCGGCCGCCGCCAGCAGCAGCAAGCCGGCTGCGCCCGGCCAGCCCAGCCGCGCCAGAGCGTAATGCAGCCAATCGGCGCCGGTCATGGCTGCGTCCACTCCCCGCGCAGACTGAAGAAAACAACCTGCTCGCCCTCCGCCGCGCGCAACTCATGCCGGCTCAGGCTGACCTGGGCCAGGCCTGGCGCGTGTTGCAATGCGTTGAAGTAATCGAGCATGGCGGCCTGATTCCTGGCCAGTGCGGTCAACGTGAAATCGCCGCGACGGCCGTCGGCGTCCAGGCTTAGCAAAGCGATTTCGGGCGGACGTGCATCCTGCAGGCTTTCGAGCAGGCGCGACCAGGGCAAGCTCAATTGCCGGCGGGCGGCGTCATCGCCGCGCTGGCGGGCCAGTTGCATGCCGTCGGCCGGCCCGGCTTTGCCAGGCGGCCGAGCCGGCTTCGGTTGCAGGCGGGCGAGCTGCGCCTGCGCCGCCGCCTGCGCCACGGCGGCGTCCTGCCAGGCCAGCATGACCCAGCCGGTGACGGCCAGACCGAATGCCAGCAACAACCACGACGCGAGGCCGGGGCGCGGGAAGGGCGCGGTAAAGTCGAGATTCATTGCAGCCAGGCCTGCGCCGGATCGACCGGCCCGGCCAGTTCATGCACGCTGTAGCGCCCGGCCAGCGCCTGCAGGTCCGGGCGGCCGCCGACGCGCTCCAACCACAGCTCGCCGCCGGCCGGAAGATCGGCCAGCAAGGCTTCGCGCGTCAACAGCGCCTGCAGTTCCGCGGCGGCGTCGGCGCCGGCCTGGCGTTGCCGCAACCCGGTCACGCGCCCGTTTTGCAGGCGCAGCAGAACCTGCCGGCCGGGTTCCAACACCGCATACCAGCCGGTCGCCCGTGCGAGCTGCCTGCGCCGGCGTTGCCAGGCTTCAGCCAGCCAGGGTCGCACGCCGGCAAGCTGGATGCCGCGCGGCCGGCAAACCTCCGCCAGCCCTTGCAGCAAAGCCGCGGGCAGCGCCGCGACGACGAGCGGCCGGCCGGGCGGCGTCAGATCCCAGGCCAGGCGCCAGGCGCCGGCCGGGGACGCGGCACCCAGCGCCGGCGTCAGCGCGGCATCGAGCCAGATCTGCATTTCGGCCGGCTGCAACCAGGCCGGCGGCGCCGGCGCCAGGAACAGACGCACGTGCTGATGCGACAAGGTGACGCGCAATCGGCCGCGCACGCCCTGTTGGTCGAGCAAGGCTTCCAGCGCCGGCAGCGGCGCAGCGGCATCGAACTGCGCTTCGAACTGCGCCGCCGTCGCGGCCGGGCGCAGTACCCAGCGGTCGGGCAGCATGGCCAGGCGATGGCTCGGGAATAGGCGCGCCAGCATCGCTTCAGGCCACGAAGGTGACACGGTTGATCTCCGCCAGCGTGGTTTCGCCGCGCCGCACCATATCCAGCGCGGCATCGCGCAAATTCTGCACGCCGGCGCGCAGTGCGGCGTCCTTGACCTGGCGGATGGAGGCGCGGCTGACGATGAGTTCGCGGATTTCGTCGTTCAGCAGCATCAATTCCGCGATCGCATGGCGGCCCTTGTAGCCGCTGCCGCGGCACTGGCCGCAGCCCTTGCCGGCGCGGAAAACGAAGCCGGCGACATGTTCCGGCGTCAGCCCCGAATCGGCCAGCAGTTGCGCGTCAGGCGTCACGCTCTCCGCGCAGTGCGGGCAGTTCACCCGCACCAGGCGCTGCGCCAGGATGCCGTTCAATGCGGAAACGAAGCTGTAGGGATCGACGCCCATGTGCATGAAGCGGCCAATCACGTCGAACACGTTGTTGGCATGCACGGTGGTGAACACCAGATGGCCGGTGAGCGCCGATTGCACGGCGATCTGCGCGGTTTCCGGATCGCGGATCTCGCCCACCATGATCTTGTCCGGGTCATGCCGCAGAATGGAGCGCAGGCCGCGCGCAAAGGTGAGGCCCTTCTTCTCGTTGACCGGAATCTGCAGGATGCCGGCCAATTGATACTCGACCGGGTCTTCGATGGTGATGATCTTGTCCTGGCCGGTATTGATCTCGGAAATGGCCGCATACAGCGTCGTGGTCTTGCCGCTGCCGGTCGGCCCGGTGACCAGAAACATGCCGTACGGCTCGCGCGCCAGGCGGCGTATGCCGGCGAGCAGTTCGCCGCGGTAACCCAGGCGTTCGAGCGAGATCACCTTGAGTTCGTCGGCCAGTTGCTGGCGGTCGAGTATGCGCAGCACCGCGTCCTCACCGTAGACCCCCGGCATGATCGACACGCGCAGGTCGATCTCGCGGCCGCGCATCTGCACCTTGAAGCGGCCGTCCTGCGGAATGCGGCGTTCGGCGATATCCAGTTCGGCCATCACCTTGACGCGCGAGATCACCTGCTCGGCGATCTCGCGGCCGGGCGACTGGGCCACCGCATTGAGCACGCCGTCGATGCGGTATTTGATGTTGAGACCGGCGGCATCGTTTTCCAGGTGAATGTCGGAAGCGCCGCTGGACACGGCGTCGTACAGCGTCGAATGCACCAGCTTGATCACCGGCGAAGCATCGGCGCCGATGGCCTGCAGCGAAAGTTCCTCGACCTGCTCGAGTGCGCGGCCGGTACCGGTTTCCGCCTTGACGCCATCCATCGCCTTCAGACTGGCCTCCAGCCGATGCAGCCAGGCCAGCAAGTCGTCGCGCTGCACCAGCGCCGGCACGAAAGCGGCGCTGATACAGCGTTCGGCCCAGTCGATCAGCGCCGGCTGCAGCGGATCGGCAAACGCCAGCCAGAGCGTGCCGTCGCGATCGCGGCAGGCGGCGCACTCGCGTTCCAGCGCCTGGTTGAACGGCAGCAGATCGAACGCCGGCGTCATCTCGCGCAGAACATTCATGTCCAGCACCGGGTAGGCGAAAGCACTGCCCAGCTCGGCCAGGAATGCGTCCGCCGGCAAACCCAGCATTTCCTGCAAGGCCTGCAACGCCTGCTTGCTTGCGTGGTCGCCGGCATGGTTCCGCATCGCTTCGGTCAGCAGGTCAGCGGTGATCAGCGACGGCTTCGTCATCGCGACGGCCTCATTCCAGGCTCCCGGCCAATTCGAAAATCGGCATGTACAGCAACACGACGATGATGCCGATGCTCAGGCCGATGGCGATCATCAACACCGGCTCGATCAAGCGCGTGAACCAGTCGACGGCGCGCTCCAGCTCTTCGTCGTGGAACGCGGCGACGGATTCCATCATTTCGCCCATGCGGCCGCTTTTTTCACCCACCCGCAGCATGCGCAGCGCCACCGGCGTGGTCAGCCCGGCCGTGTCCATCGCGGCGGACATCGGCTTGCCTTCGCGCACCTGGCGGGCGGCGCTGGCCAGGCGCACGCGCAGTTCCGGATGCAGCAAGCCTTCCGCCATCGACAAGGCGGTCAGAATGGGAATGCCGCCCGACAGCAACATGCCGACGGTGCGGTAAAAACGGGTCAGCTGGAACACGCGCAGATGCTCGCCCAGGCCGGGCAGCCGCCAGATCCGGCGCGAAATGGCCGCACGCACCGCCGGCCGCCTGAAGGCATACACCGCAACGGCCAACACGGCGCTAGCAGCCAATACGGCGGCCAGCGCGTGGCCTTGCACCAGTGCGCCCCACTGCATCAGCCAGCGCGAGGCCAGCGGCAGACGGTCCAGGTTGCCTTCGTAGATGGCGGCGAAACGCGGCACCACCCAGCCCAGCAGAAACAACGCGACGGCGCTGCCCAACACCAGCAACAAGACCGGATAGACCGCGGCGGCGGTGACTTTCTTGCGCAGCACTTCCAGCTGTTCCTGATAGGCGATGTAGCGTTTCAGCGCTTCCGGCAGATTGCTGGTTTTTTCCGAGGCGCGCACCGAGGCGGCATACAACGGCGGAAACGCCTCGGGATAGCGGGCGATGGCGCCGGAAAGCGACTCGCCCTGATAAAGATGGTCGAGCACTTGCGCCAACAGCTTGCGCGTTTCGGCGCGCGTTTCCTTCTCGGCCAGGGTCTGCAACGCTTCGACCAGAGACAGGCCGCTGTCCAGCAAGGACAGCAGTTCGCGCGAAAAAAGCGTGATCGGGAAACGATAACGGCGAGCCAGTCCGGGCGCCTTCTGTGACCAGCCGCCCGCCGCTTTCACCGACAACACCGTCAGCCCCTGCCGGCGGGCCTGTTCGGCTGCCGCCTCGGCATGCATCGCGTCGAGGTTGAGCGATACACGGCCCTGGCTGGACAGCGCTGAAATCACGAACTGCATGGGCGGCTACCAGTTGCCGATGTCGGCCGCTTCGGCCGTGCCGCCGGGCTGGCCGTCCTTGCCCAACGAAAACAGGTCGAACTCGCCATGCTCGCCCGGTAGCTTGTATTGATACGCCGCGCCCCAAGGATCGTTGGGCACGGCTTTCTTCAGATACGGTCCTTGCCAGCGCGCCACGCCCGCCGGCTGGGCGACCAGCGCCGCCAGGCCCTGCGCGCTATCCGGGTACTGTCCGACATCGATCCGGTACTGATCGAGCGCGTCTTCAAGCGCCTTGATCTGCGCCCGCGCCACCTTGGTTTCCGACTTGCCGACCTGGCTGAAATAGCGCGGCGCGACATAGCCCACCAGCAAGCCGATGATCACCAGCACGACCAGCAGTTCGAGCAGCGTGAAACCGGCGCTTCTGGCGGATGAAAACTTCATGACTGAGCCTTTGAAAAAAATGTTGCCATTATGATGACCGAAACATTTCAAACCATCGTTCGCGTGGTCGGCGCACAAGGTCGGCGCTTATGCCGACGGAGAGCGGCCCAACGATCAATATTTGTGCACGACCATCGCGCCCAGGCCATAGTCGGCGCTGGCATCGCTAAAGCCTTTGACGGCATAGAGCTGGAGCTTGGTTTCAGGCGAAAACTTGTGCACCCAATACGCCGTCATCTCACGCGGACCGACTGAACCGGGGCTGCTGGCCTGGCGTGCATCCAGAATCAAACCGGCGCTATCCGTATTGGAAAACTTGTAGCCGGCGCCAAGACTGCCCAACCAGGTGTTATGCAGTGTACCGCCCGGCGGGTTGCCCGGCGCCCGATAACCCAATGTCAGAAAGGGCGTCCATTTCCCGGCCGGGAAATAGATATCGGCCAACAGGCTGAAGTCACGTTCGCCGGTGCTCAGCCCCTTGGACTCGTCGCCGGTAGGCAGCTTGACCTTGGCCGTCACATCCAACAGCCAGCGCGGCTGCTCGATCAGACCGTATGAATAAGCCGCCACCACGTCGCCCTGGCCGGATTGCGTCACTCGCGGACCGCCGGTGCCTGAGATGATCACGTTGCCGTTCTGATCGAGCGTGGCGCTGCCGCCAGGCGACGTGATGCTGACATAGGGCAGCGTGGCCTTGAAGGTGGAACGTCCCAGTTCATATTTCAGCGTGAACGGCAGATATCGCACGACCGTTGAAGCCGTGCCGCCATATTTGCCGATACTGGTATCCAGCCCGGTGGTCAGACTCAGCTCGCCGGCTTGGACAGCGCCCAAGCCCAACGCCAACAGGAAGATGCCCTGAATCCCCGCCTTGAACATAGCTTGCCTCGTTTTCATAGCCGTTCCTTGCTAAGCATCGGCCTCAATTCCGTATCTCGACCTTCTCGACCTTCTCGACCTTCTCAGGCTTCTCGACCTTCTCGACCTTCTCGACCTTCTCGGGCTTCTCGACTTTCTCGACTTTCTCGACTTTCTCGACCTTCTCGACCTTCTCGACCTTCTCGACCTTCTCGACCTTCTCGACCTTCTCGACTTTCTCG
>CAYXMQ010000039.1:0-20372 GCA_964466195.1 uncultured Thiobacillus sp.
AACCGTGTCGCATTCGGCGGAAGGCGCTGCGCTTTTCCGCCCTACGCGGGCTGTGGCTCGGGCATGAGAGTCCGGCAACGACACACCAGTACGTCGAGGCCGACCTGGTGATGAAGGAACGCGCATTGGCCAGGCTCCAAGAGCCCGAGGCCAGGATTCAGCGCTATCGGGTCCCTGACTCACTGATCGAGTTCTTGAAAACGCTCTGATTATGCGAAGCTCGGAATTCGCGCCTTGCCCGCCCAGTCGGTGCCTGGTGCGCGTTCCGGCTTGCTCCTTCACATAATCGTGAGCTGGGCATAATCGGCCTTATGTGAAGCTTCACATAAGGCCGAATAGCAGCCAGAGCAATCAAATCCTTACAGGTTATGCGCTTGCCCGAGGTTTCCTGCGGCGGGGGCAGGCGTCGGAACAATGGCTTTTCTGCTCAGCCGAGGCGGCATTCGATGTTGTCGATCAGCCGGGTGCGGCCGAGATGGGCGGCGGCGAGGATGACCAGATCGGTTTCCTGCGGTTGCGGCGGTAGCAGCGTGCTGCGGCTGCGCACGGAAACGTAGTCGACGCGCCAGCCGTTGCGGGTCAGCTCTTCGGCGGCGGTATGTTCGACGGCGGCGAAGTCGGTTTCGCCCGTTGCGATGCGTTGCGCCGCCGCGCGCAGCAAGCGATACAAACGCGGCGCTTCGGCGCGTTCGGCTGCGGACAGGTAACCGTTGCGCGACGACAGCGCCAGGCCGTCTTCGGCGCGCCCGGTTTCGCCTTCCAGCATGACGATGGGCAGGTTGAACTGGCGCACCAGGCCTTTCAGGATGAACAACTGCTGGTAATCCTTCTTGCCGAAGGCGGCATAGCGCGGCTGCACCATGTTGAACAGTTTCAGCACCACGGTGGCGACGCCCTGGAAATGCCCGGGCCGGAAGCGGCCGCAGAGTTCGTCGGCCAGCGGCGGCAGCACGCTGAAGGTCTGCGCTTCCGGGTACATCTCTTCGGCGCTCGGCGCGAACACGAAGTCGCAGCCGGCGGCTTCGAGTTGCGCGCAATCGGCAGCCAGCGTGCGCGGGTAGCGGTTGAAATCCTCGCCAGCGCCGAATTGCAGCGGGTTGACGAAGATGCTGGCGACCACCGGTTGGCCTTGGCGGCGGGCCAGTTCGATCAGCGAAATATGTCCGCTGTGCAGATTGCCCATGGTCGGCACGAAGGCGGTTTCGCGCTGCCCGGCCAGTGCGGCGCGCAGTTCGCGGACGCTGTCGAGGCGTTGCATCAGAAGCTGTGCTCCGGTGCCGGGAATTCGCCGCTTTTGACCGCCGCGACGTAGTTGCGTATCGCGGCCGCGAGACTGCCGGCGCCCTGCATGAAGTCTTTCGCGAAACGCGGCGGTTTTGCGGTCAGTCCGAGCATATCCTGCAAGACCAGCACCTGGCCGTTGCATTGCGCGCCGGCGCCGATGCCGATGGTGGGGATATGCAGCCGTTGAGTGACGTCTGCGGCCAGTTGCGCGGGAATCGATTCCAGCACCAGCATTTTTGCGCCGGCGTTTTCCAGGTCGCCGGCGTCCTGCAATAGCTGCGTCGCAGCGGCGGCGTCGCGCGCCTGGGCGCGGTAGCCGGTGGCATTGACCGATTGCGGCAGCAGGCCGAGGTGGGCGCAGACCGGAATGCCGCGCTGGCTCAGGAAGCGCACGCTCTCGAGCATGACCGCGCCGCCTTCCAGTTTGACCATATTGGCGCCGGCGGCCATCAGCCGAGCGGCGGAGTCGAACGCCTGTTCGGGGTTTTTCTGGTAACTGCCGAACGGCAGGTCGGCGACGATGAACGACTTTTCGGCCGCGCCGCGCGCGACCGCGGCGGTGTGATAGACCATGTCGTCGAGCGTGACCGGCAGGGTCGCGCTGTGGCCTTGCACGGTCATGCCGAGCGAGTCGCCGACCAGCAGTACGTCGACGCCGTTGTCCGTCAGCAGACGCGCAAAACTGGCGTCGTAACAGGTCAGTACGCTGAGTTTTTCGCCGTTGTCGGCGCGGGTGAGCAGTTGCGGCAGATACATGGCGTGTCCTCCGGCCGTTGAGCGGGCTCAGGCGCCCAGATTGAAAAACTCACGCGCGTTGCGCATGTCCTGAATTCGTTGCAGCAGCAATTCGAAATCGGCGTCCTTGTCGGCGAAGTTCAGGTTCTCGCTGTTGACGATCAGCAGCGGTGAAGCGTCGTAATGATAGAAGAATGCGCTGTAGGCATCGGACAGCTCGCTCAGATAGGTTTCGGTGATAGGGCGTTCATAGGCTCGTCCGCGGCGCTTGACGCGTTCCATCAGGGCGGCCGGCTTGGCCTGCAGGTAAATCACCAGATCCGGCGCGGCGACCGGCGGTTTCAAGCCTTCATAGAGCTGGTGATAAAGGCGGAATTCGGCCTCGTCGAGCAGCAGCTTGGCGAACAGCAGGTCTTTTTCCAGCATGAAATCGGCGACGCGGGCCTGGCCGAACAGTTCATCCTGACTGAGTTGGCGCGCCTGATCGACGCGGGCGACGAGGAAGAACAGTTGCGCGGCCAAGGCGAAGCGGCGGCGGTCTTCGTAGAAACGCGCCAGAAACGGGTTTTCATCGGCATTTTCAAGAATCAGCTCGGCTTCCAGATGCGCGGCCAGCTTGCGCGCCAGGCTGGTTTTGCCGGCGCCGATCGGCCCTTCGACAATAATCTGACGGAAACGGCTGAGCATGTTCGGAACGCAAAGGGGATGGGAAAAGGACTACTGGCCGCCGGCCGCGCAGGCCGGTTCGGCCGGCAGCCGCATGATGTCGCGGCAATCCGTTTGCGCCAGACAGGCGGCGACGCTGTCGTGCCCCGGGATCAACGCATCGGGGGCGATTTCCGCCAGTGGCAGCAGTACGAAGGCGCGTTCGGTCATGCGCGGGTGCGGCAATGTCAGGCCGTGCTCGTGCATGATCAGGCCGTCATACAGCAGCAGGTCGAGATCGAGACTGCGCGGCGCGTTCTTGAAGGCGCGGTTGCGGCCATGCCGGGCTTCGATGGCGAGCAATGCGGCGAGCAGCGCGCGCGGCGGCAACTGCGTGCGCACGCCGGCCACGGCGTTGATGAAGTCGGGCTGCGCGGCGTAACCGACGGGTTTCGACAGATACAGCGAGGAACGGGCGACGAGGCGCGTTTCCGGCAGGCTGTCGAGCTCGCTCCAGGCTTGCTTGATCTGGAGCAGCGGGTCGCTGAGATTGGAGCCGAGCGCAATATACGCGGCGATTTCAGCCAAGCTTGACCTCGATGGGCGTCGAATTGGTCGCATCCGCTGCGGGTTTGCGCGGGCCGCGTTTACGTCGTTTCGATTTCGCGTCGCCCGGCTGCGGCTTGATCAGCATCGCTTCACGTTCGCTGTCGCCGGCATCCGGGAAGCGGGTCCACCAGTCGGCCAGTTCCTGCGCGGCGTCGCCGCCTTTGGCGCGGATGAGCAGAAAGTCGTAACCGGCGCGAAAACGCGGATGCGACAGCAGCCGGAACGGCCGTGCGCCGCTGCGCTGTTCGAAGCGCGCCTGCAACGACCAGATTTCCTTGATCGTGCCGTCGAAGCGGCGCGGGAAGGCGAGCAGGTCGCGCTGGCGTTCGAGCACGGCATCCATCGCGTCGAACAAGGCGGACTGTTCACTCTGGCCGCTCGAGCGATTGCGTTTCAGCTCCGCCTGCATGTCGAACCACAACAGGCTGGCCATCATGAAGGCGGGCGAAGCGGAATGGCCGCTGCGTACGCGCTCGTCGGTGTCATGCAGCGCCGCGTGCAGGAAATGCTGCCGCTCCGGGGTGTCCAGTATGGTGTCGAGCATGGGCAGAATGCCGTGGTGCAGGCCTTCGGCGCGCAACTGGCGCACGCCGCGCTCGGCATGGCCGGAGAGCAACAGCTTCATCATTTCGTCGAACAGGCGTGCGGAGGGAATGCGTTCCAGCATCGACGCCAGTTCGGCGATCGGCGCACGCGTGGCCGGGTCGATATGGAAATCCAGTTTGGCGGCGAAACGGGCGGCGCGCAGCATGCGCACCGGGTCTTCCCGGAAACGCTGCACGGGATCGCCAATGATGCGCAAGACCTTTTTCTTGGCGTCTTCGACGCCGCCATGCCATTCCCAGATTTCCTGCGTTTCCGGGTCGTAATACAGCGCGTTGACGGTGAAATCGCGGCGTTCGGCGTCTTCTTCCTGACTGCCGAAGACGTTGTCGCGCAACAGCATGCCGTTGTCGGCGGTGACGCGTGCATCATCGTCTTCATCGGCGTCGCCCTCGTTTTCCGCCGTCTTGTCCGGCGAGGCGGCGCGATACGTGGTGACTTCGATCGTGTCGGCGCCGCAATAGACATGCACGATCTGGAAGCGCCGTCCGATCAGGCGCGAGCGGCGGAATACGCGGCGCACTTCTTCCGGCAAGGCATTGGTGGCGATGTCGAAATCCTTCGGCTCGCGTCCGAGCAGCAGGTCGCGCACCGCGCCGCCGACGACGAACGCGCTGTAACCGGCTTCTTTCAGTGCACGCGTGGTCTTCAGGGCGCAGGGATGGATGTGTTCGCGCTGGATGCCGTGGGCGGCGAGCGGGAGGATGCGCGGGCCTTTGGTCTTGGCGCGCGAGGATTTGCCGAAGACTTTATTGATGAACTGGCGAATCATGGTTGCCGGTAGTGGAATTCATTCATATGGGGCGGTCTCCTGAGGCGCGGGATTATACACATCGGCCGCTTGGGCCCGCCGGCCGGCCGGCCTTGCCCGGACCCGGCCTGCAAGCTACATTAGTGTGCGTTTCCGCGTTTACTCTCGCTCAAAAGGATTCAGTAGTGTTAGCTCTTGTTCAAGCCGCCGGCTGGCCGATCTGGCCGCTCATCATCGCCTCCGTGCTGGCGCTTGCGATCATCTTCGAACGTTTCTACACGCTGCGTCGCTCGCTGGTGCTGCCCCCCAATCTGCTCGATCAGGCCCTGAGCAATCTGCGCCAGCATGGGGCGAACCCGGATTTGATGCGCGCGCTGGCTGAAGGTTCGCCGCTGGGGCGCGTACTGGTAGCCGGGATTCGCAACCTGGGTGTGAGTCGTGAATTGATGAAGGAGTCGCTGGAAGAAGCCGGTCGCGCGGTGGCGCATGATCTGGAACGCTACCTGATGACGCTGGGTACGATCGCCACGGTGGCGCCGCTGATGGGGCTGCTGGGCACGGTGGTCGGCATGGTCGAAATCTTCGGTTCGCAGTCGCCGACCGGCGGTAATCCGGCGGCGCTGGCGCACGGCATTTCCATTGCGCTGTACAACACGGCGTTTGCGTTGATGGTGGCCATCCCGAGCATGATTTTCTATCGTTTCTTCCGCGGCCGCGTCGACGCTTTCTTGATCGAGATGGAACAGCAGGCTGTGCGTCTGGTTGAAATCGTCCACGGCGAACGGAAGTAAATTCGGCCATGCAATTCCGCAAAGGCCCGCGCGATGAGCCGGAAATCAATCTGATTCCGTTGATCGACGTGTTGTTGGTCGTGCTGATCTTCCTGATGGTTACCACCACCTACGCACGCTTTTCCGAATTGCAGATCAATCTGCCCGAGGCCAAGGGCGACAGCGCCAAGGAGATTCCGGCGCAGATCAATGTCGGCGTCGATGCCGAGGGCGATTATGCGATCAACGATGCGGCGGCCGGCACCGCTTCCGTGCAAGGCCTGGTGGCCGCGTTGCAGGCCGCCGCAGGCGGCGAGAAAGACCCGGTCATCGTCATTTCGGCCGACGCCCATGCCACGCATCAGTCGGTGATTCGGGTCATGGATGCGGCGCGGCGCGCCGGTTTCCCGCGGGTGACATTCGTCACCCAGAGTTCCGAAAGCGGTGATTGAGCGGCTGTTGATCGACGCGCTGTTGCGCTGCTGGTACCAGCGCTGCCCAGCATCGTTTAAGCCGCTTCATGCCCTGGTGTTGATTCCGCTCAGCTGGCTGTTCGGTCTGTTGCTCAGGCTGCGGCGCGCCTGCTTCCGTTTCGGTTTGTGCCGAGTCGAACGCATGTCGGTGCCGGTGATCGTGGTCGGCAATCTCACCGTCGGCGGTTCCGGCAAGACGCCGCTGAGCATCGCTTTGGTGGCTTGGCTGCGCGCTGCCGGTTATGTTCCGGGCATCGTCAGCCGCGGCTATGGCGGCAGCGCGCGCGCGCCAATGCCGGTGCAGCCGGATAGCGATCCCGCTCTGGTCGGCGATGAGCCGGTTTTAATGGCGCGCCGCACGGCCTGTCCGGTCTGGATTGGACGCCGCCGCGCCGAGGCGGCGCGGCAATTGCTCGCGTTTCATCCGGAAGTGAACGTGCTGATCGCGGATGACGGATTGCAGCATCTTGCCTTGGCGCGCGATGTGGAATTGGTCGTGGTGGATGCGGCCAGGGGGTTCGGCAATGCCCGCTTGCTGCCGGCCGGTCCGCTGCGTGAGCCGTTGTCGCGTCTGGCGCAGGTGGATGCCGTGGTGAGCAATGGCGCGCAGGCGCTTTCCTTGCCGGTCGCCTGTCCGCGTTTCACGATGCAGATCGCCGGCGCGCGCTTCGTCAATCTCGCCGACCCCGGGCGCAGTGAGGCGGCGGCGTATTTTGTCGACGAGCATGCCGCCAGCCCGCTGCATGCGGTGGCCGGCATCGGCCATCCGGAACGGTTTTTCAACCAGCTTGCCACGCTGGGCATCCATGCAATTCCGCATGCCTTTGCCGACCATCATGCTTATCAAGAATCCGACCTGCCGCTCGGCACCGTCCTGATGACGGAAAAGGATGCGGTCAAATGCGTGTGTTTTGCGCGCTCCGACCTCTGGTTTCTTGCGGTTGACGCCGTGGTCGAAGCCGGACTACAACCTCTGATCATCAATCTTCTGAACAAGAGAATCGCGAATGGACCCCAAACTGCTTGAAATCCTGGTCTGCCCGTTGTGCAAAGGCCCCCTGGTGTATCACAAAGAAGCCCGTGAGCTGATCTGCAAGGCGGATCGCCTGGCTTTCCCGATTCGGGACGGCATTCCGGTCATGCTGGTCGATGAGGCGCGGCGCCTGGAAGAAACCGAAGAAGTGGCTTGAGGGCGCACGCAGGGGTGATTTGAATTGGCCGCCGCTTTTCCGCTTCAAGCCTTGTTGGACCACTCCCAGCATCGCATGCAGGCGGCGGAACGCTTGCTGCGCCTGTTGCGGCGCAAGGAAGACGATGCACAGCAACGTCTGCAGGAGTTGCACGGCTTCAAGGCCGAATATCGGCTGCGCTTGTCCGGGGGCGGCGCGACGGGTATGGATATCGCCATGCTGCGCGATTTCTATGCCTTTCTGGTCAAGCTGGATAGCGCCGTTGCGCATCAGGAATCGGAGGTTGCCCAGGCGCATGCGCATTGGCTGGCCGCACACGAAAACTGGTTGGCCTTGCGCCAAAAAGTGAAGGCCTACGAAGCATTGGCCGTGCGTCACGCCAAGCAGGAAATGCAGCAACAGGACAAGCGGGATCAACGCCTCACGGATGAAACCGCCTTGCGTAAACACGCCAGCCGGAACGAGGACTCCCCGCATCAATGACCGATTGATCGTCATGGCACGTCGATTGCTTTGTTTCGTGCAGACGAAATGGAGAAATCGTATGGCGGAAATCCAATCGGCATTGCCGGAATCTTTTTTGCAGGTTGCCGGTGCGCAGAAATCGGGCAAAAAGGGGGCGGCGGCCAGTTTGCAATTGGCCTCCTTTTTCGGCGTGCTGAAATCCCAATTGGCCAAGAAGGCGGACGTTGCCGCGGATGCACCGGCGCTGGAAGTGAAGGGCGGTGGCGGAAAAAATCCGTTGTGGGCGCAGGCCGATGCCAATACGCCCTTACCGGCGGCGTCTGCCGACAAACCCGCGCCGGCAGTGGTCGGCGAGCCGGTGCCGCAGGTCGTCGAGGCGGCCGTTGCCGCCGTGGTGGCCATGGAGAAGGTCGCTGCGAAGGTGGAGGCTGCCTTGCCGAAAACGGCCAAAAACGAAGCGAACCCGATTGCACCCAGCGGAGAAGCGGGTTTGGCTGACCCGGCCGATCCGGCCGTGGTGGCGAACTCGACGCAACCCGTTGGGTTGGCGAGCTTGGCCGATCCGACTGCAGAGGCGGGCGTGAAATCGGTCGGCGCCGCGAAGCCGGATGCAATGCGAAAGGCGGGGGCGGCGGCAAATGCTGCCGACGCGGGGCAAACCTTGCCGTTGGCGGCTTCGCACCAGCATGTTGCCGCGGCTCAGTTTTCGGCGATTGCCAAGGCTGACGCCGCGCTTGAAGCGGCGGTCCCGCCGGCATTGTCGTCGCTTGCCGATTCCCAGGCCGCCTCGCAATTCGGTGCGCAAATCGGTTCACCCGTCGCTACCCCCATCGGCGCTCGCGCCGACGGTGCTACAACCACGCCGGTTTCCCTGGCCCATCCATTCGAACAAGCGTTGCGGCAGGCGGAGGCCAAAGTCAATGTGGCAATCGAGGCGCCCGTTCGGAGTGCGGCATTCGCGGCCGAACTGAGCGACAAAGTGGTCTGGCTGGCTGGCCGTCAGGGTCAGTTCGCCGATTTGTCGCTGAATCCTCCGCAAATGGGGTCGCTGGAAGTTCGTTTGACCTTGTCCGGGGGAGACGCGAGCGCGCAGTTCTTTTCGCCTAATCCGGCGGTGCGCGAGGCGATCGACGCCGCGTTGCCCAAGCTGCGGGAATTGATGTCGCAAGCGGGGATCAATCTGGGCGAGGCCGAAGTCCGCGATCAGGCTTTCGCTCGCCGCGAGCAGGCCGATCTGCCCAGGCAGGCCGCTGCGCAGGATGGGGATGTCGCCGCCAATCAGGCCGCACTGGCTGGCATAGGCATGGTCAGGTCCAGCGGTTTGGGCCTGGTCGATCTCTATATTTAATTCCGCGTCTTCCCGTTCAATCAAAAAAACCTTCCCCCTTCAGGGGGTGTGCCTGTTTGCCTGCTTGTCATGTTGTAATAAAGAACATAAGCTTCCTGAAGGAACTTTCTGTTTTTGCTTGATATTTCAACAAGACTTTTTATTTGAGGGTGAGATGGCTAAAGAGGAAGTTGCGGCAGAAGTTGTGGCGCCGAAGAAAAAGGGCAAGTTGCTCATCATCATTCTGGCTTTGGTCGGCGTGCTGGTAATCGGCGGCGGGGTCGGCGCCTTCCTGTTGCTTTCGAAACCGGCGGCGGAAAAGAAAGCCCAGCACGGCGATGAAGAGGTCGCCGCCGAGGACGAGGGCGGCGATGGGGAAGGCCATGGCGACGAGACGCCGCCGATCTACGTCAAGCTGGAAGCCTTTACCGTCAACCTTGCCGACCAGGAAAGCTATTTGCAGACCGAGATCCAGTTGATGGTTAGCGATGCCAAGGTGGGCGAAAAGATGAATGCGCGTTTGCCTGAAGTCCGCGATGCCTTGATACGCCTGCTTTCCAGCAAGACCGGCGAGGAGCTTTCGCAACAGGAAGGCAAGGACAAGCTGGCAACTGAAATTCAGAAACAGATCAATGATTTGTTGGGTATCAAGAGCAAATCCAAGGGGGTGAAGAAAGTGCTGTTCGGCTCTTTCATCATCCAGTAAGGGTTCGGTCCAACTGATAGGGGTCACGTGGCGGACGACATTCTTTCCCAGGAAGAAGTTGACGCACTCTTGCGCGGAGTCACCGGCGAACCGGAGGAAGCCGCAGCAGAAGAGGGCACGGGGGGAGTTCGCGCTTACGATATCGGTCGCCAGGAGCGCATCGTGCGCGGGCGTATGCCCACGCTGGAAATCATCAATGAACGCTTTGCGCGCAACTTCCGTCTCGGCCTGTTCAACCTGATCCGGCGCACGGCCGAAATCTCGGTGGCGCCGGTGACCGTCATCAAGTACAGCGAATTCGTTCGCAATCTGGTGGTGCCCACCAACTTGAACATGGTGCATGTCAAGCCTTTGCGCGGCACGGCGTTAATGGTGCTGGATCCCAATCTGGTTTTTCTGGTGGTCGACAACCTGTTCGGCGGCGATGGTCGCCAGCACATGCGTGTCGAGGGTCGTGACTTCACAGCGACCGAGCAGCGCATCATCAGGAAAATCCTGGATGTGATATTCGAGGAGATGCGGAAGGCCTGGGAGAGTATCTTTCCGGTGCAGTTTGAATTCGTGCGTTCCGAGATGAATACCCAATTCGTCAATATCGCAACGCCGACCGAAGTGGTGGTGGTCAGCACGTTCAACATTGAACTGGGCACCGGCGGCGGCGATTTTCACGTCTGCATGCCCTACAGTATGATCGAGCCCATTCGCGATCAGCTCAACAGTTCCATGCAAGGCGATCGCGCCGAGGCGGACGAGCGGTGGGTGACGCAAATGTCGTTGCAAGTGCAGGATGCGGAAGTGGAGTTGGTGGCGAATCTGGGCAAAGCTCCGGTGACGCTGCGTCAGATTGTCGATCTCAAGGTGGGTGATGTGATTTCCCTGGACGTGCCTGAAGCCGTGATCGCCGAAGTGGATGGCGTGCCGTTGTTCAAATGCCAATATGGACAGAAGAACGGCCAACTGGCGCTCAAGGTCGACCGGATACTGCAAGGCCAGGAGCGCGTTTCCTGCGCGGGAGGCAAGAGATGAGCGAGGACGCGCAAAAACAGGAAGCGGATATTTCTGCCGACGACTGGGCTTCCGCTCTGGCGGAGCAGGAAACGGCCGCCCCGGCCGAAGGTGGGGCCGATGACGATTGGGGCGCCGCACTGGCCGAACAGGAAGCGGCGGATAGCTCTGCCGCTGCCGCCGCGGCAGCGTCGCCGCCGCCTGCGGCGCACGTCTTCCAGAACCTGAGCCCGGGCATTGTTCAACCTGCGGCCAATAATCTCGATCTGATCCTCGACATCCCTGTTCAGCTCAATGTCGAATTGGGACGCACGAAAATCGCTATTCGCAATTTGCTGCAATTGGCGCAAGGCTCCGTGGTCGAACTGGACGGTCTGGCCGGCCAACCGATGGATGTGCTGGTGAACGGCTGTCTGATCGCCCAGGGCGAAGTCGTCGTCGTCAACGATAAGTTCGGCATCCGTCTGACCGACATCATCAGTCCGGCAGAGCGTCTGCGTCGGCTGAATCGTTGAAATAGAAGTGATGCAAATCAAACGATGAAATTTTCCTTCTCTATCCGCAAAGGGCCTTGGGCCCTTTTTGCTTTCATCGCGCTGGCGTCTTCAGCCGCTATGGCGGCGGCCGAGCCGCCTGCGGTGTCTACTTCCGGCGCTTTATTTCAGGGGTTGCTGGGGTTGGGCATGGTGCTGGCGGCCTTGGCCGCCTTCTTCTGGTTCTTGCGCCGCTTTTCTCCCGGGCAGAGTGCGGCTCAAGGCGCCGTGAAGGTGGTCGGCGGCGTCATGCTGGGGCCGCGCGAGCGTCTGGTCGTGGTGGAGGTCGGCGAAACCTGGTTGTTGCTGGGCGTCGGCGGCGGTCAGGTCAGCACCTTGCATACCTTGCCCCGGCCCGAAGGCTACACGCCCGCGGCGCACGATCCGTTGTCGGGGCGGCTGCCAGGCTTCGCCGACAAGCTCAAGGAGCTTCTCTCGCAACGTCAGCGCTGAGGTCGCCACGAGGCTACTATGAGGCTACGTACGCTGTTTCTGCTTGCCCTGGTCCTGCTGCTGCCTGCTGCGGCCATGGCAGCGCCGGGCATCCCCGCTTTCTCCAGCACGCCGGGCGCGGGCGGCGCGACCAATTATTCCTTCAGCATTGAAGCCCTGCTGCTGCTGACCGCGTTGACGTTCTTGCCGGCGGCGTTGCTGATGATGACGGCGTTCATCCGTATCGTCATCGTGCTTTCGCTGTTGCGCCAGGCCATGGGCACGATGAATGCGCCGCCGAACCAGATCATCATCGGCCTCTCCCTGTTTCTGACGTTTTTCATCATGGCGCCGGTGTTCGACAAAATCTACGCTACCGCCTGGACGCCCTATTCGGAAAGCAAGATCAGCCTGGTGCAGGCCGCCGACCTGGGCGTGCAGCCGCTGAAGGCGTTCATGCTGAAGCAGACCCGGCAGGAAGACCTGGCGTTGTTTATCGGGCTGGCCAAAGTGCCGCCGCTCAATACGCCGGAGGAGACGCCGCTGAAGGTGCTGGTGCCGGCCTTCGTCATCAGCGAGCTCAAGACCGCGTTCCAGATCGGCTTCATCGTGTTCATCCCGTTCCTGATCATCGACATGGTGGTGGCCAGCATATTGATGTCGATGGGCATGATGATGCTGTCGCCGGTGCTGATTTCGCTGCCCTTCAAGATCATGTTGTTCGTGTTGGCCGATGGCTGGAATCTGCTCATCGCCTCGCTGGTGCAAACCTTCCAGATATGACCTTGCCACGATGACGCCCGATACCGTGATCGCGATCGTCAGGCAGGCGCTGGAAGTCGGCATGCTGGCGGCCGGTCCCCTGTTGCTGGCTTCCTTGCTGACCGGCCTGCTGATATCCGTGTTTCAGGCGGCGACGCAGATCAATGAAATGACCCTGTCATTCATCCCCAAGCTGCTGGTGATGTTTGTCGTGCTGGTGGTCACCGGCCCCTGGACGCTGCAATTGCTGGTCGATTACATCACGCGCCTGATCGGCAGCATCCCGACGCTGATCGGCTGAGCGCATCGTGTTCACGTTGTCGTCGGCCGACCTGAACACGATGTTGGCGCTGTTCTTCTACCCGTTCGTCCGCATTCTGGCCTGGCTGTCGTTCGATCCTTTGCTGGGCAGCAAATCCGTGCCGACGCGGGCGCGCGTCGCTCTGGCGATGGTGCTGGCCGTGCTGGTCACGCCGCTGTTGCCGAGCGATACGCCGTTTCGCCTGGCGTCCGGCGATGGCGTGCTGATCCTGTTGCAGCAGATCGCCATCGGCGCTGCCTTGGGTTTTGCGTTGCGCATCGTTTTTACCGCGGTTGAATTCGCCGGCCAGTTGATGGGGCTGCAAATGGGCCTGTCCTTCGCCACGCTGTTCGATCCGGTGAATGGCGCGCAAACCCAGGTGGTTGCGCAATTCCTGGTGTTGACCACCGCCTTGATCCTGTTCGCCTTCAACGGCCACCATCTGGTCATCACCGCGTTGGTGCAGAGCTTTCAGGACATCCCGATCGGATCGACGCTGTCGGCGGATGGATTCGCGATGTTGGCGAACTGGGGCGGCATTCTGTTCACGATCGGTCTGCATATTTCGCTGCCGCTGACTGCGGCGCTGCTGGTGACCAATCTGACCATCGGCATGATGTCGCGCGCTTCGCCGCAACTGAATATTTTCGCGATCGGTTTTCCGCTGACGCTGGGTGTCGGCTTCCTGGTCCTCTTTCTGTCGTTGTCGTATCTGCCCTCCCAGCTTGAGCATTTCTGGCTGCAGGCGGTTGAACTCGGCGCCAATGCGATGCGTGCGGTGGCCGGGTTTTAGCGCTTCGGTCAGTTGACGCCGGTTTCGGCTAAAATCCCTTTTTTTCCTGATCCTGATCGCCATGTTTACTGGCAGCCTCGTCGCCCTCGTTACCCCCATGCTCGCCGATGGGGCTTTGGATATGCCGCGCTTCCGCGCGCTGATCGATTGGCACATCGATCAAGGTACCGATGGTCTGGTGATCGTCGGCACCACGGGCGAATCGCCCACCGTCAATACCGAAGAGCATTGCCTGTTGATCCGCACGGCGGTCGAACAGGCGGCCGGGCGGATACCGGTCATTGCCGGCACGGGCGCGAATTCCACCGCCGAGGCGATCGAGCTGACCCGTTGCGCCAAGGCCGCCGGCGCCGCCGCCGGCCTTTCGGTGGCGCCTTACTACAACAAGCCGACGCAGGAAGGGCTCTACCAGCACTTCAAGGCGATCGCCGAGGCGAGCGATCTGCCGCTGATTCTCTACAACGTGCCGGGCCGCACGGTGGCCGATATCAGTACCGAAACCGCGCTGCGTCTGGCCCAATTGCCCGGCATCATCGGCATCAAGGACGCTACCGGCAATATCGAGCGCGGCTCCGCCTTGCTGAAGGCCGCACCGGCCTCGTTCTCGGTCTATAGCGGCGACGATGCCAGCGGCATGGTCTTGATGCTGCTGGGCGCCAAGGGCGTCATCTCCGTGACCAGCAACGTCGCACCGAAGCTGATGCACGAAATGTGCGTCGCCGCGATCGGCGGCGACTTGGTGCGCGCCCGCGCGATCAACTTCCAATTGCTCGGTTTGCACCAGAAACTGTTCGTCGAGGCCAACCCGATCCCGGTCAAATGGGCGCTGGCTGAGATGGGACACATCGAATCCGGCATTCGTTTGCCGCTGGTTCCCCTGTCTGACATTTACTACGACACCTTGCGTGTCGCCCTGAAGGAAGCCGGCTCGTTATGAAAATTTTCGCCTTGCGCAACTCTGTCGCGCTGATTGCATTGGCCATCTCCGCCAGCGGCTGCACGCTGTTTGAAGGCAAGAAGATCGACTACAAGTCCGCCGGCAAGCTGCCGACGCTGGAAGCGCCGCCGGATCTGGTGTTGCCGGCCGCGGACAACCGCTTTGCCGTGCCCGATATCACACCCAAGGGCGCAGCCACCTTCTCCGCCTACGACCGCGAGCGCGGCGTCAAGCCGCAAGCGGCGGGGGCGCAAGCCTTGTTGCCGAAGGTCGACCGAGTCAGCATCGAACGCGCCGGCGGTCAGCGCTGGATGGTCGTGCAAGCGCCGGCCGCCGAGGTTTGGCCGGTGGTCAAAGATTTTTGGCAGGAACTGGGTTTCATCATCAGTTTGGAAATGCCGGAAGCCGGCGTTATGGAAACCGACTGGGCGGAGAACCGCGCCAAGCTGCCGCAGGAGGGTATTCGCGGCTTGCTCGGCAAGGCGCTCGACAGCCTGTATTCCACCGCCGAGCGTGACAAGTTCCGTACCCGCCTGGAGCCCGCCGCGAATGGCCGCACCGAGATCTATCTCAGCCATCGCGGCATGGTGGAAGTGTACGAAGGCACCCAGGGCGGCGGCGATCAGGGCAAGGGCCGCACGGTCTGGCAGCCGCGTCCCGCCAACCCGGAGTTGGAAGCGGAAATGTTGCGTCGCCTGATGGTGCGTTTCGGCGTGGAAGAAACGCGCGCCCAGAACCTGCTCGCGGATAAGGCCGCGCCGCTGCAGGCCACCCAGATCAAGAGCGCGGACGCCGCCCCCGGCCTCAGCCTGCCGGAGTCGTTCGACCGGGCCTGGCGGCGCGTCGGGCTGGCGCTCGACCGCATCGGTTTTGTCGTCGAAGACCGCGATCGCGCCGGCGGCATTTATTTCGTCCGCTATGCCGACCCGGAAGCCAACACCAAGAAGGAAAAGGGGTTCCTGTCCAAGCTTGCGTTCTGGAATTCGGATGAAACCAAGGCCAAGGCGATGCGTTATCAGGTTCGCGTCAAGGGCGCCGCCGAGAGTTCCGTATTGGCCGTGTACCAGGATGACGGCACGCCGGCCAACAACGAGACCGGCAAGCGCATCGTCAGCCTGCTGTTCGAGCAACTGAAGTAATGCGTTTCGGATGTCTCGGCAGCGGCAGCAAGGGTAATGCCTGGCTGGTTCAAGCCGGAGACGCCCGCGTTCTGGTCGATTGCGGCTTCGGCCCGCGCGAAGCCGGCAAGCGGCTGGCGCGCCTGGGGGTGGCGGTGAGCGAACTGAGCGCGATTCTGGTCACCCATGAACATAGCGATCACGCTCGCGGCGCCGCGCAGCTGGCCAGTCAGGCGCGTTGTCCGGTGTGGCTGTCGCACGGCACGTACAGCATGCTGGACGCCGTCGGCATCGCGCCGCTGTCGAGCCGCATACTCGAGGGACGCTTCGCGATCGGCGACCTGGAAATCACACCGTACCCGGTGCCGCATGACGCCCGCGAGCCGACCCAGTTCACGTTCTCGGATGGCGCGCGCCGGTTTGGCTTGTTGACCGACGCCGGACACGTCACCGCACACATGGAGCAGATGCTGCAGGACTGCGATGCGTTGGCGATCGAATGCAACCATGATGTCGCCCGCCTGGAAGCGGGCGGTTATCCGGTCGCGCTGAAGCGGCGCATCCTTGGCCGCTACGGCCATCTCGACAACGCCGCGGCGGCATCGCTGTTGCAGAAAGTCGCCGGCGGCGGCCTCAAGCATGTGGTGGCCGCCCACCTCTCGGCAGAGAACAACGCACCTGAACTCGCTCGCGCCGCATTGGCCGACGCACTCGGGTGCGCGCACGACTGGATCGGCGTCGCCGACCAGGAAACCGGACTCGATTGGCGGGAAATCTGATGGAAGTGAGCAAGGAAACATCCCCGGCGCTGGAAGTGGCCACCAACTTCGACGAACTCGGCCTGGCCGCGCCCATCCTCGCGGCGGTCAAGGAGATCGGCTACAAGACGCCGACGCCGATTCAACAGCAAGCCATCCCGTTGGTGCTGGCAGGCCGCGACCTGATGGCGCAGGCGCAGACCGGCACCGGCAAGACGGCCGCATTCGTGCTGCCGTTGCTGCAAAAGATGGTGCCGCACGCCAATACCAGCGCCTCGCCGGCGCGGCATCCGGTGCGTGCGCTGGTGCTGGCCCCGACGCGCGAACTGGCGATACAGGTGCATGAAAGCGTCTTGGCCTACAACAAGCATTTGCCGTTGCGCAGCACGGTCGTGTTCGGCGGCGTCGACATGAAGGCCCAGCTGGCCGACCTGCGCAATGGCGTCGAAATCCTGGTCGCCACGCCGGGCCGCCTGCTCGATCACGCCAACAGCCGCGGCGTGCTGTTGTCGCAGGTGCAGTTTCTGGTGCTCGACGAGGCGGATCGCATGCTCGACATGGGTTTCCTGCCCGATCTCAAGCGCATCCTCGATTTCCTGCCGACCCAGCGTCAGACCCTGCTGTTCTCGGCCACTTTCGACGACAACATCGTCGGCCTGGCGCGCAGCTTCCTGCAGAACCCGCTCAAGGTCGAAGTCGCCCGGCGCAACACCTCCGCCGAAAACGTCGAGCAGCTCGTGCACAAGGTCAAGGACGAGGAAAAGCTCGATGCCCTGGTGCGCGTGGTCAACACCCGCGGCATCGCCCAGGTGCTGGTGTTCACGCGCACCAAGGTATGCGCCGACAAGGTCGGCCATCGCTTGCAGAAGCGCGGCATCCAGGCCGCCATCATCCACGGCGACAAGGCCCAGGTCGAACGCCTCTCCGCACTCGAAGGCTTCAAGCAGGGCAAGGTGCAGTACCTCGTCGCCACCGATATCGCCGCGCGCGGCCTCGACATCGTCGAGCTGCCCTGCGTCGTGAACTACGAACTGCCCTATGCGCCGGAAGATTACGTGCACCGCATCGGCCGTACCGGACGCGCCGGCGCATCCGGCCTGGCGGTCTCGTTGGTATCGCCCGACGAAGAGCGGCTGCTGGCCGGCATCGAGCGTTTCATCAAGCGCGACCTGAACGCCTCGCCGTTGCCCGAAGCCGTCCGCCCGCCGCCGGTGCGCGCGGCGGCCACCGCGCCGGTACCCGCGGCCGCCGCCGCCGATAGCCCGGTTGCAGCCGCTCCTTGGAGCGGAAGACGGCGCGCGGAGCCGGTCTGCGCCTTGCTGCAGCCGCCGGTGCAGCGCAATGAATCGTCTGCCGCCCCGCAAGCATGACGGCTGAATGGCTGTTGCTTGCCGGCCTCGCCGCCCTGGCCTGGTTCTGGTGGGACAGCCTGCAAAAGCGCGAACTCGCGGTGCGCGCAGCGCGCGCGGTGTGCGAGCGCGCCGGCGTGCAGTTTCTCGACGACAGCGTCGCCCTCAGCAGAATGAAACTGCAGCGCGACAGCAACCAGCGCGTCCGCCTCTATCGTGAGTTTTCGTTCGAATACTCCAGCGTCGGCGACGATCGCCAGGCCGGCCGCGTCTATCTGCGCGGCGAGATCGTGTTGTCGGCGGATTTGATCGCCTGAAGCTGCTGTTCGTTTTTGGCCGGCCGCATTTGGCGAAGAACAAACCGACTCTTGCCCGAGCGGGCAGTCAAGCGAACTTCTCAAGAACTTCTCAATTCGCGCGCACTCCCCAATTGCTCGTAACCGCCCGGCTTTTTCTACAGCGTCAACGTTCAAAGCAAGCGGACCTGCCGCGGCTGTTCGCGGCAGGCCCAGTTGACTGAAGGGTAGGGCGACTGGCTCACGCGCTACTCACTTTGCGCTCGATTACAGCCGCAATGGCAAACGCCTCCGCGATGGCAATGGCCGCCCAGAAAAGCAGCTCAAGAGCGACGAGCAGCAACGGCTCCCCGAACTGGTTGAACGGGGTAAAGAATTCCCAGAACAGAAAGGTCATGAAGAACAGCAAACCGGCGAAACGCATTGCTCTCTGAAAAATTCCCGCCGGCCAAGCGGCTGACACTGAGCGGTAAATGAAGGCGTGCCCAATCCCGAACAGCACCATGCCGATGATGATCGGTGCCGGATTCGCAACGACGAGAGGCAAAGGCTCAAGCTGGGTCCAAACGGCGATCAATTTCGGGCTCTGGATAGGAGAAGAGAGAAGAATGCCGCCGCCATTCCAACCAAAGCCCAGCAGCCGGAAAGTGAGCAGCATAGCGACGTTCATCGCCATTCCACCCGCGAGGCCCGCAAGTATCGTTCTTAGCATGTGTTATCTCCTTCGCGTGGTAAGCGTTCCCGATTTAAGACACCCAACGTCAGTGCTCACGGGCGCGCATCCGCGCGTCCAGTACCGCGCATTGTTGGGCCGCCACCCTTTCGCCGTCTTGTTGTCTGGTGTTGAACATTATCTGACAACGACATGAACACCTGCGTCCACTCCTCCCGACTCAAGCCCCCCCTGCTCCTGCCTAGGCGAACGATGATTACGCCAGTGGAGGGGTTGATGTACAGAAACTGCCCGAGGTGGCCATTCGCCATATAGTCGGGCCGATCCTTGGCGGCCAGCCACCACATGCGTTGGTAATTCCAGGCGCTACCGGCGCCCGTATCGATCCGGGTGGATGCAGTTACCCAAGCCTCCGGGACGATGCGCCGACCGTCCCACAGGCCCTTGTTTCAAATAAAGTCGGCCGAACTTGGCGATGTCCCGAGCCGTGCTCGCGAGACAACAGGCGGTTTTCTCTAAACCGTCTGGCGCATGATCGATGCTCCATATCCCGTCAGCCTCCATACCCAGCGGGTCCCAGATGCGCTCCTGCATGTACTGAGTGATGCTTTTGCCGCCGAGCGCGCGTTTGAGGGCGAGCGTCAGCAGGAAAGCGTCGCCTGACTTGTAAGTGAACTGGGTACCAACCCGCTCTTCTAGCCTGAGGTTCAAGATTTCCTGTTCGAGCCGGTTCGTGTAATAGAAACGGACGTGTGTGCCAAACGGAAAATCGTTCTCCGCATAGCCAATGCCGGACGTCATTTGCAGAAGGTGCTTCAGTGTGACCGGAGCGAATCCCTCGTTCTTCAATTCCGGCACAAGATCGGTCACCGACTGATCGACCGATTGCAGGTAGCCATCTGCTATGGCGCAACCCACCAAAATAGATAGGAATGACTTTGCCATCGAGAACGACAAGGACGGCGTGGCATGATCGTAGCCGCCGAAATATTGTTCGAAGACGATCGTATCGTCTTTCACAACTAGAAAAGCCACCGTATCTGTCGCGGGCAACAGTTCCGAAAGAGGAACGTCACGATGGCTGCCGTAGCTGATCACTGCAGGGATAGCCCCCTCGTGCCGGCCTTCTCGGAAGCGAAACGGCACTGGCGCGGCGGTCAGACGACGCTGGGGAAAGATGCGGTAGTCATCGATGCCGGAGATGTTGTAGACGACCGTCCGATACACCGTGACCGGTCCGCTGATGACAATCCACCCTATCGCCGCTCCGGCAACGCAGATAAGGAAGATCGTGACGTACCGTTTGATCTGTCGAGCGCTCATGTCGCTTCCGTGATCCCCCAACACCATTTCCACGCGTCAAGGCACGGCCCAACGTAGAGCTTGAGGGACGCGGAGACAGGCGAAGTTGGCTGTTGGAGCGTCCCTCTCGAAGCGCTGGTTAGGCATTACCAGCCCCGAATAATGAGGCGAAACCGTTGGTAGGGCGTTGCTATTTAGGCAAGTCGAATCAGCCCGGCGATTCGGATGCCCAAGCTGGGTTTGGATGTTGCATGGCTGAGGGCGAGAAAAACAATGCGAAGCTGACACCTTTTCTTGCCAGGGTCATGTTTGCCGATGTTTTATCTTAAATAACGGGCGCGATCTTTTTTCTTGAGAGTCAATTTTTCTTTGCAGCGCATGAATTTGAGAATAGCCACGTCTTAGAGTGGAATCGCCATTGATGTGCTGTAAAAAATGAGTCCACAGTGCGCTGTCCCTAAAGCAAGCACATAGAAAGTTCGTTTCTTTTGCGCTCTCTATTAGCAGGCTGGTGAGAAACCTCCTATGAACCCCGGATTCCCAGGTGTTGGGAAG
>CAYXMQ010000040.1:0-18729 GCA_964466195.1 uncultured Thiobacillus sp.
CAATCGTTCCGACGTTCACGTGCGGCTTCGTACGCGCAAATTTTTCCTTGGCCATCGTCTATCCCCTAACAAAACAATAATCACGAATACAAAAAATTCTGGTGCCCATGGACAGAATCGAACTGTCGACCTCTCCCTTACCAAGGGAGTGCTCTACCTCTGAGCTACATGGGCAAATCTTTACACCTTTACCGCCAAACTGGAGCGGGTAGCGGGAATCGAACCCGCGTCATCAGCTTGGAAGGCTGAGGTTCTACCATTGAACTACACCCGCCTGGACCACATCCCGTCGCCGGGACCGCTCAATGGCGCGGCATATCCACGCAAAATCTGGCAAATCTGGTGGTGGGGGAAGGATTCGAACCTTCGAAGGCAGTGCCGTCAGATTTACAGTCTGATCCCTTTGACCGCTCGGGAACCCCACCGGGAAAGCGCGGCATTATCAGGGCCGCCGAATAGCTTGTCAATCAGACATTGAAAAGGAAATTGAGCACATCGCCATCTTTTACGATGTATTCCTTGCCTTCCGAACGCATTTTTCCCGCCTCTTTTGCACCATGCTCGCCACCGCAAGCGATAAAGTCCTCAAAAGCGATGGTTTGCGCGCGAATAAAACCGCGTTCGAAATCACTGTGAATCACCCCCGCAGCCTGTGGCGCGGTGTCGCCCTTATGTATGGTCCAGGCACGCACCTCCTTCACACCGGCGGTGAAGTAGGTATGCAACCCCAACAAATCATAGCCGGCGCGAATCAAGCGATCCAGGCCCGGTTCATGCAAACCCATGGACTCCAGGAATTCGAGCCTATCCGCCTCGTCCAGGCTCGCGATCTCGGCCTCGATCGCGGCGCAAACGGCGACAACCGGCGCGCCTTCGGCCTGCGCAAGCTTGTTCAGGCGATCCAGGTGCGGATTGTTCGCGAACCCATCCTCGGCCACGTTCGCGACATACATCGCCGGCTTGATCGTCATCAGACAAAGCGGGGCCAGCATCTGCTTTTCGTCCTCACTCAAGCCCAAACTGCGCGCCGGCTTGGCTTCGTTCAAATGCGGCAAGAGCTTGTCATAGAGCGCGACAAGCTTGATCGCCTCCTTATCCCCGGCACGCGCCTTCTTGCTGTCGCGATGGTGCGCTTTTTCGACGGTAGCCAAATCAGCCAGCGCCAGCTCGGTGACGATCACCTCGATATCGGAAAGCGGATCGATCCGCCCCGCCACATGGACCACGTTTTCATCTTCAAAACAGCGCACCACGTTGACGATGGCATCGGTTTCACGAATGTTGGCCAGAAACTGGTTGCCCAGCCCCTCGCCCTTGCTTGCGCCGGCGACCAGACCGGCAATATCGACAAACTCGACGATCGCCGGCACCACGCGATGCGGCTTGACGATAGCGGCAAGCTGCGCCAAACGCGGATCCGGCACCTCGACCACACCAACATTGGGTTCGATCGTGCAAAAGGGATAGTTTTCCGCTGCAATGCCCGCCTTGGTCAGTGCGTTGAAAAGGGTGGATTTGCCGACGTTGGGCAAACCGACGATGCCGCATTTCAGACTCATGCTGAGGTTTCCTTGCTAATTTTCGACGCAACAGGCTTCGCGACGGTTCGGGTATTGGCATGCTTCATCGCGCCATTCCAGTCCGCCTTGGCCAGCAAAGGCCAAAGATCAAGCGCGCGTTCGATCGCGCAATCGATCTCGCTACGCTCTTCCTTGCGCGGCGGCTTCAGTACGTAATTCACGACTTCGTTGCGATCGCCGGGATGGCCGATGCCGATGCGCAGCCGCCAGTAATCCTGAGTGCCCAAATGGGCGGAAATGTCCTTGAGGCCGTTATGCCCCCCCATGCCGCCGCCGAACTTCAGGCGCAACTGACCGGGCGGAATATCCAATTCATCATGCACGACCAGGATTTCAGCCGGATCGATGCGATGAAAACGCGCCAAAGCGCCGACCGCCATGCCCGAGCGATTCATGAACACCTGCGGCAGCAGCACCCATAGCCGCGCCTCACGCGCGTGGGCGACACGCCCATGAAAGCGCGCCTCGCTGGAGAACCCCACGTTCAACTGGGCCGACAGACGCTCACAAAACCAAAACCCGGCGTTATGCCGGGTTTCAGCGTATTCCGCGCCGGGATTACCCAAGCCGACAATCAGGCGGGGCTTGGCCTGCATCGGTTCGAATCCTCGCCGGTTTCAGGACAGCGATCAGGCCGCGGCCTCACCTTCTTCAGCCGCTGCCGCACCGCGAATCGCCAGGATATTGGCGACGCCATGATCCTCACCGCGCACGATGGCGGCAAATTCGACGCCCGCCGGCAAGACCAGATCGGACAGATGGATGGTCTGGCCGGCCTCCAGCTTGGACAAGTCCACCTCGATGAATTCAGGCAAGGCGCCCGGCAAACAGAACACTTCGGCTTCGGTGATGAGGTGGCTGACCACGCCGCCCGCAAGCTTCACGCCGGGAGCAATTTCGGCATTCACGAAGTGCAGCGGCACCTTCGTGTGGATTTTCTCGTTCGCATCCACGCGCTGGAAATCGATGTGCAGCACCAGCGGTTTGTAGGGGTGCATCTGGAAATCGCGCAGCAGCACGGATTCTTTGACGCCATCGAGATTGAGAGTCAGCACGGAAGAATGGAACGCCTCGTTCTTAAGGCCAAAGAACAGATCCTTGTGATTCAGATCGACGGATTGGGCCGCCTGACCGCTGCCATAAACGATCCCGGGCACACGTCCAGCGCGACGCAGGCGGCGGCTCGCTCCGGTGCCCTGCATGTCACGCTTGCTTGCATTGATTTCAATAGTCATGTCTTGCTCCTTGCGGTTGATAAAGGACCCCCGCGACCAGGCGGCCCCACTTACAAATTCACTATTCGCTGAACAATGAACTTACAGAATCCTCATCGCTGATGCGACGGATGGTTTCGGCCATCAAATTGGCGACCGACAGCTGACGTATGCGCGTCGATGACCGAGCTTCTTCGCGTAATGGAATGGTGTCGGTCACCACCAGCTCATCGAGCGCGGAGTTATTGACCCGCTCGACCGCGCTGCCGGAAAGCACGGCATGAGTGCAATAGGCGATGACCCGCTTGGCGCCATTGTCCTTGAGCGCATTGGCCGCCTCGCACAGCGTGTTCGCGGTATCGACCATATCGTCCATGATCAGGCAGGTACGGCCCTTTACATCGCCGATGATGTTCATCACCTTGGCGACGTTCGGCTTCGGACGCCGCTTGTCGATGATGGCCAGCTCGCATTCCAAGCGCTTGGCCACCGCGCGTGCGCGCACCACGCCGCCGACATCGGGTGAGACCACCATCAGGTCGTCGTAATTCTGCTTCCAGATATCGCCCATCAGAATGGGAGTGGAATAGATATTGTCGACCGGTATATCGAAGAAGCCCTGAATCTGATCGGAGTGCAGGTCCATCGTCAGCACGCGATTGACACCCACCGCGGTCAGCATGTCCGCCACGACCCGCGCCGTAATCGGCACCCGCGCGGAACGCGCCCGCCGATCCTGGCGGGCATAGCCAAAATAGGGAATGGCGGCGGTAATCCGCCCTGCCGAGGCGCGACGCAATGCGTCCACCATCAACATGATTTCCATCAAGCTATCATTGGTCGGTTCGCAGGTGGACTGAAGCACGAACACATCCTTGCCGCGCACGTTTTCCATGATCTCGACGTTGACCTCGCCGTCGGAAAACCGCCCCACCGTCGCCCGCCCCAAACGCATACTGAGGTGACGCACCACATCCTCGGCTAGCTTAGGATGGGCATTACCGGTGAACACCATCAAGCTGTCATATGCCACTTCGACCCCCAGGCCACTTCGAGCCCCTGCGTGTCAATTTGACGCGCTAACTGTTAACGAACCGAACAACTCACAAAACAAAAAGCGTGCAACCCGCGTTGCACGCTTATCGAGCCCGCCCTGACGGCAGGCATTGACCTGGCTGGGGAGGTAGGGATCGAACCTACGAATGCCGGAATCAAAATCCGGTGCCTTACCACTTGGCGACTCCCCAATATCGACTAACCGGCCATCAATCCGCAAACCCGTACAAGGGATGTTGATCAAGGCCGTCTGCAACAAAACCATTCATGCGACCGGGACGCCTGGCGAAAACCCTCTCCGCCGTTGCACGATCTGGCAGCTCTGCAAATACGCAACCGCCCGAACCGGTCATACGCACCTTACCCTGGCAGTCGCCTTGGCTATTCAGCCAAGCAAGATGCTCGGCGACCTCGGGGTACAGCACGCTGGCCAGGGGCTCAAGATCGTTGCGCCCAAAGCCATCAAAGAGGGCCGCGATTCTGATCGACGGCGTGTTTCGTGTCAATCCCGGATGCGAGAATATGGCCGGGGTAGATACATGTACCGGCGGCGTCAACACCACATAGCTGGCCGGAGCCGGCGTCCATGGCGTCAACACCTCGCCGACGCCCTCGGCAAACGCACTGCGTCCGAATACGAATACCGGCACATCCGCCCCTAACTGCAACCCCAATGCCTGCAACTCGCTGCGCGGCAAATCGACGCCCCACAACCGATTCAAGGCCAGCAGCACGGTAGCCGCATCGGAACTGCCGCCGCCGAGGCCGCCGCCCATCGGCAGACGCTTGACCAGGGCAATATCGGCGCCCAGGCGGCAACCCGTGTGCATTTGCAACAAATGCGCCGCACGCCAGCACAAATCGCGCTGTTCCGGAACGCCGATCAGCGGCGTCAAGAGCCGAATCACACCATCCTGACGCGACGTAATCTCCAGGCTGTCGCCAAAATCCAAAAAACGAAACAGCGTCTGCAACAAGTGATAGCCATCCGCCCGCCGGCCCACCACGTGCAGGAACAAATTGAGCTTGGCAGGCGCAGCATAGATCATCGCAGCTCCCAGTTATCGACCACCAGACGCACTTCCAGGTCATTGCCTCGGCGAGCGATCAACTTGCCGGGCAGCGGCTGGCCATGGCGAGCGTCGTAACGACTGAAATCGATATGCCAGCCATCCTGTTCAAGTTCGCCGAGACGCCCCTCCGCGTCGGGGGTCGCACGATAGGCCGCATTCGGTCGCGGCAGACCGACCACCCACCAGCCCAGTCCGCGCAGCGGCAGTTCCAGACCCAAAGCCTGGCGCACCAGCGCATCGGCATCTGCTGCGTAATATAAACGGCCTTCGGCATTCTTAAGCTCCATGCCGGCCGGACCGCCGCGCAGTTCGGCGACCCCCTGGCCCAAAGGGGTGCGCAACAAGAGTTCCTCGACGAACACGTCATGCAAGCGTTCGCGCCGCCACATCATGCCACCGGAGAACGACTCCTCCCCGGCCTTGACCGAAACCCGGCCATCCAGACGAAAGGCGACGGGAGGCGCGGGAAGAGCCAGTACAACGGCGGCCGCTTCCCGCTTAAAGCCTGGCCAATGCGAACAGGCCGCCAATCCCATTCCCAACAGCATCCACAGCGCGGCCTGCAAGCCGCGCCGGCAGCATGGCTTCAAGGCATCAGGCGCGAAGTCGTTTCACGCAGGGTTTCGTTGTCCGGATGCGTTTGCAGCGAGCCTCGCCAGATCCGCCGGGCCTCTTCCTTGTCGCCTTTCATCCACAGCGCTTCGCCAAGATGAGCGGCAATTTCCGGATCCGGCTTGGCGGTATGGGCACGACGCAGATAGACGATCGCTTCGCCATAGCGTTTGGCCTTGAACAGCGCCCAACCCATGCTGTCGAGAATGAAAGGATCGTCCGGCTCCAGCTTGAGCGCCTTTTCCAGCAACTCGATCGCTTCCTTGATCCGCGGTGTGCGATCGGCCAGCGTATAGCCCAGTGCGTTATAGGCGTGCGCGTAATCCGGCTTGAGCTTGATCAGACGGCGCAAATCGGCTTCCAGCATATCGAGCCGATCGAGTTTCTCGGCCGCCATGGCCCGGTCATAAAGCAATTCGGCGGTGTCCGGCATTTTTTCCAGCGCCTTGGTCAGCGCCGCAACCACGCCGGCGTAGTTCTTGGTTTCGCGCATGACCTGCGCTTCGGCCTGGGCCACCTGGATGCGCTCGGCTTCATCGGCAGGCGACAGACCATCCAACCATTCCAGCGCCTGCGCCGTTTTGCCCTGCTTGCTCAGCACCACAGCCACGCGCAACTGCGCATCGAGCCGCTGTCGGCCTTTCGCCACGGATCGATACCAAGTCAGCGCCTGCTCGGTCAGTCCGCGCGCTTCGGCCAATTGACCCAGGTGGAAACGCACGCTGCCTTCGTCCGGATGCCCCAGTTCCAACGCCTTGGCAAGGCTCGCCTCGGCACTGGAGTAGTCATTGGTCTGCATGGCAATCAAGCCAATCGCCAAATGATTTTCCGGGTTATCCGGCATGTCCTGCGCCATCAATTCGAACTGCGCACGCGACTCGTCAAAGCGTTTCGAACGGGCCAACTGCTTCGCATAAGCAATACGCACTTCACGTTCGCCAGGCGCCGTGGCGAGATAATCCTTCAAGAAAGCCAGCGCAGCAGCGTCGCCTTGCGTCTGCAGCAAAACCTGGGCCTTGAACAGCGTCACCACTTCCCAGTCCGGCTTCAAACGCATGCTTTCGTCCAGCTCGGCCAACGCCTTGGCACCCTTGCCGGCATGCCAAGCCGCCTGCGCTGTTGCGAAACGCGCTTCTGGCAAATTCGGGTAAGCCGCCGCCAGATCGGCGACCAGATCGAACACCGCCTGCCTATCTTTTTGCCTGGACAGCAAGCTATGCAATTGCACAAACACTTCGCCCGCCTTGCCGGTCCTGAGCCAGGACTGTAAATACGGTCTCGCCTCGGCGATACGCCCGCTGCCGACCAACAAGGACGACAGCGTCTGCAACGCCTTGGGGGAAGCCGGCTCCAGCTCCTGCCACAGGCGCGCGCTTTTCAATGCCAACGCGGAAAGCCGTGCATACATCGCCAGTTCGGTCGCCCGTTTCGCGATGCGCGCATCACGTGTGCGCGCAGCCAGGTCCGCATAAGCCTCGGCGGAGAGTTTGAGCTCGCCGCGCTGGCCGGCGATTTCACTCAGCAAGAACTGATAAAGCACCTGCGAAGTCAATTCCTGCCGCGGCGACGGCAACGGCATTACCTCGGCAGGCGGCAAGATCGGCGATTGGGCGCACGCGGAAAGAGACACCGCCAGCAACGCAAAGCAACCGGGTGTAATCCATGAAGAAGAGGGCATGACGCGCATCCAGAATGATTCGAAGCATTATGCAAGACCGCTTACGCACTGGGAAGTTGCGTACATTGGATAGCATTACGACCCACACGAGCCCACACCATGCCGGAACTCCCCGAAGTTGAAACCGTTTGCCGAGGCTTGGCGCCGCATCTGGAAAACAGGATTCTGCGTGGCGCAAGTGTCAGAGAGCCGCGTTTACGCTGGCCGGTGCCGGCCGATCTCGATGACTTGCTGCGCGGACAGCGCATCCATCATCTCACTCGACGCGGCAAATACCTATTGGCGCAACTCGATGACGGCGCGCTGATCATGCACCTTGGCATGTCAGGCAGCCTGCGCCTGACCCCTGCCGACGTGGCCCCGGAAAAACACGATCATCTCGATTTGCTGCTCGATGATGACCGCGTTCTGCGTTATCGCGATCCGCGCCGATTTGGCGCTCTGCTCTGGAGTGAACGACCCGATCAGCACCCGCTCCTCGCTCATCTCGGCATCGAACCCCTGAGCGAAGCATTCAACGCCACCAGTCTGCACGCCCTGTGTCAGGGCCGAAAAACCGCAATCAAGCTGCTCTTGATGGACGCCCGTCTGATCGTCGGCATCGGCAACATCTACGCCAATGAAGCGTTGTTCCATGCCGGCATCGACCCGCGTCTGCCTGCCGGCAGGCTATCGCGGCCGCGGTGCCGCATTCTGGTCGACGCGGTGCGGCGAACATTGGCGCAAGCCATCGCCGCCGGCGGCAGTACATTGCGCGACTTTGTCGATGGGCACGGCAAGCCGGGGTATTTCCAGCAAGGGTATTTCGTCTACGGTCGTACGAACGAAACCTGTCACGCCTGCGCCGCCCCCATTCGGCAAATCCGCCAGAGCGCACGCTCCAGCTTCTTCTGCCCGCATTGCCAACGACGCTAAAGCGGTAGATCGAAGGCCATTTCAGCCCTCTCGGCTACGGCATTTACCTTGCGGGAGCTGGAGCACAGAAGGCGGCCCGTCCCCTTTCGAAATAGGCTTTTATGCTAGAGTCCAGCCCAGAAAAATCGCGCCAGACATACCCAAACATGGCCCTGCTGGAGGCAGACTGATGACCACCGCATCTCTCGTCAACGACTTCGAGGCGTACAGCCAATGGCGCCTGGAGCTTTCGCGCCGCATCGCAGAATATCGCGCATGGCTGGGCAAAGAAGATTTGAACGATTCGCAACGCGACTTGCGCCTGCAGCAGTTGATCGATCGCCTGGCGGAAGACAAGCTTCATGTCGCCTTCGTGGCCGAGTTTTCGCGCGGCAAGTCCGAACTCATCAATGCCATTTTCCTGTCCGACCTGAAGCAGCGCCTGCTGCCCTCGACGGCCGGCCGCACGACAATGTGCCCGACCGAGCTCCTGTATGACTCGAGCCGACCGGCGATGATCGAACTGCTGCCGATCGAATCGCGCAGCTCCAACGCCTCCATTTCGGAATACAAAGGCTACCCGGACGAATGGACGATCGTGCCGATGGACACCTCTTCAGCCGACAACGTCGCACAGGCCATGCAGGAGGTTTGCAAGGTGAAATCGGTGTCTGCGGAAGAGGCCACCCGTTACGGCTTGTTCATCCCGAACGACCCGCAGGCCAGCATGAACCAGAATGCCGATGGCACGGTCACCATCCCGGCCTGGCGCCACGCCATCATCAACTTTCCGCATCCCTTCCTGGAAAAGGGCCTGGTGGTTTACGACACGCCCGGCCTCAACGCCATCGGCGTGGAGCCGGAGCTCACTTTCAACCTGTTGCCGAATGCGCATGCCGTACTGTTCGTCCTGGCCGCCGACACGGGCGTCACCAAGTCCGACATTGATGTCTGGCGCAGCCATATTTACGCCCGCGGCAAGAATCGCGGCCGCTTGGTTGCGCTCAACAAAATCGACGGCCTTTGGGACGACCTGAAAACCGAGGCCCAGATCGATGCGGAAATAACCAGCCAGGTCAAATCCTGCGCCGAACTGCTGGGTATTGAAGAAAGCCAGATTTTTCCGGTTTCCGCCCAGAAAGGCCTGCTTGCCAAGATCAACGGCGACGCAGCTTTACTGAAACGCAGCCGCCTGGCCGAGCTGGAACAAGCGCTTTCGGATGAATTGATCTCCTCAAAACTAGCCATCGTGCGCGACCAGACCGAGGCGGAGTTAAGCGATCTGCTCGACAACAGTCTGGCGCTGGTGCTGGCAAGGCAACGCGGCATCGAGGAACAGCTGAACGAACTCAAGGGCTTGCAAGGCAAGAACCAGGATGTTGTCGGCCATATCATGACCAAGATCACCACGGACAAAGAAGACTTTGAACGCGGCCTGCAGCAATTCCAAGCACTGCGCTCGGTTTACGCCCAGCAAAGCATCAAGCTGTTCTCACAGATCGGCATGGACATTCTGCGCGGTGAAGTCCGCGACGCCCGCGAGAGCATGGTGAAAAGTCGCTTCACCAAAGGCATACGCGATGCCATGAGCAATTTCTTCACTCGCGTCGACGAGCATCTGGAAAACGCCCATGGCCAGATTGAAGAAATCAACAAAATGATGGAAGCCATGTACCTCAAGCTTAATTTAGAGCATGGCATCAATCTGATCAGCATTCCCCCCTTTTCCATGCTGCGCTACCGCAAGGAATTGCAGCGCCTGGAAGAAGCGTATGACCAGCAGTTCAACAACTTCTATACCTTTCTCACCACCGAGCAGTACACGCTGACAACGCGCTTTTTCGAGACGTTAGCGAGCCGTGTCGTGCAAGTATTCGAAGTCTTGAACCGGGATGTGGAGAACTGGCTGAAGGCGGTCATGTCGCCGATGGAAAGTCAGGTGCGTGAGCATCAGATGCAGTTGCGCCGCCGCCTGGAAAGCGTCAAGCGCATTCACAAAGCGGCCGATACATTGGATGACCGCATCGGCGAACTGGATCAGATGTACCTCGAGGCAAGGCGCCAACATGGCGAACTGAGCGAACTTTCCGAAGGCATTCGAGCGGCGCTGCTTCCCGCCGACGCGATAGCGGACCGACTCACCGCCTGACCAGGCGTCGGCAACAAAAAAGCGCGCCCGATTGCGTATCGGGCGCGCTTTTTTGTTGCCGACAGCGCACGGCCTTACTTGGCGGCCGTCAATTTCTGGTACTTGGCCATCAGTTCATCCTGGTCTTCCACGTAATTCGGATTCAACGGAATGCAATCAACCGGGCAGACTTCGCGGCACTGCGGTGTATCGAAGTGGCCGACACATTCGGTGCACTTGTTCGGATCAATGATGTAAATGTCCTCGCCCTGCGAAATAGCATCATTGGGGCACTCCGGTTCACATACATCACAGTTGATGCATTCATCGGTAATCATCAAAGCCATGTAAAAACTTCCTTTTCAGTCCTGTTGAGCAAATCAGGCCGCGAAACTGGCAGATAAGCGCGCAGCCACCAAGGGATGGACAAAAGGCGACACATCCCCGTGCAGCCGTGCAATTTCGCGCACCATGCTGGCGGAAACAAACATGTGCTGTTCCGCCGGCGTAAGAAAAACCGTTTCCATCTCCGGGTCCAGCCGCCGATTCATCCCGGCCAACTGGAACTCGTATTCAAAATCTGACAATGCCCGCAAACCGCGCAACACCATACGCGAACCCACGCTGCGCACAAAATTCACCAGCAGGCCGTCAAACGGCATCACCTTCACGCCCGGCAGCCCGGCCAGCACCTGGCGAGCCAAATCAACCCGCTCGTGCAGGCCGAAACAGGGCTTTTTCGGCGCGTTATCCGCCACAGCCACGATCACCTCATCAAACAGATTCAAAGCGCGCCGAACGATGTCCTCATGCCCGCGCGTGAGCGGATCGAACGTGCCCGGATAGACAATCACACGACCAGAGGGATTCAAAGCGCTTCCAGCAAACAGAAATGGGACAAACCGGCCCGGCCCTGCCGAAAAACAGCAAACCCGGCAGGACTCAAATAGGTCGGGGATTCGGCGTAGATTTTACCGCCCGGACGTAATCGGGTCGAAGCACTTTGCAGCGCCGGAGCAAGCAAATCGAGATCGAACGGCGGATCGAGAAAAATCAGATCGAACAATTCGCCGGCGCTGGCAAGATAGGCCAGCGCATCCATTTGCAGGATTTCCACATTGCGCGTTTGCAGCAGGCCGGCATTGTGCCGTAAAGCGTCACGCACCTTGCCGTCGCGCTCCAACATGACGACCCGGGCGGCGCCGCGCGAGGCGGCCTCAAACCCGAGCGCGCCGCTACCCGCGAACGCATCCAGGCAGGCCAGACCGTGCAGTCGCTGGCCCAACCAGTTGAACAGCGTCTCGCGCACACGATCCGGCGTCGGCCGCAATCCGCTTGCATCGGGGAAATGCAGAATTCGGCTGCGGTATTCGCCGCCGATGATGCGAACCGAATTGCCCGGCCGCGATTTTCCCGCTCCCTTACCGGCCACTTTTCTCTGCGGACCCATCAGATTGGCCGCCGACGATCACCGTCATGATCGCCGCAGGTTTCACGCGCGTCTGGAATGCGCGCAGGATGTCGTCCCGCGTCACCGCCGCGACTTGGTTCGAATACGTGTCCAGCCAATCCAGCGGCAGTTGATAAAAACCGATCATCGCCAGGTGTTCCACAATCTTCCGGTTGCTATCGATGCGCAGCGGAAAACCCCCGATCAGATTGTTCTTGGCCTGGGTCAACTCGGCTTCGCTCGGTCCCGCAGCCAGATAGCCGGTCAACTCCTCGCGCGCCGTCCGCACCGCTTCCTGAGTCGCGTCACGCCGGGTCTGCAAGCCGATTCGGAACGGACCGAGCTCACGCATGGGCATGAAATAACTGTAGGCGCTGTACGCCAGGCCTTTCTTCTGGCGGATGGACTCGGTCAGGCGAGAATCAAAACCGCCGCCGCCCAGGACATAGTTGCCCACCAGCAGCGGAAAATACTCCGGGTCTTCCCGCTTCATGCCGGGCAATCCCATGAACAGATGGCTCTGCGTGGCATGGTGCGCAATGATCCGCTCGCGGCCCTGAGGATTCGCCTGCACCGCGGCTATCGGCGCCGCGGCATCGCCGGGCGGTAAATCCGCCGCCAAACGCTCGGCGATGTCCTCCGCTTCCGCCCTGGTCAGATCGCCCATCAAGGCGATAGACACATTCCTGGCCCGGTAATAGTCACGGTGGAACTGCGCCAGATCCGCCTGCGTGAGGCGCTGCACGGTAGCAACCTCGCCGCCTTCATTCAAAGCATACGGATGATCGCCATAGATCGCGGCCTGAAACGCCTTCTCGCCGATGCTTTCGGGCTTGGTGGCGGCTTCCTCCAAACCGGCGACGATGCGCGCCTTTTCCCGCTCCAGCACGGCGACATCGAAACGCGGCTGCGTCAGCACCGCCGCCAACAGGTTGACGGCCTGATCCCGTTCCGCCTTGCCGCTCAAGCTGCGCAAGGTGAACCCCGCCCGATCGGCGTCGAAGCGGCCGGACATCACCGCACCGACATCGGCAAGCTTTTCCGCGATATCGCGTTCGGAATAGATTCCCGCACCCAGCCCCATAAGGTGGCGGGTCAGATTGGCCAAACCGGACTTGTCCCGGCTATCGCGTGCGCTGCCGGCGTCGAAATCCACGCTCACATCGAGCATCGGCAGATCGTGGTTCTCGACAAACACCACGCGGGCGCCCTGCGGCGTCACCCAGTTCTGGATGTTCAGGCCGGCCCAAGCGGCGGACGCCGACCACAAAACCGCAACCATCGTCAGCGCCAACTTAGCGAACATGGCCGGCTCCCGAGATAGCACCCGGCATCGCCGTCTTGCCCTCCGGCATCGGCAGCGGGTCCAGCACGGCGACGGTGAGTCGGTCATCGACCAGATACGTCTTAGCCGCATCGCGCACCTGCTCAGCCGTCACGGCTTTGAGTTTGGCGTAACGGGTATCGCGCGCCCGGTAATCCAACCCTGCCGTCGTCCATTCGCCAATCTGCATGGCCTGGTAGAACAGCGAATCCTGCTGATAAATCTGGCTGGCCAATACTTGCGCCTTGACCCGGCTCAACTCTGATTCGCTGACCCCATCCTTGACCAGACGGGCGATTTCTTCCTTCAACGCCGCCTCAACCTGCTCGACAGATTTTCCTTCCACCGGCGAAGCGTCGACCGAGAACATGCCCGGGCCGCGCGCAATCGAGTCGTAGCCTGCGCTCGCCTCGGTGGCGAGCTGCTTGTCGCGCACCAGCGACTGATTCAGGCGTGCGGAAGCATGCCCGTCCAGCACGCCGGCCAGTATCTCCAGCGCATAGGGATCCGAGTCCGCCGCCGGATCATTCAAGCGCGGCGCTTGCCAGACCAGCGCCACCACCGGCAATTTGGCCGGTGCGCGCACCGTGACCTGCTTCATGCCGACCTGCACCGGCTCCTGTTGCGGCTTGCGCTCGGGCAGCGCGCGGCTGGGAATGGCGCCGAAATACTGTTGCGACCAGGCGAACACCTGCGCCGGATCGACATCGCCGGCCACCACCAGGGTCGCATTGTTGGGTGCATACCAACGCTCATACCAGCGCCGTGCATCGGCCACAGTCATGTTCTTCAGATCGTCCATCCAACCAATCACCGGATGCCGATACGGATGCGTTTGATACGCCGTAGCCATCAGGGCTTCGTATAACTTGGCCTGTGCATTGTCCTCGGTACGCATGCGACGCTCTTCCATGACGACATTGATTTCCTTGGCGAACTCGTCGGCGGACAACACCAGATTGGCCATGCGATCCGCTTCCAGCTTCAGCGCCAACTCCAAGCGGTCCTTTTGCAAGGTCTGGAAATACGCTGTGTGGTCGCGCGACGTGAAGGCATTCTCACGCCCGCCCGCCGCCGCGATGCGCTTGGAAAAATCCCCTGCAGGCACGTCCTTTGTGCCTTTGAACATCATGTGTTCCAGCACATGGGCGACGCCGGTCGTGCCGTAGCTCTCATCCATGCTGCCGGCGCGGTACCAGACCTGGGATACCGCCACGGGCGCGCGGCGGTCCGTTTTGACGATGACTTTCAGACCATTCGACAGCATCTGCTCGGCCACTTCCGCCTTGGCGGGCAAGGCCAAAGTCAGGCTGATCGCGCTCGCGGCGAGCAGCCGGAATACGGGGAAAGATTGATTCATCTGGGGCGTAGGAGTCATGGGTAAATGGGCTCGCATGATAGAATTTATCGGCTTACAACGCAGCCTCTGACTTCCCTATCCCGTGTTTGGTTTCTTCAAATCTGGCAAAACCGACCCTGCTGCTGCAGCCACGGTCGAAGCAGCCGCAGTCCCTCCCGCGCCTGCCGCCGTCGAACCCGCTCGCCTGTCGTGGGCGCAGCGTCTCAAGCAGGGCCTTTCCCGCACCAGCGGTGCGCTGACCGGCCAGATCGCCGGCTTGTTCGGCGTCGGCGCCAAAATCGACGATGCGCTGTTCGAGGAGTTGGAAACGATCCTGCTTTCCGCCGACGTGGGTGTCGAAGCCACGCAACATCTGACCGATCGTCTGCGCGCACGGGTCAAGAAAGACCGGCTCAGCGAGGCAGCTCAACTCAAGTCAGCCTTGAAAAACGAACTCGCCGAACTGCTCGCGCCGCTGGAAAAGCCTCTCGACATCAATACCGCGCGTCCGTTCGTGATCATGCTGGCCGGCATCAACGGCGCCGGCAAGACCACCACGATCGGCAAACTGGCCTGCCGCTACCAGGCGGAAGGCAAAAGCGTCCTCCTGGCGGCGGGCGATACGTTCCGCGCAGCGGCACGCGAACAACTGGCCGAATGGGGCAAGCGCAACAACGTCGAGGTCATCGCCTCGCAGGGCGGCGACCCCGCCGCCGTGATTTTCGATGCCATCCATTCCGCCAAGGCGCGCGGCATCGACATCGTCCTGGCGGATACCGCCGGCCGTCTGCCGACGCAACTGAACCTGATGGACGAGATTCGCAAGGTCAAGCGCGTCATCCAGAAAGCCGACCCCAGCGCGCCGCATGAAGTGCTGCTGGTGCTCGATGCCAACATCGGCCAGAACGCACTCGCCCAAGTCAAGGCTTTCGACGACGCCCTGGGCCTCACCGGCCTGGTCATGACCAAACTTGACGGCACGGCCAAGGGCGGCGTGATTGCCGCCCTGGCCAAGAAACAACCGGTGCCGGTGCGCTACATCGGCGTCGGCGAAGGGCTGGAGGATCTGCAGCCGTTCCGGGTTGCCGAGTTTGTCGACGCGCTGTTCTCATGATCGAACTTTCCGACGTCACCAAACGCTATCCGGGCGGCCACGAGGCGCTGTCCAATCTCAACCTGACCATCGCGCAGGGTGAATTGGTTTTTCTCACCGGCCATTCCGGCGCCGGCAAAAGCACCTTGCTGAAGTTGATTGCCGCGATCGAACGGCCGACCACCGGCAATGTCGTCGTCAACGGACAAAACGTCGGGCGCATGAAGCGCCCGGTGCTGCCATTCTTCCGCCGCAATATCGGCCTGATTTTTCAGGATCACAAACTGCTCTACGACCGCAGCGTGTTCGACAACGTACTGTTGCCGCTGCACATCCAGGGCATGACCGGCGCGGATGCCGCCAAACGCGTGCGCGCTGCGCTCGACAAGGTCGGCCTGCTGAACAAGGAAAAATCGCGTCCGATCGCACTTTCCGGCGGCGAGCAACAACGTTTGTGCATCGCCCGTGCGATCGTCAGCCGCCCTGCCCTGGTGCTGGCGGACGAACCCACCGCCAATCTCGACGATGCCTACGCCCGCGACATCATGGACATGTTCCGCGCATTCAACGAAGTCGGCGTCACGCTGGTCATTTCCACCCACGATCAGGAATTGATCCACCGCTACGGCGGCCGTTCGGTCAACCTGGCTTACGGGAAACTGGTGACATGAAAGCCTGGCTCGCCCATCACCTGCACAGCCTCAAGATCGCCGCGCAGCGCTTCCGCGACACGCCGCTGGCCACGCTGTTCACGATGCTGGTGATCGGCGTCGCCGTCGCGATGCCGAGCGGACTCTACGTGCTGCTCAGCAACCTCGATCGCGCGGCCGGCGGCGTCAAGCCGCAAGTCGAACTGACCGTATTCATCAAGACCGGCGTTGCCGAAAGCGACAGCAGGGCGCTGGCCGCCAGCCTCGCCAAACAAGCCGGCATCGCCCAGGTCAGTTTCATCAGCAAAGCCGAAGGCATACGCAAACTGGAAGCCGCCGGCCTCTCCGACGTCACCGCCGGCCTGCCGGACAACCCCCTTCCCGACACGCTGATCATCACTCCCAGCGAGAGCAGCCCCGCTGCACTCGAAGCGCTGTACAAACGTCTCGAAGCGATCGAGTCCACAGAACGGGTCGTCATGGACACCGACTGGATCAAACGTCTCGCCGCACTCATGGGCCTCGGAAAAAACCTGATCTTCCTGCTCGCCGCGCTGCTCGGACTCGCGCTGGCCGCGATCACCGCCAACACCATCAGGCTGCAGATTTATGCCCAACAAGACGAAATCGAAGTGGCCCAACTGATCGGCGCCACCGATCGCTTCATCCGCCGGCCGTTTCTCTATTTCGGCGGCATACAAGGTCTCACCGGCGGCCTCGCCGGCTGGTTGATCATCCTGCTCGGCGGCCATTTCATCGAGCACAGCGTCGCCGAAGTCGCCGCCGCTTATGGCGCGGCTTTCAGCCTCAGCGGACTGAACTTCATTGAATTGCTGTTGTTGCTCGCGGTCAGCACCCTGCTCGGCTGGCTGGGCGCCTTCTTCTCGGTCAACCAGGCCTTGCGCCAGTTCGCCAGCAGTTAAGGTTCCGACACTCTGGCCGCCGAAGGGCTGGAGGTAATGCCGTTCGGAAAGGCCTCATCCAGCGCGGTTTTCCGGTTCGGCGTGAACGCAAACCGAATGCGCGCCGGATATTAGGGCTTGAGCCCGGAGCCGGCTTGGGTTGCAATGGCGCCGAACCGTTGGCGCCATTACGCTGACGAAGCCGCCGCGCTTCCTGCCGGGGCGGCCCATTACCTGAGGTCAGCCATCATGTGTCTCGCCATTCCCGCCCGCATCGTCGAATTGCTTGAAAACGATACCGCCATCGTCGATCTCGGCGGCGTTCGCAAAGACGTGTCACTGGCGCTGGTGGAAAACGCCACGGTCGGCGATTACGTCATCGTGCATGTCGGCTACGCGCTGACCCGGCTCGACCCGGACGAGGCTGAGAAGACTTTGGCGCTGATGGCCGAAGCGGGCCTCGTCGAGGCGGCAGCATGAAATACGTCGACGAATTCCGCGACGGCGATGTCGCACAAGGTTTGGCTCGCGCCATCGCCGCCGAAGTACGCGACGACCGCCGCTACAACTTCATGGAGTTTTGCGGCGGCCATACGCATGCCATTTCCCGCTATGGCGTACCGGATCTGCTGCCCGACAACGTACGCATGATTCACGGTCCCGGCTGTCCGGTGTGCGTATTGCCAATCGGCCGCATCGACCTGGCGATCAAGCTGGCGCTCGACAACGGCGTGATTCTCTGCACCTACGCCGACACCGTGCGCGTACCCGCCTCCGGCGGGCTATCCCTGATGCGCGCGAAGGCGCGCGGCGGCGACATCCGCATGGTCTATGCGGTCACCGACGCACTGCACATCGCGCGCGAAAACCCGGACAAAGACGTCGTCTTCTTCGCCATCGGCTTCGAGACCACGACGCCGCCGACCGCCGTGGCGATCAAACTGGCCGCGGCAGAAGGCCTGCACAACTTCAGCGTGCTGTGCTGCCATGTGCTGACCCCGTCGGCGATCATGACCATCCTGGAGTCGCCGGAAGTGCGCGACCTCGGCACCGTACCATTGGACGGTTTCATCGGCCCGGCGCACGTGTCCACGGTGATCGGCAGCCGCCCTTACCAGTTTTTCGCCGAGGAATACCGCAAGCCGGTGGTCATCGCCGGCTTCGAACCGCTCGACGTGATGCAGGCCATCCTGATGCTGGTGCGCCAGGTCAACCAAGGCCGCGCCGTCGTCGAAAACGAGTTCACCCGCGCGGTGACGCCTGACGGCAACGAGAAGGCGCAGAACCTGGTATCCGAAGTCTTCGAACTGCGGCGCAGCTTCGAATGGCGCGGCCTCGGCGAAGTGCCTTACTCGGCCTTGAAAATCCGCGAACGCTACGCCGAATTCGACGCCGAGCAACGCTACCAGCTCGAATACGCGCCGGTGGCCGACAACAAGGCCTGTGAATGCGGCGCCATCCTGCGCGGCGTCAAGAAACCCACCGATTGCAAAATTTTCGGCAATGTCTGCACGCCTGAAAACCCGATGGGCAGCTGCATGGTGTCGTCGGAAGGCGCCTGTGCGGCGCACTACACCTATGGCCGCCACAAGGATGTGGCCGCGGAGTTGGCGAACGACTGAGGGAAAGCGGGCGTTCCGGCCGAAAACCCCACCGTTCCCGCGCTTGTATTAAGTCTTTGTTTCAGCTAGTTTCGCCGGCACGTTAGGGGTGCCCGCCAGCCGACCTGGAGGGCT
>CAYXMQ010000041.1:0-18005 GCA_964466195.1 uncultured Thiobacillus sp.
GGTGCACGTGCATGCCGGAACCGTTGTCGCCGACGATGGGCTTGGGCATGAAGGTGGCGGTCTTGCCGTAGCTGTGGGCGACGTTATGCACGACGTATTTCAGGATCTGGGTCCAGTCGGCGCGCTTGACCAGCGTGTTGAACACGGTGCCGATTTCGCACTGGCCGGCGGTGGCGACTTCGTGGTGGTGCACCTCAACCGGTACGCCCATTTCTTCCAGTGCCAGAACCATGGCGCCGCGGATGTCGTGCAGGGAGTCGACCGGGGGAACCGGGAAGTAGCCGCCCTTGATGCCGGGACGGTGGCCCATGTTGCCGCCTTCGTACTTCTTGCTGGACGACCAGGCGGCTTCTTCGGATTCGAGGGTGACGTGAGTGCCGGACATGTCCGCACCCCAGGTCACGGAGTCGAAAATGAAGAATTCGGGTTCCGGGCCGAAGTAGGCGGTGTCGCCCAGACCGGTGGACTTCAGGTACGCCTCGCCGCGCTTGGCGATCGAACGCGGGTCGCGGTCATAGCCCTTGCCGGTGTCGGGTTCGACGACGTCGCAAGTCAGGATCAGCGTGGGCTCATCCATAAACGGGTCGAGGTTGGCGGTGTCGGGGTCGGGCATCAACTGCATGTCGGACGCCTGAATGCCCTTCCAGCCGGCGATGGATGAGCCGTCGAAGGCGTGGCCGTCAGTGAATTTGTCTTCGGTAAAGCCGTATTTGGAAACCGGCACGGTGACGTGCTGTTCCTTGCCACGGGTATCGGTAAAACGGAAATCGACAAATTTGATGTCGTTTTCCTGGATCATCTTCATTACATCGGCGACCGCCATTTCGAACTCCTTGTTTGAACTGGATTGCAGTTTGAGTGGACATCCACGGGGGGCGATAAAGCATGTTCTGTGCCATGCCCCAAAATCGGACGAAGTATTGTGCCACAAGGCATAGCGGCAGAAATGGGAAAAGAGTCGCACCAATCTGGTGCTTGATGCCCGATAACAGGGCGTGCACTGGTTTTGTATGACTTCGAAATGCACCGCTTTTCTGTTTCTGATCGATCGGGACTTCTACAATCGCGGCCTCTCTTTTTTACCGTCATGACCATGACCGATGTTTACGCCGTATTCGGCAATCCGATCGCCCATTCGAAATCGCCCATGATCCATGCCGCCTTCGCGCGCCAGACCGGGCAAGACATGGTTTATTCCGCTGTACTGGCGCCGCTGGACGGGTTTCAAGCAGCGGTCGCCGAGTTTCGTGCCGCGGGTGGGCGCGGCGCCAATGTGACCGTGCCGTTCAAAGAGCAGGCCTACGCGCTGGCGACGCGGCATACGCCGCGGGCGCAAGCCGCCGGGGCGGTGAATACCTTGCACTTCGGGGCGGGCGGCCTGCTCGGTGACAACACCGATGGCGCCGGCCTGGTGCGTGATCTGGTCGACAATCTGGGGCTGGCGTTGGCCGGTAAACGCCTCTTGCTGATGGGGGCGGGCGGCGCGGCACGCGGAGTGATCCTGCCCCTGCTCGAACAGCAGCCGGCCAGCGTATTCATCGTCAATCGCACGCCGGACAAGGCGATCGCACTGGCAACCACAATGGCCGCTGCATCGACGCCGACAGCGTGTGCTCCGGGCAGCGGCGGCAGCCAGTTGTCTGGTGGCGGCTATGCCGATTTGGCGGGCGAATTTGATTTGGTCATCAATGCCACCGCCGCCAGCCTGACCGGCGATCTGCCTCCGTTGCCGGCAGGCGTGTTCGCGCCGGATGCCTTGGCCTACGACATGATGTATGGCCAGGACACGCCGTTTCTTGCTTTCGCCCGCACGCAAGGTGCACGCACTGCCGACGGCCTCGGCATGCTGGTGGAGCAGGCGGCGGAAGCGTTTTGGCTCTGGCGCAACGTGCGGCCGGATACCGCGCCGGTCATCGAGCTGCTGAGGAGCGCGTGATGTTGCGCTTGTTCTGGCGTGGGGTGCTGCTGTTGCTGGTGCTGGTGCTGCTGTTGCAGTTCTGGTTTCTTGGGTATGTTCTGTGGTGGAAGGCGTTCAATCCGTCTTCTACCGCTTTCATGGCGGCGGGAATGGCGCGCATGCAGGAAAAGAATCCGGATGCGGAATTGCGCTATCGCTGGGTCGATTACAACCGCGTCTCGCTGAATTTGAAGCGCGCCGTCATTGCGGCCGAAGACAGCCGTTTTCTGGCGCATGAAGGCTTCGATTGGGAAGGCATGGAGCTGGCGCTGGAGAAGAACCTGAAGAAGGGGCGCATCGTCGCCGGCGGGTCCACGATCAGCCAGCAGCTGGCCAAGAACCTGTTTTTATCCGCCTCGCGCAATCCGCTGCGCAAGGTGCAGGAGGCAGTGATTACCGTGATGATCGAGACGCTCTGGAGCAAGCGTCGCATTCTTGAGGTGTATCTCAATGTCATTGAATGGGGCAATGGCATCTACGGTGCCGAAGCCGCCAGCCGGCGATACTTCAAGACCTCCGCCGCCGGCATCGGCGCGGACCAGGCCGCACTGCTGGCGGCGATGATTCCAAACCCGCGTTATTACGAAACACGCCGCAGCGCGCGGGGTTTGCTCAAGCGCAAGGCGATCATCGCGGCACGCATGTATCAGGTGACCGTGCCGCGCTGACCGCACTGGCTTACGCAGACTTATGCAACTAGGCGTTAGCGCCAGAACCGCCAGGCCTGGCTTGGCGTCAACGTCACCGCTTTAGCGCCGACCAGGTCCAGCCGCAGCCGCTGCAGGCGCGCGCGCGTCAACTGCCGCAGCAGGGGCTCAAACCAGTGTTGCTCAAGCAGTGTCAGACAGGATTCGAGATGGCCTTCGCCGCCCATCTCCGCGGGCGTCAGCGCGACCAGGACGCGACCGCTTGCGTTGAGTTCGGACAGCGACTCGGGCGACGCCTTGCAGGTGCTGCCGCTATGGCGCGCCAAGGCTTGCGCTTCAAAGCTGCCACTGGCGACCAGATCAAATGTTTTGGCGCCGGCCGGCAGATTGCCGCCAGCCCAGAGCCACAAGCCGTTGACGACCGGACGCGCTGCGCTGTCGCGCGTCAGATTGACCGGATGCGAGTGCATCAGCATCTGCACTTCGTTGATCAGTTGCAGAAAATGGCGGGCGTCGGCGCCGCGCGGCAGATTGGGCGTCAGATACTCGCCCTCCATCTGGTCCAGCGGCGTGCTGCGCAGATTGGGCGCTTCCGGCAGGCGCAGATACCAACGCGTCGGGCTGACGGCCTGGATTTCCAGGCCTAGACTGTGCCAATGCAGATTGATCGCGGCGGCCAGGGCGTGGGCTTCCGTCGGCGAGAGTTGCAGGCCGGCGCTGGCGCGCAACAGCAAGCCGCCCATGACCACTTCGAGATGCACCGGATCAAGCCGCAACCAGTAGTCTCGGCTATCGACGGTCAGTCCGTCGGCGGCTGCGCAAATGGACGCCAGCGGCCAATCCTGTTGCTGCTTGATGCCGAATGCCCGGCACAGCGTGCCGCTCAGGCCGAGTTCATGGGCGACAGGCTGGCCGCGGTTCAATAATTTGATCAGGCTGGGCGCCGCCTGGCGGGCGCTTTCCAGGACTTGTTCCAAGCGGGCTGGCAAAGGAAGGATCAGTTGGAGGCTTTTCATGGGGCGCGATTATCTACCGCGATAAAATCGTTGTATGCGACAACTGCACGATACTTTTGAAATCACCACGCGCGGCCAGGGCCTCTACGATTTCACGGCCATGGCGGCCGGCTGGGTGGCCGCGAGCGGCATGCGGGACGCGCTGTTGACGCTGTTCGTGCGGCATACCTCGGCCAGTTTGATCGTGCAGGAAAATGCCGACCCCGATGTGCAAGGCGATCTGCAACGCTTCCTGCATCGCCTGGTGCCTGAAAACGATCCAATCTACCGCCATACGCAAGAGGGGCCGGATGACATGCCGGCGCATATTCGCGCCGTATTGACTCAGACCCAGCTGTCCATTCCGGTCAGCGCCGGCCGTATGGTTTTGGGCGTCTGGCAGGGGATATACCTGTTCGAGCATCGACGCGCCGCGCATCGCCGTCAGGTCGCAGCGCATCTGATCGGGGAGTGATCCGGCGGCATTTCTTGTCGTTGATTTGTCATGGTTGACGGATACGATCGACTGATCCGATTCAACCAACGAGAAGAAATAATGAAACGATACGTCGCTATTCTGTTATTGGTCATGGGGGTGGCCGGCACTGCACAGGCTGCGATCGAGGCGGAATGGGGCGAGGCGCCTGAACCGTCCTGCCATCACCTGCTGACCCATCTGGAATGCCTTACACACTTGGCGCAACTCGCCCGCCTGCCGGTTGGCGACGACGAGCGGTATTTATACCTTGGGCAGCATCGGGCTCTGCTGGAAGACCGGGTCCAGGCCTGCGGCTGCGCGCAGGCGCTGAACACGGCGGGTGTATTGCAAGAGCGGTGAGCGGGCGAGCCGACCCCTACGCGACAGGCTCGATCGCGGCAGTCTGTGGCAAACTCCGCGTTCCATGCTGCCCTACGAACTTCTGATCGGCCTGCGCTACACCCGCGCCAAGCGCCGCAACCATTTCATTTCCTTCATTTCGATGAGCTCGATGGCGGGCATCGCCTTGGGGGTCATGGCGTTGATCGTCGTACTCTCGGTCATGAACGGATTTCAGGACGAACTGCGCGGCCGCATCCTGGGCGTGGCTTCGCATATGGAAATCAGCGGCCGCGGCGGGCAATTGCATGCGTGGCCCGATCTGGCGCGGCAGGTGGCAAAGCATCCGGAAGTGCGCGGCATGGCGCCATTCGTCATGGGGCAGGCGTTGCTGGTGCAGGGCAGTGAAACCAAGGGCGCAATGCTACGCGGCCTGTTGCCGGCGGAGGAGGGCAAGGTAGCGGAATTTGCCAAGCACATGCGCAGCGGTTCGCTGGATGCCCTCAAGCCGGGTGAGTTCAACATCCTGCTGGGCAGCGATCTGTCGCGCTCACTCGGCGTGTTTCCCGGCGACAAGGTGGCAGTGATTGCGCCGCAAGGCGTCGTGACACCAGCTGGCATGATGCCGCGTATCAAGCAATTCAATGTGGTCGGCATTTTTCAGATGGGCATGTTCGAGTACGACGCCGGCCTGGCGCTGATCCATCTGGACGATGCGCAAAAACTGTATCGCATGGGTGACGCGGTGTCCGGTTTGCGCGTCAAGCTGGCCGATATGGATCGCGCACCCTGGGTGTTGCGCGAACTGGCGAAGTCGCTGCAGGGCGATTTCTATCTGTCCGACTGGACCATGAGCCATGCCAATTTCTTCCAGGCGGTGCAGATCGAAAAACGCATGATGTTCATCATCCTGACATTGATCGTCGCCGTCGCCGCGTTCAACATCGTCTCGACGCTGGTCATGGCGGTCACCGACAAGCAGGCCGATATCGCCATCCTGCGCACGCTGGGCGCGAGTCCGGCCAGCATCATGGCCATCTTCATGGTGCAGGGCAGTCTGATCGGCGTCATCGGCACCTTGCTCGGGCTGCTTTCCGGCGTTGTGCTGGCCATCAACGTGGAAACCGTGGTGCCGCTGATCGAGAAGGCGGCGGGCATGGACTTGTTCCCGGCCGATGTTTATTACATTTCCGAACTGCCCTCCAAGCTGAACTGGCCCGACGTCTGGTTCGTCGGTGCGGTGGCGCTGGTGTTGGCCTTCCTGGCCACGCTGTATCCGAGCTGGCGCGCCGCTCGAATTCAACCGGCCGAGGCGCTGCGCTATGAGTGAAAGAGAAGCGCGAAACGGGAAACGGGAAACGGGAAACGCCGTCTTGTCCTGCACCGGGCTGCGCAAGAGCTACTGGCAGGGCAAGCTCGAAGTGCCGGTGTTGCAGCACATCGATCTGGAAATTTTCTCCGGCGAACAGGTGGCCGTCATGGGGGCGTCCGGCACCGGCAAAAGCACGTTGCTGCATGTATTGGGCGGGCTCGATCAGCCCGATGCCGGCGTCGTGGAAGTGGCCGGCGAGTCGATCTGGGCGTTGTCGGATTTGGCGCGCGGCAAGCTGCGCAACCGGGCGTTGGGCTTTGTTTATCAGTTTCATCATCTGTTGCCTGAGTTCACCGCTCAGGAAAACGTCGCCATGCCTTTGCTGATCCGGCGCCAGCAGCGGGCGACGGCGCTGGCGACTGCGGCGATCTGGCTGGAAGAAGTCGGCATGGGGCATCGCTTGCAGCATCGTCCCGGCGAACTGTCTGGCGGCGAACGCCAGCGCGTTGCGATTGCACGCGCACTGGTGACGCAGCCGGCCTGCGTGTTGATGGACGAGCCCACCGGCAATCTGGATCGCCATAATGCGGCGTGCATTCAGGATCTGCTGCTCGATCTGTGCGAGCGCCATGCCACCGCCTTTTTGATCGTCACGCATGATCCGGATCTGGCCATGCGCATGCATCGCGTGTTGCGCTTGGGCGAGGCCGGATTGGAGTAATCTCGCACTGAAGTTAAAAACAGGCTCAAGGAGGGCAGCATGCGTACCGGATCGAAATTTCTCTCTGTGTCTGCGTGGCTGGCCAGTGCTCTGCTGGCGGCTCCGGCCTGTAGCGGTGAGTTGCCGGCCGATCTTGCGGTCAACCCGACCGCCGTCAACATGACGCTGGAACCGAGAGTGGTGGTCAATAGCGGCCGCCTCGAATGGCTGCCCTTCAAACGCGATCTCACGCTTTGGCCCAGCCTCAGCCATGACGATAAACGTCCGACTCCCAGACCGAGAAAGGTCAAGCTGGTAGAGCCGTTGAACGGCGACCCGGCGCGCGGTCGCGAGCTTGCGCTGGCGCGCGACAAGGGCTACTGCATCGTCTGCCATGAACTGCCGGGCGAAGCCTGGCCGGGCACGGTCGGCGCCTTGCTGTTGAAGTTCAAGCAACACAACTACCCGAACGAACTGGTGTTTCAGCAGATTTTCGACTCGCGTTCGTTCAACCCGAACAGCGTCATGCCGCCCTACGGCACGTTCGGCATCCTGAACGAGCAGGAAATCCGCGATTTGGTGGCTTACCTGCAAAGCCTGGATTGAGGGGATGGCCATGAAACTCAGCTTGCTGCTGGCGTCTTTTTTGTTGGCCGGCCTGGCCCAGGCCGAAACGCCGTATCGTGAATACGACCCGATGGAAGACTATCTGCCGCATGTCAGCGGCGATATGCGGCTTTCCGGGTCTTACCAATACTGGAAAGACCCGAAGAATCTGGATTGGCGCCTGGCCGGCAACCCGGAGGAAAACTGGAAAATGAACTGGAAGTTCATGGACCCGCCGTTCAATCCTGCCGTGCACGGCGGCCATTTCGCGGCCGATCGCGGCGAGGCGCTGTTCGCCGAACTGAACAAGTCCGGTCGTTTCGCGACCTGTCTGGGGGCCAAAAAGGGCAACCTGAAAGGGCTGCGCACCCGATATCCGATGCTGCACCGCGACCTCAAACGGGTCGTCGGCCTGGAGGAAGTCATCGAGCGATGCGCCGCCAAGGAAGGCCGCGTGTTGCAGAACGGCAGTTACGACAACAGCGCGGTTTCGCTGTATGTCGCGAGCCTAAGCGCCGGCATGCCGATCGACATCAAGGTCACCTCGGCCGGACCGCTGAAAGCGGCCTTCGAGCGCGGCCGCAAGCTGTTCCATACCCGGGTCGGCCGTTTCAATCTGGCCTGTTCATCCTGCCATGCGCACCAGATCGGTCTGCATCTGCGCGGCACCGTGATCACCTCGCCCTATGGCGATGCGGCGCATTTCCCGGTCTATCGCACGCGCTACCAGTTGCAGTCGTTGCATCTGCGTTTTGCCGAATGCAATCTGGATGCCCGTACGCAGCCGCTGCTGCCGGGCAGCAAGGCGTATACCGATCTGGAAGTGTTTCTGACCGGCCTCTCCAATGGCTATCCGGTTTCGGTGCCGAGCGAACGCGACTAAGGCCGCTCGGCGGCGCGCTTTGCCGCCGCGGCCGGGCGCCCGCGCCGCCGCCGCAAATAGGCCAGAATATACAGCCGCCAGGCGAGTTGAACGGCGAAGTAGCCGGCCACCGCCAAGCCTGTCGCGAGCAGCAAAAGGCCGATCAGAAACGTCTCGCCCAGGCCTAACAGCCAGGTCCAGAAGGCGGGCAGAAGTTCCAGCCAGTTCTGGGTATCCCAGTCGAATTCCAAATGGCTCGCCGGCACGCCGCTGCCGCCGGTGACCCAACTGCCGAGGGCATAGGCGGCGAAGATCAGCGGGCCCCAGGTGAACGGGTTGGTGTACAGCGTGGTGACCACGGCGACGGGCAGGTTGACGCGAAAAACGATCGCCAGAATGGCGGCGGTGAGCATTTGCAACGGGCCGGGAACCAAGCCGCCGAACAAGCCGGCGGCGACGCCGCCGGCGACGGAATGGCGGTTCAGATGCCATAAGTTGGGATGCTTCAGTAGCGGCTGAAAAACGCGCAGATACGATTTGCCGCGAATCGCGTCATGGTCGGGCAGAAACCTTCTGAAGTGTTTTCTGGGCATGGGGGGAGTTTAATTGATTCGCTTGCGCGGCCTGATTATCGCTTTCGCGTTGGGCGCCGCCTGGTTGCAGACCCGGCCGGAGTTGCCGGCGCCGGCGTGGCTTGCGGTACTGCCGTTGCCGACGTTGCTGCTGGTTTTCTGGCGCGGCGAGTCATCGCTGCGAGCCGGGTCTGCGTTGCTGCTGGCCGGGCTGCTGGGGTTTTTCTATGCGGCCTGGCGGGCGGATGTACGGCTCGCTGAATCCTTGCCGCGACACTGGGAAGGCCGCGATATCGCGCTGAGCGGGCGGGTGCTCGGCTTGCCGGAGACGACGCCGAACGGTCTGCGTTTCGTGCTCGATCTGGCGACGGCCGATCGCGCCGCAGCCGGCTTGCCGGCCGGCTTCCCGAGGCGGCTGCAACTGGGTTGGTTCGCGCGGCCGGGGGAGCCGGCGCCTGGCTTGGCCGGCGGCGACTGCATCCGGCTCGTTGCCCGCCTGCATCGGCCGCATGGCGGCGTCAACCCCGGCGGCTTCGATTACGAAGCCTGGCTGCTGGAACGCGGCATTCGGGCGACCGGCAGCGTGCTCGTGCAACCCCGGCCGGCGGCCTGTGCCGATGCGGCGCGCAGCCGCGCGCGCGCCTGGCTCGATCAAACCCGCACGCAGGTGCGCGCGCATTTAATGACGGCCCTGGGCGATCAACCCTATGCCGGCGTCGTCGTGGCGCTGGCGGTGGGTGATCAGGAGGCGATACCCGGTGCGCAGTGGACCTTGTTTCGACAGACCGGTACCTCGCACCTGTTCTCCATTTCAGGCCTGCACATCACGCTGTTTTCGGCCTTGGTGTTCGGTCTGGTGCAATGGCTGTGGCGACGCCTGCCGGGAGTCAATTTGCGGGTTCCGGCGCGCACCGCCGGCATGCTTCTGGGCTTGCTGGCCGCCGCCGCCTATACCGCGCTGTCGGGTTTTGGCATTCCCGCCCAGCGCACGCTATTGATGCTGCTCGGCGCGGCCGCCGCGGCCTTGCTCGATCGCCAGCCGACGCCGTCGCGTCTGCTGGCGGCGGCATTGGCGGTCGTGGTGCTGATCGACCCCTGGTGCGCGCATGCACCGGGTTTCTGGCTTTCTTTCGGCGCTGTGGCGGCGCTGCTGTTCGCCGCTACCGGCCGCCTGCGGCCGCCGCCCATCGGCTTGGCCTGGGTGCGCGCGCAATGGGCCGTCACGCTGGCCTTGACGCCGCTGCTGCTGAGCCTGTTCCAGGAAGTGTCGCTGGTTTCGCCGCTGGCCAATCTGGTTGCGATTCCGCTGATCAGCCTGCTGGCGGTGCCCTTGTCGTTGCTGGCGGCGTTGACGCCGCTGGCAGGGTTCGCCGCCGCCGCGCATGCCGTGGTGGCCGGCGTGATGGGGGTATTGCAAGGCTTGGTGCAACTGCCGCAAACGTTGTTGCATGCCGCCGCGCCGGCGTTGCCTGCGCTGTTGCTGGCGCTCGCGGGCGCCGGGCTGGTGCTGTTGCCGCGCGGGGTGCCGGCGCGCTGGCTGGGCGGGCTGTTGTTCCTGCCCTTGTTCTTTCCGCGTTTGCCGGCGCCGCCCGACGGCGCGGCCTGGTTGAGCGTGCTGGATGTCGGCCAGGGCGAAGCGGTGCTGGTGCGCACCGCGCGCCATGCGCTGCTGGTCGATGCCGGTCCGCGCTACGCCTCGGGCGAGGATGCCGGTGCGCGTGTCGTCGCGCCGGCGCTTTGGCGGCAAGGCATCCACCGCCTCGACGGCCTGGTGCTGACGCACGACGATCTTGATCACACCGGCGGCGCGGCCTCCATTCTGCAGAGCCACGCTCCAGGCTGGCTGCTGACTTCGTTGGCAGGTCTGCCGCCGGCGTCGCTCGGTACGAACGGCCAAGCGATCCGCGCGCTGCGTTCCGATGCGCGGGCCTGCATCGCCGGGCAAGCCTGGAGCTGGGATGGCGTGCGTTTCGAGGTGTTGCATCCGCCGCGGCATCAGTACGCGCAGGCCGGCCAAAGCGACAACGATCGCAGTTGCGTGCTCCGGTTGCAGGCGGGGCGCTTCAGCGCGTTGCTGGCGGGCGATATCGAGCGGCTGGGCGAGATGAATCTGCTCGAACGCGGAGTGCTGCAAGCCGCCGATGTGCTGGTGGCGCCGCACCACGGCAGCGCGTCCTCGTCGACGCCGGCGTTTCTGGCGGCATTGCGGCCGGCTTGGGTGGTGATTCCGGTCGGGCATCGCAACCGCTACGGCCATCCGCACCCGGACGTGCTGGCGCGCTATCGGGCGTTGACGCCTGCCGGTGGGGTGACGCTGGCCCGCACCGACCGTGACGGCGCCGTGACCTTGCGTCTGCACGGCGACGGCATCGCACAGGAACGGGCGCGCGCCATTGAAAAGCGCTATTGGCGCGATTGAGGTTTTAGGCGGCCGCGAGCGCGGCGCGCTGTTTTTCCATCATTTCCTCGATCAGCGGGCCGCAGATGACGGCAAGCGCGAGGCGCAATTCGCCGCCGGGAACCACCATGGTGCTGGGGCGGGTCATGCGTGCGCCGGGGATGCGGCGCATCAGGGCGGGGAAGTCGTGCCGTTTGCGGTCGCGAAAATGGATCACCAGCAGCGATTCGTCGGGCGACGGGACATCGCGCGCGATGAACGGGTTGGAGGTGTCGACCAGCGGCATGCGCTGGATGTTGATGTCGGTGAGGCCGAACTGCGGCACGATGTAATGGATGTAGTCGTCCATCCGGCGCAGGATGGTTTCCAGCGATGCTTCCGGCGTGCAGTAGCCGGTGCTGTTGTCGCGGTGGATTTTCTGAATCCATTCCAGATTGATGGCCGGGACGACGCCGATCAGCAGGTCGACATGCTGGGCGACGTCGATGCCCTGCTTGCCGACGCGGCGGTCGATCTCGGGCGGAAAATGGCGCGAGTCGACCAGGCGGCGGGTCCAGGTATTGGCGATGACGCCGCCATGCTGGCCTTCATAGAACAGCAGATCGGAGCCGCCGGCGAGCGGCTTCCAGGGCGTGAATTCGCCCGCTCCGACGCCCAGGCCCGCCGCCCGCGTCGCGTTGTGGGCGTATTCGCGTACGACGCCGCTGCCGGTCTCGGCGTAGGTCTGAAAGAACTGCTCCAGCTCCGGAAAAAAGTTGCACTCCGGGCCGAACCAGGACAGGCAACGATCGCTGCTGCGGGCTTCATTGAGCAGTGCGGCGAATTGACGGTCGGTATAACGGCGAAAGCCGTCGCCATGCACGATGGCGGGTTTGACGTTCTGGCGCTTGAACAGGTCCTTGAAGGCGTGCCTGACCGTGGACAGGCCGGCGCCGGCCATGCCGGTGACCGCGATGATGGGATGTTTGTCTGACATGGATCGGACTCCGGGCGCGAGTTTGAATGATAGGTGGAGGATACTATCGCGGACCTCCTTTCCGGTGTGTGCGGCGCGCCTTGTCGGCGATGCATTGCCGCTGCCGGAAGGCGTCCAGTACCATCCGGGCTTAATCTCATTTGCGCTAGATCACACTTGGAAAACCACCACATTCCCATTTCCGCCATCGGCAAAACGCCCGGCAATGCACAGACCGAGACTGATCGCGGTGACCGTTTGCCGGTGATCGAGGTGTTGGCGGAAATCGCCAGCAGCATGAGTTCCGATGCCAATACGGAACAGATGCTGATGCGTTTTCTCGAGATCATGGTGCGCATCTCGCGCGCCAAGGCGGGCGCGGTGCGCGTGTTGACCGCGGACGGCGCGCATCTGCGCATGGTCGGTTCGATCGGCCTCTCGCCGGCGCTGATCGCGAAGGAACGTTACGTGCCGCTGGAATGCGGCATCTGCGGCAAGGCGACGTTGACGCAATCCTCGCAAGCCGAAAGCGTCATGGAGGTGTGCCAGAAACAGGTGCGCCATATCTATTTCGCGCAGCAATGCAGCACGATCTATGCCGTGCCGTTGCGCCACAAGGGCAAGGTGCTGGGTGTTTACAACATTTTTCTGGATAACCCGGCGCCGTTGCCGGAGGACATCCGCTACCTGTTCAACTCGATCAGCGAACACCTCGGCATGGCGCTGGAAAACACGCGTTTGACGCGCGAGAACATGCGCATTTCGCTGATGAACGAACGCACCATGCTGGCCAACCAGATTCATGACTCGCTGGCGCAGACCCTGGCCTACGCCAAGATGCGATTGACCGTGTTGAACGAGGCCTTGGCGGATCAGGATCTGGATCGCACCAACCGCTACCTCGGCGAGGTCGAGGAGGCAGTGGATATGGCCTATTCGGAACTGCGCAATCTGATCACCCAGTTCCGCGATCGTATCGACCCGCGCGGTCTGGTGCCGGCGTTGCAGGAAATGGCCGAGAGTTTCAGCAAAAAGGCGAATGCCGATGTCGATTTTCTCAATGTGGCGCAAGATGTGGTGCTGACGCCGGAAGAGGAAATCCAGGTCTTCCACATCATTCAGGAATCGCTTTACAACATCTGCAAACATGCGCGTGCGCGCCACGTCGTGGTGACCCTGGACCTGCACGACAATGAATATGTGGTCAACGTGGCCGATGACGGTGTCGGCTTGCAAGGCACTGCGTTGACCAATATGGGCAAGAGTTTCGGCCTCACCATCATGCGCGAGCGGGCCGCCAAGCTGGGCGGCAAGCTGACCATAGAGAGTCGCGCGGCGGGCGGCACTATCGTGCGCCTGCGTTTCCCGGCGCGTCCGGGCGTTGAGGATCAAACATGAGTCAATTACGTATCGTTCTGGTCGATGACCACACCTTGTTTCGGAAAGGGCTGGCCGAGCTGCTGGAGCGCGAGGGCGCCGTGCAGGTCGCGGCGATCACCGGCGATCCGCTCGAAGTGGCCGATATGTTGCGCCAACACAGACCTGATGTGCTGCTGCTCGATCTGAATATCGGCGGTACCGACGGCATTCAGGTCATGCAGGAACTGCGCGCCCACGGCTTCATGTTGCCGGTGCTGCTGCTGACCGTCAGCGAAGCGGAAGAAGACATGGCGCGCGCATTGCGCAATAGCGCCAATGGCTATCTGTTGAAGAGCATGGAGCCGGATGAACTGGTCGACGCCATCGTTCGCGCGGCGCGCGGCGAAACCGTGGTGGCGCCGGCGATGACTGCCAAACTGGTGCGCATGCTCGATGGCAAGAACAACAGTGCGACTTCGCTGCTGGAGTCGCTGACCCAGCGCGAACGGGAAATCCTTACGCATCTGGCCAAAGGCGAGAGCAACAAGGCCATCGCCCGCGAGCTCGATATCAGCTACGACACCGTCAAGCTGCATGTGCGCCATATCCTGGCCAAGCTGAACCTGTCTTCGCGCGTCGAGGCGGCCGTGTTTGCGGTGGAAAACAAGCTGTCGCCGGGCTTCGAGGCCGGCCGCAGGTCCTGACCGCGGGCGTGGCTTACGCGCGGACGGCAAATTTTTACTTGCCGTCATCAAACTAAATAACTAATAATTTAGTTATGAAGAGCAGCTACGAACACACGCTTCCGCCCGAATGGGCACCCATGTCGAAGGTCTTCGCCGCGCTCGGCGACGAGCAGCGGCAGCGCATTCTGCTGATGTTCGAACGCGGCGAGCGTCTCAACATCAGCCAGATCGTTGCGGCCTCGCCATTGTCCCGCTCGGCGATCTCGCATCACCTGCGGGTGCTGCACGAGGCCGGCGTGCTGCGCTCCGAAAAAGCGGGCAAGGAAATGTTGTTCTGGATCGACGCGCCGTATGTATCGGCGGCCCTCGCCGAGGTGATGGCCTACATCCGGGAAAACCACTGAAAAATTTCAGCCAAATAACTAATTGATTAGATATTTAGTCGGGAGAGTCGCATGTTGAAAATGGGTATTCGTCTGCTGTTGCGCGGTCTGTTCAAGCTGTTGTTCCGTTTGCGCGTGGAAGGCCGCGTCGCAGGTCTGCAGTCTGAACGGCTGTTGATCATTGCCAATCACGAGTCGTTTCTCGATGGCCTCCTGCTGGGCGTGACGCTGCCGTTGAATCCGGTATTCGTCGTGCATACCGGTGTCACTCGCAGCCGCTTCTTCCGTCTGGTGCTGTCGCTGGTGGACTACCTGGCGGTCGACCCGACCAATCCGATGGCGATGAAAAGCATCGTCAAGCTGCTCGAATCGGGGCGGCCGGTGGTGATCTTTCCGGAAGGGCGCATCACCAACACGGGCAGCCTGATGAAGGTTTACGACGGTCCCGCCTTCGTCGCCGCACGCACCGGCGCCGATGTCTTGCCGGTGCGCCTGGACGGACCGGCGCGCTCCTGGTTTGCGCGTACTTCCGGGCGCTACCCGAAGCAGTTTCTGCCCCGCATCACGCTGACCATCCTGCCCGCCACCCGCATCAGCCTGCCGGCAAGCGGCACCGCCAAGCAGCGCCGCCGCCAGGCCGGCGAGGCGATGCGCCGCGTGATGCAGGACATGGTGTTCAGCGCACGCCCCCGGCAAACCTTGTTCGCGGCGTTCGTCGCTGCGGTCGGCCTGTACGGCCGCCGCCGGCCACTGCTGGAAGATATGAAGCAGATTGAGCTGAGTTACGGCGAGCTGTTGCGCATGACGCTCGGCCTGAGCCGGGTGACGGCGCGGCTGACGCAGCCGGGCGAAGCCGTCGGCGTGCTGCTGCCGAATCTGGCGGCCACCGTGGCCTTGTTGTTCGGCCTGTCGGCGCGCGGCCGCGTGCCCGCCTTGCTCAACTACACCGCCGGGGCGGAAGGATTGAGCAACGCGTGTGCCGCCGCCCAGGTTGCCACTGTGATCACCTCGCGCCGCTTTGTTACCGTCGGTAAGCTGGAGCCTGCGCTGGCCGGCCTTGCCGGTCGGCGCATACTGTATCTGGAAGACCTGGCTGCCGGCGTCAGCCTGATCGACAAGCTTTGGCTGCTGCTGGCGCAATACCTGCCTGCGCTGAACGGCGCAACAGGGGGCGACCCGGAAGCGCCGGCCGTGGTGCTGTTCACCTCCGGCTCGGAAGGCAAGCCCAAAGGCGTGGTGTTGTCGCATCGCGCACTGTTGGCCAATATCGCGCAGATACGCGCGGTGATCGATTTATCGCCGGAGGACAAATTTCTCAATGCGCTGCCGATGTTCCATTCCTTTGGCCTAACTGGCGGCACCTTGCTGCCGCTGCTGTCCGGCGCGCGCGTGTTTCTCTATCCGTCGCCGCTGCATTACCGGGTGATTCCGGAACTGGCCTACGACCGCAACTGCACCGTGCTGCTCGGCACCGGCACCTTCCTTGCCAACTATGCCCGCTTCGCGCACCCATACGATTTCTATCGCTTGCGCCACGTCATCGCCGGCGCGGAAAAGTTGTCCGATGCGGTGCGTGCGACCTGGTTCGAGCGCTTCGGCGTGCGCATTCTGGAGGGCTACGGCGCCACCGAAACCGCGCCGGTCCTGGCGGTGAACACGCCGATGGCCTACCGGAGCGGCAGCGTCGGCCAATTCTTGCCGGGTATCGAGGCGCAACTGGTCCCGGTGCCGGGCATCGACGTCGGCGGCCTGCTGCATGTCAAAGGGCCGAATGTGATGAGCGGCTATTACCGTTGCGAACAGCCCGGTGTGCTGGAGCCGCCTTGTTCGGAACTGGGCGCGGGCTGGTACAGCACCGGTGATATCGTCGAAATCGACGCTGACGGCTTCGTTCACATTCGCGGCCGGGTCAAGCGCTTCGCCAAGATAGCCGGCGAAATGGTTTCGCTGGAAGTAGTCGAAAAGCTGGCGCAGTCGGCCGCTTCAGCCACACCGGGTGCAATGGCAGGCGCGTCTGCCCAGCATGCCGCCACCACCCGCAGCGATCCGCAGCGCAGTGAGGCGATCATCCTCTACACCACCGATGTGACGTTGACCCGCGACACGTTGCTGAGCGCAGCCCGCAGCGCGGGCGTGCCGGAAATTGCCGTGCCGCGCGAGATTCGTACGGTTGTCGCGTTGCCGTTACTCGGTACCGGCAAGATCGACCACGTGACGTTGAAAAAATGGGCGCAGGACCCCTGCGCGCCAGTGCAATGAACCGCCGCCATTTCCTGCAACGTGCCGGCCTCGTGGGCGGTCTCGGTCTGGCTGGCTGGAGTCTGTGGCCGCAGGCCGGCGTGCTCAATCCGTGTCGCGCCGGCCTGCCGCCGGAACTGGCCGATCACGCTTTGATGCGGCAGGTCTGGGCCGGCCTCGATGCCGCCAAGGTCTGGGACGTGCATGCGCATCTGATCGGCGTCGGCGACCGCGACAGCGGCGCCTGGGCCAATCCGAACATGGATAGTTTGTGGAATCCGCTGCAATACGTGCAGAAGCTGTTCTATATGAATGCCGGCTGCGTGCATGACACACCCGGCCTGATCGATGCCAGCTTTGTCGCTCGCCTGGAGAACCTGATGGACGGTTTTCCGCCCGGCGCCCGTATCCTGCTGTTCGCGTTCGACTGGACACACGACGAACAAGGCCGGCCGCGGCACGACGCCAGCGCCTTTCATGTGCCGAACGACTATGCCGCTCGCATCGCCGCGGCGCATCCGGAGCGCATGCAATGGGCGGCGTCGATTCACCCGTACCGGCTCGATGCACTGGCCGCGCTGGAGCGCGCCGTGGCCGATGGCGCGCGGGCGCTGAAATGGTTGCCGGCGGCGATGGGCATCGACCCGTCCGCGGCGCGCTGCGATGCGTTTTATCGCCTGCTGGCGCGCTACGATCTGCCGCTGATCACGCATGCCGGGCACGAAGCCGCCGTCGCCGGCAGCGCCCGCCAGGACTATGGCAACCCGCTGAAACTGAGGCGTGCGCTCGACCATGGCGTGCGCGTGGTGGTGGCGCATTGCGCGTCGCAAGGGGACGATCTGGATGCCGCGGGCCGGCGGCGTTCCAGTTTCGAACTGTTCGCCGGCATGCTGGAGGACAGCCTGTCCGGCCCCGCCCGGCGCTATGCCAATCTCTATGCCGATATCTCCGCCGTCACCCAGTTCAACCGCGCCGCTGTGCTGGAAACCCTGCTGGCGCGGCCGCACTGGCATACACGCTTGCTGAACGGCTCGGATTACCCGCTGCCCGGCATCCTGCCGCTGATTTCGCTCGACAAACTGATCAAGCTCGAATTGCTGGACGTGCAAGCCAAGCCCTTCCTGACCGGGCTGCGCGAACACAATCCTCTGTTGTTCGATTTCGCGCTCAAACGGCTGCTGCGGCGCAACGGCGTCGGCTTTGCCGATTCGGTGTTCGAAACGCGCGATTTCTTCACGCGCAAGCCGGCATGAGGCTGAATCTGTAGCCTGCGCTTGGCCGTGAATGGATCGTTGCTATTGGTCGGCTGCTTCGGCTGCAGCCTGCCCAGTGCGCCGCTCAGACCGGCAACGTGCCGACCGGCTGTTTCATCCGGCTGATAGTGCGCAGATTCAGCGCTACCGCCACGCTCTCGGCCAACAGGGCCGGCCAGGCCTGCCAGATCAGGTCGTTGGCGATCCAGGCGTAAGCGTCCAACCCGCCCATCTGTGCTGATCCACCGAGCCTGAGCAAGCTTGG
>CAYXMQ010000042.1:0-17778 GCA_964466195.1 uncultured Thiobacillus sp.
GGCAACTCGCCGAGCAGGCCACTTCGGTGGCTTAACTTAAACCAAATGGCCTCCACGAAAGACGGGGCGGTTCAAAACGGCCTGACCGGTTTACGCTACGCGGGCGCATGAAAGTGGATGGGCAATGGACGTTGTATTGCCTGGTGCACACTATCGCGAAGCGGGCGCATCAGGGTTTAGGCAGGATGACGGAAAAACAAGGCGGAAAACCGCCCAAAACGCCTGATTGGCGGCCGAATGGACGAAACACGGGGAGAAACAACATGCACTGCTTGAATGTGTTCTTTTCGCGATGCCGACAAAGCCGGGCTGAAAAGAATTCGGCTACGGGCATCGGGGCGGAATGGGATTTTTCTACAGCGTCGTTAGCCCGCACTACATGAACATCGAGCCAATTTTTTCCATCGAAGAAGTCACTTCGCTTCTGGCTGAGAACGCGTTGCCCATCGCAGATATTTCGGCCTCGTCGCCGCTTCAATTCTTTGGCATCCGCGATGGTAAGGCTTTGGTGGCGGTCGTTGGCCTCGAGCTCTATCCGCCGTTTGGCTTGCTGCGCTCCCTCGCTGTCCGTTCCAATTTTCGCAAACGCGGGCTTGCGCGCGAGTTGGTTTCATTCGCGGAGTCATGGTCTGCTGCTCAAGGCGTGGAGTCATTGTTTCTTCTCACTACTACAGCCGATCAGTTCTTTCTTGGTCTTGGGTACTCGCCCGCTTCTCGCGACAAAGCGCCTTCGGCCATTCGAGCAACCTCCCAATTCTCTAGCCTTTGTCCCGCTTCGTCGGCGTTGTTTTCGAAGTGCGTCGCCGTGCGGACTACCTGATCGATCACGAACTCGACCTCACTCCCTTCCGCGCCCGCTACCGCAATGCGTTCGGTCGGAATTCACAGAGTCCAACGGGGTAAGCGTCTAGCTGTATTGCAGGCGTGAGCTGCCGGCCGCGTTATCGGCGTCAGTCCGTGTGGGTGCGGCCCTCGCAGCCATGATGAGCGATCCCTCTCCGGATCGAGGAGCGCGCACTCACTTTTGGCAAGGTCGCGAGTCGTCAGTGCTGACCGATCACCATCCGCTGCCGCTATGGCCCAGATAGGCCGAATCGTGCGTCTTTGGAGTCAACCAGATGGCCCTTTGTACGGCTGTAATTCCGCACTGCAGCAATATATGATGCGAACACAATTGTTACCGAGAAGACATCATGAGCGACTTGAACCAGAAAGCCCTGGATTACCACGCGTTTCCCCGCCCGGGAAAGATCTCCGTCGAATCGTCCAAGCCCTGCGCCACCCAGTATGACCTTTCGCTGGCCTACACCCCCGGCGTCGCCGAACCGGTGCGGGAAATCGCTAAAGACCCGGAAAACGCCTACCGCTACACCAACAAGGGCAATCTGGTCGCGGTGATCACCGACGGCACCGCCATCCTTGGCCTGGGCAATCTGGGGCCGCTGGCATCCAAACCGGTCATGGAAGGCAAAGGCATACTGTTCAAGCGCTTCGCCGGCATCGACGTGTTCGACATCGAAGTCAACGCCCCCAGTGTCGCCAGCTTCATCGAAACCGTGGTCAACATCTCCCCTACTTTCGGCGGCATCAACCTGGAAGACATTGCCGCGCCGCACTGCTTTGAAATCGAAGCCGCCCTGAAAGCGCGCCTCGACATCCCGGTGTTCCACGACGACCAGCACGGTACCGCCATCGTCATGTGCGCCGGCTTGCTCAACGCGCTCGACATTCAGAACAAGAAGCTCGATGAAATCAAACTGGTCTGCCTCGGCGCCGGCGCTGCCGGCCTGGCCTGCATGCGCCTGTTGATCGCCATGGGCGGCAACAAGGCCAATATGATTCTGGTCGACAGCAAAGGCGTCATCCACAGCGGCCGCAGCGACCTCAATGCGCACAAACAGGAATTCGCCCTGACCACCGAGATGCGCACGTTGTCCGACGCCATGCATGGCGCCGACGTGTTCATCGGCGTTTCCGGCCCCAATCTGGTCAGCGCCGAGATGGTGCAAAGCATGGCCGCCAGGCCGATTCTGTTCGCCATGGCCAACCCCGACCCGGAAATCACCCCCGCCCAGGTCCACGCCGCCCGCGCCGACGCCCTGATGGCCACCGGCCGCTCCGATTACCCCAATCAGGTCAACAACGTCCTCGGCTTCCCCTACATTTTCAAAGGCACGTTCGACGCCCGCGCCAAGGCCATCACGCAACCCATGATGATCGCCGCCGCGCAAGCGCTGGCCGCGCTGGCGCGCGAAGCGGTGCCGCAGGAAGTGCTCGACGCCTACAACCTGGACAAGCTCGAATTCGGCCGCGACTACATCATTCCGAAGCCGTTCGACCCGCGCCTGATCGAGCGGATACCGCCGGCCGTGGCGGCCGCCGCCAAGTTACCCGGCTGAGCGGCCGGCGACGCTGCGCGCTCACACCCCGGGCTGCAAGGTCACGGCCAGATCGATCTTTTTCCCGTCGCGCAGCACGCTGATCTGTACGACGTCGCCGACCTGGAAGTCGTCCAGCCGCGCCAGCAATCGGGCGACGGAATCGACCGGCTTGGCGTTGACCGCGACGATGGTGTCGCCGGGCACGATGCCGTTGTCACCCGAGGCGGTCGCAGCCTTCAGGCCCGCCGCCGCCGCCGCCGAACCGGGCACGACGCGCAGGATCACCACACCTTCGACGCCGCGCAATTGCGCCAAACGCTGGTTCAGCCCCTCATCCGCCTCGATGCCCAAGGTCGGGCGGATGTATTTGCCGTCCTTGATCAGTTGCGGCACGACCCGGTTGACGGTATCCACCGGCACCGCGAAGCCGATGCCCGCGGAGGCGCCGCTGGGACTGTAGATCGCCGTGTTGATGCCGATCAGCCGCCCGGCCGAATCCAGCAGCGGGCCGCCGGAATTGCCCGGGTTGATCGCGGCATCGGTCTGGATCAGATGTTCGATGGTCACGCCGCCGTTGCCGCCCAGCGAACGATCCAGCGCCGAAACGATGCCGGTGGTCAGCGTCCAGTCGAGGCCGAAGGGGTTGCCGATGGCGAACACTTTCTGGCCCGCCTTCAGGTTGTGGCTCTCGCCCAACGGCACCGGCGGCGGCCGCTTGACGCCGATGCCCACCTTCAACACGGCGATGTCGTGCGCCGGACTCGCCCCCACCAGAGCCGCCTTGTAGCTGCGCCCATCGGCCAGCTTCACGGTCGCCTCGCTGGCGTTCTCGATGACGTGATAGTTGGTGATGACATGGCCGGCGTCATCCCAGATGAAGCCGGAGCCGCTGCCGCGCGGCACCGAGAACACGTTGCGGGTCCAGAAATCCCGCACATTGGCCCGGGTGGTGATGAACACCACGCTGTCCTTCGATCGCTCGAACAGCTCGATGGTGGACTTTTCGTCGCTGGCCAGATCGCCGCGCGCGGCCACGATGCGCGGCGCGGCATCGGGCTGGTCGGCGAGCCAGAACTCCGGCGCGCCGCGCCAGAGCAGAATCAGCAGCGCGGCGGCCAGGGTCAGCCAGAACAAGCGGAAGACAAAGCGGTCTTGCATGGTTTTTCCTTGTCGCTAACAGCGTTCGAGTCTGTGTAGTCGCGGCCCGAGCCGACGAGTTCCCGGCGGGCGGACCGTCGCCGACCCAGTCGGTCGGCCGCAAGCGAGTGTGCCAGAATCCGGCCATGATTCCGCCCGCCCAGACGCCCGCCCAGACGCTCACCACCACCCGGCACGACCGCGACAGCGCCGGCATGACCTACGTCTATCCCGTCGTATCGCGGCGCGCCGGCGGCGTTTCGGTCGGCATCAACCTGAACGTCAACAACGCCTGCAACTGGCGCTGCATCTACTGCCAGGTGCCGAATCTCGTGCGCGGCGGCCCGCCGGCCATCGATGCGGCCGAACTGGAAAACGAATTGCGCCGCATGCTGACCGACATCGTCAGCGGCGATTTCATGGCGCGTGCGGTGCCCGCGGGCATGCGCCGCCTCAACGACATCGCGCTGTCCGGCAACGGCGAACCGACCAGCGCGCCGGAGTTTGCCGCGGTGATCGACCGGATCGGCGCGGTACTGGAAGATTTTGCTCTGGCCGGCAAGATCAAGCTGGTGTTGATCAGCAACGGCAGCCTGGCGCACAAGGCCTATGTGCAGGCCGGCTTGCGCAAGATGGCGCTGCTCAACGGCGAAGTCTGGTTCAAATTCGACCGCGCCACGGCGGCCGGATTACGCCGGATCAATGACACCGAAACTGATCCGGAACGCCATTACCAGCGTCTGAAAAGCGTCGCCCGCCTCTGCCCGACCTGGCTGCAGACCTGCATGTTCTCGCTCGATGGCGTAGCGCCCGATGCTGCCGAAATCGACGCCTGGCTGGCTCTGCTCGCCCGCGCCAAAGCTGAAAACCTGCCTTTGCGCGGCGTTCTGCTCTACGGTCTGGCGCGCCCTTCCCTGCAAGTCGAAGCGCCGCGCCTCGGGCCGCTGCCGGAAGACTGGATGCGCGCACTGGCGGCGCGCGTGGAAGCGCTGGGCTGGGCGGTACAGGTCAGCCTGTAAGCGTGCGCCTGCGGCTTGAGCGCCGGATTCAGCCACCGAACAGCGCTTGCGCCAGTTGGTGCAGGGATTCGCGTTTTTTTGCGGTCTGGAGGTAAAGCCGCTCCATCGCGGCGCTTGGAATGGGCCAGGCGGATACAGCGGTTTCGCCCGGCAAACGGTCGCTGTCGCGCAAGGGTGCGGCGGCTATCGAAACCGCCAGGCCGCAGCCGGCGGCGAGCCGCCAGTGCGGTCCGCGGTAATCCGCATCGGCGCAGTGCCGCATGGCGACCGTCAGCGCCTCGGGCAGCTGCCAGGCGGCGCCCAGTAGGCCGCCGGCTTCGTGGTAATCGGTGCCGACCCGCTCCCGCAACGCGACAGAAAGGCTGAGGTCAGCCTCCGCCGCGACGGCCTGCAAGGCCAGGCCGGTTTGCTGCGAGCGCGCATCCGCCAGCCAGAGCAGGCCCAGGTTGTGCAGCAGGCCGGCCGTGCGCAGCGTATCCGCATCGCAAGTCCGGTCCAGGTGCGGCGACAACAGGGCCGCCGCCTCGGCAGTAAGAAAGGCGCTGGTCCAGAAGCGCACGGCATCGAAACCGGTGCAGCGGTTCGGATCGAACGGCCTGGCCACGCTCAGCGCGATGCTGACGCTGCGCACCACGCGCAGGCCCAGCAGCGTGCAGGCCTCGGCCAGGCCGGTGACGGGGCGCGCCGGGGAGGCCCAGGCGGAATTGGCCAGTGCGAGCAAGCGCCCGGCGATGGTGGGAAAACGCTGCACTACCGCGGCGAGGGCGTGCATCTCGACGCCGTTGTCGCCCAGTGCGGCCAGCAGATAGGGCAGGCCCGGCGGCAGCACCGGCAAGGCGGGCTCCGCCGCCATGGATGGCCTTTGGGCTGCTCGGGGCGGGCGGCTCATCGCTATTCCTGTAGCGTAGCGATGAAGCGCTCGGCGGCCTGCCCCCCGGCCAGCCGCGTGAGAAAGTTCCTTTTCACCATCGCCGGAATTTCGTCGGCAATCACCGGACGGGAGAAAAAGTAGCCCTGCGCCAGCGGACAGCCGAGCCCCTTGAGGACGTGCACCTGCTCCAGGGTTTCCACCCCTTCCGCCACAACGGCGTAACCCAAGCCCTTGGCCATACCGATGATGGTACCGATCAGCACCGACGAGCGAGTGTCGCCCAGCATATCGTGGATGAACTGCCGGTCCAGTTTCAGCGTGTTGATCGGCATGTGCTTCAGAACGCTGAGCGAAGAATAGCCGGTACCAAAATCGTCGATGGCGACACGCACCCCCAAGTCTCGCAGCCCGGCGCTGACGGTGGCGTGCAGGCGCGGATTGCGGGTGACGCTTTCGGTGACTTCGATCTCCAGACGATCGGGTGCGAGGCCGCTGTCGCGCAGCGCATGCGCGACGGCATCCACGAATCCGGGCGACTCGAAATGGCCGGGCGAAATGTTGACCGCCATCTCCAGGTCCGCCAGGCCGTCGCGCTGCCAGGCGACGGCCTGGCGGCAGGCGGTATGCAGCACCCAGACGCCGAGTGCATCGATCAGGCCGATCCGTTCGACCAGGGGAATGAACTCGTCGGGTGGAACCAGACCCCGTTCAGGGTGCCGCCAGCGGATCAGAGCCTCCACCCCGCGCAAGCGGCCGCTGTTCAGTTCCACCTGGGGTTGGTAATGCAGTTCGAACTCCCCTCTTTCGATGGCCAGGCGCAACGTCGCCTCCATCGCCAGTTGCCTGCCCACTTCCTCGGTCATGCGCGCTTCGTAGAACGCATAACGGTGTTTGCCGGCATGTTTGGCGGCATACATGGCGGTGTCCGCGGCCTTGAGCAGGCCATAGGCTTGTTCTGCATCGTCGGGATAGAGCGCAATGCCGATGCTGCCGCGCGCGGCCACCGTCGCGCCGGCCAGCGCCATCGGCGCCGCCAGTGCGTCGAGGCAGCGCTGGGCGACCTCGGCCGCCTGCCGGAGGCCTTCGACATCCATCAACAGCAAGCAGAACTCATCCCCGCCGAGCCGGGCGGCCGTGTCCACCTCGCGCACCTGCCCGGCCAGCCGCAGCGCGACCTCTTGCAGCAGACGGTCGCCCTGATCGTGCCCCAGGCTGTCATTGATGTTCTTGAAGCCATCCAGGTCCAGCAGCAACAGGGCCAGTTTGGTGCCGCGCCGCTGGACGGTCTTGATCGCGTCGTCCAGCCGCTGGCTGAAGCCGGCGCGGTTTGCGAGGCCGGTGAGAACGTCGTGGCTGGCCAGATGGACCAGTTCCTCGGTGCGCATCTCGACCCGGCGTTCCAGATCGGTGCGGCTGTCACGCAGTTCATCGGCCATTCGATTGAAGCAACTGGTGAGCGTTCCGAACTCGTCACGGCTGTCGTGTTCGATGCGATGATCCAGGCTGCCCGCGGCCACGGCCTGCACGCCCTCGGCCAGCTTGCGTACCGGCAGGATGATCATGCGCACCAAGGCCCAGGCGGCCAACGTGCTGGCCGCCAGCAGCAGCAGGCTGACGACGGCGAACACGGCGATGACTTCATGTACGGTGCTCTCGGCCTGGCGCTCGGCGGCCAGCGAGTCGCGTTCGACGAGTTGCTGCAGGCCCTCATCAAGCAGAGTGTCCAGACGCCGGCGCAATTCGATGAAGCGCAGCACATCCTGCTCGCGCGACTGTTGCAGACGCACGATCGCATCCACCTGCAACAGCCCCTGCTCCAGCAGGCGTTTGACGTCGCTCAGCCCAAGCGACTGGTTTGCCGCAGGCAAGGCCGCCAGCTGCCGCTGCAATTCACGCCGCTCCCGCTCGATCAGGCCGAGATAGGCCGCATCGCCGGCATGCAGGTACAAGCCCAACCACTGGGCGACCCGCGCAATGCCGGCTTCCAACTGCAACAGGCGGGCATCGCCGCCAGCTGCAAACTCGCGATCGAGCAGGCCGTGCAACCTGTGCACGTTGTCGCCGAAACGGGCCAGACGCGACTCCAAGGCATCCTGGCGCGCCATGAGGCCCTCGCCCAGCGTCAGGAAGTTACGGTGCTGGACCCCGATCTCGCGGCCCAGGCGCCGGCCCTCCTCACTGGGCGCCAGGCGATCGTATTCGCGTTTGAAGCGATCGAAATCCGCCTTGTCCTTCTCGACGCGTTGCCGGTGCGCCGGGTCGGGGCGATCCAGGTATTTCATCACCCCCATGCCGACCCCGACGGTATTGATCTCCAGTTCGTAGGCGGCGGCCCTGAGCGGCGCATGCATGCCGACGATGCGCGCCATTTGGCCGTCGATGACCTTGAGGCCCGAGATGACCATCAGCAACGCAATCAGGCACAGCGCCACGATGCCGCCAAAGGCCAGATAGACCTTGGTGCTGACCTTCAGGTAGGCGCCGGGGTCGCGGATCATCGCGTATCAGCCGACCCAGCCGATGAAGCCTGCGAAGACATCGCAGTCGACCCTCGGTGCGCCAGCCCTCCAGTTGCCTATGTCCAGCATGCTTTCTTCCTTTCGATCGGGCGAGATCGCTTCGCCACCCGCAACGATAGTTCTTTCGGCCGTGCGACGAATTACTTCAGGAAATAGGTTAAATGACGGCAGTACTGATACGAATGTACCTGTCGATTTCCTTGGCGGCCAGCCTGTGATCCGCCGGCTCATGGCAAAAAAAAGCCCGCCGGCAAGCCGGCGGGCAAATCGCTGTGACGCGAGAGGAGAAACGTTAAATCTTGAATCAGGCGGTTGCGGCCTCGGCCAACACGACATAGGCCGCACGCGTTTCACGCTTGCCGATGGTCAGCATGTCCCACACCAGCAGCACGAAGCCGCCGGTGAACATCCAGCCGCCGATCTGGCGCCAGAACATGCCCTGCACGAACCAGCGATGTTCCTGGCCGGCGAAGTAAGCCATCCAGGTCGAGCCGCCGATGGCGCGTTCGATCTGCGATTGCTCGTAACCGGAAATCAGCATGGCCATGACCATGGTGATCATGCCGGCGTGCAGCAGGAAGATCGCCCATTTCCATTTCCAGGCGCCGACCAGGTTGCCGCCCATCCAGACATCGCCGCGCCATTTCTGGATCGCCATGTAAAAGAAAGCGATGACCATCGTGGCGTAAGCGCCGAAAAAGGCGAGATGGCCGTGCGACGCGGTCCACTGGGTGCCGTGGGTGTACAGGTTGATCTGCGGCAATGTGTGCATGAAGCCCCAGACGCCGGCGCCGAAGAAGTTGCCGAAAGCCTGCGCGATGATCCAGGCCAGGGCCGGGTTGTTGCTGCTCTTCAGCTTGTGATGGCCGGCGTCGAACACCGCATGCACCACCATGGCGACCAGCGGAATCGGTTCCAGCGCGGAGAAGAAGCCGCCGATGGTGAACCAGTACTCCGGCGTGCCGATCCAGAAGTAATGGTGGCCGAGGCCGAGAATGCCGGAACCGAACATCAGCGCGACTTCGATGTACAACCAGGTTTCCACGATCTTGCGGCGCACGCCCATGGTCTTGATCAGGCCGTAGGCCATCAGGCAGCCGACCAGCACCTCCCAGGTCGCCTCGACCCAGAGATGGATCACCCACCACCACCAGTGCTGGTCCATGGAGATGTTGGGGGTGTAATACATGCCGGCCAGATACAACCCGGCCAGCGCGATCAGGTCCATCACCAGCACGCCGCCGATGTGGGTGAACTGGCCTTTGGCGAAGGTGGCGGCGACGTTGTAGAAGAACGCCAGCACGCAGACCACGATGCCGATGTCGGCCCAGCGCGGCGCTTCGATGTACTCGCGGCCCTCGTTGATCAGCCAGATCGAGCTCTGCTCGCCGGGACCGATCTGCACCAGCAGATACACCAGCACGACGACGACGACGGCCAGCGTGAAGATCCAGAAGACCAGATTGCCCAACCCGAGTCCGACCACCGGGATGCCGGATTCATCCTCCAACATCCAGTACACCGAGCCGATGAAGCCGAACAACAGCCACACGACCATCGCATTGATATGCAGCATGCGGTTGACCGAGAAGTCGAGTATGCCGAACAGGAAATCCGGATACAGGTATTGCAAGCCGGCGAGCATGCCGAACAGGACCTGGGCGCCGAACAGCGCGATGGCGACGGTGAAATACTTCACCGCCAGTTTTTGTCCGCCATTCAGATTGGCGGTGTCGAGTATGCCTAGAGCGGCCATGTTGGTTCTCCTTACTGTTGCGCCGGCGCGGCGGCAGCGGCGTCAGCCGGCGGCGGGGCGTCCGACTGGTCGATGGGCTTGAAGTTGGCCGGGAAGCCGTTGGTGTCGATCGCCGACATCCACTTCAGGAACGCCACCGTAGCGCGCGCTTCCGCCTCGGTGATGCCGAGGTTGGGCATCCTGCGGCCGGACGCGTTGTGCAGCTTGTCGGTCGGGTTCATCAGAAAGTCCACCATCGACTGCTCGCGCACTTCCTTCGAGCCCCAGGCCGGATCCAGCCAGGCCTTGGTGAGATCCGGCGCGTAGTAGGCGCCGTTGCCCAGCAAGGTATGGCAGTTCATGCAGTTCTTGGCCTGAGTGGTCAGCTTGCCCTTGGAAACCAGCGCTTCGGCCTCCGCTTCGGTCAGTTTCTTGCCGAACAGGGGCTCTTCGACGCCCACCACCGGCACCTGGAAGTTGCGTTTCTCATCAAACACATAGTCGATGCGGTGGTTGATCACCGAATAGGCCTTCACCCGGTTGCTTTTGCTGCCGGCCGTGATCTGATCCACCGTATCGAAAGTAAGAAAAATGAGCACTACGAATGAGCCTGCCGTCACCCAGATGGCCATCTTTCGCCAAAAGGATGTGGATGCCCACCACAACGCCTGCGTCTGTGACATGGTCATGCCTCCTGTTACCTACCGCTGTTGAAAAACCTTGGCCGGAGCTGCTGCGTCCTCGTCCAGATGCGTGCCGACGCACAAATGCCAGATGGCATGCGGAGCGACCAGATAGCCGATCAGCATCAGCAAAACGATGGCGCTCCAGAACGTGTTGTTGAACAGGTTGGCATGCACCGCCAATACGATGACCGAGATGAACAGGCCAAGGTAGCCGAGATACGCCAGCGGCATCAGGCGCGGGCGATCTCTAATCCGCGACCACGCAAAAATCAGCGCATAGGTCGCGCCGAACAGAATCACCGAAGCGGCGCTGAAAAATACGATGAAAAAATCCGCCAGTTTCACGGGTTCGAGCATCTCGCTCTCCTTGTGTCATCAATGCGGCGGATGGTGGCCAGATACCCGAGTAAAGCGTTTGACATTTATCAACCCGGCCGAAAACCACCGCGCCCGCGGATTGCACTCTGTCTAGCGCGTGGAGCATTGGAGACAGCGGCCATTGACATCGATCAAGGCCGAAATAGGCAGACCTTGCAGAATGCCGCGTGCTTTTCTCTTGTTACGGAGTCGTCCCCATGAATTTTCAGAAAATCTATCAACGCGGCGAAAACCTGGCCGTTGCCGTCGGCGTCACGCTGTTCATCGTGTTCCACTTCGGCATGCTGTATTTGTTCGAATTGGTCTGACTCTTTCGCGGCGGCGGGACGAGCTCGCCAAGACCAAAGCGTCGCTACGCTGGTCTCCCGCTGCGCGAGTCCCCCTCGCTGTGCTTGCCCGACATTGCGTCGGATTACAGCCGTTGCGCGGCTAGGGCCGCTTCAGCGTTTCTTCTCCACCGCCCACACCGCCGCTTCCACGCGTGAGCGCAGATTGAGTTTGCGCAGCAAGTGTTTGACATGCACCTTGACCGTGCCGTCGGAGATATTGAGTTCGCGCGCGATCAGCTTGTTGCTCTTGCCTTGCGCGATCAGGTCGAGAATCCGGTTCTCCTGTTCGGTCAGCCCGGCCTGCGACGGGTCTTTCGGCTTGCCGTCCTCGCGCAGCGAATGGGCCAGCAAACGAGTCAGGCGTTCGGTCAGGATGACCTGGCCGGAGGCGGCGTCATGCAGCTTGGCCAACAGGTCTTCCGGTTCCATTTCCTTCAGCAGATAGCCGTCCGCCCCTGCCCGCAACGCGGCCACCAGGTCGCTCGCCTCGTCCGACACGGTCAACATGACGACGCGTGTGTCCATGCCCCAGGACTTGATCACCTTGAGCACTTCGATGCCGTTCATCTCCTTCATGTTGAGGTCGAGCAGGATCATGTCCGGTTGCAGGTTCTGCGCCAGTTCCAACCCCTCGCGGCCGGAACTGGCTTCACCCACCACTTCGAAATCGCCGGTCATGTGCACCAACTGCAGGATCGCCTTGCGGAACAGCGGATGGTCGTCGATGACCAGCAGGCGTTGCGGCGTGTCGCTCGGCGTGATGTCGGGATTCATGTTTCCATTCTCCTGAGAGTCTGAGCAGCAACGCCATTGGCCGCGCGACTGCTGGATGGACGGAACACCAACACGACCCGCGTGCCGCCGCCCTGCCGCGCCTGGTAGTGAACTTCGCCGGCCAGGGTACGCGCGCGTTCTTCCATGATGGTCATGCCGTAGTGATGTACGTCGGCGCTCTTGACGATGCCTTGACCGTCGTCATCAATTACGACTTCGACCTGACCGTCGGGCCGGCAGGACAGAGTCACCCACGCATGACGTGCGGCGGCATGGTTGATAACATTCGACAACGCCTCGCGCACCACGTGCAGAACATGGATTTCTTCGTTGGGAGACAGCGGACAGCCTTCCAGCTGGTGCGTCATCTCGATCTCCAGCTCGCCGCGTTCGGCGAACTCATTCACGGTCTGCGCCAATGCCGTGGCGAGATCCTGCCCGTCCATCTTCAGGCGGAAGGTCGACAGCAGCTCGCGCAGTTGCCGGTAGGCGCTGCTCATGCCGACGCGCAATTCGAGCAGCACTTGTTCCGCATCCGGGCGTTTTTCCGGTGTCTTGATCAGGCTTTGCAGGCGGCTGACCTGTATCTTCATGTAGGCCAGCGATTGCGCCAGCGAATCGTGCAATTCACGCGCGATCACGGCACGTTCTTCCAGCAAGCCGACGCGGCGGTTCTGCTCGATGCGCCGTTCCGCGCCGATGGCGACGCCGATATGGCGCGACAGCGCCTCCAGCAATTGCACCTGCCAGGCTTCGAGCTGGCGGCCTTCGGGTATCTGCAGGATCAGAACGCCGTATTGCTTCTCGACGTCGGCCAATGGCAGGGTCAGATGGCGATGGAAATCGCTGGCGATGCTCAGGCGGGTCTGGTCGCTGCCGTGGCACCAGACGCATTCGGCATGCGTGCAGGGGTTGGCATCACCCGGTTGCATGGTGCTGGCGATCGCTTGCCCGCCGCTGCCGCCGTGTTCGCCCAGGCAGATGATGCCGTGGCCCAGATCGAGCACCTGTTCGATGTCGCGCAGCAAGGCCAGATACACCGTCTTGCCGGGCGGCGCGCCATGCAGGCGGGCGATGGAGTGATACAGCAGTTCCAGCGACTGATTGCTGCGCGTCAGTTCCGCCGTCTTCTGCCGCACGCGCGCCTCCAGCTCCTGGTACATCCGGGACAGGTCTTCCGCCATCAGGTTGAAAGCGCGGCCGAGTTGGCCGAGTTCATCCTCGCCGGTAAAAGCGGTGCGGACGGAAAGATCGCCCTGGCCGACGCTGCTGGCCAGCGACAGCAATCTGTTCAACGGCTTCACGAAACGGAAATGGATCAGATGGATGGTCAATATCACGACCAGCACGGTCAGGATCAGCGCCACGCTCAGCACCAGGCGCATGACCCGTATCTTGGCCTCGGTGGTGTCTTCCATCTGCTTGACCAGTCCATTGATCTGCTCGACGAACAAGGCCATGTCGTCGAGCAGCGCGGCGCGGGCGTGCGCATCGAGATTGGGCAAACCGCCGTCCGCCACCGCCTGGAAACGCGGCCGGATGGCCTGGCGCCATTCCCACTGGGTTTGCTGGTAAGTCTCGAGCAGGCGCAGGTCGCCGCTGCGCGGCAGCATGCCCTGGATGGCGTCGCTATTCAGCGTGGCATCGAATTTCCGGATCGCCTCGGCCATGCGGGCTGAACCATCCAGCCCCTGCGCGGGCAGCGGCACCGCCAGGTAGAGGCTGGCCATGCTCCAGCTTTGCATGCGCAAGCTGCCGGCCCGATTGATGGCCTCGCCGCTGCCCTGAGTCGATTCCGCGACCAGGCCGGAAACCGACATGCCCAGCACGGCCAGCAACGCGATGCCGGCAATGGCGCCGCCGATGCGCAGCAGCAGGGAACGCTGCAGGTTTTTCCAGGTAGGCAGGTTGGGACAGCGTTTGCGGATCATTTCAAAGTCGCGTTTTCGGCAATAAGAGACGGCTACCTCTTTTTAGCCCCACCCCGACATCGATGAAATACCCACAAAGTGACAGGGGATCCGACACGAGCCGTTGAAAAAACAATAAAACATTAAATAACAGTCACTTACAAAACTACCCCGCTACCCATTTGTAGGTAGTCAAGACGCTTCGAGCGCGTCTACCCCCTCTTTCATGTCGCTAATCGGGCGCGGAAACTGCACTTCATCCAATTCGGATATCGCGGTTTTTTGATCTGGTGGAGGACGCAATGACGCCACGTTCGCAACAGCAGCTTTCGGTACTTGTGATGAGTACCCTGGCCTTCACGGTGTGTTTCGCCGTCTGGATGATGTTTGCCGTCATCGGCATTCCCATCAAGGCGCAACTCGGTCTCAACGAGACCCAGTTTGGCATCCTGATCGCCACGCCGGTGCTTACCGGCTCGTTGATACGCCTGCCGCTGGGCATGTGGACCGACAAATTCGGCGGCCGCATCGTCTTTTTCGTGCTGATGCTTTCGACCGTCGGGCCGATCTGGTTGATGGAATACGCCTCCCAATTCTGGCACTTCCTGGTCATCGGCCTGTTCGTCGGCTTGTGCGGCGGCTCCTTCTCGGTCGGTATCGCCTACTGCGCGCGCTGGTTCGAAAAGGAACGCCAGGGCATGGCGATGGGCGTGTTCGGCGCCGGCAACGTCGGCGCGGCAGTGACCAAGCTGGTGGCACCCAGCATCGTCGTGGCCTACGGCTGGACCATGGTGCCGCAGGTGTATGCCGCCGCGATGCTGGTCACCGCGATCCTGTTCTGGCTGTTCACCTACGACGACCCCGCACACAAGGTGCCTGCCCACGTCACCGTGCGCGACCAGCTCAAGGCCCTGAAAGACCCGGTGGTGTGGAAGTACTGCCAGTATTACTCCATCGTGTTCGGCGGCTATGTCGCGCTGGCCTTGTGGATGACCAAGTACTACGTCACCGAATACGGGTTCGATCTGAAGACGGCGGCGCTGCTGGCGGCGGCCTTCTCGCTGCCCGGCGGCATCCTGCGTGCGGTGGGCGGCTGGATGTCGGACAAATGGGGCGCGCACCGGGTGACCTGGTGGGTGTTGTGGGTGTCCTGGATCTGCCTGTTCATCATGTCCTATCCGCAGACCGAATTCACCGTCAAGACCGTGACCGGCCCGCAGGTCTACAGCATCCATCTCAGCCCGGAAGTCTTCACCGCGCTGCTGTTCACCGTCGGCGTCGCCTTCGCCTTCGGCAAGGCCTCGGTGTTCAAGTACATCTCCGACGAGTACCCGCACAACATCGGCGTCATCTCCGGCATCGTCGGCCTCATGGGCGGCCTCGGCGGCTTTTTGCTGCCGATCATGTTCGGCGCCCTGGTCGACCTCACCGGCATCCGCTCCTCGGCCTTCATGCTGATGTATGGCGTGGTCTGGGTGTCGCTGATCTGGATGTACACCACCGAGGTTCGCAAGCTGGACCACCTGATCAAGAAACCACAGTCGGCCGTCGCCGACACGCTGGAATGACCCCCCACTTCAACGCACGCATCGGAGAAACGAGATGAGTACCAACATCGAAAAATGGGATGTGGAGGACCAGAAATTCTGGGAATCCACCGGCAAGCGCATCGCCTATCGCAACCTGTGGATATCCATCCCGAGCCTGCTGATGGGCTTCGCCATCTGGCTGATGTGGGGCATCATCACCGTGCAGATGGGCAATCTCGGCTTCCCGTTCAAACAGGAAGAGCTGTTCACACTGACCGCCATCGCCGGCCTTTCCGGCGCCACCTTGCGGATTCCCGCGTCGTTCATGATCCGTCTCGCAGGCGGCCGCAACACCATCTTCCTGACCACGGCACTGCTGATGATTCCGGCGGCCGGCACCGGTTTCGCGTTGATGGACCATACCACCCCGCTGTTCACGTTCCAGTTGCTGGCGCTGTTGTCCGGCATCGGCGGCGGCAACTTTGCCTGTTCCATGTCGAACATCAGCACTTTCTTCCCCAAGCGCCTGCAGGGCACGGCGCTGGGCATGAATGCCGGCCTGGGTAACTTCGGCGTCACCACCATGCAAATCCTGATCCCGCTGGTGATGACCATGGGCGTATTCGGCGCGATCGCCGGCGACCCGATGGCACTGGCCAAGGACTCCGGCTGGATTTTCGGCAAGATCACCGCCGGCACGATGACCTGGATCCAGAACGCCGGCTTCATCTGGCTGGTGTTCCTGATTCCGCTGGCCTTCCTGGGTTTCTTCGGCATGAACAACCTGAAGGTCATCTCGCCGAACATCGGCGGTACCCTCGCCGCCTTCGTCAAGGTGCTGTGGCTCTACGGCCTGGCCTTCCTGACCGCCGCCGTCGGCCTCTATCTCTATCTGCCCGCCCCGGCCGGTCTCGGTCTGCTCAACATGTGGCTGGCGTTGCCGCTGATCATCGCGGCGACCCTGCTGGTCATGAAGCTGGCCGCGTTCGGCGAGATGAAGGGCAACATCGACAAACAGTTCGCCATCTTCAAGAACAAGCACACCTGGGCGATGACCGCGCTGTACATCGTCACCTTCGGTTCGTTCATCGGCTTCTCGATGGCCGTGCCCCTGTCGATCAAGGTGATCTTCGGCGACATGCATATGCTCAACGCCGCCGGCGTCTGGGAGCACGTCAAGAACCCCAACGGCCCCTCGGCGCTGACTTACGCCTGGATCGGCCCCTTCGTCGGCGCGCTGATCCGCCCGGTCGGCGGCTGGATCTCCGACAAGGTCGGCGGCGCCATCGTCACCCAGATCATCTCGGTGGTCATGGTCGCGGCTTCCGCCTACGCCGGCTGGATCATGATGCAGGCGTATCAGTCGGCCACGCCCGAGATCTACTTCACGCAGTTCCTGGTGACCTTCGTGATTCTGTTCGCCGCCACCGGCATCGGCAACGGCTCCACCTTCCGCTCGGTCGGCGTCATCTTCGACCGTCAGCAGGCCGGCCCGGTGCTGGGCTGGACCTCCGCAGTCGCCGCCTACGGCGCCTTCATCGCCCCGGTGGTGATCGGCGGCCAGATCAAGGCCGGCACTCCCGAGATGGCCATGTACGGCTTCGCCGCCTTCTACGCGGTCTGCCTGGTCATCAACTGGTGGTTCTACCTGCGCAAGGGCAGCGAAATCAGGAATCCGTAATACCCGTAACCCCAAAGTCGGGCCGACGCCCGACAGACCGATCCGAGAACGTCGGGCTTCGCCTACGCGACGCCCGACCCACCGCAAGGAGCAAGATATGAGCCACTTTCTCGACCGCCTGACCTATTTCACCCACCCGCGCAAGCCGTTCTCCGGCGAACACGGCGTGATGACCATCGAGGACCGCAAGTGGGAGGACGCTTACCGCAACCGCTGGCGGCATGACAAAGTGGTGCGTTCCACGCACGGCGTGAATTGCACCGGCGGCTGTTCCTGGAAAATCTTCGTCAAGAACGGCCTGGTGTCGTTCGAGATGCAACAGACCGACTACCCGCGCACCCGCGACGACCTGCCCAATCATGAACCGCGCGGCTGCCAGCGCGGCGCGTCGTTCTCCTGGTATCTGTACAGCCCGCACCGGATCAAGTACCCGATGATTCGCGGCCGCCTGCTCGACCTGTATCGCGCCGAGCGCGCCAGCGGCAAGGATCCGGTCGAAGCCTGGGCGGCGATCCAGGCCGATCCGGGCAAGCGCCTGAAATACACCAGCGTGCGCGGCCTCGGCGGCTTCGTGCGCACCAACTGGGACGAAGTGCAGGAGATCATCGCCGCCGCCAACGTCCACACCATCAAGAAATGGGGCCCGGACCGCATCTACGGTTTCTCGCCGATTCCGGCCATGTCGATGATTTCCTATGCGGCGGGCTCGCGTTACCTGTCGCTGATCGGCGGCGCTTGCGGCTCGTTCTACGACTGGTATTGCGACTTGCCGGCCGCCAGCCCGCAGACCTGGGGCGAGCAGACCGACGTGCCGGAAGCGGCCGACTGG
>CAYXMQ010000043.1:0-15708 GCA_964466195.1 uncultured Thiobacillus sp.
AAAGCTTCCCGACACCTGGGAATCCGGGGTTCATAGGAGGTTTCTCACCAGCCTGATAATGATCGATTTCGGCGATGCCGCCGCTCCAGGTCGTCTTTTCGCGCGCATTCTGCTCGAAGATGGTGGGCGCCCGATAGCCGCGGCCGATGCTGAAGCGCAGGCTCTGCGTCGGCGTGAGGCTGTGGTTCAAGGCCAGACGCGGCGACAGCAGCAGATCGGTGTTGTAGTGTTTTTCAACCATGCCGCCGACGTGCAGCAGCCACTTCGGCGCCGCCTTCCAGTCCAGATTGCCGAACAGTTGTCCTTGCCAGCCGCCGACACTGCCCAGGCCGAACAACGCATTCGGCGATTCTGCCGCGTCGTTGCGCACGCCGACGCCCCATAGCCCGATCAGGGCATCCGACCAGGCATGAATTTGCTGGAACTCGAAGTCGTCGCGGCGGACGTCGACGTTGTCCAGGATGCTGAGTGCGGCGACAAACGGCTCGTTGGCCGGAAACGGGACGGGCAAGCCGTTGTTCACCACGCTGAACTGGTCGCGCGCTTTGCGGCCGTAATGGTAATAGCGCAGCGAAACTTCAGAGTTTTCGGCATAAAAACGCTTCCAGCCGACGTCGAAGAATACGTTCTGCGTTTCGGCCGTGCGCGGCGGATCGCTGGCGTCGGCGACTTTTCCGATCTCTGTTTCGCCATTGCTCAGCCCCAGCCTGAAGCTGAGTTCTGTATTGCCGGCCAGTGTTTTGATCAACTGGCCGTTGAGGGCCTGACGCCGAATCATTTCCTGCGCCAGCTTGGGGTCGCCGAAGTTGCTGGCCTGTCTGGCCGAGGCGCTGATACGCCAGTTGAGGTCGCCCTGCCCGCGCGTCATGTAGGCGTAAAGGTCGCCGATCTCGTGCCGGCCGGCGCGCAGCACCAGCCCTTGCTCGCTTTCTCCCAGCGGTACGCGCGTAATGATGTTGATGATGCCCTGGAATGCATTGGCGCCATAGCTGGCCGGGTTGGGTCCGCGTACGACTTCGATCCGTTCGATGTCCTCCAGGCGCAACGGCAGATCCTGCCACTCCACGCCGCCTTTGAACGGGTCAAACAGTGCGCGACCATCCAACAGCACCAGCAAGCGTCTGGATTGAGCATCTCCCATGCCCTGGTTGACGACGATCGGCGAGCCGTGCGGCCAGTCGGCGACTAGAAAGCCCGGCACCAGACGAAAAATGTCGTGAATTTCGGTGAAGCCGGAATCGAGTATGGTTTCCCGGTCTATAACCGTGACTGGCGCCGGTGCGTCCAGCGGCGACTGCAGAATGCGCGAAGCGGTCAGCACCACCGGGATATCCGCCAGGAAATCGCTTTCCGACTTGCTATCCACTGTGGCTAGGACGCCGCCGGCGTACAAGGCAATACAAAGTCCGAGGCTGGATTTGGTCAAAATGCTATTTGTTGTAAGGTGCATTGCAGGCTCGACTCGCAACACGTAATCTCGATTAGGGAATACTGCCTATATACATGCGATGTGGCTAGCGTAGTTTAAATAATCGATAAGTCAGGGAGGCGTAAATGCAAACAATTGCATGGTGCTGGAAAGGCGCCGCAGGCCGTTGGGTGGCAGGAATGAGGCGATGCGGCGCGCGCTGAAGCTTTGCCTAGCCGGCGGGGTCTGTTGGTTGGCCCTGCTGTTTTCGGTTCAGGCCTGGGCCGATGTCGTCTGGGTCGCGCTAAGCAGCAAAGAGCCGGTCTATCAGGAAACCGCCAACGCTATCCGTGCAGCCTTGCCGAATGATGAGGTGCGGGTGGGTGAATGGGACGAATTCAATTTCAAAACTTCGCCGCCGCAGATTTTAGTGACGGTGGGCGGCGAAGCGCTTCGCCAGTTGCATCGATCGGTAGACAAAACCCGCATCATCGCCTTACTCGTACCGCGCAGCACTTTGGACGAACTCAGTGATGCGTCTGCTCCCGGACGCATCACTGGGGTGTATTACGAGCAACCGTTCAGCCGCCAGGTCAGCCTGTTGCGCACGGCTTTTCCCGAAAGACTGCGCGTCGGTGTCGTGCTGGGCCCCGCTACGGTGCGCTATCGCAACCAGTTGGCGAGCAGCTTCAGTCGCGCCGGCATGCAAGGGGTGTTCGAAGTGATCCAGGACAAGGCCGAGTTGGCGGATGCCGTGCAAAGCGTACTGGCCAATTCCGATGTTTTTCTGGCTTTGCCCGATGCCGAGGCGATCAATAACCAGACCGTGAAATTCATTCTGTTGGCCTCCTATCGCCGTGGCGTGCCGGTGGTGGGGTATTCCGCGTCGTTCGTGAAAGCGGGCGCGGCGTTTGCGATGGTCAGTTCGCCCGCGCAGATCGGCAAGGAAGCCGCGCAAATGGTCCATGAGTCGTTGCCCGGGAGAAAATTGCCGGCGCCGCGCGCGCCGGATGACTTCGACCTGTTGGTGAACACGAATGTGCTGCGTTCACTGCACCTGAGCCTGGATGTCGACCGGTTGGAAAAACGGGTGCGCAGTGAAGGGGGTATACGGTGAAGCTGGGTGATTTCCGCCTGCGTCTGCTGCTTGCGGCAGTGTTGCCGTCGTTGCTGATGGCAGCCACGTTGGGCGTGTTCTGGTGGAACTGGAGCGATCAGATGCTGGGGTCGGCGTTGCGCGAGCGCGTCGTGGCGACCGCCAAACAATTGGCTGTCGCCACGGAACTGCCGTTGTTCTCCGGCGATCTGCAAAGCCTGCAAGGCATGGCCGACAACATCGCCGCCGGCGATGCCGATCTGCTCGGCGTCACCATCGCGAACCATCGCGGCGACGCGTTGGTGCATCACGGCGCGGTCAGCCAGCTGTCAAACGCCTTGCCGCGCAGGCTGAGCTGGAGCCAGGAACAGGACGGCCAGTATTGGCGTCTGTCCATGCCGGTGCTGCCGACTCTGGTGCATATCGACGACATGATCGGCCCGGATGCGGCGAATCTCGCCGCCGAGCAGTCGGAGCCGCTCGGTTACGTGGTGCTCGATGTCTCGCTCAAGCGCTTGGCCGGCGCGCGAGAAAAGGTGTTTTTTATGGGCGTGCTGGTGATCGTGGTTGCCATCCTGCTTAGCGTCGCGGCAATGGTTTGGCTGGCGCGCGGCGTCATCCTGCCACTGTCGCGCATCATCGAAGGAGTGGCGGCGATGGGCAAAGGCAATCTCGACGTCCGTATCGATGGCGACCAGTGCGATGTAATGCGGCCGCTGGCGCTGGTCATCAACCAGATGGCGGAGGGCGTCAAGCTGACGCAAGCGGAATTGCAGCATCGCATTGAGGCGGCGACGCTTGAATTGCGTGAAGCCAAGGCGCATGCCGAGCAGGAAGCGCGGATCGATCCGCTCACCGGCTTGTACAACCGACGCGCGTTCATGGAGCGCGCCTCCGATGAATTGTTGCGTGCGCTGCGCTACCGTACACCGCTTTCTCTGGCCATGATCGACCTCGATCACTTCAAGGCGATCAATGACCGATGGGGGCACGCTATTGGCGATCAGGTGCTGATTGCCTTCGCCGACATTCTGAAGCGATCGATGCGCGCGGTGGATGTCGTCGCCCGCATCGGGGGTGAAGAGTTCGTGCTGTTGATGACCGAGACGCCGGTCGAGGAGGCGATGTGGGTGGCCGAGCGTATCCGCAAGGATGTCGAGGCGGCGGTGCTGCAGGTTTCCGGCACGCAATTGCACTGGACGGCCAGTTTTGGCGTCACGTTGCTGCAAGGCAACGACTACTCGGTAAGTACGGCGCTGCAGCGCGCGGATAAGGCGCTGTATCGAGCCAAGGCGGGCGGCCGCAACCGGGTTGAGGCGGAAGTGGATGATCTGCCCGCGCCGCTCGACTGAACCCGACGGCGCGAGATCGGCGGGCGAATTTCCGGGACATCCGGGCTAAAATCGCCGCTTTCTTGTCTTCGAGCGCCATCGCCATGTTTTCCGCCAGCCAGACCATCGCCAGCACCGATCCCGAACTGTGGGCCGCCATTCAGGCCGAGAATCATCGCCAGGAAGAGCACATCGAGCTCATCGCGTCCGAAAACTACGTCAGCCATGCCGTCATGGAGGCGCAGGGTTCGCAACTGACCAATAAATATGCCGAAGGCTATCCCGGCAAGCGCTATTACGGCGGTTGCGAGTTCGTCGATGTGGCTGAGCAACTGGCTATCGATCGAGTCAAGAAGATATACGGTGCGGAAGCGGCCAACGTGCAGCCCAACTCCGGTTCGCAAGCCAACCAGGCGGTGTTCATGGCGTTCCTGCAGCCCGGCGACACCATCATGGGCATGAGCCTGGCCGAAGGCGGCCACCTGACCCATGGCATGAAGCTGAACATGTCAGGCAAATGGTTCAACGTCGTCGCCTACGGCCTCAACGAGCGGGAAGAAATCGATTACGACCGCATGGAAGCGCTGGCGCATGAACACAAGCCAAAGCTGATCATCGCGGGCGCTTCCGCCTATGCGCTGAGGATCGACTTTGCCCGCTTCGCCAAGGTGGCCAAGGCCGTTGGCGCGATCTTCATGGTCGATATGGCGCACTATGCCGGCCTGATCGCCGCCGGTGTTTACCCGAACCCGGTGCCGCATGCCGATGTCGTCACCTCCACTACGCACAAGACGCTGCGCGGCCCGCGCGGCGGCATCATCCTGATGAAGGCGGAGCACGAGAAAGCCATCAACTCGGCCATCTTCCCCGGCCTGCAGGGCGGCCCGCTGATGCATGTGATCGCTGGCAAGGCGGTGGCGTTCAAGGAGGCGATGGGCAAGGACTTCAAGCATTACCAGGAGCAGGTCGCCGCGAATGCGCTGGTAATGTGCAAGGTGTTGATCGAACGCGGTCTGCGTATCGTTTCCGGCCGCACCGAGTCGCATGTTTTCCTGGTCGATCTGCAAGCCAAGAATCTGACCGGCAAGGACGCCGAAGCCGCGCTGGGCCGCGCTCATATCACCGTCAACAAGAACGCCATTCCGAACGATCCGCAAAAGCCGTTCGTGACCTCCGGCATACGCATCGGCACCCCGGCGATGACCACGCGCGGCTTCAAGGAGCTGGAAGCCGAGAAACTCGCGCATCTGGTCGCCGATGTGCTCGATGCGCCGCACGATGAAGCCGTGCTCGCCCGCGTCCAGGCTGAAGTGGCCAAGCTGACGGCGGCGTTTCCGGTATATGGCAAGTGAATCGCTGCGATTCGGCGGCCGCTAAGCCATGAGATGCCCCTTCTGCGGCGCGGTGGATACGCAGGTGGTGGAAACCCGTCTGGCCGAGGATGGCCTGTCCGTCCGCCGCCGGCGGCGCTGCGCGAGTTGCGAGAAGCGTTTCACCACCTATGAAAACGCCGACGTACGTTTGCCGCAGGTGGTCAAGGGCAACGGCATGCGCGAGGAGTTTTCCGAGACCAAGCTGCGCGAAGGCTTTCGCCGCGCGCTGCATAAACGACCGGTTTCCGCCGAACTGGTCGATGAGGCCATCGCCCGCATTCGCCAGAAACTGCTCACGTTGGGTGAGCGCGAGATCGCCTCGCGTGCATTGGGCGAGATGGTCATGGATGCGCTCTACCGGCTGGACAAGGTGGCCTACATTCGTTTCGCCTCCGTCTATCGCTCGTTTCAGGGCGTGGACGATTTTCGAGATGTCATCAAAGACCTTTGAAGCATTGGAGAGCGCAATGAAATTGAACCGATTCGTGGTGCTGTGCTGCTTCGCCGCTGGAGTTCCGGTAAATGGCGCCTGGGCGGGTGATGCGACGCCAGCGCCGCATTGGCAATATGCCGGCGAACACGGCCCCGCCCACTGGGGCCGGATGCAAAAGGATTTCGAGACCTGCGGACTCGGCAAGCGCCAGTCGCCGATCGACATACGCGGCGCGAAGAAGCAAGCCGATCTGCCGGAACTGGCGTTCGATTACGCCGCCAGTCCGCTCAAGATCGTCAACAACGGCCACACCGTGCAGGTCAACCTCGCCGCCGGCAGTCGCGTGAAGATCGGCGAGCAGGCCTACAAGCTGGCGCAGTTCCACTTCCATACGCCAAGCGAAGAGCGCATCAAGGGCAAGCCGGCCGACATGGTCGCCCATCTGGTGCACAAGGACGAGGCCGGCAAGCTGGCCGTGGTGGCGGTGCTGATCAAGCAGGGCAAGGAAAACGCCGCGCTCAAGGCAGTGTTTGACAACATGCCGATCGGCGCTGGTCCGGTGCATAGCGTGGAAGGCTTGGACATCAATGTCGCAGATCTGCTGCCCGCCAAACGCGGCTATTACCATTTCGAGGGCTCGCTGACGACGCCGCCCTGTTCCGAAGGCGTCAGCTGGTATGTGCTGAGCACGCCGGTGGAGGCGTCGAGCGCCCAGATTCAGGCCTTCCGGAAGCTGTACAAGCACAACGCCCGCCCGGTGCAGCCGCTGAACGACCGCACGGTCGTCGAGCGCGCCGGCTGAAGCCTGCCGGTGTTCAGCGCCGCCGACCATGCGCATATGGCCAGCGCTTTGCGCCTGGCCGAGCGCGGGCTGTTCACCACGACGCCGAATCCGCGCGTCGGCTGCGTCATCGTCAATGAGGGCGTGGTGGTCGGCGAAGGCTGGCATGAAAAGGCCGGCGGGCCGCATGCCGAAGTGCATGCCTTGCGCGCCGCCGGCGAACGCGCACGCGGCGCGACCGCCTATGTGACGCTGGAGCCGTGCAGCCACCATGGCCGCACGCCGCCCTGCGCCAATGCGCTGATCGATGCCGGCATCACGCGCGTGGTGACGGCGATGCGCGACCCGAATCCGCAGGTTGCCGGGCGCGGGCTCGAACTGTTGACCCTGGCCGGTGTGAATGTTCAGGTCGGGTTGTTGGAAAGCGAGGGGCAGGAACTCAATGTCGGTTTTGTATCCCGCATGACGCGCGGGCGCCCGTGGCTGCGCCTGAAGACGGCGTCGTCACTGGACGGCAAGACTGCGTTGCTGAATGGCGAGTCGAAATGGATTACCGGCCCTGCCGCGCGCGCCGATGTGCAGCGCTGGCGCGCCCGCGCTTGCGTCATCCTGACCGGCAGCGGCACCGTGCTGGCCGACGATCCGCAAATGAATGTGCGCGACATCGAGACCCCGCGCCAGCCGCTGAAAGTCATCGTCGACAGCCATTTGGCCACGCCGCCGAATGCAAGAATCCTGCATGGCGGGGCGTTCGTCGCCTGCGCCCGCGCCGATCCGGCGCGCCGCGTCGCGCTGGAGGCGGCCGGTGCGCAGGTGTTGGAAATGCCGGGCGCGGACGGCCGCGTCGATTTGGCCGCGTTGCTGCAGGAGTTCGGCCGCCAAGGCATCAACGAAGTGCATGTCGAGGCCGGTGCGACGCTGAACGGCGCTTTGCTGGCCGCCGGCCTGGTCGATGAATGGCTCAGTTATATGGCGCCGGTGGCGATGGGCCATGCCGCGCGCGGGTTGTTCGACCTGCCGGCGTTGACCGACATGGCCGACAGCCGGCGTTTCAGCTTGCTCGATACGGCCCGGCTGGGCACGGATGTGCGCTTGCGCCTGCGCCCGGTTTGAACATTATTGGATAGGAATCAGCGTGAAAATCAGTCGCAACCATGTGGTGACCCTGCGTTACCAAGTCACCAACCGTGCCGGTCAGGTCGTCGACGCCGGAGAGGAGCCGCTGGTATATCTGCATGGCGGTTACGGCGGTTTGTTCGATGCGCTGGAGGTGGCCTTGCAAGGCAAGTCGGCGACGGATGAATTCCGCGTCGAGTTGAGCGCCGAGCAAGCGTTCGGCGAGTACGACGCGGATTTGGTGAGCATCGAACCGCGCGACGCCTTTCCCGCCAATATCCGGGTCGGCACGCAGGTCGAGATGGACGATGAGGAGGGCGAAAGCCTGCTCTTCACGGTCACCGCCATCGACAAGGATACGGTGTCGATAGACGGCAATCATCCTCTGTGCGGCATGGATCTGGTGTTCACCGGCACCGTCGTCGCCGTGCGTGCGGCCACCGCGAAAGAGATCGCCCGCGGCGAAGCGAACTGACTTCCGGCGCGGCCGCCTGGCCGCCGGATTTCCCTTGCTTCGCACTAACCCCTAAAATGCCTGCCTTCGCGCGGCGAGAACGCTCTTTCGCCGCTATTTCTTAACAGGTGTTTCCCATGTTTACCGGCATCATCCAGGCCGTCGGCCATATTTCCCATCTGACTGAAGGCGCCGGCGGCGACGCTCGCGTCACGGTCGCCGCCGGCGGGCTCGATCTCGCCGATGCGCAGTTGGGCGATTCCATCGCCTGCAATGGCGTCTGCCTCACCGTGGTGGAAAAAAACGCAGACAGCTTCAGCGTCGATGTTTCCGGCGAAACCTTTTCGTGCACGATCGGTTTCGTGCCCGGCGACAAGGTCAATCTGGAAAAGGCCATGCGCTTGTCCGACCGCTTGGGCGGCCACCTGGTCTCCGGCCATGTCGATGGCGTCGGCGAAGTCGTTCATTTTGCGCCGGTATCGGGCAAGGCGGGCGAGGACGGCAGTTGGCGCCTGGATATTCGGGCGCCGGGCGGCATGGGCCGCTATCTCGCCGCCAAGGGTTCGATTGCCGTGAATGGCGTGTCGCTGACGGTGAACAGGGTGCATGACGCCGAGTTCTCCATCAATCTGATCCCGCATACGCTGGAACAGACGATGCTGAAGGAATTGAAGGCCGGAACCCGGGTGAATCTGGAAGCCGACATGCTGGCGCGGTACGCCGAGCGTTTGCTGCATTACGTTAACCAACAGGATAAAGATTAAATGAGCCTCGCCCCGATCGAAGAAATTGTTGCGGAGCTGAAGGCCGGCCGCATGGTCATCCTGGTGGATGAGGAAGATCGCGAGAACGAAGGCGATCTGGTCATGGCTGCCGAGCACGTCACGCCGGAAGCCATCAACTTCATGGTGCGCCACGCGCGCGGCCTGGTCTGCCTGACCTTGACCGATGAACGCTGCCGGCAGCTCGGCCTGAAGCAGATGGTCAGCGATAACCAGACCCCGCACGGCACGGCTTTTACGGTTTCGATCGAAGCGGCGGAAGGCGTGACGACGGGCATTTCCGCCGCCGATCGCGCCATCACCATTCAGGCCGCGGTGGCCAGGAATGCGGAACCGCGCGACATCATCCAGCCTGGCCATATCTTTCCGTTGCGCGCGCAACCGGGCGGCGTGTTGGTGCGCGCCGGCCATACCGAAGCGGGCTGCGATCTGGTCGGCATGGCGGGGTTGGTGCCGGCCTCGGTGATCTGCGAAATCCTGAAGGAAGACGGCACCATGGCGCGTCTGCCGGACCTGCTCGAATTCAGCCGGGAACACGGTTTGAAGATCGGTGCGATCGCCGACTTGATCCATTACCGCGCGGCCAACGAACGTCTGGTGGAACGCGAAGGCGAGCGGGTCATCTCGACGCCGTTCGGTGACTTCCGCCTGGTGGTGTATCGCGACAAGATCAGCCGCGCGACGCATCTGGCCCTGACCAAAGGCGAGATTCGCGCCGGCTCCGAAACGCTGGTGCGTGTGCATGAGCCGGTATCGCTGATCGATGTGCTGGATGTCGGCGGCGCCGGCCATGCCTATTCCGTATCGGCGGCGTTGCGATTGATGGCGGCAAATGAACAGCCTGCCGCGCTGGTGCTGCTGCATCGTCCGGAATCCGCCGACGAATTGGCGGCGCGCGCGCTGCCGGCCGAAATCGCGCCGCCCGCGCGCAAGTTCGACCTGCGCAATTACGGCACCGGCGCGCAGATTCTGCGCGACCTCGGCGTCGGCAAAATGATACTTCTCGCCACTCCCCGCAAGATGCCGGCCATGGACGGTTTCGGGCTGGAAGTCACGGGTTATTTTGAACAAGGACACTGACATGGCCCGCTACGAAAGCATCAACGAGATTCAACCCAATACCAACGGCAAAGGCCTGCGCATCGGCATCGCCATGAGCCGTTTCAATATGGAAGTCTGCGAGGGTCTGCTGTCCGCCGCGATAGCGGCATTGGTGAAAGCCGGCGTGTCGGAGAACGATGTCGTGATTGCGACCGCACCCGGCGCGCTGGAACTGCCGCTGATCCTGAAGAAGATGGGCGAGTCGGGCAAGTTTGATGGGCTGATCGCGCTGGGCGCGGTGATTCGTGGCGATACCTACCATTTCGAAATCGTTTCCAACGAAATGGCGGCCGGCATCTCCCGTGTCACGCTGGATACCGGCGTGCCGATCGCCAATGGCGTGCTGACTACCAATACCGATCATCAGGCCACCTCGCGCATGACCGAAAAGGGTCGTGAAGCGGCGCTCTGTGCGATTGAGATGGTGCATCTGCTGAAGGCCTTATGAACCCGCAACCTGATCGGCCCGAGCCCGCCCCGAAAGCGCCGCGCCGCGGCGCCAACCCGCGCCGCGTCTCGCGTGAGCGGGTATTGCGCGCGCTGTACCTGTGGCAGCTCGCCGGCGGCGATTACGCCAGCCTGCTGGTGCAGGTGGAGCGTTATGAGCCGGAAGAAACCGAGGCGGCGGGCGATGTCGAGCTGACGCGGCCGCATTCCGGTTTCCTGCGCGAATTGCTGGATGGGGTGCTTAAGGAAGCGGCGAACCTCGATCTCGCGCTGACGCCGCATCTGGATCGTCCGGTAGCCGAGCTGTCGCCGATCGAACACGCGATCTTGTTGATCGGCGCGTACGAGCTGATCCACACGTTGAACGTGCCTTACCGGGTCTGCATCAACGAGGCGGTCGAACTGGCCAAACTTTACGGCGGCACCGACGGCCACAAGTTCGTTAATGGCGTGCTCGACAAGTTGGCGCAGGTCGCTCGCCAAGTGGAAATCGAAGGCGAACGCCAACGTTGATGGCGGCGTTGGTGCCGGAACCGACGATGCCCTCCGAATTCGACCTCATTGAACGTTTTTTTACCCGACCGACGCCGGATGTCGTATTGGGTGTCGGCGACGACGCCGCGTTGCTGCAGATTACTAGCGGCAAACTATTGGCCGTTTCCAGCGACATGCTGGTGGCTGGCCGACATTTTCTGGCCGATGCCGATCCCTATCTGCTCGGCCACAAAACACTGGCGGTGAATCTCTCCGATCTGGCGGCGATGGGCGCCACACCGCGCTGGGCCACGCTGGCCGTGGCCTTGCCGGAGGTCGATACAAGCTGGTTGGCGGCGTTCAGTCGCGGCTTTTTCGAGCTGGCGGATCGTTTCGGCGTCGCGCTGGTCGGGGGCGACACCACGCGCGGCCCGCTCAATTTATGCGTCACCATTCTTGGCGAGACCGGCCTTCAACCGCTGCGTCGCGATGCCGCGCGGGTCGGCGACGAGATCTGGGTGTCGGGCGATCTGGGCGGCGCAGCGTTGGGTTTGGCGCACCTGCTGGGCGAGATCAGGCTGGATGAGCAGGCCGCGACGGCCTGCCTGGCTCGGCTGCATCGGCCCGAGCCGCGCGTCGCCTTGGGTCTGGCGTTGGCGCAACTGCCGCCGCAGTATTCGCAAATCGCGGCCATCGACATTTCTGATGGCTTGCTGGCCGATCTCGGCCATATCCTGCAACGTTCCGCTGTCGGCGCCGACCTCGAATTGGCCCGCCTGCCGGCGCATCCGGCGGTGGCGCGATTGCTGCCGGAGGGGACGCTGGCGCGGCGCTGCCTGCTCGCCGGCGGCGACGACTACGAACTCTGTTTCACGGCTGCGCCGCAGGACGCGCTCGCGGTTCGCGCGGCCGGCGAGCAGGCGGGCGTGGCGTTGAGTCGGATCGGCCAGATTTCCGCGCAGGCTGGTCTGCGTGTCTGCGACCAGACGGGTTCGCCCGTGCTTATTCAGGAGCGAGGCTTTGACCATTTCGCCTGATCGCGCCTTTCTGTTTTCACATCCGGCGCATTTTCTGGCGCTCGGCTTCGGCTCCGGCCTGTCGCCGAAAGCCCCCGGCACGGTCGGTACGCTGGTGGCATTGCCGCTTTATTGGCTGCTGTTCGAACATCCTTTTTATTGGGTCTGGATCGCCGTATTCCTCGCCGCGGGCGTTTGGGCCTGCGACGTCACCGGCCGCGATCTCGGCGTGCACGACCATGGCGGCATGGTCTGGGACGAGGTCGCGGCGTTCTTGCTGGTGTTGCCGTTCGCGCCGGTCGAAACGTTGGGCGGGGCGGCGGCCTTCGGCCTGGCCTTCGCATTGTTTCGGCTGTTCGATATCTGGAAGCCTTTCCCGATCGCCTGGCTGGATGCGCGCGTGCCGGGCGGCCTCGGCGTGATGCTGGATGACGTGCTGGCCGCAGGTTATGCCATCGTCTGTTTGCTGGGCGTCGCGGCATGGTTCTGAGCGCGCCCGAACCCGGCGCCGAGTTTTCCGCCTTGGCCGCCGAGCTGGGTCTGGCCTTGCAACGCAAAGGCTGGATGCTGGCGACGGCCGAGTCCTGCACCGGCGGCTGGCTGGCGCAGGCGGTGACGGCGGTGGCCGGCAGCTCGGCTTGGTTCGATCGCGGGTTTGTCACCTACAGCATGGTCGCCAAGCAGGACATGTTGGGCGTCAAGGCGGACACTCTGGCGCGATTCGGGCCGGTGAGCGAGGCGACGGCGCGCGAAATGGCGCAAGGTGCGCTGGCGCATAGCGCCGCGCAACTGGCGATCGCGATCACCGGCCTGGCCGGGCCGGGCGGCGGCACCCCGGATACGCCGGTCGGCACGGTCTGTTTTGCCTGGGCAGACGCGGACCGCGCATGCGCCAGCACGACGCAGCTGTTCAGCGGCGACCGAGGCCAGATACGCGCCGCTGCAGTCGGTTTTGCGCTCCGGCGGTTGCGGGCCCTCGTGCCATAATCCCGCCGCTCAATCAGGAGGAAATAAGCATGGATGAAAACCGAAGCAAGGCGCTGGCCGCCGCACTCGCCCAGATCGAAAAGCAGTTCGGCAAAGGCTCGATCATGAAGATGGGCGATGGCAGCGTCATTGATGATATTCAGGTGGTTTCCACCGGCTCGCTGGGTCTCGACATCGCCCTCGGCGTCGGCGGTTTGCCGCGCGGCCGCGTCGTGGAAATCTATGGCCCGGAATCGTCCGGCAAGACGACGATGACGCTGTCGGTCATCGCCGAAATGCAGAAGCTGGGCGGCACGGCCGCCTTTATCGACGCCGAACATGCGCTCGATCCGATCTATGCACAGAAGCTGGGCGTCAATGTTGGCGACTTGCTCATTTCACAGCCGGATACCGGCGAGCAGGCGCTGGAAATCGCCGACATGCTGGTGCGCTCCGGCGCGGTCGATATTGTCGTCATCGACTCGGTCGCGGCGTTGACGCCTAAAGCTGAAATCGAAGGTGAAATGGGCGATTCGCACATGGGCCTGCAGGCGCGCTTGATGAGCCAGGCGCTGCGCAAGCTCACCGCCAATATCAAGCGTACCAACACGTTGGTCATCTTCATCAACCAGATTCGGATGAAGATCGGCGTCATGTTCGGCAGCCCGGAAACCACGACCGGCGGCAATGCGCTCAAGTTCTATGCTTCGGTCCGCCTGGACATCCGTCGCATCGGCTCGATCAAGCGGGGCGATGAGGTGGTGGGTTCGGAAACGCGGGTGAAAGTGGTCAAGAACAAGGTTGCGCCGCCGTTCAAGGAGGCGCTGTTCGACATTCTTTATGGCGAGGGGGTGTCGCGCGAAGGCGAGATTATCGAGCTTGGCGTGAACCACAAGATTGTTGATAAATCTGGCGCTTGGTACTCCTATCAGGGCGAGAAAATCGGTCAGGGCAAAGACAATTCGCGCGAATACCTGCGCGAGCATCCCGAAATCGCCAAGGAGATCGAGGCGTTGATTCGGGAGAAGTTGGGCGTCAAATCCTCGGCATCCAGTGCGCAAGCGTGACGCTAAGATTGCGGGCGATGAATTTTCTGGCGCGGCGAGAGCATAGCCGCGCAGAGTTGGCCCGCAAGTTGGTCTCGCATGGCGAGCCGGATGAAGTCGAAGCGCTGCTCGACCAGCTTGAGCAAGAAAAATTGCTGTCGAATTCGCGCTACGTCGAAATGCTGGCGCATGCCCGCGCTGGCAAACATGGCAGTCTGCGACTGAAAGCCGATCTGCGCGCCAAAGGCGTGCCGGACAGCGAGATGGCGGCCGCGCTCGAGGCGGCGCGAACGCAGGATTTGGCGGCGGCACGCGCGGTCTGGCAGAAGAAGTTCGGGGCGCCGGCCAACGATGCCGCCGAGCGCGCGCGGCAGTTTCGCTTTCTGGCCGGGCGCGGCTTTCCCGTTGACGTGATCGCGCGTGTCATTGGCGGCATCGACAGCGAATAGCGCCGCAATCAGATTCGCGCCATAACCACCCCGGCGATTTCGTCGTCGGTCAGCTCAATGGGGTTGGTCTTCATACTGGAGCCGCGACTATTGGCGACGATGCGCGCAATGTCGCTACGTGTAACCTGATAGAAGCCGAGTCGCGGCAGTTGCAATCGTCGCGTCCAGTCTTCCAGCGTTTCAACCAGCGCAACGTGGGCCTCAGCATCGTTCAGGTTTTGCCCGGTCAGCAAGCGGCCAATCTGCGCATATTTGATCAGCGCCGGATTCGACTTGTCGCGCAAGTTCAGCGCGTGGATGTTGACCCGGGTCGCTTCGGCGACCAACGTGCCGCAGACCACGCCATGCGGTATCGGAAACAACGCCCCCAACGGTGCGGCAAGTCCGTGTACCGATCCGAGGCCAACCTGGGCCAAGGTGATTCCTGACAGCAAGGCCGCGTAGGCCATCCCGGCACGATGATCCGCCGCGTTGTCGCAGCCTTCATAAAGCGGCAGCAACGCCTCGCGCACCTTCTCGATACCCGATATGGCCAACGCATCGGTAAACGGATTGGATTTGCTGGAGACATAGGATTCAAGTAGCTGAGTAAACGCGTCCATGCCATTTGCAGCGAGCACATTGGGCGGGCACGTGGCGATCAAGTCCGGATCGACGATCACATATTCGGCAACCAGGCGCTCGTCCCGAAAGGATTTCTTGAATCCTGCCGCGCCATGCACCGAAAGAACGGCATTCTTAGTGGCCTCTGACCCGGTGCCGGCTGTGGTCGGAACTGCAATGTATGGAGTGGTTGGTCCAAGGTAAGGCCGTTCGGGACCGACACCTTCAAGGTGCTCCATGACCGAATTGCCAGGCTTCAGCAAACCTGCGATCGCCTTGGCCGCATCCAGCGCACTACCGCCGCCAATGCCGACTACGCAGTCGATCCCGCTTTGTGCATAAGTCCGGACAGTGGCGTCGACGAAGTCGGGAGAAGGTTCGCCAACAGTCTGCACGAGGTGGTAACTGATAGAACGTGAAGCAAGCGCCGCGGATAAAGACGGCCAGTGCGCACCGGATAAGAAAGAACGACCGCCAGTAACTATTAGAAGACGTGACCCGTAGCTCGCGACCAGATCGGGCAGGAGGGCAAGCCGCCCGGCACCAAATTCGATATGGGGCAAGCGAGCAAGGTTGAAAGAGAAGGGCATCGAAAGCTCCATTGATGGTGGCCGCTATCGTAATACGGCTTGGTATTTAAGAAACCGGGGTAATAGGTGTTGACGAGTTTTGTGGAAGGCCGTATAGTTTCGTTCTCCCAAGCGCGGGGTGGAGCAGTCTGGCAGCTCGTCGGGCTCATAACCCGAAGGTCACAGGTTCAAATCCTGTCCCCGCAACCAGTTCTTTAACAAATTACTTACAGCCTTAAGGTGTGGGCATTGGGTGAAGCCAA
>CAYXMQ010000044.1:0-15566 GCA_964466195.1 uncultured Thiobacillus sp.
CGCCCAGCGGACGCGACAGGCTGTCGACCTGGATCTGGTAATGCAGTTGAAACTGCCGCTTGCCGAGTGCATGGCGCAGATCGGCGTCCATCGCGGCTCGTTTCGCTACCGCCGCCTGCATCTTCGGATCGTAGAAACGGATGGTATTGCGTCCGGCCGCCTTGGCTTGATACAGCGCGACGTCGGCATGCTTGAGCAGATCCTCCTCGTTTTCCGCATGGCCGCGGAACAGGCCGATGCCGATGCTCGGCGTGGAGTGGTGTTCATGCCCGTTGAGCAGATAGGGGCGGCCCAATTCGACGCGGATTTTTTCCGCCGCCAGTTCGGTTTGCGCCGCGGCGTCATCCGCTTCGCCGCCGAGTCCTTCGAAGATCACGACGAATTCATCCCCGCCCAGGCGGGCAACGGTATCTTTTTCGCGCACCGAGGCCTTCAGGCGGTTCGCCACCTCGACCAGCAGCAGATCGCCGGTGACATGGCCCAGCGTGTCATTGATGGTCTTGAAGTGATCCAGGTCCAGCATCAGCAACGCCCCATGCCGGCCGCTGCGCAGGCTGGCCGCCATCGCCCGCTGCAGGCGATCGAGAAACAGGCGGCGATTGGGCAGTTGCGTCAACGGATCGTAAAAAGCCAACTGATGAATCGCCTCTTCGGTCTGCTTGCGTTGACTGATATCGGTGAACACGGCGACGTAATTGGACAGTTGCCGTTGGTCGTCGTACACCGCCGTGATGGTCATGTATTTCGGATAGAGCTCGCCATTCTTGCGTTGGTCCCAGATTTCGCCCGACCATTTGCCGGTTTCGTGCAGCGATGCCCACATGGCCTGGTAGAAGGCCGTATCGTGCCGGCCGGACTGAAATATGCGCGGATTCCGCCCGATCACTTCCTCCGCGCGGTAGCCGGCAATGTCCTCGAAGGCCCGATTGACGCGAATGATGGTCGCATCGGCATCGGTGATCAGGATGGCATCCTGGGTTTGGAACGCCACCGCCGAGAGGGCCAGCTCCTTTTCCCGCTCGATCCGTTCGGTGACATCAAGATTGCTGGAACGCACGCCGAAAATCTCGCCCTTGGCATCGCGCACCTCGCTGCACAGGTGCTGTATCCAGCGCACGTCGCCGCCACGGGTCCGAATCCGCACGAGCAGCTTCTCCGGCTGGCCATGATGGTCCATCTGATGCACATGCGTGTCCCACAACGGCCGATCCTCCGGCAGCACCAATTGGGTCATGAAGCTGGGCTGGGTATAGAAGGCCTCCGGCGCATACCCGGTCAGATCGTGACAGGACGGCGAGACATACTCGTAATGGCCGTCGACGCGCCGGACATAGACGAATTCCTGCGCCATATCCGCCACCGCACGGAACATGCGCTGGCTGTCGAGCACTTCGCGGCGCAACGCGATCAGCGTGGACAGCAGCAGGCCGACGATCAGCCCGACCATGGACGGCACGAAAAAATAGCCCGGCGTCGGGTTCGGAATCATCAAGGTGACATGCATCGACGCGAACGCCAGCACCAGCGCCAACCCGAGCAGCACGAAGCGCAGGTAGACCCGCCGATGTTTCGCCAAGAATTCAAGATACGCCAACCGAGAATCTCCCGAGTCGCCTATAAGCCCGCAGGGCTGCACGCAGGGGCTACGGTCGACCCGCTGCGTCAAACCCGAATTCAGCCTCGATCCGCCCGCCCGGAGTCATGTAGCGGGCATCAATGGACAGAACGTGCAGACGGAAGAATAACCGCTGAATCGAAAGGGTAAAGGGAGATTTGCGCCTGGCGGATCGACCTTGCCGTTTTCAGCAACGATCGGCCATCCGCACGCCGTAAATGCAACGGCTTTCCGAGCGCGGCAGGCCGCATAGGCCTCGCCGTTGCTGTGAGGCCGCTCGCGCCAGTTCAGCCTCCACCGAGCGCAGGCGGAACGGCCGCGATTAGCTCTTTCTAGCCGGCTTCCTGCACGGAGCGGTCATACAAGGGGCTGTCTGCGCGCGGCTGAGCCGCGAGCAGGTTCATGAAGGAGGCGCCGACCTCGGCAAAGTCCGTCAAATCGCTGGCGTGCCAGACCGTGGTCTGGTCCGGCTCACGCCCCTCCAGCAAGGCGCGAATATTGGCCGCGGCGGTGGCGACCATGGGCTTGATCATGAAGCCGGACTTGGGCGTCCCCAGCGGCACTGGCGTGCTTTCGATGCTGGGATAGGCGATGCTGGCGCCGACGGAAAAGACATTCCGGTAAGTGGGATTGCGCTGTTGCGCGTCGACAAGGACGAAGCCGCGTGGATTCGACAGCCCATCGATGTCGGCTACGGCATCGACGCCACGGAACGCAGGCAGCAGCATGGAATACTTGAACGGAAATTCATGCGGCTTCTTCTCGCGGCCCTGCTCGTCGACTTCCATGACCCGCATCGCACCCTGCGTCACTTCCGTCACGCGTGCATTGCACAGCCACTGGATGCCGCGCTTGAGAAGCGCAGTCTCGATGGCCGCGCGCGAATCGCCGACGCCGCCCATGCCGAGGTGGCCGATATAGGGTTCGGGGGTGACGAAGGTGATCGGCGCCCGCTCGCGCAGCCCGCGCCGGCGCAGATCGGCGTCCGCAAGCAGCGCAAACTCGTAGGCGGGAATGAACAGCGAGGCGCGCTGCACCACGCCGATGACGACCGGCCCCGGGTCGGCGCAGAACGCCAGCCAGTCGCGGCCCGACAAGGCCGCGTCATCGATGCCGCAGATGGAATGGACATAGCCGCCCGGCCCGGTGCCGGGAATCTCGTCCGGCGCAGCTCTCGGGCCGGTCGCGATGATCAGGTAGTCGTAATCCACCCATCGGTCGTCGAGCAATTCGACGCGATTGTGTTCGGGGTGGACCCGCCGCGCGCCCACCGGAATGAACTCGATGCCCTTTTCCTGCAGCAGCGGGGCAAGCGGCAATTCGACGTCGCTGCGCGGGCTCAGATTCATCGCCACCTGGGGATTGGACGGCGAAAATTGCAGCGTAGCGGTGCTGGAAACGACGGTGATCCGGTCAGCGGGCCGGGCGACGTTGCGCATTTCGAGGGCCATGGGCAAACCGCTGATACCGGCGCCCAATATAACGATATGTGCCATGACTATCCCTTCAGGAAGGATGAATAAAAACGCCTTACTCGGTCAGGCCCATGAACTCCAGGTAGGCCGGGGCGCGATACAGACGCTGGCAATCCTCTTCTTGATTGGACAGGCTCACGCGCAGCATCCAGGCCTCGCCGCAGGGGTCCTGATTGACCAGTTCGGGCGTACGGCGCAGGTTGGCGTTGATCTCCAGCACCGTGCCGTTGGCCGGCGCGATCAGGTCGGAGACGGCCTTGCTCGACTCGATGGTGCCGAGAGCGGTATCCCGCTTGATGCCGGCCCCGGCTCGCGGCAGATCGACGAACATGATCTTGCCGAGTTGTTTCTGGGCATGGTGGCTGACGCCGATCAGGGCCTCGCCGTTGTCCAACAGCTTGAGCCAAAGCGCTTCACGGTGATAAAGCCGATCGTCCGGGTAGTTAGCTGACATGGTGTATCTCCTCGCGTTTCATTGGTTTATGTACGGCCTGGCCGAGGCAATCTTCGGCGGCCTCCAGGATGGCTTCGGACAAGGTGGGATGCGCGTGCACGGTATGCGCGATGGCATGCACGGTGGCGCCCTGGCGCATCAGCACCGCCCCCTCATGCACCATGTCCGAGGCGTGCGCGCCGATCAGGTGCAAGCCCAGCAGACGACCGCTGATGCGATCCGCCACTACTTTGGCCATGCCGGTCAATTCGCCCATCGCCTGTGCCTTGCCGAGGCCGCGCATATCGAAGCGGCCGCAGCTGATGGTGTGGCCTTGGGCGCGTGCAGCCTGCTCGCTGAGGCCGACCGAGCCGATTTCCGGCATCGTGAACACCGCCCAGGGAATGATTTCTTCGTTGAGTTCTTCGGGTTCCAGCTCCAGCGCATGATCCACCGCCAGGCGGGCCTGGGCCGAGGCGGCATGCGCCAGCGCCAGGCGGCCGTTGACGTCGCCGACGGCATACAGACCGTCGAGATTGGTGCGCATGAAACCGTCGGTCGAAATCTCGCCGCGACCGCCCAAGCGTACGCCGGCCTCTTCCAGCCCCATGCCGGCGCTGTTGGCGCGCCGCCCGATCGCCACCAATGCCCGCTCGGCGACGGCGTGGACGCGTCCCTCGACATAGGCGGTGACGCCATTTGATTCGATTGACAGCCGTTCCACCGCCGCGCTGTCGAGAAATTCGATGCCGCGCTTGCGCATCTCGCGCCCGACCACGGCAGCGATCTCATGATCGAGGAAGGGCAACGGGCGGTCGCCCATGGCGGCCATGGTGACCTCCACGCCCAGGCTCTGCATGATGAAGGCGTATTCGCAAGCCACCACGCCGTCACCGACGATAAGCAGCGAACGGGGCAGAGCGTCCCAGCGCAGCAGATCATCACTGGTTGCGATCAGATCGCCATCGACGGCGAAGCTGGCCGGGCGGATCGGCGAGGAACCGGTCGAGATCAGCACGGCATCCGCCTGGATCGTGCCGACGCCGTCGACGCTGACGGTATGGCCATCGACGACGCGGCCATAGCCCTGAATATGTTCCACCTTGCGATCGGCCATCAGCCCGTCGATGCCGCGGCCCAATGTGCTGATCACTCGCCCAGCCTTGTCGCGGATCCGCGGCCAATCCGCCTCGATCGGCCCGCCGATGTTGAGGCCGTAGGATTCGGCGCGGCGCACCTTGTCGAGCAGGTTGCATACTTCCACCAGCGTCTTGGTGGGAATGCAGCCGCGATGCAAACAAGTGCCGCCCAGAGGATGCGGGTCGATCAGGCTGACTCGGGCGCCCAGCGCGGCGGCGTGCGAAGCTGCGACGTAGCCGGCGGGACCGCCGCCGAGTATGGCGATGTGTTTGGTCATGGGATCACTCCTGATTATCGCGGCGACGAGGCATTCGCCCCGTCGCCGTTCTCAAACCGGCTTCAGGCCGGTACGGCATCCAGCTCCATGAGTTGGCCGTTGATGCTGACGTTGCCGCTCACCTCGATCGCGCGCACCAGGCAATCCAGCACCGGGCAATGGCTTTCTACGGTATGCACCAGCTTCTTCAGCGTTTCGGTATCGGCCGGGCTGTCCAATTCGGTTTCGAAGATGATCTTCTGGTAGCCGGGCGGCACTGACGCGTCCATGCCGAACAGGCCGCGCAAATCGAGATAGCCGCGCAAATTGACCTTGACGCTGTTGAGCTGCACACCCATCACCGAGGCGTAGGCGCTGTACATGATTTCCTGGCAAGCACCGAGCGCGACCAGCAACAGCTCGACCGGGTTGGGACCGGCATCGGCGCCGCCCAGATCAGGCGGCTCATCGATGACGATGGGTGCGAAGTCGCGCACTTTGGCGCTGCAACGCACGTCCTCTTCCAACTGGGTGTCGACGCGGAACACTACCTTGGCGGCACCGGGATTGCCCTGGATGCCGGCGATGGATTGCATCAGGGCGGCTTTTACGGATTCTTGCGACATGGCCTGTCTCCTCTTGTGAATAAGATACCGACGACATGCAACGGTGCACGCCGTTGCTTGAATTAGAGGTCGTCACACGGGTAAAAATAAGTCGGACGAGTGCCCATCGGGCTAGGTGATTTCCCTACTGCCGCTCTGGTCAACCCACCATTGCGGCGACGGGTCGGTCGGTAGAGGCGCCCGGGAAACCGCCCGGGCTCGGGCTGAACGCGACTCGCGCGAGAAGTTGGAGTTCAGCCATGCACACCGGGCGCGTGGCTTCGCCGCAGGCGACGCCACGCGCGGCAACCGCCTTGCCTTGCCGGTTGCCGCGCGTTTGCCCGCTCCGCCCGCAAGGCGATCAGAACGCCTTCATCACGCGGAAGTTGAAGCGTGAATCTTCCTTGAAGCCTTCTTCGACATCGATATCCTTGCCGTAGGCCGCAATCAACTGGACGCTCGGCGTCACCCAATACCCTGCACCCAGGCTGAATTTGGACTTCTTCTGCTCGTTATCCTGGCTGACGCCGTTGATTTTGGTTTCGCCGCCGAACTCATAGGAATAGCCGCCGAACAGGTGGAGGCCGGGGTTGATGTTGTAACGCAGATGCGCTTGCGTCTGGTACGAGGCCTTTTGCGACTTGGTGGCGTTCGCCGCGTTGGCCTCGTTGTTGTTGCCGTAGAAGGTCACATCGGCGGTCAGGTCCAGGCTCAACTTGTCGGTCAGGCCTTGCGCCAGACCGGTCGCCAGCGTCCATTTCCAGCGGTTTTCACCCAAATTGAGCGCCTGGTTCTTGTCGTAGCTGCCGGTGGGCACATACAGATAGTGCGCAATGCCCCAGTTGGTCTGGGTGCGGTCGCCGGACTTGAGCCAGATCGCATTCGACAGCATCAGGTCGGCTGTGCCGCCGGCGTCGCCCAGCCCGCTCATGTTGCCCTTCCCTTCCATCGTGCCGAACGGCAGGATGGCCTGGGTCAGCGCGGTATATTCGCCGAGCTTGAAATAGTGGATCGCACGCAGGATGCCGATATCGGCATCGAGTTTGTTATCGCCGGCGAGCTTTTTGCCTTTGGCATAGAACTCGTCGCGAGTCGAATGCTGCAGGTACAGCAACGCCAGATTGGTACCCGGCGCGGCGGCGATGTAGTCGCCCGCATCGATGTCGATCGCCGATGCGGCGCCCGAAAAAAGAACGGCCATGGCGCCGACCAGGCCGGCGCGAACGACGCAGCGCGCCGATTGCTGCTTGTTGATATTGCTGTGATTGACAGGTGTTGTTTTCATCTTGCTTCCATCCTTCCAAAAGGGCCCGAAAAATTCGGGTAAAAAACGCATACGGCCGCCGGGTATGAAGAGAAGCCCTGCTGAGCCGGGCTTTTCGCCAACGCGCCGTCCTAGGCGCGGTGCGGGCAAGCGCGGGGATCAGGCGGGCTGTTGGGCGACGTATTCGGTGCCGCCGTTGAGCACGGCGAAGCCGGTTACCTTGATCGGGCGGACCAGGGTGTCCAGGATCGGGCACTGGGCTTCGACTGCGTCCACCAGCTTCTTCAGCGTGGCGTCGTCGGCGCTGCTGCTCAGATGGGTTTCAAAGGACAAGTCCTGGAAGCCGGGCGGAATCTTGCCGTCGCCCATGCCCATCAAGCCGTGCAGGTCCAGATTGCCTTTGACATGGATCGTCACCGACTCAAGCGGAATGTCCATGGCCGAAGCCAGCGCGGAGTACATGATTTCCTGACAACTGCCGAGGGCGGCCAGAACCAGATCGGCCGGGCTCGGCGCCGAATCGCCGCCGCCGAATGCGGCCGGCTCGTCGACCATGACGGTGTGCTCGCCGATCTGGTTGCGGCACAGGACATCGCCTTTCCACTCGGTCGTGCTGCGGTAGATGAGTTTCGCGCTGCTCGGGTTCTGTTGTATGGCTTCCGACAGCACGCCGACGGCTTGTTTAATGGTTGCTTGCGACATTGCCTATCTCCTCAGGGTTGGCTGGTCATTGCGTCTGCTGCCCGTCGAGCGCGAATTCGCGTCGCAACGAGCGGTGGCAACAGTAGGGAGATTGCCGGCGGCGAAAAATCCGCTCGTGCGCTTACGTGTGAATACGTAACGGCTGCCGGCAGGACGGTGACGGCCGCGCCCAGGCCGGGCGAGAGACTGCGGGTCATGGCAGACACCCTACGTATTCGCGCGAATACTCGGCAGCGAGCGGCCCGGTTAGCTTGAGTCCGTCTGGCGCCGGACAACCCGGCCCCAGACGCTTCAAGGACGCGAGTCCAATTCAATCCAAACTAGGTCGAAGGAGAAGTGAAATGGCGTTTATCGGAGTCGTACTGCTGCTGATTGGAATGCTTCTGCTGGTCAATGCAGCGTGGCTGCAAGGCAAGGTGGAAACGCGCGACGTGGGTGTCTTCAACCTGCTGGTCGGACTGGTCACGGTCGGCTATTCCGCCTATCTCGGCCTGCAGGAAGGCAATGCGCATCTGGCGGCCGCGTTCATGCTGTTCGGCGTGACCTATCTCTGGGTCGGCATCAATGCCATCCGCGGCGCCACGGACCAGAAAGCGCTGGGCTTCTATTGCCTGCTGGTGGCCGCCCTGACCCTGCCCTTCGCGTACAAGACCTACCAGGCCGGCGATCTGGTGTTCACGATCGAATGGGTGGCTTTCGGCATCACCTGGTTCCTGTTCTACAAGCTGCTGTTCGCCGGCAGCAACGTCGTCAAACCCCTGGTGACCATGGTCTACCTGGTCGGCTTCGGCGCCGCCTTCACCGGCTGGTCCATGCTGTACGGCTACTGGCCCTACGTCACGCTCGCGGCCTGAGTCAGGCCGTTAGCGAGCGGCAGGCGTTCGCCTGCCGCTCTTCCAATTGCAGCATCATGCGCACCAGATGGCAGAGCGAGTCGACCTGCAGTTTGAGCATGATCTTGGCGCGATAGACCTCGACGGTGCGCGGGCTGATGCCCAACTGGCGCGCGATCTCCTTGTTGCTTCTACCCGTTACCAGGATGTGCGCCACTTCCAGTTCGCGCGGCGACAACTGGCTGATCCGGCTCAAGGCTTCTTCCTGCTGCGCGCTGAGATGGCGCTGGCCGTTGTCGACAGCGAGCGCAATGTGAATACGCTCCAGCAAATGGTCCTGCGGAAACGGCTTCTCGATGAAATCCACCGCGCCCAGCTTCATCGACTGCACCGCCGCCTGCACATTGCCGTGGCCGGTGATCATGATCACCGGCAGCTTGATGCCCCGCTCGGCGAGCAGCTCCTGCAACTCCAGGCCGCTGATCCCCGGCATACAGATATCCAGGACCAGGCATCCCGGCCGGCCCGGCTCGTGGCAGGCAAAAAAATCGCGCGCCGAAGGGCAGGTTCTCGACTCCAGATGCACCGATTCGAGCAACGTGGCCAGGCTGTCCCTGACCGCCTCGTCGTCGTCGACCACATAAACGATAGGATTCATTGCAGCGCCTCATCAAAAACCGGGAGCGCGAATCGCGCCGTGCTGCCGCGACTGAACGGATTCGCCTGCAGGCTCAGGTGGCCGCCATGGGCCTTGACTATCGTGCTGCTGATCGACAGCCCCATGCCCATGCCCTGGGGTTTGGTTGTGAAAAAAGGGGTGAAGACCCGCTCCGCTTCGGCATCGGGCAGGCCGCAGCCGTTGTCTTGTACGCACACTTCGACCATGCCGGCCTCGCTCAGCCGGGTCGACACCACCAGCCGGCCGAACTCGGCCGGCAATTCATCCATCGCCTCGATCGCATTGCGTACCAGATTGAGCACAACCTGCTGGATCTGGATCGGATCGGCCAGCACCGGCGGCAAGTCGTCGCCGAGTTGCATGCAGATCGTGACGCCGCGCTGGCCCGCCTCGGCGTTGCAGATGCCGATGACATCCTCGATCAGCGTGTTGATCTGGCTGGACAACATGCCGGACTCCTGCGTGCTGGCGAACTCGCGCACCCGATGAATGATGCGTCCCGCCCGCTCGGCCTGGACAACGGTCTTGCCGGCAATCTCGCGGAGGCGAGGCAGCGACACGCCCTCCCCTTGCGCCAGCAGATTGCGCAGCGATTCCATATAACTGGTGATGGCGCACAAGGGTTGATTCAACTCATGCGCCAAAGTGGTTGCCATTTCATTGACCGTCACCATGCGGCAGACCCTGGCCAGCTCGCTTTGATGGCGCTGCGAGTCCTCCTCGGCTTGTTTGCGCGCCGTGATGTCGCGCGTGATGCCGAGCAACGCGAAGATGTTTCCGGCGCTGTCGCGCATCGGCACGGCATGCGTTTCCATCCATCGGATATGGCCCTTATGGCTTTCGATGCGGAATTCCAGCGTGCCCGACTCGCCCCTGAAAACGCTGTCCGTCAGTGCGCGGTAGCGATCCTTGTCCGGCTCGATGACGACGTTGTAGATGCAGGTGCCGAGCATCTGCTCGGGCGACTCTGCGTCCACCAGACTGGCTCCGGCCGGGTTGATATCCAGCACCACGCCTTCGGACGAAAGCAGCTTTACGCATTCCGGCTCGGTCTGAATGATTGCGCGCAGGAAATTCTGTTTTTCGACCAGCTGCTTTTCCAGATGCAAACAACGCTCGAGCTCCAGCTTATGGATGCATCTGAATTTCCATAGACGGAAATTGCTCGCCAATGCATACAGCGTGGCCAGCGCCATCAGCGCGGTCGCGACGGCGGCCGAAATCATGCCGCGCCCGACGTGGCGGTTCGATACAGGGTCGCCATGGCAAGAAGCCCGCTCAACGGGCGATGGGTAATTGAGCGGCGAATGTAAGTCTCTGGCCGGAATTGTCTATTGGGTGCAATCCCTAAACCGCTACGGGATAACCACATTGCCGCAGATTCAAGCCGCCGTGACAGGCTGCTGTGGCGCGAGCTACGTAGTCAACCGGATGCCGCGCCGAATCGCACGTTGATACCCTGCTTCGGCACCTGCGCCCCTCCCGGCCGGGTGCGTCCTTCCCATTTTCAACAGGAGTATCGAATGAGCAATCACTACCACGACCCGGCGGATCTGAACCGTCTGAAGGACATGTCCATTGCCGCGCCGGCCGAGTTCAAGGCCTGGCTGTCGCTGGACCAGATCGTCGGCCGCGAGGACGGCGCCATTCCGCGTAAATACCGCGAACTGATGGCGTTGGCCGTGGCGCATACCACGCAGTGCGTCTACTGCATCGATGTCCACGTCGCGGCGGCCAAGAAAGCCGGTGCGACGCGTGCGGAAGTGGCCGAAGCCGTGCTGATCGCCGCCGCATTGCGGGCCGGCGCTGCCGCCGCGCACGGCGGCATGACCATGAAGCTGTACGACAGAGACTGAGCGGCGCGACAGCGTGCAATCTGCGTAGCGTCGGCAGATTGCATGGCGAGTCGACATGAGCTCGCAAAGTTGGCTCATGTCGGTTCAAAAAGAAGCTGCGCGCGGAATTCGATCCTTCTGCAAAACCGCGTCGAAAAAACCGATTCAGGCGAAACAGGCCGCACCGAACCATCAAGCCGCCAAGCTGACCTCGCTGGCCGCGGTTTCCAGCCGCATGCACATTTGCACCAGTTCGGACAGGGAATGCGCCTGCATCTTGTACATGACGTTGGCGCGGTGCACCTCGATGGTTTTCGGGCTGAGGCCCAGTTCGATGGCAATCACTTTGTTGGCCTTACCAGCCACCACCAGGGCGGCCACTTCCCGCTCGCGCGGAGTGAGCTGAAGGTAGTTGTCCTGGATCTGGGCCAGTTCGCTCAAATTGCGGCGACGCTGGCTGCAGAGCTCAAGCGCTTGTTGGATGCGGTCGAGCAGCGCCTGATCGTTATACGGCTTCTGCAGGAAGTCCACCGCCCCCGCCTTCATTGCACGCACCGCCATGGGGACGTCGCCGTGGCCGGTCACGATGATCACCGGCAAACACCAATTGCGTTCGAGCAACAGGCTTTGCAGCTCCAGGCCGCTCATGCCCGGCATACGCACATCGAGCACCAGACAGCCGGGCACCTTGCCATCGTAGATTTCAAGAAACTCGCGAGCCGACGGGTAGCAACTCACCCGATGCCCGACGGATTCCAATAGCCAGCGCAGCGATTCGCGGGCGGCCTGATCGTCGTCGACGACGAAAACAGTTTGTTGTTCAGTCATGCTTTGCTTCCTCTGTGGCCAGGCATAGGGTGAAACGGAATGTCAGTCCGCCGCCATCGGCATTGGGCAACGTGACCAGCGTGCCGCCATGCGCCTCGACGATGGAGCGGCAGATCGGCAGGCCCATGCCCATGCCGGCCGATTTGGTCGTGAAGAACGGATCGAAGATACGGGCCAGCGTTTCGCGCGACGGTTCCGGCCCGCTGTCGCGCACTTCCACGACAGCCTTATCGGCTTCCGTGTAGGTGCTCAGTTCGAGGCGGCGCTGCTCAGGCGGCATGTCATCCATCGCCTCCACAGCATTGCGCACCAGATTGAGAATCACCTGCTCGATCTGAATCGCATGGCCCAGCACCTGCGGCAGTCCCGGCGCCAGCTTCAGACTGATATCGACCGCGTGCAGTTTGATCTCCGGCCCGGCGATCAGCATCGCTTCGCGCACGATGGCATACAGATTCTGCGGCCGCGGCGGGCTGTCCTCTTTGTTAACGAAACGGCGCAGGCTGCTGATGATGTCGGCGGCCCGGTCGGCCTGATTGCAGACCTGTTCGATGGCCTGGGTCAGTTCATCCACCGTGCCGGAGCCGCTTCGGATGCGGCGCAGGCAGCCGCGCGAATAGTTGGCGATCGCCGCCAGCGGCTGATTCAGTTCGTGCGCCAAGCCGGACGCCATCTCACCCATGGTGTTGACGCGCGAGGCGTGCGCCAGTTCACGGTAATGCAGACGCACCTCATCATCGGCGCGTTTGCGCGCCGTGATGTCGCGCGTGATGCCGAGCAGAGCGACCACCTTGTCATGGCCGTCGCGCAGCGGCGCCACATGGGTTTCCATCCAGCGCCGGCGCCCTTTCAGGCTGATGATCTGAAATTCCATGACGCCGGATTCGCCGTCGAACACGCGTTTCGACAACGCCCGGTAGTCGGCGCGGAACTCGGGCGCGATGATGTTGAACACCGAAGTGCCGATGATCTCGCCGGGTTGGCCGGCCTCGACCAGACGGAGACCGGCCGGATTCATATCCAGCAGAATGCCGTCCAGGGTCTGCAGCTTCACGCATTCCGGTTCGGAGGCGATGATCTGGCGCAGACGGTTTTCGTTCTCGGCCAGTTTTTCCTCGGCCCGACGGCGCTCGCCGATTTCGCTTTCCAGCACCCGCTTGGACTGGCTCAGGCGCAGATTGAGCCGGCTGACGTACAGCACCAGCCCCGCCATCAGGGCAAGCGTCGTCGATAACAGCGCCCAGGCAAACGGGTTGGTGGGGTATTCCATGCATCTCGCTCCGGTCGATTCAAGCCATCCCGGATGCGCAGCGTAAGGCCATGCCCAATCCGGCCTATATCAAAAGCAATATTCGCACCAACTCTGCCATGTTGCCGAAAGCCGCGCCGCCATTGGCATCCGGGCCGATCCGCCGGCGCGGGCTGAGTCGGGGTGTCTCATGCCCGGAACTGGACATGACAGACCGTCACACAGATGTCACGAAAGGATCGCCCCCTCAGCGCAGGCGTGCGACCGGCAAGCAAAACCGCTTGCCGTGGCATGGGCGGACTTTCTCTGACGCGGTCGAACAAGGTCGCGGCGGTGCGCCGGTGCGACTTCGGCGCCTGCCGGCCATGTCCCGCGAATGGAGGGAACTATTCGCCGCTGCGCTTTACTTCTACGTTTATTCTTGAGCACTCAATCCGTTCGCCGCCCCAAGACCGACTTGCCTTCGCAGGGCGGCTCGGTCGCTTTTTCCAAGCCGGGGCACAACCAACCTGGAGGCGCCATGCAAGACCCCGTCCTTTGGTATTTCGCCGACCCCATGTGCTCCTGGTGCTGGGGCTTCTCGCCGGTCATCGAGCGCATCCGGGAGGACTATCGCGACCGCCTGAAGGTGGCCCTGATCCTGGGCGGTCTGCGCGTCGGCACGACGTTAGCCATCAGCGACCAGCAGCGCCAGGAGATCCTGCAGCACTGGCACGCCGTGCATGCCAAGACCGGCCAACCTTTCCGTTTCGACGGCGCACTGGCGGAGGGCTTCGTTTACGACACCGAACCGGCCTGTCGCGCCGTGGTGACCATGGCGCAACGGGCCCCGACCGCTGTCTTCCCGCTGTTCAAGGCCATCCAGGCGGCCTTCTACGGCGAGGGCATGGATGTCACCCACCCGCAGGTGTTGGCACAACTGGCGGAGGGGCAGGGTATGGAGAAGGCGGACTTCCTGGCCGCCTTCGAGTCCGACGCGGTCAGACAGAAGACCCTCGCCCATTTCCAGATGGCGCGAAAACTGGCGGTACGCGGCTTTCCCACCCTGGTTCTGCAACGGGGCGAGCAGCACCAGGTGCTCACCGCCGGCTACCACGCCCTGGCGGAATTGCAACCCGACATCGACGCCTGGCTGGCGCGTTCCGCCGCGGCATCGGCCTGAAATCCGACCCGCCGCTTGCGGCGCCCTCCGGGCTAGCTCGAATAGCCCAGTACGGCGAAAAAATGGCAGGCCGTGCCGGCCATGACGAACAGATGCCAGATGAAATGGCCGAATTTCACGCGCGCGTCGGTCAGATAAAACACGACGCCGGCGGTGTAGGCGAGGCCGCCGGCTACCAGCCAACCCAGTCCGGCCGGCGCGACGCGTTCCAGCAATGGCACCGCCGCAATGACCACCAGCCAGCCCATCGCCAGATACAGGCCGGTCGATAGCAGCGGATGCGACAACCGGTTGAACGCCTTCAACGCCAGGCCGATGCCGGCCAGCCCCCAGATCAATCCGAACAAGGTCCATCCCCAGGCGCCGTTGAGCACGCCCAGCGCGAACGGCGTATAGCTGCCGGCGATGAACAGATAGATCGCGCCATGGTCGATTTTCGCGCAGCGCAGTTTGGCCCGCCCGGGCGGCAGTGCGTGATACAGCGCCGAGCTGAAATACAGCAGCAGCATGGTGACGGCAAACACGCTGACCCCGACGATGTTCGCCGCATCGCCTTGGCGCACCGCCGACACGATCAGCACCGGCGCGGCGGCCAGCGCCAGCACAAAGCCGACGCCATGGCTGAGGCTGTTGGCCTTTTCTTCGATGGCGCTTTGCGGGCGGTCATGCATCTCGGTATCTCCGGGGCGGGGAAACAAGAATAATCGGAAGCCGCCCAGGTTGCAGCGTTGCTGTCGGCTACTTGTTGCCGACTCGGCTTACGGATTCGTCTGCATCACCATTTCAGTCAACTGCCCCAGCGTTCTGGCGTTCATCTTGTCCATGATGTGCGCCCGATGCCCTTCGACGGTGCGCACCAAGAGGCCGAGGTCGCCGGCGATGACTTTGTTGAGTTTTCCGTGGCGCAGCTGCTCCAGGATTTCCCTTTCGCGCGCAGTCAGACTGGCGGCAGAGCTGAATGAACCCTTCCTTGTCCGGCGACTCGTCCAACTTGGCCAACAACGCTGGGTTGTTCATCACCATCTCGCCGAACTGCTTGATCGTCCTCTCGAAGGGCGCGACTGCGTGTCCCTTTCCATTGAGGCTTTCAGCATCGCGCTTCTCCTCTCATGTCCACGTGATCCGGGGCGTTGCCGCCGCGGGGGTTACCCGGACGCCGCGGGGCCCCTTCGCATGAAGACATCCCGCCGGATAATGGGGTCGTTATACGCAACCATGCGGCGCCGGATAATCCGTATCGATCCGGTTCGGGCAAGTAGAACTACCTGCCGGAGAAATGGCGCAAGCCCGACGCCGGTTCAACCGGCGGGTTTTCGGAATATTGCGCGGGGCGGTCCGGGAAGTGCCGGTCGGGGAAAGAGGGGCTGCCGGCCAGAGGTCACACCTTGTGATACACCTCGGCGCCCTGTTTGACGAATTCGACGGATTTGACTTGCATGCCCTTGGCCAGCGCCTCCTGTTCGGACAGGCCCTGCTTGGCGGCGAAGTCG
>CAYXMQ010000045.1:0-7482 GCA_964466195.1 uncultured Thiobacillus sp.
CGAATCCTTGATCGTGTACAGCGCCAGCGGCATCCAGGCCAGCGGCGAGATCGGCTTCATCACCTGGATGAACGGGTCGAGCGCGCCGCGCATCACCGGCGACATGCCAATGACGAAGCCGAGCGGAATCGCCACTGCGGCCGCCAGGAAGAAGCCGGCCAGCACCCGCGCCAGCGAAAAGCCGAGCTGGATACCGATGCCCTTGTCGTTCGGCCCGTTGTCATAGAACGGATCGGACAGCTTCTCCCAGACAGTCACCGCGATATCGGACGGACCGGGCATGCCGGCCTTAGGCGCGGCCGCCGCGCCCATGCCCATCATCGCGGCATACTCATCGCTCATGCCGGCCGGCGCGCCACTGCTCTTGTCCGGCAACGCCGCGAGATGCCAGACGAACAACAGCACCACCAGAAGCAGCAGCGACACCGCCGAAGATCGCACCCACAAGGCTTTGTCCATGATTTACCCCTTCTTGATCTTGAACGACTTCAGGTAAGCCTCGGGCTTGGTCGGGTCGAACTCCTTGCCCATGATCATGTGTTTTGCATAGTTGGACGGCGGCTCCTTGAAGCCCAGTTCGGCCATGCGCTTGCGCGCGTCGGTGGCGAGGAACACGTCCTCGGCGATCTTCTTGTAGTTCACATCGCCCTTGATGTAGCCCCAGCGCTTCATCTGGGTCAGCATCCAGACCGCCATCGACTGCCACGGGAAAGGATCGAAATCAACCCGGTCCGGCACGTTCTTGATGTTGCCGAGACCATCCGCAAAGCGCCCGGTCATCACCTGTTCCAGCACGATTTCCGGCTGGTTTAAGTAGTTTGCCGACGCGATCGCCTTGATGATAGCCGGCCGGTTCTCCGCCTTGTGGGCGTATTCGGTGGCCAGCGCAATGGCGCGGAACATGGCGGCGAAAGTATTCGGGTTTTCCTTGGCGAAGCCTTCGGTAACGCCAAATGCGCAGCACGGGTGGCCGTCCCAGATGTCGCGCGACAGGGTGTGAATGAAGCCGACACCCTCATACACCGCGCGCTGATTGAACGGCTCCGGCCCAAGGAAACCGTCGATATTGCCGGCGCGCAGATTCGCCACCATGTCCGGCGGCGGCATGATGCGCAGTTCCACGTCCTGGTCCGGATCGAGACCATGCTCGGCTAGGAAGTAGCGCAGCAGCAGGTTGTGGATGGAGTAGTCGAACGGCAGGCCGAACTTCATGCCCTTCCAGCTTTTCGGATCCATCTTGTCCTTGTGCTTGATGTGCATCGTGATGGCTTGGCCATTGATGTTCTCGATCGCCGCCACATCGGTCGGCACCGCCTGCGAGCCCAGACCCAGACTCATCGCCAGCGGCATCGGCGACAGCATGTGCGAAGCGTCGTATTCCTTGTTGATCACCTTGTCGCGCACCACTGCCCAGCCGGCAGTTTTCTGCAACGTCACATTCAGACCCTGCTTGGCGTAGAAGCCCATCGGCCCGGCCATGATGATCGGCGTCGCGCAGGTGATGGGGATGAAGCCGATCTTCACGTCCTTCTTCTCCAGCGGACCGGGTTCGGCCGCCATCGCGGTTGCGGCGGAGAGCGGGAACAGCGCCGACAGCGCGGCGAACGCAGTGCCGGCGCCGACAGCTTGCAGGAAGGCGCGGCGCGTGGTGTCTTCCGGGAAGATCGCGCGCATCAGCGTCGATTGCACAACACGTTCCATCACGGCTTCTTCACCGCTCGGCGCCACGGCCTTGTCGTGTTCGGCCTGATTCTTGTGATGGCCGCAGGTGCAACCGCCACGGTTCAGTTTGATCTGAGAATTGAAGGGATTATCGAAGCCGGACATTTTGTTACTCCAATCGAACAGGGTTCAGGTATTCGACAAAAAGCAGCAATCGTGCCAACTCGTAAAATTGTTCGATATTTGTCAACAAACGCAGTACAGGAGACAGCGACCCATATCGAAAGGCATATTGGATGCCATACCCGGGGCATCGCTTCGACGTGTATTGCACTAAAACCCGACACCCCGGCACCAGCAGAGGGCAAGACGGTTCCTATTTAGCAAGAACTTTATAGGATGGGCAAAGAGCGGCGCACCCATCGAACGTTGCGCTTGATGGGCGCGCCGCGCTTTGCCCATCCTACGTCGCTCGATCCATGGCCGGCATGCCAAAAATACAAGCATGCGCACATATTGATAACAATTTGTTATCCTCCTAGCTATCTTACAGCGCCGAGTGCACCATGGAAGAAACCTCCCGCATCACTCAAGAACGCCTGGTCGACGAAGAACTGCTGGTCGTCCGCGAAGCCGTCACGCTGCTCGGCAAAAGCCAGGACGAAGCGCTTGTCGTGCGCGAAATCCTGCATCTGCTGTCGGAGTTCCTCGGCCTGAATCGCGGCCGTGTCGTGCTGCCCGATCCGGAAACCGGCGAACTGCGCATCGTCCACGCCTACGGTCTGACCCAGGACGAAATCGCGCGCGGCAAATATCTGCCAGGCGAAGGCATTACCGGCCGCGTGATGACCGGTGGACAGACCGCCATCGTGCAGGATGTCGATGCCGAACCGCTGTTCCTGTTCCGCGCTGTAGCGCGCGAAAATCTGCCGCCGGAAACCGTCTCCTTCATCGCTTTGCCGCTGAAACAGGGCGGCCGGGTAATCGGCGTGCTCGGTGTACACCGTCTGCGCGAAAGGCCACGACCGTTGGCGCGCGACCAGCAGGTACTGAAAATCGCCGCGACCCTGATCACCCACGTCATCTTGCTCAACGAATTCATCCGTGAACGCACCAGCCGCCTGGAATCGGAAAATCGCGAACTGAAGTGGGCGCTGACCAAGGATTTGTCGACCTACGGCTCGTTCGGCATCGTCGGTGAGTCGCTGCAACTGCGCCGCGCGCTGAAGCAGATCGAACAGGTTGCGCAGAGCGAGGCCACCGTGCTGCTGCTGGGCGAATCCGGCACCGGCAAGGAACTGTTCGCACGCGCGTTACATCTCTCAAGCCAGCGCCGCGACGCGCCGTTCGTGAAGGTGAACTGCGGCGCGATTCCCGAGAATCTGGTCGAATCGGAACTGTTCGGCTACGAGAAAGGCGCGTTCACCGGCGCGGTCGCTAGCCGCCCCGGCTATTTCGAGCAAGCCGACAACGGCACGCTGTTCCTTGATGAGGTCGGCGATCTGCCGCTGGCGATGCAGGTCAAGCTGCTGCGCGTGTTGCAGGAGCATTCGATCCAGCGCATCGGCGCGCGCAAAGAAGTGCCGGTCAACGTGCGCATCGTCGCCGCCACCAATCAGGATCTGCAATTGCTGGTCAGCCAGGGTAAGTTCCGCCTCGACCTGTTCTATCGCCTCAACGTGATTCCGGTTCGCCTGCCGGCGCTGCGCGAACGCGCCGAAGACATCCGGCATCTGGTGCGCTACTACCTGAACCAGCTCGACCAGGGCTACCAGCGCAACGTCAACATCACGCCGGAAGCTATGCAACGCCTGACCGACCACCCCTGGCCAGGCAACATCCGGCAACTGCGCAACGTGCTTGAACGCCTGATCCTGCTGGCCGAGGGCTCGACCATCGGCGAACGCGAGGTCATGGCTGTGCTGCAAGCAGAAACCCACAGCCAGATGCAGATGCAATCTCCGCCGCCCAACTACCCGCCCGCGCCGATGGCCGCACTGTCCGCTCCCGGCGCCAGCGTGCGCGCCTACCATCCGGTGCAGGAAAGCGACCGCGCGGCAATCGAAGCCGCACTGACGGAAACCGGCGGCAACAAATCGCGTGCGGCACAGACGCTTGGCCTGACCTTGCGGCAACTGAATTACCGCATAAAAGTCATGGAAATTGGTCTGCCGTGGAAGTAGGTCAGCGCCGGCTTTTACCTGCCATTCCCGCGCAAGCAGGAATGGCAGGAGCGGACGAGTTCCAAGATTACGTTATTTGCTCTTCATTTCTTAACGCAAGCAGTCGGTCAGGCACTTTGGCTCGGCATAGAGTCCTCGTATCTAGACAGACCTGTCTACATTCACATTAAAAGAGTTGATGATGGAAACGAAACCCCCTCTCCCCCCGTTTACCCGTGAAACCGCCGAACAGAAAGTCCGCCTGGCTGAGGATGCCTGGAACTCGCGTGATCCGGACCGGGTTGCCTTGGTGTACACCGAGGACACGCGCTGGCGAAACCGCACCGAGTTTCCCGTCGGCCGGGAGCAGGTGCGGCAGTTTCTGGTACGCAAGTGGACCCGGGAACTCGACTACCGGCTGATCAAGGAGTTGTGGGCCTGGACGGGTAATGTCATTGCGGTGCGTTTCGCCTATGAGTTCCGGGATGATTCAGGGCAATGGTTCCGCGCTTACGGCAACGAAAACTGGGAGTTCAACGAGGCGGGATTCATGATGCGGCGCTTCGCCAGCATCAACGACCTGCCCATCAAGGAATCGGAACGCAAGTTTTTCTGGCCACTGGGACGGCGACCGGATGACCACCCAGGATTGAGCGAACTCGGGCTTTGATGGTTACAAATGGGGGGGTGGACACGATGTAGACGCACACCCACTCGCTTGATAAACAATATGTAAACACTTTGTACATATTTGTTATTATGTTGGATTGACAATCACGCAAATAAAATAAAAACAACAATAAATACAGCCACTTGCTGTTTTTTTACAATCTGGCACGGCAGTTGCTCTATGTCATTCAGCCCGGATGGGCCAACCATCAACCTGACTGAATCGAGGAATAGCAAATGACCGAAGCCACTGTTCTGAAAGCCCAAACCAGCATGGAACCCATCGACGCCGTGGGTCTTTCCAATCTCGCTACCAAGGGCAAGGCCAACCCGACCAATGTGGTAACGCTGAAGGCGAAAACTGTCTGCGAGAGCAAGTTCCGCAATCTGACCTATGTGCGCAATCTGGAAGCGCATGTGATCGACGAGCCGCCGCATCTGCTGGGCGACGATACCGCGCCGAATCCTTCTGAGGCGGTGCTGGCGACTCTGGGTTCCTGCTTGTCCGTGGGCCTGCACGCGAATGCCGTCGCGCTTGGCATCAAGCTGAGCAAGATCGAACTCGAACTGGAAGGCGACATTAACGTGACCGCCGTTTGGGGCGTCGGCGATCTCGATCCGTTGAAGAAACTCGGCTTCACCGATGTGCGCGTGAAAGTGCATCTGGAAGGTGATGCCAGCGAGGAAGAGCTGAAGAACCTGGTCGCCCATGCCAACGCGTGGTCGCCGGTCGCCAACACGCTGCGCAATCCGGTCAACCTGACGGTTGATCTGGCCTGAAGTCGCTAATCGCCGCCCGGCGGATGCCGGGGTCCAGGAGACGTATATCCTGGATTCCGGCTTTCGCCGGAATGACGATCCAACAGAATCAAATGTCATCTGGAGAACTGAAATGAACACCAAAACCCGGGAGTCCACCTCCCAGATCATGAAATTCCCGGAAGCAGGGACTGTGCTGCCCGGGTTGGCCGAACTGATTGCCGCCGAACTGGCGCCGAAAGTCGTCGATATCGACGTCAATGCGGCCTACCCAAAAGAATTCATGCATAAGCTGGGCGGCATCGGCGGTTTTGCCAGCATGACGCCGAGCGAGTTCGGCGGCAGCGGTCGCGGCTTGAAACATGCCATCCAGGTCATCGAGGAAGCTTCCAAGGAATGCGTTTCGACCGGCTTTCTGGTCTGGGCACAGTACGCCTTGCAGTGGTATCTGGTGAACAGCGCGAATACCGAACTGAAATCCAGCGTGTTGCCGAAACTGACGATGGGCGAAATGCTCGGCGGCACCGGCCAGTCAAATTCGATGAAGTCCTGCTGCGGCATCGAGGAGGCGCGCCTGAAGGCGACCAAGGTTGAAGGTGGTTGGATGATCAACGGCACGCTGCCCTGGGTGTCGAACATCGGCGTCGATCATTACTTCCACATGGGCGCGACGGTTGAGGGTGAAACCGGTTTGCTGATCGGCTTCGTGCCCGGCAATCATCCCGGCCTGACGCTGGTTCCCAGCCCGCATTTCGTAGGCATGGACGGCACCAATACCTTCGCCTGCCAGTTCCGCGATGCTTTCCTGCCCGATTTCCAGGTGGTTTGCCGCCCCGGCGCCGAGTTCGCCGCTTTTGCCGCGCGCACCAAATCCGCCTTCATCCTGTTGCAGATGGGTATGGGCCTCGGCCTGATCGACGCCTGCGCGGCAATGATGAAGCGTTCGAACAAGACGCACAGCCATGTCAACCGCTACCTCGACGATCAGGTGGAAGACATCGAGGCCGCACTGCTCGATGCTCGCGCCGCGACTTATGCGCTGGCCGATCAGATCGACCGCGACGGCAGTGCGCCCTACGTCAAGGACACGCTGGCGCTGCGCCTGGCCGGCGGCGAACTGTCGCTGAAAGCAGCCAACGCGGCGATGCTGCACTTGGGCGCCAAAGGCTATCTGCTCAACAACGCCGCCCAGCGCCGCCTGCGCGAAGCCTATTTCATCGCCATCGTGACGCCGGCGACCAAGCATCTGCGCAAGGAGTTGGCCGAGATGGAACAGTCGCCAACCTGCTGCGCGGCATAGGGAATAACCATGATCACCTTCAGCATCAATCTCGACGCCGACACGGCAGCCGCCAAGCTGACCGAAGCGGCTCAGGCCGTGCCGATGGGCGTGCTGGCGCACATCAACGGCCAGGCCAACTGCGTTAAGAAGGGCATCGCCGTGCCGGCCGACCAGATCCTGGAAATCTTCCGGCCGGATTTCGCGATCCGGGTCTGGCAGGCGCACAAACCGGCCGGCATCGACATTCCGCTGCGCATCCACCTGTATGACGCGGGCGGTAAGACGATGGTGAATTTCCGCACCGCCGGCGAAGTCTTTGCGCCTTACGCCAGCCCGGCGCTGGATGCGATTGCCGGCGATATCGACCCGATCTTCACGCGCATACTGGCCGCGCTCGATCCCTACAAGGAGCGCTGACATGAACCAACTGGCCGAACTGGACAGCGCGGTGGGCACCCGCAAGTGGATTTGCCTGGTGTGCGACTACATCTATGACGAGGCGAAAGGCATTCCCGAGGAAGGCATCGCAGCCGGCACTGCCATGGAAGACATTCCGAACACCTGGGCCTGCCCGGATTGCGGCGTCACCAAAGCCGATTTCGAGCCCTACATCGAGTAATGCTGTGCAATGTCTGATGCACCCATCGTCATCGTCGGTGCAGGCCTGGCCGGCTACACGCTGGCCAAAGAACTACGCAAGCTGGCGGCCAACCTGCCCATCACCCTGGTTACCGCCGACAGCGGCGCACTCTATTCCAAGCCCATGCTGTCCAATGCCCTGGCACAAGGGCAAAGCATCCAGGCGCTGGTCCAGGCCACGGCCTTGGAGCAGGCCAACAAGCTGAAGCTGGTTCTCAAGCCCTATTGCACGGTCACGGCCATCCGTCCTGGCGTGTCAATCAGCGTCCAATAGTTACCAGGGAACAGCGTCCAAATCTTTCCAGGTGA
>CAYXMQ010000046.1:0-3757 GCA_964466195.1 uncultured Thiobacillus sp.
ACGGCCAATGGAAGTTGTACTGCCTGGTGCACAATATCGAGAAACTGGCGCATCAGGGCTATGCGGGGTGACGGAAAAACAAGGTGGAAAACCGCCAAATGGGCCTGATTGAAGGCCGGTTGAACGCAAAACGGGGAGGTGAAACTTGGAAAACTTGAAACGGATCATTTCGCGACGCGACGAATGCTGGGCTGAAAAAAATTCGGCTACGGGCGTTGGGGCGGGGCGGAATGGGGTTTTTCTACAGCGTCGTTAGGACTCAGGCGATGAACCACAGCGCACCACTTGCTCAATTGGGTCACTTCGTGCTGACGTTTCAGGCCGTTGAGGCCGCGATGGTCGAATTGACAGTCCAACTCGTTGATGCGGACCCCGAGTACGTCTCTACCCTTGCCGCCGAACTCGAATTCAACTCGAAGGCGCGCGCTCTTGACGTAATCTACACGCGGTACGCGCAGATTCACCGCCTGTCCCAAGAGGTGCCACACCCCGAATTCCACAAACTCATGAGTCGGATTCAAAAACTGGCGACGCGGCGAAACGACTTGGTTCATTCCTTCTATGGGTTGCTGATCACGGTCGATGGTAAGGCCGCTCTCGCTCGGCAGCCAACAAAGCTAAAGCCCAGCGAAGGCTTGCGCGAGCAGGAAGGAGAAGACATCCTGCCCGTGCAGCTTGAAGCGGAGATTTCGGAGATGCACTCCATCCTTCAGGAGCTAGAGAAATACCGGCTACAAGCCATTGACATCAAGTACCTGGACAATGAGTCCTAACAAGCCCATCAACTCGGACAGCAAAAAGCGGCGCTCCTTCGTCGCTCTGCTTTTTGCTGCCGGTTATGGGCGACGTTGAACTAAACCGCCTCCCGGCGGTGGAAATCCGCCGCGAAGCGAGCCCGCCTGGGCTCGCTTTTTTCATGATCTGAAGCAGTGAGGCAGCGGCCTCGACCTACCCTCGAAGGGTCATCCACCCGAAGAGGAGCCTGTCATGAGCCCGTTACGTCAAAAGATGCTGGACGCCATGGAACTGCGCGTCTTCGCCCCGCGCACCCGCGAGGCCTATCTGCATTGGGCCATCGAACTCGCCCGCCATACCCACACCGCGCCGGAGCAGCTCGCCGCCGCCGATCTGGAGGCGTTCATCCTGCATCTGCTGCGCGAACGGCGCCTCGCCCCCGCCACCTGCGCCCAGGCCCTGCAAGCCTTGCGTTTCCTCTGGTGCGCCGTCCTCAAACGACCCGACATCGTCGTCGACCTGCCCAGTCCGAGCATCCCGCAACGCCTGCCGCTGATCCTCAGCCGTGCGGAAGTCGCCCGCATCCTTGACGCGGCTTGCAACCTGCGCAACCGCGCCGTGCTCATGGCCACCTATGCCGCCGGCCTGCGCGTCGCCGAGGTGTGCCATCTGCACGTCGCCGACATCGATAGCGAACGCATGGCGTTGCGTGTCGAGCAGGGCAAAGGCGCGCGCGACCGCTACAGCCTGCTGCCGCCGCAACTGCTGGAGACCCTGCGTCTGTACTGGCGCGCCTATCGGCCCCGGGTCTGGCTGTTTCCGCAGCGCCATGCCGATATTCCGGTTGATTCCGGCCAGGCACAGAAGTGGTTCTACGCCGCACGCGACAAAGCCGGCATCAGCAAGCGCGTCGGCATCCACAGCCTGCGCCACGCTTTCGCCACCCATTTGCTGGAAGCCGGGGTCGATCTGCGCACCATCCAGGGCTTGCTGGGCCACCGCCACCTCACCACCACGATGCGCTACCTGCATCTGGCCCAGCCCGGCACGCTTTCCGTCGCGTCGCGCACGAATCTGCTGGAGACCCTGAGCGGCTGACGCATGCCTGCTTCGCGTCCTGCGCTGGAGATGGCGGACATCCTGCGCGTCCATGCCCCGGCCTTCGCCGAACAGCACCCGCTCACCGGCTTCCAGGCGCGTGCGATCCGCGCCATCGTGTCTTGCCGCACGCCGGCCCTCGGCGGCCAGGTCTACCACTGCCCGGCCTGTGGCCATGACGAGGTGCGTTTCCATTCCTGCGGCAATCGGCATTGCCCGAAATGCCAAGCGCTGACCAAGGAACGCTGGGTCGCGGCCCAAGTGGCCGAGGTGTTGCCGGTGGAGCATTTCCACGTGGTCTTCACCTTGCCGCATACGATCAACGCGGTGTCGCCAACGGCGGGCGTCGATGCCTTGTTGTTCGCCAGCGCGGCACAAACCTTGCTGGCGTTCGCGCACGATCCGAAATGGCTGGGGGCGGAGCCGGCGATCACGATGATCCTGCACACCTGGGACCAACGCCTGCGGGCGCATCGCCATGTGCATTGCCTGGTCAGCGGCGGCGGACTGACCGCCGAGGGGACGTGGTTGAACGCCAGGCCGCATTTCCTGTTTCCGGTGCGGGCGCTGTCACGCGTGTTTCGCGGCAAGTTCTTGGCGGCGCTGGCGGCGGGATTGGATCAGGGCGAACTGCGCCTGCCGGCGGAAGTGCGGCGCGCTGCGCTGTTGGCGGAACTGACCCGGCAGGAGTGGGTGGTCTACGCCAAGCCGCCGTTCGCGGGGCCGGCACAGGTGTTGGCCTATCTGGGCCGCTATACCCATCGTACGGCGATCGGCAATCAGCGCCTGGTGGCGATGGACGATGACCAGGTCAAATTCCGCTGGCGCGACCGGGCGCACGCCAACCAGGTGCGGGTCATGGCGCTGCCCGCCGAGGCCTTCATCCACCGTTTTCTGTTGCACGTGCTGCCCAAGGGCTTCCAGCGCATCCGCCATTACGGCCTGCTGGCGAACCGGCACAAGGCGGCGTGTTTGGCGACAGCGCGGGCGGCGCTGGGCTTGCCGGTGCCTGAGCCGAGGGTGAAGGAGTCGGTTGAGGATTTCGCGTGGCGGGTGCTGGGGGTGGACATTCAACGCTGCCCGGTCTGCGGCGAAGGGCGCATGCGTTTGGCGGCGACCTTGCCACGTTCAAGAGGGCCGCCCGACCATGGCTGAGGTGCGGATTGTGATTCGTTTGATTGGCGGCCCCGGCGGCGGCAGGGAATGGCTTAAGTCCATTGACCGAAAGGGGGCGCCGGGCCATAGTCACGGCCATCGTTCGGGCAGAAAACATCCAGAAAAAATGCCTGCATCCCTCGGGAGGATTTGCCGCCGTGACGCTTCGCTTCAACCGCCAGCCCCGCCGGGCGGATTCAATTTACATAGCCGCTCTGGCTTCTTTGTCTGAGCTAAGCGGTTCAGTCCAACAGCTCGTATCCCTCGCCCCTCGTCGGCCGCTTCGCGTAACCCCAGCCTCCTCGCGGGTGGGGGGCGAGGGATACGAGTCATTTCGTTCGGCCAAGAACCATATAAAGCAGACGTAATTTTGGAATCGCCGTTGATTGAAGGAGATAGGACGGTGGGACGGAAACGTTCTGAGAAAGACCGAGAACGCTGGAGGCAATGGCAGGAACAGGAGCGCGAGGCTGAGCGCCGGGCACAGCGTGAAAAACACGAACGTTCGCAGGCGAGAAGCCGAGACCGTGAAAACAGAATAGTTGCTTTTACTCATCGGCTGGCGGCAATGAGAGATGTATGCGATCACCTTGGAGTGACAACCCACGTCCTCAATCGGGGGCTACATGTTCAATTTGTCTGCGGCGAACTAATCGGGAATTATTATCCAACAACAAATCGTCTATTTATTCAACGTCCCAATCTGGGGGAAACCCTAGCAGGCTGGTGAGAAACTCGCCGCCCCTTGCTGGCAGCGGGAATTCGGGCA
>CAYXMQ010000047.1:0-3020 GCA_964466195.1 uncultured Thiobacillus sp.
CTCGGCGGCGGCGCTGCCGGTCAAGTCGTCGCGGGCCGCGCTGCCGGTGAGGGTGGCGGAGGGCGGCGCGGCGGGGTCGGCCGCGTCGAGGGCAATGCCCAGTTCGCCGGCGTGCCAATTCTTGATTCGCGTGGCGCCGTGGCCGCCGCTGAGAAAGAGGTCTTGCGTGCCGTCGGGCTGGGCGAGGAGGCTGTAGGTGAGGCCGTGCTGGCGGTCCTGCCAGGTGGTGGTGTTGAGTTGCAGCCAGCTCCCGGCTTGGGTCACGCCGGTTTTGCCTTGGGCGTGGCGCCCGTCGATGACGAGGGCGCCCAGGCCGTCGCTGTCGAATACCGTGTCGCTGCCGTCGCCGGCGGTGAACGCATAGGTGTCGGAACCGGCGCCGCCGATCAGAACGTCGTTGCCTTTGCCACCCATAAGGGTGTCATTGCCTTCGTTGGCCAGCAGCAGGTCGGCCTCGCTGCCGCCGGTGAGGATATCGGCGCCGATGCCGCCCAGCATAAAGGCTTTGCGGGGGTCTGCCGTGGTGTTCAGGCTGACGCTGCCCGCCTGGACGAACCAGTCGGTGGCGGCGGGCAGGAGTTGCAGGACGATTTGGTGTTCGGCGAGCGGCAGCGTGTTGAGATAGTTTTGGAAATACAGGTTCCAGCCCTTGGCATTCGAGAGATTGGCCGCGACGTCGGTGCGGTCGAAGCGGATGCCGCCGGAGACATCGGTGAACAGCGCTTTGCCATGATCCGCGCCGCTGGCGGGCTCTTCATAGTATTTCTGCATGGCGAAGGCCACCAGGGTGCGGGTGATGTGCTCGTTGGTGAGGGTGAAGCCGCCGTCCTGGGCGACTTTAAGCAGGTCGGCGGTGAAGCGGTCGAGCATGGCGTCGGCGGGGATGGACCCGGTAACGCCAGCCTGGTGGCGGACGAGGTGTTCGAGGAAGTTGCGTGCGGGGTTAATCAGCTTGTTGGGATCGTTGTAATACAGTGCACTGTCGAACACCATTTTCAGCAATTCGGGCAGCTTGAAGGTGATGGCGCGGAAGGCTTCGTTTTGCAGAAAAGCGGAGAGTAGCGCTTGGGAGTGGAGATCGATACCACTTACATCCACGCTGTTGTGAGGCAGTGGTGTCGGTGTGCCGAGGGTTGAAAGCGATAGTGGTGGACGCTGAAGGATTTGCAGCACTTCATCTTGCACGAAGTAGCCGGTGACGTTGGCGTTGCGGCTGCCGTCGTCGCTGTAGGAGAGGAATTCCGGCGCAAGCGTGGCGAGTTGGGTGTCGCTGTAGCCATGCAGGTTCAGATATACCTCCAGGCTGGAGCGGGTCAAAGCATTGGTTGAAAGGGCGAATGGCGCCTGGTCGAAGGTGACGACGCGCTCGTCGAACATGACGCCCATCAAGGCGGCCAGGCCGCCACCGAGGCTGTGGCCGGTGAAGCTGATGGTGGCGCCGGGGTTGGCCAGTTTCACCTGGAGGTAGTAGAGGGCGGCCTGCTCAAGCTGGCGAGCGCTAAATCCTGCGCCGAGAGTGAGGTTGGCGATCCAGTCCGTAAGCTGCGATGTGCCAGCGTAGGAGATGACGATTTCACCAGACGCATTTTGAAAAGCGGAGGCTTCAAAGCTCAGTGAGGTTGGGTAAGTGCTATTGGGCACATGAGAGAACTCCACCCAACCAGAAGGCGCTGGAAACCAGTTGATCTTGTCGCGTGTAGATTGATAAGCAAGGCCCGCCATCATTGCGCAGTCGATTTCAAATTGTGTGGTCATGATTACTCCCTGTTTGGTCAGTGCATGAATTCGTTCAAGTCAATCGGCATCTCACTTCCCACCCGCTCCGCCAGCCTTCGGCGGTATCGGATAGGGAGCCTTGAACCCCGTCAGTTCTGGTGGACACAACTGAGAACTCGGCAGCGGCTCGCGAATGATCTCCCTCAAATACGGCTCAAGATTTCGGTTTTCTTCCCTGATCCTGTCTGCCGATAACGTAGTGCCTGCTAGCTTCTTGGGATTTGTCCCCCCCCCGACATTTGATTCCCTGAACACGACGGGAAACGCAGAGAGCGGAATCTGCCGCCAAGCCTTGCCGTCGTATTTGAAGAACACATAGGGCGGGTTGGGACGTTTCCAGTGGTTGTAGGAAAGACAGCCCGCCGGTGAAGTGGCGATGTAGGGCACGCCCTCCAGAAAGTTGAGTTGCAGCAGCATCAGGCTGTCGCCTTCGGGTGGACGACGGAAGTCGGATTTCCAGGTAACTTTCCGGCCGCTGCCCGGTATCCGGAATACCCACTCCTCTTTAGCTAAGCTCCGCTCCTTACTGGCAGGTTCGGCGTAGCCACCATAGCCCTGCGACCGCTCCACGATCAGTTTCTTGCCGTCATGCAGCAGCACTTCTTCCTTCCAACTCGCATGCCGTGGCTCCAGGGCGCGTTCCGCCATCGCCTTGGCAAAATCGCCCACGCCACTCATTGAATTCGCGCTCATTCCGCCTCCCAGAATCATCAGTGAAATTCCCAACATCCAGTGCTTCATCGTTGTTTCGCGTTTCATGCTGACGGCCTCCCTGTTGTTTCAAGCAGCTTTTCATCCAGCTTCGAGAGTTCCGCGTCGGCACAGATCAGCTTCTCGACCTTCGTGCCCGCTTTGCCGCAATCGAAGCTCGCCGCCTGAAGCTGGCCGATCACCAGGCACAGCACCAACCCCATCCCTCGTTTCATCCTGATTTCCCTCCCCTTGTTTGTTGCCCGGAATGCTTGGTTCCTGGGCGTTTTGTACTGGCAATTTCTGGCCCGTAGCTTAGGCGGCCTGTTTCATCCGAACAATTGGTCGAAAGTTATAGGCGGGCCGTTTTTTTGTAGTGCGCCGCGCGGTGGTGCGCGGCCGGAAGTTCCGCGTATCCACCCGCTCGGCGGCGCCGTCGTTGCCGTCGCCGCCAACCAGCGCATCGTGTCCGGCCTCGCCCCAGATCGACAGGCTGTCGGGATTGGCGAGGGAGGCCAGGGTGTGGCTGTTGCTGGCGAACGGGCGCAGGCCGT
>CAYXMQ010000048.1:0-2030 GCA_964466195.1 uncultured Thiobacillus sp.
ACAGGCCGCCGCCGCCGCCGAGTCCATGCAGGATCAGGCCGCCAGCCTGGCCGAAGCCGTGGCCGCGTTCCGAACGCGGCGCGGCCAGGCCGTGGCCAGTCAGACGCTCCTGACAGGGTCAGGACGCCATCCGGCCCGTGACTTGCCCGCAGCGCCGCGCAGCCTGCCGCCGGCGACCATCGCCGGCCAGCACAGACTGCCGGCGCCGAGTGCCAACAGCGATGTCGATTTCGACGCCATCATCGACACGCATCAGGCCTGGAAACAGAAACTGCGCAGCGCCATCGCCGGCGGCGACGAGATGCAACTGGACCCGAACGAAGTCTGCCAGGACCGCGCCTGTGCGCTGGGCAAGTGGATCTACGGCGCCGGCAAGCGCTTCGAGCATCTGGCCGAGTACGCGACACTGCGCCAAAGCCATGCCGAATTCCATGTCTGCGCCGCCGACATACTCAGGAAGGCCCAGGCCGGCGATAAGATGGGCGCCAGCAGTTTGCTGGTCGGCGATTTCTTCGACTTGTCCAATCGCACCATCCAGAACATCGTGGCCATGAAACGGCAGCACCGCCGTTGAGCGGTTCATCCGTAAGCAGGAGCAAGCAGCATGCGTCAGAACCTTCCCGTGACCGGCAACGAATATCTGCTGCGCGACGGCATCCAGATCGTCTCGGCCACCGACACCAAGGGCCTCATCACCTTCTTCAATCCGGACTTCATCGAAGCCAGCGGCTTCAGTGAGTCGGAATTGCTCGGTGCGCCGCACAACATCCTGCGCCACCCGGACATGCCGCCGGAGGTTTTCAAGGACCTCTGGAACACGCTGGCGGCGGGCCACCCCTGGACCGGCCTGATCAAGAACCGCCGCAAGAACGGCGACCATTACTGGGTGCGCGCCTATGCCAGCCCGATCAAGCTGGACGGCAAGATTACCGGCTATCTCTCGATCCGCGCCAAGCCCTCGCGCGCCGAAGTAGCGGACGCCGAGGCGCTGTACGACGATTTCCGTGCAGGCCGCGCCCAGGGCCGCCATTTCCAGCAAGGCCGGTTGCTGCACAGCGGGCTGCGCGGGATCAGCGAGCGCATCCGCAACATGAGCCTGCGCACCCGTCTGGCCACCGCCGCCGCCGTGATGGCCGCCTTCCTGGCGATCGTCGGCGGTCTCGGCATCATCGGCATACACAAATCCAATGCCAGCATCGACGAGGTGTATGCGCGCGCGCTGGAACCGGCCAGACTGGCCAATGAGATTCGCTATCTGCTGGCCGACAGCCGCGGCCAGGTGTTGCTGGGCATGCAGCACAATCCGAGCGACCCGATCGCCCGAATGCACGAGCACGGCATTCAGGTGCATCTCGATGCCATCACGCACAACACCAACGCAATCAACGCAAGCTGGGCCAGACTGGCCAAAATCGAGTTCGACCCGACGATGGCCGCGACCCGCACGGTGCAGGCCGCCCTGGAGAAATTCCAGGCCGCACGCACCCGCTTCGGCCAGGATGGCATCCTGCCCGCCAAGGCCGCTCTGCAGGCGACGATGTACGACGACATCGGCGAAATGCTGGTCGACAATATCAATCCGCTCTACGCGCGGCTCAACGACGACACCATTGCGCTGATCGGTGCGCTGGAACAGTACGCGCAGGAGCAGCGGAACATGGCGGAATCCCGCGCCACGGCTCTGCTGACTGACGTGTCGCTGATATTCCTTCTGGCCATGGCCGGCATCGGCGCCATGGGCTGGTCGTTGATTCACGCCATCGTACGGCCTTTGCAACGCAGCATGGCGTGTTTTGAACAGATTGCGGACGGCCATTACGACAACGCCATTCAAGTGGATCGCCACGATGAAATCGGCAAATTGCTGGAAGCGCTGGCCAACATGCAGATCAAACTGTGGTTCAACGTCGCCGAAACGCAGCGCATCGCCAACGACAACCTGCGCATCCGGATTGCGCTGGACAACGTGTCCTCGGGGGTCATGATGGCCGACACCGAGCGGCGCATCGTCTACGCCAACAAGGCCGTGC